>CALJOM010000006.1 GCA_937981765.1 uncultured Bacteroidales bacterium
CATAACGATAACGGCCAGTGGAGGTACCGCTCCGTTAACGTACACGATCACGGGCGGCGGATCGAATCAGACGGGAGTATTTACGGGTTTATCGGCTGGGACGTATCAAGTGTCGGTGACCGATGCGAACGGATGTGGACCAACAGTTTCAAATCAGATTACTATTATAAATCCTCAACCCCTTCAGTTTTCTGGAGATCCAGTGGTAAATCACGTTACCTGTAATGGATTAAATGATGGTTATATCTTTGTTAAAGTTATGGGTGGTACTCCTTTATACACTTACAGTATTAATGGTGGATATCCGTCGAATAATACTGGGGACTTTGTCGGCCTAGCTCCGGGAAGTTATCAGGTTACCGTTACGGATGCCAATGGCTGCGGTCCATTAATAACCGGAACATTGGTTGTTAATAATCCTCCTGCTATTAGTATCACCAACATTGCCAAGACAGATATTACATGTCATAACGCAAACAATGGTACTATAACCGTTACAGCAAGCGGTGGTACTGGTACATTGTTTTACACAATTACTGGGGGACCAACTAACTCCACTGGCATTTTCACTAGTTTAGCGGCCGGTAACTATCAAATATCTGTTACAGACCAGAATAGTTGTGGACCTATCGTTAGTGGGCCAATATCGATAATAAATCCACCTGCCCTGCAAATTACCAATGAGCAGATTAATAATATTCCATGTTATGGTCAGGGCAATGTTGGAGAAATTCATATTTCAGCTACGGGTGGTACTGGTGATTTAACTTATAATATTGGAGTGGGCGGACCTCAGATAAATAACGGCTCTTTCACTGGATTGGCAGCTGGGAACTACCAAGTAACCGTTGTTGACGCCAATAATTGTTCTGTAGTAGGGTCTGTTCTTACAGTAATCGAACCCGACCCAATTACTGTAACATTGGTTGATTCCATGTTGTCATGTGGAAGTTTGCCTGTTGTTGAGGCTGGGCAAATTTTCTTACCCGATGGTACAGGAGTAACCTATACATCTACCATTCATCATACTGACTTCGCCACCGGGGCTATAGTTGAATCTGTAAACGATATAATCTCGGTAGCTATCAATATTGAACATTCCTATGCAGGAGATCTTACCATAAGTTTAGAGTGTCCAAACGGAAGCCAATTGATGTTGAGTAATAAACGTGGAGGCAGCAAGTTCCTTGGAGAGCCTGTTAAAGATCCTTTAGACATCGATTTAACTCCTGGAATTGGATACACTTACATTTTCACCCAAAATGCTACCTATACTTGGCAGAATGTTCCAATGGCTACATATACTTATACTGATCTAGGGGGCAACTTGCATGTTGACAAGTCGTATATCCCAGCCGGAAATTATTTGCCAGAAGGTAGTTTTTCGAGTCTTGTTGGATGCCCACTGAATGGTGATTGGAAGCTCCATATTACGGATAATTTCCCAATCGATAATGGATACTTGTTTAAATGGTATTTGAATTTTGCTCCATCTACTTTCCCTGAAGGATATTGTAATGGTATGGCCACAGTGTCAGTATCCGGTGGCACTGGAAATTACACCTATCTGTGGAGTAATGGCGGATTTACTAATACAATAGAGGATCTTTGTGCAGATACCTACTATGTGACTGTTACTGACGAAAATTTCTGTAGTGTGATTCACGAGGTTGTGATTCAGGATGTTAATATACAAATGAATATTGATGCAATTACCCATGTTCAGTGTGCAGGTGTTCCCAATGGTTCTGTGACCATATCTGCAACTGGAGGCAATTCTCCCTATACTTATTCATGGAATACAGGAGCCAACGGTCCAACATTATCAAATCTTGCAGGAGGGTGGTATTATGTGACCATTACCGATAATAATTTGTGT
The DNA here is from genome assembly GCA_937981765.1 of uncultured Bacteroidales bacterium. GTDB lineage: Bacteria > Bacteroidota > Bacteroidia > Bacteroidales > Salinivirgaceae > JAAYQU01. The sequence goes on from CALJOM010000006.1 coordinate 1,880, forward strand.
CAGAAATTCGATTCCATACAAATACAAATTTTAAACGAAATACATCTAACCTTCACCAATATAGTTCCTGCGCTTTGTAATTCTGGTAATGGGGGAAGTCATGTAGGTTCTGCTACTGTGATAGCCACCAATGGGGTAGGAAATTATTATTACCAATGGTCTTCTGGTGAAACCAATGCAACAGCTGTTAACTTAACTGCAGGGTGGAACTATCTGACTGTTACCGATGATGCCAATTGTACAAAAATAGATAGTGTATTTATAACCTCTCCTCCCTTGCTTTCCATTGATAACATTAATGTTACACCAGCATCGTGTTTTGGTGCAGCCGATGGAAATGTTAACGTTACAGTTTCCGGAGGAACAAGCCCGTATGTTTACAATTGGTTTAATGCCGGCAATCAATTTATTAGCTCTGGAAATCCATTTACTGCCGGTGCCGGAAGTTATATTTTGCGAGTGAACGATGACAACGGTTGTACGGTACCCGATCAACCTGTAACCATCACCCAGCCTAATCCGATTGATTTTGAAGTTTCTGTAACCAATAGTGCGTGTAATAATCCTACAGGAGCAGCACAAGTGCAGAATATTACCGGAGGTAATGGTGGAGAAACCATAACCTGGTATGACAATGCCAACAACCAAATAGGAGTTGGTCCATCCATAACAGGTCTTGCTATTGGTAACTATTTGGTTAGGGTTCAGGATATCAATGGATGTTTTACTGTGAAAAACTTTTCTGTTGGAAGTTCATCAGATATTCAAATTACCGAAATTCAATGGATAACCCCTGTTGATTGTTATGGTAATTGTAACGGCGTAGCTCGGATTTTGGTTTCCAGCTCAATACCAATTATGTCCTACTCCTGGTCAACAGGATCCAATTCCGATACTCAGATTAATTTGTGCGGTGGAACGGTGGTGAGTGTTACCGTTACCGATCAAAACGGATGTTCTGTTGACACTACCTTTACCGTTCCACAACCAGAACCATTATCGATTTCTATTACTCCAACTCATGTTTCTTGTTCAGGGGCATCCAATGGTTCAGCATTGGCTGTCGTTCAGGGAGGAACTAGCCCCTACACATACAATTGGGAAAATAGCTCCGGACAATTTGTTAGTGATCTTAACCAAGCTACTAATCTTTCAGCAGGAACTTATTTTCTCACCATTACCGATTACAATGGTTGTCAAGCTACCAGCTCTGTTGTAATAAATGATGGTTTAGCTATAATTGTCACAACCCAATCCCTAACACCCACTCTTTGCGGACTATCCACCGGTTCGGTAACTCTGTCCGTTACTAATGCTACACCGCCGGTAACCTACAATTGGCCATTGCCCATTGGTTCAACAACAAACCCAACAGTAAATGGGCTGGGAGTAGGAATCTATTACGTGACTGTAATCGATAATGTTGGATGTCAAGCCATTCATCGTGTTGACATGATTGATCAGAGCAATATTGTTATCAATGTTTTACAGATTAATAATGCAACCTGCTATGGAGGGAATGGTTCGGCAACCATTTCTGTAACAGGAGGTGCCGGAGTAATCGATGTAATTTGGCGTGATGCTCACAACAACATTGTTGGAGCAAACTTCTCTGCAACCTTGCCGGGCGGACAATATTACTATATTACTGCCACCGATGAGGTTGGGTGTAGCCGTGTTGAAGAAATTTATATCGGGCAACCAAGTCAGATATTGGTAAGTATCGACAATCAACAAGATGTAACCTGTTATGGTGGAAACGACGGTTTGGTACTTCTTTCAGCAACCGGCGGTAATGGCGCTCCCTACGGTTACTTATGGCCGGACAACAATACTAATAATTTCCGAACTGACCTTGTGGCTGGTACCTATATCGTAACAGTTACTGATGCACTTGACTGCCAGCAAACCATCTCAATAGTTATAGGTCAACCAACTCAGATAACCTATACCTTATCTACGGTCCAGCCCGATTGTGGACAAAATAACGGTAGTTTAAGCGTTTCAAACATTGCTGGTGGAGCCGGATTCGGATATATCGCCAGATGGAGAAATGCTGCCTGGACACAAGATTCCGTTGGAAATTCTATCACAAATCTCATTGCAGGAATCTATGGTCTAACGATTACTGATGCCGATAATTGTTCAGTAAGTCAGCAGATTGCTCTTGGAAACAACACTACTTTGGCTGCTAATCTTGAAAACATTACGCACGTAACTTGCGCAGGTGATGCTACGGGTAGTGCCACAATCTCTGTAATAGGAGGCACACCTCCGTATAACGTTGTTTGGAGCAATGGCCAAACAGGATTAACACTCAGTAATGTCCCAGCAGGAACCTATACAGCTACCATTACAGACGAAGAAACTTGTCAGATTACTTTTGATGTTACAATACTAGAAAATCCACCAATACAAATAAACTTTGTATTCACACAACCTGTTGTATGTGCCGAATTTCCGTATGCTTCCATTCGTGCTGATGTTCAAGGAGGTATCGCTCCCTATACTTTCCAATGGCTTAATGAGGCTAATGAAATAATTGGCTACAGCAACGAAATTACCAATGTTGGAGAAGGGCGCTACTTTATTTACGTTACTGATGCTGTTAATTGTCAGCGCAATAGTCATATAGATGTAATTGTCCCCGATCCCATACATTTATCATTTACTGTAACACCTGCTGATTGTGGTTTTGCTAATGGTTCTGCTAGCCTTATCGTTACGGGCGGTGTTGAGCCATACACGTTTATATGGCAAAACGTTGACCAGCCCACTATGAATATAAATGGAAACGGAACGGCAAACATCACCCAACTTATTACCGGTTATTATGCTGTAACAGTTACTGATTTTCTTGGGTGTACAAAATCCGACATAACCTATGTGCCATCAAATACCGATCTTGAACTCTTTATATCGAATGTTCAGAGTGTTACCTGCTTAGGGCGTAACGATGGGCATGCAACCTTAACCATACAAAATGGAGTGTCTCCATTTACCGTAATTTGGGCTAATGGCGATACACTATACAATCAAACCGCAACCGTTATCACCAATACACAATTGTATCAAGGGACACAACTTGTGAAAGTAATTGATGCTAATGGTTGTATTCAAATGAGATCGTTTGTAGTTCCAACCGGTGATGCTCTATATGTTGTGATGTACTCCTATCCCGATGTAGGTGGCGACCAGGCAGATTTTGGTATTGTTCGTGCTGATGCCGTTGGAGGAGTACAACCATACTCCTATCAATGGAGAAATGCGTTAGGACAAAACATTGGAAATACCGCTCAGATAAACAACCTAAACTACGGTATGTATTATGTTACTGTTACAGACTCCAACACTCCGCCATGCTTCTGGAGCGATTCGGTTGAAGTTGTGCCGAGCATTATCTATTACGACACGATTTTCATAAATCATGTTACTTGCTACGGTTTCAATAATGGCTCTGTAAGTGTTCAGGCTTATGGTGGAGAGGCTCCGTATACCTATCGTTGGAGACATAGCTCATGGATTGTTGACTCGGTTGGTAATACCATCACAAATCTAATCGCCGGAGTTTACGGACTCACCATAACCGACGTTTATGGGTTTACTCCGCTGATTACGACCATCGAGATTCGTCAACCCGAGTCTATGGGGATAAGCCTGTTTATTGAAGAAGAGACTGAGTGTGTTAACCCTACTGGACGCATTGTTGTAAACCTTAATCCAAGCTATGTTCCTGCTCGTCCACTAACCTATGCTTGGGCTCATCCGGCTTGGAGTTCATATCCGTCTCCCGATAGTATTTTTGTGGATAATAATCGGTTAATTAATGTTGGGGTGGGATGGTATTACGTAACTATTACCGATTCTAACGGATGTTCTGAAAGCGATTCTATTTATATGCGTGATAATAGTCCATTGATGCTAAATCTTTCCGTAATACATCCGACATGTTATGGACTATCTACAGGGCGCATTACCGCCATTGTAACAGGTAATCAGGGTGAGGTTTCCTATCACTGGTCACACAACCCAATGCTAAACTCAAATATTGCCCAATATCTCGGACCAGGACATTATTCGTTAACCATTACCGACGGGAGTTCTTCATGTCAACGAATGGCCGACACTACTCTTGTTGAACCCGACGAGTTATTGTTCTCCATACAAGATGTTACACGACCAACTTGCTACAACGATACAGATGGATCAATAACAGCCCATATTGAAGGAGGTGTAACACCTTATACCCTTTATGTTGTTAACCAAGGAACTGGAGTTGCAACACAAGTCTCGGGTAACTCAATTGCTAATATAACTGCAGGGACTTATCTGGTTCGTGTGGTTGATGGAAATAATTGCGTGACTCCTTATCAACCCGTTGAGATTAAGAGCCTAGCTCCATATATGGATGTGTCTATTATAATTGATGAGCATCCAAGCTGTAATGTTAACTCAACGGATGGAATTTTGCGTGCCGAGGTTGTTGCAGGAGATCATCCGAACATACCATGGATAATACAGCCAGATCCTAGTGAATATACCTATTTATGGAGTAATGGACAGACATTGCAGACGACTACCGTAGGCATGGGTTCCTACACTGTAACCGTGTCCTATAGTCCATACCCGCAATGTGTAAGCAGCAACACGATTTTGGTTGATGTTGCTAAAAACAATATTTATCCTAATGCTAGCCTGGATCGTAATTTTGGCATAACCAAAGACTCCACGGTTTGTATTGGTGACACCGTTAGCTTATTTAGCTATTACAACATTTTTGACCTAAATGGAGTTGGACGGAATGCCGATTCTATTTTCTGGATCAGCCAGAATAATATCCGGGTACGGCCAGTGGTCCCAGATACCGTTGAATACTTTACTATTGCAAACAACGACACATGGAAGCATAAAATCTATGTTAAGGTACATTCGAACGGATGTTTCAATGTTGATTCCTTAGCTATCAATACCTTCAACTTGCCAAATGTTCAGGCTTCTGCGTTCAAAATTGATCGGACCCTTGGTACTGACTTTGAAGGTCACGAACCTCTCAGTGCTATTTTCGTAGGATCTGACGCGTTAATTAAAGTAACCACTTTGGTAACCGATACAACAACCTATTCCTGGAGCGAACGACTCTATACAAACGTTCAGGGAATTGTTCAAACCAATAGTATTGTTGCCAACACTGCCGATTGGACCCGAATTGTTGTTAGGCCAATTGATAGCACAATCTACACCGTTCGTGCTCGAACAAAAGCATATCCGCAACGCAACCACTATTGTATCAGTACCGATACAGTTTTAGTAAGAGTTTTAGGGCAGTTTAGCCCGCCATCGGCTTTCTCACCCAATGGTGACGGGTTTAACGATTACTGGAAGCTACAAGGTGTTGATCAATTCACCTCTTTCAGTGTCCAGATTTTCAACCGTTGGGGACAGAAAGTGTACGAATCGGACGATAAGAATTTCCGTTGGGACGGTAAGAGTAAGAAAGGAAAAGACTTGCCTGTTGGAACTTATTATTACATCATTAACTATACTACGGATTCCGGGTCCAAGAAATTATCCGGTCCAATAACTATAATCCGATAATAAAAATCCTGCCCTATGCAGGGCGGGATTTTTATCGTGTAATCCTAGAAAATTTTTCAACCAATGAACCAAAACACTCTAAATATTCGACCCATGAAACGGATAACATTCATGTTTACGGTACTTCTAATATCCGGTATTCAGATATCCCAAGGGCAACAGATGTATCAACTAACTCAGTACATGTTTAACGACTACATATTTAACCCGGCAATTGGTGGTATTTATGATTATTATCAAGTCAGGACTAATTACCGTTATCAATGGGCAGGAATAAAAGATGCTCCCAGAACTTATCTACTTAGTGCTTATGGGCCTCATAAGTCGATGCCTATGGGATTTGGAGGTTATATCTTCAGTGATGTTACCGGGCCTACAAACCAACTAGGAATTTATGGTTCCTATGCTTACAACATATTGGTATATCAAGATATTCGAGTTTCCATGGGAACATTTTTGGGGTTAAAACAGTTCAAGATTGATCTTTCAGCTCTTCGATTCAACGAACCGGAGCCTGCGGTTGAGCTGCATGGACAAACCTTTGTCAAATACCTTCCCGATGCAAATCTTGGAGTCTATGCGTACAACTCTCAGTTTTATTTTGGAGTTAGCATGAATCAACTATTTATGAATAAAATTGAAATTATTGAAGATTATAATCAAAAGGTGTTAGCGCGCCTAAATAATCATATCTTTATTATGGGCGGTTATCGCTACAATATTAATCGGGATATTGATGTGGAAGGTGCTTCCATGTTTAAAATTGTACGCGGAGCTCCGTTGCAGATGGACTTAAATGTTAAAGGGATTTGGAGAAAAATGGCTTGGGGAGGTCTATCCTGGAGAACAGGAGATGCCATAAGTCTTATGGGAGGTTACAACTACCAGGATATGCTTTATGTTGGATATTCTTACGATATAATGTTAAGCCAACTTCGTAAATTCGGTTCCGGAAGCCACGAGGTTATGGTTGCCGTTAAGTTTAATAGGATTAAAGAATCTGTAGGATCTGGAATGCGACGTAAAATTCGCTAAAAATATTTGAAATTCTTATAAATAGGTTTTTTGGAAAAAAAACACTATATTTGCACCATAATTTTAGAGAAGCGCGAGGGGGACATTCGTCCCCTTAATTATTACCTAAAATGATTACAAAAGAGCACATAGAAGCCATTATTACTGAACAACTGCGTGGAACATCCACCTTTGTTGTAGATATTTTGGTAAAACCTGGTAACACCATTGTGGTCTACATTGACGACGTAAAAGGTGTTACTTTTGATCACTGCATAATCCTTTCTCGTGCTATTGAAGAAAATTTAAACAGGGATATAGAGGATTTTTCCCTTGAAGTTTCTTCTGCTGGAATCGGCAGCCCATTTAAAGTTAGACAACAATACCAGAAAGCTATAGGAAAAACCATTGATATTGTTTTAAAAGATGGAAGAAAAATTACTGGTTTGCTCTGTAGCGTTGCAGATAACGGAATAATTGTGACAAAAAAAGTTTCTAAGAGCAGAAAAAAATCCCAGGAGACGGATGTTGAAGATATTAACGAATATATTTTGTGGGAAAATATTAAAAAAGCCTCAGAAGTCATTAATTTTAAATAACATATACTATGGAAGCGTTTAATTTTGCAGACATATTTGCTGAATTCCGCGAACAAAAAAATATCGATCGCAGTTCATTAATGCGTGTTATTGAGGACGTATTCCGGAATCATATCACCAAACAATTTGGGAGTAGTGATAATTTCGATATCATAATAAATCCGGATCGCGGCGACTTTGAGATTTGGCATAATCGTATTGTTGTTTCCGATGATGAACTTACCGATCCCAATACTCAAATTTCGTTAAGTGAAGCGCGGAAAATACAGGAAGACTACGAGATTGGCGAAGAAGTTTCAAGTGCATTTGAGTTTTCCTCTTTTGGAAGAAGAGCCATTCTGGCAATTAAACAAAATATAGCTACAAAATTTCAAGAACTCAAAAAGGAAAACACTTATAATAAATACAAAGAGCGAATTGGTGAAATTATCGTTGCTGAGGTGTATCATGTCTGGAAAAACGAAATACTACTGCTTGATGAAGAAGGAAATGAGCTTATTTTGCCAAAAGACCAACAAATACCCGGAGATTTTTTTAAGAAATCGGATACAGTAAGGGCGATTGTCTTAAAAGTTGAGTTCAAAGGCGGTAGCCCCCGAATAATTCTATCCAGAACCAATGAAAAATTTTTGGAGCGCCTTTTTGAAATGGAAATTCCCGAAATTTTTGACGGTTTGATAACTATTAGAAAAGCTGCCCGAATTCCGGGTGAAAGAGCCAAGGTTGCCGTAGAATCTTACGACGACCGTATAGACCCTGTTGGAGCATGCGTTGGAATGAAAGGGTCTAGAATTCGAGGGATTGTTCGGGAACTCAGAAACGAAAATATCGATGTAATTCCATGGACAAACAATACACAACTATTTATCCAACGTGCATTAACCCCAGCAAAAGTTACATCTATTAACATTGATCAGGAAAGTAAAGTCGCTGAGGTATATTTGCCCGCCGATCAAGTTTCTTTGGCAATCGGGAAAAACGGCGTTAATATAAAGTTAGCGTCAATGTTAACCGGGTACGAAATAGAGGTTTATCGCGATGATATTGAAATCGATGAAGAGGATGTTAACCTCGAAGAGTTTAAGGATGAAATTGAGGGCTGGATCATTGATGTTCTCAAATCTATAGGCTGCGATACTGCGAAGAGCGTTCTTAGTATCCCACCCGACGAGCTTGCCCGTAGAACTGATCTTGAGGAAGAAACCATCCAAGATGTCATACGGATTCTAAAAGCCGAATTTGAATAATGGGGAAAATCCACTAACTTAGCAGAAAAAATTACACTTAATACCAAACTATGGTTGACAAAAAGAAACCAAGACTTAGAGAAGTAGCCAAAGAGTTCAATGTGGGTATTGGAACTATTGTAGAATTCCTTGAAAAAAAAGGATTTCATGTTGAAAATAATCCAAACACCCGTATTGAGGACGATATGTACGCTATTCTCAGCAAAGAGTATGCTTCGGATAGCAATTTGAAGAAAGAAACAGAAAAAAATACATCACCAAAGTTTCAGCCCAAAATCACAACAACTGGAATATCACAAAAAGATGATTCCGTAGAGGATGAAAATATTGTGCGAATAACTGATTTCACCAATCATCCAACACGTGAAACAATTAAATCAGCTGAAGAAAACAAGCCATCAATCAAAGTTGTTGGGAAAATCGATTTGGATAAAAAAGAAACGGAGAAAAAGTCTGAAATTAAGGTGCCACCTGTTTCGCATGAGGAGAATTCCGTAAATGCTGTAAATGAGGATAAAGTTGAGAATGAAATAAAGCTCGAAAAACCTGTTGTCCCTGGACCAAAAATTCTTGGCAAAGTTGATTTAGAATCAAAAAAGAAAGTTACAGAGGAAAAAGATGAAAAAGAACCTTCCGAGAAACCCTCTGTTGACCCAACTCCTTCAACAGAAGAAATTACTGAGCTTGCTGATAAGCCGGCGGTAGATGAAAATTTTATTCCATCTAAATACGAAAAACTGTCGGGACCTACAGTTATTGGTAAAATTGAGTTACCGGAAGAAAAACGTAAAAAGCCCGAGTTGGTAACCCAAGAGGACCTCGATAAAAAGAAAAAGAAAAAGAAACGGAAACGCATTAAGAAATTTGAAAAAGAACCACTCGAACCTGAGAAATCTGATACGGGAGGTTTTGATAGAAGAGAACCGGCAAGCGGTTTTAATAAGGATAAACGTGAAGACCGTAAAAAAGTTGTAGCACCACCTATACGTAAGAAATCGCCTATTAAGCCAGAAGTAAACGAAGAGGATGTTACAAAACAAATCAAAGAAACATTAGCCCGTTTAACGGCCAAAACAAAAACCAAGTCCTCTAAATACAAAAAGGAAAAGCGTGAGGCATTCCAACATAAAGGCCTGGAGAAGCAAGAAGTTGAAAAAAACGTACTAAAAGTAGCCGAATTCGTTTCAGTGAACGATTTGGCTACAATGATGAATGTTCCTGTAACGCAGGTAATTGCCACCTGTATGAATATGGGGCTCTTTGTATCGATAAATCAGAGACTTGATGCTGAAACGATTGCATTAGTTGCCGATGAATTTGGCTACAAAGTAGAATTTGTGGCAGTTGAGGTTATCGAAGCCATAAAAGACCAGGAAGAGGATACCCCGGAAGATTTGGTTCCAAGACCTCCGATTGTTACGGTTATGGGGCACGTTGACCACGGTAAAACATCTCTGCTTGATTTTATACGGAAATCTAACGTAATTGCTGGCGAAGCTGGGGGTATTACACAGCACATAGGAGCTTACAGCGTTGAATTGCCAAACGGTAAAACAATAACGTTCCTCGACACCCCTGGCCACGAGGCGTTCACAGCCATGCGTGCCCGAGGTACTAAAGTTACCGATGTCGCAATCATTGTTATTTCCGCCGATGATCACGTGATGCCTCAAACGGTAGAGGCAATAAACCATGCCCAAGCCGCCGGAGTCCCAATTGTCTTTGCCATTAACAAAATTGATAAAGAAAATGCCAATCCTGACAAGATCAAAGAGGAGCTTGCCAATATGAATCTCCTTGTTGAAGAATGGGGCGGTAAGTATCAATCGCAAGATATTAGTGCCAAGAAAGGGCTTAATGTTGATTTATTATTAGAAAAAGTTTTGCTTGAGGCTGAATTGCTCGACCTTAAGGCGAATCCTAAGAAAAAAGCGGTTGGAACTGTTATTGAGAGCGAATTGGATAAAGGGCGTGGTTACGTTTCAACGGTTTTAGTTCAAAATGGTACCCTCAGAGTTGGAGATATTGTTCTGGCGGGAACTCATTACGGGCACATAAAAGCCATGTTCAATGAACGCGGGCAACGAGTCACTTCAGCCGGGCCATCGATGCCGGTTCAAATCTTAGGACTTGACGGTGCCCCACAGGCCGGAGACAAGTTCAACGTGATGAACTCCGACCGTGAGGCTAAAGAAGTTGCGCTCAAGAGAGAAACATTGCTGCGTGAACAATCGCTTAGAACCCGTAAGCACATTACGCTCGATGAAATTGGTCGCAGAATTGCCATCGGAAACTTTAAAGAATTGAATATTATTGTTAAAGGTGACGTTGACGGTTCTGTTGAAGCCTTGACTGACTCTCTACTCAAACTTTCCAATGAGGAAGTTCAGGTTAATGTTATTCATAAAGCTGTTGGGCAGATCTCAGAATCTGACGTTTTGTTGGCTGTAGCCTCAAACGCTATTATTGTAGGATTCCAGGTACGTCCGTCTGTTGCAGCTCGACGATTAGCAGAGTCTGAGCAGATAGACATCAGGCTATATTCAATTATATACGATGCTATCAATGAAATCAAAGACGCAATAGAAGGGATGCTTTCTCCTGAAATTAAAGAACAAATTCTTGGTTCAGCGGAAGTTTTGGAAGTATTTAAGATTACAAAAGTTGGTACTGTTGCCGGATGTATTGTTCGAGAGGGGAAGATAAAGCAGAATAGTAAAGTAAGAGTAATTCGGAACGGTATTGTAGTTTACACTGGCAATATCAGCTCGCTAAAACGATTCAAAGACGACGCAAAAGAAGTTATAAGCGGACTAGAATGTGGTATTAGCATTCATCAGTTTAACGACATAAAAGTTGGCGATTTTATAGAGGCTTTCGAGGAAATTGAAATTAAAAAAACTTTGGAATAAAATGTGTGGAGACCTTGCATAAGGTCTCTCGATTTTTTCTGAGCGATAGGGATATACTCAATAGGCTTAGGGAAACTGAGAACCCTGTTGAACGAACCTGAAAAAGTAGTATATTTGTAAAATTTACAAAATAGTGGACTGATATGGGAAATGCGAAAATACTTTATGTTGCTCAGGAGATCTATCCCTTCTTACCCGAAAGCCCCATAGCTAACACTTGCCGCTACTTACCCCAGTTGATGCAAGAACAAGGCAAAGAAATAAGAACATTTATGCCAAAGTTTGGGTGTATTAATGAGCGGCGCAACCAACTACACGAAGTGATTCGTCTCAGTGGGATGAATCTTGTGATCAATGATACCGATTATCCCTTAATTATTAAGGTAGCTAGTATACAGTCTGCCCGTATGCAGGTTTATTTTATCGACAATGAGGATTACTTTAACCGCAAAGCTATTTTGACTGATGAAAATTGTATATCATTCACCGATAACGATGAGCGTTCAATTTTCTTTGCCCGTGGAGTAATTGAAACAATTAAGAAATTGCGTTGGTCGCCGGATATTATTCATTGTCATGGATGGTTTACTTTGGTTTTACCCTTAATGATTCGATACGTTTTAAACCAAAATCCACTTTTCGATCATTCAAAACTCGTAGTTTCTTTATATAACGACAATTTTAACGGTTCATTAGATCCAAAATTTGGTGAAAAACTTCTTGCTGAAAATATTCCAGGCAACGCAATAAAGTGGTTAACCGAAAATACAGATTATCATAGCGTGATGAAAACATTGATCGACACAGTCGATGCCATAATTATCGGCGAAGAAAGTGTTGATCCGGCCGTTTTGGAATACGCAAAAGTTTCGAAAAAACCAATGTTGGAATACTTAAATCCTCAAACAAACGTTGAAGAATTAAAGAAATTCTACGATCAGTTTTAACAACCTTTCTATGCACAAATTCTCATTCGCCGCAATAATTATTGCACAGTTTTTTATCGCCTGTAATCGAGAGGATACTATTATCGGGCTTGATCTTCAGGATAACAAGTTTATTGTTCGCTTCGATACTATATCGACAATTCAGCTTACTACCAAGAGAGCCGACAGTATTCTTCTTGATAACGCGAGTATTGGGTTGCTTGGAGATTATGCCGACCCTGTTTTTGGTCATAGTCGCGCAGCGTTAGCCTTTGAGTTGTTACCTAAATCGAGAGTAATTAATTTAGGAACCAATCCTGTAGCAGACAGTGTCGTGCTGAAGCTTACCGAAAGAAGTGGATACTATGGACTTGATTCATCGGCATTGCATACCGTTAGAGTTTACCGCGTTGCAGAAGGAAAATCACTTAAAGATTTGGATAGTGCCGTTGTGACGTTTTCCACTCTTAATGAATATAAAGGGCAACTTCTTGGTGAGCAGGTAGTAAAATTCAATACTAAAGATTCCGTACGGTTATCGATTCGACTTAATAATCAATTTGCAACAACTTTGTTGCAAGATACTGCCTACATTAGCTCCGATTCGCTGTTCAATCAATATTTTAGGGGATTAATTGTTGAGGCAGAGAAAGTTAGTCCTAACGGGAATATTATTACCATCGACTTTAATCAATCAACAACTTGTTTACGTCTTCATTTTAAAAATAATACCGACACTCTGTTTTTTGATTATCTTTTGAAACAGACTCGTACCCGGCGTTTTACAATATTTGACCATAACTACGAAAATACACAGGTTCAAACAGCCCTAACAGACACTTCTTTTTCTACCATGTCGTTTTTACAAGGGATGAATGGGCTAGCAACTAAAGTACGCATTGATGGATTAAATACCTTATTCAGCGATGATCCCTGGGCCATTAATTCGGCTTTATTGACTCTTTACCTTGCCCCCGAAAGTGATACAGCGCGATTTTTACCACCAACACAAATTATGGTGAAAATGATCAAAGACGGTAAAGAGGTATTTACGCCCGATTATCAGGTTCAGGGAGGTGTATCCACTGCACCGGAAAATTATCAGGTTACTACCAATGCTTACCATATCAAAATTAATAAACTTTTATACGATGCTGTTTTAGCACGTAAACCCTCCGTTGAATTGGTTATCTATACTGTTAGTCCTCTAACAAAGCCTAACCGTTGTGTTATTGCTGGCAGTCAACATCCAGAACTTACTGTTCGTCCTCAACTTAGAATTATCCGTTCACAATAATCTTTATAAAAATGTGTGGAATAGTTGGATATATAGGGAAGCGGCAAGCATATCCCATAATTATTAACGGTTTAAAACGATTAGAATATAGAGGGTACGACAGTGCCGGTATTGTTCTTTGGGGCAATAACCAACCAATTTTGTACAAACAAAAGGGGAAAGTTTCCGACCTTGAGAATAGTTTGAATGCTCTTAACACCGAGGCCTACGTCGGAATGGGACATACACGTTGGGCTACACATGGTGAACCTAATGATGTTAATGCCCATCCGCATATGTCGATGAACGGGAAATTTTTTCTAATTCATAATGGCATAATTGAGAACTATTCACGATTGCAAAAGCGCCTGAAAGACCGCGGTTATACATTTCGGTCCGAAACTGATACCGAGATATTAGTTAATCTGATCGAGTACGTCTACCTTAAAGGGGGTATCGATGCAGAAACCGCTGTTCGACATGCCTTAAACAAAGTAATCGGAGCTTATGGAATCGTTGTTTTTTGTGTTGATGAGCCCGATAAATTAATCGCTGCTCGGAAAAGTAGTCCATTAGTAATTGGAATTGGAAAAGGAGAATATTTTATAGCTAGCGATGCCACACCCATTGTTGAATATACCAACAGTGTAATCTATCTTAACGATAACGATATTGCCATCATAAAACGTTGCGAGCTCTCTTTAAAAACATTAGGAAACGAGGAGCAAATTCCGATAGTCCAAACCCTGGATATTGAAATAGGCGATATTGACAAACAGGGTTTTGATCATTTTATGTTGAAAGAAATTTTCGAGCAACCCCGCTCTATCATGGACACTTTGCGTGGACGAATTGCTCCAGACAATACTGATATTCGTTTGGGAGGATTGTTTGCTGTAATGGACAAACTTACCAATGCCCGTCGGATCATTATTGCTGCTTGTGGCACATCGTGGCATGCTGGGTTAGTTGGAGAGTATCTTCTGGAGGACTTTGCACGAATCCCTGTTGAGGTAGAGTACGCTTCAGAATTTAGATACCGAAATCCAATAATTAACCAAGACGATATTGTTATTGCCATTAGTCAGAGTGGCGAAACCGCCGACACGTTGGCAGCTGTGCGGCTTGCCAAAGAGAAGGGAGCTACAGTCTTAGGAATTTGCAACGTTGTTGGTAGTTCAATCCCCCGAGAAACTGATGCCGGGGTTTACACCCACGCTGGACCGGAAATAGGTGTAGCTTCCACTAAAGCATTTACTGCACAAGTCACTGTTTTGACCATGATGGCCTTGATTCTTGGTCATCGACGTGGACATATCACCACGGAAATGTTTAATAAAATGGTAGAGGAATTGCGCGACGTTCCTAATAAAATTGAGAAAATTCTTCAAAAGAATCAGGAAATAAAGGAGATAGCCGCCATATATAAAGAAGCCACCAACTCTATATATTTGGGACGGGGATATTTATTCCCAGTAGCTTTGGAAGGCGCCCTTAAAATTAAAGAAATCAGTTACATTCACGCGGAGGGATATCCAGCTGCGGAAATGAAACATGGGCCTATAGCCTTGATTGATGAAAATATGCCTGTGGTTTTCATTGCCACCAAGGATAAAAGTTACGAAAAAATTGTGAGCAATGTCCAAGAGGTTAAGGCACGGCGAGGAAAAATCATTGCCATTGTAACTGAGGGAGACACCACCATATCTTCTATGGCCGACCATGTGATTGAGATTCCCGAAACCATGGAATTTCTTGGCCCCTTAACCACAGTTGTTCCCCTTCAACTACTTTCGTATCATATTGCAGTAATGCGAGGCTGTAATGTTGATCAACCCCGAAATCTTGCAAAATCAGTAACCGTAGAATAGACATATTTATATGAAATTTAAACGATATCTGGTAACTGCGGCTTTGCCTTACGCCAACGGACCAGTACACATTGGTCATTTAGCCGGCGTATATATTCCCGCCGATATTTATGTTCGTTATCTTCGTCTAAAAAATTGCGATGTCCTTTTTATATGCGGGAGCGATGAACATGGAGTGCCTATAACCATAAAAGCTCGACAAGAAGGAGTAACGCCTCAGCAAGTTGTTGATAAATATCATAACCTCATAAAAAATTCCTTTGAGCAGTTTGGGATATCTTTCGATATATATTCGCGAACCACTAGCCCAACGCACTATCAAACTGCTTCGGAATTTTTCCGCAAGCTCTATGATAATCAGCAATTTATTGAACAAACGTCGGAACAATACTACGATCCAGAGGCAAAACAATTTTTAGCCGACAGGTATATTGTTGGACAATGCCCTAAATGCGGTAACGAATCAGCCTACGGTGATCAGTGCGAAAAATGTGGGTCAACACTCAACCCAACCGACTTGATTAATCCCAGATCCACCATCTCTGGGGCAAAACCTATATTAAAATCTACAAGCCATTGGTACCTTCCATTAGATCAACACCAGCCATGGTTAGAACGCTGGATTTTGGAGGAACATAAAGAGTGGCGCCCAAATGTTTACGGACAATGTAAGTCGTGGCTCGATGCCGGATTACAGCCACGAGCCGTAAGTCGCGACCTCGATTGGGGAGTCCCGGTTCCTGTGGAAGGAGCTCAAGGCAAGGTGCTTTACGTTTGGTTCGATGCGCCGATTGGCTATATCTCCGCCACAAAAGAATTAACACCGGAATGGGGAAAATACTGGAAAAACCTCGAAACCAAATTGGTCCACTTTATTGGAAAGGATAACATTGTATTTCATTGCATTATTTTCCCAGCCATGTTAAAAGCCGAGGGAAGTTTTATTCTGCCCGATAATGTACCGGCTAACGAATTCTTAAATCTTGAAGGCGATAAAATTTCCACATCTAGAAACTGGGCGGTATGGCTGCACGAGTATTTAGCCGACTTCCCCGGCAAAGAGGATGTTTTACGCTATGTGCTAACTGCAAATGCTCCTGAAACCAAGGATAATGATTTTACTTGGAAGGATTTTCAAGCCCGCAATAATAACGAACTGTTGGCAATTTTCGGAAATTTTGTTAACCGCACAATGGTTTTAACCCATAAATATTTTGAAGGCTCTGTTCCCTTGCCCTCAACATTCAATGACTCTGATAAAAATATAATTGATGAGTTAACTAAAATTCGTCATAAAGTAGAACATTCATTGGAGAATTTCCGCTTCAGGGAGGCTTTAAGCGAAGCCATGAACATGGCACGAATAGGAAATAAATATCTTACGGAAACTGAACCCTGGAAGCTTTGGAAAACAGACCCAGATAGAGTGGGAACCATTCTATACATTTCATTGCAAATTAGTGCTGGATTATCCATTATTCTTGAGCCCTTTTTGCCCCACAGTTGCAAAAAACTCCGTAACATATTGAATATTAAAAATATAGAATGGGAAAAAGCTGGGCAAATCGATATTTTACCCAAAAATCACAAAATTGAACAGCCCGAATTGCTTTTTGATAAAATTGAGGACGAAGCTATTGAAAAACAACAACTTCGCCTAAGGGAAATTAAGCAGCGTAACCTTTTCCAAAATGCGCCGGTGAAGGAAAGTTTGCTATCGGTTTCTTACGAAACTTTTGCAGCAATTGATTTACGGGTTGGAACTATTCTTGAAGCAGAAAGGGTTCCCAAAGCTAAAAAGTTGCTCAAGTTAACCATCGACACAGGAATTGATAGACGCACTGTGGTTTCTGGGATTGCCGAATATTATCAACCAGAAGAGATTGTTGGTAGGCAGGTTGTTGTAATGGTAAACCTTGAGCCGAAAGAACTAAGAGGTATTGTATCGCATGGTATGATTCTTATGGCAGAAGATGCAGACGGAAAACTGATATTTGTGAAACCCGAAGCCGTTGTAAAAAATGGTTCAGCAGTAAAATAGAAAAAGGGGCGAGAGCCCCCTTTTTTCACTATGAAAAAACTACACTACCGAGCATTGCTTAATTCCTTGAAAAGACCACTTAACGCTCATGGCAAAGATATTTACATCTTTGAAATTTTAATTCCTGATAAACTATCGAAAGGCGTATAATAGCTAACGTTGTTTTCCACCTAGGTTGTTAATTGTCATAAAAACAGGCAGATACATATTGTGGCTAATAAAAAAACTATTGAAAAATTGTTGGTAAATTTGTTTCGGCTGTCAACAATTAGTGTAAAAATGAACTGTATAAAATTTTAAAAAACACATTATGTGTGTTTTATGATAAAATTAATTTATTTGGTTGTAACCAATGTTAATACTATTTTGCACGGTGTTAATATTTAATGGGATTTTGGTTAAGATATTATTTAGTACGATTTCCAATCGTTTATCTTTTGTAAAAATCGCTTTAGTGCTAAAGTCATTTTGTATTTTTGTAACCCCAAAAAAGTTGGAATGGAAGAAATCAAATATCTCTTAGCCCTATCGTTAACACCTTATTTAGGACCAGTAACGGCTCGCCGTTTAATATCTTACAGCGGAGGCGTGCAGGAAGTCTTTAGACAAAAAAAGTTTAAACTTGAGTCCATACCCGGATTTGGCACCGAAAGTATTCAGAGGATTGATTTTCAAAAGGGATTACAGAATGCTGAAGAGGAATTGGAATTCTGCCAAAAATCGTCGGTTCAAATTATTGGATTTCTCGATAATCATTATCCAAAACGTCTGGCTCAGTGTCCTGATGCTCCGCTTGTTATTTATGTCAAAGGGAAATTGGAGTGTTTGCAAAAGAAAAAAACAATAGCCATTGTTGGAACTCGCCATGCCACGTATTATGGAAAAACAATGGTGGAAAAAATTGTTGAAGAAATAAAAGAAAGGGGGCACGATATCACTATCATTAGCGGTATGGCCTATGGTGTTGACTCGATAGCTCATCGTGCATCCTTAAAAAATAAGATACCTACGGCCGGTATCCTCGGTCATGGATTGGATAAAATTTATCCAGCCCAGCATAAAACTCTTGCCGATGAGATACTTCGAGAGGGTGGAGTGCTCGTTACTGAGTTTGGACATAAATCAAGTTTTGAGAAATCGAATTTTGTCCGTCGCAACCGAATAATTGCCGGATTGAGTGATGCCGTTTTGGTGGCAGAATCGGGAATCACCGGCGGAGCTCTCATAACGGCAGAGTATGCTAACGGGTATAATCGAGATGTTTTTGCTGTACCGGGAAAGGTAGATGATCAGTATTCAGCCGGTTGTAATATGTTGATTAAACGTAACAAGGCTGCTTTATGTGAAACATTTCAGGATATTGAATACGGCATGAATTGGGATGTTTCCTCAAAAAACCAGCCTTTATGCCATCCGAGACTTTTCCCTGAGTTAACGCCAGAAGAGGAGGCTCTGTATGATTTGTTTGAAGACGATAAACCGGTTTCCGTGGATTATCTCACTGCAAAATTGTCGATTCCAATACACCAGGTTTCATCAACCTTACTACAATTGGAATTCAAAGGCATAATAACTGCTTTGCCGGGGAATTTATATCGAAAAAATTAATCTATGATCGATACCCACTCACATTTATACTTACCTCAGTTCGACCAAGATTATCCGGAGGCTATTCAGAGGGCTCAACAGGTTGGTGTTAAGGCAATATTGTTGCCGAATATCGATATGGCGTCAATAGGCCCAATGATTCGATTGACACAAGAATTTCCCGGATATTGCCTTCCAATGGCCGGACTGCACCCTACCAATGTCAAGTCGGATTACAAAATTCAGCTGGCAGAAATAGAGAAAATCATAGTAAATCAAAATGCTGTTGCCATTGGAGAAACAGGTATAGACCTATATTGGGACGCTTCTACATTCGAATATCAGGTTGCAGCTTTTAAACAACAAATTGAGTGGAGTTTACTATACAATTTGCCATTGGTAATTCATGCCCGAAACTCGTTAAACCAAATATTTGAAGTTTTAAACCAATACAAAGGCCTGAAATTAAGAGGTGTGTTTCATTGTTTTTCAGGCAAGATGGTTGATGTTGAGAAGATAATATCACTAGGGATGCATTTTGGAATTGGAGGGGTGGTGACTTTTAAAAACGCGAAAATGGAAGAAATTGTTAAAAACATCCCAAATGAACTTCTTTTAGTAGAAACCGATAGCCCCTATTTAGCGCCAGTACCCTATCGCGGACAACGCAACGAATCGTCATATCTGACTTTGATAGTTCGCAAGATTTCGGAAATAAAAAACCAGGATGTTTCTCAAATAGTTACACAGAATGCCATAGATCTTTTTCGTTTACCCATAAAGCTGTAAAATATGCAAAAACCTAAAATTTTAATGATATACACCGGTGGAACCATTGGAATGGTTACCAATCCAAAAACCGGAGCGTTAAAGCCATTCAATTTTACACAAATAATGAATGAAGTGCCTGAACTTAACAGGTTAGGGGTCGATCTGGAGATAATAACATTCGACCCAGTGATAGATTCTTCAGATATGAATCCGGAAATTTGGGGAAGGTTGGCCCTGATGATTGCCGATAATTACGCCAAATTTGATGGTTTTGTTATTCTGCACGGTACCGACACAATGGCCTTTACTGCCTCGGCATTAAGTTTTATGCTTCAGAATTTACAAAAACCCGTTATTCTCACCGGTTCTCAATTGCCCATTGGATTAATACGAACAGATGGGAAGGAAAATTTGATTACAGCTATTGAAATAGCTGCAGCTCGAGATGACAGAGGGCCGATTGTTCCCGAGGTAGCTATCTATTTTGAAACAAAACTTTACAGAGGGAATCGAACAACAAAGAACAACGCCGAGCATTTTAACGCCTTTGTTAGTGAAAACTATCCACCTTTGGCACATGCAGGAATACACATTCACTATTTTAGGGAAAATATTCTTTACTCTCAAGGCGAACTACAGGTAAACACAAAAGTGAATACTAATGCGATGATAGTTAAAATTTTTCCTGGAATAAAACCGGATATAATCCGTCAAATGACAAATATCCCTGAATTGAGGGGAATTGTATTAGAAACTTTTGGGTCGGGTAATGCACCTACGTGCCCAGAGTTTTTGAATGTTATTAAGACGTTATGTCAACGCGGAGTGGTTGTTTTAAACATTACTCAGTGTCGCGCCGGAAGTGTAAATATGAAAAGCTACGAAACAGGAATTGCATTATTAAATGCCGGGGTAGTGAGCGGCTATGATATGACAACAGAAGCTGCCATAGCAAAAATGATGTTTTTACTTGGAAATTACAGTGATGTTGAACTGATAAAAGAGAAATTAAAAATTTCACTTAGTGGCGAAATAAATGTTGGTGAATGATAAAAATTAAAAAAAAAAGTGCTTAATTTGCGATTGAAAAAAGGAGAGATGGCCGAGTGGTCGAAGGCGCACGCCTGGAAAGTGTGTATACCCCAAAAGGGTATCGTGGGTTCGAATCCCACTCTCTCCGCAACAAATTTTTATTATCTTTGAACCAACAAACATTAAATTAAGAACCATGAGAAAATTACTTGCCTTATTAAGTATTTCCGGATTGCTATTTATTGGAGTAAGCAATCTAAAAGCCCAGGAGAATCAGGCTCAGGACGAGGTTAAAGTGGAACAAGCTCAGCCGGCAACTCAACCCCAAGAACAATCTGCAACTGCTGCAGCAGCAGAAGATGAAGGATTATCTGCACTCCACCAACAACTAAAGATTAAGTTCATTGAGGGTGGTGCAGGTTTTATGGGGGTTGTTTTGCTCTGTTTGATTTTTGGTTTGGCATTGGCCATTGAACGTATTATTTATTTGAACCTAGCATCAGTAGACACCGAAAAACTTTTGAAAGATGTAGAAGAAGCTCTTGAGCAAAAAGGAGTTGATGGTGCATTGGAAGTTTGTCGTAATACACGAGGGCCAATTGCATCTATTTTCTATCAGGGTTTGAGTCGTATGGATGAAGGCTTAGAAGTAGTTGAAAAGTCGGTTATTTCCTATGGGAGTGTTCAAACAGGTCAACTTGAAAAAGGTCTAACTTGGATATCGTTGTTTATCGCCCTTGCTCCTATGCTTGGATTTATGGGTACTGTAATTGGGATGATTGGTGCGTTCGATGCTATTGAAGCAGCGGGAGACATTAGCCCGTCGTTAGTTGCTGGAGGTATTAAAGTTGCGTTGATCACTACCGTGTTCGGTCTTGTGGTTGCTATTATTCTTCAAGTTTTCTACAACTATTTGGTAAACAAAATCGACGCTATTGTAAATAATATGGAAGATGCATCGATTTCATTGCTCGATATTTTAACCAAGTACAACCGTAAAAGATAATTACCATGTCTGATAAAATTAATAGAATAACCCTCATAATTTCAGCAGTATTAATGGTTTTGGCCATTGCTGTCGGGGTATATTTCTACTACGTCGTTATGACTATGGAAACAATGCCAGACAGTATTGTACTACCAGCTGAAAAATTAGCCTGGAACATGGAGCGGTTGGGCGGCTCGCTGGAACTTTTCTCACTACTTACTTACCTTTTCGTAGGTCTAAGTATTTTTGTTACATTCGGTTTTAGTGTTGCAAATCTTTTCAAGAGTAAGGCGACAGCTATGAATAGCCTTAAATCATTAGGTATGTTATTGGGAGTGTTTATTTTTGCTTATATCCTTGCATCTCCACAGATCCCTGTCTTTTTAGGCTACGAAAAGTTCAACCTTACACCGGGTGTTGTTAAAGCAGTTGACACTGGTTTAATTGCTACCTACCTGTTTTTTGCAATAGCCGTATTCGGAATTGTTTTCACCGGAGTACGTAGCATGTTGCGCAGGTAAAATTAAAACCTCTGTTCACTCATGTAAAGAAATGATTTATGGCTCGTAGAGGATTACAGGAAATAAATGCTAGTTCCACAGCGGATATTGCCTTTTTGCTATTAATATTCTTCCTGGTTACAACAACCATGAATGTTGATACCGGTTTGGCAAGGGTTTTACCACCAATGCCTGATCCTAATCAAAAGCAACAGGAGGATATAAAAATTAAAAAGCGCAATATTTTCGTGGTACTTATCAACAAGAGCGACCGCTTGTTGGTTAACGGCCAGGACATGGATTTAACCCAGCTTAAAATCAAGGCAAAAGAATTTATCACCAACCCAAATCGTTTGGAAGATTTGCCTGAATTTGAATTTAAACCTATCCTGATTGCCAATCCAGATTACGTACTCGGTACCGATAGTCCACAAAAAATTGAACATCCCCATTTCAGACGCAAATATCCGAACGGATATCCTGTTAGTAAAGGAGTTATTTCTTTACAAAACGACAGGGGTACGTCGTATAAACGTTATATTGAAGTGCAGAATGTATTGGTTGCTGCATACAACGAAGTTAGGGACGAAGTTTCAATTCAGGAGTTCGGTGTACCGTTTAATAGGCTTGTTAATAAAGAAGATATGGATGCTATCCGAGCTGCCGTACCTCAGAAGATATCCGAAGCTGAACCTAAAAATATCGGAGGGAAATAACGATGGCAAAATTTAGTAAGCGTAACAAAAAGAGTGTTCCGGGAATTTCTACGGCATCTCTTCCTGATATTGTATTCATGCTCTTATTCTTCTTCATGGTCAGTACCTCAATGAGGGAAACAGAACTGAAAATAAAGGTTACTGTTCCTGTTGCCAGCCAAGGTACTAAACTCGAAAGAAAATCGTTGGCCAGCAATATTTACGTTGGTATTCCTCTAGGTAAATATCAAAGTTTATTTGGAACCGAACCTCGAATTCAGCTAAACGATGCATTTGCCTCAGTTCGTGACATCCCGGCCTATATTGCTAGTGAGCGTGAAGCACGGAGTGAATCAGAAAGACCTCTAATGACTGCGGTTCTGAAAATTGACCAGGATGTCAAAATGGGAATAGTTACCGATATAAAGCAGGAGCTTCGAAAAGCAAATGCACTAAAAATTAGTTATAACACGAGAAAAGGTGTTGATTAAAAGATGCAGGAGAGTCAAAAGGCTCTCCTGTGTTTTTTTATACTATTGTCCTACATTAGCAGATTAAATTGTATGTTATGGAAAAGATTATTGTTTCGGTTGATTTCAGTGAGGCTTCGATAAATGCTTTCCGTTTTGCTCTCCCTATTGCTGAGAAAATGAAGGCCACGGTAATATTGGTTCATGTTGTAAAGATTTCTAGCACCCCGTTTACGTACTTTTCAGATAAAAATCTTGAGCAAAAACAGGCGATTGCTCAGCTTGCAATTGATGAAATGAAAAAAAAATATACTGGAGCGAGCTCGGTGGCAATTGAGTCTAAGGTTTTAGTTGGAAACGTATTTAATGAAATCTCAAATTTGGCTAAATACAACGATGCGTCGTTAATAATTATTGGATCACACGGTACTAGCGGATTTGAAGAACTGTGGCTTGGAAGTACGGCCTTCAAAATTATTAATTACTCCTCGTGCCCTGTTTTGTCGATTCGACAAAATTTTCTTCCCCGTAAAATTAAGACCATTGTTCTACCTATCGACTATACTCCTGAAACTCGCCAAAAAGTTCCCTTTATAGCCGAATTTGCTAAAACTATAGGTGCTGATGTACATGTTTTGGACATATGTGAAAAAGGATGTTTAGACAAACTTTCTAACATTGAGCATTTTAAGGAGCAGGTTATTCAGTATTTAATCAGTCATGATGTTCAGGTAATATCGAATTCAGCTCGTGGAACCAATCTTACAAATATGACCATTGAATATGCTCAGTCGGTTAATTCTGACTTAATAGCAATTATGACCGAGCAAAATGAAAAAACAAAAAATATCTGGCTTGGGCCTTATGCTCAACAGATGGTGAATCATTCTCCAATACCCGTTTTAAGCATTCATCCTTTTTAGACATTTGTTTTCCCCGAAAAAAAAATGTTTCTTTGCAGTTCCGTAGCATTTGTGAAAAAGAGAAACCTGTGTGAAATGTCAAAGAGTTGCTGGTTAAAGGTACAATTCGTTTTTTGGCAGATTACTTTTGCAAATTTTTTAACATCCTATTCGGCTCGGGCCCAAAATATTTTTGAGGATCTTGCCTCCGGCGAGGGAGGAAAAATTGTGGTTAAACACGAACCAGCAGTTGAACGTTTGATAAATGCTGCCATTCTTGCCGGGAAAAGTGGTCGAATTAAGAGTCAAGGGTTTCGCATTCAGATCTATAGCGATTATGGTCCTTCTGCCCGACAAAATGCCTTGAGTGTCAGAGAGCGATTTGTATCTCTCTACCCGGATTATCCACTTGAAAGAATTTATCTATCGTACGAACCCCCTTTTGTTAAATTAAGAGTTGGTGATTACAGGGATGAAAGCAGTGCCCTGATCGACTACAAACGATTTGTTCGGGAGTTTTTAAATTGTTACATAATAAAGTCTGAAATTGATTTTCCACCTTTAGCGGAATGACAAGGGATAGTAATGTTTCAGAACTTATAAATATAACCTTCCAAGTTAGGCTTGATATACTTGAGATGCTCACTCTTGCTAAAAGCGGCCATCTTGGCGGAAGTCTCGGAGTTACGGATATTGTTGTTTCCCTCTATTTTAATTTACTTAGACATTCACCAGAAAATCCACGATGGGAGCTGCGGGATAGGGTTGTTTTATCTGCCGGGCATTTAGCGCCCGCTTTATACGCTACCTTAGCCAGAGCTGGATACTTTCCGATAGAAGAATTAAAAACTCTTCGACAACTTGGAACTCGCTTGCAAGGACACCCATCCCTTGGGGTTGAATTGCCTGGGATTGAAACTTCATCGGGAAGCCTTGGCCAGGGATTGGGAATTGCTGTGGGAATGGCTCTGGCCGCTAAAATAAAACAACAAAATCACAAAGTTGTATCTATTCATGGAGATGGCGAATTGCAAGAAGGGGCTATATGGGAGGCAGCTATGAGTGCTTCCCATTATAAACTTTCTAACCTGGTTGCCATTGTTGACCGCAATCAATTACAAATTGACGGACATACCGAAGATGTTTTATCGCTTGAACCTCTGGCGGAAAAGTGGAAAGCTTTCGGTTGGGAGGTTAAACAGTGCAACGGTAACGATATTAAAGATTTTATTCAAGTCTTTAACTCGGTTGGCTTTCATGGAACCAAGCCTACGGTTATTTTAGCCAATACCATAATGGGATATGGAGTTCCATCGATCGAAAATGATAATCGCTGGCATGGAAAGGTTCCTACCAATGACGAATATGAAAGTTTTAAGGAACAACTACGAAAAAAATATCGTGACATTTTTGGTCGAAGTAGTGCACAACCAAAATAATTTTTTCGTGATAAAAATGTAGAAAATGGATTTATCTAGGACCTACAACATGCGGGCTACAAAAGACGGTTTCGGCCGTGGAATTGCTGAAATAGCCACTTTAAACGAAAAAATTGTGGTGCTGGGGGCCGACATTACTGCTAGTGTTGGGTTAGGGGTGTTTCGGGATAGATTCCCAAACCGTTTTTTTAGTTTCGGAATTGCTGAGCAGAATGTTGCCTCCGTTGCTGCCGGTTTAGCTCTTGAAGGTTTATTACCTGTTTTTTCTACCTACGCTACGTTTGTTACTACCCGATGTTTAGATCAGGTACGAGTTTCAATAGCCTACAACAATCTTAAGGTAATCATCGGTGGCGCCCATGCCGGAATATTGGTTGGCCCCGATGGAGCCACTCACCAGGCTTTAGAAGATATCGCCATTATGCGCGCCATTCCGCGAATGACTGTCATTTCCCCTTGCGATGCTATGCAAGTAGAGAAAGCAGTCAAAAAAGCTGTTGAAGAATGTAAAGGACCTATCTATATTCGTTTTGGCCGTGAGCCAGTGCCTGAGTTCACAAATTCAGATCAGGAATTTGAAATAGGGAAAACACAATTGCTTAAAGACGGCGAAGATGTAACCATCATTGCTACAGGCCACATGGTATGGGAAAGCCTCTTGGCAACTAAAATTCTTGAGCAGAGTGGCATTTCATGTCAGGTGGTCAATTGCCATACGATTAAACCAATAGACCAAAGCGGAATTTTATCTTTCGCAAAAAAAACAGGGAAGATAGTAACAGTGGAAGAACATCAGGTTCTAGGAGGGCTTGGTAGTGCAGTTAGTGAGGTGCTATCTACCCAATTCCCATGTCCTATGTTAATCCTTGGAATCAACGACACTTTTGGAGAGAGTGGATCTCCTAGGGAGCTTTTTAAGAAATACCAGATTGACAGCGAATCTATAGCCCGAAAAGTTGAAATATTTTTGAAACAAGAACTATGAGCGACTCACTTAAACATGAATGTGGAATTGTCCTGTTGCGATTGTTAAAGCCACTGGAATATTACCATATAAAATATGGTTCATGGCTTTACGGAATAAACAAAATGTATTTAATGATGGAGAAACAACGAAATCGCGGACAGGATGGAGCCGGACTTGCGTGTTTAAAACTCGATGCTGCACCTGGGCAGCAATACCTGTCAAGAGTTCGTTCCAATTCTTCGCGACCTATTGTTGAAACTTTTGAAATGGTTAAACGTCCGGTGGTTGAAATCATGTCCCAAAACCACGATCTGGCCATGAATCCTGAATATGCAAAAAAAAATTTCGATTTTGCAGGGCAGATATTTTTGGGTCATCTGCGGTATGGAACTTTTGGCAAAAACAATATTGAAAATGTACATCCAGTAATGCGGGAAAGCAACTGGAAAACGAAAACTCTGGTACTGGCGGGGAATTTTAATCTTACCAATGTAGACGAACTTTTTCAACAATTGCAGGACTACGGGCAGCATCCTAAGAATTACAGCGACACCGTTACCATTCTTGAGAAAATTGGGTTCAGGCTCGA
The DNA here is from genome assembly GCA_937981765.1 of uncultured Bacteroidales bacterium. Taxonomy (GTDB): domain Bacteria; phylum Bacteroidota; class Bacteroidia; order Bacteroidales; family Salinivirgaceae; genus JAAYQU01. Next base: position 29,301 of record CALJOM010000006.1, read on the forward strand.
TGAGATGAATGAAATCATGGTGCAGCAATACAAGAGAGAAGGCTATTCGCGCAGGGAAATTTCTGAAATGATTGAAAAAAATCTCGACGTACCAGAAGTGCTTAAAAAAGCTAGCCACCAATGGGATGGTGGGTATGTTATAGCCGGAATTTTGGGGTATGGAGACGCCTTTGTTATGCGCGACCCCAATGGAATTCGCCCCGTTAGTTATTACGCCGACGATGAAATAATTGTTGTTGCATCGGAAAGAGCCGTGATTCAAACCGTTTTTAATGTTTCGGCCAGTGTGGTGCATGAAATCCCGTTAGGTTCTGCCCTATGGATTCGAAAAAACGGTGAATATTCAATAGCTGAAATCAACAAAGCTGGCGAACGCAAAAGCTGTTCTTTCGAGCGGATATATTTCTCCCGCGGCTCGGATGAACAGATCTATAAAGAACGGAAAAAGCTTGGCGAATTGCTCACGCACCCAATTCTTAAAGCTATTGAGTATGATTTGGCGAATACGGTTTTCAGTTTTATTCCCAACACGGCCGAATCGGCATTTTATGGTGTGGTTAAAGGGATTGAAACCTACATGCTTGAAACCAAAATAGAGAAACTTATTGAACGAAACGGTTCGATGAGTCACGAGGAATTGCGTTCTTTAATTAATGAGCGTCCACGAGTTGAAAAAATAGCCATTAAGGATGTTAAGCTACGCACCTTTATCACCGACGATAACGACCGCAACGAGTTGGTGGAACACGTATATGATGTTACCTATGGAACCATCAGGCCCGGAGTTGACCGGTTGGTGATGATCGACGATAGCATTGTGCGGGGAACTACACTCAAACGCTCTATTTTAAAAATCCTCGACCGGCTTGCACCCAAAGAAATTGTTATTGTATCTTCATCGCCACAAATCCGTTATCCCGATTGTTACGGGATTGATATGGCCAGGCTTTCCGATTTTATTGCGTTTCAGGCTGTAATTGAACTTTTACGTGAAACGGGCAGAAGTTCAATAATAAACCAAGTTTATCGCAAATGTAAAGAACAGGAAAATAAACCTAAAGACCAATTAGTTAATTACGTGAAAGAGTTGTATGCCCCATTTACAGATGAGGAAATAAGTCAACGTATTGCACAAATCTTACAACCCGGTATAAAAGCCAAGGTAAAATTGGTTTTTCAAACCGTTGAAAATTTACATAAAGCTTGTCCCAACGACACCGGAGATTGGTTTTTTACCGGCGATTACCCAACACCCGGAGGGAATAAGGTTGTAAATCGTGCTTTTATAAACTATATCGAGGGAAGAAACGACAGGGCCTATTAAGGTTTTGGCCGAAATTTTAGCGTGGTTGGATACCGTTTGCCAATATATTGTAACTTTGCAACTAATGAACTAAATTAATTCTACGCCATGGGAAGAGCATTTGAATATCGCAGGGAATCAAAAGAAAGACGTTGGGATAAAATGTCGAAACTATTTCCCAAATTAGCCAAAGCAATAACTGTAGCTGCCAAAGAAGGGGGGCCAGATCCTGATTTGAATGCCAAGCTGCGCACAGCCATACAAAACGCCAAAGCCCAAAATATGCCCAAAGATAACATAGAGGCTGCCATTAAGCGAGCTATGGGTAAAGACGCTGAGGCGTACACCGAAATTGTTTATGAAGGGAAAGGTCCGCATGGGGTGCTAATTATGGTAGAGTGTGCTACCGACAACCCAACCCGCACGGTTGCCAACATAAAGTCGTATTTTAATAAGGCCGGTGGTAGTTTAGTACCCAATGGATCGTTCGAGTTTATGTTTGAACGAAAATCCGTCTTTGAAATTGATAAAAACCAAAATATTAACCTTGAGGAATTAGAATTGGAATTAATCGATGCCGGCCTGTCGGAAATAGATCAACACGATGATACTATTTATCTTTATGCGGCATATACCGATTTCGGATCCATGTCTAAAGCTCTTGAAGAGAAAAAAATTGCAGTAAGAAAAGCATCGTTAAAGCGTATTCCAACATCAACCATGTCGTTTACCGAAGAACAATTGGCCGATATTGAGAAACTTCTCGACAGAATAGAAGACGATGATGATGTGCAAGCCGTTTTTACAAACATTGGATAAATAATTTTATGGAGAGAATTGAACAACTACAAAAGATTGCCCAACAAGTACGCAGAGACATAATACGAATGGTTCACGCCGTTCAATCAGGACATCCGGGTGGGTCGCTCGGTTGTGCCGATTTTCTCACTGCCCTCTATTTTGGAGTTATGGATCACGACCCCAAAAATTTTACCATGGATGGTATCGGACAAGATATTTTTTTCCTTTCGAACGGTCATATTTCCCCGGCATTTTACAGTGTTTTAGCCCGTTCCGGATATTTTGATATTAAAGAATTAGGCACGTTCCGACGCATAAATTCCAGGCTCCAGGGGCATCCCACCTCTCACGACAATCTCCCCGGAGTTCGTGTGGCTTCCGGTTCTCTAGGGCAAGGTCTATCAGTAGCTTGCGGTGCGGCATTAGCAAAAAAATTAAACAACGATCCTAAACTGGTTTATTCCCTTCATGGCGATGGAGAACTTCAGGAAGGACAAATTTGGGAAGCCGCTATGTTTGCCGCAGCACGGAAAATTGACAATCTAATTGCAACCGTGGATTATAATGGCAAACAGATCGACGGACCGGTTGAAGATGTACTTTCGCTCGGGAATTTGCTCCAAAAATGGGAAGCCTTTGGATGGATTGTCCTTGAGATGAGTGGGAATGATATGAAATCGGTACTCGAAGGTTTAGCAATCGCCAAGAAAGCTACGGGAAAGGGCAAACCGGTTTGCATTTTAATGCACACCGAAATGGGGTTTGGAGTTGATTTTATGATGGGCACCCATAAATGGCATGGTTCTGCCCCTAACGATGAACAAACCCAACGCGCTTTGGAACAACTTCCAGCCACATTAGAGGACTTTTGATTTGCCGAAATGTATTCCACTTTATCGGGATAAGCATGAGGTTTTTTATACTTCTCGAAAAAATGTTACAAAAGCTTTTGCCGAAAAAATGGAGGCAGGCTTTAGGTAAACTCAGAGTAAAGGTTTATTGGGTTCTAGGGTGGCTTGCCACCCCTTATTTTCTTAAAACCCAGACACGTTACCGAAAAGTATTGGAAAAACTTCGGGGAAAGGAGAAGTATCGGGTAGCATTTTTTGTTTTTCAGGATTCTATCTGGAAATACGACTCCCTATATCAGGCAATGGCCGCGCATTCAAGGTTTGATCCTGTGGTTGTTGTGATTCCCTATGTTACACATGGGCATCAGGCAATGGTTATGGAAATGGAACGAACGGCCAAAGCCTTTGAAGAGAAAAAATACAAAGTAATTAAAACCTATAACCCCGAAACTGACGAATTTCTGGATGTGAACCAAGCAATTACCCCCGATATAGTATTTTTTACTTCGCCATTCAGATTAACATTACCCCAATATCAGGTGTCCAATTTTACGCAATGTTTGACCGCGTATGTCCCCTATGGAATTATGAGCGTTAGGGCAGAAGAGGAACAATACAACCAACTGTTTCATAACCTCGTGTGGCGTTGCTACTACGAAACTCCACTTCACAAAGAAATGGCACAGGAATATTCCTACATAAAGGCACGAAATGTTGTAGTATCCGGTTATCCTTTAGCCGATCTCTTTTTGGGGCCTAAATCGAAGCACGATGGCTGGAAAAATAGAGATGCTAATTGTAAACGAATTGTTTGGGCACCTCATCATACGCTCGAGAAAAATATTACCTATTATGGCTATTCGAATTTTCTGACCTACCATGAATATTTTTTCACTTTGGTAGAGCAATTCAACGGCAAAATACAGGTTGCCTTTAAACCTCACCCAATTTTAAAACTCAAATTATACAATCATCCCGATTGGGGAGTTGAAAAAACCAATCAATATTTTGAGCGTTGGGAAACAACCCCCTATTGTCAACTGTCAGAAGGCGATTACATTGCGTTGTTCTTAAGTTCCGATGCTCTAATCCACGACAGCATATCTTTTATTTCCGAATATTGCTATACGGGCAAACCAGCGCTTTTTCTCCTGCGCGACGAGCATGTTTTTGAAACATTTAACAAGTTTGGCCTGATGGCTTTGCAAGCAAGTTATCATGCTCGGGAAGCTCAGGAAATTTTTGATTTCATTGAACAAGTTGTTATACAACAGATTGACCCGAAAAAAAATGAACGTGAAGAATTTCTAAATAACTACCTTCGCCCACCTCACGGTGTTTCAGCCACTCAGAACATTCTGGACGATTTGACTACCCAATTGAATTTGCCGAAAACAAACACTCTTGTTGATTCAAATTGGGATTGATTCGTATCTTTGTGAAAAGTAGAAAAAATTGTAGAAATGAAGTTTATTTTCGACCTCGATGGTACTGTTACTTCGCAAGAGACCTTGCCATTGATTGCCTCGCACTTTCATATTGAACAGCAAATTGCCGAGCTTACTCAACAAACAATTCAAGGCAACATACCGTTTATGGAGAGTTTTATCCGGCGGGTACACATATTAGGCACCCTCCCCGTTAGCGAAATTGATCAATTGCTTTACAACGTAAGGTTATACGAAAAACTGGCGGCTTTTATTCGAGAACATAACGAAAAGTGCGTTATTGCCACCGGAAACCTAGATTGCTGGGTTTACTCTCTCTGTCAAAAGGTTGGTTGTAAAAACTATACCTCGTATGCTGAGGTAGAAAACAATCGTGTGGCAGCCATAAAAAAAATTCTGCGGAAAGAGGAAGTAGTTAAATTTTACCAAGATCAAGGCGAATTTGTGGTTTTTGTTGGTGACGGAAATAACGATATGGAAGCCATGCGTTTGGCCGACGTTTCAATAGCTGTAGGCATGACACACTATCCAGCTAACAGCATATTGCCGTTTACCGATTATTTAATTTTTAACGAAGATGCTTTATGTCGTCAGCTAAATCAGTTATTATCAGTTGTGCAGGAATAGGAAGCCGTTTAGGATTGGGACAAACCAAGGCTCTGATAAAAATTAACGACAGATCTATTATTGCATGGCAGCTTGAACTTTTAAAAGAAGTTGAGGATATACGAATAGTGGTAGGATATCAGGCCAAAGATGTGGTTAATGAGGTTCTGAAATACAGGAAAAATGTGATCTTTGTGTACAATCACGATTATTTTAATACCAAAACTGGTGCAAGTTTTTATCTTGGAGCCCGTCATGCTAATGAATATGTAATAGAATGGGATGGCGATTTGCTTGTACATCCCGACGACATAAAAAAAATATTAGCCGAACCCGGCGAGTTTATTGCTTATGCTGATATTACCTCCGATGAGGCGGTTTATGTTATTACCGATGCTGAAGGAAATGTTACAGGATTTTCAAGACAAAGCGGAGACTATGAATGGACGGGTCCCGCATGTTTGAGACGCGAAAAAGTTAAATTCACCCCCGGTAATGTTTTTGAACAGATTGAGCCCCATTTGCCTATAAAAGGTATAAAAATCCGAGCCTTTGATATTGATACATACGACGACTATAAACGCGTAACCGAATTTGTAAAAACTTGGTAGAAATTTTTATGAAAAATAAAGACGCCTTAAATTTCTTTGCCAATATGGCAAAAAACAACCCCGACGAAAAGAGTGTAAAAATTACAAAAATCAGCGATTTTACCGACCGTGATGCACAATTCATACTTAAATATGCCACGGCTAATTCATCAATACTCGATCTTGGTAGCGGCTCAGGATTAATTGTAAATAAAATCTATCAGCACGTAAAAAGGATTGTGGCAGTTGAAGCATTTCAGGAGTTTGCTAAATATATCGTAGAAGCCCCGAATGTTGAAGTCGTTACCAAGGATATTTCATGTTTTGAATCGAATCAGGAGTTCGACATTATTACCATGTTTGGAATTTCTCAATACTTTAATCTGGATGAAATTTCTGCAATCTATCGTCGATTCTATAAGAATGTTAAACCCGGGGGATTATTAATTGTAAAAAATCAATTCGGAGTTTTTGACGATGTTTTAGTTTCGGGCTACTCTGAAGAATTAAAAACCAATTACTATTCCCACTACAGACATTTGCCCAAAGAAATGGAAACAATAAAGGCGGCAGGTTTTGTTAGCGTTGAGTCCGTAGATATTTATCCACCTGAGTGCAATCGGTGGAAAAATACCCATTTCTATGCTATTGTGGCGTACAAAAAAGCATAGTGAATTCTGAAGGGTTGAGCGGTGCTGCTTTATATCCCCCAAGAGAAAACAGAGAGTTTAGCATTAGCTATTTCCACTTAATACTACATCCCATTGATGGGAACTGAATATCGTCGATAGGTATGTTATTAATCAGAGCATCCATGGCTCTGATTAAATCGCTACCGGTTACAGGCACCCCATTCCCTGGGGTAGAAGGGCAAAACCGACCTCGATAAACACATTTCAAATCGGAGTCGAAAAGATTAAAATCGGGAGTGCATGCAGCATGGTAAGCGCGGGCAACTTCCTGATTTTCATCGTAAAGGTAAGGGAAAGGATATCCAAGCGTTTCGGCTACACGCTTCATGTTTTCGGGAGAATCTTCAGGATATCGTTCAATATCATTGGAGCTTATGGCAATAAATGAAATTCCCTGGGGAATATAATTCCTGGCGACTTCAACCAACTTAGAGTTAATATGTTTCACATACGGACAATGGTTGCAAATAAACATTACAACAGTTCCTTTTTCACCCTTTAAGTTTTTTAACGACAAATATTTTCCCGAGATTGTGTCAAGAAGGGTGAATTCTGGTGCCAAGAAACCGAGTGGAAGTTGATAAGTTTCTGTGAGTGCCATAGTTCATTTTTTTTTATTTAACAATTCCCGTCAAATTTTGTTTCGAACGATGAGCACAGTTAGGCAAAATAAATTAGGATAAAAAGTTTGAAACCTGTAAATTTGCAGTTGGATTACGTACAAAACTCCTTTTTCATGATCGATTTATACCCGTTGAAATTTAAACCCATCTATAAAACAAAGATTTGGGGAGGACCCCGTATACGCAAACAGCTCAATTTTATCGATGCTCCCGATAACTGTGGTGAGGTGTGGTTGCTTAGTTCCCTGCCGGGCGATGTTAGTGAGGTGTCGGAAGGTTTTCTGGCCGAGAACAACCTGCTGGAGCTTATAGAGGTGTATATGGGCGATTTGGTTGGGGATAAAGTTTATGAAAAATTTGGAGACGAATTCCCGTTACTTTTTAAAATTATCGATGCCAATCAAAAATTGTCAGTTCAGGTTCATCCGGAAGATAATCTAGCCAAAGAGCGGCATCATTCCTATGGAAAAACAGAAATGTGGCATATCCTCGAATCCGTCCCTCATGCTCAGGTGGTTACCAACCTAAAATCGGGTACTACGCCCGAAATTCTCAAACAATTTCTTTCGCAGAACAGAGTTGAAGACATTTTGGTCAGCGAATCGGTTTCTCCGGGCGATTACTTTTTTATTGAGGCCGGAAGGGTTCATGCTATCGGAGAAGGGATTCTATTTGCTGAAATACAACAATCGAGCGATATTACCTACAGGCTTTACGATTATAACCGAACCGATTCCAATGGAGATACTCGGGAGTTGCATGTGGATTTAGCTCTTGATGCAATTAATTATAACCTTACTGAGAGGGCTAAAATTAGGGTTAATAGCACACCTAATTTTTTCAACCGGGTTGTGACATCGCCCTATTTTACAGTAAATCAGTTATCCTTCGACAAGCCAACCGAACGTGATTATGCCGATTTGGATTCGTTTGTAGTGTATCTATGCATCGAGGGTGAGTGTGAAATTGGCTACGAAAACGGCAACGGAACCTTTCGATTATGCAAGGGTGAAGTTATTTTAATTCCAGCCATGCTTACCACTCTATATTTAAAACCAACTAAAACAGAGACCAAACTACTGGAAGTGTATATTGAGGAGGAATAACCCATGCAAATAACGACCATTGAGTTTAAACAATCGGTTGCCACATTAGAACAATGCCCTGTTGCCAAATTTCCGGAAATTGCATTTATTGGTCGGTCGAATGTTGGTAAGTCAAGCCTCATAAATTTTTTAGCCAATCGAAAAGAGTTGGCCAAAACATCACAAACCCCCGGGAAAACCCAAACCCTAAATTACTATCTGGTTAATAATCGATGGTATTTGGTGGATATGCCTGGGTATGGATATGCCCGCACCAGCCGTAAAAACCGGTTTGGGTGGGAGTTGTTGATTAAAAATTACATTTTGAAACGAGAAACCTTGTACAATCTCTTTCTGTTAGTAGATTCGAGGCACGAACCTTTGGCCACGGATCTTGATTTTATTCAATGGCTTGGAGAGAATAGAATACCTTTTACCATAGTTTTCACCAAAATCGATAAGATTTCTGCAACACAGCTTAATAAAAACCTTGTAAAATACAAGAATAGACTTTTGCAAGATTGGGAGGAATTGCCTCCGATATTTTCTACATCCGTTATTGCCAATCATGGTAGACAAGAAATCCTAAATTATATCGATTATATTTTGGATGCAACAACAAACAAATAATTTATGGAATCACCCATTAAAATTTTTTCATGCGAAGCATCGCAATACTTGGCTGAAGAGATAGCTGTTGCGTATGGGCAACCATTAGGAAAGAGCACATTAATCCGATTCAGCGACGGGGAATTTCAGCCTTCGTTTGAGGAAACTGTCAGAGGTGCCCATGTTTTTATAGTGCAATCAACATACCCTCCAACCGATAACCTAATGGAACTTTTGTTAACGATCGATGCAGCTAAGCGAGCTTCCGCCTACAAGGTTATTGCGGTTATTCCTTATTTTGGTTTTGCGCGCCAAGATAGAAAAGATAAACCGCGGGTTTCTATCGGAGCTAAATTAGTGGCTGATCTTCTCACCGCCGCCGGAGTTTCGAGGGTGATGACCATGGATTTGCATGCCGATCAAATTCAAGGATTTTTTAATATTCCGGTAGATCATTTATACGCTTCAACCGTACTAGTACCCTACATACGAAACCTAAATCTCCCCGATTTGGTAATTGGTGCCCCGGATATTGGCGGAGCAAAGCGAGCCAATGCCTATTCGAGGTTTTTACATGCCCCTATGGTTTTAGGGCATAAAACACGCAGTAAGGCTAATAATGTAGAGCAAATTACCATTATCGGCGACGTGAAGAATAAAAATGTGGTGATTGTTGATGATATGATCGATACGGCAGGAACTGTTTGTAAGGCTGCTGAAATTATGATGGAGCTCGGGGCTAAAAGTATTCGGGTAGCTGTTACCCATCCTATCTTGTCGGGAAATGCTGTCGAGAAAATTGATAAGTCCCCTATCGAGGAGGTTATTGTTACCAACTCAATACCGCTTAAAACTTACTCTCCAAAAATAAATGTTCTTTCCATTGCAGGATTGTTTGCTGATACTATTCGAAAGGTTTATCAATCGGAGTCTATCAGCGGAAATTTTATTGTTTAGGAATATAATTGCAACTAAAAAAGGGTTGGCTTTGCCAACCCTTTTTTAGTAACTAGAATGATTGTCTGTTACGACAATAGTTTTTTTACAGTATCGGCAATTGCTTTGTTATCGGCTTTCCCTGCCAGGATGGAAGTGGCTTTTCCCATTACTTTCCCCATATCTTTTACGGATTGGGCACCAACCTCGCGAATAATTTGCCCGATAATTTCTTGTAGTTCCTCGTTGCTCATTGGAGCGGGTAAGAATTCTTTGATAATGTTGGCTTCAAATTCTTCTTTTTCAGCCAAATCACTCCGGTTTTGCTGGCGGTAAATTTGGGCGGAATCTCTTCGTTGTTTAACCAATTTTTGGAGCATTTTAATAAATTGCTCTTCGGAGATTTCGCCTGTGGCTCCTTCCTTGGTTTTTTCCAATAAAATGGCCGATTTTATGGCTCTTAAAGCCTCGAGGCGTTCGCGTTGTTTGCTTTTCATTGCCTCTTTAATTAATTCGTTTATGCGTTCTTCTGGTGTCATAGCAATAAAGTTTTAATCAACGTTTTTGTCAAGGTAAGGGCTTGCTTGCCTGAAAATATCATCATCGCTATCATCTAAAGAGATACGATAACGACTTATGGTTGCAGAGTCGGTGTTTGTTTCCGAAGTCATAAGATTTTCTATGCCTGCTTTTCCCCCTCTTCGTAAAATGGCGGGTTGTGACTCCATTTCTTCCAGTAGATTTTTGTCTATCAGGTAGGTAGGGCTGTCAATAAGTGGAGGATTTTCGGTTGAGCGTTCTAAGGTTCTGGGGGCTGATGTACCCGGTTGTGGTTTTGCTTCAACGGGTTTGATTTTAGGAGTTGGAATTTTAGTTGTGGAAGCCATCGACATTTTTTCATCAGGTATATCTGTAGATTTTGGTTCGGTTGGGTTATTTGAGCCTACAGGAACTTTAATAACTTCTCTGGCTTTCTGAATTTCGAGTTCCGGAATTATATTTTCGGGGAACCCGGTTGCAATTACAGTTAAATGAATTTTATCTCCTAAGTTTTCATCGTAAGTTAATCCCCACAAAATTTCGGCATTGTTTCCGGCGGCATTTTGCAGATATTCGGCAATCTCCCCTATTTCATCAATTTTAATATCGTTTTCTTTTCCACTAGTGATGTTGAATAGTATGTTTTTGGCTCCATAAATATTGTTGTTGTTGAGTAGTGGGGATTTGAGAGCTTCGGTTACTACTTTCATTGCCCTGTCGTTGCCGCTTGCCTCGGCTGCTCCCATTAGGGCTACTCCTGAGTTTGACATTACTGTTCTTACATCCTCAAAATCTCTGTTTATATACCCCGGAACAGTGATTATTTCGGCAATACTTTTGGCTGCAATTGTCAATACATTATCGGCCATGGCAAATCCGCCTAAACCGCTTTTGTCTCCGAAATATTCCTTAATTTTTTCGTTGTCGATAACAATAAGTGCATCCACATGTTTTTTAAGCTGTTGTATGCCTTCTAAGGCGTTATTCATCTTGTGTGTCCCTTCCCATTTGAAAGGTGTGGTTACTATGGCTACTGTGAGAATACCCAGTTTTTTAGCTTCCTCTGCTATGATTGGTGCTGCCCCAGTGCCTGTTCCACCACCTAACCCTGCGGTTATAAATACCATTTTTGTATTCTCACTTAGAAGCTTCACTATCTGATCGATGCTTTCAAGGGCTGCTTGTCTGCCTCTGTCTGGCTTATGCCCGGCCCCTCGCCCTTCGGAAACAGTTGGCCCAAGCTGAAGTTTAATCGGAACCGGACTTGCATTCAGGACTTGCAAATCGGTGTTGCAGACTACAAAATCAACATCTCGTATGCCTGTTATATACATGTTGTTTACTGCATTGCCTCCACCTCCTCCAACCCCTATCACTTTGATGATTGAGGATCGGTGTTTTGGTAAATCGAAATTTATTATCGGATCTTTCATAGCTTTTGTTTTAAGGGTGACGTGAAATATTACCTGCTTTCTGGGTCGTCCATATTATACTCTTTTAGAGAGAAAAATTTTTCGCTAAAATGGTTAAACCATTGTGAAATTCCGTTGTTTTTGGGCAAGCCAAAAATTTTCTTTAACTCGTTTTTCCCAGAAGGTGTGTTGCTAGTTTCTTTCTGGGTTTCGTGTTCTATCTTTTCGTTAGCCTCAACTGTAAAAATTTCGGGATTGTTGGCCAGTTCTTCCTCAAGATCTTCAAAACCTAGGATTATTAAACCAAGGATTGTTGAATAAATTGGGTTGTTCAGTTCTTTAAAGCTCTCTGAGGTAAACGACACTCTGGGATAGGCAACCCGAACATCTTTACCTGTGTGGTAGGCAATTAGTTGGGGAAGATTTTTCAGCATAGCTCCACCACCGGTAATCACGATTCCGGCAGCTAATTTGTTGGTGATTTGGGCATGTTTAAGTTCTTGAATAACCAATTCAATGATTTCTGTCATTCGGTATTCAATGGTTTTGGCAATGATTGTGAAATTTATTTCCCGACTCGGACGTCCACTATGGCCTTCTACCACAGCTACTTTGTGCTCTAGCGATTGGTCGGCTGCAATGGCGTGTCCACATTCAATTTTGATTTTTTCGGCTTCTCGTTCAAGCAGAAATAGGGTTTTGCGCAAATCTTCAGTAACAGAATTACCCCCGAATGGAATAACGGCGGTGTGTTGAACACACTCCTGGTGATAAACAGCCAAGTCGGTGGTTCCACCTCCGATATCGATCATGGCTACTCCCATTTCTATTTCTTCCGGTGTTAACACGGCTGCTGCTGAGGCCAGGGGTTCCAGGAATATTTTTTTAACCTTTAATCCGGCGTCTTCAATACATCGACGCAAAATGCGAATCGGAGATAGCTCTCCAATTACAATGTGAAACGATGCTTCTAATTTTTTCCCTATATATCCTATTGGATCGGCTAGTCCCGAAATTTTATCTACCGTATAACTTTTGGGGATTACATGGATTACTTCAAAACCTACATCATAGGTTAAATTCTCTATGGATTTGATTAGCCGGGCTACTTCTTCCTTGGTTATTGGCTCTTCTTCGTTTTCACGAATGATGTATCCGTGGTGAACTTTTGACCGAATATGATGACCGGCCATTCCTACATAAACCTCTTTTACCATCACACCGGCTTGTTGCTGTGCTTTTGAAATAGCGCTGGATATACTCTTAACTGTTTCCGGAAGATTAAGTACGGTTCCTTTTTTCACTCCAATGCTCTTTTCTTTTCCATAGCCAAGAATGTCAATGGAACCATTTTCGTTTTTCCTTGCAATGATGGCTACAACTTTGGTTGTTCCAACATCAATCGCCCCGATGATTTTACTTTTGCCTGCCATATATTAACGTTTTACACAAATTACTTGATTTGAATATTTGAGGTTTACAACTTTGTATTTTTGCCAGCCTAAGTTATTAAAACCCTTATAATAAAATGCTTTAAGCCGGAAAAACTTATCAACAATGTTTTCAGCATCGCCCAAAACAATGTAATGCATGCCAATCTTGGGAACTAGCAAAAAATCGCCGTCCTGATAGTGGATTTGTTCAATTTGAGCTTTTAGAAATTCGTCCTCATTAATAAACTGAACTATTGATAGTAACTCTTTTAATGGCTGTCGACGAGATTTGTTGTGATACACAGAGTCGAGGGGAAGTGCCAACCTCGATGGGGCAGACTCGTGAAATTCTCCTGTTGCCACTAGAACTCTGGCGGTAAAATTTTTGGATAAGGGCATTACATAGCCTTCGGTGTCGATATAAAAGCCGAGTTGATATTTATTTATGACACGAATTAATGGTTCACGTAACACAAGATAAATATTGAGACTACCATCGTACGACGGATATACCCCCACTCTCTTTATAAATGGGATGTTGGATGCTATATTGCTGGCTATCTGATATTTGTTTATCTGATTCAGTGGCTTTCCGTAAACTTCTATGCGTTTGTTTTCCAACAGGTGAAGTATATCGTTGTTTGAGACTAGTGGGTTTAGTGTATCGGCAAGGGAAATTTCAATCGTAGAACACTCAACTTCACCCGCTTTTTTGGCAGCAAATCCTGCACTAAAGAGAATGTAGGCTAAGACAAATGTCCAAACAATTATTTCCTTGAACCGATGTTTCATACTCTGGCGTTAATGATTTTTTGGATGGTTTCGGCAAAGTTGCCAATATTCCCGGCTCCCATGGTTATAAGAACCTCGAAGTGTTGGGTGCGGATAAGTTCTGTTAGTTTTTCAGGTTCGAGTAGTTCGCTATTGGGTATCTTTGAAGCCAATTTTTGGCTTGTAACACCCGGTATTGGTTTTTCTCTTGCCGGATAGATAGGTAAGAGATATGTTTTATCGGCTTTTGATAAGGCTGCAACAAAATCGCTAAAAAGATCTTGCGTACGGGAATATAGGTGCGGTTGGAAAATAATGGTAATTTTTTTATTGGGGTGAATTATTCGGGCAGAATTGATACACGACTCGATTTCTTGTGGATGGTGCGCATAATCGTCGATATAGGTTTCTTTCCCAGAGCAGAGCACTTCAAAACGTCGTTTTACTCCTCTAAATGTTTTTAATCCAATTTCCAGTGAATTTGTGTCTATCCCTGCTAAAAGGGTTAGTGCGGATGCAGCTATTGAATTTTCAAGGTTATGATATCCGGGCACTCCGGTTTTTAATCCCTTTATTTCACCGTGCGGGGTAATAAGGTCAAAATTGTAGCAACCATTCAATGGTTGAATATTTTTTGCATAAAACGATGCTTTGGAGTTTCCCACATCGTAGGTGTAGGATTCAATGTGTGAAGGGATTGCGAATTTGAGTGAATGTTTGAAGATCAGTTTTCCATTCTCTTTAATTTGCCCAACAAATTGCTCAAAGGCATTGAGAATGTTTTGATAAGAGTAGTAGATATCGAGATGGTCTGAATCAATGGAGGAAATTAGGGCAATGTCGGGGTAAAATTGTAGGAATGCGCGGTCGAACTCGTCAGCCTCGGCTACTAAAAGGCGAGATTTTTCTGAGAGAAGGAGATTGGTTCCGTAGTTTGCGGCAATTCCTCCTATGAAGGCGTTTACTCCCTGCGGTTGCTGGTTTAGAATATGTGCAGTTAGTGCGGTTGTGGTTGTTTTACCATGGGTTCCAGATATGGCTATAAGTTTGTGCCCTGCGGCTATGGTGCCAATCATTTGTGAGCGTCGGATTACTTTTGCCTGAATTGAATTCCAAAAGGTTAGTATATCTAAATCGTCGGGGACAGCGGGTGTTCTTACTACCAACGTTTTGGTGTTTTTAATTTCCGGCGAAATCAACGTAGGATCGTCTTGATAAATGATTTTTATGCCTTCGCTTTCAAGTTCTTGGGTGAGAGGGGTTTTGGTCAGATCGTAGCCTTCAACTGTCATTCCCATTGCTCGGCAATAACGGGCTATGGCACTCATTCCAATGCCTCCGATTCCGGCTAAATATACTGCGCCGAAAGTTTTTAAATCAAACGTGTTTCTATCAGCCTCAAGCATACAATTCTGGGGTTAAACAATTGACAATTTCGGCCGTAATTTTTTGGTCGGCGTTGGGTTTAGCCAATTTTCGGATGTTCTGGGAAAGATCATCCATGAGTTCTTTATCGCTTAGTGTTTTTTCAATAACCTTCTGAAGGGTTTCGATTTTGTTGTCGGGGAGGAGGATGGCAGCCTGACGTTCCGACAGAGCCCGTGCATTATGGGTTTGGTGATCTTCGGCCACATTGGGGCTGGGGATAAGTATTACCGGTTTCCCGGCGAAACATAGTTCGGAAATGGTTCCGGCTCCTGCCCTGGATATGATGAGGTCGGCGGCTGTAAAAGCCATATCCATTTCGTCGATAAATTTTACAATGTGTACCGAAGAGTCTTCTTTTACATTGCTGCGTTGCCGCATTTGTTCAAAGTAGAGCGATCCGGTTTGCCACAAAAGTTGGAGGTCCGATTGCTCGAACCAGGATACTAGTTTAAGAATCTGATTATTAATTGAACGTGCACCAAGGCTTCCTCCGAGGACTAATACGGTAGTTTTGTGGGGATTTAATCCGAGAAAATCTCTGGCATACGCGGCTGAAGTTTCAATAGAAGTTATTTCTTTACGAACCGGATTTCCGGTGTAGACAATTTTTTCTTTGGGGAAAAATCGCTCCATGCCTTCATAAGCAACACAAATCTTAGTGGCTTTTTTTGCCAAAATTTTGTTGGTAACACCAGCGTAGCTGTTTTGTTCCTGAATTATGAATGGGACTTTAAAAATTCCTGCCCAAGCCAAAACCGGACCACTGGCAAAGCCACCAAATCCAGCGGCTACATCGGGTTTAAACTCCTTAATGATTTTTCGAGCTTTCAATAAACTAACAATGAGTGAATAGATGAATGGGAATATCTTAAACGAAAATTTCCGGGGCATTCCTTTAACCGGCAAGCCTACTATTCGAAATCCGGCTTTAGGTACTTTTTCCATTTCCATTTTGCCCTGAGCTCCCACAAAAAGGATTTCAGCGTCAGGAAACTTCTCTTTAAAAGAAGAGGCAACCGCCAACGCGGGGTAAATGTGTCCTCCGGTTCCACCTGCACTAATTAACAATCGTATTGGCCTTTTAGAAATCATCCGCTTAAGGTTTTCTGTGTTATTGTTGGGGAATACTATCGGCTGTTATTGTTGGAGAGATCTTGGTCTATTTCTGAGTTCGTGTCTTCCATTTTTTTATCTGATTCCGATGTCTCTTTTTCAATAGCGTATTCCTTCGGATTTTCCATTACTTCCCGACTAACACTCATGATAATCCCAAACTGAATTCCTGTGAATATCATTGAAGTACCTCCCATGCTTATCATAGGAAGAGTTTGCCCTGTTACGGGAAAAACCCCCAGGTTTACAGCTATGTGTACGAACGCCTGTACTACTAGGCTAAGGCTCATAGCCGCAACCATTAATGCAGAGTAAACTAATTTGCATTTTCGGATTAAGGCTACGGTTCGAACCAATATTGTTAAGTAAAGCGCCATGATTAATACGCCCATAATCAACCCGTATTCTTCAATAATTATTGCAAAAATGAAGTCGGAATAGGGATGGGGAAGTATATTGCGTTGAACGCTTTGTCCCGGACCTTTACCAAAAAATCCTCCGGTTGCAACAGCTGTTTTGGCTTGATTGGCTTGAAAGTTTTCTCCGTCTTTGGATACAAAATTTTCGATTCGTCGTTTCCAGGTGCCTATGCGGCCTTTATCCGGAGAATTGAGGGCTATTGTAATGAATATTCCTAAGCCAACGATTCCTGCTCCCATAAGGATAAGAATATGGCGCATTTGTATTCTTCCGATGAAAAACAGAAGCATAGATATCAAAAATATAAGAGCGGCCGTTGAGAAGTTTGCCGGAAGAATCAAAATACAAGTTAACCCAGCGGGAATTAACAAAGGAATAAAGCCTTTTTTAAGATCTTTAATTTCGTTTTGTCTGTTGGCAATTTGTGTAGCTAAAAACGAAAACAGAGCCAGCTTTGCAAAATCGGAAGTTTGAAATGTAAAACCACCCGGAAGAGAAATCCATCGGGCAGCTTCGTTTATACTTGCACCACGGGCTAAGGTATACAGTAGAAGAGGAATCGAAATAATATAGGCTATAACGGCAAATCCGGAAAAGGTTTTGTGCGGTAGGGTGTGGATAAAGTAGGCTGCTGAAAAACTAAGGATTGAAAAAATTATCTGGCGGGTTAAAAAATGGGTGGTATTGCCTTCGGCTTGTTTATAAGCAAGCGACCCAGTTGCACTGTAAACTACAAGCAACGATATCATTAAAAATATCAGCATTATCACCCAAATGGCCGTATCGCCCTTAAGATATTTCTGAAAAACAGCCTTCATTTGCTAAATTCATTAATTCGTTATAGTTGTCGAACCCATTGTTTAAATTGTGTTCCCCGGTCTTCATAGTTTTTAAACAGGTCGAAACTTGCACAGGCCGGGCTTAATAACACAACATCTCCGGGTGAGGATAGCGAATATGCCTCTCGGACAGCTTGTTGCATTGAGCGGGTTTCAACTATGGTCGGGACTAAATCTTTGAAATGGTTAATAATTTTTGTGTTATCAACTCCCAAGCATACAATGGCTTTTACTTTCTGTGATACCAATTCGTCGAGCTCGGAGTAGTCATTGCCTTTGTCTACGCCTCCCACGATCCAGATTGTGGGCCTTTCCATACTATCGAGGGCAAACCAGGTTGAGTTGACATTGGTGGCTTTGGAGTCGTTGATAAATAAAACTCCCTGAATCGATAGGTACTGCTCCAGGCGGTGCTCTACGCCTACAAAACTTTGCATCGATTGGCGTATTTGTTCGTTTTTGATGTTGGCTATCTGAGCAGCAAGGCCGGCTGCTAGTGCATTTCGTTGGTTGTGTTTTCCTTTTATAAGTAATTCGTCGTAGAACATAGCAAGTTTATTATTTTTGAAGTTAAAAACTATTTGTTTGTCAGTGCAGTATGCTGTGTATGCCGGGTTGTTTTCCAGGGTGAAGGTTAACTTCTGAGCTTCGATATGGCGATGTTTTACCTCTTCACTAACTACCGGGTCGTCGACGCAGTAAATAAAATAGTCGGCTGCGGTTTGGTTCTGCAGTATACGGAATTTAGAGTTGATGTAATTTTCAAATTTATAGTCGTATCTGTCAAGGTGATCGGGTGTTATGGAGGTAATAATGGCTACGTGGGCCCGAAATGTTTTCATAGTGTCGAGCTGAAAACTGCTTAATTCCACTATAAACCATTCTGGTTTAGACTCCAATAGCTGACGTGCCAGACTCTGACCTACGTTGCCGGCTAATCCAACGTTATATTCTGCCTCTTTAAAAATGTGATGGGTAAGCAGAGTTGTGGTGGTTTTGCCGTTCGAGCCGGTTATGGCAATGAATTTTGCGTTTGAGTATCGTGCTGCAAACTCTATTTCACCGATTACTTCGCATCCGGATTCTGTAACTGTTTTAATAATCGGAGCCTTATCGGGAATGCCCGGGCTTTTAATTACTAACGGACACGAGGTGATGATTTCGGCGGTGTGTTTTCCTTCTTCGAATGGAATTTCGTTTTGGGAAAGTTCAATTTTGTAGGTAGGCGATATTTCTCCGAGGTCCGAAAGAAACACCTTCATCCCAAGCTTTTTAGCCAGGAGTGCTGCTCCGGTACCACTTTCTCCACCGCCTAAAATTGCAATATCGTAGTGTTGTTGCATGGTTAACGAATTTTAAGAGTTAGGATGGTTGTTATTGCCAGGAAAATCCCTATAATCCAGAAACGTGTTACAATTTTGGGTTCGGGGATATTTTTCTTCTGAAAGTGGTGATGTAACGGGGCCATAAGGAAAATACGCTTACCTTCGCCGTATTTTCGTTTTGTGTATTTAAAGTAGCTTACTTGTAATATTACCGAAAGATTTTCGATAAGAAAAACGCCGCACAAAACAGGAATTAAAAGTTCTTTACGGATTAGAATCGAGTAAACGGCAATAACTCCTCCAATAGTGAGGCTTCCGGTATCGCCCATAAATACCTGGGCAGGGTAGGAGTTGTACCATAAAAATCCTATCAGGGCACCAATGAAAGCTCCCATAAACACTACCAATTCTCCAGTATGTGGAATGTAGAATATATTAAGATAGCTGGCGTAGATGATGTTACCCGAGAGGTAGGCAAGTATTCCGAGTGTCACTCCGATAATTGTGCTGGTACCAGCCGCAAGTCCGTCGAGGCCGTCGGTAATATTTGCTCCATTGGATACGGCGGTTACTATGAAAATGGTTATGGCTATGAAAACAACCCAGGAAAGTTTTGTTGCCCACTCTTCGTTTAAGAAGAAGAGGAGTGATTTATAGTCGCCATCGTTATTTTTAAAAAACGGAACATTGGTTTGGGTTGTTTTAACCGGTTGAGAGTAATGAATTTCTTGGCTTACATCGGTTTTTGCCATGTTTCGGATTACGATGTCGGGATGCAGGTACACGGTTAATCCTACAATTAGGCCTAAAAGAATTTGACCAATAACTTTAAATCTTCCGGCGAGCCCTTCTTTGTTTTTCTTGAATACTTTGATGTAGTCGTCCAAAAAACCTATAAATCCCATTAAAAGTGTGGTGATGAGCATCAATAGAATATAAATATTGTGGAGTTTTGCGAAAAGCAGTGTTGGAATTACTGTGGCTCCGATAATTATTACTCCACCCATGGTTGGAGTGCCTTTTTTCTGCATCTGCCCTTCTAATCCTAAGTCGCGGATGGTTTCCCCAATTTGCAGTTTTTGCAGAAAGCGGATAAATTTTTCTCCAAACAAAAGTGCAATTACAAGACTTGCCAAAACCGCCAATGCAGTTCTAAAGGTAATGTATTGAAACAATCCGGCGCCGGGAAAGTTTATGCTTTGTAGCCATTCTCCGAGATAGTAAATCATAATAGCGTTATTTATTGAGTTCACTTAAAAGTTGCAAGGCTTCGGTTTTATCATCGAAGGGATATTTTACCCCCTTAATCTCCTGGTAGTTTTCGTGGCCTTTTCCGGCTATGAGCACAATATCGCCCGACTTTGCCATTGTTAGGGCGGTTTTTATAGCCTCCCGGCGGTCAGGGTTTGAGAGTGTAACCAGGTTGGTGCGTGGTTTAACGCCTTTTTTCATATCTTCAATAATCAGCAGAGGGTCTTCATTTCTGGGGTTATCGCTGGTGAGAATAACTACATTGCTGTAATTGCAGGCCTCGGTTGCCATTAGCGGACGTTTTGTTTTATCCCTGTCGCCACCGGCTCCAATTACGGTAATAATTTTTTCATCACCCTGCCGAATATCCGATATGGTTTTTAATACGTTGGCAACAGCATCGGGAGTGTGGGCATAGTCAACTATCACAAAAATTCCTGTTTTGGATTGAATTTTTTCGAAACGTCCTTGCGCAGGATTTTGGATGCTAAGGGATTTCAATACTTCGATTTTTTCGAAACCCAGTAGGCGGCAAGCTCCATAAATAGCGGTAAGATTGTAGGCATTAAAATCGCCCGTTAGTTTTACCCAAACTTCCTGATTGTCAATATCTAAGAGCATACCCTCCATTTGTTGGGTAAGAATCCGGGTTTTGAAATCGGCCGGTTGCAGCAATCCGTAGGTTGATATTTTGGCGCGGCAGTTTTGTACCATTACCATTCCGTTGCGATCGTCGACATTAGTTAAGGCAAAGGCCTCTTTAGGCAGATAATCGAAAAATAGTTTCTTAGACTGAATATAAGCCTGCATGGTTTTGTGGTAGTCGAGATGATCCTGTGTTAAATTGGTAAATATTCCTCCGGTGAAATAAAGTCCGCGAATGCGGTTTTGTACGATAGAGTGGGAGCTAACTTCCATGAAACAATATTCGCATCCGGCATTTACCATTTCGTCCATGATACGATTTAGTTCAATGGCATCAGGGGTCGTGTGGCTTGTCTCCAGTTGTTTGTTATCGACCATTATTTTAACGGTGGAAAATAAACCGGCCGGATAGCCTAGGCTTTTAGCTATTTGGTATAAAAGAGTGGCCGTGGTTGTTTTGCCGTTGGTTCCAGTAACACCAACTACTTTAAGTTTTTTGCTCGGATGGTTGTAAAACTCAGAGCAAATGTATCCCAAAGCTTCCGAAGAATCTTTAACCCTGACATAGGTTACTTCCGGATTTAGGTTTGCTGGAAACTTTTGACACAGGATAGCCGTTGCACCTGAGGCGATGGCGTTATCGATAAAGAGATGGCCATCGGCAGATGTGCCGGGTATTGCCACAAACAATGCGTTTGGAGCACTTTTACGTGAATCTATGCAGATGGAATCGATAGTTTTGTCGGTAGGCCCCTGAATTTGTTCCGGAGTTATGGCGGATAAAATCTGTTTTAATAGTTTCATTGCAGTTAAAAATTGTGGGTTAGAACCAAGGTTATTGTTTCTCCTTTCTGAAAACTGGTGTTTGGGGCCAAGCTTTGGCGTTGTACCATTCCGTAACCTTCTATCTGAACCCTGAGCCCGGCATTTTCGCATATGGCAATTGCATCGCGCAGCCCCATTCCAACCACGTTGGGAACTCGTCCTGGATAGATGGTAAGGTTGTAGGTTACAATAGAGGATTCTGATTTTTTTGTCACTATCCAGGGAGAGTTCCCAACACCCATTTTTTGAACAGGATAATCAAAAATGTCGAACAGGGTTAACAAATCGTCACGGCTCCCAGAGAAGGAGAAAGGCAAACGCTCCTCAACAGGCAATGCTGTACTTTCCACGGGCTTAATCATTTCAGGACGGGTGGCATATACTTTATCGGCAATTTCACGAAAGACAGGGCCTGCGACGGCGTTGCCGTAGTATTGGCTATTGGAGGGTTCGTTTACAATCACAATGCAGGAATATTTTGGATCTTCAGCAGGGAAGTAGCCAACGAATGAAGCCAGATAGCTCACTTTGCTGTTGTATTCATAGCCATACTTAGCATTAGCAATCTGTGCCGTTCCTGTTTTCCCTGCTATTCGGAACGATTTTCCCTTTAGGTTTGTGGCTGTTCCCTTTTCAACTACGCCCTCCAGCATCTGGTGTGCCTGACGAATTACTTTGGGAGAGGCAATCCGTGAGTCAATTACTTCGGTGTGGAATTTTTTTACCAACGAACCCTGGTGGTAAATGGCGCGCACAAGTCGTGGGCGTACCATTTTACCGTCGTTGGCCACGGCATTGTAAAAGTTGAGAATCTGTAGTGGTGTAAGTTGTAACTCGTAACCATAAGCCATTTGATACATCGACACTCCACTCCAGTGTTTATCGCCGGGGTATTTGATATACGGTGAAGGTTCTCCTTTGATGTCGATTCCCGTTGGTTGGTTTAATCGCATTCGGTAGAGCTTTTCGACAAAATCTTTGGGTTTGTTGGAATAAAAACGCTGTATTGTTTTTACCACACCTACGTTGGAACTGTGTTCGAATACCCCTTGAATGGTTAGCTTTCCATATCCGCCTTCTTTGCTGTCTTTAATCTTGATATCGTAGATTTTGTATTCGCCATTTCCGGTATCAATTTCGTCGTTAAGGTTTACATAACCATCTTCGAGCGCTATCATAAGCGAGGCAAGTTTCATGGTTGATCCCGGTTCGGTTCGTTCTCCAACGGCAAAATTGTACGACTCTACATACTCACCGTCAGAATTTCTCTGAAGATTTGAGATAGCAAGGATTTCTCCCGTATTTACCTCCATTAGGACTGTTGCACCATGGCGGGCGTTATGTTTTTTGAGTGTTCGGAGCAGAGCGTCGTGGGCTACGTCTTGAATATTAATGTCAATGGTGGTTTCAATGTCGTAACCGGCTTGCGGTTCAATTCCCAGGGCTGATTCCACAGGCTTCCAGAAATTGCCGGCCAGGCGCTGTTCCAGACGTCTACCTTCAACGCCTGCGAGTAAGCTATCGTAGGTGCTTTCAATACCAACGCCTCGTCGAATAGAGTCGGAGGTAGAGTAGCCAATGGTTCGGGCGGCAAGATCTCCAAATGGTTTTACACGTTCGTAGGTCATTTCGGTTATAAAGCCACCTTTATATTTCCCTTCCCGGAAAACCGGAAAATTTTTCATGGCTTTCCATTGAGGATGGGTTACACCTTTTTTAAACAAATAGTATCGCTCTTTTCGGTACCGAACCCCTTGAAGTTCCATTAAGTAAGCCCCTTTGCTTTTGTCTTGGAAAAGCTCGGAAAGAAGCATTGCCAAACTGTCAACCCCTTGATTGAACCCTTTTTTGTTAAAGGAAGTACTGCCAAAATCGAGCCTGATTTCGTACCTTGGTACGGAGGTTGCCAGCGTTCGTCCATCCCGCGCTCGTATTTCTCCCCTCTGTGCTTCTATTTTTACGGTGCGGAACATGCGTTTCTCTTCATCGCGCCATCGGCTTCCTTGAATCCACTGTAAATTCAGTACCTGTGCAATTAGAATAAACTGAAAAACCAACAAGGCGAAAAAAATCACCGTAAGGCGATTCAACATCTGTTCCCGTATGGTTTTTCCCTTCGACATAATGTTGCATAAGTTATTGTGATAGTTTGTTGTGTGTTATTTTTCTTTTGTCGCGAGGATTAAGCACGATTTTTACCGGAGGTTGAATGTTTTCTTTTAATCCATTTTCTTTCGCTTTGCATAGTTTTACTACTTCGGTTTGGTTGCTGATTTTCATCAGTTGTGCAGAAATTGTAAGGGCCTCGGGAAGCAATTCTCGCAATTGAAGCTCTAATTGTTTTTGCTCGCGCAATTTTTTTTCGGCGTGATACGAATTGGCAATATAAACTATTCCGAGGGCTGCCAGAAAAAAGATGTAGGGTAACTGATGAATAAAAGCTTCGTCGGCAAGAAACTTCCCCTTCAGTATGTCGAAGAAGATTTCCGTGCTCCTTTTTTTTTCGTTACGTTTTTTCCTTACGTCGCTAAATTCTTCTTTTTTAGCTTCCTGGCTCATAAACGGTTCTCCTGGCTATTCTAAGTCGGGCGCTTCGTGCCCTGGGATTTTTTTCTATTTCTTGTTCTGTGGGAAAAATCACCTTACGGTTTACAGCCTCAAATGGGGCTATCATGTTTCCGTAGAGATCTTTCTCGGCTTTGCCTTCCACGTTTCCGTATCGGATAAAATTTTTAACCATACGGTCTTCCAACGAGTGATAGGAGATAATTACCAATCTTCCCCGCGGATTAAAAACATGTTTTGTTTGTTCTAAAAGATCTTCCAGAGCTCCCAATTCGTTGTTTACCTCAATACGCAGTGCCTGAAATATTTTTGCCAACTCCTTGGTGCGTTGATATGGTGGTAAAAAGGGTGTTAAAATTTGAACCAATTGTCTGGTGGTTTGTATAGGCTTATGTTGTCGCTCGCGTACAATCTGCGAAGCTATTCGCCATGGTCGGTCTATCTCTCCATAGAGCTTAAAAATTCTGGCGAGTTGTTCTTCTGAGTATTGGTTAATAATGTCGGCAGCTTTAAGGGTTTGTTGCACATTCATTCGCATATCGAGTTCGGCATTGTGGCGAATAGAAAATCCACGATCGCAACTGTCGAAATGATGGGATGAAACGCCTAAATCTGCTAATAATCCGTCGATACGTTCTATGTTATGATAGCGAAGGAAATGGCGTAGAAAACGGAAATTATGATGAACAAAGATAAACCTGGGGTCGTCGAGAGCGTTGGCTTTGGCATCTTCATCCTGGTCAAAGGCAATGAGTTTTCCTGTGGTAAGCCGCTCCAAAATTGCCCTGGAGTGCCCGCCTCCGCCGAAGGTGGCGTCTACATAAATCCCATCGGGACGGATTTCCATCCCTTCGATACTTTCGTTCAATAGGGCCGGAGTGTGGTAGGTTTCCATGGGATTTATGATCGTTTAGGGGTTTATTACTCGTTTAGCCAACTCTCCAAAATCGACAGGATTCTCCCACATTTTAGCAAATGTTTCGGCCGACCAAATTTCAATCTTACTATCCTGGCCGGAAAGAACCACTTCTTTCTCTATCCCGGCATAGTCGAGCAGACGTTTAGGAACCAGAAAACGGTTAACGCTGTCGAGGGTAACTTCGCAGGCTCCTTTCGAAAACATGCGTAGAAACTGATTATGTTCTCGGTCGAAAGGGTTGAGTTTTTCGCGAATGATTTGATTCTGCCGCTCCCATTCCGCCAGTGGATACATAACCAAACATTTTTCATACAGGTCTTCTTTGAGAATAAAGATATCGCCATTGGCAGCGGTTCCGCACTGTTTTTTGAAAACTGTCGGAAACACAATTCTGCCCTTGGAATCAACGCGACTACTATACTCTCCAACAAAGATCATGAAAGATCGGATTTTGTAGGTGTAAAAATACAACAAATTTTCCCATTTGATACCATTTCCCCCCACTTTATCCCACTTTTTTATAAATTTGTTTTAGGCCTGATTCAAAATCCTCTGTAATTCTTCTTTTCATGAAATACCCAATTTCGGGAAAACGAAGAACTATGGTAACATGAATGCGATCATGGAGTGGGGGAAACATTCCTTAGAGGACGTTTAGTTTAAAAAGTAGCATTATCTTTGTAGCTCTATTCAAATTTGATTCAGGTTTTTTATGAATGTAATACAGCAACTCCCCGATTCGATAGCCAATCAGATAGCTGCCGGTGAGGTAGTGCAGCGGCCTTCGTCGGTGGTAAAGGAGCTGATGGAAAACTCTGTGGATGCCGGGGCCACCCAGATAAAAGTTGTAATTTGCGATGCAGGAAAAACTCTAATTCAGGTTTCCGACAATGGTTGCGGGATGTCGGAAATTGATGCCCGAATGTCTATCGAACGTCATGCTACCAGCAAGATACGAACTGCGGAAGATTTGTACAGAATCCGCACACTGGGCTTTCGTGGAGAAGCGCTTGCGTCGATAGCCTCTGTTTCCAACCTTACTATTGTAACCCGAAGGGCAGATTTTGAGGTTGGAACTGAAATTCAGGTCAGTGGCGGTATCATTAAAAGTCAATCAGCGGTTGCTAGTGCTGTGGGAAGTGTTTTTTCGGTTAAAAATTTATTTTTTAACCTCCCTGCTCGTCGTAAATTCTTAAAATCCGACCAAACCGAATTCCGACACATTACCGATGAGTTTATCCGTGTTGCAATAATAAACCCATCCATTGGGTTTACGCTCTACCACAACGATCAGTTGGTTTTTGATCTTCCGCCCGGATCTATTAAGCAGCGAATTATCAACATTATGGGTCGAGGATACGATGAAAACTTGATTCAGATTAGGTTAAGCTCTCCTATTGTAACCATAGAGGGTTTTCTTGGCAAACCGCGGTTTGCCAAGAAAACCGGGGGCGACCAGTATTTCTTTGTGAATAATCGGTTTATGCGCCACCCGTTTTTTCATAGAGCTGTAATGAATGCCTACGAAGGACTTTTGGCTGAAGGGTACGTACCAGCTTATTTCATTTCATTTACGGTTGAGCCTGAAACTATTGATGTAAACATTCACCCGACAAAAACCGAAATCAAGTTTGAATATGAACGCGATATTTTTCAGATGCTTCAATCGGCAGTAAAAGAATCGTTGGGGAAATTCAGTTTTTTGCCCTCTATTGACTTCGAGAATTCGTTTGAAACCACCTTGGCATTTCAACCGGCTCCTAAAAATCACCCAATTTCTGTACCCGAAATAAAGATAAATCCTAACTATAACCCGTTTAAATCATCCCCTCAATCCGATTACCAGAAAAGCACAACTCAGCTTCCAACATTACCAAACTGGGGCGCAAGTCTTCTTAATTTTGAAAATGAGACGAAATCAGAACAATTGGTGATCCCGTTTGAGAATGGCAACGAGGTTTTCCAACGGGCATTTATTCAAATAAAGAAACGTTATATTCTTACATCGGTAAAATCCGGATTAATGATTATCGATCAACATCGGGCTCATTTCCAGATTCTCTATGAGGAACTCAACCAAAGCCTTTCGATGGGAAATATTGCCTCACAACCCTTAATGTTTCCTCTTGAACCGGATTTTGATTTTATAACGGTTTCAGCCCTGGAAGATATTTCAGAAGAGTTAACCAACCTTGGATTTAAGTTAAGTAGAACCGAACGAAACAATTTTCAATTAACCGCGATCCCTGCGATGCTCACTCCCGAAAAGGCAGTGCAATTCCTTGAAAAAATGGTTGACAACGTGCTTAATTCACCAGAGGCTCCTGTAGATGTTTTAAAAGAGCAAATAGTTCAGAACCTTGCAGCGGTTTCGGCTGTTTCTTATGGAGAAACACTTTCGGCGGAAGAAATGTGCGAAATCAACGATCGATTGTTTTCCTGCAATTCTCCCTCCCTTACTTGCGATGGCAAAAAAATAATTCAAACATTAACCTTGGAAGAGATAACAGAACTTTTTAATAAACCCTAATGTATGCAAGGATACCGAGTTCCTATTTTGGGTAATACACCCCCGGTGGTTAAAAATATCATCATTATTAACGTTCTGATGTTAATTGGAGCAATGGCAACAAACTACGAAGCAGCTGTTGGAGCCCTTGGTTTATTTTATCCTGTGTCGGAGTTTTTCCGCCCATATCAGATTGTTACCCACATGTTTATGCACGGTAATTTTATGCACCTTTTTTTCAATATGTTTGCACTTTACATGTTTGGGCGGCTTCTCGAAATGGTTTGGGGGAGCAAACGGTTTTTAACCTACTACTTTGTTACAGGAATTGGTGCTATTGCACTACATTTTTTTGTGGCCTGGTTGCAGCTTTCTTCTATGAAATCGGACATCGTGGTTTTTCAAAACACTCCCACACCAGAAATTTTTGAGAGATTTGTTCGCAGTCACCTTGATGCTCCATCCGGCTATGTTTTGAACCTTATCACAAGGTTTTACGAGTTCCCCGATAGTTATTCCATAATCAGCGAAGCTAAAATGGTTTTGTATAAGGTTTATGAACAACGAGTCAATATTCCGGTAATTGGTGCCAGTGGAGCAGTTTTCGGCGTGTTGCTGGCTTTTGGAATGCTTTTCCCCAATACCGAACTTATGTTACTATTTCCACCCATACCTATCAAAGCCAAATATTTTGTTATTGGATATGGGTTAATTGAACTTTTCCTTGGTGTTGCCAATGGTAGTGGTGATAATGTAGCGCACTTTGCTCACCTGGGAGGGATGATTTTTGGTTTTATTCTCATTAAGATTTGGAACAGAAACCGTTACCGATTTTATTAATCTGCGTTGAATTATGGGAATTATCGCTGAACTTAGAAACATCATCAGGTCGGGAGGTATTATTACCCAATTGATAGCCCTTAATTTAGGGGTATTTCTATTCGTTAACCTTGCGGGTGTTATCCTTTTCTTATTCGGGAAACCCAATCCCACAGTTTTATGGCTGGCCTTGCCTGCTTACGTACCTGCCTTCTTTCAAAAGCCCTGGACTATTGTTTCTTACATGTTTCTTCATGAGAACTTTCTTCACATACTTTTCAATATCCTGTGGCTCTATTGGTTTGGGATAATTTTTTTACGCTATTTTACTACTAATCAGCTTTTAGGCCTTTACTTGCTTGGTGGTTTGGCAGGTGGGATTTTTTACATTGCTACTTTTAACACCTTCCCCGTATTTGATCCATATTTGGTAAATAGCATTGCTTTGGGGGCTTCTGCATCGGTTATTGCCATTGTTATAGCTACTGCCGTGTATGTTCCCAATTATGTGGTTTATCTTTTTCTAATCGGGCCTGTACGTTTAAAATGGATCGCCCTGGTGATGATAATTCTCGATGTGTTAGGAATTGCCGGCGGTAACAGCGGGGGGCATCTGGCACATTTAGGCGGTGCCATTATGGGGTGGATTTTTATTTTAGCCCTGAAACAAAAAATTGATTTAACCCGGTTTATAGCATTTTTTACTCAAGGTTTTTCCGTTAAACGAAGAAAAAAATCTAAGTTAACTGTTACTTACCGACCTGGAGATACCGAGCTTGAATATAACAAACGCAAACAAGAACGACGTATTGAATTGGATACCCTATTAGACAAAATAAAAAAGCAAGGCTATGATAGTCTTACCAAGGAAGAAAAAGAAGCCTTGTTCAAATACAGCTCTAAACGCGACCTCTAAATTGTTTGCATATTGAGCCATGAAAAAGTTTGTGCAAAACGTATTGGTTTTTGTAACTGCGGTTTCTGCCTTTTTCTTGCTCGTAGCCAACCTAGCTTGCTGGGTAAATCCTAAATGGGTAGTTTTCCCTCAGTTCTTGGGGATAATTTATTTCTACATCCTTCTGCTGAATTTTATACTGTTTATATTCTGGGTTGCAAAAAAACAGTGGATAGCTCTGCTTCCCCTGATAATTATTCTTTCCGGATTCTATCATATAGACAATTCTGTTGGCGCCAGATGGTTTGGTAAAGAGCAGATTAACAGCAATCCCACATTGAAAGTAATGACCTTTAACGTTCGGTTGTTCGATCTCTACAATTGGACACACAACAAAAACACCCGCAACAAGCTTATTAATTATCTTGTGGAAGAAGACCCCGACATAATTTGCTTTCAGGAATATTATCACGATCTGACTAACGATTTTGAGACCACAACCCTGTTGGAAAAGAAACTTAGCGCCAGATACTATAAAATAGCTCCGGGCTACATCCAGAAAAACCTGTTCTGGTATGGAGTTGCTATTTACAGCAAGTATCCCATTGTAAATTCTGGCTCTATAGATTTTAAAAATTCGAAAAATAATGCCCAATGGGTCGATATTCGTTTTCACAATAAAACCATTCGAATATTTAATCTTCATTTGGAAAGCAACCGTTTGGGAGCCGATGATTATGCTTTCCTGAGGCAAATTAATGAAGATCCAACCCTCCTCGAAGCCCAAAAAGTGAAAACCATATTTCAGCGCTTCACGTTGGCCTATAAACGAAGAGCCCGACAAGCAGATCTTATTGCCGAAAAAGTTTCCAATTCACCCTATCCAACCATTATTTGCGGCGATATTAACGATACTCCGGTTTCCTTTGTTTACAGAAAAGTTAAATCGGGCTTTAGCGATGCCTTCAGCAAAACAGGTTTTGGATTCGGAACAACCTTTGGCAGTGCGCTTTTGTCAGCTCGTATCGATTATATTTTTTATGACAACCATTTTAACTCTTTAGTTACCCGTACAGGTCCGGCATCGTTAAGCGATCATAGGCCGGTTTGGAGTATTCTTGAAATCCTGCCTTAATTGGGCTACTGCGAATATAAATTCAATTCATCAACTGTCACAGCCAGACTAAAATCAGCGCAAATTTAGGTTGATAATCAATAAAAAAATTGTAAGTTTGCGAAAAGACTCGAAAAAACTCAGCCATATGACAAAGCTCGTCAACGTATTTATTTCTATTATCAGCTTTCCCCTGATCATTCAAAGTCAAAACAATATTGTTGTCAGCAAAGAAAAATCCTGCAAAGGAGAAACAATGCAAATCCGTTGGTTGCAGACCCCATCCCCTGTCAATGTGAAATGGAATTTTGGAGATGGGGCATCTCCTGATACCATAATGGCTGCAGGGAACGCTGTTATCGACGTTCAGTATAGCACGCCCGGGCAAAAAACTATCAGTGCCAGAGCTACCTTTAGCGGAGGCCATACCGAAAATCAAACCAAAATTATTCGTGTTTCTGAATTACTC
Organism: uncultured Bacteroidales bacterium; assembly: GCA_937981765.1. Classification (GTDB taxonomy): domain Bacteria; phylum Bacteroidota; class Bacteroidia; order Bacteroidales; family Salinivirgaceae; genus JAAYQU01. The sequence continues at coordinate 60,137 of CALJOM010000006.1, forward strand.
CAACAAAACATTTCCCTTTTACTGCGATTTCACCCCTCGGCCAGCTTAATTCTTTATGCATCAGCCTCGGTAGACAACGTTAATTCTCTCACCCCGCAGAAGTTTCTATGGAGAATCGATAACAATTCCTCTTCTCTGGCCACTGCGAATTTTCGATACACCTACACTTTTCAAAATGCAGGAAATTATCCTGTACATTTGATGGTTGAAGACGATGGCGGATGTAGGGTTGAAATCGATACTTCTGTAACCGTTCTCGAAGCAGTATTTAGAGCCCCCAATGTTTTTACTCCAAATCAGGATGGTGTAAACGATTTGTTTATTATTCAAAGTCCCGGAAATATCCGTTATACCTTTGAAATTTACGACCGTTGGGGAAGTTTGGTTTATAAACCCAATCTGACAGGAACCCAGTTAACCTGGGATGGACGAAATAATGCTGGAGAATTGGTTATGCCCGGAGTTTATTTTTATGTGGTAACTCCAGAAGACCCAACCATAAAGCCTCTAAGGGGGTTTGTATATGTTTTTCACGAGGAGCGATAAAAAAAAGTGGGTAAGCCCCTTGCAGCGCACCGCTACAACCGCCTACCCTTGCTTCCTTCCGGACCTGGGGGGATTCAGCAGGAGCTGGTCGTGCAAGACTTACCCGACGCAAAGATACAACATTTTTGTCATTTCAAAGTCTTTTGATGATTTTATTTCCGTATTACCAAAATGTGTTCAAATTCGGCCATTAGTGTTCATAAGTGTACTTTTTTCTTTGAAAACGATGAGGTTTAAATGATTGGATATCAGTTTGTTGACATACTGGAGCCGAATTTGAACAATCCAAACAATTGTTACAAAACGTAGTTCTATTAAAAATTGTTAATAACACAAAATACGTAATCATGAGACTGAAAAAAATTATGTTTGGAATTGCACTATTCGCCACCATTAGTGGATGTCAGGATTCTGCTCAGGAGGACAACCCGCTACTTAGAGATTTTACGGGCGTGCATCAAACGCCTAACTTTCAGAAAATTAAAATTGAGCATTATCTTCCCGCGGTAAAAATTGCTATTGAAGAAGCCAAAAAAGAGATCGATGCCATAGTTAATAATCCTGAAAAACCTACATTCGAGAATACCATTGTGGCTTTAGAATATTCCGGAAAACGTCTGGGGCAGATTCTCAATATTTTTTACAATTTGAATGAGGCTGAAACCAGTCCCGAAATGCAGGCTGTTGCTCGCGAAATTTCTCCGCTGGTAACCGAGCATTCTATCGAAATTAGCCTTAACCAGACACTATTTGAGCGAGTGAAAATGGTATACGAGCAGCGCCAATTTTTGAACCTGGATGAACAGGACCGAATGTTGCTTGAAAAAACCTATAAAGGATTTGTTCGCAATGGTGCAAATCTGGCGCCTGAATTGAGGGAGCAATTTAAAGAACTGAATAAAGAATTGGCTAAACTCTCGTTGCAATTTAGCGAAAACGAATTGGCTGAAACCAATAATTTTATTCTTCACCTAACAAACAAAGAAGATTTACAAGGGATTCCCGAAAGTGTTATCGAAATGGCAGCCTCAGAAGCTAAGGAGCGAAATTTAGAAGGGTGGGTGTTCACGTTGCATTACCCAAGCTATTTGCCTTTTATGCAATACTCCGAAAAACGAGAGTTGCGTGAGAAAATGTTTAGAGCATTTACCTCCAGGGCAAACAGAAATAATGAGTATGATAACAAGCAGATTGTAAAAGATTTAGTCGAAAAACGGCTCCGTAAAGCACAAATGCTTGGGTATGAAACATATGCCGATTACGTTTTGGAGGAACGAATGGCTCAATCGGTATCTCGGGTTCAGTCATTTCTTGATCAACTGTTTGAGGCCAGCCATAAATATGCCATTAAGGATAAAAAGGAAGTTGAAACATTTGCCCGTTCGCTTGGTTTTAACGATGTGCTTCAACGCTGGGACTGGATGTTTTTTTCCGAAAAACTAAAAAAAGAGAAATACAGCATCGACAATGAGATGATAAAACCCTATTTTGAACTCTCCAAGGTTCAGCAAGGGATTTTCGATTTGGTTAATAAACTCTATGGTTTAACATTCCGCTACAATACTGAAATTTCAGTTTATCATCCGGACGTAAAAGCCTACGAGGTTTACGACGAAACCAACCGTTTTATGGCAGTTCTGTACCTCGATTTTCACCCTCGAGCCTCTAAAAGCAGCGGCGCCTGGATGACCTCATTCAGAGAGCAGTATAAGCTGGGCGACAAGGATATTCGTCCATTAGTTTCTATTGTATGCAACTTTACCAAACCTACCGAAACCCGTCCATCGTTGCTTACCTTCGATGAAATGAAAACATTTCTACACGAGTTTGGACACGCCCTTCACGGGATGCTCTCCGATGTAAAATATGAAAGTTTGAGTGGTACGTCGGTCTATCGCGATTTTGTGGAATTACCTTCTCAAATAATGGAAAATTGGGGCGTTGAAAAACAGTGGCTCGATATATTTGCTACCCATTATCAAACAGGAGAACCCATACCGGCCGAATATATCGAAAAACTCCATTCGCTCGATAATTTTCAGGCAGGATACATGAGTGACCGTCAGGTAAGTTTTGCCACATTAGATTTGGCATGGCACACTATAAAAGAGCCTGTTAAAACTGATGTAGAACCCTTTGAAGCAAAGGCTTTGGAGAAATTCGAACTGTTCCCAAAGGTTGAAGGTTCTTGTATGAGTACATCATTTAGTCATTTGTTTGCCGGAGGTTATGCCGCAGGATATTATGGCTACAAGTGGGCAGAAGTGCTCGATGCCGACGCATTTTCTCTCTTTAAGCAGAATGGAATCTTCGATAAAGCAACCGCCAGTCGTTTCCGAGAGTACATTCTTTCCAAAGGCGGCATTCAACACCCGATGAAACTGTACATTGCTTTCAGAGGCCAGGAGCCTACAATAGATGCTCTTCTGGAGCGTAGCGGACTGACGAAGTAATGGAATAAGTATTTTACAACGATAAAAGCCCCGCTTGTGAATCCACTAACGGGGCTTAATTTCAACTATTTCTGAATGATTCTAGCTCTACCTCTTGTTAGCTAGTTACCATAAAAGCCAGTAAGTGAGTAGTAAAAGCACAAATATTATTAAAATTAATCGGAAATTTGAAGTTTTGTCGGAAGAACGTCTGGTTTTCAGCCGCTGACGAAATGCCCCTGAAATACCGGCTCCGGGAATAAATTCTCCTCGCTCTCTGGCAAGTTCTTTTCGGCGTTCTTCCCGACGTTCTTTTTCCGGATCGAAATAGCGGGGCGTGTAGTTAAACTTTTTGGGCTTGGGAAGATGAAACATTTTAAACTTTAACATAGTAGTGCCTATTATCGGGTCTCAAAAATCATATTTTGCAAGTAGGTTGTTTCAAAAATATCTACTATTTGAACGTTGGTGTAAAAGAAATTAATTATTTCCTGAAAGCTTTTCCCTTTCTGGGCCATTTTCATGGCACTTTCCTGCGACATTCCAACACCATGTCCAAATCCCTTTCCCTTGAATATCAGCACATTCCCCTTCTGCTCTATAGAAAAAAATGTAGATTTCAGATTAAAGGCATTGCGTATGTCGGTTAGCATAATGGGTTGGTTGTTAATTACCATAAAACGTTGCCTTTTGGGTTGCTGAAAAGATAAGGGTTTGTTAGGATCGAAGGAAATATTTCTCGACCTCAGGAAGTCATGCCACTGTGTTACAGGGATTTCTGTGGTCCATGAACTATGGTTTAATTTTTCATAATAGGGGTCTTCCTTGCCGCGAAGATAGGGAAGAGTGGTGCTCCAAACATCTTCGCTGTTAACGGTTTGCCCTCCACTGTTGGCATGAAATGCAGCAGTAATAAGCAACCCTTGTTTATCGACAATCACCAGACCTTTGGTTTCTTCTACGGCTTTTAAGATGGGTTTGTGTTCTACACCGTAGCCTTTATACACTTGACAATGAACTTCGTCGCAAATGTCGAAATTTTCGTTCTTATGGCGATGCAAATTATTCAAAAGGTAGGTACGGCTAATTATTGCCTGTGCCTTGTAAAATTCAGGTAGGGCTTTAATCCCGCTCTCTGCTTCAACAACGCCGGCTATATATTCGTCCATCGAGAGCTGGTTAACCAGTGTCATACGGTTAACTGAGTCGAGCCAGATATTAAAATTTCCGTAGTAACGACGAGGAGGGGCTGCCGGATAGGCAGGTTCTATCAACATTCTGGAGTTATCTTTGGTTGCAGTAATTGACATTGTACTATGCAATCCCAAATGCGCTGCTGAGTTCCAACTGCTTAAACGATCTGCTACCGATGTAACAAAAAGAATGTCAGAAGGTTGCATGGTAACTAATGCCGAGTCGTTGTTTGAAACGGTGTATTGACCTTCTATCACTTTGAAGACAACCGTGCGCAGTTCTAAACTTCGGTACAATCCAACCTTAACCTCCTGAGCCTTTGTGAAAAAAGGCAACAGGATGGCGATTTTCACCACTAGCAAACAGGTTGGTATATAGTGTAATCTCATGTTATTCTTGGTTAAAAATTGTTGTTTCAGACATATAGAATTTTTGGGTAAAGTTAATTGTTCAGGAATTATAAATTTTATGCACAGCTTGTTTAGGCATTTTGAGCTGTGATTATACGTGCTGCACGTTCCGAAGCTCCGGTTTGTCCAAGTGCGGCACGTAACTTTTGATAATTTTCAAAAATTGCTTGGCGGTTCTCATCGATCAGCAATTTTTCCACCTCGGTTTTTAAATTTTTGGTGGAGCAATATTGCTGTATTAGTTCGGTAACTGCCGGTGCGTCAAGAATTAAGTTGACTAACGAAATGTATTTTATAGATTTTAGTATTAAGCGTCCAATCCCGTAGGTGAGGTATCCTCCACCCATTTTATAGCAAACAACTTGTGGCACTCCAATCAATGCTGTTTCGAGGGTTGCCGTTCCGCTGGCAACAATAGCCGCTTGGGAATGGAGCAGAAGCTGATAGGTGTTGTTGAAAATCAGTTTGACGTTTTTTCCTTTCAAATAGGTATCATAAAGTTCTTTGTCTTGCCCGGGTGCCCCTGAAACTACAAATTCATAATCTGGGAAAAATTCCGTAATGGAGAGCATCACCGGTAAAAGCATTCTTATTTCTTGTGTTCGGCTTCCCGGAAGGAGAGCTATTATTGGCTTACCCGATAAATTATGTTGAGTAATGAACTCTTCCCGTGCTTGGTCTCTTCGTAGCGTTGCTTCCAGGCTGTCTAACGTTGGGTTTCCCACATATCGAACTTTGCAACCGTTGTTGCGGAAGAATTCTTCTTCGAAGGGGAGGATTGAAAGAATAGAGTCGGTATACTTTTTCAAAGTTTTCAGACGGCCTTTTTTCCATGCCCATAATTTTGGAGGGATGTAATAAACCACCCGAAAGCCCCTTTTCTTTGCAAACTTGGCAATTTTTAGGTTAAAACCCGGGTAATCAACCAAAATAATGGTATCGGGATTCCAACGGAGAATGTCTTGTTGGCAAAGTTTAATGTTTTTAATAATTGACAGCAGGTTTTTGATAACTTTCCAGTAACCCATGAACGCTGCCTCTTTGTAGTGTTTTACGAGTTCGCCCCCGGCTTCCTGCATTAAATCTCCGCCCCATCCCCGGAAGGTTGCCGTCGGGTCGAGTTTTTTCAGATTTCGTATCAGGTTGGAAGCGTGGAGATCGCCCGACGCTTCTCCGGCGATGATGTAATATTTCATTGGGCAGCCTTTTTGTGGGTTTGTATATAAATGGGAAATAATTGGCTACTAATTGAATTCCCTGGATTTTGGATTTTAAGATATCGATTTGTCAAGTAGAGGCTTGTCTTATTCATAGTTGCGAAGTCTTGCTCAATAAATCCAGGGTTACAATAATTCTCCCGATCGTAGAATTAAAATAATCAGTCCGTAAACCATCATTAGTCCTATTAATCCGTAGGCAGCACGGTATCTATCGGTACGCGTAAGATAAAAAAACAGCAGTAGGGTTGGGAATGCACTTAGGGCTAGCAACGATGTAAACATTCGCCCTTGGTTAAGGTAAAACTTCAGGTTCTGAAAATTATGAAATTTATCCCAATGCGATGATAAAAAGAGGATTAATGATAAGGCAGAAATAATAAATCCTCCCAGAAAACCATGGTAAAATTGATTAAATTTTTTGGGTTGCATGGTCGGTCTGAAGATATTGTAATCCTTTTAAAGCCTGATAAGATGTAAAATCTGCATGAATTGGCACAACTGCTACATAGTTGTTTTCCAATGCCCATTCATCGGTTTCGGGGTTCCCGATTTCAAAATTTTTAAAATTGCCGGTTAACCAGTAATACTCTCCTCCATGGGGATCAATTCGTTTTTCGAACTCCTCTTTCCATACACCGTGGGTTTGCCGACAAACACGTATTCCACGAATTTGTTCCAGGGGGACATTGGGGATGTTTACGTTCAGGCAGATATATTCGGGTAGTCGTTTTTCAAGAATCTGTACAAAAATCTTTTCAACGTAATGTTTCGATGGCTCGAAGTTGGCTTCCGACGAGTGGTCGAGCAGCGAAAATCCTATGGATGGAATTCCGTTGAGGCAGGCTTCGATAGCGGCTCCCATGGTTCCGCTGTAAATTACACTAATGGATGCATTGCTGCCGTGATTGATTCCGCTAACCATAATGTCGGGTTTTCGTGGTACTACCTGGTTAAGCCCAAGTTTTACACAGTCAACCGGGGTTCCGTTGCATTTGTACATGGTTACGCCTGGTTTTGAATAGACGTGTTTTAGCCGAAGCGGTCGTTTGATGGTGATGGCGTGCGACATCCCGGATTCAGCACTTTCAGGGGCTACGGCTATTACATCGCCATACTTTTCAACCACTTCAATCAAAGCACGAATACCTCCGGCATAAAAACCGTCGTCGTTCGAAACAAAAATCAACGGACGGTGATTTGAGCTTTCTATCATTGGTTCGATTTTGCTTCAAAGATAGAAAAAAAAAAGCACTGGGCAAAAGCCTTGATAGTGAAAGATTCCCGGAACCCTAGGCCAGATTTAGGCCTTCTTTAACGAATTCTTATACTTTAGATAGGAGTTTACGTGCCTATCTATTTTGGAGGGATAAATATCTCGAATGGTTATTAAAATGGCTGTTTCCTCAACATTGCCAAATTCTCGGTTGAGTGATGTGCCGAAAGTGCGCATGGTTGGTGACAGATTCATGTAGGCATTTATTAGCGGAGGTATTATTGTGCCCAACTTGCGCATTTCGTTGTTTAGGACTTTTTTGTTTTCGTTGTATTCTTTTCCGGTGAATAGTTTGTCGTAACTCTCATAATCTATGTTTAATTCCAGCGGGTCGATAAGTGTAAGCAAGTTATCGGGGTCGGGAAAATGTTTTTGCAAAAAATAAAGAAGCATGTTTCGGGCTTCTCGGTTGTATTTCGGATACATGGTTACTTTCCCGAAAAAATATTTCATTTCGGGATTTTCTACCACAATGGCTCCTAATCCGTCCCACAGGTTATCGAGGGCGAAAATACTTTTGCGTGAGCTTTGTATGGATTGAAACTCGGGATGAACAAACGACCTGCCCAGTTCTATGGTAAAGGGGAGAAATTCTTTAATGAATTTGTCGGAGAAGTTAAATAGTTTGTAGGTTGCCATTCGGATGTTACCAAGGGCATCGAGTGTTGCTTTTCGTCCGATCAGATAGCGATACCCGCCGATGATCATTTTTTCCTCGGGCGACCAGACTATTAGTTGATTGTAAGGTATATCCTGCAAATCGAACTGGTCGAGATCGCAGCTTTTCCCGGTTCCCCCGCCGGCTGCACGGAACGTGAGCTCCCTTAGTCGTCCCACTTCTAGGGTTAAGTAGGGTGCGTTATGATGGTTAAAAATGTATATTTCGTTGTTGCCGAAATTTGTAGGGCGTATAAATTTATCGGGTGTAAGTTCTTTTTCAAGAATGTTAACGGGTATTGGGTCAATAAGTTTTTCCATGTAATTCGGGTTGTGTTCCACAAAAATAAAAAACGTTTGGTTCAAAATTGCAATTTCATTGGTGCTCAGCTAAACGTGTTGGATAATGGTTTTATTGCATAGGGGTGTATTTTGATGCGAAGTCTTGTTTTTACGGTTCCATAGCATAAACTCGTTTTCGAATTTCTTCGGTCCATTCTTTTATGCTTTTGGTTTCCTTTAATTCTTGCCAAGGAATTGGTTCTCCGAAGAAGATTTTGAAATGGGAGCCAAATTGCCGAAACATTTCGTCGGGGAGCAGAAACATTTCAATGTTGGTTTTTATTCCTAAGTGTTTTCGCCAATTGGATATTCTATAAAACCGGTTTGAATTTCTGCCTTGAAAAAAAACGGGAACTATATCGCGGTGATGTTCAATGGATTTCTGCACAAAGCTTTTCTTCCACTCCAGATCGGTAACTTTTCCTTTAATTTTTCTTGAGGCCATGCCTGAAGGGAATATGATGATTTGTTTATCGGATGCGTAGGCTTCGTCAATCAATCGAGCTATCTCTTTGGATGGGGTTCCGTAGGAGTTGATGGGTACAAACAAAGGATCGAATATTTTCAGTTTGAGTAATACATCGTTTACCAGAAAACGTGGTTCGCCAACGTGGGTGTTTATTGCATCGAGCAGGGTTACTCCGTCGAAGGCTCCCAACGGGTGATTGCTGGCAAACTGATAGCGGCGGTCGGGGGGTATTTTTTCAATTCCATGAACTTCGTACGTAACGTTCAGGGTTTCGAGAAGTTTTTTAACGCTGTCGATTCCATGATTGTCGCCGTTTTTTATCAGGTAGTCGTTAATTTTATCAAGATGTACTATCTTTTTGATGATTCGGTAAACAAAACGGGGTATTCTGTGGGCCAGTTTTGGATTTTTTTCGGCAAATATTTTTTCCAGGCAAATGGGTTCCATATATATATTTGGTGTGATTTTTTACACGTATATTCCGGCAAAGTTAGTAAATCCTAGTAAATTTCAACCGGAATAGCATTGGCCGATTCAATCGGTAGATTTTTTGCAACTATTTCATTAGATACATTTTCCCGAACTCTTTTGAGAAAAACTTATCGATAGACGATGAGCGGTGCTCTATTGTTTGACCATCGATTTTTGTTACCACGCGATAGAAGTATACACCGTTGGCTAACCTGTCTCCAAACTGGTCGGTGCCGTCCCAGGCAAATTGGGTTAGATTGTTTCCAATTCGTATGGGGCCAAGCTCCTCTAATGTTATTTCACGAACGCATTTACCGGTTACGGTATAGATTTGAATACGGAGATCGTCGGGAACTTTGGAGCCTGTGAGAGTAAACGCAAAGCGTGTCGAAGTTGAGAATGGGTTGGGGTAGTTCAGCAAGCGAGTAATTGTGGTTTTGTTTATAACTTCAAATTGAATGGTGTAGGGTGTGGTCCCGGCTGTGTTACCGGTTATGTCGCGACCTTTGACGGTGAGTTCGTATATGCCATCGGTGGTGAATGTTGGTTGCCAGATTACTTTGCATGTGTTTTGGCCAAGTGTTGCCGGATACCAAATCATGGTATTGGCTTGAATTTCGTTGGTTAGCCAGATTCGTTGCGAATTTTGACTGCCGGGATAGGTTAACCATATTTCCATAGCCGAGGTGTCGTTGAGTGGGAGGTAGAGATTATTGTCCTGGAGTTGAATAAGGATAGTTGGGTGGCTGCTTACAATTTCTTTGTTCATGATGTGCCGGCCATCGAAAAGAACGGTTAAAAGAGGTTGGGTGTTGTCGGTTTTTACTTTGAACGGGAGAACCCCAAGATTATTGAAGTATAAATTTTCAGGAATGGTTTGCCCTTTTAATTCGGGATAATTTGCCTTTACCAGGATTTTATAATTGCCACTCAGGTTGCGTGTTGAAAAGTGAATATCCTGTGTTTTTGACGTTTGCGCTGGAAGAGTGTCGAGCTGGGTTGTTATTTCAGCTATTGTGTTGCCAAGAGTGTTTTGAACAGAATATCTTATTTCATAAGAGTCTGATTTTAGATCGGATACATTGCTGAATGCCAGAGAGAGTTTGAGGGTATCGCCTTCGTTAATTTCGTAAGCGTGGAAACGAAATTCGGCGGCCGGATTTATGGCTAATTCGGCATAGGGCTCAAATTCTATGCTCCAGGATTTTAGCTCAACGGGTGTTTTCTGAATGGCATCGTAGGTGTAATATTCGGTTTGTAGATGGGTGTGTTTAAGTGGGTTTGCCCATGCCAGATCTATCACGGTGTCGGGATAATTCCATCGCCCAAGTAGGGTGTCGACTCCTGATTTGTTTTTTCCGTAGAGATTCAACCACAAACTGTCGGTATTGGTTATTTGGTCAGGGTTGGGTCGCCATGTTAGTTTGCTCCAACTTTTGGCAGGACCTATCCATGTACTGGTCATTCGGCCAAAAGTGAAGTTGGATAGAAGTTCTCGCTGGAAACTTATAACATCGTTCGCGTGTTGTCCCACAACTTCTACTGTTTGGGTAGGGAATCCCTTTCGGGTAAAAAAAATGTAGGGATAATTGTTTGGGATGGTTCTGATTTGGCTTGCCCCAAGATTTTCGAATGCTGCGTAATCGTTGTTGGTCCAGGTTTCAAATTGGGCGTTCCCTACCGAATAGGCCAGTATGTAAAAGCCGTCGGGGATGTTGTTTTGTAAAAAGTTTCTAAGATTTTGCCGTCCGGTTTCGTTTGCCGGAAAGGTAAAATAGTAGTTGGGGCGAGTTCGGGGAGGACATACTGGATAATCGGCCTGACCATAATTTGCCCTGTCGGACATCCATGGTTGGAGTGTTAGTGAATCGACAACCACCAAAACTATGGAGGCCATACCTCCGCACGCTCCGTAATCGCTGAGATTATCAATTGAAAAGCGGATGGAGTTGGAGGCCAGGCCTACATACGAGCCATAGTTTATGCATTGAATCATTTTGGGTGAAATACTAAAGCTCCACCGACCAAGATAGTCGATTTCAATAAATTGATAACTATTAGATTCGAAATGGTGCTTACCTTCTTGAATCCAACCGCCTTGCGCGTTTTTTACCGAAAAAGTTGACGATTGCCACTCGATTTGTTCCGGAGTTGTTTTGTTTATGGCTACTCTCCAGTAGTAATTTTTGTTTCCTAAATTACCATTAGATGGTTGCCATTCGATTACTCCACCCATCGATCTGACATACCCGGTTTGTGTTGCCGGTGATGTGAATGATGGCGTGGTATCGAGCTGAAAAATGTAGATTTCTTCTGGTTGAAACGGATTCCCTGTAGATGCTTTAAGTTTTGAGGGGAAGTTATATCTTAGTGAGAAAGGAAGTGGGAATACCGGATAAATTTCTGTCGATTGAATAGGGAACGTTATTGTTTGAGTATTGTTATTTTCGTTGAGTTCGTCGATTTGGTGTAAATAATCGAGAGTTACCGTAATGCGGTTGATTCCGGGTGCATTAAGCCGGTCAATTGGGAAGTATATAAAAATCGTGTCTTTGTAGTAGACACGGGGTATAATAGTGCTTTTTTCCTGTGTTTTTCCGGTAGGCATTTTATGTTCGGCATAAATTGTTAGGGGTTGGTTTTGAGCCATTCCAGGATTAGAAACAATAACCCTCACGGCAAACGAATCGATGGCAGTTGAAATTGTACCGGGTTGAATAGAAAGGCTGTTTTGAAGTAGGGCGGGATCGGGTTTTAATCCAACTACCGGTTTTGCCGCCGGGTCGCCGTGTAAAAGGAACTCCAGGCAGGTGCTTGTAGTGTAATTTGAGGGAATGGTTTGCATTAATGTTTTTACTGCTTCCAGGATGGCCTTGCCGTAACTTTGTCCATAGTAATGTTGGGTTAGGTTTCGGTAAAACTCACGGGTGTAACGGTCAAGAAAACTAGGGTATCCCAAATTGGTGCTTGCCAAGAAAGCCAAAGCTCCTTTTTGTGGAATTAGCACCCATTTTTCGCTTATGGTAGTTTGCCCGGCATTAAAGATATTTCCTGAATAACACGAGTTTGCAATAATTAAGGGATTTTTTCCCTGGTTGTTGAAGTTAACAGGTTCGTCAATGTTTTGGTCAAAGCCGCCTGACCAGCCATGTCCAAAAAAGGTAAGGGCCAAGGGGCCTTGCTCCAAGATTGATCGGACACTATCGGATTGTGAGGTTACCATTGGGGCAGAGCTGTTTTTCAAAAACAGAGTGGCAAATCCACCCAAGAGGGTATCGGTGAGAATATTCTGATAGTTGCGCAAATAGTTGGCAAACGTTGTCTGTTCGGTAGCGTTGTTCCCTCCGCCAAAAAGTAATATGTTTTTTGAGCCAAGAGATGGCTGGCGTTGTTCGTTTTCTATTACCTTGGATAAATAGTAGGTTACGTCGGAAGGATTGATGGCCCCAAGCCGTCCTACTACTATTTCGGGTATATCGGTATAGTTAACAATTCGTGTGGTGAGCATCATATCGCTTGGAGGCATTCCAGCTACTGGGACTAGATTTTGAGTCGCCAGGGTTGGGGTAGTTCTGAGAGAGGCTTGGTTTATTCCCTTTCCAACCAGAAATAGATAGGTGGGTGTACCGTAACCGCCTCGGATATAGTCTTGCAGAAAGTAACGAATTGCTAGGGGATGGTGCCAAATGCCATAGGCGTATCGATTGTATAGGGTTTCAATGTTAACCAGTAAAGCATTTCGATATTGAGCATAAGGTTGGCAAACTCCCATTAAACTTGGATGTGTGATCATTATGAAATCGGAGGGGTAACGATCCATTAGCATCGAAGCTCTTTTGATATCTGTCTTGGAAATAATGGTTGGAGCAGTTGATACATGAAGTTCTACAATGTTTTCGGTCGGTGGAATAGTAATTTGCCATCCTTGTGCAGTATATACCGGAGTGAATCTCCATCGTGGCAACGGAGCGTAAACTATGGGAGGTGTTTGTGAGCTTAACCCTTGGAAAAGAATTCTGCGGTTCTGGTTCGATGGTTCCAGTGTAAATTGGTAATAATTTGCAGGTGAAATCTGAAAGGTTGCTGGATAATCAGCAGTTATTGAAGCAATTGCCATGCGATCGCTGGATACTCCTAAATCGTTTACACTGCTGAAAGACAGTGTTATGAAATTGCTTACCATAGAAGCATCAATAGCAAATCTTTTTTTGATGATTTCCCTTCCTCTGAAAATGGTATCAAGCAATTGGGTGGCACCGAGAGAAACCCTCAAATGATGGTTGTTTCCCATGGGTGCAGGTTCGTTGTTCACTCCGCAAACGGTGATATCAACATAGATTGTCCCATTTGGGGCTTTTCCATCCAGGGGAATTGTTCGAGTGGTAGTATTTCCTAGAGTTATTTCAGGTAACGAAAACCACCCTTCGGTTGCGTTGAAAAATGGCCCGATTTCGTCGTAATAAAATCGGTCGGGAGAGAAATATATACTTTTCCTTCGCCCTTCGGTTTGTAAAATGCTGCTACCTTCAATCGTGGGTAATTGGTATCGGAGGTTGTTGGTATTGTTGTTCCAGGTCAGAAAATAGGTGGCCGTATCGTTAAACATACTATAGAATGGGTTGGCTTGTTTTAACGGGTTTGCGTAAAGTCCTGTGTCGAACCAACCGTCGTTTTTACTTCCTAGAAATTGAAGGTATTCGGGATTTTCATTTTCTTCGCCTCGAAAATATGTAGGAATTTCTTTTCCACGATAGAATACTTGAATGTTTCGTGCTGAAAATGACCCGATTGGAATCCCTGCCCGAACCAATGTGTCCACAGGTATGCGTATTATTCCAGACTGTAGAACTTTTATGGCAAAATATTGCTGACCATCAACAATCCAATCGGCGGTAGATTGAGCAGTTAATTTGGGTGAAATCAGCCAAACCGATAAAACCTTCAAAATCAGGATAGTATTTTTATAGCTTCTCCACATGCCAGTTGTGGTTGTTTGTGATATCTACAAAAATACAACATTTTTAGCCTGAAAAATTCGGCGTCTTAGAAATTAATTTGCTGTAGGGCTAGGCTTTATTCCGTAATGTAAGGTAGTCGAGATAGTAAATTACCCGAATGCTGAATGAATTTTGTGCATCCTGCTCCAGCATCTGTTTTACGTTGTTAATGTAGGTTTGGTCGGTATTTTCATTGAATGACGAAAGGTTGTTTTTCCAAACCACCGAGACCACACTTCCTGAGGCAAAGTGCCATTCGTAAACTAAATCAAGGTTGAAAAAATTACGGTTAATGTTGGGAACGGTTAAGTAGTTTTCGGGCAATTGCAAGAGTGCACCTTCGGGGGACAGTAGGAAATAGTTTTTATAGTTAACCCGTGACCAGTTGTGGTCAATGAGTAGAGAAATGGAACTTTTACGGTTGATAATGTAGTTGATTTCTAGACTGTTAAGAAGTCGTTTGAAGTCTCTTTGCCCAAAAAATATGGAATCGTGGTTGGCAGAAAATCGTGCCAATCCAAAGTTGTCAATATCATTCGAAGAAGTAAGTCTATAAATAAACAGGATGTTGTCGCTGATATTCATTCGTGGTGATAGTGTCCAGCTAAACCCCATGGGCACATCGTATATCGAACTCCAGATAAAAGCGTTAATGTCTAAGGCAAATGGCTTTCGATAATCCGATGAAATCCAGATACTAGCGCTGGCTGTTGCCGGTGTTTTATATCGATAACCTGGTTTCCGAGGTTCGTCGTAATCGTATCCTGGTATTGGTCTAACTCCCAATCCTCCTCCCATGGATAAATGGTTGCGGAAGGTTACTCCTCCATTCAAATTTATGTACATGGATTTGAATTTGGAGTAATCAGCAAGGGTATTATAGGTATAACTTCCGGTGGTTCGCCAGTTTAAAATGTGACGTGATGGGATGTTGTGATAGTATCCTAAAGTAAGTTGTTCAATGTTTTTGTTCCCGATGTAAGAGAACCCCATATCATTAGGATTGTAGTATTTGCTTTCGGTTCTATGAGTAAGTCCATATCGAAACTTCCCGCGGATTTTTGACCAGTTTAGGCGATAAAGATATCCCCATGGATTTTCAGGTATTTCGCGATAGGTGTAGGCAGCGTGGCCTGAAAAACCATGATCGCGTCCGCGTTCCAGAAACATTTCTATTCCCGATGCGTTTGCATAATATCCGTCGGTACGGGTGAGATTGGTGTTAATCACACTGATGTAGCTGTTGTAAGGCAATGATTGTTCGAAAACAGTTACATTTTGGTTTGTTGTAGTTTGTGTTTCCCATTTTCGTTCATTGCCGGTTATGGTGTCTTTTATACGAGCGTAGGATGGGGCACTAACTGCATTAAGCAATCCGAGGGAAAACCCCCTATTGGTTTTTCCTGTGAGCTTGGTAGCGTTTATTAATTGAGTGGTTGCCGGGTTTTCGACTATAACTTCATTAGAATCGAGCGGAACACGGAAATAGTTTGCCGGCCTCCCTCCAATTCGGCGCGAATGGAATAAATCAGCGCGATTGAATAGTTCTACTCCCTCTTTAAAAAAATCGCGGTTTTCACTGTAGTAGGTTTCATAAGGTCCTAGGTTTAATACTTCCCTGTCACCGGTAACTTGTCCGAAATCGGGTATCAACATCATATCGAGCGTGAAACTTTCATTTATTCCGTATTTTAAGTCAACTCCTCCTTTAACCGAATAACCTGTTTCTGCTCCGTATTTTTCGACATAGCTACTTACATACGGCGTGAATGATAAGCGAAGCGGAGGTTCAACATTGGCTATGCCGAGTAGTTGACCTAACTGTTTATTTATACCCGGCACATTTATATCTACAAAATTCCACCAATGTTTTTCTCGTGTTCGTTGAATAGTACGGGTAAAGTTGACACCCCACGTTTGTATCTCTTTTTTGGGAAAACGAATGGCGGAGTAGGGAATGGCCATTTCTACAAACCAACCGTCATGGCTAGTTCTCACTTCGCTATTCCAGACAGCGTTCCACTCAAAATCTTCGTTTCCATTGATTTTGCTATCGAGTTGAACTCCGGCTACGGTAACAAAAAATCCATAACCACCCAACCCGTCGTCAAATGGGTCGAGGATCACTCCAAAAAAATCGGCCTGGTTTACTTCATCTCGTTTGCTTAAACGGTACGAAATGCTATCCGGATTGTCGAACAGGTGTGCGAAAACGTACAGTGCTTTGTTGTCGTAAGCTAACCGAACTTCTGTTTTTTTTGTAGCTGGAGCTCCGTTGTAGGGTTGATATTGTAAAAAGTCAGTAGCAACAGGGGCTTTCTCCCAAAATTCCTCGGTGCCATATCCGTCGATAGTAACTTTTTCGGTAATGGGTACGGCATATATTGTTCTTCGGTTGCTATTGATTTTCAATTCCTTATTATTACTATCCTTGCCTGCAAAGGTCAAAGGAATCAACGATAATAAAACCCACACTGTTCTTCGTGTCATAAAGCGCAAATTAGGATAATCTGATTCTTACAATTTTGGAGCCATTTTGTTTGTCACCTAAAATGAGCAAATATATCAAAATTAGGTAATTTTACCTATTTCAATTCAAAAACCGTTAATTATCTTTATACAAACGATTTCGATTAACATATTTTTGAAACCATACATAAATTTCCGGGCCATGTTAAACAAGAAGAAAACCATCGGAGCATTTCATTACCTTGGAGAGGTATTGCAACGCTTTTTTGACGCTTCCGAAGAGGAGCGTATAGTTCAGTTCCCTGAATTGAGTACGGCTATCCGTGATAGCCAAAGGCAAAACGCCTGGTTTGTAAGTCCTTTCGTATGCTCGGCCCTGCATGGAATTCAGAAGTGGCTCAATGAAGAAACGTTAGAGTCATGGTGTGATGAAAATAACATTGACAATAACTTAAAACCCAAGCGTGTGGGGCTTGTAATGGCCGGAAATATTCCTTTGGTCGGGTTTCACGATTTTCTTTCGGTATTAATAACGGGAAATATTGCTTTTGTAAAACTTTCATCCAAGGATGCTATTTTGTTGCCTGTTTTGTCGTCGTACCTTACGAGAAAATATAAGGAATTAGCCAAGTTCATTCATTTTGTTGAAGATATTCCGGCAGATATCGACGCATTTATTGCTAGTGGCACAAACAATACGGTTCGTTATTTTAGCTATCGTTACGAAAGTCTCCCCAATTTGATTCGCGGATCGCGAAGCAGTATTGCTATTTTAACAGGCAATGAATCGAAAGAGGAAATTATTGAACTAGCTAACGACATTTGCCTGTATTTTGGTATGGGATGCCGCTCCATTGCCAAGGTTTACATTCCCAATGAGGCTATTCTGCAACAACTTAAATCGGCTCTTCGGCGCTACGATTGGATGGCAGAACATAAAGACTGGGCCGATAACCTTCGTTTTCAACGAGCGGTTTTAATTACCAGAGGGCAGGAGTATATTGAGGCGGGGCCGGTTTTATTTACGCGCGATACACGAATTAATTCCCCAATGGCAGTGGTGCATTTTGAAAAGTACGACAGTCTTGATGTTGTTAATAACTCCATCAAAGCCCTTGATCCAATGATACAATGTGTTGTAGGCAAAAAAGAGATTAATCCACAATGGATTCCATTCGGCATGGCTCAATTTCCCCAAATCGACGATTATGCTGATAGGATCAACACCATAAAATTCCTTCAAACACTGGATATTACCACCCCAACCCACAATTAATGGTTGTGATAAAACAAAAAACACTCAACTTTCTGTAGGTTGAGTGTTTTTTGTTTTGTTTGGAATGGAAGGGGATTAACCCATTTCGCTGATGCGAATAAGTTTATTAATATCCTTGATGCCAATTCTTCGGCCATGCACTTCAATAATCCCTTCATCAACAAAGGCTGAAAGGGTTCGTATGGCATTTGAGGTTGTCATGTTTGAAAGCCCTGCAATGTCTTGTCTTGAGAGGTAGGCGCGTATAGTTCTTCCATCGTCTTCCACACCATAAGTTTCCTTGAGGAATAACAGCGATTCGGCCAGACGTCCTCGAATATGTTTTTGTGTTAAAACCATGGTTCGTTGGTTAGCTACACCTAGTTCTTTGGCCATCAAAAAAATCATTTTACGGGCAAAACGGTTGTTTTTTTCCAGGAGTTTGAAAATTACTGATTTTGATATTTCGCAAACCAACGAGTCTTCAATGGCACGGGCCGATGCTGCATAACTCTCTTCAGCAAATAAAGCCCGATATCCTATGAACCCTTTAGGCCTGGCTAATCGTAAAATTTGTTCTCTTCCTCCTGCGCCTTCCTGGAAGATTTTTACTTTGCCTTCTATTAGGCAGAGTAGCCCTTCTGGATGTTGGTTTTCGCTGAAAATAATTTGTCCTTTTTTGTAAAAAACATTTTGATGATTATCTTTCACCAATTCGATCTCCGGGGCAGTTAACTGAGTAAATGCCTCGTTGGTTCTAATCAGGTGGTCGATTACTGTTGCTGTATCAATCATTGCTACACGTTTTTAGTTTATTGTTTCAAGCAATAACACATTCTCAACATGGTGAGTATGTGGAAACATATCAACTGTTTGAACTTTAGTTATCTTGTATTGATGACTCATCATGGCAACATCGCGTGCTTGTGTGGCTGGATTGCAGCTAACATAAACTATTTTGGCAGGATTAGCATTTAGTATACTCTTTATTACATCTGGATGCATTCCTGCCCGAGGGGGGTCGGTGACAATCAGGTCGGGTTTACCGTGTTTTTCAATAAAATTATCGGTAAAGATATCTTTCATGTCTCCCGAAAAAAACGTTGTGTTCTGTATGTTGTTGATCATTGAATTCTTTTTTGCATCAACAATCGCTTCTTTTACATATTCTATTCCGTAAACCCATTTCGAGTTCATTGCCAATAGATTAGCAATTGTGCCTGTGCCTGTGTACAAATCATATACCAACTCTCGGCCGGTTAGTTGTGAAAATTCACACACCGTGTGGTAAAGATTTTCTGCCTGTTGGGAGTTTGTTTGGTAAAAGGCTTTTGGACTAATGTGGTATTCAAGATGCATCATTTTTTCTGTCAGGAACTCTTTGCCAAAATACAATTGTGGTTTTAAGTCGCTTATCGAGTCGTTTAGTTTTGGATTTACCACACTCCATAAACTTGATACCTGAGGAAATTGTTGGTGGATAAAATCAAGAACTTTCTGACGTATTTCTTTTGGAGCCTCTTTACTAAAAACCACAATTACCATCCATTCTCCGGTTTTGCTGTTTCGTAGGATAAGATTTCGCATCTGTCCTTCATGGGTGCGAATGTTTTGGAAACTGATTCCGTTTTCAATACAGAATTTTTTTACCTGCAAACGTATTTCGTTGGAAAGTGTTGGTTGGAGGTGGCATTCTTCAATATCGAGTACTTTGTCGAAACGGCCAGGAATGTGAAACCCTAAGGCGTTGAGATCGGTGCGGTTTTCGATTATCGGCTCGTCCGGTAAAATCCATCGACTATCAGAAAAGGTAAATTCCAGTTTGTTACGGTAATGTTTTTGATGCTTGGACCCAAGGATTGGCTGCGGAGGTGGAAATTCTAATTTTCCAATTCGTTCGAGGGCATCGAGTACTTGTTTTTGTTTAAAATGGAGTTGTTGGCTGTAGTCTAAATGTTGCCAGCGGCAGCCCCCACAAATGCCAAAATGTTTACAAAATGGTTGTTTTCTATGTGAGCTGTATTTGTGGAATCGTACAGCAATTCCTTCGGCAAAGTTTTTCTTTTTTTTGCGAAGTTGAATATCCACCACATCACCAGGAGCTACATACGGAACAAAAACCACCAGATTATCCACCCGGGCAATAGCCTTTCCTTCGGCACCGATGTCTGTTATTTCAATCTTTTCTAAAACTTTGTTTGTCATGAAACCTACGGTTCTTTATGTAAAAATAAATAGGCCGGCTCTTGCGAGGGCCGACCTATTTTATGGGTTTAGTTCGTTAATCTTTATCAAGAGTGTGAGTATCGTTGGATAAGCTTTCACGCATACGGGTATCTGCGTCGATGTTTTTTAAACGATAGTAATCCATCACACCTAAATTGCCTTTACGGAATGCTTCGGCTATGGCTTTAGGAATTTCGGCTTCTGCTTCAATAACTCTAGCTCGCATTTCTTGAGCTAATGCACGGTTCTCTTGTTCTAAGGCTACAGCCATGGCTCGACGTTCTTCGGCTCGTGCCTGTGCAATGTTTTTATCGGCCTCGGCCTGATCCATTGATAATACGGCACCGATGTTTTTCCCAACATCAATATCGGCTATATCGATGGAAAGAATTTCAAATGCAGTTCCGGCATCGAGTCCTTTTTCCAGTACTTTACGTGAAATAAAATCGGGATTTTCCAGCACACTCTTATGCGATTCCGCGGAACCTATGGAGCTAACAATGCCTTCGCCTACTCGGGCAAGAACGGTTTCTTCTCCCGCACCTCCAACTAACCGCTTAATGTTAGCACGAACGGTTACTCTGGCTTTACAGATAAGCTGAATTCCATCTTTGGCAACGGCAGCAACTGGGGGAGTGTTTATAACTTTGGGGTTAACCGACATCTGAACAGCTTCAAAAACGTCGCGTCCGGCTAGGTCGATTGCAGAGGCAGTTTTGAAATTCAGATCAATATTAGCTTTATTAGCTGAAACCAGAGCATGGACAACCCTCTCAATGTGTCCGCCGGCCAGATAGTGGGCTTCCAGTTCGTTGCGGTTTACCGGAATTCCGGCTTTGGTGGCCTCAATCATTGCTCGTACTATGGATGCCGGGGGTACTTTTCTCCAACGCATTAATATCAACTGAATCAGTGGAATACGAACTCCGGATACCAGAGCAGTAAACCACAATCCCACGGGTACAAAATAAAAAATTATCCACAAGCCTACGATAATAACGGCTGTAAATACCAGAATCAGAGTCATGTCCATAGCTAAATTAGTTTTGACGTTTAACAATAATTTTATTGTCTTCGGTTGCTATTACAACAACCGTGTTATTTTCCTCAATGTATCCATCGGCAGAATAGGCCTCATATTCACGTCCGTTGATTTCTACCGTACCTATTGGGTTTAGTCGGCTTACACATTGCCCAATGGCTCCAATAAAAGGTTTTTCGGATTCAAAATTGTCAATTTTTGAATCAACGGCATCGTTAAGTGCCAGTTTGTTCCACGTTTTACTTCTAAAAGCCAGAATAAACGTAAGTATGGTTAACAATAAAAGTGAAACTAACGCAACCACTCCATAGGTTGTTCCATAGGTTGCAAAAACTATCCAAACGGCAGTTCCAAGTGCTGCAAAACCAAAAATTCCGGCAATTGATGTTCCAGGAATTACCAAAACTTCCAACAATAATAAAATCAATCCGATAAGGATAAGAATAACAACCGACAGCAACGATGTCATAATTCTTCCATAGTAACAGTCAAGCCTTCCAGCTTGAGGCTTTGTTGGGTATTCTCCATTTCTTCAAACGATCCTGACATGATATCGCACTTCCCTTTCAGATGGGCCAACAGGGCGCATTGCTCAGCCTGTAGTTCGTTGTGCCTGCAAACACGGATTAGGGTGTCGATAACATGCTCAAAGGTGTTTACGTCGTCGTTGTGAAGAATTAAGATGTACTCCTTGGCCGGCATGTTTTTATCCGACTTCTTAGATTGCTCATTAACACGGCGTTTTACCATAAGCATTACATTTCTAAACATGGCAAAGATAACAAAAATATTTCGTAAATCCTACATTTTTAATTAAAATGGGTTGAGTTTAAAAAGGTTGCATTGGATGATATGGAAACAGCTGTGCGGCTTTCAGATTGCATTCTCAGGAAATAGTATGGCGGAAATCTCGTTTAATGTTAGTATCTTGCAATGCGAATTTTACCCCCAATGTCTTTCAATCTCAAAAGTTATCTAAAATTATCGGCTATTTATACAATTGCCGCTGCTTTTCCGGTAATTATACAGATTTTCATTCTTCCTCTTATCGAAGGTCAAAACTTGTTGGGAGCCGATGAATTCTCCAGAATTGCCATCTCAGAGTCGATTTCAACTTTTGTTGGTACAATTATTCTTTTTTCCATGTCGGGAGCCATTTCTCGGTTTTATTACGATTTTATTGAAGATAGGGCTCTTTTTAATGGCTTGTTTTCAAGCATTCTGATAGGAATACTTAGCCGTGGGATTTTGATTTTGGGACTTGGTGTTCTAATGGGCGATTGGGTTGCAAGTTTTTTTAATCAACCCGAATTGCAAAACTTTTCCTCTTATGGTTTTGGAAGTATAGCAATAGGAATTAACCGCTCAATTAATATCACGGTCATAACTCTGTTTCGGAATGAACGCAAGGTGATGTTGTTTGTGCTGGTTAATTTTTTAGTAGCTGCTTTACGCACTGCAGGCCAGCTTATAGGTGTTTTTTATTTCGACATGAGTTTTTCCGGATATGTCAACGGAACGGCTGTTGGTGGGGCAATCATGACCGTTTTTCTGCTTATTTATATTTTTCGTCAAACTGGAGTTCAATACTCTCGCACCGTAATGAAACCTGTGTATTCATTTGCTATACCTCTCTTTATTTATGAATTGGTTAAATGGGGGGTAATGTTTTCCGACAGGCTGTTTTTGGAAAAATTCCCGGTTGAGCTCGGTATTTACGATACCGCTCAGCGCTTTGCTTTCGGGATTTATTATATTTTTCAAGGCCTCTATGGTGCTGCTCAACCTGATTTTTTTCTCTACCTTACCCAGGGCATTCAAAAAACTGCGAATGATCTTCGCCGGCTTTCAAATATTTATATGTTGCAAGCACAGGTAGCAGTCTTAGCGCTGATATTACCCGTAATTGCCTACATTTCGATCTTTTTTGAAACAGCACTTACCAAGTCGGCCAGCCTGATTGCGGTGGTTTTTAGCCAGTATATTTTGATTGGAATGAATACTTTGTTTTCGCTGCCAATAATCTACTACAAGAAAACAAACATCTATCTGTATATCAATATCGTAAGTTTAGCAACAAGTCTTCTGCTTAACTTTTGGCTAATTCCTGAGCTAAAAATTTATGGTGCAATTGTGTCGTTTTATGCAGCCAACTCGATACAATTATTGTTGATTTTCAGAGCTCAGAAGAGGATTGTTTCCATTCCGTGGAATTTACAAAAATGTCTCTGGTTACCCCTTGCTACAATAGGAATTGCAGTTGTAGCCGAAGTAACTAAAAAAGTTTTTTCCATAAATCCTTTGTTGATGGCTGTAATAGTTGTAGCGCTTTCTTCAACAGTTTTGGGGATCTTTTATCGGGCGTTGATTAAAGAATGGATAGAGAAATTTGGCATAGAAACTGTAAAAAAGTTTATATTTGGTCAGAACCAATCGAAATCACCGTAAAGAATAAAGCTAAATCAACAGATATATAAACCGAATAATCATGAAAGTTCCCCATCTATTCAGACTGGCTTTTTTATTAGTATCAGTTTTTGTTGCGGTTTCCTGTGGAAGAAATAGCAATCTCCATGGAGGGCAGGGAGGTGAAGGAGAAGTTGTTGTGGTGTTGAACGAAGAGTTTCAGAAAGGACCAGCCGGTCAGGTTATCGACGAATATCTTCGCGACAGTTATCTGTTACTTCCTCAGCACGAACCGTTATTTAAACTCTATGTTATTCCTTGGACATCGTTCAGTAATACTTTCCGAGCTTACAGGAATATTATCCGTATAGATATTAATCCACAATACACTGAGGGAAGTGCCAAAGTTGTGAGCAATAAAGGCAATGCTTTAATTACGTTTACTGCTCCCGATACCGAAACTTTTGTTTCATTATTCAAACGCCATGTCGATCAAATAATTAAAATCCTCTCGGAGAACGAAATTGAGTATGCATGGTCGAGAATTATCAAAGGATATGATAAGACAATAGAAAATCAATTGCTTAAAAAGCACAACGTTGGACTAAAAATCCCCAACGGCTACTCCTTTAGAAAAGATACCACCGATTTTGTGTTTCTAAGTCTTGATACAGACCAAATGACATTAGGTCTGGTGATCTATTACTACAACTACACCACACAGGAACAGTTTAAGCCGGAAAGTCTTTTGGCCAAACGAGATTCTGTAATGCGAAAGCACATAATGGGTCCATTATATCCCAAGCGCATGTCGTTTATGACAACTACTAGAAACCCAATTGCCCCCGTTTCGAGTGTGTTGCAGGTCAATGGTCAGTACACTGTTGAGATACGGGGTTTGTGGCACGTTACGGAAGATTTTATGGCCGGGCCATTTATTAGTCACACACGTTATGATGAGCCTCGTAGGCGTTTAGTAACAATTGAAGGATTTGTATACTATCCCAGCGAGAATAAACGGCGCTATATGCGATGGTTCGAAGCCATTCTGCGTAATGTTTATTTTCCTGAAACAATAGCCACTGAAAAAAATTAAACTATGGGAACTGTCAATATTGGAATATTTGCCAGCGGAGAGGGAAGCAATGCCGAAATTTTGATAAACTATTTTAAGTTTCATCCCAAAATCAGCGTTAAAGCTATATTTACCAACAACCCCAAAGCCGGAGTTATCGACCGCGCTAAGCGTTTAGGAACCCCGATTTTTATTTTCAATCAAATCGACATGGTGTTTAATGGGCCTGTACATCAGAGTTTATCTAATTTTGGCATCGACTTCATAGTACTTGCCGGATATTTGAAATTGATTCCCGACTGGATGATCCACTGTTACAAAAATAGAATCCTGAATCTTCACCCCGCACTTTTGCCAAAATTCGGTGGTAAAGGGATGTATGGTGCCAATGTTCACAAAGCTGTGATTGAGAGTGGAGAACAGGAATCGGGTATTACTATTCATCTGGTTGATTATGAATACGATAAGGGCGAAATTATTTTTCAGGAAAAGTGCCCCGTTTTGCCCGAAGACACCCCAGAAACCTTAGCTGCCAAAATTCACCGACTGGAGCACAGGTATTACCCCATGATCATTGAAAAATATATCGCCAGTTTGAAGAAATAAGGCTGTTCTTTTTTCCGGATTTTATTCCCGCTTGAGTTTGTAGATGTGAAGCGTTCGCTTGTCGGCTTCGTTTCGAGCTGCAAAGAATTCCCTATCGTTGGTATATAACTTGGTAATGTTTAATCCGCGTTCTGCCGGGATACACCCTCGTGGAGTTTTATCGCACAGTACTTGTCGCATAGAGCGGTTATGAATGTCGATAACTTTATATTCCGAAGAAAAGCGGCCGGCACGCACGTAAAGCAATCTTTCGTCAACAGAAAAGTAGGTTTGGCTCAACTCAATTACGTCGTCAATCCAATAAGCACCGATAATTTTAAGCGAATCGAGGCTATAGATGGCCACTAGCGAACTTTTAAAGCCATACTCTGCCAAAAGCAGTTTTCCGCTATCGCTTAGTTTCAGGCTGTTTAGTTGGTAACGTCGGTCATTTACTGCACGCGTATTATCCAGGTGTGGAGGAGCAAACTCAGCAACCAGTTGGTAGTTTCCTTTCTGCCCCAAAACCAGGGATAGTGAAAAAATACTTATAAAACCAAACAGGAGAGAGAATCGAACCATAACTATGTACAATTTCTATCACAAAGGTAACATAATAAACCGACTTTAAGAAACTTTATTGTTCGTAGGTCTGCTTCGTAATAGTTTGTGTAAGGGCAGATATTTGGCATCTGTGATTTTTCAAACCTTGGGTTGAGCGATAAAAACTTCATAGTAAGCTTTTAGGTTAATTTTTGGAAACGCCAGAATAGGAATAAAAGTTTTTTTCTACTTTTGCATATTTATTGAACCGGAAAAAATCTCTTGTGAATATGAATACAACAACTCCTTCGGAAGAAAAAAAGAGTCTGAACTTTATTGAGCAAATTATTGAAGAAGATCTGCGTAATGGAAAAAACCAAGGGAAAGTTATAACTCGATTTCCTCCAGAGCCTAACGGATATTTGCACATTGGTCATGCCAAATCCATTTGCTTGAATTTTGGACTTGGGAAAAAGTATGGCGGATATACCAACCTACGTTTTGATGACACAAACCCCGAAAAAGAAGATTTAGAGTATGTCAATTCTATCAAGGAAGACATACGTTGGCTAGGATTTCAATGGCACGGCGAGCCTCTTTATGCCTCCGACTATTTCGACCAGCTTTATCAGTGGGCCGAAAAAATGATTATGGAAGGAAAGGCCTATGTCGACAGCCAGTCGGCCGAAGAAATAAGCCGTCAACGTGGAACCGTTACACAACCTGGGATTGAGTCGCCATATCGGAATCGCACCCCGGAAGAAAACCTCGACCTTTTCAGGAGAATGCGAAACGGAGAATTTCCCGCGGGCAGTTGTGTCCTTAGGGCTAAGATTGATATGGCTTCTCCCAATATGCTGCTACGCGATCCCATAATGTACCGAATTATTTACAGCGAGCATCACCGAACCGGAAACAAGTGGTGCATTTATCCCATGTACGATTGGGCGCATGGGCAGTCTGATTATATCGAGGGGATTACCCACTCAATATGTACCCTGGAATTCGACATTCACAGACCTTTATACGAGTGGTTTTTGGATCAGGTATATGAACCGGGTCGCATTCGTCCGCAACAGATTGAGTTTGCAAGGCTCAATCTTAACTATACCGTGATGAGCAAGCGAAAACTGTTGGAGTTGGTTCAAAACAAGTACGTAAGTGGGTGGGACGATCCACGGATGCCTACCATTTGTGGACTGCGACGTCGTGGCTACACGCCTGAATCAATCCGGAAATTTGCTGAGATGGTTGGAGTAGCCAAGCGGGATAATGTTATAGATTTTGGGTTGCTCGAATATTGTGTGCGGGAAGATTTGAATAAAACAGCTCCTCGGGTTATGGCCGTTCTAGACCCTATTAAGGTTGTTATTACAAATTATCCAGAAGGAAAAGTAGAAATGGTCTCCACCGAAAACAATCCGGAGGACCCCAATGCAGGGATGCGCGAAATACCGTTTAGCCGTGAGCTCTACATTGAAAGAGCCGATTTTATGGAAAATCCACCTAAAAAATATTTCAGGCTCTCACCCGGTAATGAAGTTCGGCTTAAATCTGCCTATATCATTAAAGCAGAAAAAGTTGTGAAAGACTCTCAGGGAAATATTATTGAGATTCATTGTACCTATGACCCCGAGAGTCGAAGTGGTTCTGGTTCTGAGGCTAGCCACCGAAAAGTAAAGGCTACCATTCATTGGGTTTCGGCAGCTCATGCTGTTGATGTTGAGGTTCGCTTGTACGACCGGCTTTTCAACGACCCTACACCGGATGGTCATGATGGAGTTGATTTCAAGGCGTTCTTAAATCCAAATTCTTTGGAAATCATAACTCATGCCAAAATGGAACCTAATTTTATAGGCCTGGCCCCTGAGACAAGGGTTCAATTTCAGCGCTTGGGATACTTTGTTACCGACCGTTACGATTCCAAACCCGGAAAGTTAGTATTTAACCGAATTGTAACCTTAAAAGACGAGTGGGCAAAAATCAGTAATAAGGAGTAATGTTGTGATAAGCTCTGTTTATGCAGATCGTTGGCAACGACAACAACTATGCATTTCAAGTTTATTTTTAATTCTTTGGCGCGTATTGCCTTAGCCTTGGCAGTTTTCATGGCTACATCCATTTTGTGGGCTATCCATTTTAATGAAGTTGCCATGATTTCTCTTTTTGCCACCATATCGGCGACCATTTTTTTTTCAGCAATCATTGTTTTATTGGTTACTTTGGATAAAAAACCGGTTATTTCTATCAAGGATCGATATTTTATAGTTTCTGTTTCTTGGATATTTATTGGCATACTAGGTGCTTTACCCTTCTACGTAAGCAATTATATTCCTTCGTTTTTAGACTCATTGTTTGAGTCAATATCTGGGTTTACCTCCACTGGAGCATCTATACTTACCAATATTGAAACGTTACCTTTGTCGTTATTGTATTGGAGATCGTTGACCAACTGGATTGGAGGCATGGGGATTATAGTGCTGGTAATAGCTGTTTTTCCAATGTTTAAAACCACTGGATACCAATTGTTTTCCCTGGAAGCATCTACTCTTTTGAATCAAAAAGTTAAGCCGCATTTTGCTGACGTTGCTAAACGCTTATGGTTAATATATGCTGGGTTGACAGTGCTTCTTATTGGTTTATTAATGACAATGGGGGTTTCTTTTTATGAGAGTATGTGCCATGCCTTTGCTACTACAGCTACCGGAGGTTTTTCTCCCAAAAATAGCAGTATTGCTAGTTATTCGGCAAACGTACAATATGTTATTGCTATCTTCATGGTTTTATCGGCGATTAATTTTACTCTCCATTATTATGCAATTAAGGGTAATTTTAAGTCAATTGCACAAAACTCCGAATTGAAGGCATTTTTGTGGATAATTTTTGTGGCTACAGCAATAATATCTTGTGTTTTATTTTTTAATTTGGGATACGATATTGAAAAAGCATTTCGAGCAGCATTTTTTCAAGTTGCCTCTATAATTTCTACCACAGGTTTTTCAACAGAGGACTATCTCTTATGGCCCACTAAAGGCTGGGTGATTTTATTTGTGTTGATGTTTATTGGGGGATGCGTAGGGAGCACCGCAGGCGGACCAAAAGTAATCCGCTATGTCTTTATCACTAAATACTTTTTTAAAAAATTACAACTAATCTTACACCCAAAGGCCGTAATTTTTATTAAGGTTAACAACCGTACTATTAAAGATCCCCAAATGATATCGGTGCTAACGTTTATCAGTATTTACTTTCTGATATTTGTTGCAGGTGTTTTTGTAATGTCGCTTTTAGGAATTGATCTCACAACCTCCTTGGGTTCTGTTTTGGCATGTATGGGTGTTATTGGCCCTGGAATCGGGCAGGTTGGCCCCGCATCTAATTTTTCATTACTTCCCGATTTAGCTAAAATTTTGTTGTCCTTAATGATGATAATTGGTCGATTAGAGGTTATCACATTTATGATTATATTTACTCCTCATTTTTGGAAAAGCAAAATTAGTTAATAGGTTTTAAGAATCGTATTTGTTTTGAAACTCTTTTGTTAGATACAAGTCAAACTGAAATATAGTCAAAATAATCCTTCAATTTGTTTCATCCTATCCAAACTAAAACTCTACCAACTACATAAAAGTATTCTCAGCTTTTTCAAATATGTTTTTAACCGTTGGTACTTTTTTAAAAAGGTTACGATGGTTTTGAGACCGCTACAAACTTGTTAAAGTCGACTTCCAGAACCACCAGTCTAGAAGGCAGGTATGTAGCAGATTACGCAGAATACTGCTATTAACAGGGCCAAATATGGAACCAATAGATATAGATGTTTTTTTTAATTTATTGCACTACAGGCTTTCGAATGGTTAATGAAAATAGAATTCTTTCGCCGGAGTAAAGAATAGTGTTCTCTAAGATTTTTTGTTTTTGCCCAGGCTTCTTCGATCGTTTTTATGAGTAATTGGAAAAGCAAACTGAGGGGGTAGATTCAATAGCATCAACTAAAATGCCCCATTCTTTAAGAGTTACGAAAGTGGGTCGTACTGGATTCGAACCAGTGACTTCTACCCTGTCAAGGTAGCACTCTGAACCAACTGAGTTAACGACCCTTTGAGTTCACAAAGGTAAAAATATTTTTTTTTCGAACGCTTTAACAAGTCAAATTTAATGCATTTTTAGGCTATGGTTGGATTAAACATCAATTCAACAATAGCTCTTCGGTCTTCGTTGGTAAGGCGGTAAACATAACCTCCGGCTCGGTTACGGTTTAATCCTGCTACTAATTGTTCCTTATGTTCGAGGCCAATATTTTTCCATGGCAACCTGGTTGGAGCTCCAATGGTTTCAAAAAATGATTTCAACTTCCTTATGGTTTCTGCAGGGGTGTTTACATTGAAAAGAAATTTCCCTAAGGTAACTATTTTGTCAACTTGGTGAGTTGCAAAGTAGCTTAACCATGCGGGATAAGCTATACTTAGGCTTGCTCCATGGGGGATATCAAATTGCAGGCTTAATTCGTGTCCAAGGCTATGCACTCCCCAGTCTCCATTTTGGCGGCAAATTTCGGTAATGCCGTTAAGAGCACATGTGGCGGTTAACATCAGATTAAATCTGGCTTCATAATTTTGTGGATCTGTCATAACGGCAATGCCATTTTTTATGGCTTCGTTAATGATGGTAAGGGTAAAGAGATTGGTGATATTGGGAGCAGGAGTGCCAAACCATGCTTCCAGGGCATGGGCAATCATATCCACAATTCCGTAGGCCGTTTGGTCGGGGGGAACAGTTAGGGTAAATTCCGGATTCAGAAATGAGTGCTGGGGATATATTAGTGGGTGTACCAGTCCGATTTTTTTCCCCGCCTCATTGTTTTGGACAACAGCGGCATTATTCATTTCGCTACCCGTGGCGGCAATGGTTAAAACCGTTAACAAAGGGATGTTTTGTGTGGGGTTGGTCTTACGGGTCATCACTGCCCAAGGATCTAGGTTTTCAGGCAAGGAAACCGATACAATTTTGGCTGCATCAATGACGCTTCCTCCGCCAACGGCAACAATAAAGTCGATCCGTTCTTGCTGAGCTATGGCCATGGCTTCTTTAACCTGTTCCACAGTGGGATTTGGAGCGACTTTCCCGTATTCGGAAATAGCTATCCGTTCGTTTTCTAAAAGTCTTTTAACAGTTGAGACATACCCGTATTTGGTGGAAGAGCTTCCTCCATACATTACCAGGGCTTTAGTGCCGTAAGTTCGGGCAATGGGCCCAAATTCAGACAGGCAGTCTTTCCCAAAATGAAGCTGGACAGGATTATAGATTGTGAAGTTTTCCATGGCTGTTAAATTTAATGTTGCTTAAATAATCAATTTAATCTCATTACATTGGTAAGTTCTTCCTGCAAGAGCGCACCAACTGGGTAAAGATTGTGTTTGCTGTCGTAGTAGGGAGTTTGGCGGTAAAACCATTCTAATTGCTGATACTGATCGGCATTAGGGTTTTGAGATTTCCACTGCCGGAATTTTTCGTTAAGGTTGGGTACAGTATCAAGCATTGCTTTTGCCATAGGTTCCATTACGTAAGTTTCAAAATATTCCTTACGTTCGAAAATTATGTTGAAAAATCCTGATTGAAGAAAAGAGTCGGGCGATGATGGTTCAAACATCCAAGCGATTAATCGAAGTTTGGGTTGACGTAATGGGACTACAATGGAGCCTCTTTCCCAAACAACGGTAGTTGTATCAGTGTTAAAATCTATCTTTTTCAGCCAGAACCGACCTTCAAAAGGTTGGTTCTGCCACTCAGGATTGTTTAATTTCCATCGAATGGTATTGAGTGTTGTTTGATTTTGGAGTTGAAAATAACGTATTCTGTGCCAGTCGAGGCGGTCTTTGATAAATTGCCATTCGGGGCCAAAGATATAGGCTTCGGGAAGTTTAACGTAACTCTCGGGGATGTTTTGGTGGTAAAACGGAATGGCAAAGGTTTGGGGTTTTTCGGGTTGATAAACAAACCACTCTCCCCCCGTAATTGGGCTTTTAACGGAGGAATATTCCACGCCGCGGAACATAACCGTATCGGGAGTAGGGGATTGTGAAAACTTGAACGCAATTGAATCGGCTTTCATCGAAAGATTGTCGGTTTCTATAATGGCATTATGAAGTTCCTTTCCGTGTTTCTCCAGGTGGTTGATTGTCATTTCCAGGCAAGCCAGGATTGCTTCAACCCGTTGCTTAAATGGTTTCAGGGAGTGAGCTTCGAGAAGAAGTCCAATACGATTAAGAACAGCAACATATCCGTTGGAAAGTAACGGTCGGGGTGGTCGGCTGTAAAGTCCGCTGCGAGGGTCGTGCCAGCGTCGGAAGGTAACGTAAGGAAACATCGGGAATCCAGCATTATCCATTTGGTGAGTTATTTTCTCTAGATAGCTGTTTTTCCATTGATTCAGTGATGAATTTTTGTCGGCGAAGGTTTCTAAGACGTAAGTTATTACATATTGATAATCAGCGCCGTCGGTTACATGGCAATCGATTGTCATATCGGGAAGCCATTGGTGAAAAAATGGAAGCCATGCTTGCATTTCTGGCGACTCGGCCTTTACAAAATCACGGTTGAGGTTGTAGTTTTGAGCAGTGGTGCGCCAACCCATTTTTTCCGGGCCATTCTGATTTATTCGGTTGAATGCTCCAAAACGTGCCAAACCATCGGGGTTGAATACGGGAAGAAAGAGTATGGTAACATTGTTGGGAAAGCAATTGGTTTGTATCATTTTTTTAATTAGCAACATACCGGCATCATTACCATCGGGTTCCCCTGGATGTATATTGGCTTGAATCAAAAGAATGGTTTTCCCTGAGAGGCGAACCTCATGCGGGGTGAATTCTTTATGACGGTCGACTATTAGCAAGGGTATTGGGCGGTTTTGAGCGCTATAGCCGATGATTTTATATTCAATGTAGGGGCTCAACTTTGCTATTGATTGGCAAAATTCAATAGTTTGTTCAAAAGTCGCAGTTTGAGTTCCGTTAGATTCTTCAAATGGGATTGCTGGGATAGTGTTTTCCCGTGGGTTGCACCCCGTTGCTAACAGGCAGAAAGCTAGAATAATAATACTTCGGTAAATCATGGTTGTCAACATTTTTAAGGTGTGCACTAAATTAGCAATCTTTATCGTCTTTTAAAAAAATCGTTTTTTTTTAGTAAATAAAAAAGAATTATATTTGCCCTGAAATTGTCAATGGGGGTGCCTTACTTTCAGGCTGAGATCATACCCTTTGAACCTGATCCGGGTAATACCGGCGAAGGGAATTGTAAAGAATCTCATCAGCACATCGCCCATTGCTTTAAGTTTAACCGTTAAAGCAATTTTTAGTATGAAAAAGATGGCTTTTGTATTGTTTACGGCGCTATTTGCCGTAGAGCTTATGGCTCAATCTGTTTTGCAGGGTACCGTAAAAATGGAATCTGGCCAACCGCTATCCGGAGCTAATGTTTGGATTAAGGAGCTTAAGAAAGGTTCAGTAACCGACAGTAGTGGAAATTTTTCGATTTTTGGATTACCATTGTCTGGTGTTGTACAACTTCAGGTAAGTTTTCTGGGCTACAAAACAGAGAAAATTTTGATTGACCTATCCTCGGTACAACCCCTGGAAATTGTGATGCAAGAACAACCTATTATGGGGCAAGAGGTAATAATTTCTGCTACGAGAGCTAAAGAAAATACCCCAGTTAGTTTTACAACGGTTTCTTCTGAAAAAATACAGAGTAATTATTCAGGCCAAGAAATCCCCATGTTGCTACAGATCACACCCTCGCTTGTTGCCACCTCTGATGCTGGTACCGGGATAGGGTATTCGGTTCTTCGGA
Organism: uncultured Bacteroidales bacterium; assembly: GCA_937981765.1. Classification (GTDB taxonomy): domain Bacteria; phylum Bacteroidota; class Bacteroidia; order Bacteroidales; family Salinivirgaceae; genus JAAYQU01. The sequence continues at coordinate 93,600 of CALJOM010000006.1, forward strand.
TTCGAGGTACGGATCTTACCCGTATAAATGTAATGGTGAACGATATTCCGTTGAACGATGCCGAGTCGCATGGAGTGTGGTGGGTCAATATGCCCGACTTTACCGAAAACGTTAATTCCTTTCAGGTTCAGCGTGGGGTGGGAACTTCTACCAATGGAGCCGCTGCTTTCGGTGCATCTATAAACTTGAATACCAATGCTCTGATTGAAGATGCCTATGCCGAAGTAACCAATGTGGCAGGATCGTTCAATACTCGTAAACACACGTTAAAAGCCGGCACCGGATTATTAGCAAACAACACTTCGTTCGAAATTCGGCTATCTCAGATTAAAAGCGATGGATTTATTGATAGAGCTGACGCCGATTTAAAAAGTTTTTATTTTAGCGGTGGATATTATACCGATAAACACATTCTACGAACCAATATTTTTTGGGGTAAAGAAAAAACTTATCAGGCATGGGAAGGAGTTCCCAAGGTGCGCCTCATGAACGATACTGTCGGAATGATACGATTTGCGGTAGATGCCGGTTATTCGTCGGAAGAAACACAAAACTTACTCAATTCCAGCGCCAGAACTTTTAACCGATACATTTACCCTAATCAAACCGACAATTACTGGCAAAATCATTACCAGGTATTTTACACCTACAAACATAACCCTAATATTAGTGCCAATATTGCTTTTCACTTAACCGAGGGATATGGCTACTACGAATCGTATCGGTATAACAAAAAGTTGTCAAAATTTGGATTACCCAACATGCAAATTGGCGATACGCTAATACGTCGGACCGATCTTATTAACCGAAAATTCCTAGATAACCTTTTCTACGGGGTAGTAGCTTCCAGTGTTTGGAATTACAATCGGTTAGAAACTATTTTGGGCGGGGGCGTCAACCGATACGACGGTGATCATTTCGGAACAATTATCTGGTCACAATTCAATAATGGAACCATTCGTCCCGACCATGAATATTACCGAAATAACGGATTGAAAGATGATGGTAACGTTTACCTACGTGCTAATTATGATTTAACCAATTCATTTTCGCTGTATGGTGATATTCAGTGGCGGGCTATCCAATATCGAATTAAAGGTATCGACGACGATCAGCGCGATATAACCCAAGAGCACAACTATCTGTTTTTCAATCCAAAATTTGGATTGTTTTATCAACGAGAAAAATTTAGTGGCTATGTTTCGTTTGCCCGTTCACATCGAGAGCCTGCCCGCACCAATTTTACCGATGCCGACAGCATTCATGGCACTCCTAAGCATGAACAATTGAATAATGTTGAAGCAGGCATGCGTTATAAAACCGAAAAACTAGAGCTGGGATTGAATTTCTACAACATGCAGTACGACAATCAGCTTGTGCTGACCGGAAATATCAACGATGTTGGAAATCCTATTATGGAAAATGTTAAGGACAGTTATCGAAGAGGCTTAGAAATTCAGATTGACCTGAAAATTCTTAATAATCTTGAATTGACTGGGTTTTCAACCTTCAGCAGTAACAAAATTAATAATTTTGTGTTTTATGTGGATGATTGGGATGCCTGGGGCCAGCGTATCGATACGCTTAAAGAAACTACCATTGCTTTTTCACCATCGGTTATTGCCGGAATGCAAATTCTGTGGAATCCGGTAAAATCTTTTTCCATTACGTTGACCGATCATTTTGTCGGGAAACAGTACATCGATAATTCGTCCAGCTCGGAGCGTCAGCTCGATTCCTATTGGGTTACAAATCTCAGATTTTCATACCGAAAGTTGTTCAGCAGATATAATGTTTCTTTGTTTTTCCAGATCAATAATTTGTACAATAAGGAATACATTACCAATGCTTGGGTTTATCCCTATTATTCTGGGGGAGAACTAAGAACTTTAGATGGATATTTTCCACAGGCAGGGCGTAATTTTACCGCCGGCATTACGCTTAGATTTTAACGACTGAAGCTGCAATATGAAATATTCTAAGCTCCAATACGGAGTTTAGAATATTTTTTTTAGTTTTGGGCGTAAACTTTAACGAATCTGAACTATGAAATCGTATCGAAAGGAATTGTGGTTTAATACCGATACCCGACGTGCTTTTATCAATATCACACCCTATATTGAACAGTGTTTAAAAGAAAGTGGAATTAAAGAGGGGCTTTTGTTGTGTAATGCTATGCACATTACGTCAAGTGTTTTCATTAACGACGATGAATCTGGCTTACACTACGATTTTGAACTTTGGTTAGAGAAATTGGCCCCGGAAAAGCCTTATGAACAATATCGTCATAACGGCTATGAAGATAATGCCGATGCGCATCTTAAACGAACTATTATGGGGCGTGAAGTAGTGGTTGCTGTTACCGACGGAAAACTCGATTTTGGTCCCTGGGAGCAGATTTTTTACGGCGAATTTGATGGTAAACGACGTAAACGGGTATTGGTGAAAATTATCGGCGAATAGGATTTCGCTATAGATTTAACGCTGATAATTGATTCAACACTTTTAGGTCGGCCTCAGAGAAAGGGATTTTTTGAGCTTCCTCCAAGGAGAAGAATTGTGCCGAATCATGGTCGGTGAGAAATTCAATTTTTCCCATTGGTTTTGCAATAAACGGAATTAGTCGAATAGAAATGTCAGGGTAGTGATGTTCAACCGGCAATAATTCCCTCAGCAGCTCTATTTCTAATCCGAGCTCTTCTTTTATCTCTCGTCGGATGCAATCTTCGTTGCTTTCTTCTGGTTCTTTTTTTCCTCCGGGAAACTCCCACAAACCCACTCTAGGATGAGGCCGCTTACGTCGAGTGCATAATATTTTGTGGTTTTCTACAATAACAGCACAGGTGACCTCAATGAGTCTATCTAGAGCGCTCATAAGTTTGTGCTATTTAGAGGGCAGGTATTTTGCCAGCTTGTTCCAGAGAACCGTACTGTTGAATGGCAACACCAGATAATCGGTACATCCAACTTCAATAATGCGATTTTTGATTTGAATTGTGGCCATTGGTAATACTACTAAAATGGGAATCGTGGGATTTTCTCTTCGTATTTCACGAATAATCAGATAGTCGGAAAAACGCGCTATTCCATGGTCTATGATAACTATTTGATAATTAGCCATGCTGCTCAACCGATTTTGAGCTTCATTATATGAATTGGCGTAGTCTGTTTTGGCGCCATTCGATTCCAACAGCTTGGTTAGGTTATTCAGAAAACTTGGATCTTGATGTGCTACAAATATGCTAACCCCTGTTAAATCAAGTTTTTTTTTCTCTGATTTTGAAAGCTCAGTGTATTCCGGAAGTGCCGGTTCAATGGGGATTGTAAAATAGAAGGTTGACCCCTGGTTGAGTGCACTTTCAACCCAAATTTCGCCTTCCATTAGTGTTACTAAAGCTTTAGAAATGGTTAATCCCAGCCCGGTTCCCCCGTATTTACGTTGTGAAGTTTCTTCTACCTGTCGGAAACGGTCGAAAATAATCGATTGGTTTTCGGGACTGATGCCGATTCCTGTATCCTTTACATAAAATTTTAGTTTATCGTTTTCGCTGAGGAAGCAACCAAGCTCTATGGTTCCCTTTTGGGTGAATTTAATGGCGTTGCTTATCAGGTTGTTAATTATTTGTTGTACGCGGTGGTGATCGAGTTTAATCAGTCGAACGTCCGGTGGAATCATACATCGCGTTACAAAAGAAACTTGGTCGTTGCTTCCGGTAACAAGTCCGGAATAGAACAAACTGAGGTCGGCCAAAAATTGATGAAGGTCTATATGTCGTTTAATAATTTGAACTTCGCCGGCTTCTATCCGTGAAACATTGACAATATCATCGATAATTTGTACCAGTTGGTTGCTGCTTTTAATGATAATGTCTAGATAATTACGCTGTTCTTCGCGTGAAAGTTCTTCATCGTACAAAAGTTCGCTAAAGCCGATTATTCCGTTGATAGGGGTACGTATCTCGTGGCTCATATTGGCTAGGAACTGCGATTTGAGTTTGTCGGCTTGTTCGGCTTTTTCTTTCGCCAAACGCAGTTCTTTTTCGTATTTTTTTCGTTCCGAAATATCAATAAGAATTCCGCGAACTCCCAACAACTGGTTACTACGGATAATACCCTGAACCTTGATTAATATGTCTATGGCTTTCCGATCTATACTGTAAATGGTTGCTTCGCTTTGTAATTCTGTAGAATGGTTCAAGGATAATTGCCTGAAGAACTCAATTAATGAACTACGGCCTTGATGGTCAAATAGCCTGAAAATATGAAGCCCGGATTCAACCTGCTGTGGTGTGTATCCTAATTTTTCGAAGAAAATGCGGTTTACGTAGGTGATTCGTCCTTTGGTATCAACCTCACAAATTATTTCGGGCAGTGATTGGCTCAACTCCCTGAATTTTGTTTCGCTTTCAGTAAGGCGTTCTTCGTATTCTTTTCTGGCGGTTATATCTTCAAAGATACCGAATGCTCCCAGAAAGAGGCCTTTGTTCGAGAAAATACTTCCGGCGTAAATGTTCAGGTGCCTACCGGGTTGTGTTCCATGTTCCCAATAGTATTCAAAATTGATGTTAGTGTGTTGAAGGGCTTTTTCGAGATTATCCAAAACGTTTTGGTCGGGAATAACTTCGGTTAGTTTTTTACCGGTTATTTCTTCCTGTGTGGACGAAAAAATTTCGGCAAAGGTTGGGTTTACAGCCAAAATGGTTCCTTCTTGGTTGTAGTGTAGTAGGCCAATGGGTAAAGTGTTGAAAATATAGCGAAATTGCTCTCTTGCGCGTAATTCGTTAATCTGAAGTTGTTTTCGTTCAATGATTTCTTTTTGAAGTGAGGCTGTTCGCTCCTGCACTTTCTGATCGAGTATTTTATTGTGGCGTACGTGAATGCGATATCGATAGTAGATAAAAAGGACTAGAAGGAAAATTATAAAGGTGATCAAAAGCAGTAGGTTAAATCGCATTCGCTCACTTTCCATCTGAAGTTGGTGTATGTTGTTTTGCTGCCGGAGGAATTCTATTTCGCGCTGATTCTTTTCCTGGTCGTATTTTACTTGAAGTTCGGCTAACCGCTCTTTCATCTGAGAAGTGTTGAGCGAATCATTGAGTTGGTAGGCTTTTAGAAGATTTTCGAAAGCGTTACGATTATCGCCGATTTTGTGGTAAAAATTTGCCAGATTTTTGTAAATGCTTATTTGTTTTTGCAAATTTCCTATGTCTCTAAGAAATTCTATCGCCAGATTTAGGTTGGTAATGGCTTTATCGTAATAACCAAGTTTTTCATAAACAATTCCCAAATTGCTGTATATTTCGGAGAGCTCTGTGTTTTGTTTTAGACCTTGTGCTTCGCCGAGGGCTTTTTTAAGGTTTTCTAGAGCCATTCTGTAATTGCCTTGTTCAATGTTTATTACGGCTAGGTTGTTGTATGCTTGGGGAATTCCAAGCCGGTTGTTAGAGTTCTCCCAAATATTAATTGCTTCTTGAGTATAATGTGTAGCGTAGCCATATTGTTTTAATCCGAGATATACGTTACCAAGATTGTTGTAGGTTGCGGCTATTCCTAATGTATCTCCAAGTTGTTTTTTAATTTTAAGCGATTCCTCATACATTTCAATGGCTTCTTCGTATCTGTCGGAGCGAAGATAGATTATTGCAATGTTGTTTAATGTTTTTGATATTCCTTTTAGATCGTTTTCTTCGCGGCGTAGTTTTAGTGATCTCAGTAAATAATCGAGGGCTGATGCTCTGTCGTTGGCGAACCAATATGCGGTGCCTACTATATGGTACATTTGTGCTAAATCAAGCTTTGATGGGTCCCTGGACATGACTTTTTCCAACCCTTGTTGGCTAATATCCAACGCCTTGCTGGGATTTTGCCTGCTGTAGTAGTTTACTGTCTTGCCGTAAGCCTCCACCATTTGGGATACCGGTAGGCTAGGAGCTATCTCCAGCAAAGAATCTATCTGGCTTGTGGGTTGGCTCTTAACTAAGGATAATGTTAAAAGCGTGCAAAAGAAGGAGATGACAATTTTTTTCATCGTGGACTTTCCTAGAGGCGGTTAAATATACAAAATCTGCTATTTAATTCAAACGTTTTGTTTTTCTCTTTTGTTGCGGAGTTATTAATTTTGGTGGGAGCGCTGGAACGACAGTTTTTTTGTTTCTTCTTTTATTTGAGCCTTCCAGGTTGTCTCCGGCTCTATTTTCCAATTTTGGGTGGTGTCGGGGGTATATGTGGGGTTACTTTTGAGATACTCAGCCAATAACCAGCGGAATTCTTTTTCGTTGGCTAGGGTTGTACGTTTTTTTAGCATTTCATTGGTCAATCCAATGTCGGTAGTTAAATGTCCTCCACCTCCGCTGGCAATATAGCTGTTTACGACTACGTTGTAGGTTATGGAATCATGAAACGGTTTGCCATTGGCTAATCGAATCTGTCTTATTGATGGAGGATTTCCTGTTTGATAATATACTGTGTATAATATTCCTCCGGCAGTTACAAAGCTAAAAATCGGTTTTTCCCAACGGATTGATCCGTTGACGGTTTTGTATCTTAGTAGTCCCTGGTTGGGGAAAAACGGACTAAACCAATTGCTGTAGCTTCTTGCAAGTAGATTTTTTATTTCCGAACCGGAAAGGGTTACCGTATAAAGTTGATTTTCGTAAGGATAAAGGTCGAAAATGTTGGCTAAGGATAATTGTCCTGAGAAGGTTTTATTGTAGATAAACGGAGTGGCGATTGAAATATCAGCATCGGTTACGCTGAGTTGAACTGTGTGGATAAGGTTAAGGTAGGCCGAGGGTTTTATAAGTGCATCAAATGTGGTTAATTCTCCGTTTAGATAGGTTAGTGGAGTGTTTATCCAGTGGGTAATTTTGTGAAAAATTGGCTGGTATTTTTGCTCAAAGCTAGCAGATGGGCCTATATCTTGGATCGATTGATGCCAGGCGGAGTCGATCGAAATTCTTTTTTTTGAGATGGTCAAAGTGGCTCTTCCAATGGTTTTAGCATGCGAACCGCAATCAATTATAATTACTTGTTTGCCAGAATTGGAGCTGATATTGAAAATTTTAGTCTGATGATCGTGTCCCAGAAAAATAAGGTCGAATCCATCTACTTCACGGGCTACTCTCAGAGAGGCGTTTTCGTTCAATGGGGCCAGAGAATCGGCATTGCCATACGTTGCATCCCATCCTGAATGAAACAAACCAACCACAAAATCGGCTTTTTCTTTCTCCCGAATAATTTTCATCCAGTGGGCGGCTGCTTCTATCATGTCTTGAAAATGGAGCCCAGCCCATAATTTTTCAGGTAGCCATTTAGGTACTCCGGGTGTTGTGAGTCCCAAAACGGCAATTCTTTTACCGCTTATTTCAAAAATGTGAAACGGTTTAAAATAAGGCAGTTCTGTTTCTTTATCTAATACATTCGCTGCAAGCCATGGTATGGAAAGTTCTGTTTTTAACCGCCGATAAATTTCGGGGCCACATTCAATATCGTGATTTCCTGCAACCATCAAATCGTATCCAACATCATTGATAATTTCAACCATTGGGTGTATCTGGCTTTTGTACAGGTAGTTTAGGTAGTAGATTTCGGGTGAACCTTGAAGCAAATCGCCGTTATCGAACAATAGGGTGCGATTTATTTTTCGTAACGAGTCCACCAGATAAGTAACTTTGGAAAGGCTTCCCGGCTTTAACGATTCATTGATGGGGTTTCGGGCATAAATTTGTCCGTGAACGTCAGTTGTTACGATGATTTCCAGCTTTTGTTCCTCAGGAGAGCAACTAAGTAGAAAGAGAGCTGCTATTATAAGGAGATGTGAAATATTTTGAACCATTTTGATGTTTTTTTCGTTTAAGTTCACAAAATTTGCACCGATTTGGGTGAATTTGGAAGTGTAATTTAACAATTTTATGAGCAAAAAACTTACTCTATCCAAGAATCGCCTTATTGGGGGCGTGTGCGGTGGTTTGGCCGAATATTTCGGGATGGATCCTACGGTGGTTAGGATATTATATTTGATTTTGACCCTTTTTAGTGCAGGCCTTCCGGGAGTGATACTTTATGTCGGAATGTGGATTGTTATGCCTTTCCCGGAGGATTAATCGTTATAAAGAGCCCCTTGAAAACTAGACCTGCGGGCAAGTTCTTTTTTTACCAATTCGGTGATATGGTGACTTTTTACACCTTTCCACGTGGGAACAGCAATTAAGTCGGGTCGTACTTGCGATGCAAAGCGTTCAATAGCTATATCGGGGCGAAGCCGCTCAACAAAATCGCTGCATAGCGATACGTATTCCTCGGCACTCATAAAATCAAACATCTGAGGCGAGTTGTTAAACATTCCCTCTAGCTCGGTGTGTTTTACTATTTGAAGTTGGTGGAGTTTTACGGTTGTAATCGCAAGTTTAGAAATGATTTGTGCATGATTAATCATTTCTTCCCTGCTTTCTAGCGGTAGCCCTAAAATTAAATGCACTCCAATATCGATATTCAAATTTGCAACGCGGGTTACTGTTTCTATTACTTGTTCGAAACTATGACCACGGTTCAACCATTGAAGGGTCTTATTCAGGGTGCTTTCTACTCCAATTTCTATCATTACCGGTTTGTGTTGATTAACTTGAACCAAAACCTCCAGAATTTGATTGGGCAGACAATCGGGACGTGTGCTTACCACAATCCCGACTATTTTAGGGTGATTCAATGCCTCTGTTAGTTTTTCGAATAATGCTTCGGGGGAACTGTGTGTGTTGGTATACGACTGAAAATAGGCCAAAAATTGATAATTGTTTCTTCGCAGAAAAAAGCTGATTCCTTGATTTATTTGTTCTGTTACGCTTAACGATGGATCGCAATAAGAGGGTTTAAAACTGTTGTTGTTGCAGTAAATACAGCCACGGGTGTCGATTGTGCCGTCAAGATTGGGGCATGAGAAACCTGTGTTAATGGAAACTTTCTGCGTTTTTCTGCCGAATTTCGTTTCCAAAAACCTGCCGTATCGGTAAAAGCGCTCTTCTATGGGAAACGGAAGGTTAACCACGCTTTGAGAGTTGCTTAATTTTCTCAACAAACATATCAATATCTTCGGGAGTAGTGTCGAACGAGCACATCCATCGGATTTCCGAGGTTGTTTCGTTCCAGGTGTAAAAGAAATACTCTTTTCGCAGGGGTTCAACCCATTCCTTGGGGATTATTGCAAACACTCCGTTGGCTTCCACCGGTGTGGTTATGGTTATTTCAGGAATCTGACGTATAGCCTCTGCCAGCCTCTTAGCCATTGCATTGGCATGACGGGCGTTTTCCAACCATAGATTATCGGAAAAATAGGCTATGAATTGAGCACCCATGAATCGCATTTTACTGAAAAGCTGCATGCTTTGCTTTCTCCGATATTTAAAGCCTTCGGCAAGTTGAGGATTGAATATCAAGATGGCTTCTCCCAGGAGCATCCCATTTTTTGTTCCACCAAACGAAACTACATCCACTCCGCAATCTACAGTGAAAGCCCGGAATGGTAAATTGAGTGCTGCCGCAGCGTTTGCTAAACGGGCTCCATCGATGTGCAGAATCATGTTATGGCGATGGGCTAAGTCGGTCAATTCCGTTATTTCAGCAGGGGTATAAACCGTTCCCATCTCTGTGGTTTGACTAATACTGATAGCGCTGGGTTGGCTATGGTGTTCAAATCCAAATCCATGCAGGTGCGGAAGGATTTTTTCCGGAGAAATTTTGCCTTCTTTATGGGGTACAGAGATGACCTTTATTCCGGCAATGCGCTCAGGAGCTCCGCATTCGTCAACGTTGATGTGGGCAGTTTCTGAACAAATTATAGAGCTGTATGGCTTGGTTGTTTGCATCAGCGATAACACGTTGGCTGCGGTGCCATTAAAAACAAAAAATACTTCAGTCTGTTCCCCAAAATGCGATTTGAAAATCTCTATGGCTTGTTGAGTGTAAACGTCGTCGCCATAACTCACGCAATGATTTTCGTTTGCCTGAATAATTGCTGCCAAAATTCGGGGATGTATTCCCGAGTTGTTGTCGCTGGCAAAGCTACGCATGGTTGTAATTGGTAAATTCATAAGCGGAATTTTGAATCGCGGTACGTATGGGAATAATGGGCAAATTTTGGTAGCAAAGGTATAAAATTCAGCCCGCCTTTTATACTTTCTTAATCACTTTTGTTAATTTTGCGCCATACAGTTTTTCCCCCATGGAAAGTCACCACAGAGCTAAAACCGAACATCTTTTCACCAACATTAAAAATCGCGACGGATTCGTTGCTTAGCAGAGCTCTGTATTTTCTCCCTTTTTATTTTTCGTTAGTAATTATTATAAAACCAAATCGCTATGCCAATGGAATTACCTTTTGCCGAATCGTATCGCATTAAAATGGTCGAACCCATTTATCTCAGCACACGCAAGGAACGTGAAGAATGGATAAAGGCTACCAATTACAATCTTTTTGGATTAAGGAGCGAGCAAGTTTATATCGACCTGCTCACCGATAGTGGAACGGGTGCCATGAGTGACCGCCAATGGGCCGCCCTTATGATGGGCGACGAAAGCTATGCTGGCGCCAAATCGTTTTATAATCTTCAGGAAGCTGTTCATCGCATTCTTGGCTTCCCGTTTACTCTACCAACCCATCAGGGAAGAGCAGCCGAGAATGTGCTTTTTAGCCGTTTAATCCGCGAAGGAGATATCATTCCCGGAAACTCTCATTTCGACACCACCAAGGGACATATTGAATATCGCAAGGCTACGGCTATTGATTGCACTATTGATGAAGCTTTTAATACAGAATCGGTTCATCCTTTCAAAGGGAATGTTGACATTAACAAGCTTGAGGCTGTTTTTAAAAAATATCCTAAGGAAAAGATTCCGTTTATCATTGTAACCATAACCAACAACACTGCAGGTGGGCAGCCGGTTTCGCTTCAAAATTTGAAAGAAGTGTCGGCCCTCGCTAAAAAATACGATATCCCTGTAGTATTCGATTCCGCCAGGTTTGCTGAAAATGCTTACTTTATTAAGACACGCGAAGTGGGGTATGCTGATAAAACCATCAAGGAGATAGTGCGAGAAATGTTTCAATATGCCGATATTATGACCATGTCGTCGAAAAAAGACGGCATTGTTAATATGGGAGGTTTTATCGGGTTTAAGAATGAGGAGTTGTACAAATCTTGCTGGGTTTACAATATCATGTTTGAAGGGTATGTAACCTACGGAGGAATGTCGGGACGTGATATGAATGCTCTGGCCGTTGGACTCGATGAGGCTACCGAATTTGAGTACCTCAACACACGTATTCTGCAAGTGAAATATTTATTCGATAAACTCACTTCCCATGGAATCCCTTGTCAACAACCTGCAGGAGGGCATGCTATTTTCGTGGATGCAGGAAAGATGTTGCCCCATGTTCCTAGAGAACAGTTTGTTGCTCAGACTCTTGGTGTGGAACTTTATTTAGAAGCAGGTGTTCGGGGTGTTGAAATAGGAGCTCTTTTGGCAGATCGGGATCCTATTACTCGTGAAAACCGTTATCCAAAACTTGAGCTCTTAAGATTGGCTATTCCTCGCAGAACCTATACCAATAATCATATGGATGTGGTTGCCGCTGCTTTGATCAACATTTTTGAACGCCGCGATTCTATTCGAACCGGATATAGAATTGTTGAAGAGGCCCCCATTATGCGACATTTTACACTGAAGCTAGAGCCCGTCAAGTAAAGCATTTCTATAGTCTAAACCGTTGAATTTCTAAACGTCGTAGAACTGCAAAATGTTCCGAGGCGTTTTTGTAAATCAATTAATTTCAATCTGAATTTTAACCGCATAGCGGAAACGCAGTTGTTTTTAGATAAAAACAGCACCACAAAAAGGGTCGGGATGCTTTTGTATCCCGACCCTTTAAACATCGATGTTGAGTCGTTTATTCCGTAAGGAAAAGAGTTTTTACAACCGATTTACTGCCGGATTGAATCGCAACAAAAAACAAATTGGATATTTTTTTTGGCAAGGTTACAATAGAGTTGTTGCTGTAAATTGCTTGTTGCAGCACTATACGACTATCGGCAGTGTAAACTGAAACGACTCCATTTTCTACTCCCAGAATTCGGAATGAGTCTTTTGTCGGATTGGGGTAGATTGATACGGCAAAATCACTCATGGCTTCAATTCCAACAGGGTTTTTAATGGTGAACGTAGTGCTCTGATTGATAGATATTCCGTCCTCATCTTTTCCTACAAAAGCCATATAGACTGTTGTTCCTGTAGGAATAGTGTCTATCGGAGTAATGGTTATTTCTCTGTTGTTGATAACGCTTACGGTGTATGGGATGTTTTGCCCTGAAGCATTGTTTTGTTTAAAACGAATTGCCAGTGCGGCATTTTCTGCAGTTAGTAGTGCATTACCGGCTGTGAATAGAGCTTTGTTGGCTACAACATGATATGGTCCGCTGCCGGCAATATCCGTACTGCCATTTTCAGGATTGAAGAGAATAGTTACCGGCTCAACAATACGGAATTTTTTTGCTGAATAGCTGGAGTAGCTGCTACCATTGATTTCTACAACGGTTGTTGTGTTGTTCAAAATCCTGATGTAGCCACCCGGAACTCCATCGCCGTAGCTATCGTAAGCTTCCAACACATAATTTCCGAGAGTTAAGGTTACTGAATGGTTCTGAACAGATGTGTTGTTGTTGGCGTAGGGGCCTCCACTAGCCACAACTGCTCCAGCCTGGTTTTTTATTTTCCAGGTAATTTCACTTCCGTAGGCGTCGGGCTTTACAGAAACCGTCAGGTTGGTTGAGGTTGTTGCGGGTGCTTTGACAAAAGAAACCGTGTAGGAATTATTTTCCGGAGAGTTGTCGTTATCAGTAATTTCAACCGTTAACGTATTTTGCAATAAGGGAAAGAAATTGATTTCCGGTAGAATAATGGTTACGCTGGATCCGTACGAAAGGTTTCCTTCCCAATTGTGGTATTGGTATTCCTCGTTATTCACACGGTAGCGAATGTTTACGCCTTGAAGATTTTCACATAAACTTCGTAAAACAAATTGCGAGGCGATTTTCCCCTCCCAAACATCGGTTGGAGTGGTGTTTGATACGATACTAAATTCGGGTTGAGTAGGAATGTTGACTAGAGTAGGTGTGATTTGAATACCGTTGATGGTCTCTTTGTTGTTGTTTTGGGTTACGAAAACCGCTACCCGCATGTTGACCAACTCGGCCGGAATGTTGTTATAATGTTGCGGAATTGTGTAGGTGAAGGTGTTTGAATAAAGTGAACCGGTGGTGGTTTGAATTATTTCTGCTCCCCACTGTCCTGTAATCATGTGAACCAATCGATTATTATGTTCGTAATTATTCCCAGCACTTGTTCCTGCCTGTGGGCCGTAGGTTTTGTCTTGTAATAGAACAATGTTTAGTTTATTTATGTTATCAGGACTACTTCCGGTGTAGTACACTTCCACATAGACAGAAATTTCTCGTGTGGTAGCATTAATCTGTGCCGTAGCTCCAACATTTAAATACGCATTTTCCTGCATAATGGCATTAGCCGCTGCACTGTAGTTGTTTCTCATCATGGCCAAATTTTGGCTTCCCGATGGATAGGCATACGAAGGAAAAAAATGGCGGTTAACGGTTCCGGACGGGTAGGCCTGAACGCCGGCTAACGTTGCCAACGAGTTGCCAAACGGAGTGCGAAAATCGGGCTGAGTTCCGGAAGGGGCAGAAAAACTCCCCTGGTGAATGGCAATCAGAACTACCTTGTCGGGGTTGGCGTGGTAAATCGAGTTGGCAATAGCTGCTCCTTCAGGGCAATAGGGGCAATTCACTCCCGTAAACATTTCCAGAACAACATTCCTTTCTTTGGGCGTTGTTTCTACTATTGTCTGACTACATACAACAAATGGAATCAAAACAAACACAAGGGTAAGTTTTTTCATAGTTGCTAAATTTTAGGTTATTAGTAGCGGATTTCCTACCAAAAATAAAGATTTTTTTTAAGCAATCCACTATTATTTACTCAGAGTGATTTTAGTTTGTGATAAGCTAATTTTCGTTTTTGCCTACCACGACTAGTTTTTTTAATTCTTTGTGTGTATGGGAAATCCTGGCCAGTTTTTGTGTACAAAAAAAAGAAGCCGTTTTGTGAAAAACAGCTTCTTATGTTGATTGATGGTCTTGCTTAGCTAATAACTTCTACATTAACAGCATTAAGGCCTTTTTTTCCACGTTCAACTTCGAAACGCACTCTGTCGTTTTCGCGTATCTTGTGGATAAGACCGGTTTGGTGTACGAAAATATCGTCACCGCCATCATCGGGCTTAATAAACCCGTAACCTTTTGTTTCGTTGAAGAATTTTACAGTTCCTTCTCTCATGATTGAAAAAAAATTAAAAATATTGGTACTATATCAACCGCTTTTTGCAAGCAAATCACGGTTCTACGTTGAATCATTTTAGTTGAAATATCATCGGTATTGAGAAGGAAACTTTCGGAATGTAATCTGAAAGGGCTTGGCAATACTCGAGGAGATTTACTGTCACAAAGATACATCTATTTTTATAAAAAAGCAAGTTTTCGATTATTTTTGAAAAGTTTCAGGTAGTTTTTTTCCCGAAAAAAGATGTGCTAATTGTTTACTGCCTTCCCAGGTACGGGAAATAGGCGTGATCTCTTCGTGAAGATGCATTGCTGATATTTCCGCAATATCCAGAACCTCAATCAATTTTGCCTGATGAAACGTTTTTTTGCACAACGGGCAGGAGGTAATTAAAAAATCGGGTTTGTTTTCTGTTAATTTTTGTATAGCGTGGTTTGTTATTTGTTTGCGTTTTTCTGGTGGCAGCCCTGTGCTTGCCAAACTGCCTCCACAGCATATTGAATTGTTTTTCTCCACCGAAGTAGGAATAAGTTTAGCTATCTGCTGCAAGACATTGCGTGGTTCTTCTTTTCTTGAATTCTTTCGACTGAGTTCGCACGGGTCGTGATACACCATTTTCAGAGATGATTTTTTTATCCGAAGCCTGCCATTATGCAGTAATCGCTCGATGTATTCGCTATGGTGTAGAACTTCAACGTTGAGGGAATATTCTTCAGTAAACGATTTATAGCAAATGGGGCATGACACAACCAAGGTTTTGGCATTTGTGTTGTGTATTAGTTGTGTGTTAAAATCTCGAAGTTTCCGACTTTCAGATAACAATCCTTGCTGAATTAAAGGCTTACCGCAGCAAATTCCTTTTTGCTCATCCAGGAAATGGTAGGAAACTTTTGCGCTTGAGAATATTTTTTTCATGGCTGAAATAATCGAGGGTGTTAGATGTGTCATACATCCGGCAAAATAGATTATTTCAGCGTTCGATTTATGAATTTGTAGAGTGCAATCGATCGGGATGTTGTGTGAAGGGGCATTTTTTTCACGCACTTGTTTTCTAATCAAGGTAAGTTCAAGATTCACAGGGCAGGCTTCAACGCAACGACCACATAAAAGGCATTGGTCGGCAACGCTCTCTTTTAGTTGTTGGTATCGATAATCACGAATCAGATAAACCGATTGTACATTATTTATTTTAGCAGCAGTGTTTAGTTGACAAACGTCGATGCAGATCCCACAACGTGAGCAGGAATTTACTTGAATTTGGGTGAATCCTGTAATAGTTTCTTGTGAAGTAACACCCCAGTTTTTTAAGAAAATGTAAAGAATTTCTGTTGGAATATGCATGTATCGCGAAAATGGGAGTGTGCTCAGGAAAAACCCAATAGCAATGGAGTAGCCCCACCAAAAACCTAGCGATACCTCTGGGGTAACTACGCCGGTTAATAATTTTCCTACGCTTGCAGTTAAAAAACTGCCGCCAGAATACAGTGCCGAGGTTGATGACTCTGCTAAAAGCCTTAGCGGGAAAACAAACCAAAGTGTTGTAAGTGCTATTCTATCGAGGGGTGCCTGTTGGGTAGTTTTTTTCATGCCGAAAACATTAGAATGTAATCGTTTAGTTAGTGCCAATAGAACTCCCAGCAAGATTACCATTAGCAGAAAATCCATGGAAAAGGCAAAAAACTTTGCTCCCGGATAGGAGTGAATTCCATGGGCAAAAAATCGAAAAAAGATTGTTTCCCAAGGGGCTTCCAAGGTTTTACCAAAATACACACTGCTCTCTATTTTCCCGACAATAATAAGAAGAAACCAGCCCAGTGCAAGGCTCGTGTGCATAAATCCCAGCAAAGGATTCTTTTTGTAAATATTTCTGTGAATTAATCCTTCGCGAATGGCTTCCCAGACAGAGATAAATGTCTTTCTGCTAATAATGTTGTCTCGTATTGTTTTTTTTTGTGGTACAGTAAGGTGTCGAATCCAAAGGGTAAATTTGCAAGCCGTGATAACAAAAAATAGTACAAATCCAATTAGAAAAGGCAAAACAAATGGGTGGAAGTTCATAAGGAGTAATGTTTTGGTGTAGTTTCTGTCATAAGGGCTTTCATTTTTAATATGATAGAGCGGGTGTTAATTTCACGGGGACAGACCATGTAGCATTTCCCGCACAGCATGCATTTGGATAACTCCTTGGCAAGATTATCCAGAATTCCTCTTTTCATCAGCAAGTGGCAATAGCGAAAGTTAAAACCGTTGATTTCGGCTGCCGTACAAGTAGCAGCGCAAGCTCCGCACATCAGACAACGTTTGGCTGTTGGTTCCAGTTGTATTAGTTTTTCATATAAATCGCTTTGGATAGTGTCCATATCGAGTTGTCGGGAAGCGGATATTTTAAAGCCAAAGTTTTTCATAAGCGTGCTCTAGTGTTTGTTGAAACGTTCTGGAAGGTTCGGTATTTAACTTTTTCAAGTTTTGTTTTCCAGATAGTGTTGAATTTCCACAACTGCGGCACGGGCATCGGCAACGGTTTCCGGATATGTGAACGGTCGCTTGCAAGTTCCGGCAATAAATAATCCGGGATGTATGGTGTGGTTATCGGCTTTAAGCAGGCTGTGGCTTTTTGCAAATCCATATTCACCCATAATTCCGGTTTGTGCCGAGAGTTCTTTCGTAGATTCCGAAGCTTCTATTCCAATCATAAGTATCAATAAATCTACGGTCATCTTTATTGGCAAGCGAAGGAGAGTGTCCTCGGCCTTAAGCTGTATTCTGTTGTCAGCAGTTTGTGAGGCTTCAGAGATTTTACCCCTAATGTAATTTACTCCATATTCTTGTTGTGATTTGCGATACAATTCTTCATAAAATTGCCCGGTCATACGCAAATCCATGTAAAAGCAATAAACCTCGGCTTTTGGCAGTATTTCTTTGATTTCAATACCAAATTTTACGGCGTTAATGCAGCAAACTCGTGAACAGTAGTTATTCCCAACCTTAGCATCGCGGGAGCCAACGCAATTCAGTATGGCAATTTTTTCCGGAGTTATGCCATTAGAACCGTAGATTTCTCCGCATTTAAGCATCTTTTCAAATTCAAGTGAGGTAATAACTCCGTTGTAAATACCGTAGCCGTATTCTTCTTTGTAGTGCGCATCAAAAGGTTTGAAACCGGTTGCCATTAATACTGCTTTGGATACAATAGTTTCCCCTTTGTTGGTTGTGCTTATCCAATGGTTGTTATCTTTTCTGATATTGGTAACCGTAACTCCGGTTTGGAGGGATAGGTTGTTTACCACTATCATTTCTCCGAAAAGTTGCAGAAGCTCGTTCGATGATTGAAAGTTGGGAAACAATTTATAGGTTTTCAGAATATTTCCACCAAGGCTTTCCTCTTTTTCAAATAAACTAACCTTGTAACCCAGACGGGCTAAATTATAGGCTGCTACGATTCCTGTGGGCCCTGCTCCAATAACGGCTATATCGGTGTATATTATTTTTTCCATTGCGAGATTGATTTAAAATCCTTTAAAATCGATAATCTTCCCTGATTTTCCCAAATATTTTTGTTCTTTATCGTAGGGGATTCCAATTTTGTCTAAAAGAGGTTCTGCACTTATCTGGTGAAGTTGAAGGCCTAAATCCCAAGGGTTAAACCCTAGCAGCAATCCGGTCATCTCCTCATAGGTTAGAACAGGTATTCCATTCCCTTGTTTATCGTAGGTTTTGCCTTCCATTTCTTTGATAGTATATTGCCATCGGTCTAAAAACATGGTGCATCCCGGGCAGTTGGTAACTATAAAGTCGGGATGATAAGGCTCCATCGATTCAAATTTTTTGCGGGAATTTGCAATTGAGTATCCCCGGTTGGCCATTATTAGATAGTGTCGGAATCCAAACCCACAACAGTGGCGACGCTCGGGATAGTCTATCACCTGTCCTCCCCACTCTTCAACCATGCCCGCCAACACTTGCGGAAATTCTGCCGAACCTATTACGGCTTGAGGAAATACTTTGGAATAGTGGCACCCGATGTGTTCAACAACTCTAAGTGGTTCCCCGGTTTTTTGATTTACAATTTGGAATCTCATTTTCTCTTTCAACTCTTTGCGAAACTTGTAAATTATATCGCACGGATGAGTAATGTATTCCGGAATTTCAAATTCACGACCGGTGGCTTGCTTTAGAAAATCACGGGTTTGTTGCAGTTCCTCGGGAAAATGTTTCCAGGTTTCAACCACTTCGTTAAGCAAACCAAATGAGGTAACGCACGAGGGAACAAAATTCCTGTATCCTTTTTCGCTCATCAGTGAGAATAGGCGAGCTATTATTGTCTGAGTGGTTTCAAAGGGAACAACGTCAGCGTGGTATCCTATCCCTGTGCAGGTGTGAAGGTTTTGATCGTCTTCGATTTGCTTTCCTAAAACATCTCCAACAATTCTTAGAAATGTGGTTTCTGAACCGGGGAAAAACGATTGTCGAATGCAACTGCGCTCGTAATAATAGTTGTTGTCGGGAATATCCTTTTGATAATTTTTCCAAAATTTCCTTTCCATATGGTTATTGATCAGAATCTTCGGTGTAGGTTTTTATAAAGTAGGGTGAATTAAGGCTATCGTCAATCTCAAGGTTCATTTCTTGCGCCTTTTTTGTGGAGTAGCTATGTATGGTTTCCAGAAATTTTTTACCCCCGGTAACTTCAAAAATGGCGTTAATTTCGTCGAGGTTCTTTTTTCCGATAAGTCGTAGCGATCCGGGGCCGTGTTTTTTATAATTTGCCCCCAAACGGTCGGCTATTTCTTCCAGGTTGTTGTAGTACCAGTTCCAAACGGTGCCTTGTTCCGGGTGTAGTTCGGGTTTTACATTCTCGGCATGTACGCAATAGCCCGATTTTAGAATCGATTCCGCGATGGTTTTGCTAATCGCATATTGCTGTCGTCCCTTACTGCTTTCGACAAACAACCCGGTTTCCTGTGATAATTTTCTTAGTGCTGAGATCAGCATTCCGGGAACGTTTTCTCTGGGACATCGTGCCTTGCACGACATGCACTGACCGCAATACCAAATTGTTTCGTTCTTTAGTAGGGCCTCTATTTTTTTGTTGTCTTTGGTTTGTAGTATGTTACAAATTTCTTTCGGATTGTAAGGGAAAAATTCAGCGGCAGGACAGATCGCCGTACATATACCGCAGTTCATACAGGCTTTTAAACCTTCTTTAACCCTAACGTCGCGGGATAAACGTTCAAAATAATCAATCATTTTGATTGGTTTTTGGGAATATTAGGATCTTGCTTACGGTTGCTCTGGTTGTTGATGATACAAAGATGGGAATTTTACAAAAGAAAAAAATCCGTTCATGGGCGGATTTTTTATAAGTATAAAAGCGTATTTCAAAAAGCGAAGCCCGAAATTGGGTTTTGTCGGTTATATTTTCAGCAACCCATGTTTGATGGAATAAATTACTAATCCGGCGGTATTTTTAGTGCTGGTTTTTGAAAGAATATTCTCGCGGTGTTTATCAACAGTTCTTTTTGAAATTGAGAGTTTTTCTGCAATCTCTTGATTTGAGTATCCATGGCATATTAGCAGCAAAACCTCCATTTCTCGGTCGGTTAGTAATGGTTCCTTTGTGCTTTCCGGCTGTTTGGTAAACCCCTTTACCAGTTTGCTCATTATTTCTCCCGAGAAAAAATAATTCCCTTCTGCAACCAACTGAATAGCCGATGCCACTTCATCGAAACCTGCATTTTTAATAATAAATCCTTTTGCTCCTGCATTTATCATGGCAGAATAGTAGTTTTCGTCACCATACATGGAGAGTGCAATAATTTTTATGTCGGGATATTTCTGAATAGCCAGGTTTGTGGCTGTTATTCCGTCCATCTCCGGCATTTCGATATCCATGAACACAATTTCTGGTTTATAGCTGTTCAGTAGTTTGAGGAACTCTTTTCCGTTTGGAACATCAATCACCTCTTCAATATTGTTTCTTCCTTCGAGCAAGATTTTTAATCCCTCCCGAAACATCTGGTGATCATCGACAATCACAATTTTTAATCGTTTCATTTTTTTGGTGATTAATACGGTTGGTTGTTTAGTCCTATTGATAAATTTGCCTTGAATCCATCATTTGGTTTTGATTCAAAAGTAACATTGCCATTGATTGATTTAACACGCGAAATAATGTTGGTTAATCCGGACCCTTTTTCTGAAATCATCGCTGAAGTGGATTTCTTAATTTCACATCCGATACCGTTATCAAAATACTCAATTTCTATTTTTCCTGAATTTTCGAAGATTTTAATGCTTACGCTCGTGGCATGAGCGTGTTTTAATGTATTCGCAATTAATTCAGTCAGAACTCGGTAAACAACTGTTTCTATGGTTCTTGAATAGCGTTTTGCATTAACATTTGAATATATTTCGATTTTCGGACTATTTTCCTCCGGGAGTCTGTCAATAAATGATTTTATGGCCTGAACCATTCCGAAATTCTGAAGTATGTGTGGACTCATAGTGTTTGATATATCCTTTACGGTTTTAAGAGATTCATCAATCAACTTGTTGGCGTTGTTAATAATTTTCTGGTCTTTTTCCGAAACAATACTCCCTTGAAGAGCTGTAAGCGACATTTTAACCGATGATAACAAAGGGGCTAAACCATCGTGTAGCTCTTTCGAGAAATGTTGTTTTTGTTTTTCTTCTGCTTCTATTATTGCAGAAATAATTTTCGCTTCGTTTTTAGCTTTTATTTTTTCAATTCTATCCTGAATATTAAAAATTCTTCGTATAAAGGCTAAGCTAATAAGCATCAACACTGATATCAGTACGCCTAACCAACTAATAAGGTCTTCACTTACGGTGATAAATCCATCGAAACGGTTCCACATTTCTAATAAGCGGCGAATGGCCATTAAAACAAACCCTAAAGAAATTAGCCACCAGGCAATATTGGTCCGAGTTCGTCGTATCAGGCTGAGGGCAATTATTGCGGTTATAAATTGCAGTATAACTGCCAGAATTAATGCAAATTTTAACGACATGTTAATTATTTGTATTTAAATTTTTTGCAAGTTAAAAAAAAAAGCATCATCGTATGTTTTTTCTATTTTTTGTTTTTAACTTTGATTGCAACTAAATACGGGAATTTATTACAATTCCGTTTACGCGAATTAACTAATTGTTTAGCCAAAACCAAACTGTCCTATGAAATCGTTCTATATTAACCTAAACCAAACGGCCGAAAAGGGTAGCCGGTATCGTAAGTTTTTAGTAAATACGGCCATTGTACTTGCGCTACTTTTGCTTGTAACTTATCTGATTTTGTATTCGATGAATGTTGATAATCTTTGGATTTATTACATCCTTGGATTTTATGTTGCGGCTTTCATCTATGTAGCATTTTCAGGATATAAAACCGAGATGTATATCTCTGCCGATGAAAATGCTTTGGAATTTCAAACCGGATTTTATCAACGAACCCCCTTTTCAATACTGTGGGCATCTATTGGAAAGGTAAAAATTGGTCCCACCTACATAACCTTCTTCAAACGCAGTGGACGAAAAAAAACACTTAGGATGGGGTGGCTTCCGTACGAAAAACTTACGGAAATAAAATCGAAAATAGAAAATCTTTGTCTTGAACTTGATATTGAGATCGAATATGGCGAAATACGCCGCGATTTTTAGAGGGAGTTTTGCAACATATATTCCTCAATTTTTTTTGCGGCAAGGTGGTAAGAGGCTTTGAGGGCGCCGACGGATGTTTGGAGAATTTCCGACATTTCACTAAATTTCAAGTTGTCGAAATATTTCATATTAAAAACCAAACGTTGTTTTTCCGGGAGAAGTTGTATGGCTCTCTGAAATTTTTTCTGCAATTCATCCCCGGCAAACTCTTGGACTGATTCGAGCAAGGCTAATTTTTTTTCATTGTACTCTTCTTGCGAGGATAAAAATCGCTTTTTCTGTTCAATGAAGTTTAGGGTTTCGTTGGTTGCTATTCTATACATCCAGGTAAACAAAGATGAATCGCCTCGGAATGAATCAAATCCCTGGTAAACTTTAATAAATGTGTTTTGTAGAATATCGTTGGTGTCTTCGTGGCTAACTACCATTTTTCGAATGTGCCAATAGAGGCGTTCTTTGTATTTCGAAATCAAAAGTCCGAAAGCCTCGTTTCGAGTGCTTTCGGACTTCATCAGATGCAAAATTTTCTGTTCGGTAAAATTAATTTTCATTGGTTGGGTTGCGGTTATTGTTTCCGCTTCAGAACTCTGTGAACAGCCTCTACAATATGTCGGGTGTTTAATCCATATTTTTCAAGTAATTCTTGGTCGGTTCCACTCTCCCCAAATTTATCGTCCATGGCGACATATTCCATAGGTGTAGGGAATTTTTCTGCCAGTACTTGGGCTATGCTGTCGCCTAATCCTCCATTCTTCAGGTGTTCTTCTGCGGTTACTACAGCTTTTGTTTTCCTCACAGATTCTAAGACAGCCAGTTGGTCTAACGGTTTAATGGTGTGGATATTTATTAACTCCACATTAATCCCCTGTTCTCTTAAAATAGCTTCAGCTTCAATAGCTTTCCACAAGAGATGGCCGGTGGCAAATATACTAACATCTTTCCCTTCTTTGATTTTCCAGGCTTTCCCGATTTCGAAGTTAAAATCTTCGGGAGTAAAATTGGGAACTTTCGGACGCCCAAAACGCAAATAAACTGGTCCGTGGTATGTCGCAGCAGCTAAGGTTGCCAGTTTGGTTTGATTGTAATCGGCCGGATTAATTACTACCATGTGTGGAAGCGCTTTCATAAGGGCTATATCTTCCATGGTTTGGTGGGTTGCGCCATCTTCTCCTAAGGTGATTCCCGCATGCGATGCTGCAATTTTTACGTTTTTATGGCTATAGGCTATACTTTGTCGAACCTGGTCGTATACCCTACCGGAGGCAAATTCGGCAAATGTTCCGGCAAAGGGTATTTTCCCACCAATAGTCAAACCTGCGGCAACCCCCATCAGGTTTGCTTCGGCAATTCCTGTCTGAAAAAATCGATGTGGATAGGTTTGGGCAAACTTATCCATTTTTAAGCTTCCTGTTAGGTCGGCACATAGTGCTACAATGTTTTCGTTTTTTTGGGCGGCTATCATTAATCCATCGCCAAATCCTGAACGTGTGTCTTTATCTCCGGTGTTTTTAAGAATTGTCATAATAATAGTTTTGATTCATTTTGCAAAGGTAAGTATTTTGATACGAATCGTGCAATTTTGATTTTTGAATGGTGTTTGGGGATGCTTTATTGGTTTTGAAATAAGGTAATGTGTTGGGTGGATTTTTTCAATATAGCAATACTCTGGAAGTTTCTCCAGGGGTGATAATAAACTCTCGTTTTATAACTTCCATAGTTTCCTGCTTCCCAATGGGACGAAATAATGCCATGTATTTCCCGGGTTGAAGTGTTAGCGTGTGAAACCTCATGTTTTCGGGGAACACATGGATATTTTCAGGACCGTTAGGTCCATAATAAAAAAGATTCCCTTCTCCTTCGCTGTTTGTGATAAAGTTGGCTATTCCGGGTTGTGGATATTCAATAGTTGTGGTATGGCTTTGCCTGATGTTAACGCTGTCGATAGTAATAACCGGCATGGTCAGAATTTCAACACGGTAGTCTCCAATAAGATATCGTATTCGTTCTCCGGTGTTTTGTACGTTAATAACAGAGCCGGTGGTTTTGTCTTTAACAATTACTTTTACTGGTCCGGTGAGAATTTGGGGGGGCTGTTTCACGAATAGGTATCCCATGGCGGCATTAATCGCAAAAACATTATGTCGTCCTGGTTGAAGTTTAATGTCATTTAAAAAGAGTGGAGGGAAGGTGTGTATTTTAAGGTTATAGGTATATCCGGGGTCGAGAAAAAGGGTGTCGGGATTATCTCGATAGTTGAGCGTGTGGAAGTAATTATAGCGTACTGCCCCTGTTTTAGCATCGTAAAAAGTCATGTTGACATTTGTTTCTGTCGGTCGGCCATAGCTGTCGAGTAGATTTATTTGAGCCGAAGTTGTGTTTAAAATCTGGGTAATTACTACATCCAGCACCTCTTGAAACCGAGTTTCATTAATGACCTCATAAAACTTACCTACACACTCAAAACTTTTTCGAAATCCGCGGTCTAATCCAATTCCAATCACAAACGGTTCTAAAATTACTCCTTTCCGTTGAAGTCTGTAGCTAACCTCGCAAGGGTCACCATCGCAGGCTTCAATGCCATCGGTGAACAAAATTATAAAACGTCGGCAGTTGTCGTCGGGAAAATCGTCTGCTGCTTCTTCCAAACTTCGGGCTATTGGTGTTGTTCCTTTGGGGCGTAACTCCCTGATTACGTTGCGGATTGCTTGGAGGTTGTCGTTGCCAAAAGCTACTTCCAGTCGGGTATCGCTGCAATCTTGAGGAGGTACTGGCTTTTGATGCCCATATACCCGTAGAGCCAGATTTAGATTCGGAATACGTTCTAAGCTGTCGATAAGTTTGATTAATAACCGTCGGGAAATATCAATCTTCGATTGTTTTTCCCATCGGGCTATCATACTTTGGGAGGCATCCAAAATTAATAAAATGTTGGTGCATGGAGGTTCTTTGGCTATTGCTCTGGCAATTACCAACAGCGTAAAAAATGCAACCAACAGTTGTTTTCTATTCAAAATTGTAATGTTTGCGTACCGGTTCTAAAATTTTCCAATGGCAGCTTAGCCCTTTGGGAAAGGTTACAAAATCGCCCGCTCCGAATCGGTATTCTCCGTCGGGAGTGGTAACTATAACGTCGCCTTTAAGAATGTAGCAGTGCTCTGTCGAATCGTAATACCATGGAAATTCCGAAACCTCTTTTTCCCAGATTGGCCATTGCTTTATTCCGCGATCCTGAATATCTTTTTCACTCAATTTTGTAATAATCACGCTGCTCATAATTTCTCTAAATTTTGTTCAAATGTAATAAAAAAATCGATTTCATTTTCAGAGTCTGTGGTAAGTAAATTTGTACTTTTGTACGCGGTTAAATCTCTATCTTAAAGTTTTATTTCAACTCTCAAAAGTATGAACTACGCGGTTTTCTTCTTTTTTCGCGGATTTATGTTCATAATCGGAAAGCTTCCTTTCCCGATTCTTTACCTGCTATCCGATGTGCTGTACTTACAACTTTACTACGTGGTTCGCTACCGTCGTAAAGTGGTGTATGACAATCTCAGAAAGTGCTTCCCGGAAAAATCTGAAAAGGAAATAACCTCCATTGCCCGTAAATTCTATAGGAATTTGGCCGATATTACCCTTGAGACCATAAAGGGCTTTTATCTCCCCGAAGAAGAAGTGCTTCGGAGGTGGAAAGTTCTCAATCCGGAAGTTCTCGATAAATATTATAAAACCAATCGAATAGTTCTCAACCTTGCCGCTCATTATGCCAACTGGGAGTGGGGCATTCTTGCTCTCGACCGTCAGATAAAGCATCAGGCTGTTTCGCTCTATAAACCATTATCGAATAAGCTAATAGAAGATTGGTCGAAAAAAAAGCGCGAACGCTTTGGAATGAAACTGGTTCCGATTTATCAAACACGAGAGTTTTTCAACTCAGCTCACGAAATACCAGCAAGCGTGGTAATGGCTGCCGATCAGAATCCAACCAACAAAGAGAAATCCATTGTAGTTAAGTTCTTTGGTCGCGATACTGCCTGTTTGCATGGTCCTGAATCCCTTGGCCGGAGTGCCGGATATCCTCTAGTATACTTCAACGTGCAGCGGGTAAAGCGCGGGTCCTATACCCTTGAAATAATCGAGCTGTTTGAAAATCCCAAAAAGACAGCTCCTGGCGAAATTACGCAGGAATATATGTCAATGGTAGAGCAGATTGTCAGGCTTAAGCCGGAAGACTATTTGTGGTCGCATCGTCGCTGGAAACATTCTGATGAAGAAATTCAGCAAATGTTGCAGCGTCAGCAACAGAACGCCTGATTTACCGGAAAAGATCTTTGTTTAGAGAATAATGAGCAACCCTCTGTTGTTAATTCTCTCCTTCGGCGGCTTCTTTTTCCATTCTATGCAAAATGGAAAATAACTCTGAATAAATAGGTTTCTTTTCCTCTTCTGCCTTAATGGACGCATCTACAATACGGTCGATATTGCGCCGAATATCTTCTTTGGGAACCGGCCTCGTAAAATTATCGATAACAGTCAATGCCTCAAAGGCTGAGAGATAATCGGCATTTAAAACAATATCAACAAAATCGTTGAAATACCTTTCATAATTCAATCCCGACGACCAGCAAACCGTAAGTAACAAACTGCGAATTTCCTTAGAGGTAGTCTTTTTTAATTCTTCAATAATTATTGGAACGATTTCGGGATTTTTTACATCGGTAAGAAGTTCGGTTATTTTTCTACGTATTAACGTTGAATCTTTGCGCTCATAACATCCCAGAAGCAAAGGAATGTAGGCAAAATTTCCTTTCTCGCGTAATTCGTCAATAGCCGACAGGACTTCCAACTCATCGTTGCTATAAAGTTTTTCTACTATGGTCTGGTTTGTTGTATTTCTATTTTTATTTTCCATAAGGCCTTAGGTAAGTGGTTTAACACAAAACAACCGGTGCGCTGTTAAGCTAGGGCAAAGATAACTTATTTAAATTTAAATCCTTATTATTGTTGAACTTTTATACTCAATTGTGAACAGAAATTACCTTATAATAAATTCTCTGGGTTTCATAATGATTGACATATGAGCCACATAGAACGTTCATAATTGTCTAATGTATACTTCAAAAAAAACTGTAAAAGTTTGAATTGTTTGAAAAACTTATTATTTTTACCGAACAATTTTAAAAATCTAGCAGATTAATAGCTATTTTTTACTGAAATAAGAGGGATTATAAAACGACTAAGCGTATGCGAAATTTAGTACCTACCATTGGAATAGTAGCGCTTCTTATCACAGCTGCGTGTTCTGGAGATAATTCCAAAAAAATTGAGGATAAACTAGCCACCGAAGAATCTGCCCAAATTGAAAAACTCAAAGAAACCATAAGCCGTGCAAAACAGGTATTTTATTCGCTACCATCGCCCATTGAAACTTCGATGTTAATCCGACGCAGTGGTGTCAGTTACGACGAAACCATACTAAATCCCATCTCTAATCATACCAAATACACATCTACTCTAAAGCGTGCAATCAATTTCGGAATTTATTCCACCGATCTGAGCTATGCCAGCATTTTCGAACAAACCCAAACGTCCATTAAATACATGGCCGCCGCTAAGCACCTCGCTTCAGAGTTAGGTATTCTTGGGTCAGTTGACGAAAAAATAATTCAACGTCTTGAATCCAACATCAACAACCGCGACTCTATCCTCGATATCATTACCGAAACTTTCCTTAATAGCGATAGTTATCTTAAAGAACAAGGTCGTCCGGAAACCGCTGCTGTTATACTTGCCGGAGGATGGTTGGAAGGGTTGTATCTTGCCGTAAAAACTTCGCAAAAGCACAAAGCTAACGATGATTTAATCGATCGTATTATTGATCAAAAAATTAGCCTGCGTTCGTTGCAACAACTTCTTGAGAATTATAAGAGCAATGAAATGGTTAGTCGGGTAGCGGCTGATATTCAGCGCATTGCCCGGGTTTACGATAACTTCGATGTAGTTTATTCTCACGTTGAAACCTTAACCGACCCAGACGACCGCAATACTGTTCTGAAAGCTCGCACCGAAGTCTTTAAATCGGCTAATGCTCTAAAAACACTTGCTCAGGTTACGGATAGCATACGTACAGCCTATATCTCCGTAAACTAATTCGGCTATCAATTCCAAATACTTTTGTGTTATCAACTGATCAATTAAGGATTGTCAGTGGATTTTGATTTTTTTTGTTGATATCGAAAAAAAACATTTCCAAAAATTTGGAAAGTGTATTTTCTTTGTTTTATATTTGTAGTGTAATAATAAACTAATACACTAATACACTAATACGGTATTTTATGATTAAAGCTAACAGTTTAGAGTTTGGTTATAGTAGGAATAAGCGACTCTTTCAAGATTTATCCTTTTCGGTAGGATCTGGAAAGATTTATGGCCTACTAGGGCTTAAATGGGGCTGGTAAGACCACTCTGCTTAAGCTGCTAAGCACAACTCTTTTCCCTCAACGGGGAGAGATTCTGCTCAATGGACAAAATGTTCCAAATCGCACAGTGGAGACATTAGAGCAAATGTTTCTGGTGCCGGAGGAATTTTTGGTACCACAAATATCTGTCGAGCGTTTCGTTGATGTAAATGCGGGGTTTTATCCGCAATTTAACCTTGAGCAATTTCACCAACTGATGAGAGAATTCGATTTCACCGACGATGCAATCCTTACACGAATGTCGTACGGGCAGAAAAAGAAGTTTTTAATAGCCTTTGGAATAGCCACTAATGTTCCTGTGCTTATGTTAGATGAGCCATCCAATGGTTTGGATATTCCGTCCAAAAGTCAGTTTCGAAAAATAATGGTAGATGCCGTCAGTGAAAACCGTACTTTTCTTATATCTACCCATCAGGTGAGAGACCTTGCATCAATGATCGACCATGTGTTGATGATTCACAACGGAAAAATTGTGTTCGATCGTTCGTTGGAAGAGATTCAATCCAGGCTTGTCATGGGTATTGTGGACGAACATAAAAACCAGGTTTTGTACGCTGAGGAAACTTTGGGCGGTAAAAAGGCTATTTATCCCAACGATGGAAAATATTCGGAAGTAGATCTTGAATTGCTGTTTAACGGAATTTTAGCCAAAGAACACGAAATCAACAAGTGCTTTTCTCGTGTCGAATAAGAGGATTCTGGAACTATAATAGTTATCCATGGTAAAATTTAAAACTGAAAAGATTATGCAACTTAACACATCTTCATTACGACGTATAGCCCTGTTAATTAAACGCTATTTTATTATAAATTCCAATGTAATTTTGATTGCAGGGGCAACCATCCTCGGAGTGTTACTCGCCAACACGGTTTTGAATACCTATTTAAACAACAAGATTTTCTTAGAATCAAACTTTGTGTCCAAAGCATCTGTTTATTTCTTTATTACCGGGCTTGTAATCACATCCGGAATATTTCGTGAATTGAAAGCTTTTAACAAGGGGTGGTTTTACCTGATGCTACCGGCTAATCCAAGGGAGAAATTCCTGGTCGCCAGGCTTGTAAGTTCGGTTGGTTATTCGCTAGTGACAATGTTAGCCCTATTTCTGTTTTCGCTATTGTTTTCATTGATTGCAACCTTGATGTTTACTCCAACGTTTTATTTGTTCAACCCTTTTGCATTTGATTTTCTCAATGTGGTAAAGCATTATCTGATATTGCAATCCATGTTTTTCCATGGGGCAATTGCATTCCGGATTTACAATTTTTTTAAAACCGTTTTATCGGTTTTGGGAATTATCACCCTGTTTTTTTTAATATCGGGACTAACCATGCGATTAGTATATGGTTCCTGGGAGTTTGCCGTAACGGAACAACTTTTTACTAATAAATCGTTTTTCGTGAACCTTATTAACCAAATTAGCAAAGCTTTGTACTATTTTATCTTCGAACCATTTCTCCTAACGGTGAGTTACTTTAAATTCAGAGAAAAGGAGATTTAACCATGAAATTTAAGGAAGAACAACCCATTTATCTTCAAATTGCCGATCTTATCTGCGAAAATATATTATCGGGTCGATGGCCTCCCGGCGAACGCATCCCTTCGGTTCGCGACGCAGCTGTGTCGATGGAAGTAAACCCTAATACCGCCCTGAGAGCTTACGATTATTTGCAAAATCTTGGTATAATCTACAAAAATAGAGGTATTGGGTATTTCGTAGCAGAAGATGGGCTAGAAAAAACAAGAGTCTTGAAGCGAGAAGATTTTTTTTCCAATATTCTTCCCAATGTGATCAAAACTATGAAATTGCTTGGAATTCAATACGCCGAAATTGAGAAGTATTTCGACTAAAGAAATTAATTTTGAGCAACATTCGGTAATATTTTGATAATCGATATTTTACACTCTAAAATTAACGCATATAAAATTATGAAAACAAGTACAAAATTCTTTTAGGCGGCTTAAGCTTTTTGCTGGTAATGGTAGTCACCATTCAAGTCATACTGAAAAATGCCGGTGTTTCAGCAACCTCGGTACCTGATGAAAGCATCGGGCTGGAAAAAACGTACAATATACAGCCTTTTTCATCATTGGTGGTTATTGGTGCTATCGATTTGGAATATATTCCCGGCGATTCACTAAAGTTTTCTGTGGTTGGGGGGCAACAGAATATCGAAAAGTTGAAAATTAATTCTTCAGACGATAGGTTAACAATCGAATGCACAAACATTCATGGGAATTTCATAAAATGCGTGCTAAACTCGCCGGTGTTTACTTCTCTTGAGGTTACGGCCGGTGCGAGGTTCAGAAGCGACAGTTTATTTTCTGTCAATGAGTTAAATATCTCATCCGAGGCTGGGTCAAGTGTTTTGATTAATGGGATGTTCAATGATATTAAGGTTGAATCTAACGCCGGAAGCTCTGTTCTTCTAACCGGCAAAGCTGTTTCGGCAATTTTTGAAGCCAATGCCGGAGCTAGAATTAACGCTAAGGAGTTTATTGTCGAAAATGCAACCGTGGAGGCCAATGCTGGGGCTCTAGTTGTTGTTAATTCAGCAAAAATTACTGCCAAAGCCAATGCTGGTGCAACAATCCGATACAACTCTATCGCAGTACTAAGCAGTGTAAATACCAGCAGTGGAGGAAGCATAAGCGCCTATTAATTTTGCTTCATCTATGCCACCTGAGTGTTTTGTCGATATTTAGGCGCATGCTTCTTTGCCCTCAGAGATTACTGAGGGCGACGTATAACAAAAAACTCCGGGGATTCCACATTTCCCCGGAGTTTCTTACAAAAATAGGTTCAAATCTTAATTTTTCAACAACTTCTGACTTCTTACCGGTTTATTAGATTGATCAAGAAGTTGAATGATGTACATTCCTCGGGGTAGAGATTCAATATGGATTTCTTGATTGTTGCTAATAATGTCCGATTGCATTACCTGTTTTCCCAGAGCATTAAAAATTACCATTTTACTGCCGGCTGCATGTGAAATAATAAATTTATTGATAGCTGGATTGGGGTATAATTTAATAGCTGCCGGGTCAATTCCTCCAATAGTAGCCACTGTCATTTCGAACACAACTATTACTCTAGCCGAATCGTTTGGGTTGTTTACATCAAAAGCTTTAAAAGCAATTCGTGATGTGCCAGGTTGGTTAAGGTCGGGAGAAAAGTCGGCATCTAAGGTAGAAGGAGCAAACGATCCTCCAGGAATAGTCATGGCAAATTCGCTTAAATTCACAAATGGAGGATAGCAGCTAACCCAGCAGAAAGCGCATATCGATTCTCCATGCAGTTCAATTGTCTGCTTTTGAACTTTTACCGATATGGCGTTTGAGCCTTCATTTTTTACTTTGAGGTGGGCTTGAATGAATTCGGTGCCCACTTCCCCAGATACTACATATTCGGCGTTTTGGCCAAGAAGTTGGTCACGAGTAGTGTAGAAGCGAATGTTTTGAGCGGTTGTGCTAAAAATGCTGAGTGCCAGACTAATAATGAATAGTGTTTTTTTCATAGTATTGCGGATTAAGAGTTTTTTAACATGTTGAAATTTATTTCCGGAAATCAAATTACATGCCTTAGTTCGAAGTGGATAGCTTCTTTGTCCCCGACTGAACTACTTCATCGTTACTGTTAACAACAAATGCAACTACCGACAAATGTTGTATTCTCCATTGCTCATTGATGGATGTTTGGTACGATACTTTTCTTCGTTGTTGTGGATTAAAAAGCGATATGGAGTCTCCTAAATGGCTTGTGAAACCATGCCTGACTACATGATCGTGCACATAGTCCGCTATTGAGGTGGCTCCATTGGCCTGGCGACCAACAATAGAGTCTTCTATCAACAGGGTGTATAACCTGTAGGATTCTTCGGGTAAAACGGCGTGTCTTGAGCGAACTTCAACAGATATGTTTAATTGGTTTACTGCAATTTGGCTTTCAAAATTAATTGCCAGATGAGATGTTCGGTTCATCTGTTCGGCTACTTTTTCGCTCCAGAATCCATGTGTTTGAAGATTCTCGTGCTTTAGGGCGTCTACCATACCAATAGGGTAGGAGGTGGGGTTGAACAAATTATGGAAATTGGTTCCAAACGTAGTACGATAGTCTATTGGGTATGTTGAAGAAGGAATTGCATAATATCCGGCATGGATGGCTAC
The DNA here is from genome assembly GCA_937981765.1 of uncultured Bacteroidales bacterium. Lineage (GTDB taxonomy): Bacteria > Bacteroidota > Bacteroidia > Bacteroidales > Salinivirgaceae > JAAYQU01. The sequence goes on from CALJOM010000006.1 coordinate 126,321, forward strand.
TGGAATAAATCGGGAACCGTAAAAATTTTTCAGTTGCTGGATTTGTTCATGCCCCTCGGGGCAGTTTGGGCATTTCTGTCCTGTAAATTCTAATAGCAGGACTCTTTTAACGGTATCGAGTTCAACAGGATCGCTGTTATTGTTGTTACGTACGTATGGGTCTCCCTCAATAATATCACACGAAAGAAGTAAAATTGAGGAAACTAGTATTGAAAAAAACAACGAGGTCTTCATATACGGTGTTTAAAAGGTACTCGAAATTGAAAAGTTGAATCCGGTGCTGGCAGGAACAACCCTACAAACTCCACCAATACAGATTACACCTAAACGCTGCCGACCGTAACCGATTTGAATTCGGTTGGCACCTCTGGTGTACCCAGCTCTGGCCATGTAATAATGAAGTTGTTTTTCAGGATTTGGATTACCAAAGTTCCATTGGTCAACAACTGCTACAAAAAAATGTGGCGATACAGTATACTCTACGGTAGCTCCAACCCAATTCCCAAAATCTTGCTTGGTGTTTAAATATTGAAACTCTGTTCGTAAACTATGCCGCGGACGTAACCGAAAAGTAATGTCGGCTATGCCAATAAGAGCTTCAATCATTCCGTCCTTACCTTCCAAAACCTGGCGGTTGTAGGCTGTGTATTGTAGATGCCATGTTGTATTTATTGTCGGAGATATCTTTTTTTGAATTTCAATAAGGAAATCTTCGTAGTAGCGGGTGTTGCCAATGCTTAGAAACGTTGTTTTGTAATGGCTGGGATGTGGATAAACCGAATCGAGCATGGGAAGGTTCGTAGTGTCGATGCTGTTAACCCGGCTGTAACTCAATGTGATCAGAGTTCCGTATTTCCCGCCCAAAAAGGTTTCTCGTTGAAAACGATAAAACACCTCAGCCCTAGCCCCTGCTTCGCCGTTTAGTTGCGTGGCATATGGGTACATTGCGGCAAAGCTGTAAATATGGTTGTGGGCAATGGAGGGTAAATAATTTATCAATAGTTGATTTTCCTGTGCCGATCTATCAGACCGAAAACTCATGTTGTTGAGCCATTTAAATCCCAACAAAAAACCGTAATGGCTACCGTTGAAAGTTAAGTCGCTCAGTATGGCTTGTCCTGGTTGATAATTGTATCGGTTATCGGCCGAGGGATCGTTTATTTTGTAAGCGTATTCAGTCAGCAACCCTAAGCCGTTGCGCTGCAGTTGGATGCGCCCTGCGCAGAGGAGTACATTTTCGGGTAAAATAAGCGTGGGGTTTTTATCTGGTTGAAATTTCGAAACCAAACTCCCGCCGAGAATAATTTGCGTCTCCAGACTGTCGAGCGCAAAGGTTTCGTTTAGGTTTATTTCCCCATCCAGTCCGCGAACAATTCCTGGCCCAAGTTCGAAGTAATTACGCTGCTTTCCTACAAGGCCTTTAAAGAAAACTCCGTGAATCGGATTGTAACGTGTTAACACACCTTCAAAGGCATTGTCGATACCTAACATTTTGTCTTCGTATGCCCGGAGGGCCATTCCGGTTCCGAATTGTTCGTAAAAATTACCTGCCGTAATTTCGAGTTCTTCATTTTTGTAGGTGAAGAATTTATAAGGAATTCCTGTTCCATCGTATTTTTTCGATATTCCCTGCAGAGTGTTCAGATAAGCCTCAAATCGAATCCCCAGGGTTAAGTTACCGTAATTGTACCGTAAGTTCCCGTAAGCGTTCATTAGCATTTTTTCCGGCACCTCCTCAGCCCCTGTAAGTGAGTCGTTGCTGTATGTTTGTCCGTCAATCTGAAAATTACCCGAGAATTGGCCTTTGGGGTCTTCCTGCGCATCGACGGAAAGAGCTATCAGCATGCTTATCAAAGCATAAATGTATTTTTTCATAAATCCGGAATATGGTTTTTGCCTATTTTTTCAAAGACTCTTAAGTAACTAGTTGGAAAGTTCTTTGATTTTTTGGTAAAGTACCTCTTCATCGCCGTCAACGTAGCTGGTATGTTGGTAAACAATATTCCCGTTTCCATCGAGTAAAAACGTATGAGGAACGTTTGTTACATTCATGGCTCTCTTAAAATCTCCGTTAGGGTCGCAATAAACTTCAAATGTCCAGCCTTTAGAGGTAACAAAGGGACCTACCCGGCTTTGGCTTCGGGAATCGTCGGTTGAGATGGCAATAACTGTTACTCCGGTTGCCTTTTGCCAATTGGGGTAATTTTCATTAATGGCTGAAAGTTCTTTTACACATGGTTTGCACCATGTTGCCCAAAAACTTATCACCATTGGTTTTCCATGGTTGGTGAACATACTTGTGTTCACATTCTTTCCCTGAAGGGTCTTGATTTCAACCGCGGGGAGTTTTTGTCCCCAAAGACAGGTCTTCAGGAGTAGTCCAAACAGTAGAATTGCAAGTTTTTTCATAGCGGATTAAAAAGTAGGGTGATTTCGTGGCAAAAATATTCATTATTACGCAAAATAAAATTTTTCGCCCTGAGATTTTTTAAGGTGTTGTAAATCTGCATTTGAGATTCCTGCCTTCCAAAATTTGGTGCTATCGTCCCAAAAAACTCAATAAATTGCTTTTTCTATAGCTCAAACGTTTGCATACATGTGCATTACTATTATTTTTGCAAAAAAAGAGTTAGCTATGACCGACCTTGAACTTCGCTTTTTAAAATCGTTAGCGCTACGCTATCCAACCATTCAGAAAGCCAGTACGGAAATTATTAATCTAAAGGCTATTTTAAACCTGCCAAAGGGAACAGAGCATTTTATTTCCGACATTCACGGAGAATACGAGGCATTTATTCACATATTGCATAATGCTTCGGGAGTTATCAAACGAAAAATCAACGATGTTTTTAAAGACAATTTGCGTCAAAGTGAAAAATCGCAGCTAGCTACCTTGATTTATTATCCAAAAGAGAAACTTCAACACATTTTGCGAACCGAAAAGGATCCTGAAGAATGGTACAGAATTACTCTTCACAGGCTTATTGAAGTTTGCAGAAATGCCAGTAGTAAATACACCCGTTCGAAAGTTCGGAAGCTTTTGCCTCCCGATTTTGCCTATGTTATCGAGGAGTTGTTGCATGAGCGCGAATCCGACCCCAATAAAATCGACTACTACAATTCCATTATCAATGCCATCATAGAAACGAAGCGTGCCGAAGCATTTATTTATGAAATTTGCGTTTTAATTCGCAGACTTACCATAGACCGTCTGCATATTGTTGGGGATATTTTCGATCGAGGCCCCAGTCCTGATATTATTCTCGACACCTTGATGCAATATCGCGATGTTGATTTTCAATGGGGAAACCACGACATTTTGTGGATGGGTGCAGCGTTGGGTAGTCAGGCGTGTATTGCTTCCGTAGTGCGAATGGCTGGTCGATACGATAATTTGTCGACTATTGAAGAAAATTATGGGATAAACCTCCTTCCCCTGGCAACTTTTGCTATGGATGTTTATGGCGACGACCCTTGCGAGCCGTATAAACCCAAAACCACAACTAACTATTCCGAACCACAGGAGATGCTTATACGAAGGATGCACAAAGCCATAAGTATTATTCAGTGGAAACTTGATGGTCAGGTAATCGACCGCAACCCCAATTTTAATATGGAGAGCATTAAGCGTCTTCACCGAATTGATTTTGAGAAAGGTACCGTTGAAATTGATGGCAAAATTTATCCCATGAAAGACAGCCGATTCCCAACGGTAGATCCCAAAAATCCGTACGGATTAACAGAAGCCGAAAAGAAAGTGTTGGAAAAACTGCAGGCTTCATTTCTTGCTTCCGAAAAATTGCAACGTCATGCTCAATTTTTATTCGATAAGGGTAGCATGTATTTATGTTTCAATTCCAATTTGCTATTTCACGGATGCATTCCTCTAAACGATGATGGCACATTTCAGGAAATGCAAATTTTTGACAAAAAATACAGTGGAAAAGCCCTAATCGATAAATTTGAGGAAATAGTCCGCAGAGCTAATGCTAATAAGAAACTAGGACTACCCAACTCCTATGAACTCGACTATTTCTGGTATTTGTGGCAAGGCCCCATCTCGCCGCTCTTCGGGAAGAAAAAAATGGCAACGTTCGAGATGTATCTTGTTGAGGATAAGCAAACCCATGAGGAGGAAAAAAATGCTTATTTCCATTTAAGAGATAATGAAGAAGTTGTATGCAAAATTTTGGAGGAATTCGGACTTGATCCTAAGTCGAGCCACATTGTAAATGGGCATACTCCCGTAAAATGGAAACGAGGGGAAAGTCCTGTAAAAGCTAACGGTAAATTAATAGTTATTGATGGTGGCATGGCAAAAGCCTACCAGTCGATTACCGGTATTGCGGGCTACACATTAATTTATAATTCTTACGGATTGATTCTTGCTGCTCATAAGCCTTTTGAATCTAAGAAAAAAGCTATTGAAGAGGAACTGGATATAAGCACTACACAAACAATCCTGGAGCGGGTTACTCATCGTAAGCGCGTTCGGGATACAGATATAGGAGCCGAACTTCAAAAGCAAATAGAAGATCTTGAATTTTTATTAAAAGCATATCGCGAAGGCAAAATCAGAGAACAATCAATGTGAAGGCGTATATTACCGGAATGTTTATAACGAAAAATGAGGCTTCCCTTTTGGCAGCCTCATATAAAGAAAGCTATGGTTGAAATTAAAAATGTACAGCAAAGTATAAACTGGCGTGAGCGTAGGGATATTTTGTTTCTATTTGAAAGCGACGTGAGCCAGGGTTGGTTGGGGTTGTTTGGGTGGTACGTATTGTACCAACCATTCGTTCTGTTTCGGTGTACGTCTGTCCTTGGAACTCTGTAGTAACGATTAAACCTACTTCTCCGCCTATACACATTCCCGGAATTAGATAGTATTCTGCACCAGCAAAAGCCCCAAGTCCAAAACTATTATAGGCCCCATTGTTATTTACTAAAGGTCTATTCGCTAGATTTCCCCAATTTGTAGTTGGAGCCGGGTTGAGAGAGTTCATCACATTACCGTACTCAAAAACTATTTTGTCTTTCTGGTAAAGATAGCTAAAATCGGCTCCATAAAATCCCAAAAGACGGTTTTTGCCCCTAAATTTCTGAATACCTACGCTGAAAGAGTATAAACTGTTGTATTCCCTCCGAACATCCTGTACTAAAGCCTGGCTTAGGGGATCGTTCAAAAAGGCATTGTCGTCTTTAACATAAAAATAGTTGGAAAAGTTGTTTTTTACTATCGTTACTACGGCGCGGATAGCTGTTTTATCTTCCAAAAAATATCGGGCATATAGCGTGTTGTTCAATGGATTCAGACTGTTATTGATTGTGCCATTGAACATGTTCCCAATAAAGGTTAAATATGGGGTTGCATCTAAACCAATACCTATCTCTCCAGCTTGAGGCGTGTAAATTTTCCCGTTTGGCTGTTGTTCTTCCTGTGCTACTACTACCAGCGATAACACAGTAAAAAGTACTGCAAATAATCTCCTATACATAACTTTTATTTTTAGAGTTTTATTATTCCCAAATCGTTCCATTTCCGCAGTGGATAGTCTCAACTACCGGAGAAGATGTTGTGTAACTTCCTACATAAACATTATATAGATAATTTCTGGGTACGGGTTCTCCGTTTTCGTAAACGATTTTTGTGGCCTGGAAACGAACATAAACATGTTCATTATATGGAACATCCACGTCGACAGCCCCTAAATCTCCAACGGTTTTTTGCGTCATCCATCCCTCATTAAAAAAATAAACGTTGGTTCCTGTGGGAACATACTCTAAAGTTGTATTGGTAAGATCAAGCTCAGCACGAAGTTGGAATTTTCTGGAAATTTTTTGAATCGCATTGTTGTAGGTTCCTATTTCGGTATAGGTGAGCTGATGCGTTCTGATTTCTCGTGGCTTAATAGCATCTTCTACGCCTGCTCCTGTGAAACGGAATATTTTAGTTATGGTTGAAACGTTACTACCGAAGGGCTGTATCTGATTGTAAGTAAATTCCATAGGAAAAATCCTTGCGGTAATTCCTTGAAGAGTTACAGGTATTTCAAACTCTACAACCCCATTTTGCACTTCACCCACAGCAGACCAATAGCCAGTGGCTCCAGGGTTAAAGTTATTGTTATCAATACGCACCATTACTTTGGTCCCATTGGGAACAAATTCTAACCCAAGTTGGGTATGGTCTAACTGTGCGTAACAATAAACTTTTAATGTGGCTTTTTGAGTGGTATCGAGCACCATTTCCGATTGCTCAACTTTTTCACATCCGGTAAATAAAATGGCCAAAGCTAATAAGAATGGCGCAATGATCACTTTTTTCATACAGTTGAATTTTAAGTTAAACATGGCGTTTGTTATTGAATGGTTGATTGTTGTTGCGATATTTTTTTCAGCGAATGGATTAATTTAACCGTATAGGTTTAAGATCAATTTATGGGCAATTTAATTTATGGTGTTACACTTACATTATGAAAAAGCATGGTACCCATAATTTTACCATAGGATTCATATAGATTTATCTCCAATGCGCTTAGTTCACGTATCTTTTTCATATTACTGCCTTCAAATGTAATTGTTCCTTTAAGGGGAATGTTTTGAATCATCTTTCGATCTCTAAAAGTATTTTGGTGGGTGGCACTTGTAAATTCATTTCCTTCGTTGTCAAAAAAACGGGCATCCAATGCGTAAATGTAACCATCTTCGCTCAAATTCCTGACTATCATTGTAATAACTATTTTATTTCCAGCCATGGAGACTGAGGTTATTTCAAATTGGTAGTTTCCTACATTCCCTTTTAAGATTGGATAGGATGGGTTGGGTTTTTCAGCAGGTTTTTCAACTTCTTTTTCCAAAACAACCGGTTTCTCAACCACCACTTGTTTTTCTACAATTACCGGTTTTTCAACAACAACTTCCTTTTCAACAATTACCGGTTTTTCTACAATCACCTCTTTTTGTACAACAATTACTTGAGGTTCCGCCTTTTTACGTTCTTTTACTGGTTTTCCTAATAACTTGTCGGTGTATTCGCTGCTTTGGAATTTTTGAACAGACATTAGGTTGGTGGATTTTACACTGTTTGGGACAATGTAAGCAGTGATGGTTATTGTTTCGTCGTTATCAGTAATTGTCCCGTAAATTATGGCATTTGGTACAATACCAATTTGTTCGAAGATGTATTTGTTGAAACTTTCGGCGTATTCAAATGAGCGTGCTTTATTTGCATCCCAGCCGAAGGAACGGATTAGGTCGTTTATGGCGTTTTGGTCTATAATTTCAAACCGCTGGCTGTTTTTGTAGGCTAAGAAGAGCTCTTCCTGAAGGTAATCGTTAAATTTGGTTAGCTTATTGTCGGTGGTTCTAAATTCCAAAATCGCCACTTTTATTTTATTTAGGCCGGAGTGTTTGGCCTCCAGTTCTGTTGCGATCTGACGTACTATTTTAGATAGTTCTTCTTCTCCTTGTGCCTGGACGAAGAAAACCGATAATAAAAACGCTAGGCTGAGCAATATTCGTTTCATGACTTTAGAGATTAATGTTTTCCTACAAATCTATTGCAATTTACAAAAATAGAAAACATCTAGTGTGTTATTGATTTGTTAACTCTTATAAAAAATGAAAGCGGCCATTCGTGAATGAATGACCGCTTTGTTTTTTACGTGGTGCCACTCGGGATCGAACCAAGGACACCAGGATTTTCAGTCCTGTGCTCTACCTACTGAGCTATGGCACCTCCGTATTTTAGCGTTGCAAAGATAGTACATTTTTATTTTCTACAAAAGAGACGGGGTAAAATTTTCGATATTTTTTTAACTACCTCTCTTTTGTGTGTCTTAAGAGCAGTTCCCAATCTTCAGTGCCTGGAAGTTTATCGCACTACAAACTAAAAACCGGGAATTCCTCTTATAACTCTACTGCAGAAGTGCCTTTAGTTTTTGTTCAATTATATTTCTAGGAACAGCTCCTACTTGCTTGTCAACCATTTCTCCGTTCTTAAAGAAAAGAATGGTTGGAATATTTCGAATTCCATATTTAGTGGCTATCCCTGGATAGGAATCTACGTCAACCTTTCCAATAACTGCGGCATCTTTGTATTCGTGATACAGCTCGTCAATTATTGGCGCAATCATACGACATGGTCCGCACCATTCTGCCCAGAAATCTACCACAGCGGGTTTACCACTTTTTAGTACTTGGTTTTCAAAGTTCTGATCTGTTAATTCCAGTGCCATAATCTTAAAGTTTTAGGTTTTTTGCAATGAACGCAATTTAGCAAAAATTGTTCGTTATGTGGATTTATTTATCAAGAAGTTTGCCACAATTTGTCTGTTAGTTGATGGTGACCTCCAGGTCATTATCCATAAATATTTGAAAAAGTTGTTGGTTCAGCGCTATTTTTTTGTTTGATATTAATTCTATTTTTTCATTCTCATCAGCATTATAGATGACAAATGATACCTTAATTCCTGAAGTTCCTCTTGGGGAGATTAATTTTTCCATTTGGTTTATCAACTCTGGAGTAATTGCTTCCAGAGGGACATTAATGGTTAGGTTTCGTATTATTTGATGTAGGTCGTCGGTTAACAGAGCTACATTTTTTACCTGAAATTCAAGTTGTTCTGAGTCTTTTTTCCATGAGGGTATTTCGTATTTTGCATGAACAAGCACAAAGTTTCCTAATCGTAGGAGTGCCCCGAATCTTTTATACGTTTCACCAAAGAGGATAAAGGTAAAAACTCCGGAATAATCCTCCAGAGTGTATTTGCCAAAGGGTTTATTGGTTGAAGTTGTACCTATCGATTCATTAACCACTAGTCCGGCAATATAAATATCGTCGAGGTCTAGTTCTTCGGGTTTATCAAGTTTTGAAAGTTCACAGTTGCTGACATACCTGAGCTTATCTTTAAATTGGTCTAGTGGATGTTCGGAGAGATACATCCCTATTACATCTTTTTCCCGTTTAAGTTTTATGAGTTTATCCCATTCTTCGGTTTTTGGTATTTTGGGTTTATCTATTATTGATTCCATTATGCCTTCAAATAACGATGGCTGCTTGTTTTCTTGGTTATTTTTTACTTTTTGTCGGTAATGAACTAACGAATCAAGGAACGATTGATTATCGGATGTGGGGTAAAAAAAGACTGAACGGTTGAGTCCAAACTCATCGAAAGCTCCGGCATAAACTAATGCTTCGAGTTTTTTACGGTTAACCGTAGACGTATCGATTCGTTCGAAAAAGTTGTAAATGTCTGTGTATAAGCCTCCTCGTTTTCTTTCTTCTATAATATGCTCGGCAGCAATCTCTCCCAATCCTTTTATTGCGGCTAAACCAAATTGTATGTTCCCTTCACTATCAACAAAGAAACTTTTGGAACTGTAGTTTATGCTTGGTCCCAAAATCTTGATGTTTAGGCGTTTACATTCTTCTGTGAATTGGGATAATTTGCTAAAGTCGTTCAGGTTGTTACTCAATACGGCAGCCATAAAGTGGTAGGGATAATTGGCTTTAAGATAAGCTGTTTGGTAGGCCAAATATGCGTAGCATACGGAGTGGGATTTGTTGAATGCGTATTGTGCAAAGGCTTCCCAATCTTGCCATATTTTTTCAATCAGTTTTTCGGGATCTGAGTTGTTTTTTTTGCATCCTTCAATAAATTCAGGGTTATTGAGGCAGCCTTCCTTAAATTGTTTTTTAAGGTTGTTCATTTCCTCAATTTGTTTTTTCCCCATGGCTTTACGCAGGTTGTCGGATTGTCCACGGGTGAATCCTGCCAGGCGGCGGGCTAGAAGCATAACCTGCTCCTGATAAACCGTAATACCATAGGTGTTTTTCAAGAAGGATTCCATTAATGGATGGTCGTAGGTTATTTTTTCGCGACCATGTTTGCGGTTGATAAACGAGGGAATGTATTGCATAGGGCCTGGTCGGTAGAGTGCATTCATCGCCACAAGGTCTTCCAGACAAGTAGGTTTCAGTTGTCGAAGATACTTTTTCATACCGGGTGATTCGAATTGGAATATGGCGGTTGTTTCTCCTCCTCCGAAAAGTTTGTAGGTTAGCTCGTCGTCTAACGGGATGTTGTCTATATCGATTTTTTTTCCGGTTGTTTCTTCGATATATCCCAGGCATTCTTTAATAATCGACAGGGTTTTTAGCCCAAGGAAGTCCATCTTGAGCATACCTGCTTGTTCTAAATATTTTCCTTCGTATTGTGTGATTAGTAGTTTCGATTTTTGATCGTGATACACGGGAATATAATTGTCAAGGTCTTCTCTGGAAATAATTATTCCGCAGGCATGTGTGCCAACCTGTCGGATTATTCCTTCTACCCCCATGGCTAAATTGATTACCTCTTGTATGTTTTGAGGTGCCTCTGACACATATTTGCGAAATTCGCTATCTTCCTGAATTGCTTGCGGGAGAGTTATTCCTAATTTCTTGGGAAATTTGCTGATAATCTGGTTAACTGCAGGTAGTGGAATGTTTCTGACGCGACCAATATCTCTGATGGCTGACTTTGCCATTAGTGCTCCGAAGGTGATTATGTGTGCAACTCGCTTATATCCATATTTTTGGGCTACATAATCCAGAACTTTTTCTCTTCCTTCATCGTCGAAATCTATATCGATATCGGGCATGGAGATTCGATCTGGGTTTAGAAATCGTTCAAAAAGGAGGTCGTATTTTATTGGGTCGATATTGGTAATTGCAAGGCAATAAGATACAGCAGAACCTGCAGCGGACCCGCGTCCAGGCCCAACCACAATCCCCATTTTGCGTGCTTTGGCTATAAAGTCGGCTACAATTAGGAAGTAGCCGGGGAATCCCATTTTAATTATGGTGTTTAATTCAAAATCAATTCTTTCAGCTATGTTTTGGGGTAGTGGTGTGCCGTATCGCTTGGTTGCGCCTTCGAGTACTAAGGCTCTTAAGTAATCGCCTTCACTTTCATATTCTTTCGGTAGTGGAAAGTAGGGCATAATGGGTTTTTCATCCAGATTGTAGTCTTCAACTTTTTCGTAGATTTCCATTGTATTGTGTAACGCATCCGGATATGAGGGGAAAACCTCGAGCATTTCCTCGTAGGATTTCAGGTATTCCTGCCTTGTATATCTTAAGCGTTCAGGATCGTCGTATTTTGCATTGGTGTTTATGCAAAGTAAGTGGTCGTGTACAGTAGCGTGCGATTTTTCGATAAAATGAACATCGTTGGTGGCTACTACTTTGATATTGTGTTTTTTACCTAGTTGTATTATGGTTTGGTTAACCATAAGTTGGTTTTCGTAGACGCGTTGATTTAGCTTTGGGTCATCGGCTTTATGGAGCATTATCTCTAAATAGTAGTCGTCGCCGAACAGTTCCTTGTACCATGTAATTACCTCTTCAGTAGCTTCTTCGCCTTTGTTTAAGATAGTGCTTGCAACTTCTCCACCTAAGCATGCCGACGTGGCGATCAGGCCTTCGTGATATTTTATTAAAAGCTCTTTATCTATCCGAGGTCGATAGAAGAATCCTTCCGTAAACGCTATGCTGGAGAGTTTTAAAAGGTTTTGGTATCCGATTTTGTTTTTTGCTAGAAGAATAAGATGATACCCACTTCCGTCGATCTCGCGTTTTTCCTTTTGATGCCGTGTTCTTTTGGCAACGTAGGTTTCTATTCCCAATATGGGTTTAATGCCTTCTTTACGGGCGTAAACATGGAACTCTTTTATGCCAAACATGTTGCCGTGGTCAGTAAGTGCAAGGCCTTTCATTCCCAACCTCTTTGCTCGTTTAATCAATTCGGGAATCTGGGAGGCTCCATCCAATATAGAGTAATGGGAGTGGACGTGAAGGTGGGTAAAATTACTCATCATTATTTCGATTAGACGTTGTTGGAAAGTTGTTGGCCTTTGATTTTTTAATGAAACAAACCGCGTAGCAAGGTTGCTGTTTCTAAACCATGCTTGGAATAGATTTTTATTTTAATCGTCAGAAAGCGGGAACTTTTAGCAACTACAAATATATTATGGATCTAAAATTTTGTGAATGCACAAAAGGTACTTTTTTATCAATAATTTGTTAACAAATGTTTTTTTTTGATAGTGTGTAGGTTAACAGCCGGTTGAGTAAAGATGCACTTTTGAGTAGGGAGGTTACAACGGTCTAGAGGTTTGGGTAAGTTTGACTTTTACCGTTTTTGTGGTATTTTGGGACGAGAATGAAACCTTTTTTTTGTGATAAGGGATACGATTATTTGCTTGGCAAGGTTATCGGGTTAGTCTTGATCATAACCCGTTTTCTGGGTTGTGCATCAAAACGATACGCCAAACAGGGTATGAAGTTTGAACAGACAGGGTTGTGGGAAATGGCTGCTGAGGCTTATGTAAATTCATTAATGGCTTGTGGCGATAATGTGGATGCTATCATCGGGCTCAAACGCAGTGGAAATCGGGTGTTGGATGATCGTTCCCGATATATAGTTAAGGCCTATGAAAACGATGACCTGAAGCAGGTGGTTTATTTCTACTTGGATGCGGTAAAATTTAAAAACCTGGCATCGGGTTTAGGTGTTGAACTTTCGGTTTCGAATCTGGCTACCGAATCTTTTATCGATGCCCAACCGCGTTATATTGAAAACCTTTATGCCGAGGCTGCACGATTGTTAGAAGAGGAGAAGTTTCGGCAGGCTGAAGTGTTGTTTACAGAAATTACTCTTTTGCAGCCTGATTATGGTGATGTGGCCGACAAATTGATGGTTTCGAAATTGGAACCACTTTACCGGAGGGTAAGCGATTTTTAGAAGCTGGCTACTATCGCCGAGCCTATGCCAATTTTGAGAAGATCCTTCAGAAAAAGGAAACTTACAGAGATACACGTGAATTGCGTAATCAGGCATTGTTGAAAGCCATGATAACCATTAAGGTTGATAGTTTCAAAGCAAAATCAGGAATTAACTCGCAGGTAGTAGGAACTGTGCAGGCTGCGCTTGTAAGCGTTTTAACCCGGATGAATAACCCATTCATCAAGATTCTGGATGCTACATTAACGGAGCGAATAATTGAAGAGCAGAGATTAAGCTTCTATGCTGCCAATGAGCTGGAGATAGGTAAACTTTTAGCCGCTAAAGCTATTCTTGGTGCAGAAGTTTCTGTGCATCGTTTTACAACCTGACCCCTTAATAAAAGTGAGAAAAAGGGTTATATTAAAGAGGAGGTGAAAGAAAAGGACCCGACCACCGAAGAGGAAAAAATCAAAGTAAACTATCGGAAGGTTTTTTATCATGTTTACAGTCAGCGGAATGAAGTTTCCATTACGTTACAGTTTAGTCTTACCTCTACCGAAACGGGAGCCATAAGGTTGACCGATTTGGTTCGAAGCCAGCATGCTGAAGAGATTGAATATGCTCGTTTTGATGGTCCTGTAACTAAATTAGTGCCGGGCTTTTAGGAGAAATTAGATATAGCCTCCCCGAGCGGTGTGGTTTTTGATACTCCGAAAGATATCCGGGATATTCAAAATTTGTTGAAATCCAGGTCGGAAATAACGCCTGTAGAAAGCTTGCTTGCCAAGGCTATCGACGATGTTGTTAGGCAGGCTGCTGGTTTAATTAACGCTTATAATCCTGAAAGATAAATTTATGTCGAGGTGTTGCTTTTTGTTTCTGATACCACTGTTTTTTTTACGGTTGTTCAAGTTCTTCTAAGGTTATTGCACCTACAGTTCCGGCATGGGTTCAGCAACGTCCAGTTAGTCAGGATTACTATATCGGAATTTTTTCTGTACGAAAATCCACGCCCGAATACCAGCAAGTTGCTAAGCCGAATGCTCTGGCAGATTTAGCCAGCGACATTTCGGTTGTAATTTCATCGCAATCTATGTTACATGCTTTTGAGATTCAATAACGGTTTTCGGAAGATTTTGTTTCTTCCGTTCAGGCTAAAACTCAGAAAGAGTTGGAAGGTTACGAATGGGTTGGTACATGGGAAGATCAGAACAACTATTGGGTTTACTATCGTCTTTCTAAAACAGATTACCAACAACGCATGGCTGAAAAACGGGAAAAAGAAGCTATCTTGTCGGTTGATTTTTTCCAAAAAGCTATTAGCTCCAGAGATAGTAAGGACCTTAAACCAACATTGGTGATGTTGATTAAAGCATTGGAGCCTATTAACCCTTATTTTGGAGAGGCTATAACGGCAACCATCGGAGAAAAACAAATTTTTCTCGGTAACGAGATTATTCAGCAAATTACGGGAATTTTAAACTCAATTTCTTTCGAATGTCCGAATCAGGTTGTTGTTAAAGTTGGGCAGTTGATTATTTCCCGAAATCTTCCCTGCAGGGTAATGTCGAACTATGAATTTGCGGTAAAAGGAATGCCGGTACGTTTTACCTACACCGAGCGTTCGCACATAAAACATCGGTTGGTAACCGATAATAATGGAATGCTGATTTTTGCATTAGATCCAGTACGGTCGATGAAATCTGTGGAGCTGGTAAAATTATCGATCGATTGGGAGAGTGTTGTACAGTAAGCTACGGCCGATTTTGCTATTCGGCGAATTATGTTTCGTTTTAATATTCCTACGGTGGCTGTCAATGTTTCTATAGAAAAACCCTCGTTTGTAATAAGTTCCGATGAGCATAAGTTAAACTTACCTCAAGGAGGTACTGTGTTAGCTGACGCATTAAAACAAAAATTGTTGGAGGCTGGCTTTCCTGTGATTCAAAATTCAAGTACTGCCGATTATCGGATAACGATTACAACAGATTTGCAAAATCTTGGTAAAACGGAGAATTACCACCAGGCAGCATTAAGAGTGCAGATAGTTGTAAGTAATGCCGCTGGGTCAGAAGTTTTTCGTTATTCAAACGAACGCATTCGGGGCACGCAATTTGAAGCCTCAGTAGCCAGAGTAGGCGTTTTACAGGAAGCACGCCGGTTGATTGAGTTAACAGTTGCTGGGAATCTTATCGAACGAGTGGTTAAAGGGAATTAATCGTTTTTTCGATCTTGTGAAAAACAATCGGCTTTTGCAACGTTAAATGCCAGATTATTGGTGGGAGTAAATGATAAATTTGCTGAAAAAATGTAATTTACTCAATGATATAAACGTTATCGGAGTTATTGTTTTTGTTTTATGGGCAACCTATTTCATAAAAAGTGGTTGGCTTTAGTTTCCTGGCTTTTTACTATCAATGTAATCATCGGGCAAGATGAGCCATTTCAACGCTGTATTGAAATATCTTCGAAAAATGAAATCCAGTTTGATTCGGTGGTAGTTATCCCTTGGTCGGTAAAGGTATTTAGTCAAGATGGGGCGTTGGATTCTTCTCAATGGAACTACGATTGGATTCAGCGAAAGCTAATATTTCGCCAAGCCATAGATAGTTCGGTTCTAACTATTTGCTACCGAATTTTATCTTCGGCATTTACTAAGTCGTATTATACTCTTGAAAAACCGGAAATTTTGGGTACCCGTAGGACGTATCAATATACCTACGATTTTCCCTTAGGGCAGGACCTGCAACAAACATATCAGCAGTTAAACAAGAGCGGGAGCATAGAGCGTGGTATATCGGTAAATTCTACCGGAGGATTTTCGCTTTCCGGAGGGCTGAATCTTCAAATGTCGGGGAGAGTAGCCGAAAATCTTTGGTTAACGGCGGTGTTAACAGATGCCAACATTCCGATTCAACCGGATGGCACTACGGCTCAACTTAACGAAATCGACCGTATGTTTGTGCAGGTTTATAATCCGAAAATCAGAGCTACGCTAGGAGATTATACCTTAAGTTACAACCAAAACTTTTTTCTAAAAGCATCAAAAAAAATCCAAGGATTTCGCTTCGAACTACTGCCCCCTGAAAACCTTTCCGACACCTTTCACTACAGTGCGGAATGGGCAGGAGCTGTAAATAGGGGAAAATACCACCGTCAATGGTTAAAACCCGTGGAAGGAAATCAGGGCCCTTACAAACTCGTTGGGGCAAATAATGAAGTTTTTATTGTAGTTTTAGCCGGCTCCGAGAAGGTTTACTTCAATGGAATTCTCTTACAACGCGGCGAAAACGAAGATTATGTAATGGATTATAACACGGCTGAAATTCGGTTTACAACAAAGCGTCCCATAAGTCGGGAAAGCCGGATTGTGGTTGAGTTTGAATACACCGACCAAACCTACGTTCGATTTACGGCAGCTCATGTTTCACGGTTAGTAAATTCGCGACATTTGATGGAAATTACATTTTTTTCTGAATCGGACGCAAAGTATCAAACCATCGACCAACCAATGTCGGATGCTTGGATTGAACTTCTGCGACAGGCCGGAGATACTTCATCGGGAATTTTTGTTGACAATGTTCAACAAATGCCTTTCGACCCCGAAGTCATCAGTTATGCTCGTGTCGACACGCTTGTTAACGGAATAACCTATACCATTTATCGTTTTTCGACGAATCCTCAATTGTCGGTTTATAGGGTCGGATTTACGTATGTTGGGCAAAACAAGGGTGACTACGTTTTGGCATGGGGTTTGGCCAACGGCAGAGTTTTCCGATGGGTTGCCCCGATCGATGGTGTGCCGCAAGGAAGTTATGCACCGATTATACAACTTACGCCACCTTCGAGCAGGCAAAACGTAGCCTTTCGGAGCGTAAACCAAATAAGCCCGCTTTTAAAAACCGTTTCCGAGCTTGTTTATTCGTATTCCGATTTGAATACTTTTTCTGCTGAAAAGAATTCCGATAATCATGGACTGGCTTTTCGTAGTGAACTACATGCCGGTAACGATACAATACGCTGGTTTTTTGAACTTGGTTATACCTACATCGACCGTCGTTTTTCATCGTTCGATCGTTTTCTTCCCCCAGAATTCGAGCGCGACTGGAATTTGAACTCAACCGTAACATCACAAACTAAACACTGGGTTTCGGCTAAGGTAGGCCACTTTCAACCTCGCTGGGGTAGGGTTACTTACTTGGCAGAGGGAATATTGTCGGGGGATGCGTTTCGTGGTTTGAAAAATACTCTTTCTTCCAATATTCGTTTAGGTGCGTTTGGCTTCTCAACTCAAACCTCGTTGGTAAATTCCGAAGAAGACAGTTTAACGGCAAACTTTGTGCGAACACAAACTCAACTTGCCTACAGTTGGAAGTTTATTTCTTCTGGAATCAGGGTTTTAGCGGAAGATATTCGACGTGAACTGAAAACCGGCGGCTATGATAATCTGTCGCAGCAATTTTTGGATTATTCGTTGTTTCTTTCCGCAAACGAGAATTCTAAGCTAAGCGGTGAACTCGCAGTGGGGGTTCGCGACGATAAAAAGGTTGCTCAACGTGAATTGCATCCTTTTACACACTCCCAATACATTCATGCAAGCGGAAATTTCAATTTCTCCAGTTCCCAAAATTGGGGCATTGCCTTCAACTATAAGCGTATTGAAATTCCTAATCCTGAGGTTTTTACAGCCATAAGTCCGGAAAAAATTGTTGGTGGAAGAATCTCCAATCGAATGGTTTTCTTTAAGCGAATGTTGATAACCTCGGGGTTTTATGAAATCGGTACCGGAATGGAATCTAAAAAAGAATATACCTTTTTACGGACAGTTCCGGGACAAGGAACTCATGTGTGGAGAGATGTTAACCAGAACGGAATTCAAGAATTGTGGGAGTTTGAAATTGCAACTATACCTCAGGAAGCTGATTTTATTCGGGTTTTTATCCCTACTAACGAATTTATCAATGCGTATTATTCTTACCTGAACAATACAATCCAGCTCAGTTTTTCGCGTTGGTCGGCTTCGGAACAACGAGTGTTGCGGTGGCTTTCTTTTCTGTCGAATCAAACCAACATTTCAGTCAGGCAGCGGCTTTCTGAAAATCGTTTCGAATCGTATGGGAACCCGTTTTATTGGATTAAACGAGACTCTACTTTGATTTCCAACCAGGTAAATTTTAAAAACGTGGTTAGTATAGGGCAGAATTCCCCCTACTGGGGGATAGACTTTATTAAAGGATACAATCAAAATCGAGGAATCTTGTCTTCTGGGTTTGAGACCCGAACCAATGGCCGAGAAACTCTGGTCCTAAGATTAGTTCCATGGCAGCCTTTAGCTATTTATAACGAACTACAAACAGGGAGGTCGATTTTTTCATCCGATCTTTTTTCATTTAAGAACTACACCATTCTTTCGAAGCAATGGGAAGGACGGATCGAGTATATTTTTTCGACTCAGTTACGAATAGAAACATCCGTACGTTACGCCGAGAGAGAAAACACTTCAGTTTTAAATCAATCATACACACACGAGCTTAAAGGAGGGTTTTATTACAGCCGTTTAAAAACAGGCACGCTCAATGGCTCGGTGAGTTATGTTTGGGTAACATTGAATGGTTCTCAGTCAGAGCCCTCCAACTTTGAATTGCTCGAAGGGCTGCAACCGGGGCGTAATTACATCTGGCAACTCAATTCGGTTGTTCGGTTAACCGAAAAATTAAACCTAACGTTGCAATATCACGGCCGAACTGCACTTCAGATGAAAACCATTCACACCGGAATGATTCATTTGCGTGCCTATTTTTAATCCCAGAGCTTAGCCATAATACGCTTTTTGTTAGCTATGGATACCCAATTGCTGCGAAAAAACTTCAAGTTCCATTGGTAAAGAAACAATTGCCTGCTGTAGAATTGTTTCCCAACAAATTGTTGTTTTTTCGTATCGATAAATTAAATTTGCGAGAGCTATCTCAGGTAAAATAGTTTATTCAGTCAACGGATGGCAGAATTCTAATAGCCAAAAGCATGAATGTTTTATTACTTGGAGGCGGCGGAAGGGAACACGCCCTAGCCTACAAATTAAGTAAAAGTACTAAGGTTAAAAATTTGTATATTGCCCCCGGAAACGCTGGCACCATGCAACATGGTGAGAATGTTCCCATTAATCCCAACGATTTCGATGCTATTAAGCAATTAATTGAAAGGAAGGCGATTGAAATGGTTGTCGTTGGGCCGGAGGAACCATTGGTAAAAGGAATTTACGATTATTTAAAATCGTTCCCCGAACTTCAAAGTTTGCGAATTATTGGTCCATCGAAGCGAGGAGCACTGCTAGAAGGCTCCAAAAGTTTTGCCAAAGAGTTTATGTTTCGCCATAAAATTCAAACAGCAAAATATTTCCGGGTCGACCAGGAAAATCTTAAGCACGGTCTTCAATTTCTGGAAACGCTAAATTCGCCATACGTTCTTAAAGCCGACGGTTTAGCGGCCGGTAAAGGTGTGGTGATTCTTGACGACTTGTATGAAGCCAAAAAGACGGTTGCTGATATACTCGGCGGACGTTTTGGCGACGCTGGAAAACAGTTGGTTATTGAAGAGTATCTCGATGGAATAGAAGTTTCGTATTTTGCCCTTACTGACGGAGAAACCTTTGTGTTGTTACCGGAGGCAAAAGATTATAAAAGAATCGGTGATAATAACACCGGACCAAATACCGGAGGAATGGGATCGGTTTCGCCGGTTCCATTCTGCGACGAGGAGTTTACCCAGAAGGTTATCGAAAGAATTATCCAGCCAACGGTTGAAGGGCTCAGGATAGAAGATATTCAGTATTGTGGTTTTATTTTCTTTGGATTGATGAATTGCGGGGGCGACCCATATGTTATAGAATACAATTGCCGTCTTGGAGACCCGGAAACTCAAGCTGTTCTAATGCGGATTGGTAACGATTTGGGTGATATTTTTCTAGCTGCCACACAAAATGAATTAAACACCTGCAAAATAGATATCTTGCCGGAAACTGTAGTTACGGTTGTTTGTGCCAATTACGGCTATCCTGAAAGTTATCCAAAAGGACAGATTGTTACTGGGCTCAATGAGGTTTCGGATTGTATTGTTTTTCATGCAGGAACAAAAATGGAGGGCAATGAAATCGTAACCAACGGAGGGCGAGTATTGGCGGTAACAGCTTTAGGGGCTAATATTCAGCAAGCACGTGAAAAAGCATATAAAGGTTTGTCCTCAATACAATGGCCTGCCAAATACAATCGCAGCGATATTGGCCTCGATTTGATTCATTGGAAAAAGTAAAACTCAGGGATAATGGTTTATAAACTTTTCAGAGGTGTTACGGTGGCCAAACTTTTTGGGGCGCTTTTCTTATCCCTGGTAATTTATATTCCATTATTTCTCCGACAACTTCCACCACAACAGCTTAGCTTTTGGCTGCTAACCGATCTTTTTGCCTATCTGCAAGGAATTTTTCCTCTTGCCATACCGTTGCTAATTTTTGCACTGGTTATCCTCCAATCATTTTTGATCATTAATTTGGGACAGACCTATCTTCTTTTGGAAACTAGAACCTACATGCCGTTGTTTATTTTCATGGGATTAAGTGTTTTCTATTCGGCATCGCAATATGCACTAGCCACGGCAGTTGTAGGTCCGCTTTTTCTCTGGTGTATAACTTTGATTTTTGAAAATCCCGGGTATAAGGTCAAGTTGAGTAGCATGTTCAATATTGGGTTAATATTTGCCATTTCTGCCCTGTTTTTTTGGCAAATCGTTTTCCTGATACCCGTTATATGGATGATGACATTTTTTGTTGGAGTGTTTACCATGCGTTCGCTGCTTTCCTTGATAGCCGGGTTTATTCCACCATTGCTACTGTTGGCGTATGGTTTAATTTTTTTCGGAAAATGGAATTTATTTCTGCACACCTTAAAACCTCTGGTTAACGAAAATGTTGGACTAAACGATATTCCTTTTTACAATCAGATAGCCATCATGATGGTTGCCATACCTGTGTTGGGCGGATTGTTACGAGAAATTTTCGTGGTTCAGAACAAGAAAATAATAGTGCGAAAATATTTTCAATCGCTTAACTTTCTTTTTCTTATCAGTCTACCGTTAGCTTTATTGGTAGCATTTATTCCTTTGTCTTTTACCTACCTAGCTTTGCTGGCACTCCCGCTTGCAACTTCAAATTTTTTGCTAAGGCCTCGGTATAAACGGTTTAATAACATGTTATTTTTGTTTTTTATAGCCGGAATAGTGCTGTTTTGGCTAGCCAGATATAATCTTTTGTTTTGATATTAAGTACATTCGCTCAATGCAGGCTTTGTGTGGCTTTTTTAACAAACCAGGGGTGATTTGAATGAAATTGTATCTCTCTTCCGATACTGACCCATCAATAAATCTTGCTACCGAAGAGATTTTACTGAAAGAGGAACAACGAGATTTGGTGTTTCTTTACCAGAACGCATCATCGGTTATTGTGGGGAAGCATCAAAATGCCATGGCCGAGGTAAACATTGTTGAGGCAATGGAAAACCACATTAAGGTTTACCGACGGTTATCGGGAGGCGGAGCAGTATATCACGATGAAGGCAATCTTAATTTCTGCTTTATCTTTAACACGCTCGAAGGTAAACAGGTTGATTTTAAGCGAAATACCAGGTTTGTTGTTGAGTTTTTGCAACACGAAGGAATTTTGGCAGAATTTGCAGGTTCTAACAATCTGGTGGTTAACGGCCGAAAATTTTCCGGAAATGCCGAGCACATTTACAAAAATAGAGTTCTTCATCATGGGACACTTCTTTTTTCTTCCAACTTGGAAATGCTTCATAAAATACTTAGCCCGCGAAAGAGCGAATACCGGCATAATAATGTATTGTCAAAACCATGGCCGGTAGTCAATTTGTCGGAAGTTTTACCGCACGTTCAATCCATTAGCGATTTTACCAACCGTTTTATCAACTTTTTGCAAAACCGCTATGGAGCTTCAACAGCTTATTTTACCAAAAAGCAGATTGAAAAAATTCAGCATTTAGCTGCCACCAAGTATCAAACATGGGAGTGGAATTATGCCTACAACGCAATCTATGTGTTAGAAAAAACAATTAAGCTACCTACCCAATTTTGGGGAAACAATGTTTTTGATGCGACAAATGCCTGTCAAAGCCAGGCCACTTCCGATTGCTCTGACAATACCGATAATTTATCGTTTGCCAGTTTTTGTTGCCCTGTGGAGCTACATATCGAACGTGGAGTTATTCGGGCTGTGAAGATAGATTCCACCTTGTCGTTTATGAACGATATTTTAATTGGAACAAAACATCATCCTGAAGAATTATTGGAAGCCTTCGCAAAAAATTATCCCTTTAGTAGCTGGGATGTTCAAAAATTGAAAATTTTGGTTACCCAATTTTTTTAGAATAGCATGGAAGTCGAACTACGAATAACATCCGATGGCAGCCATACCTTGTATTTAGCCGAACTCGATGAAACTTACCATTCACTACACGGAGCCTTACAAGAGAGCCGGCATGTTTTTATAAATCACGGATTAAATTTCTTTTGCAAAAAAAATCCTGATAAAAAAATCATCACGGTATTTGAAATGGGATTTGGAACCGGGCTTAATGCGTTGCTTACGATGCAATTTGCCGTTGAAAAACAAGTTCAGGTTCGTTACACAACTATTGAAAAATTCCCATTGCCAGAGGAAATTGTGAAAACATTGAACTACACACAACTTTCTGAATTTATTCCATATCAGGAAGATTTTATTCGTATGCATCAAGCACCCGCAGGAGCAGCGCTCAATTTGGGGAATTTTAATTTTAGGAAAGATTTGGGCGATATTCTTAGCTATTCCTTTATGCGAATGTTTGATGTGGTATTCTGGGATGCCTTCGCTCCGAGTATAGTGCCGGAACTCTGGACAAGCGAGCTCTTTACGCGATTACGAACGTCTATGAACCCCGGCGGAGTTTTAACCACCTATTCGTCGAAAGGCGATGTTAAACGAAATATTCGTGCTGCAGGTTTTAACCTGGAACGATTACCCGGAGCACCGGGAAAGCGACATATGCTTAGAGCTATAAATCTATAATCTGTTGAACTATGGGAACGATAGAACTGGAAAAAATGGAGTTTTTTTCCTACCACGGTTGTTATGATCAGGAACAAATTGTAGGAAATTATTTTCTGGTGGACTTAAGGTTTAATTGCGATCTGAACTCTGCCATGAAAAGCGACAATTTGCACGACACAGTTAGCTATCTCGAGGTTTATCAATTGGTAAAGAACGAAATGTCGAAAAAATCCAAACTGTTGGAGCATGTGGCTGGAAGAATTATTGATAGGCTATATGCTACCTATCCAGAACGGATTTCCAACGTAACTATAAAGATTCGTAAAATGAATCCTCCGCTGGGTGGAAAGGTAGATAATGTGAGTGTTACAATTACACGCTAAATCGATTGATTAAAAATCGTCAGCCAATCCGGAATAGCAGGCCAACCCACCTTCGGAAGTTTCTCGGTAAATTTTTGGAAGGTCGTGGCCTGTGCGGCGCATGGTTTCCACTACTTTATCGAAACTGATGCGGTGACGGCCGTCGCCCAACATGGCAAACACGTTGTGATTTAAAGCCCTGGCAGCCGCAAAAGCGTTCCGTTCGATGCAGGGAATTTGAACCAGTCCGGCTACAGGGTCGCAGGTTAAGCCTAGGTGATGTTCGAGTCCCATTTCGGCACTGTATTCTATTTGAAAAATAGTACCCCCAAAAAGCTGTGTTGTGGCCCCCGAAGCCATTGCACAGGCTGTTCCGATTTCACCCTGGCAGCCAACTTCGGCTCCTGATATGCTGGCATTTTTCTTAACAATGGCTCCTATAAGTCCTGCGGTAGCTAAAGCCCGAAGAATTTTTATGTCTGAAAATTCATATTGTTGTTGAAGGTAATACAATACCGAAGGCATAACTCCGCAACTCCCGCATGTGGGAGCTGTAACAATAACTCCTCCTGCTGCATTTTCCTCAGCAACAGCCAGTGCATAGGAGAACAGAAGTGCCCGTTTCTGTAGAGTTCCTTTATATCCCGATGCTTTAATGTTGAAGCTTGCGGCCTTACGGGGAAGATGTAAGGGACCAGGTAATACGCCTTCGTTTTCCAATCCTCGATGTATGGCTTGCTGCATAGTGTCCCAAACCGTTGCCAAATAGTCCCAGATATCACTACTCTCGTACTTGTTTACTACTTCCCAAAACTGAAGCCCTTTTGAGTTGCAATATTTCAATAATTCCGTCATATTTTCAAACGGATATTTTCTCTCCGGAGGCTGCAGCGAAGTGTCATCGTCTACAATCTCCCCACCGCCGATACTGTACGCAGTCCACGAGGAAGTAATTTTGTCATGTTCGTCCAGGCTTTCAAACTTCATTGTGTTGGGATGTCGTGGTAGAAAGGTTTCCGGTTGCCATACAATTTCAATTTGTTTACCCGCTGGTTCGAATACCTTGATTATGGCATCATCGGTCAGGTGTCCTTTGCCAGTAGCCGCTAAACTTCCATACAGTGTAACACGATATTTTATGGCATTTTGATTATGTTCCAGGAAATGCTGGGCTGCTTTTTTAGGCCCCATGGTGTGACTGCTCGAAGGGCCGTTTCCTATGCGAAAGATGTTTTTTATGCTTTCCATTGTTTTTGTGCTTCTCGGTTTGGGTTGGAACATTGTTTGTTACGATGCAAAGTAAACGGTTGTATGCGAATTTTATTCCGCTTTTTAGGTTTTTTTTGCTTATTGGTTGCTGTCTTAGGTATTTTTCTTCCTTTAATTCCAACCACTCCACTTCTTTTGGCTGCACTATATTTTTTCTCCCGGAGTTCAGAAAGAATGGAGCGGTTTATTAAGTCCAACCAATTACTAAACTCCTATGTGGAACCCTATCTCT
Source organism: uncultured Bacteroidales bacterium (assembly GCA_937981765.1). Lineage (GTDB taxonomy): Bacteria > Bacteroidota > Bacteroidia > Bacteroidales > Salinivirgaceae > JAAYQU01. The sequence goes on from CALJOM010000006.1 coordinate 151,050, forward strand.
ACCAGAAGCCTGTTCAGCAACATATTCGAATTCGAACATTAATAATACTTTGGGGAACGCTATTTATTTCTTCTCTGTTTGTTGGAGCAGAATCGTGGGTTGTTTTCGTCCTTTTGGCCGTCGGTATCGGCGTTACCCTTCATATTTTAATGCTTAAAAGTTCTTTTGAAAGCTAAGGTGGGAGCAATCGTCTAGAAACAATTATGCTAGGTTGGGATCAAAACAAAATCCCATACAAAAGCCCGCTGAGGGTTGCCATTCCTATTACCAAAAGCAAATACACAATTGTTTTTCCGGTTCCTAGAACCCCACGGATAACTAGCATGTTGGGCAACGACAACGAGGGGCCTGCCAAAAGTAAAGCTAGTGCAAGGCCTTTACTCATTCCTGCAGCCATGAGTCCTTGTAGTATTGGAATTTCGGTAAAAGTTGCAAAATACATGAATGCACCCACTATCGATGCAAAGAGATTGGAAAACAATGAATTACCTCCAACTAATGGTGAAACCCATTCACTGGGAATAATTCCCGGAATGTTGGTGCTGTCGTGAGTTGACCCTAGTAAAAATCCGGCAATTACAACCCCAAACGCAAGTAAAGGGAGGATTTGTTTTGCGAAGTCCCAACTTGCAAAAGTCCATTCACGGTTTTCTTCCCAATTCTGAAAATTTTGAAATTTTGGGAATGGGATGATTTTAATGTAGTTATAGTGGCCAACCCTGCAATGGCCACCACCATAGGTAGTAAAGTCGTATTTTTTGGTTCAAAAGTGTTAAACGAAATTATGGCTACTACTCCTGTGAAAACTGCCGCAGCGACAAACCATTTCCAGTTGATTTTAAGTATTTTAATAAGCGAATAGACTAGCGCTAGTCCTAATAGTGCTGTTATGTGCCATTTATGGCTCCAAATAAGGAACCACATTCAGGAATCAGCACCAGAGCAACGAAATGAAATGATGTTTGCCACATCGGCCGTGTAGGGTGGAGCGGTTGAATATGCAGTTGCTCTTCGCGTTTGGCTTGTTCTTCTTTTCGGTAGATCAGCGACATGGCAATACCAATCACAACCCTGAAAACAAAAGCTTCGATGGTTCTGGCTAAACTCATTTCAAACCCCAGAATCCTTGCTGTCAATATTATAGCAAGAATGTTTATGGCTGGACCTGAATATAGAAAGGCTATGGCAGGGCCTAAACCGGTTCCACGATTGTGTATACTGGAAAATAGTAGAAGAGTAGCACAACTACAAACTGCTAGGATGGCTCCTGATTTAGATGTTACAGTATAAGCGCGCCATTTTTTACATTCGTTCCAAAATGACGTCATTTTGGCTAACAAAGAAAGCTATAACACCGGCAAGAAAAAAAACGCAGACAAGTGTGTTAGGTGTGATCTCAGGCGAAATAAAGCAAAAAGGTCCACAACAGTGGAATGCTTGTGATAGAAGTTTGTTTCTAACAGATATAACAAATAGAAGAAATAGCCTCTAAAAAGTAATTTTTAATATCCACCCCGAAATTTTGAGTTCTTTAGGTGGCCAGTGGCTATTAAATCTAAAAACTGAATACTTTCATATTCGATCAAAAAGAGAAATAGCCTAGTCATGCAAATTGTGCGAAAGGCTTGCTATAGTATATAAATGGTAAGTATGTAGTATAATCCAAATACTATGAAAATAACACTAAAGGTCAGGCGAATCCATTTTTCGAAGATTCGGATATTGTTGTACACTCGGGCAATGTTGCCTACACTAAAGGCAAGAAGCCAGGCAAAAATGATTACCGGGAGTCCGGTAGCAACAGCAAAAAATATCGGCAAAATATACCCCGACGAAGAAGCTACCGATAAAGGAATTAATCCGCCAAAAAAGAGCACTCCGCTATATGGGCAAAAGGCTAAGGCAAACACAATTCCCAGGAGCAATACGCCCTTCCATTTATTTCGGAAGGTTTGCATTTCTGCCTTAGTAGCCAAGCTACTGGAAAAGGGCAGATTTATGTTTATTATACCCAGCATGAAAATTCCTATTATTAAAAGAATTGGTCCGATAAAAAGTTCCCCATAAGTGCTGATTGTTCGTTGCAACTTAAATACCGACCCTCCCGCCTTAAGTATGAAAATCAGAATTGTGGCTAATATAGTGTAGGATATAGTGCGACCGATGGTGTAGATAAAGCCATTTATAAAAACTTTCTTGGGATCTCTAATATCCTTACCTATAAAACCGATAGCCGAAATGTTCGTTGCCAAAGGGCAGGGACTTATGGATGTCATAAGCCCCAGAAGAAAAGCCGTAGCTAAAGGGAATTCGGATTTTTGGATAAGGTCTTGCAAAAATTCCATTTTACTTCAAAATTTTATTTATTTTTTCAGCAACTTCATTTTCCAACAATGGTTTATTTTTATTGCGAGAATATGCTGCTACAATGCCCGTTAAATCTTCGTAGCTCGATCCCTTAACAACCACTACCGTTTGATTTTTTGCATTAAATCTCTTTACCAATTCTGCATTCGATTCGTCGGTTAAACCAATCGTGCGATAAACTACCGAACCGTTCGGAAATTTTGTCCTAATCAGCTCTTTTAAGTCTTCCTCCAGTGCATTGCAGGCTCGAGCAGCACAACAAGTTAGTTCTCCTCTAAAGAAAAGCATTTCAACTTTCTGGGCATTGGCCATAGTTATAATTCCTGTTACAAAGAAAATAAGAGCAAAAAGTCTTTTCATAGGATTAAAAAGTTTAAGCGATGAAATTTTATAATTACTCGGTTAACATATTATTGATGCGGCTTACAATAGCATTTCGAATTTCGTCCGGATTTCTAAAGACATTCATAAATGCAACCTCTGTTAAGTTCTCATATTTGCTGCCTTTTGCAATTATCAAACTTGAGGTTGATACTTCATACTTATCGGCTAAAGCTTCGTTCGTCGGATTCGAGAAATCAATTTCTTTGAAAAGTACGAGTTCGTTGTTTTTAAAGTTTTCATTAACAATGGTTTCAGTTAATTGCTGAACTGTTAGACAGGTTTGGCAACGTTGTTTACCGTGGAAGTAATAAACAAAAACTCGACTTGAATCAAACTCTTCTGCTGCTTGCTTTGTTGCAACATTATTTTTAGTTTTATCGCCCGAGGGAGTGCAATTGAATAGCATTAACACCAATGTTAATAGCGACATGGTAGTTAGGAATAATTTTCTCATGGTATACTGTTTTTATTGGATTTTTGAAATAATTTCCTTTACCTCTTCTACGGAAGGTACTCTTCCCGAAAAAATTACTTTGTCATCAATTACCATGGCGGGTGTCCGCATTACTCCATAGTTCATAATCTGAACAATATCTTCCACTTTCTCAAGATTAGCATTTATGCCCAATTCGCTGATGGCTTGTAATGTTGTTTTTTCCAACGTTTTACATTTAGGGCATCCTGTACCTAAAACTTTAATATTCATAGCTGTTATGGTTTAAATTTAACTTCAAGCATGTTGGTTTAAACGTTTAGAAAAGACTTAAAAAGTGCTTGTACCTTTTCCCACTCTTTCCGATTTAAGCAATATCGAATTTTGGGTGCCTCAATCTCTCCTTGAATTAACCCCGCTTTTTTCAACTCTTTTAAATGCTGCGACATGGTTGATTTGGCTATGGGGATTATTTCAGTCAAATCTCCACTATAACAGCAGTTTTGTTGTGCAAGAAGTTCCAGTATGTAAATCCTGAACGGGTGAGATAGGGCTTTCGCATAACGTGATAATTGCTTTTGTTTTTCGGTAATAACTTCCATAATTCAGAAAGATTGTTCGTAAAATTTCGAACAAAAATAATACCTTTTTTTTTCTTACAAATCTATTGGCTGATTTTTTAATATCCTAACCCTCCAAAGCAACATCCTAACAAGGATTTTATCGAATTTTTAAAAATAGGGATTAACAAATCTTTTCGAAATTTGCCACCCTACAGTTCAAAGATTTTGCCTTTTATTTTATAAAACCAGAATGCAGAATCTGAAACTCACCCTTGTAATAAGGAGCCTCACAAATCTTTTAATCGAGGTTCTATTCAGAATAGTCTTACTATTCAAAACTTTCTCATTTTAGCTCGCCATTTTCTAGAAGGGAGAGAATTATGAACATTTTGCCACTAAATTTATTGATAACTTTGTTGCTTACGTACAAATTCAGTGTAACAAAAATTTTTTTAAAAATTGCTTTTTCAAATTAAATTGCGAATTTTGCTTACAATTACGCTAAAAACACAAAATAAAAAAGGAGGTTACATGACATCAATTCCTGCAATTTTTTGGTTAGCCCCTATAAGTTCCATTTTTGCACTGGGGTTTGCATGGTATTTTTACAAAAAAATGTTAAGCCTTGATGAAGGCACCGATATTATGAAGAAAATCGCTAAGCACGTGCGAGATGGTGCCATGGCCTATTTAAAACAACAATACAAGGTTGTAGCCATAGTTTTTCTGGTGATAACCTTAATTTTCTCCTACTTAGCCTATGTGCTTGGGGTCCAAAATCCGTGGGTCCCTTTTGCATTTTTAACAGGCGGTTTCTTCTCCGGGTTAGCTGGCTTTTTTGGGATGAAAACAGCTACCTATGCTTCAGCCAGAACTGCCAATGCTGCAAGAAATTCATTAAATGAAGGTCTGCGCGTTGCTTTCCGCTCGGGAGCCGTAATGGGATTGGTTGTTGTTGGATTAGCCATGCTCGACATTTCGTTGTGGTATCTGGTGCTTAACCACTTTGTGGAAGAACCAACTGCTGCTCAAAAACTAGTGGTAATTACAACAACTATGTTAACTTTTGGAATGGGAGCATCAACTCAAGCCTTATTTGCCCGTGTTGGCGGGGGAATTTATACCAAGGCAGCCGACGTTGGAGCCGACCTTGTAGGAAAAGTTGAGGCCGGAATTCCTGAAGACGACCCAAGGAATCCAGCCACCATTGCCGATAACGTTGGTGATAATGTGGGCGACGTTGCCGGTATGGGTGCCGACCTTTATGAATCGTATGCCGGATCAATATTAGCAACTGCTGCTTTGGGCGCGGCAGCCTTTTATTCGTTTGAGGGCGATATGCAGCTACGGGCTGTTTTGGCCCCCATGCTAATTGCAGCCGTTGGTATTTTTCTATCCATCATCGGAATATTTTTAGTGCGAACCAAAGAGGGTGCCTCCATGCGCGATCTCCTCAAAGCACTTGGTCTCGGAGTTAACACCAGTTCGGTGTTAATCGCCATTCTGACCTTTGTTGTGCTCTATCTTCTACAACTTCACAATTGGTTAGGATTTTCATTCTCTGTTATTATCGGTCTTATTGCTGGTATAATTATCGGGCAATCCACCGAATATTTTACATCGCACTCGTATAAACCCACCCGTAAAATTGCCGAAAGCGCACAAACCGGTCCGGCAACCGTAATTATCGCTGGAATTGGTGTGGGAATGATTTCCACAGCTATCCCAGTCTTAACCATTGCATTGGCCATCATTTTAGCCTTCCTCAGCGCAATTAATTTCGACGTTAAACATATGCTCGACGCCCAAAATATTCAGTTAGGACTTTATGGAATAGGAATTGCCGCTGTAGGTATGCTATCAACCCTTGGTATTACATTAGCCACCGATGCTTACGGTCCTATAGCCGATAACGCTGGTGGAAATGCCGAAATGAGCCATTTAGGCCCAGAGGTGCGTAAAAAAACCGATGCCCTAGATGCGTTAGGTAATACAACCGCCGCCACCGGCAAAGGCTTCGCCATAGGGTCTGCCGCTCTTACTGCCATGGCTTTGCTTGCCTCTTACATCGAAGAAATAAAGATAGCCATGCGTCATATTGGCCAAACAACCCTAACCTTGGCCGATGGTATTGCTAAAAATGTTGAACAGTTATCTATCGTTGATTTGATGAATTATTTCCAAATAACACTAATGAACCCCAACGTATTGATTGGCGTATTTATTGGTGCCATGATGGCATTCCTTTTCAGTGGAATTACTATGAACGCCGTTGGACGTGCTGCCCAGAAAATGGTCGATGAAGTACGCCGTCAATTCCGTGAAATTCCCGGAATTCTTGAGGGGAAAGGCGAACCCGATTATGCACAGTGTGTTGCAATATCTACCAAAGGAGCTCAGCGCGAAATGATGCTGCCATCCTTATTAGCCATTGCTGCTCCAATTATTACCGGGATTCTGTTTGGTGTCGCCGGAGTGGTAGGCTTGCTTGCTGGAGCTTTAGGCGCCGGATTTGTTTTGGCAATTTTCATGGCTAATGCCGGTGGAGCGTGGGATAATGCTAAAAAGTACATCGAGGAAGGGAACTTTGGCGGAAAAGGCTCAACCGCCCACAAAGCCGCTGTTATTGGAGATACTGTTGGCGATCCGTTTAAAGATACTTCGGGTCCTAGCCTTAACATACTTATCAAACTTATGAGCATGGTATCCATTGTTACGGCCGGTGTTACTATCTCATTCCATCTTTTATAATCGTATGCTGAAGAAAAAGCACCCGAATTCTTTCGGGTGCTTTTTCTTTTATGCCGATTTTACATCGGAATAAACTTTTTTTGTACATTCGCTACATAAAAAATTCACGCTATGCAAAAAGTATTGATTTTAGGTGCAGGACTTGTTTCCAAACCGGCAATTATCTATTTGCTGGAAAGGAATTATTTTGTTACTATTGCTGCAATGGACATTGAACCCGTTCAATTTCTTAAAAGCCAATATTCTAATGTTGAATTGATTCAATGGACCACCAATCAAACTCAACAACTTGATACCATGGTTGCAGATCACCATATTACAGTGAGTTTGCTTCCGTTTAAGTTTCACCCCATGGTCGCCGAATACTGCATTAAACAAAAAAAGCCACTAGTTACCACTAGTTATGTTAAGCCCGAAATGCAGGCTCTCGATCAGGCGGCGCGGCAAGCCGGAGTTATACTTTTGAACGAAATTGGCCTTGATCCTGGAATCGACCACATGTCGGCCATGCGAATTATCGACCATATTCATGGCAAAGGCGGAGAGATTGAAGAATTTTACAGTATTTGTGGCGCATTACCAGCCCCGGAATCGGCTCAAAATCCATTTGGTTACAAATTCTCTTGGGCACCCCGAGGTGTTATTCTGGCCAGCAAAAGCGATGCACTTTATCTTAAAAACGGCCAGCAAGTTTTTATACCAACTCAAAAACTGTTTGAAGATCGATTTAGTTTCGACTTTCCTGGGGTAGGATTACTCGAAATTTATCCAAACCGCAACAGCGTGGATTATATTGATATTTACGGAGTTTCCAAAGCCAAAACCATCTATCGCGGAACCTTCCGTTTCCCAGGGTGGTGTGAAGCTCTCCATGCCATGAAGATTCTTAACCTCCTTGATGAGACGCCTACCAATCTCAAAGAGAAGTCGTTCGCTCAAATAGTGGCAGAAAAAATTGATTCACCTACTAGTTCTGTTAAACAAAATTTGGCCAAATATCTTGGTGTATCCGAAAACAGCCGTGCGATTGAGGCTTTCGAATGGCTCGGTTTATTTGATCAAACACCCATTCAAAACGAAAATATATCACTTTTCGATGTAATTGCCGATAAGATGCTAATGAAAATGTCGATGACACCCGACGATCGCGATATGGTTGTAATGCTACACTCGTTTGTGGCTAAATATCCCGATGGGACGAGAGAAGTTATTCATTCTAAAATGGTTGATTTCGGTTCCGCAAAAACCCATACAGCGGTAGCACGAACCGTTTCAATACCTGCCGCTATTGCTGTTGAAATGATTTTAAACGGCAGGATTACCTCTAAAGGTGTATGGAGGCCTGTAATTCCTGAAATTTATAATCCTGTTCTCGATGAATTAGAGAAACATGGAATTAAAATGGTGGAGGAGTTTGGGTTGCCGCTAGGTAAAAAATTAGGCTAATCTACCTTTTTATTCAAATACCTAAAAATTAGGCTGGTTCAAGCGAACCAGCCTTTTTTAAAGGAGGGAGCTGTTTTTGAAATCTACCCGTTATTTTTGAAGCAACTATGAAGCTGACTCTTACACTCTCAACTCTAATCCGCTATGATAAAATTCAACACCCGTTGAAAAAGAGAAATGTAATTTGCTCCCTCCCTATGGGAAAATATTTATTTTCTAAAACAAAAGTATGAGAAGACAACCTCAAAAATATAGGTGCTGGCACCTATTTTAGCGTAAAGCGATGATTTTCACCTATGGGATCTCTGAATTTTGGTCACTTTGTATGGATATAACTGATAAATATCAATAAAAATAAATATGTAGAAACGTAAAATTGTATTATTTTTGTATCAAATATAGCGCATCGTTTTGAAATGTTAACAATTGAAAACTCATCGATTATGAAAAAGTTATTAGTTCTAGCCTCATTTATCGCTTTTTCTGCCACAATTTTTGGTGCATGCCATGGCGATCCAGATAACAACAATTTTCAACAAAAAAGTAGCACCTCCGTTAAACAAAATAAAAGTGATTACTCAATTCACATAAACCGACAGCAATTTTTAACGCGCGTTATGGATTACACTAAGGGGCCAGATCAGATGCGTTATTTAGGGGATAAACCTGCGATTGTTGATTTTTGGGCGAGTTGGTGTCGTCCTTGTATGATAGCAAGCCCTATTCTTGAAGAACTTGCTAAAGAGTACGACGGAAAAATTTATGTTTATAAAGTAAATACTCAAACCGAACAACAAATTGCCGCTGAATTGGGAATACAAAGCATTCCAACCTTCATCTTTTTCCCAGTAACTGGTAAACCTTTTGCCACTTCTGGAATTGCACAGACTCCCGAAGAAACTAAAAAGATGTTTAAGGAAATAATTGAACAGCAACTACTCAAAACCAAAAAATAATAAAAAGAGACAAGTGGCACTAAAAATAAATGGCCGGATTTTCGCCGGTTATTTTGTTTTTATCCTTACAGGTAGATATTTTATCCCACTAGGGAATAATCCTGGTTACGTTGCATAGGTGTAAAACCGGCCAGTCGGATTGTAGCTATCATTTCTTCTTTTGTCATAGAGAAGTTAGTACCAGCAGCCGAAACAACCTTTTCTTCAATCATTATTGATCCCATGTCGTTAGCTCCACCCCAAAGAGCAACTTGGGCTGTTTCTTTTCCCACTGTTAGCCACGATGCCTGAATGTTTTGAATGTTTATCAGCCCAATACGGCTGATTGCAAGCAGGCGTAAATATTCCGAGCGTGTAACGGGTTGAATATTAGGATAATTCCGTTCAAGTTCGGTGCCCGATTTTTGAATTGGCCACGGTATAAAAGCCTTAAAACCAGGGCTGTCATTAGGTATTTTGGATTGTAGTTCTCTAATTTTTAATAAATGCTCGATGCGTTCTTCCAGGGTTTCCAAATGACCAAACACCATGGTTGCTGAGGTTAACATACCCAGGTTGTGGGCAATCCTCATAACTTCAAGCCACTGGTTGGCGGTGCATTTGTTTGGTGAAACCAGCTTCCTGACCCTGTCAACCAGAATTTCGGCTCCAGCACCAGGCAGACTGTCGAGCCCTGCATCCATTAAACGCTGTAACGTTTGTTCAATGCTTAATTTCGATTTTTTTGCAATAAAATGAACCTCCGGTGGGCCTAAGGCATGAAGTTTTAGGGTAGGAAACTCCTGTTTTAATGTTTTAAATAATTGTTCGTAATAGCTTATATCCCAATAGGGATTAAGTCCTCCTTGCAAAAGAACCTGATTTCCGCCCAACTGAAACAAATCCTGAATCTTTTCACGGTATTCATCCAATGTTGTTTCAAATGTGTCGGGACTCCCGGGTTTGCGGTGGAAATTACAGAACTTACAACCGCAAAAGCATCGGTTAGATATGTTAATGTTTCGGTCGATTATCCATGTTACAATTCCCGGCGTGGTTAATTTTGTCCGTAGGTTATGCGCTGTGGAGATCAATTCGCCTAAGGTTGCTTGTTGATAAAGAAATAAAAGTTCTTCGGCAGACAAAAAGTTAAGGTCTTCGACTTTTTTAAGTAAATCTTTAATTCTATGTTTCATGCCGGAAAATTAGCTAACAAAATTAGCACTTGATTTGTTAAAATTTTGTACATTTACAAAAAAATATACGGCTATGGCTAACTTAATTTTCAATCTGCGCGAGGAAAAACCTCAATTGGTAAATTCGGTGTTTATAATTGAGAGTTTCGATCAACTCAATAAAGAAATTTTTTCCGAACGCGAGCTCGATTATATTCTTCACCAGATAGAAAGCAAAAAGGAAATAATTTATCTTAATTACTACTACCATTGGAACTACATTGTGATAACCCAGCCTTCGGAGGATATCTACACGCGAATGCAAGAGTACAGAAAGTTGGGTTCAAAACTTTTTAAGCATGCCAGTGAGAACGAGGTTGACTTTGTTAATATTATCGATAACATGTCGGACCCTAATCTGGCAATTGCCTTTATAGAAGGATTAGCCTTATCGTCATATTCTTTCAATAAATATCGTACAGGGTTCAATAATAAATCGCGTTTCACACGGATTAATTTATACAGCCCAAATATAACGCAACAAATGCTGGAAGAGGTAGAGGTGGTCATTGAGTCTACTTTCAAAGCCAGGGATTTGGTGAATGAGCCGGCATCAACATTGACTGCTACCAAATTGGCCGATGAAGCTATGAAAATAGGCTATGAGGTTGGCATTCAGGTGCAAGTGTTGCGTAAAAACGAAATTCAGCAGATAGGCATGGGAGGGCTTTTAGCTGTAAACAAAGGTAGTGTGGAACCTCCAACCTTTACCATTATGGAGTACCATCCCAAAACCCCAATAAATTCAAAACCTATCGTTTTGGTTGGTAAAGGGTTGGTATACGATTCAGGTGGTTATAGTCTTAAACCCACCGACAGTATGGACGATATGAAATGTGATATGGCTGGTGCTGCTGCTGTGATGAATGTTATTCGAGCTATGGCACGAATTGGTTATCCCCTGCATATTATTGGATTAATTCCATCCACTGACAACCGAATAGGTCCCGATGCTTACGCTCCCGGAGACATCATCACTATGTATGACAAAAAAACAGTTGAGGTGCTTAACACCGATGCAGAAGGCCGCCTGATACTTGCTGATGCGCTAAGTTATGCCAAACAATACAATCCGGAATTAACCATAACCTTGGCAACACTAACCGGCTCTGCAATACGTGCCATTGGGGAACGAGCTTCAGTTGCCATGGGGAATGCCGGCAACGACCTGTTACAGCAGTTGGAACTAAGTGGTTATAGAACATTTGAGCGGGTGGCAATTTTTCCGTTCTGGGACGATTATGCAGAAGAGTTAAAGTCGGAGATAGCCGATTTAAAAAATGTAGGAGGGAAGTATGCTGGGGCAATAACTGCTGGGAAGTTTTTGGAAAAGTTTGCTCCTAAACCCTTAATTCACATTGATATAGCGGGGACTGCTTTTCTAAAAAAAGCAACAGAATTCGGTCCGTTTGGCGCTACCGGAGTAGGAGTACGACTCCTATTCGACTTCTTGAAAAACTTTAAACCGAAAAACTAACCCCGTCCAAGGGTAATATCCCTGAGAAAGTGTGTAACTTTGCAACAGAACTAACTGTTGTATAAAATTCAATTCTTATGAGTAAGAAACCAATAATCGGATTAACACAAGGTGATATAAATGGAATTGGCTACGAGTTAATTATAAAATCGTTAATGCATCCTTACCTATACGAACTATGTACTCCGGTGTTATATGGGAGTCCTAAGGTAGCTGCGTATCATCGTAAGGCATTGGAGATAAATAACTTTAGCTTTGTAACAATTCGTGATATTGATGCTGTACTACCCGGGAAACCCAATCTAATTAACGTGTTGGATGATAATGTTCGGGTAGAATTGGGCAAACCAACCCTGGATAGCGGACAAGCTGCCATTCGGTCGCTAGATGCAGCGGTGGATGATCTTCGCATGGGAAAATTAGATGCCCTTGTTACGGCTCCTATAAGCAAAAAAAATGTTGAAGAAGCAGGATTTGCTTACCCGGGACATACTGAATACTTTCAGAATAGGTTCAACGCAAAAGAAACTATCATGGTGATGGTTTCCGATGTGGTTCGTGTTGGAATTGTAACCGGACATATTCCCTTAAAAGAGGTGCCTAAAGTGATTACTACGGATCTAATTCTGAGTAAACTCGAGATTTTTAATAAATCGATGATACAAGATTTTGGAATTGTTCGACCACACATTGCTGTATTAGGAATGAATCCTCATGCGGGAGAGCAAGGCATGCTTGGCACTGAAGAGATAGAAATAATTGTTCCAGCCATTAATCGTGCCCGGGAACAAGGAATAATTGCCGTTGGACCATTTCCTGCTGATGGATTTTTTGGTGCCGGAAATTTCTCAAAGTTCGATGGTATTTTAGCTATGTATCACGACCAAGGGCTTATTCCCTTTAAAACAATTGAACCCAGCGGTGTAAATTATACTGCCGGCTTATCATTTGTAAGAACCTCTCCTGCACACGGAACAGCTTTTGATATCACCGGAAAAAACCTTGGAAATGAGGCTTCGTTTCTCAACGCTATTTATACAGCCGTTGAGATTGTAAAGAATAGATCAGTATATCGTGAAATATCGGCCAATCCTCTTCAAAAGCAATCTCTCGGACAGGAAGTTACAGAAGATTTATACATCGATCAGATTGCTCCCGGAGAGGAAGAGCCAATTCTGTAAACCTCAAAGCCATGAATGCAAATCAAGAGTTTGAAGGTACTCCTTATCAGTGGAAAGAAAAAACTATTCTGATTACTGAGGATGTTGACGTGAATTTCCTTTTTCTTGAAAAGATTTTGTCGGCTACAGGAGCCTCTATAATTCGCTCTCTAGATGGAGAAAACGCAATAGAAACCATAAAAAATAATCCTGCAATTTCGTTAGTATTAATGGATATTTACATGCCGGGAATCGATGGTTTTGAAGCAACTAAGAGAATTAAACAAATAAGACCTGAATTACCTGTTATTATTCAAACCATTCAAAATCTTGAAACCGGAAGAGAATTGAGTCTTGAATCGGGAGCCGATGGATTTGTTCAGAAACCGCTGAACATTAGCAAATTGCTTTCAATTATAGATCGGTTTATCTCCGGCAAACAGAGGTAGCGAGAAAATTAGCTCAAAGAAGCTGTCTGATTTCTGCAAACTACGTTCACAAGATAGTATGAAAATTGCCTGTCAACACTTAATTATAATGTTTGTAATACAGTGTCGGGCATTAACTCTTTCTGCACAAGCAACAGTAAAGAAAACTACGGTGCAGTGGAAATATCCTCCGGAAATTGAACAAAGAGTTTCCAGAATATTAAATTTCGAAGAACCTGTTCCAATCTCCTTTTCAAACATATCCGCCAATAAGTATGTAAAGCCGGTTGATATTATTCCCGAAAGCCTTCAGCTAGTGCTAACCTCTTTTTTGATTGGCACTAAGGAAATTATACAACAGGCAGATAAACGAAATGAGGAACTTTTCTCACAGCTAGAAAGTATTAGGAATCGATCAGCAGAATGGTATTTTGTTTACATACGGTTACTTATGAACCGTACAATTTTAAAAGCCTCTCAGGAAAGTTATTTTCAAAGTGTTTATTCTTTTTATAAAACGGTTACGGCCATTAGCGAAGCAATAGAGAAGTTCCCTTCCTTTGCTCCGCTTCATACCATAGGAAAAATTAATAACCAAATTTATGGCCTTCTAACGGACTTCGATCCCAAGATTCGATATCTACTTCCCTCTCCATTGAGCATTGATGAGGGACTCAGGGTGCAATACTGGTCAACGGCTGAAACTCCCCTGTGGTTATCAATCTCTTTGATGGTTAGTTCCGGCAACAACGATACAGTAAATATTCCAACCACCTATGCTTCACAAGCTGAGAAAGTTTTAGTAGTTTCGGCCCTCCTTAGCAATAAGAATTCGGAGACGGTTCTGAGCATACTAGCAAGAGACGGAAATTCGCCTATGGATTTTTTTTACAAAGGGTGGGCCCTTTTAACCATAGGAAAATATTCGGAGGCAGAGCGTGAGTTCAAAAACCACTTAAGCCTGTCGAAACCATATATTCACAAACGAGCCGCAATATTGGGACTTTACTACATTGATGTAATTGCCAACAATGGAGCAAATTGTAAGGCACTTCTTGAATCCATGGAAAACTATCCTTCAACGATTGCTTATCGTGACCAAGTGGCTCAACGGGAGATACAGAAAGAACATCATCCAATACTGCTAAAAGCACGGCTCCTGTCCGACGCCAATCAATGGGGTAAAGCTTTGGAAGTGTTGCAAGCGTTTAATCCGGATGGGGTTCCGGCCAATTTTAAAATAGAGTTTTATTACCGACAGGGACGTTCCCAATTCTTTTTAAAAAAATATAACGAAGCGCTAGCAGCATACTCTACCGTCTTATCGCCTAAATTGCCCGATGTAAGCTATTTTAAGGCACAAGCAGCATTCGACCGAGGGAAAATTTATGAGGAATTGCGCCAGCGCGAAAAAGCCAAAGCAGCTTATAGTCAAAGTATCGAACTGGCTAAAAAAAGCAAACGCCCCGATATTGAACGCTCAGCAAGGATAGCTCTTAATAGACTTTAGTAGTCGAGAAATAGTTAATATCGCCTAATTTCTCGATAATTACTGTCGCGCTCAACCGGAATTTTGTTTTCACGGCGAATGGCATCAACAAGTTGTTCGGCCGTTAATCCGAATTTTCCAATGTTCCCGGTATTTTGATAGATGCCCGTAGATTGTGATATTGTTCCATCTAGGTCGTCGGCACCAAAACTTAACAACAGTAACGCATTTTCAAAGCCGAGCATTGGCCAATAGGCTTTTATATGGGGGATATTGTCGAGAAAAATTCGGGAAATGGCAAACATTCGCAAATCATCTATCAAAGGGACTTCGGATTTAATTCCCAACGAATTTGCTGAAAGTTTATATTTCAGCGGAATGAAGGCGTTGAATCCATGAGTTTCATCCTGTAATTGTCGGATTTGTACCAGGTGGTCGATTCTGTCTTCGGGCGATTCGATATGCCCATACAGTATTGTTGCATTGGTAGGTAGTCCCAAACGATGAGCCGTTTTATGCACCAACAGCCATTCTTCACCGCTCAGCTTCTCCGGGCAGATAACTCGGCGAATTTCTGGCTTAAAAATTTCGGCACCACCGCCGGCTAAAGATTGTAGCCCGCTGTCTTTAAGTTTTTGTAATACATCAGCATAATTTGACGGTTTGTTGCCGCACAAAAAATGTATTTCTTCAGCGGTTAAGCCTTTCCGAAACAGCAGTGGAAAATGTTTGGAAATAGCTTGAAACAAATTAAGATAATAGTTTAGGTCTAATTCAGTATTTAATCCACCAACAATGTGAACTTCCGAAATATCGCCTGCATTGGCAATGCGTTCCAACACTTCCGCCTCGGAAAGTGTGTAACTACCAAATTCTTCCTTCGATTTGCGATAAGAGCAAAATCTACACCGATTTCTGCAAATATTGGTTGGCTCAATATGGATATTACGGATAAAATTTACTATGTTGTCATTGAGGCGTTGTCGTATTGAATCGGCTAAAACGGCCAATTCGCCTATTGTTGCGTTATGATAAAGATGTAACGCCTCTTCGGTAGAAATTCGAACCCCTGCTATAACTTTCGAATGAATATCCCCGATGGAAGTCATAGATAAGTATTAATTTTTCTTAAAATAAAAAGGTAGAAACACCATTATGGCATATCTACCTTTACACTCTCTCCAAACAAAAGCCTATGCTTTATGACGCAATTCGTCTGAGACGGTTAATTTTTTGCGACCCTTAGCGCGACGACGGGCTAAAATTTTTCTTCCGGCAGCAGTTGCCATTCTTTCGCGGAACCCATGCTTATTTCTTCTCTTGCGCAATGATGGTTGGAATGTCCTTTTCATCTGAGTATAATTTTCTTGTTAATATTGAGCTAATTATGGCTGCCCTATTTTCGGACTGCAAAGATAACGCTTTTTTTAATCGTAGCCACATTTTTTAATCTATATTTTGTGAAAATTAGGGTTTTGACATGTAAGTGTCATATAATGAGACCGATATGCCGGAATAACAAAAGCGTTATCCTCTCCACCATATCGAGATCATCTTACCATTTAATTAAAATTTATTTTAAAAACCTTGCTACGAAGCCGGATTTTAAAATCGGTTGATAGGATTATTTCCCGGCGGGTAATTGTTAATCGAAATGAAATGCCTATATTTGCCAAATTTTTTACGGGAAAGTTTTGATAAACAACGACATTATGACAAAACGATACAAGGAGTACAAGCAACTAAACCTGTCGCAGATCAATAAAGAGGTATTGAATTCGTGGGATAGTGAGCATACCTTTGAGCAAAGCCTTAAAACACGTGAAGGAAATCCATCGTTTATTTTCTATGAAGGTCCTCCTTCGGCTAATGGAATTCCTGGAATTCACCACGTAATGGCTCGAACTCTTAAGGATATTTTCTGTCGATACAAAACTATGCAGGGCTATCGGGTAGACCGCAAAGCCGGGTGGGATACTCATGGCCTTCCGGTTGAACTTGGGGTAGAGAAAGCTCTTGGAATCACGAAAGAAGATATCGGCAAAACTATTTCTATAGAGGAATATAACAGGCATTGCCGAACAGATGTTATGCGGTATACCGATAAATGGGAGGAACTAACCCGAATTATGGGATACTGGATTGATATGAACGACCCATACATCACCTACGATAATCGGTATATCGAGTCGCTGTGGTTTTTGCTCAAGGAACTTTATAACAAAGGATTGCTTTACAAAGGTAAAACCATACAACCGTATTCTCCGGCTGCCGGTACCGGATTAAGTACTCACGAATTGAACCAGCCCGGTTGCTATCGCGACATAAAAGATACAACTGTGGTTGCCCAATTTAAAGTAATCCCTAATCAAAAATCAAAACTGTTGATGGATATCACAGACACTGCTGTTTATATTCTGGCCTGGACAACCACACCCTGGACACTTCCTTCAAACACAGCTTTGGCTGTTGGTCCAAACATTGAGTATCTTTTAGTTAAAACATTTAATCCTTACAATGGAACTCCGATATCGGTGGTTTTGGCTTCCGATCGAATGCCGGCCTATTTTAATGAGGAAAACCAAGAGCTTCCGATGGAAGGCTATACTGCTGGAGATAAAAAGCTACCGTTCAGAATCGTAGGCCGATTTAAAGGAAAAGATCTCGAAGGAATTCAATACGAGCAGCTAGTACCTTGGATAAAACCCGAAGGAAGAGCCTTTGAGGTTATTACCGGCGATTTTGTAACAACCGAAGATGGAACAGGAGTCGTTCATATAGCTCCAACTTTTGGTGCCGACGACGATAAAGTTGCTAAACAGCACGGAATATCGCCCCTGATTTTGCGGGATAAAAATAAAAATTCCGAACCAATGGTAGACAAACGTGGCCGATTCTACACCATTGAAGATCTAGACCCCGAATTTGTTCAGAAATACGTTAATGTTCAACTATATAAGGAGTATGCCGGCCGCTATGTTAAAAACGAATACGACCCGACATGGGATGGTAAAAACGAGGTAACGTTAGATGTAGACCTCAGTGTTATGCTCAAGAAGGAAAATAAAGCATTCCGTATTGAAAAACATGTTCACAACTATCCCCATTGTTGGAGAACCGACAAGCCTATTCTCTATTATCCGCTCGACTCTTGGTTTATCCGAACCACAGCTGTTAAAGAAAGGATGATAGAACTAAATAAAACCATCAATTGGAAACCACAGTCGACCGGTGAAGGACGTTTTGGGAAATGGCTCGAAAACCTAGTTGACTGGAACTTGTCGCGTTCGCGTTATTGGGGAACTCCTCTTCCTATATGGGTATCGGCCGACAAAACAGAAAAAATCTGTATTGGATCGATGGAAGAACTCATGGCGGAAATTGAAAAAGCAGTTGCTGCCGGTGTTATGAAAGAAAATCCGTTTAAAGGATTTGAGGTAGGCAACTACTCCAAAGAAAATTACGAAAAAATCGATCTTCATCGCCCCTATGTAGACGAAATAGTTCTGGTAAGTCCTTCTGGAAAGGCAATGTATCGTGAACCTGACCTTATCGATGTTTGGTTCGATTCGGGAGCAATGCCTTATGCTCAGTGGCACTACCCGTTTGAAAATAAAGATCAGTTTCCAAATCTTTTCCCGGCCGACTTTATTGCCGAGGGCGTAGATCAAACCCGTGGATGGTTCTTTACCCTTCACGCAATATCCACCATGATAAGCGATTCTATATCGTTTAAAAACATAATAAGCAACGGTCTGGTACTCGACAAGAATGGCAACAAGATGTCAAAAAGGCTTGGTAATGCTGTTGATCCCTTCGAAGTTATCGAAACCTACGGAGCCGACCCGTTGCGCTGGTATATGATAACCAATTCCCAACCGTGGGATAACCTGAAGTTCGATATTGAAGGAGTAGGAGAGGTTTCGCGTAAGTTTTTCGGAACTCTTTACAACACCTATGCCTTTTTTGCTCTCTACGCGAACGTTGATGGCTTTAACGATGTAACCCATCAAATACCCGTAGCGGAGCGGCCAGAGATTGATCGCTGGATACTTAGCGAACTCAACAGCTTGATTGCCGAAGTTATAGAAATGTACGATTCTTACGAGCCAACCCGTGCCGGGCGATTAATTGCCCATTTTGTGGATGAACATCTCAGCAATTGGTATGTGCGTCTTAACCGCAAGCGTTTCTGGGGCGGCGAATATAACACCGACAAAATAGCTGCATATCAAACCCTTTATACCTGCCTGAAAGTAGTAGCTCAGCTTGCGGCGCCAATAGCACCATTCTTTATGGATAGACTTTACAGAGACCTTACTGAAGGCACAGGCGAAGATAATCGC
This sequence comes from uncultured Bacteroidales bacterium, assembly GCA_937981765.1. GTDB lineage: Bacteria > Bacteroidota > Bacteroidia > Bacteroidales > Salinivirgaceae > JAAYQU01. The sequence goes on from CALJOM010000006.1 coordinate 170,064, forward strand.
AGCGTGCACCTTTCCTATATGCCGAAGCCTGACAAGACCTTAATCGATACCGATCTTGAGCGAAAAATGAAGTTAGCTCAGCGCATATCCTCCATGATTTTAGGATTGCGTAGAAAAGTGAACATCAAAGTTCGTCAGCCACTTCAAAAAATTATGATACCCGTACTCGACGAGCAAATGAAGAACGACATTGAACAAATGATGTCGATAATCCTGACCGAAGTAAACATAAAAGAGATAGAGTTTATTACCGATACAAGTAACATTCTGATAAAGAGAATCAAGCCCAACTATAAAACACTTGGGCCCCGTTTCGGTAAGCAAATGAAGGAGGTTGCTGCTGCTATTGCAGCCATGACTCAAGAGCAGATTCTTGAAATTGAAAGAAACCAAAACATCCAGTTGGATTATCAGGGAAGCAAGTTTACTATTGAGTTGGCAGATGTTGAGATTATTGGGGAAGATATTCCCGGATGGCAGGTTGCAACCGAAGGCCAAGTAACAGTTGCTCTAGATATTCGGATTACCGAGGAACTGCTTTACGAAGGAATTGCCCGTGAATTGATAAATCGAGTTCAAAATTTGCGGAAAGAGAGTGGTTTGGATGTAACTGACCGGATAAAACTCTTTATTGGACGTCATGAACTTATCAATAAGGCGGTTGATAAACACAACAACTACATTTCGACCCAGGTTTTGGCCAATGATATAATTCTTTTAGACCAACTTGACACCGGTGTTAATGCTAAAGAGGTAGAACTCGACGATAATCTTACCATCTCACTAGCAATCGAAAAAATTAACTAACATAATAAACCAAGCGTCATGACAGAGAAAACCAGGTACTCAGATGAGGAATTAGCTGAATTCAAGAAGCTAATTCTTGAAAAACTCGAAATCGCTCAACGTGATTATGAGCAACTTAAAAATGAACTGGCACACATGGACGGAAATGACACCATGGACACCTCTCCAACCTTTAAATCAATGGAAGAGGGCTCGAGCATGTTATCCAGAGAAGAAACAAGTAGGCTTGCACAACGTCAACTCCAGTTTATTCAGCATTTGAAAGCCGCTTTGGTAAGAATAGAAAATAAAACCTATGGCATTTGTCGCGAAACTGGGAAATTAATACCAAAGGATCGTCTATTGGCTGTGCCACACGCCACCTTAAGTATTGAAGCGAAAAACGCTCAAAACGACAAAAAATAAATAGAATTTTAATTCTATGAGCGTTTGCGGAATGAGGCAAAAATACATTGCCATACTACTGTTTCTACTGGTAATTGTGCTTGACCAAGCATCAAAAATTGTGGTAAAGACCACCATGGTGCTAGGTCAGGAGTTTCCGGTATTGGGAAACTGGTTTTATATCCATTTTACTGAAAATTACGGTATGGCCTTCGGCTTCTCCTTTGGAGGGGAATTGGGTAAAATATTACTAACCCTAATACGATTGGTACTAGTTGGCCTTTTGATTAGGTTTATCCGAAAACTAATTAAGGAAAAACTGGCGCCCACAGGGGTAATAGTTGGTCTTACCATGATATCCGGAGGCGCTCTAGGTAATTTAATCGATAGTATGTTTTACGGGTTAATCTTTTCGGATAGTATTGGACAGGTTGCTCAGATTTTCCCTGAGGGAGGTGGGTACGCAAGTTTTCTGCATGGAAGAGTTGTTGATATGCTCTTTTTCCCAATTATCGACACCCATTTCCCCTCGTGGTTTCCCATTTGGGCAAACGAACATTTTCTTTTTTTTCGGCCTGTTTTCAATTTGGCCGATAGCGCTATAACCATTGGTGTGGCTTATTTATTATTGTTTCACTATCAATACTTCTCCAGAGAAGATTATAAAAAATCAAAAGCCCAGCCTTAAATCATTAAAAAGTTGGTATATTTGCCGTTCGAAAAAATAACAGATAACCTAAACGTTTTATACAATGCAAAATAAAGGAGCAGTTAAGTTTATAGCGATTGCATTGGCACTAGTTTGCCTTTATCAGCTATCATTTACCTACGTTGCGTCGAGCGTGAGAAAAAAGGCTAAAGAGTATGCTACTCTACCCGATGGAACCATTAACAAACGAAAAGAATTAGCTTATCTTGATTCGATTTCCAACGAGCCCGTTTACAATTTTATTGGGATTCGCAAATTCACTTTCAACGAAGTTCAGGAACGCGAAATAAATCTTGGTCTTGACTTGAAAGGTGGGATGAACGTTATTCTTCAGGTTGCTGTAGAAGACGTTATTATTGCCCTAGCCGACAATTCACAAGATAGCATCTTTCGATCAACCATAAAGCGTGCAAAAGAACTACAAAGAAGCTCACAGGAAGATTTTGTTACTCTTTTTAGCAAAGCTTTCAGTGAAATTGCGCCAAACGGTCAATTAGCTGCCATATTTGCTACCAAAAATTTAAGCGATAAAATCAGCTTTACCAGTTCTAACGAAGAAGTCCTGAATGTTATACGAAAAGAGGTTCGTTCTGCTATCGATAATTCCTACAACATTTTACGAACCAGGATCGACCGATTTGGTGTTGCACAACCCAACATTCAGCCTCTACAGGTTGATGGACAGATACTAATTGAACTACCAGGAATTAAAGATCCAGAACGAGTTCGGAAACTTCTGCAGGGAACTGCTAATCTCGAATTTTGGGAAACTTACTCAAATACCGAAATTTATCCGTATCTGGCTCAAGCTAACGTAAAAATTAAGGATATCAAAGCCGTTAATCCCGAATCGGTTGCTACTGAAAAAACCTCAGAGGGCGAAGTAAAACAAGAGGTTGAAAAAGACAAAAGTCTGCTCGATCACACTGACACCATTTCCGACCAGAAAGAGGAAAACGTTACTATCGAACAGTGGAGAAAAGAAAATCCCCTCTTTGCCATATTGAATCCAAGAATTAGTCAGGACGGCAGAATTATGGAAGGCGCGGCTGTCGGGTTTGCTCACCGAAAAGACACTGCAGAGGTGAATCGGATACTACAATTACCCGAAATTCGAAGTTTGTTTCCAAGAAGCATAAATGTAAAATTTCTGTGGAGTGTAAAACCCATCGACAAAGTGGGTAACTTTTTTGAATTAATCGCAATTAAAATTAGCAACCGGGAAGGATTACCTGCCCTATCAGGCGATGTAATTACCGATGCTCGTGAAGAATTCAGCGATCGGAGTGCTAATGCTGAGGTCACTATGACCATGAATTCAGAGGGAGCAAAAAAATGGGCACGTATCACCAAAAACAATATAGGGAAGCAAATTGCAATTGTGCTCGACGACCGCGTTTACAGCTATCCTGTTGTTCAAACTGAAATTACAGGCGGACGTTCATCCATTACCGGCAACTTCACCGTCACAGAGGCAAAAGACTTGGCCAACGTGTTAAAGTCGGGTAAAATGCCGGCTCGTGCGCGGATTATTTCTGAAGAAATTGTAGGTCCATCTCTTGGTCAGGAATCAATTACCAAAGGGCTTTGGTCATTTGCCATTGCTTTTTTGATTGTATTGATTTTTATGATTCTTTACTATCGTCACGCCGGATGGGTGGCAAATTTAGCTCTTTTAGCCAATTTGTTTTTCATAATGGGAGTATTAGCCTCTTTAGGGGCCGTTTTAACCCTACCAGGAATTGCGGGTATTGTGCTAACCATTGGTATGTCGGTCGACGCAAACGTAATTATCTACGAACGGATTAAGGAAGAAATTAATGCGGGGAAAGGATATAAGCTAGCCATTGCCGATGGATATCGCAATGCCTACTCATCAATTCTGGATGCCAATATTACCACCTTATTAACGGCAATAATCTTAGGATACTATGGTAAAGGACCTATCTACGGTTTTGCCATTACCTTAGGAATTGGGATCCTCACCTCTCTGTTTAGTGCCGTACTATTTACACGGCTTGTTTTTGAAAGATTTATCGAAAAAGACAAAGAGGTTAAATTTGCCTCACGCCTTACCCAAAAGTTTCTTGCCAACACCAATATAGACTTTTTAAAGAGAAGAAAGTTATTTTATGTAATATCATCCACACTTGTATTCATCGGTATTGTTTCCTTATTTACGAAAGGACTAAATCTTGGTGTTGACTTTACCGGTGGGCACTCCTACATTGTGCGTTTTGAAAATGAAGTAAAGGTTCAGGATATTCGTAATGCGCTTACGAAAGAATTTGGGACAACCCCGGATGTAAAAACTTTTGGGGAGAAAAACCAGATTAAAGTCACAACCAAATACCTTATCGACCCCGACTATCAGTTAACACCCGCTGAACTTGTTGAATATCGTGAAATTACTGGAAGCACAGCTCCGGATTCAGATATTGATGCCGACGCTTTTGTAGAAGCCAAATTATACAAAGGATTGAAAGGTTTTTATCAAAATCTGTCCTATGACGATTTTGTAAGCGACGAGAATAAGAACGTTGGCCGAATGAATTCAATAAAAGTTGGGCCTACCATTGCCGACGATATTAAGACTTCGGCTATATATGCAATCCTGTTTTCATTGTTCGTTATATTCGTGTATATCAGATTACGGTTCTTCAAATGGCAATATAGTTTAGGAGCCATTATTGCTCTAGCTCACGACGTACTATTTGTGCTTGGTTTTTACTCTGTATTTGGAAACATAATGCCATTCTCCATGGAAATTGATCAAGCATTTATAGCAGCTATACTTACCGTAGTTGGATACTCTATTAACGATACGGTGATTGTATTCGACAGAATTCGTGAATTCTTTGGACTCTATAAAACCCGTGAGCAATCTCTTGTAATTAATCAAGCGTTGAACTCTACCTTAAGCCGTACGGTTAACACCTCGCTCACTACCTTGTTTGTGCTTCTTGCCATTTTCTTCTTTGGTGGGGAAGTAATACGAGGATTTGTGTTTGCCATGACTCTTGGAATCCTTGTCGGAACCTATTCATCGTTGTACATAGCTACCCCAGTAGCCTACGACCTTATGTCTCGTTCATCGAATAAAAAGGTGTAATTTTCAGATAAAGAATACAATAACTGCCCTTGAAATGCTCCAAGGGCAGTTTCTATTTATCGAAACCGACGGTATGATAAAAGTTGAAAAAATAGTTAAACGATATAGAAATCTGACAGTGCTGAAGGGTATTGACCTAGAAATTGCTCAAAAGGAGGTTGTGGCTATAGTTGGCCCTAGCGGTGCAGGGAAAACCACACTTCTGCAAATCATAGGAACCCTTGATAAACCGGATGAGGGGAATGTTTTTATTAACGGCACAAACATTCACTCCTTAAACGATCAAAAGATTTCTGAGTTTAGAAATAAACAATTGGGGTTTGTATTCCAGTTTCATCAGCTATTGCCAGAGTTTACGGCCTTGGAAAATGTTTGCATTCCTGCCATGATTGGGGGAAAAACGTTAAAAGAAGCTACTCCCAGAGCAATTGAAATTTTGTCGTTGATGGGTTTATCAGAAAGGTTAAATCATCGTCCTTCTGAACTTTCTGGTGGAGAACAACAGCGGGTGGCTGCTGCCCGAGCTCTAATCAATAATCCAAAAGTGATTCTTGCCGACGAGCCTAGTGGGAATCTCGATTCTGCAAACCGGACAGAGTTGCATAAACTATTTTTTACCCTTAGAGATTTATACGGCCAAACATTCGTGATTGTAACCCACGACAACGAACTGGCTCAAATGGCCGATCGAATTATTCACATGCGCGACGGACTTCTTCAACCTTAACCATTATATACTTTTAACTATGGCCATAATTCGCGAGGTCAGAGGGATAATACCCCAATTGGGTGAAAATTGTTTTCTGGCAGAAACCGCAGTTGTTATTGGAGATGTGATTATGGGTAATGATTGTTCGGTTTGGTATGGAGCGGTTTTGCGTGGTGATGTTAACTCAATCCGAATAGGCAATCGCGTTAATATTCAAGACGGCGCTGTACTTCACACTCTATACCAAAAATCAACAATTCAAATTGGTGATAATGTTACCGTAAGCCACAATGTTACTCTCCATGGTTGCACCGTTGAAAGCAATGCGCTTATTGGTATAGGAGCTGTAGTTCTCGACTATGCAGTAGTGGGCTCCAACACCATTGTTGCGGCGGGATCTGTGGTGCTCACAGGGCAAATTCTCGAACCAAATTCAATTTATGCAGGTGCTCCGGCCAAGAAAATAAAGGAAATTGAGCCCGGGCAATCGAAAGAGATGATCGAAAAGATAGCCAACAATTATGTTATGTATGCGGGATGGTATCGCGATACGTCCGAAAACTGCCCTTAAAACATAAAAAATCTTGGCTTTAAATTCCAAAAATTCGGCCGGAAAAAATTACTTTTGCATGCGTTTGCAAACGTTTTCATACTTCGCTTTAACTTCATTTGTTGGTTTTAACGATAATAGAAGTGTTTGTAATGTTTTTAAATCAATAAAATTGTGAACTAAAACTAATAATCTAATCATGAAACGAATACTTGTTGTTGGAGCCGGAGGACAAATTGGATCCGAACTGGTTGATCATCTTAGAAATATTTACGGAGGAAGCAACGTGGTAGCTGCCGACTTGGATGAAAAAAAGTTGGCAAATTATAAAATTGATGGTCCAATAGAGATATTAGATGCGTTGGATGGAAATCTTTTTCATCAGATTGTCAAGAACTATAAAATAGATACAATTTACAATTTAGTTGCCCTTCTATCGGCTACAGGAGAGAAAAATCCAACGCTCGCATGGAAAATAAATATGGGAGCCCTGGAGAATAGCCTTGAAATTGCACGGCAAGAAAATTGTGCTGTATTTACTCCAAGCTCCATTGGCGCTTTTGGGCCGAATACTCCCGCCGATAATACTCCTCAGGATACTGTCATGCAACCAACTACTATTTACGGAGTTTGCAAGGTTGCTGCTGAGCTATTGAGCAACTATTATTTCTATAGGTTTGGCGTTGATACACGTTCTGTTCGTTTCCCTGGTATTATCTCGTATGTTACACCTCCCGGAGGCGGGACTACCGATTATGCCGTAGAGATTTTCTACGAGGCAATCAAACATAAACGTTATACCTGTTATCTTAAACGCGGTACTTTCCTCGATATGATGTATATGCCCGATGCTCTGGATGCGTGTGTGCAGTTAATGGAGGCAGATCCAACAAAACTAGTTCATCGTAATGCCTTTAACGTTACAGCCATGAGTTTTGACCCGGAAATGCTTGCAGACGAAATTCGAAAGCATATACCTGAATTTACCATGGATTATAATATCGATCCAGTAAAACAAAAGATTGCCGACAGCTGGCCAAATAGCCTCGATGATTCCTGTGCGCGTGCTGAATGGGGGTGGAATCCTAAGTATAATATTGCAGCTATGACAATGGATATGCTCGAAAAGATTCAGGAGAAATACGATAATGGTTTAATTTCGTAGCATAAATAAATGTAGAAAAAAGTTTGGGTTATTCGAAAATAACCTTAGAAGTGAATTCACCCAATGTTTTTGTTTTTATTTTCAGCAGATAAATTCCTTTTGAAATGGATGGCCTACGTTCCAGTCTAAAAGAGTTAAATCCTGGAAAAATCGTTTCTTTTTGAGTGATTAACAATCTGCCGGTTAGGTCGTAAAGTGTGATAACGGCTTTTTCCGTCTCCGTTGCATTGATTTGTAAATTTATCCCCGAGGAGGTGGGATTCGGATAAATCTTAATGTAATCTTCTGATTTTGTTTGATTTTTAGTAATGCCAACGGTATAAACACTGTCGGTGACGATTCGTTGAGAGGTATAGAGACGATATTCTCCCGGGGCAAATGTGAATGATTGAGCAGGGGCGGAGATGCTTATGGAGTCTTGGGTAAAGAATTCATACCATGTCCCGGTGGCTGGAAATGTGATTGCAACATTGGCTTGCTGAATGTCAAAATTCCCTATTACAACGGCTTTCATGTTGGGGTGAATGAGAACTATAAACTTTTGAGCACCCGAGAGTGAGGTTTGAAAATCGTTGGTGGAAAATACAGGATAACGTCTTCGTAGGTGTATTAATTTAGCGTAGGTATTGTGGAGGTTCCAACGTAAAGGGTCATTCATATAGTACCATCGTACCGGTTTTCGACCTGTACGTCCGTTATAGTCGATAGAAACATCGTAACCAAGCTCCCCAAATTGCCATATCATTTTTGGCCCGGGAATAGTAAAAAAGAATGCTGCAGCCAGCTCGCAGCGTTTTAGGGCAATATTTAAATTTTTAACATTATGAGAAGGATTGGAACTGTTGCCGTATTGAAGGTTTTTATACATAAGGCGCTCTTCGTCGTGGCTTTCCATATATCCCACCAAATGGGGAACTGTCCATCCACGAGCTTTGTATGAAATTCCCGAAAAATTTGAATTGGAAAGCCACCCCATAGTAGCTTCGTTGTAATTGTAGTTCATGTTGCCCCAAATTAGCATCCCTTTCCCTTGGTTAGCACGGTATTCGGCCAGTTCTTTTTCTTCGCTATTTTCGCAAAAGTGTTCCAAAATTACATAAGCGTTGGGGTTAACTTGCCATATCTGATCGGCCATACGTTTAAGATGGAAAATTCTTTGAGAATCGTAATTGGAACCTTGATTATCGGTTTGATTGTTAGTGAATCCTTTGGTGAAGTCGAACCGAAAACCGTCAACTTTAAATTCTTCTAGCCAGTAACGGTTAATTCGGTCAATGAGTTCCTGGGTATGAGGGGATGCATGGTTGAAGTCGTATCCCCAGCACCATGGTTGATGAGGGCATGTTTCATTATACCAAGGGTTTTGTGCTGTTGGTTGTCCCCATTGTCCCGCATTGGCGTTGAAATACATTTGGACAAAAGGGCTCTGTCCAAAGGAGTGATTTAACACCATATCGATAATTACAGCGATTCCTCTGGCGTGGCATTCGTCGATAAATTGTTTGTAGTCGTTTTTAGTGCCATAGGCTTTATCGGGTGCGAAATAAAAACTTGGATTATAGCCCCAACTATCGTTGCCTTCGAATTCGTTAACAGGCATTAATTCTATGACATTAATTCCAAGGTCGTGCAAATAGTCGAGTTTTTGTCGAACTTCCTTTATATCGCTGCTTTCCACAAAGTCGCGGATATGGAGTTCGTAGATAATTAAATTTTCCTTTGGAGGAGGTGTAAAATTGGTTGTTTGCCAAACATACGCCTCAGGTTGGGTTCTGAAAACGGAGGCTATTCCGGTGGTTTTTCCTTCGGGATAGGCAATAAGGTTGGGATAGGTGGTGTTGGGTATATTTTTGTCGTTCCACGGATCGCTTACCTTGTCGGTGTAGGGATCTGCTAGCCGTAATTGTCCATCGATCCAGTATTGGTAAATGTATTCTCGGTTAGGATCAAGGTTCGATAGCGTTATCCAATAGTGTTTTCCGTCGGGTGTTCGGTTCATATAGGTTTGGTCTGTTGCCATCCAGTTAGAGTGGTCGCCAATGGCGAAAACAAACGATTTAAGAGCCGGAGGATCGTGAAGCACCAAGGTTATTTCATTAGTTTCTGTGTAATTGATGCCTGGTTTAACTTCTGCCGGTAGTGATGAAATGGTAACATCCCTGCGTACGTAGATAGCCAACGAATCGGCTACGGTGTTGTTGGCGGTTGTCCCAACAGCTTTTATCCAGTGGGTGCCGTATTGTGTTGTGGTGAACTGATAGGATATGTTGTTTTGAGTAGTTTGTTGAACCTGGGTTTGGTTAACGTACAGGGAGAGCGTTTCGGTACCGTTGGCGGCAACTTGAACGTTGACAGGTTGATTGATTTCAAACAAAGAGCTGAATAGTGTGGGAGAAGTTATTTTGACCGTAATTCCTTCAGCCACAACATCGATGTAGAGATTGCCGGTTTGTGCATTTGCCGTGGAATTCCTGAATACAAAGGCCATTTTTTTTATCACGGCAGAAGAGGGGGTGGAGTAAAATGCCTTTACCGAGGGAGTAATTTTTAACTGATAGGTGTTGGCAGAGATTCTGGTAAGTCCTGGTTGGGTACTGTTGTTTCCCCAGGTTCCGATGACGTATTGCCACGAGGAGCTTCCCTCGAGAATTACGCCTGTGTGCGTATAAACGGTCCCAGTGTAATTTTCCAGTGGAGTTCCGGTTGCATTAAAAACAATTGTTACGGAATCGGATGCGGTGGGAAGTGTTGGCGTTGAAGTGATAGTCTGTGCACGAAGACCTAAAGAATAAAGGGTCAATATGCAGAACCAAAATGTTAAAGTCTTTGTCATGATGCTTATGGTTTTTTGGAATTAACGTCTAAAAATTTTTGCAAAAGTTTGTCCTAGTTCATCAAACATTTCCAGAGGCTCTGTCATTGATGCATTCGTTAGATTGATTGCATTGGCAGAACCTGGGTTGATTTGTTCGGGGTAGAAAAGTATAACACTGTTGTTTGAAAAATATTTATCGATGTAGTAGGGGATACGTTCCATATTTTTGTGATATGAGGGATTTTTTTCTCGGCTCATGGCCACAATAAGTGCATCATCGGGTCGTACATCGCGAGCTATAATAAGAAAATCGTACCAATTGTCGAAGATTTTGAATGTGGCTTCAATAGGATATTTGGTAGTGATTTTTCTAATCGTGTTTGAAGTAGCCTGGGTACAATAGAAGGTTATTTTTCCGCCGGAGTTTATTGCTAGTTTCCAAATGTGAGCCAACCATTTGGCAAATCCAATCTCGCGTTCGGCATTGCGGGGAATTACCACAAGGTGTTTTTTTATGGTCGATATTGGTTGTGCAGGTCGGTAAATTACCGTTGTAACATTTGATTTTTTAAGGATACTGTTGAGTGGTTCGTTGTTAATAAAATTAGACAAGGTGGTTTGACTTTCTAATCCGATAAGAATATCGGTAATTTTTTGCTCTTTTATTACGTTTGAAATAGCTGTGGCAATACCGATATCCGACCTTAAAATACTGGTAAGTGATATATCGGCAGCTGCAATAGTTTTGCTGGCTTTCTCCATAATCCTTCGTGCTTCCTGAACTTCGGGAGAATCGATTTCATCTTCTGATGGGATTACTTTTAAGAGAAAAATGCCATCCTTGTTTTCCTTTGATTTGAAGATGGTTGTAAATTCAATAGATTCATCTAACGGCTGGTTTTTTAATAAAGGGATGAGTATTTTTTCAGGGTTTGTTTCGGTTTGTCCTTGATTGTCTTCGTTTAATTCCATGGAAAGGTTTTCGCCGCCTTTTTGGGCCTGGAAGGTGGCAATGGTGCATGTTATAAGAATCATTACTATGACTCCGTTTAAAATACTTTCGTTTAGAAGGCGTATTGGTTCACCGGTTTCGGTGTGACCAATAATTACGTTGTAGCCAACTAACACGGCTGCTAAGGTTGCAGCAGCCTGTGCATTGCTTAAACCGAATATTATTCGGCGTTCATCCACCGTCATTTTATAGGTTTTTTGAGTTAACCATGCAGCCATATATTTTGAAATGGTAGCTACGGTGGTTATAACTACGGCAACCTTTAAAGTTTCATATCCTTTGAAGAATACCCGGTAATCTAATAACATTCCGACACTAATAAGGAAGAAGGGAATAAAAATGGCATTTCCCACAAATTCGATACGGTTCATTAAGGGAGAGGTGGAGGGAATTAAACGGTTGAGAGCAAGTCCTGCCAGGAATGCTCCGATAATAGCTTCCACTCCTGCAAATTCTACCAATACAGCTCCCAAAAAAACCATTACCAAAATAAAAATGAATTGAGATACCGAGTCTTCATAACGTTTTAAAAACCAACGGCCTATGATAGGAAACACCCACAGGATTATGAATCCAACTAAAAGAAGGGCAATGGAGAGTGTGGTCCAGTATGCCGAGTCGGTGGTTCCGGTAGCCATTCCAACAATAATAGCCAATACCAGCAGGGCCAGGGTGTCGGTAATTACAGTTCCGCCAACTGCAATAGTAACCGCACGTGTTTTAATCACTCCTAATCTACTCAAAATAGGATAGGCAATCAACGTGTGCGATGCAAACATACTGGCCAATAGTATGGAGGTAAGAATCGAAAAATTAAGCAAATACAAACCCGCCAACGTTCCTATGGTCATTGGAATAATAAACGTATAGAGCCCAAAGATTATGCTTTTAGGGCCGTTTTTCTTAAAGTCGGAAATGTTTATTTCCAGTCCGGCTAAAAACATTATGTATAAAAGCCCTGCCGTTCCGGATAAAATAATTCCGCTGTCGCGAAGTATTAAGTTAAATCCGTTAGGTCCTATGATTGCTCCGGCAATAATTAATCCTAGGATCTGGGGGATTCTTATTTTGTTGAACAAAATAGGGGCAATAAGGATAATCATTAAAATTACCAAGAACTTCAGAACAGGATTGCTCAATGGCAATGTTAGATCAGGGGCGGTTACTAGAAACATATATAGATACTGGTGTTGATTTGGGCTCAATATACAGAAAATTGCCGGAAAATAAAAATCCCCTATCTATCGGATAGGGGAGGGGTCATTAATCGCCAAACGATATACCAATACCTCGTGCTGTTTTTACCAGTTGCCCATCGGGATTTACCAGATTTGGTCGGTTAATGGCATCTTTAAGTGGTACAGATATGATATCGGGGTGTCTATAAGCAACCATCTCTCCGAATCTTCCTGCCAGTACCATTTCAAATGCCTTAACTCCAAATTGTGTGGCCAATATACGGTCGTAGGCAATTGGAATTCCTCCTCTTTGAAGATGGCCGAGAACGGTTTGCCGAATATCTCCCTCAAAACCTGCTTCTTTGATTTGCTGTGCCAGAACGGCAGAAATACCCCCTAATTGAAGATTTGAATAGCCAACTTCCTCGCTTTTCTTGGCAGATATTGAGCCATTTATGGGTTTTGCCCCTTCCGCAACAACAATAATGGCATGGCCTTTTCCTCGTGAATAACGTTGTTTTAACCGTTCAACCACTTTGTTGATATCGTAGGGTATCTCCGGAATCAAACACACCTCAGCGCCTCCTGCAATAGCGGCATTTAAAGCTATCCAACCTGTGAAACGCCCCATTACCTCCATAATTAAGACACGGTTGTGGCTGGTGGCTGTTGTTACAAGTTTGTCTACAGCTTCGGTTGCAACTTGAACGGCTGTTTGGAATCCAAAGGTAAAATCAGTTGCCGACAAGTCGTTGTCGATTGTTTTTGGTACTCCGATAATGTTGAGCCCTTTTTCGTACAGAGCTTGTGATATTTGCTGCGATCCATCGCCCCCTATATTTATTACAGCATCAATACCAAGATATTGAAGCTTTCGTATCATTTCATCGGAGCGGTCAACGTAACTCCATGAGCCATCCTTATTTTTTATTGGCCACGCAAATGGGCCGCCTTTGTTGGTGGTTTCGATGATTGTACCACCTTGGACATGAATTCCGGCTACAGCTTTTTCATCCAAAACTTTAATTTCGGTAGGTTCGCGCAGTATGCCATTAAAAGCCTCGATGCTTCCAACTACCTCCCAGTCTCTTTCCTTTGTGGCTCGCTTAACTATTGCCCTGATTACGGCATTTAATCCCGGGCAGTCGCCTCCTCCTGTTGCTATTAATACTCGTTTCATTCTGTTGAATTTATTTTAAATCTGTAATTTTTGACATCTTCTCATAAAAAATCGGTTGCACAATCTTGTGCAACCGACCCCATACAAATTGCTTAACCAAATCGCTCTAAGTAACTAAAACGTAAAACTAACCATTAAAAAGATCAACACTGCAAAAGTAACACATCACGCTTCACGAAACAAGAGTTTAATTTGTTATATTTCTGTGATTTTTAACGAAAACGAATTCGCATACGTTTGCAAAGCTTTTTTTATCGTTTTTTATTATCTTTATTTGTCAAAACTTCATTAACCTAAAAATATCAGCTTATGCATTCACTTCTAAAGATTAAAGAAAAAAGCCTTGGTGCAATATCAAAAATGCTGATAATCTTGGCGTTGTGTGTTACACTTTATCTGGTGGCTTGTTCACCTAGACCATCAGGTGAACCCAAACCATTTGCCGTTGAACATCCACAGTGGGTTTACCCTGTTACCATTTACGAGGTAAACGTTCGACAGTTTACTCCTGAGGGAACTTTTGAAGCATTTGCCAAGCATTTGCCGCGTCTCCAGGAGTTAGGGGTCGACATTCTTTGGTTTATGCCAATTTATCCCATAGGAGAAATAAATCGAAAGGGAACTCTGGGAAGCTACTATTCGGTTAAAGATTATAAAGCCGTAAATCCTGAATTTGGAACCCTCGACGATTTTAAAGCGCTTGTGGCTCAGGCTCATAAACTTGGAATGAAGGTAATTATTGATTGGGTTGCCAACCATTCTTCTCGCGATAATGTGTGGACACAAACCAATCCCGATTTTTATATGCGCGATTCCACCGGAAATCTTGTATATCAATACGATTGGACGGATGTTGCTAAACTTAATTATGATAACCCTAAATTGCGAGAGGCGATGATCGATGCCCTTAAATTCTGGGTTAAAGAGGCCGATATCGATGGATTCCGCTGCGATGTCGCTTTCCTTGTGCCAACTGATTTCTGGAACGAAGCCACTCACCAGCTTAGAAAAATAAAGCCTGTATTTATGTTAGCTGAAGCCGAACACATTGAATTACTGGAATATGCTTTTAACGCAGAATATGGATGGAAATTTCACCACATGATGAACGAAATGGCTAAACAAAAACTTACTGTTGAAGATTTTGATCGGTATTTTCTCGATACGTTGGCAACATATCCTAAAAACGCCATTAAAATGCACTTTACAAGCAACCACGACGAAAACTCATGGAACGGTACTGAATTTGAACGCATGGGCGATGCTGCGAAAACCTTCGCAGCTTTATCGTTTGTGATTCCTGGAATGCCTTTAATTTATAACGGTCAGGAGGTTGGATTTAACCGAAGGTTGGAGTTTTTTGATAAGGACCAGATTGATTGGAACGACCAGGGTGGATTCGAAAATTTTTATAAAGAGTTGATATCGCTTAAGAAAAATAATACAGCACTTTGGGCTGCTGAAAAAGGTGCTGATATGGAGCGGATACTCACACCGGGTAGTCCATCCATTTACGCTTTCGTTCGCCGAAACGATAAAGACAAGGTGTTGGCCATTTTTAATTTTAGTTCTAACCCTGTTTTGTTTAATCTGACAAGCGATATTACTGCCGGTTCCTATAATGATGTGCTAACTAAGGAGCAATTTACCTTTAGTGGAAACGATCCTATTACTCTTCAACCTTGGGGATTTTTAATTCTTCAACCTGTCAAATAAACTTGTAACCTTAGAAAAGGCCATCCGAGGAAAGGATGGCCTTTTTTATACAATTTGTTCAGGTAAATCAATTCCATTCATTTCCCGGAAAATCCTCAATGCTTCGAAATCCGACCTTGAAGAAATATAATCAATTATGCATCTGGTTTTTTGATAGAGGGTTCCTTCAGTGTGATATCTATCGGGTATTGTTTGTAGTATTAGCTTCGAGATTTTCTTTTCGGGCGATAAAATAGCCTCCATATACGATTGGAGCAAGGAAGTTAAAACCTTATGCCCAACTATTTCGAGGCGTTGCACCACTGGATGGGTATATATGCGTTTGTAGCTGATGAATTTGCATAACTCCATCGCGTTTTTTATTGGTTCGGGGAGTTTTTTGGCTAAAGAAACAAAAATATCCCCATCCATAATTGAATAGTAGTTTTCAATAAAAATATCTGCTGAGTGGCTTACCAAAGAGTTAATCACTAGGCTTCTTAAATATGCAACCTTCTCGTTTGGATCGAGGTGTTCTGATTTTGTGTGAAAACTGTTTTGATAATCAATACTCAAAAATGGTAACCAGTATTCCAGAATTTCCTCCGTGGAAAGAATTTTCATCCGATGAGCATCTTCCATGTCCATAATCAAATACGAAATGTCGTCGGCAGCCTCTACCAAATAGACCAATGGATGTCTGCTAATCTTTCCAGATTGTTTTAATCCACATTCCTCAACAATTTTTTCAAATATTGCTCTTTCAGAAGTAAAATAGCCATATTTCATTTTGCCGGCCGCCGAAGGGTAAGGGTATTTCACGGTTGCAGCCAAAGATGCCATGGTTAGAGAAAATCCACCAGCTCTACGACCCGGGAATTGATGCGTTAACAGCCTTAGGGCGTTAGCGTTTCCTTCAAATCGGGTCAAATCGCTCCATTCATCATTCGAATACAAGGACTTTAAATCTTCTCTGCTGATGAAGAATGATGAAATAGAATCTTCTCCGGAATGCCCAAAAGGAGGATTTCCCAAATCGTGAGCCAGGCAAGCGGTAGAAACAATCGTTGGTAGTTCGTTAGCTAGGTTAGAATTAATATTTTGTTTCTCTATAAGAAAATCTGCCACAATGCGTGCGAGTGAACGGCCAACACTCGCAACCTCAAGGCTATGCGTTAAGCGGTTATGTACAAAGGTTTCTTTAGGAAAAGGGAATACTTGAGTTTTACTTTGCATTTTCCTAAACTCCGGAGAAAAAATTATTCGATCGTAATCGCGCTGAAACTGAGAGCGTATATCTACCAATCCACTATCACTACGCTGGTCGTAACGAACCGGGCTTAAGAGCTTATGCCAATCCATCATCCTATCTGTTAATTATTACAAAGATAACCCATTCCGATAGAAAATTACCTCTATCAAATTTAATTTTGGGTTTATTGATGACAAAACCCTAGAACCAATTAAAAGTTGATGTTTGAAAGCTAATTGGTTGTGTAATGGTCATGTAATCGGCAGTATATAAAAATATGTAATGAATCTTCAAGTTTTCAAACTTGAAAAATTTTTGTATTTTGTAGCCGAAAAAGATAAAATCCCATAGTTATGAAGAAATATTTTATACGAGCTGTTTTAACGTTTCTGGTCGGAGTATTGCTGATTTTTATAATTTTTCTGGGAACGCTTCAAATTACTGATTATCGTCCGGCGCCTGTGGAGCTGATTCATAAACATACAATCTACGATACACTACCAATAGAAAAAAACTACACCTTACTTTCTTGGAATATCGGCTACGGGGGGCTTGGAAACGATATGGATTTCTTTTACGACGGTGGTACTAAAGTTAGAACCTCAGAACACAGAACCTATCAAAATCTAGATAGCATAGAAACTTTAATCGTTAAACACAACCCAGATTTCCTAGTTCTTCAAGAGGTAGATATTAACTCCAAACGTTCCTATTACATCAATCAGCATGAACGTTTCGGAAATTTTTTTTCAAATCATCCTTATTCAGTTTTTTGTTATAACTATAAAATTCGATATCTGCCATTTCCCTTCGATGACCCCTTAGCAAGAATAGAATCGGGTTTGTTAACCTTTGCTAAGTTTTTTCCACAGGAAACCTATCGTCATGCCTATAAAGCAAATTTCCCATGGCCTAAAAAACTTTGGATGCTCGACCGTGCTTTTCTCGAAACAATCTATGTTCTCTCCAACGGTAAAAAACTTCATCTAATTAATACACATAACACAGCTTTCGACGACGGGACAATCCGGAAAGACGAAACCCTACAGCTCGCCAGCTATGTTAAGGCACTTTATGAAGACGGGAATTATATTCTTATCGTGGGAGACTGGAACCAAACTCCTTATGACACCATTTCAAAACAGACACCTTATTTTCAGATTCTACCTCTACAAAAAGAACTATTTCCTGCCGAATGGACTATTGCTTGGGATAAATCTACTCCAACCAATCGGTCGTTACAAACCAACGACCCCCAGGAATGGGTTGTTGCCACCATCGACTATGCAATAGCTTCTCCTAATATAATTGTTAACTCTGTAAAAACTATAAATCAAAACTTTATCTTCAGTGATCATAACCCAATAAAAATTCATTTTTCATTACGCAATTAAAGGTAATTATTAGTCAATCCATTGCGGCAAGTAAACGGATAATGTTAATCCCGAAAGACTAAAATACCCTGTAAAAAAGTGGGAAAATATTTCGGTTGAAAAAAAAATTTCTATTTTTGACACATAATTTTTGAAAAACTTCGATTGATATTTTAATATCAGCTAAAGAAGTTGGAAAGATAAATGTGAGTATGGTATCACTGGAGGAAAGTAACAAGATTGTAGCCGCGATAAAAAGTGTATCAACCTACGACTTTAGCGATTATTCCGAAAAATCGTTTCGTCGTAGAATCGACAAAATACTGGAAGACTTCCGAATGTCGGTTGATGAACTGATATCGAGAATTTTACGCGATAAAGATTTTTTGGAACAGGTTGTACGAGAAATTACGGTAAACACAACCGAATTATTCCGCGACCCAGAACTATGGATTACATTAAAATACAGAATCTTACCCAGGTTTCAGCAGAATAAATCTATCTTTATCTGGCATGCAGGATGTTCCAGTGGGCAGGAGGTATACTCCATGCTAATTCTACTTCACGAGCTTGACTTATTTGATAAAGCCAAAGTTTTTGCCACCGATCTCAATACAGAAATGCTAGAGAAGGCAAAACAAGGGGAGTATCGATACCGTTTTAATATGAACTACCTTGATAATTTCGATAAAGTAATCAAAGAGAACCCCTACAACTACGAGGATAAAAAAGACGTTGCCTACGAAAAATATTTCGACATTGATAAAAAACACGATTTGATAATCATGAAGCCCTTTCTGCGCAATAAGCCCGTTTACAGAAAGCACGACCTGGTTAATGATAAAAACATTTTCTACTCCAAATTCGATATAATTTTCTGTCGGAACGTAATTATTTATTTCAACACCAAGTTGCAAAACAAAGTACTCGAAATGTTTTCGAGCAACCTGTATCGCGATGGATATCTTATTCTAGGAGCCCATGAAAGCATATTAGGTCCGGTAGCCAATAATTTTGAACGGACCAAAGGTATTTATAAGAAAAAATCGTATTAACCAGTTAGAGGTATGATTACAGACATTGGAATAGTTGATACGAAAAAAATTATAGCAACCATTGCTGAGAATTACGGAATCGATTTCAGCAATTTGGCACTTACCGCATTTAAGCGTCGCTTAATTAAAGTAATGAACGATTACAACTTTTCATCCGTAGTAGACTTTATTCACAAAATAGAAACCGATCCACGACTTTTTGAAAAATACCTCTCCGAGGGAATGGTTGACACCACCGAGATGTTTCGCGACCCTTCGTTTTGGCGAGAATTACGCGATATTTACATCCCGGAACTAATCAAAACCTTTGGAAACATTCGCGTGCACATTCCTGGGGTATCCAGTGGCGACGAAGTATATAGCCTGATGATTTTATTGAAAGAAACCAAACTAAATGACAAAGTTTCTGTTCTCGTTAGCAGTTTAAGTCAACTCCGCCTCGATGCCATTCGCAACGGAGCATCGTACGATTTACGTAAGATGGAGAACTCAGATGCTAATTACAAACGGCTCAACGAAAACGGAGAATTATCTAACTACTATCGAACCGAAAACAACAAGGTTGTGTTAGATGCCTCGTTAGTTGCGGGAGTTGAGTTCCTTAAGGGGAGTTACATTAAAGACCTCAACGAAAAAGGCTTTCACTTAGTTCTGTATCGGAACCGAATGATCTACATGAACTCAACACTTCAGGATCAAGTAGTACAGAAACTTTTTGACAGTTTAGTGGTAGGAGGAATTTTGTGTATCGGAGCTAAAGAAAATATTGAAACTTCGCCTGAAGCAAAAAAAATGTTATGCCTTAATCCTAATGAAAAAGTTTACAAAAAACGTATAGCCTAATGGAACAATACAAAGCTGTAATAATAGGTGGTAGTGCCGGTAGTTTTCAGGTTGTTACAAGGATAATATCATCGTTACCCAAAAATTATTCGTTACCGGTATTTCTATGTCTACATCGGCTGAAGCATGTTCGATCAGGCTTCGTTGAAGCATTAAGCATTAAGTCAACCTTACCCATTTGCGAACCCAACGATAAAGATCCTATCAAACCAGGGATAATTTATCTAGCACCGGCCAATTACCACATGTATATTGAGCTAGGAAACAAATTTTCACTATCTACCGAAGAACCGGTTAACCACAGCCGGCCATCGATTGATCTTTCATTCATATCTGCAGCCTACAATTATAAACGAAAATTAGTAGGCGTTATCCTTTCCGGAGCCAATAAAGACGGAGCAATAGGGCTTAAAAAAGTTAAGGAAAATGGTGGCTTAACAATAGTTCAGGACCCTAATGAATCCCAAGTGCCTACCATGCCCAATGCCTGCTTGCAAGTTATGAAAGTAGATCACATTTTTTCAACCAACGAAATAATTCGTTTTCTCAACAAGCTTGGATAATCATGGAAAAAATAATTAAATATAGACGACAAATCTCCTTTTTGATTCTTCTGGCCGGGGTAACACTCACTACCAGTATAATCATAGCCGGTGCTCAGTACGTTGTTGAATATGAGTTGGTTATTCCACAAGCCGTTGGCATCCTGTTATTGATGGCAATCTATATTAAGGTTCGAAACATTTACCACGAAGTGAAGCAAACACTCAAACAAATTGAAGATGCAAATTTACCTGAAAACATTACCTTGGAACAGGTAATGAATCCTCAGCCGGAAACCTCCGAGCAGCGAATCCAAGAAAATAAAGAGCGATTCAATCATCTGGTAGAACAATTTCAAAAACTTCAGGACCCTACAGAAATAGCCCAAAGCTTCCTTTCGCGAATGGCAAAAGAATTTGAGATAGTTCAAGGATTATTTTATCAGTTCGATCCTAACGCCGATGAATTTGTGCCAATAGCGGAATATGCCTATTATAGTAATGAAAAGCCTGCTCCGTTCAAAATCGCTGAGGGATTAAATGGACAGGCTGCACGCGACAAAAAAATGTTATATATAAGTGAACTACCGGAAGATTACCGGAAAATAGTTTCAGGTCTTGGAAATCGAGAGCCAAACTTTCTACTGATTATTCCCATAGTTCATCAGGAAAAAGTTGTTGCACTTACAGAGCTGGCCTTATTCAAAAATTTAACTTCAGAACAGATATTAATATTGGAGAAAATTTTAAATCAACTTTCTGGAAGTTTTGAAAAATAAGTAGATTTGCGTACTCAAAACCATTTTTGGAACTAATGAGAATCGATAGCAGCAGAGCAAAACAAATTAGGGAGTTCTTCCTCGGGAGCAATTCAGAATCAGGAATTCCTGTAGGAATTATCATCATTGGGTTAATTTTCCCGCTCTTTGCTTGGATTATCGAATTCATTACCAAGGATTACGAGATATCTATTTACGGACTTGTACAACTACATTCTAAAAATCCGGCAATAATTTTCGTGGATTTAATCCCAATATTACTAGGATTTGGAGGCTATTACCTGGAGAGACTGTTTAAAACCACCGAAGACTATTTGCAAAGCCAAATCAAGCAACGCGACAACTTAATTCAACAGAACGTTCGAATAGCCAAACAAATCGGAGAAGGAAACTTCAATATAGATGAAACCCAAATAGACGATAAAGACATATTGGGGAAATCGCTCATCCGCATGCGCGACAACCTTCTAAAAACTGCAAGGAAAGAAGCCGATCAGAACTGGATTGCCGCAGGTAAAGATCGGATATCCGATATCTTGCGGATGCACAACGATATTGACAAACTTTCCTACGAAACTTTGGTAGCCCTAATCGATTATATTAAAGTTATTCAAGGCGCCTTTTACGTTTACGACGAGGAAGAACAACTCCTTGTAAATAAAGCTACGTATGCTTATAATCGTCGAAAATATTTGAATCAAAAATTCGCCATAGGAGAAGGGCTCATAGGTCAGGCAGCTTTCGAAATGGCAACCATCTATCTTAAGGAAATTCCTGAGGATTATGTTACCCTAACCAGCGGATTATTAAAAGATCGCAAGCCAAACACTATATTGATAGTTCCATTGATTACCGATGAGAAACTCCAGGGTGTTGTAGAATTTGCCTCGCTTGACCACGATATTTCACCCCTCAAGATTCGGTTCCTCGAAGAATTAAGCGATATTATTGCCCGAACTCTTTTCAATCTTAAAGTCAATGCCCGAACCGAGAAACTGTTGCGCGACGCTCAGAAAATGACCGAAGAGCTACGTGAAAATGAAGAGGAATTGCGGCAGAATGCAGAAGAAATGAGGGCGACGCATGAAGAACTTGAGCGAACCAACGCCAAGCTGGAACAACAAATTCAGGCTGTTGAAAATACTCAGAAAAAACTACACTCACTGCTTGAAAATGCCTCCGAGGTAATCTCCATTTACGACGAAAATTCACGTTTGATCTATATATCACCATCTGTGGTAAACATTTATGGGTTTACCCCTGAAGAGATGATGGATGGGAAAGACCTCGACAGGCTTACAGCCAAAGGAATGTCTGATTGGAAAGAAATGTTTCAAGCGCTGCTTAAAGATCCCGATACTTCACGGCGCATCCAGTACACCTACATGCGGAAAGACGGAAGAAAAATCCATGTAGAAACCGTTGGGCGCAACCTACTTCACGATCCTGCAATAGAAGGAATCATTTTCAACTCACAAGACATCACCGAACGTAAGCGTGCTGAAAAAGAGGAACGCATGAAAAGTAAAATGCAGGCCTTATCGGAGAACTCACCCGATATGATCATGCGCTTAAATTTAACCGGACAGTTTTTCTATGCAAACCCCATAGTGCAAATATTTACAGGTGTCGACAATAAAGCCATCGTTGGGAAAACACTCGATCAAGTCGACTTTAACGACAAAATTAAAGAGTTCTTTACTAGAGTTTTGGTCGATGTCGGAAGAACTAATCAGAAGCAAAGCTATGAAATTATTTTCCCTACCACCTTTGGTGATAGAATCCAGCAAGTAAATGCTATCCCCGAATATAACGAGGAAAAAGAACTCGAGACCGTTCTGATAGTTGCTCACGATATAACTGAGCAAAAACAAATTGAAAACGAAATCAAAGAAAAGAATAAAAACATTACGGAAAGTATCAATTACGCAGAGCGAATACAAAAAGCCCTACTTCCTGACACACGAATCGTACAAGAATATCTCCCCAAATCCTTTATACTCTACAAGCCACGCGATGTAGTAAGTGGAGACTTTCCGTGGTTTTTTGTTAAGAACGATGTATTTTACATTGCTGCGGTTGATTGTACCGGACACGGAGTTCCCGGAGCACTACTTTCGTTTGTAGGCTATTTTCTGCTTAATCAAACAGTTGACCACGATGAAGATCTACCTGCAGGTAAACTTCTCGACATTTTCCATTTAGGTGTTAGAAAAGCATTAAAACAAGATATGGAAGGAGCCAATGCCCGCGATGGTATGGATATAGCCTTCTGTAAAATCAATATGAAACGTCAAAAACTCCAATATGCAGGTGCTCACAGGTCGCTTTATCTCCTAAGAAATAAAAACCTAGAAGAATTCAAGGGAAATCGTAAAGCTATAGGTGGAATTCCATTGGGTAAAAAGCCTGAGGAGGATTTTACCAATTACGAAATTGATATTCGCCAGGGTGATAAGATATTTTTCTTTTCCGACGGTTTACCTGACCAAGTAGGGGGGCCGGACGGGGATAAATATTCATCCAAACGAATCAGAGATGCAATCCTAAAGTATCCTGATTACAGCATGATTCAGTATTACATCTATTTCGACAAAGATTTTAAACAATGGAAAGGAGAGCGTCGACAAATCGACGACGTACTTTTAATTGGAATTGAATTTTGAAAAAAAAATTGTATTTTTACATAAACAACACTTAGTATGGATGGTAAAATAGACGTAAAAGAGTTGCTTGAGTTCGTTTATAGTTTCTACAAAACTATGCGCGAACACGAGGTAACCTTGGTTTACGAAGGAGATGTCACCCATCAGATTACAAAGGCCTTTACATCTCTAACAGAAGCCAACATGGAAGCACAATTAGAGGATCCCTCAACACAGAAAAAAGTCTTCCACGTAATGGTAGAGTGTTTACAAAATATTAGTAAACATGCCGAAGATATTAACCAAAAAGACGATTCCATTCCAAGAGGAGGTGTTGGAATATTTATTTTGAGTAAGGCCCAAGATAGCTATGTAGTTACTACCGGCAATGTGCTAAGCAAAGATAAAATTCCACAAATCGTCGAGATGCTTGAAACAATCAATAGACTTGATAAAGAGGGGCTTAAAGATCTATATAAGCAACGAATAAAAGAAGGACGCATATCAGCCAAGGGAGGGGCTGGCCTTGGGTTTATCGACATCGCCAAAAAGACCGGAAGCAAGCTGTTTTATCAGTTTCTCAGCATTAACGACGAATACTCATTCTTTGTTTTTTCAACGATGATTTCAAGAACAAACTAAAAAACATATAACCATGGAAGTAATTAAAATTGTTGGAACAGACGATACTCCAAGCGTTATCCTAGATGCACAAAACGACATGTTTGAAATCTCAGGACGTTCTTTGCCAGAAGATGTAGCTGCTTTCTATGAACCTATCCTTGACTGGCTCGATCGTTATTCCGAGAAACCCAACGAGAAAACTGTTTTTAATTTCAAACTCGTATACTTTAATACAGCATCATCCAAATTATTACTCGATATACTTCTTAAACTTGAAGAAATATACGAAGCCGGGAACGACGTTTTAATTCGTTGGCACTATCCGGAAGACGATGAAGACATGCAGGAAGCCGGGGAAGAGTATGCTGATATTGTTGAAGTTCCTTTTGAACAAGTAAGCTACTCTATTGATTAGCTATACGCTAAAAACTTTTGATACATGAGTGAAGAGATTCTCAAGGCGCTGATGCATCTTTTTGCCCTTATTGCCAAACAAGATGAAGGTGCTGAGGACAATGAAGTAGAATTTGTTAGAAAATTCCTCACCTCCCAACTTAACCATGAGGCGGTTGAGGAATACATGAATCTCTTTTACTATCATGCCGAAATTGATCCCAATAATCCCGACAAAAAAAATCGTGAAAAACAACTTACCTCAGTAAAGGATTCGGTAAAAATTCTCGGGATTTGCAAAAAGATTAATAAAACCCTTACCCAAAAGCAAAAGGTAGTTGTACTTGTTCGCCTATTTGAGCTGGTAAATGCCGACAAAAAGTTTACCGAACAAAGAATGGCAATTATTAATACCGTAGCCGAAGTTTTTAACATAACTCCCGAAGAATTTAAAAGTACCGAATCCTTTGTCATTGAAGAACCGGCTAGCATCAGTGATCCTAATATACTGAAAATTAATAGCAAAGAGCACCATCCTGAAAACCTTTCTAAGCATATTCCAACGGAAGAATTAGACGGCGATATCTTAATTCTTCAGATTAAAAACGTCGATTTATATTTCCTCCGATATACTGGAAACGCCGACATTTTCCTAAACGGACTACCAGTAAATAACCGTTCTATATACCTGTTTGCAAACGGTAGTTCGATTAGGCTTCCCAAATCAAAGCCAGTTTATTATTCCGACGTTGTAGCCCATTTTATGGCCGACACAACTCTGTCGAGAATTACCTACAACGTAGATAACGTTGAATTTCGTTTCCCCAATGGTACTATTGGATTGCGAAATATAAATATTTCGGAAGAACAAGGCCGGTTGGTTGGAATAATGGGAGCCAGCGGTGCCGGAAAAACAACCTTGCTAAATCTACTCACCGGTTTGGCAAAACCTTCTACCGGTACTGTAAAAATCAACGGTATTGATCTTCATCAGGAACCCGAAAAGCTGGAGGGTGTTATCGGCTTCATACCCCAAGACGACCTATTAATTAGTGAGTTAACCGTATATCAAAACCTTTATTACAACGCAAAACTTTGCTTTAAAGACCTGTCGGAGGAAGAAATCGATCGATTGGTGAATAAAACTCTAGCTGTACTTGGTCTCTATGAGAGAAAAGACCTTAAAGTCGGGACTCCATTAAATAAGGTCATTAGTGGAGGACAGCGTAAGCGTTTAAACATAGCCCTTGAATTGATTCGTGAACCGTCTATACTCTTTGTTGACGAACCAACATCGGGGCTATCATCGCGTGACTCTGAGAATGTAATGGACCTTTTACGGGAACTTGCATTAAAAGGGAAACTTGTTTTTGTTGTTATCCATCAACCCTCGTCAGACATTTATAAAATGTTTGACCGAATGATCATTCTCGACACTGGTGGATATATGATTTATTACGGCAACCCCGTAGAAGCCGTTACTTACTTTAAACGCCTCGATAATCAGATTAATGCCGATGTTGGCGAATGCCCAACGTGCGGGAATGTTAATCCTGAGCTGATATTCAATGTTATCGACGCACAAGTTGTTGATGAATTTGGGAAGTACACTGGCAAACGTAAGGTAAACCCTGAAAAGTGGGAAGAACATTTCCGACAAAATATTAGTATTGAGCGCCATTCTGATATTCAAGAAGATCCCCCGAAAAACCTGAGCATACCCTCTTGGTTTAAACAATTCAGAATTTACGCCACAAGAGATTTTCTTTCCAAGATTAGTGACCGTCAGTATGTTTTGATAAACCTTCTGGAGGCACCCCTACTGGGTTTTATGCTTTCATTCATAATACGCTACATTGAGCCTGATGCAACCGAATACGTCTTTCGTGTTAACGCAAACATACCTCCATATATCTTTATGGGTTTAATCGTAGCCCTTTTCCTTGGATTTATGGTTAGCGCGGAAGAAATATTTAAAGACCGAAAAATACTCAAACGGGAAGCATTTCTAAACTTATCGCGTTCTAGCTATCTCCTGAGTAAAATACTTATACTCTTTGCTATTTCAGCCATACAAGCCATTACATTTGTATTGGTAGCCAATAATATACTCGAAGTGCGCGGTCTTACCCTCGAATACTTTTTCGCCCTATGGTCCATAGCCTCTTTTGCCAACCTGTTAGGACTAAACATATCATCAGCCTTCAATTCAGCCGTTACCATTTACATTCTTATCCCCTTGTTAATGATTCCGCAAATGGTAATGGGGGGAGCTATGTTTACTTTCGATAAACTAAACAAAAAGGTTGGTAGTGTTGACAAAGTTCCGTTTATTGTTCAAGCTGTAGCAGCCTATTGGTGTTATGAAGGGTTGATGGTAAAACAATTTAAGGATAACGAGTTTGAAAAATATTTCTATGAGTTTGATAAAGCTATAAGCCAGGGAGACATACGTGGAACCAAATGGACAGCCGAAATACGTCAGCGAGTTGATGAGGTAATGAGCGCACTTGTGTCGAAGAACCCGGAACGGCTCAAGAAAGCTGAAAAAACATTGAACTTATTGCACTACGAGATATCGAAAGAAATGAAAAACAATCCAGATGTAGAGTTTAAACACCTCGATAAACTCAACATCAATAAGTTTGATTTCGGTGTAGCCGAACAAACTCTTAAATACTTGGACCGTATTACTGATTATTATGAAATGCAAATTGCTCGGGCCCAAAAGGCTAAAGAACGTTTAATTATGGCACTTGATGCCCGAGATCCACAGATTTACCTTACACAGCAAAACCGTTACCATAATGAAGCTGTGGCCGACATTGTTAAAAATATTTACATGAAGCAAATCGTTGAATCTGATGGGAGGTTAATTCAACAAAGAGATCCAATATTCAGAGTAGCCGAACCGGAACATTTTCTGAGTATACGCAGTCATCTATTTGCGCCCCAGAAGCACTTTATGGGTAGGTACTACGATACCTTCTGGTTTAATATGGTTATGGTCTGGATAATGACACTAGTGCTTTATGTAACGCTATACTTCGATTTGCTTAAGAAGTTGGTTGAATTCGATTTTGCCCGTCGTTTCTCCCCATACATTCCAAAAATAAACTTCTCCAAAGTTACTGCCCCATTGAAAAAAATGGTTGCAAAATTTAAAATTCCACGGATAGTAATACGGGTGAGAAAAAAATAATTACTATATTTATGCACCGAAATTAATGATTGGCATATGAAAAGAATTCTTGTCTATAGTTTTTTAATAGGGTATCTGGCTTACGGTTGTTCGTGTCAAGATGAAAATTCCGGTAAAAGCAAAAATACCTTTGATGAGATTATTGGAGAAGCCTTGAATCAGGAAGATACAACTAATGTTTCTGATAAGCCTTCAGAAACCATACAGATTCTTCAAAATATTTCATCCTCACCTGTTGAAATGGCTGCATTGCTCCAAGCGACCGGAGTTCCTTTCAATGAAAATTATATATCAACCATAGAAAATATCGATCGCTACAATACTGATTTTAAACGCGCACTTAATTTAGGCATCTTGGCCGCCGATTTGGGATATCTTAATATGTATAAAAAAACCGGTCCGGTTATGACCATTATGCGTGGAATTCGAAAACTCACCGAAGAATTACGGGTGCAACAGTTCTATGATTTTAATACAATCCGTCGCCTAGCTACCAATAATGAAAACCTTGACTCGCTAATGTATATTAGTATATCCAGTTTTAATAACATGGATAATCACCTACAGAAAACCGGACGGAACGAAATTAGTGCCTTAATTATTAGTGGTACCTGGCTCGAAGGAATGTTTTTTGCTACACAGGTTGCCAAGTATGCCCCAAACAATAAAGAAGTTGTTGAACGTATTGGTGAGCAAAAAATAATAGTTGAAAACCTAGTTGATATTTTAGCTAAGTATAAAAGCGATTCACGTTTTGCCGATCTTCACTCAAAATTTGCAAGAATTTATAAAGCTTTTGAAGGAGTTACTAAAACTGTAGTTCCTGGAGAACCAAAGGAAGTGGAAATAGATGGGATAGTGGTTTATGTCCAAAGTGAAACTTCATACGTTGATGTGCCTGAAAAGACGCTCGAGAATATCATTAATGTTATTGAAGAGGTACGCTATGAGGTTATAAAAATTTAGTAGTGTTATGCGACAAAACTTGAGGAATTAACAAATGAAATTTTAAGACTATGAAAAAGCTAGTTATACTCATCGTGTTAGGAATATTCTTCGGGCTTAATTATACGCATGCACAAAGTGATGATTTGGTAAATTCATGTGCATTAAATATAGGCAATGCTACGTATCTAAAGGACTTTAAGTACAAAATGCCCCAAAGCGCTATTAAGCCGCCACCGTCAACCAAAAATAGTGTGGTGCTAAATAAAGGAACTATTTACAAGTTTAGCGCCTGTAACGCTGATGGGTACGAGGGTAAACTTGTGTTTGAGCTTTATGACGGTGATACAAAGTTAATAACCAACTTAAAACCTGATGGCACCTTAACTGATGCTGCAGGATTCTCCTGTATGAAAACGGGTGTTTACTCGCTTAATGCCTATTTTCTTGACGGGAAAGAGGGCGCCGCTGTACTCATTATGTCCTACATTACAGTTAAGTAAATCATCCCTTTTATTATTCATACCGGCACTCTGTGGCCGGTATTTTTTGTTATTAGGTATTTAATTTGTTAATTTTCTAATTCAGTATCCCGAACTGGAGAAACCAATTATGGCTGGTATTTATATACATATACCATTCTGTAAAAGTAAATGTTACTATTGCGATTTTTATTCTTGTTCCGAGGAAACTGATTTTTCGAAATATCTTTCCATATTGAAAAAAGAGTTGGAAGATCGTAGATATTTTGTTGCCGAGGAGATAAGAACCATTTACTTTGGTGGGGGTACGCCTTCGTTGCTTTCTGCTCAACAATTCCACGATATTTTTGAGGTTATTAATAAATACTACAAACTAGCCCATTTTACCGAGATTACCCTTGAGGCTAATCCCGATGATTTATCCTCCAAGTACCTTAGAGATTTGTCGAAGTTACCGTTCAATCGGTTAAGCATTGGTGCCCAATCATTTGATAATCATCAGTTAAAAACTCTTAATCGTAGGCATAATATAGATACTGTGCGTCAATCTGTCAATGATGCTCAGAAAAATGGATTTTCCAATATCAGCATTGATATTATCTATGGGTTACCCAATTCTTCTACCAGTGATTTGAAAAAGGAATTGGAAAAATTATCTGAACTTAATGTGCAGCACATTTCGGCTTATCTTCTTACGATCGAGGAGAATACAGTTTTTAGTAAGCTTAAGAAAAAGGGTATTATTTCCGAACTGAGCGAGGATGAATGTTTTAATCAATACATGACTATTGTTGAATGGGCTGAGAAAAACAACTTTATCCAATACGAAATTTCAAATTTTGGTAAGTTAGGGCGTTTTTCTATGCATAACAGTAGTTATTGGCAACGTATTCCCTATCTTGGAGTAGGACCTGCCGCTCACTCCTACAATCGTATTGTAAGGCGGTGGAATGTGCCAGATTTAAAACAATATTATCGCTACGAGGAATTAGAGGGGAAAATTTACCTTGAAGAAATTTTAACACCTAAAGATAACTTTAACGACTTGATTTTACTCTCTCTTCGCACAACTTTTGGTTTGGATGTTAGCGTTGTTGAGAGTGAATTTGGTAGCGTTAATGCAAAGCGATTGCTAAACGTTGCCTCCAAGTATGTTGAAAGTGGAGATGTTATTATCGTAGATAATGTTGTGAAACTTACCCCAAAAGGCCTATTTCTATCCGATGCCATAATTCGGGAGATTTTTCTCGAATAAGAATGGTACACATGAATTTATTAATAATGGTAAAACGAATTCTAGCATTTACGATTTGTGTACTATGGGGGGGGGCGAGCAATGCACAACCCGATACTATGTTTTTTAACCTGCTTTTAACAACCGAACCAAGGTTGATTTTAGACGTACAACCCAATTCTATGTATAAAATTCAACATATAAACGGGGCAGTTAATGCTCCAACCAAAGCATTCTTAGTAGCAATTTGCGATACGGTTGATAGACAACTACCAATTTTCGTTTATTGTTGGTCTGGCGATCGTAGTAAGAGCGCTGTTGATATTTTAAAAAAGATGGGTTTTGTCTATATTTTTGAAATGATTGGGGGATTAGAGGCTTTTTACAAGCGTGATGTTTTTCAAAAATATAGTTCCTACTTGATTATAGATCAGTAAATTTTACTAATTTTATTCCGAAAAAAGATGCCATGTGGGTGCCTGATTTAAAGGGGAAAAAAGTTCTTATTGCCGAGGATAACATTGGAGCATTGCTCCTGTTGAAAGCATTTCTGGAACCCACCGGGGCGGAGATATTTGAGGCTCGTAACGGTATAGAGGCTTTACGTGTTTTTTCTCAAAACCAAGACATAACTATTATTTTTTTGGACATTTTTATGCCCGAAATGGACGGTTTGGAAACAGTATCAAAGATTCGTGAAATTAATAAACATGTTCCAATTGTGGCGCAAACTGCTTTTGTCTCAAGAATCGACAAGGAGCGATGTTTAGCCGCCGGATTTTCTGCCTATCTCAGTAAGCCGATAGATCTTCAGGAGTTTTACAATACCCTATGGTACTTTTTGGGTTAGATCATCTTTCTGAATCTACTATGATAATTCTCTGGCGAGGTTAATAAAATCTTCCGGAGATAATTGTTCCGGTCTTTTCGCCAGTAGCTTAGGATCGACGGTTGAATTAGAGATAAAACCTTTGAGACTATTGCGCAATGTTTTTCTTCGTTGATTAAAGCTTGTTTTTATTATCGATAACAAAAACGAAGAATCTACTCCTTTTAAATCGCGGTCAATACGGCTGAGCGAAATAACCCCCGATTTTACTTTTGGAGGTGGGACAAAAACATGTTCGGGGACCGTAAAGCAATAGGAAACTTTGTAAAATAACTGTGTCCAAGCACTCAAAATTCCATATTGTTTTGAGTTGTGTGAAGCGGCTATTCTTTCGGCAACCTCTTTTTGGAACATTCCTACTACTAGCGGGATTGATGCTCGATTTTCGAGTATTTTAAAAAGAATTGGACTCGAAATGTTGTAGGGGAAATTGCCTACGACCATAAATTGGCCTTGAAAAATGGACGAAAGGTCGGTTTGTAGAAAGTCGGCAAAGTGAATGTTTTGAATAATTGATGGGAACCTGTTTTTAAGAAATTCTATACTTTCCTGATCGATTTCAATTACATGGAGTTTATTTCCAAACCGTGGTTCAAGGAACTGCGTTAACACTCCTGTCCCCGGGCCAATTTCCAACAATTGGAGATTATTGTTGGGCAATAAACGAGTAATTTTTTGAGCAATGTTTTTATCGGCTAGGAAATGTTGTCCTAAATGTTTTTTGGGGCGTACCATTGTGAAATATTAATTTCAGGGGCATCAACATGCCCCTGAAAAATAGCTAGTTATTGGATGAATAGATTTCGTTAATAATGTTTTGTGCTCCGGCAAATTTGTCGATAATGAAAAGTATGTAACGGATGTCTAAGCCTATGTTGCGACATATTAACGGATTGTAATACATATCGCTCATTACCCCGTCCCAAGCACGGTCAAAGTTTATTCCAACAAGGCGTCCGGAGGCATCGAGTATTGGACTTCCGCTATTTCCTCCGGTAGTGTGGTTGGTGGCAGCAAAGCAAACGGGAAGTTGCCCTTGGGAATTGGTATAACTACCATAATCTCCTTTGCGATATAGTTCTCTTAGTTTTTCCGGTACATTGTAATCGTAAATTGTGGGATTGTCTTTTTCTATAATCCCTTGAAGAGTTGTTTGGTAGTGGTATTGTACGGCATCCCGGGGTGAGTATCCTTTTGCCTGTCCGTAAGAAATACGAAAGGTGCTGTTAGCGTCGGGATAGAAGTTGCTTTCGGGTTGCATTTCTCGTAGAGCTTTGATAAATTGACGATTGAGTTCCGGGAGGTTTTGCCGTGTTTCAACTAGTTGTGGGCGGATTTGGTTGTCGTAGGTGGTTGAAAATGCCTTCCAGAGTTGAAATGCAGGATCTTTTTCAAGCTTTTTGTGCTCTTTCGGGTTGCTGATTAATGCCAGAACTTTGGTGGAGTCGGTGAGAATTGTACGACTAAATACCCAATCGGCTATTTTCTCCGAGTTGTTTTTAAACTTTTTGTTGAGGATTACCAGAAACGTAGGTTTAAGATTCTCTGGGATGTTTTGGTTAAATTCGGCAAGTATTTTTACGAATATTTCTCTATCAAGCGGAATATGATAATTTTTAAAGAAAGTGCGGGTTTGTTTGATTAGGGAACTTATTGTGGCGGAGTCGGCTTGGGTAATTTCGTTAAAGCTTCCGGCATAGGATAATATTTCGATACGTAATACTCCTTCAGTAAAGTAAAGGGCAAATGGCATGATGGTGGTAAGTTTCTGGTAGATTTCGTTGTATTGGTTTAAGATGGAGAGATAATCTGGATTCTGACTGTAGTAGTTTCGAAATTTATTTTCTAATTCCTGTTTTTGCCCTACTACGTTGAATCGCTCCAGGCCTTGTATTTCACCAATCCATTTTTTCCATGCGTTGGCTGCGCTTGCTACTTTGCTGCTGTATTGGATTCTGACTTTAGGGTCTAATTCCATGTGTTTTTTCATGGTTTCTATGCGTATCTCTCGTAAATGAATGCTTAGCGGATTTTGAGTGTTTTTGATAAATTTTATGGCATAAGACGGAAGATATTGTTCGGTGGTGCCAGGGTATCCCATAACGAACGTAAAGGTGTTTTCTGAAACTCCTTGGGGATTAATTTTGAAGTATCTGGTAGGCTTGTAGGGTTTATTATTGGGTGAATAAGGGGCAGGTTTGTTATCGGGCCCTGCATAGATGCGGAAAAGCATGAAGTCGCCTGTATGTCGTGGCCACACCCAGTTGTCGGTATCGCCTCCGAATTTTCCGATAGCTGATGGTGGCGCTCCTACCATTCGAACGTCTTCAAAAATTTCGTAAACCGATAAGTAATATTCATTTCCCCCATAAAATTCATTGACTTTTGCCTTCAGGTGTGTTCCTTGAACGGCTTCTTTTTCAATTCTGTGGATATTGATTCGAAGAATTGAGTCGCGGGTTTTGGTGGGCATGTCGTTCGTGATATTTTCGAAGGCTTTTGCAGTAACATCTTCCATTCTGACTAGTATACTTACCGTGAGATTTGTTGCCTGCAGTTCCTGTGATTTGTCATAGGCCCAAAATCCGTTGGTTAGGTAATCGTTGTCGATGGTACTGTATTGTTGGATATATCCGTATCCACAGTGATGGTTTGTTAGAAAGAGTCCTTCGTCGGAAATCAGGCCTCCGGTGCAAAAGTGTCGGAATGGTCTGCCATTGATTCCTAAGCCAACAACAGCTTGATTGAATGATGCAGAGTCGGCAGTATAAATTTGGTTGGCAGAAAGGTTAAGCCCCAATTCTTGCATTTTTTGAATGGTTTGTTCCTTCAGTCGGAAGGGGAGCCACATTCCTTCGTCGGCAAGGGTTATTTGCCATACTAAAAGGAGAGTTCCGAAAATTGAAATAGATTTTTTCATGTCTATGTATTTTTGTGTTTGTATTATCAATGGGATTATATTTGTGCCAAAAGAATTCTCAACTGGTTGTATATCAATGTAGTGGGTAGACCTACTACGTTGGAATATGAGCCTTCTATCCTGCGAATGCCTATTAGACCAATCCACTCCTGGATTCCATATGCTCCGGCTTTATCTAAAGGAATGAAGGTTTTTACGTAAAAATCGATTTCCTCGTTTATTAACGATTCAAACCACACGTAGGTGATATCTTCAGTGAGTATTTCCTTTTGATGGGTCAGGATACAAACTCCGGTAATAACAGCGTGTTTTCTCCCCGAAAGTGATTGTAGCATATGGCGGGCCTCTTCTTCATTGTTTGGTTTGTTTAGCGGAATGTTGTCGCAGAGTACGATGGTGTCACACGCCAAAAGTATTTGGTTTTTACTCATTAAGGGTTTGTAGGCATGT
Source organism: uncultured Bacteroidales bacterium (assembly GCA_937981765.1). Lineage (GTDB taxonomy): Bacteria > Bacteroidota > Bacteroidia > Bacteroidales > Salinivirgaceae > JAAYQU01. Next base: position 205,008 of record CALJOM010000006.1, read on the forward strand.
GCTTTACGTTGCGCAAGGAGTTTGGGAAGTTGGTATGGATTGGTTGATAAATCAAAATTTTCATCAATTTCAAGATTATTCCATATGGAATATTCTAATCCCATTTCGTGCATAAGTTGTTGCCGTCTGGGTGATTGAGAGGCAAGAATCAACTGGTATTTTTTTTCAGATAATGTTTTTGTTAACGGGGGCTTTGTCATAGTTTTTACAGGAAGAATTTTCCAAATAGCAAACAGGCGATAATACCAGAGAGCATTACCGCCTTAATAAGACGGTCGGGAAGGATATATTTTTGGGGTTGTCGTGCTTTGTATGTAGTTGCTATGGTCAAAACGAGGGGAAGGATGATGAATAATAGCAGATATATTCCAATGATGGTTTTGTATTCAGAATCTTTTACCAGCAAACCATAGAGCAAAAGTAGCGATAGGATAAGCAGTCCGTTGATAATTTGTACAAACCACTTCGCTTTTTCCGGTCCCCAAACAATGGGGAGGGTTTTGCGTGAGTATCTGGCATCGCCAATGATGTCTTTGAAATCTTTTAATATTTCGCGAATAAAGTTGGTTATAAATGCAAACGATGAATAGATGGCTACGAGGATAAATATTTTGTAGGTTTCGGTATTGTGGTAGAGTTGGGAGATGGAGTGGTTCTGGGATTTTATCAACCATGCATACTCAAAAAGAATTATTTGAAAAGGCACCATGAAAGCCAGTAGTGAAACAATAAAGTTGCCCTTGTACCAAGTTTGTTTGAAATAGGTGCTGTAGAACCAGAAAAGAAGAATCACAATAAGGTAAACGGCTGAAATCCAGTAAATTCTTAACCGGATAGCCAGAAAAGACCCAACCAGAAATCCCGTGATGCTGAGTATCCAATGAAACAGTATAGCTTCGCGACGATGAACTTTCGTGCCTATAAGGGTTTTATCGGGCCTGTTTATGCGGTCGATTTTTTGGTCAAAATAATCGTTGATAACATAGCCGGCTGCTCCTATTAGAACCGTTGCTGTAATGGTTAAAATAAAATCGAGGATAGGGAAGGCCGAGGCAATTCCGAATTTTTCCAAATGTGGCAGAATTAGGCCGTAACGAACGGCTATCATAGTAAAGATAACAATGAAGAGGTTCAGCGGACGAGTAAGTTTAAAAATATTCATGGCATATTCTATTTTACCGGCCATTTTCCTTGTGCTCGTAGGGTTTGTTCAATAACGTCGCGTACGCATCCTTTGCCTCCGTTGAATGATGAAATGTAGTGTGCCAGATTTTTTATCTCTGAATCGGCATCGGCAGGACAGGTACGTATTCCGGCTAGTTGAATTACCTCGTAATCGGGCATATCATCCCCCATATACAGTACTGTGTCGGGGTTAAGATTGTATTTGTGCACAAAATCGAGAAAATCTTTGCATTTGTCGTTGGAAGGTATGTATATGTTTGTTATTCCTAATTTTTGGAATCGTTGTTTCACTGCTTCATCGTCGCCACCGGAGATGATTGCAATGGGATATCCTTGTTTGGCGGCATAATGAGTGGCATATCCGTCGCGGATATTCATCACTCGGGCCTCCTGCCCGTTCGACAACAGTAATAAGTTACCATCGGTAAAAACCCCGTCGACATCGAAAACAAAGGCTTTGATAAAACTTAAACGTTCTTTGAAGTTAAGCATGTTTGTTCAGTTTTTGCAAAGTTAAAAAATATTACAAACGTTTGTTGATTTTCTGTTGTATGGCATCGGTCAATAAAGCGTATAGCTGCTTCAAATGGTTGGAAAGTAACGACAGGTGTTTTTCAATAGTAGTAGTATCGTTTCGTGCAGCTGGGCCTGTCTGGGTTTGGGATGGGCTGTTCTCAACGGCCTTTTGGGCAGTTCGAAGAATCAGAGGGTGTAGTATTGAATAGTCAATCTGATGTTGCTGGCAAATTTCTTCAGCTAATGACAACATTAGGTTGCCAAAGTTGCTTACAAAAACCGCCGCTATATGGAGCATAACTCGCTGGGAGCTATCCATGGAGTGGGGAATTGCTCCGATGCCTTCCGCTATGGTATAAAGTACTTCTTTAGCAGGTTCGGTTGTGGCTTCAATGCAAACATTAATACCTTCGAATGGAATAATTTTGGAGGGATGAAGCGTTTGTGCAGGATAAAAAACCGCTGCATTGGGGTGTATATCGATTAAAGTTTGCAGATCGACACTCCCAGCACAATGAACCAGAAGTGATTGCTGCGTGCATTGAATGTTTTTGGCAATGGGAATAATGTGTTGGTCGGGAACCGTTAGAAAAAAAATGGTGTCGGTGTTGAATTGTTCTGTTATGGAAAACCTTTTAAGGGTTGACCATTCGGGGTACCTAGGGGGTAACTCCGGGGTACGGGTAATAATTCCTTTCAACGGGAAATTGTTCAATCGGAGAGATGCTGCTAAGGAGCGCGCAACACCCCCCGATCCCACAATTACGATGGGTGGAATATTCGGCTTATTCATTGGCAAGGGTTATTCGGCCGCCGGTGTGTAACACAACATCTTTCGGGGATGAACCACCATAAATTTTGAGCTCACTGCCAGTTGTTACTTTACCAGAAACTGCGGGAGAGGCATTTACGGCGATGAAAGACCCGAGGGTGACGATTAAATAGGCTTTGTTGCAATTGAGTTCATTGGCTCGAATAGTCGAACCTTGACGACAAGTTACTAGTAGCCTTTTGGTTGCCCCTGATAGCAGAATGAAACTGCCGCCACTAGCTTTACCGGTTACATGAGAGTTGTGCACTTTAGCTCTGATTTCAGACCCAGTAAGTGCTGCTAGTAATATCGTATCGGTTGTAGTCAGGGAGTCTAATGTTACCCTTGCTCCCGAGCTGGTTGAAACCCTTGATATTGAATTTCCATTTACTATAAAAATTTTGCGGGATTCTTTAATCCCCCCTTTTCTTTTTACAATCAGACAATTGTCTTTAACCTTTAGAGTGATTTTGTTCATGTCGGGATTATCAACTGAATAACTGAATTGGTCAGAATAACGAACAATAACCTCAACGTTTCCTTTGGCTTTGATGGAATTAAACGCAGACAATTCATTAACTTGGCTCCGCAATGATAATGGTAGGAGCAGAGACAAAATCGAGATGAATACTATAATCTGTTGCTTCATAGTTTATGATATTTCAATCCGAAGTAAATACGAAAAACTAGTACAAAAATTGCGATTTTTTTGCGAAGTGCCCAAAATATTTCATCGATAAATCATAATTTTTTATCTTTGGGGTGCTAGTGAAAAAATATCCTTGGTTCAACTATCCGCTGAAAAATTATGGAAGGAAAACATAAGCTCGTGAAATGTCTTATTGTGGACGATGATGAGCTTGTTGCCGATATTTTGCAGGCCTATATTCAAAAGTTGGGACATTGGGATTTGGTTGGAATTGCGAATAACCCGTTACTTGCAAGGCAAAAATTGCTCAGCAACAGTATCGATGTTTTGTTTCTCGATGTTGAACTGCCGGGATTAAGTGGAATCGACCTTTTGAAGAGTTTAACCCACAGGCCGTTGGTAGTGTTGATAAGCGGCAATAAAGATTATGCGGTTGAGGGCTTTAATCTCGATGTTGAGGATTTTCTGCTCAAACCAATCTCGTTTGAACGGTTTCTAAAATCGGTAAATAAGATAGAAACATCACTCATACACAAATCGAATCAAGAAGCCGAAGATTATATTCAGGTAACTGAAAACAAAAAAACGATTCGTTTGAACGTAAACGACATTTACTACATTGAGAGTATAAAAGACTATTCAAGGATTGTTCTTGCCGATCGGCAAATAGTTACCCATGTCCCTATCTTACATTTTGAAAAAACTCTAGACCCGTCGCGCTTTATGCGCATTCATAGGTGTGTAATCGTTGCATTGAGCAAAATACAGGCTTATTCTGCAACTACCATCGATGTAGGGATTGCCGACCTCCCGGTGGGTGGAAGTTACAAAAAGAACGTTTTGGATTTGTTAAAAAAATCCCCCTAAATAATCCCTCATGGTAAAAGGTAGAACTTTTATTAACCTGCTGTTTTTTCTGGGGGTATTTCTGACCACAGTCGATGGGCATTCATTTTTGGGGAAACGCATTGTGCGGACCTATTTACCTTCGGATTATTCAGGAGGAACCCAAAACTGGGCTATATGTGCCGACACCAACAACTGGCTTTACTTTGGGAACCAGGGAATTCTAATTTACGACGGATTTTGGTGGAATAAGGCGGTAACTCGGAATGGTTCAGCTGTAAGAGCAATTACCCTTGGCCCCGACGGGAAAATCTACTATGGTGCTATTAACGAATTTGGCGTTCTAAGCGTTGATTCTAAAGGGAAATATTCAGTAGAAGTATTGTCGAACGATATTGAGTTCAAACGTCCCGATGTTTGGAGTTTACATGCGGTTGGTAAACAGCAAATCAGCTTTCAGACAGAAAATCGCATTTTTATTTTTAATGGGAAAACATTCAAGACTATTGACCCTGAGGGAAGTTTTTTTTATTTAACCTATAAAGTTGACCAGACACTCTGGGCATTGGATGTTGGGGTTGGGCTACAGATGATCACAGATACTGCCTTAGTTTTTATTTCCGGAAGTGAGTTTCTTAAAAATCAACGACTTGAGGCTCTTTTAACCGATTCAAAAAACACGTTAACTTTCATTCTTCGCAGTGGTAAGATTTATCGTGCAGAATATGATAATAAACCCTCTTTGAGAAATTTACGCGAGCTTCCACTTCTTACAAACGCGCCGACAACAACTCTTGGACTTTATACCGGATATCAATTTTCGGACGAATTAATAGCCATTGGCACCACCCAACAAGGATTGCTTCTGATTGATACCTTGGGCAATGTGAAATATAATGCCAACATAAATAACCAACTTTTGTCCGATGCCGTATATGCAATTCATGTTACCCCCGATGGTGTTATGTGGCTTGCTCAAGATATGGGGATTGCCCTAATTGAAATGGGGCCTGAGATTAGCTTATGGGATCATACTTTAGGGTTAAAAGGCACAGTATATAAACTGCTCATTTTTCGAAACAAGCTTTACGCAGCTACCTCTTATGGATTATTTGTAACGGAATCTAAACCTGTTACCGGCGAACCCCACCGTTTTAGACAAATCGAGGGACTGCGTTCCCAAACCTGGGATATTGCGTTCCTTAGTTCTCAAAAAGACACGATACTGTTGGCTGCGGCTGGAGATGGGTTCTACCAGATAACATCCAGGGCCCAAAAAATCTCTGAAACGAATTCCTGCTATTCTTTGGCTGTTTGCCAGAAAAGTAAAAATCCGGTTGTGATGTTGGGGCATGGCAAAGGAATTTCGTTTTTTGAATACCGAAACAATTCGTTTGTAGAACTCCCCATCCGTGCTGATATACAGGCGTCGGTTCGTAAAATGCTTATCGACAACCAAGACCAAGTTTGGGTTAGCACTCCCTATACGGGTATAGCAAGTTTTTCTTTGCAGGAAGTTCAAAAATTGAAACCGATAATTCCATTATCAAAATATGCCCTCGATTCAGCCGAAAGTTTCCGGTTAGCCGATTTAGCTATTTTAAATAATGAACTAATGGTAATTATCAACGGACGCTTGTTTAAGCCCATTAAAGAAACATTAACCCTAAAACCCAGTTATTCCCTGAATAAATTTTTGAAAGAACGCGATATTCCACTGGGAATAATTCAGTTCGACCATAATACGAATACCGCATGGATTAACGGGGAATATAAAATTCAAAACTTCGGCAATCCGGATTTTTCTATTGAGCATATCCCTATCAACCGATTTGATATCAGTTTTATACATCAGTTTTTGGTTAGTGGCGACCATTTGTTTTTTGCTACTGAAAAAGGACTATACGGCATTAATATCCGAAACTTTATTCCGCAAAGTAAATTAAATCCTCCAATTGTACGAGGCATTTATACCAGTGCCGATTCCATTTTTTTTATCGCTAAGCCTCAACCAATTAGCTTTCGATTCCCTGTTCGTAATCTTAAATTACAATTTTCATCATCAAATTATCTGGCGGGCGAGAAAATACGTTTTCGTTTTCGCTTGAATGGTTTTGAAAAAGAGTATAGCCAGATAGAAAATCAGTTCGAAAAAACTTACTCAAACCTTTTGCCGGGCAATTACCAGTTTGTGATTTTTACTATCGATGGGTATGGAAGAGTGAGTTCTCCAACTTATTTGAACTTTACCGTAGAAGCACCTTGGTATTTAACAATTTATGCCATAATCATTTATCTGTCAGCCATAGTGGTTATGATAACCATAATCATACGACGCAGAACCAAAAGGCTGCATAGTATCCGGAAATATCTTCAGGAAGAAGTTAGGGAGCGAACCAGAGAGATAGCCCGGCAGCATCAGCAACTAAAAAAACTTTCCTTGATAGTTGAGAAGGCCGACAATGCTGTTTCTGTTTTTTCAAAAGAGGGCAAATTACTTTGGTGCAATAACGCCTTTACCCGAATTTATGGCTATACAGTGGATGAATTTATTGCCACCAAAGGAAAGCAAATCTTTTCAACGCATGAATCACCTCAGGTTCGCGAAGCCTATGAACAATGCTTACAAACCAAACAAACCGTTCGTTACGAGTTTTTCACCTTAAACCGATTCGAAGAAGGCATCTGGATTCAAACTACTCTAACTCCGATTCTCGATAAAAACAACCAGATTAAACAGCTCATAGCTATCGATACGGATGTTACCAACCTTAAGAATGCCGATGAAGAGATTCGCTTTCAGAAAGAACAGCTTGAGCGAATCAATGCTGAATTAATAGAATTGAGTATCATAGCCCAGGAAACCGATAATGCCGTGGTTGTCTCGGATAAAGATGGCTTTATCATTTGGGTGAATAGAGCTTATACCAAAATTTATGGTTACACTACCGAAGAAATGGTTTCGGCTAAAGTGAACATATTAGATTTAACCAGTAACGATGAGTTAAAACACTGGCTAAAACATTGGCCTTCGAACAGAGAATCTATACAATATGACTCCCAAAATCCCACAAAGGACGGAAAAATCATCTGGGCCCATACCACCGTTACCCCGGTTCGTGGGGCTAATGGTCAAATTTACAGATTTATAGGCGTCGATAGTGATATTACCCGGCTTAAACAAGCTGAGGAGGAAATTGCCTGGCAAAAACAAGAATTGGAAAAACTGAATGCAACCAAAGACAAGTTCTTCAGTATAATCGGCCATGACCTGAGAAGTCCTTTTGGCAATTTTGTTGGAATAACTAACCTCTTGCTTCAAAATTTTCATTCATACAATAAAGAGCAACTGTTACAATTCATCATACGACTTAACCGCTCAGCTCAGAATAGTTACAGCTTGCTTGAAAACTTACTGGCGTGGGCGCGTAGTCAACGAAACAGTGTGGAATTGAACATTCAGCATAATAATCTCTCTTCCCTCATCAGGGAATGTGTAGAATTGTTGGCACCATTTGCCGAAAGAAAAAATCTGGAAATAATATCCGAATTTCCGGAAACTGTCGATGTATTGTGCGACGATGATTCTATCCGGCTTGTAATTAGAAACTTACTATTCAACGCATTAAAATATACTCCTTCCGGAGGTAAAATCACTATCAAAGTTTTTGTACAAGACAAGAAGGCCGTTGTTCAGGTTATCGATACAGGAGTTGGAATTTCAGAAGAAAATCTGAAGAAATTGTTCCGTATCGATATCGTACATTCAACCCTAGGTACCGATAACGAACGCGGAACCGGCTTAGGGCTAATTCTCTGCGCCGATTTTGTTCAAAGAAACAAGGGCGAAATAGGGGTTGTCAGCAAAGAAGGAAGTGGGAGTACATTTTGGTTTTCATTACCAGCTCTGTATTAGTTTGTATTTATAAACGAACTCTCTATAACAAAAGTTTCGTGGCTTTAAAATTCATTTCCCAGTTATCCAGGAAATAATTTCAGGCGATTTTGGGCTGGTTCTAGGTGAAATTGACTTTACAAGATTACCATTCTCATCTATCAAAAATTTTTGAAAATTCCAGCTTACCTCGTTGTCGGAAACCCCATTTTTCGATTTTTGCGTTAACCATTGATACAAAGGATGAATATCTCTCCCTTTGACAGATATTTTGGCCATCATAGGAAAGCTAACTCCATAGTTTTGGGTGCAAAATTCTAAAATCTGTTCATTGGTGCCTGGTTCTTGATTGAGGAAATTATTGGCAGGAAAACCAATTATAACAAATTTGTCACCACCATATTCCTTATAAAGTGATTCCAACTCGGTATATTGAGGAGTTAGACCACATTTCGATGCAGTATTGACAATCATTACCTTTTTGCCTTTAAGCTGGGAAAAGGCAAACGGATTACCATAAATATCGGTAACCACAAAATCGTGAAAACTTACAAGCTGTGCCATAATAGTTGCGTGTAAAGCCAGGAGTATTGATAATGTAAGCAATTTGTTTTTCATGGTAAATGTTTTAGACTTTTTGTTGGTATTACATAAATTTGATGCGCACTTTTGGTTATTAATCTTCTCATTCTCGATAATTGTCTATTGTAAAAATCAAAACATCGCAAGTATCTATCTAACAATCGAAAGAGAAAATTGTTTGCCAAAAGATCCAGGCTGTTATGAATGGGCATTGTCTGGGGTGTTTCGGTAAATTGCTGTAGTTCTATTCATGCCCTTTTAGGTTTTCTTAGTTTGCGAAAATAAAAAAGGCTGCTTTGGAGAAAAGCAGCCTTTTTTATTTTATGGTCGTTAACTATTGATAGCGAATTCTATTGTCTAAAATTTCGGAAGCATCTTTTAAAACCTTCATTACTTCAGAGCTGACTCGCATGCGAATATTTCTTGCCAGATTAATTTTTTCCATTTCGAAGGCCAAATTTTGAGGTTCGGCAATATTTGCTGTGATTAATTGCAGAACATAAACCCCGGCATTTCCATCAATAGGTTTCGACAATTGTCCTTGTTGAAGTGCAACGGAAATTCCATTGATTTTGGCTTCAATTCCTATACCCGGTATGCTGAAGGATGCAAATGTTAACCCACGAATTTCTTTAACATTAGCATTAAGTTTTGCTGCAGCTTCCTCTAGGCTGGAAGTTTCTTTCAATGCCTGAGAAACTTTAGCTATTAGTTGTTGAGCTTTTTTCTCCTTTCTTACTTCAAACTCAATGGATGCTTTCACATCGTCAAACGATGCGTAGCCTTTTTCGCGGAGTTTTTTAAGTTTAGCAACTACATAGTTGTCTCCAAGTTCAAAAATCGGAGAGTTATTTTCGCGATAGGTAATTAACTTTCCTTCCGAAGCGTAGAAAGCTTCACGGATTAAAGGTCTGGCATGACCTAAACCACGAATTTCGCGTGAAGTTTCGGTTAGTTCGTTGGCAATTCTTTTCACCAGTCCGGCATTTTCAATAGCTTTGTCAAAGTCGTTAGTAGCATTTATGCTAGCAGCAAACGATCCTGCATTTCGGAACACCATGGTCCTTGTTTGATCGCTTGGGGAAATGGTTCTAACAAGGGTGGCTATCTGAATTTTCGTTTGTTCTTTTCCACGATCAATAACCTGAATTATATGGAACGCATTATCGGACATTTCAAGAATGGTTTCACCTTTTTTTGTGGTAAGAACATTTTGTGCAAACCCAAGATTCTCAACCTTAATCCATTGAGGTTTAACGCTTTCGGGGTCTGAACTGTAGGACGCAAACGATTCAATTTTACTTCCCTTTTTAACTAGGTTTAAAAGGCTATCGGCAAGAGATTTTTTTGCAGCTACCTCTTCTTGACGCTGAGGAACAATAATAATTTGGCTAACGTAAATAGAGTCTGGTAGAGGTTGTTTCTTTACCAGTTTCGATAATTTGAAGGTTTCTCCATCGCGGTACGGGCCATAAATATCGCCTTCAGAAAGAGTAAACATCAAAGAGTCGATGAATTTATTGGGATATTCTCCCTTTTTGTAGAATTTTTCGTCGAAATTATTATCGGAATTTGCATTGACATAGGTAGCATTATCTTTAGCTTCCTTGAATTCATTCTTTAATTCATCAAGTTCTGCAAAGAGCATTTCCATGTCCGATTGGGTAGCAGAAACAGGGAATACAACGTATTCTATATCGATAGATTTTTCCTGCTTGTATTTTTGAAGGTTCTTTTTGTAATAGTCCATCAGTTCTTTTTCCGATAAAGAAATAAGACTATCGGAAATGGTTGTGTAGGATAAAAACAATGCGTTTAGATCGTACTTGTTGGCTTTTTCAGCGGCTGATCTTTTTGCAAAGAAATCGGGAATATAAATCCCCTGGCTAATTGCAGAATAGTATTTATTTTGTTGACGCTGTTGGAGCAAATATTCTTCAAAGGCCATCCATGCTTTTCTTGATTTTCCTGAAGGATCATTATCAAGGTTTTGGAGAAATGTAATTACTCGGTTTGGATCGAATGTGCCTGTTTCTGGATTCTGAAATAGTGGAATATTTTTTATCTCAGGGTGGACATTGTTCCCTTGAACCATGTCGAATAGCTCTTCAGCGGAAACTTTTATTCCTGTTGCCTCAAGTTGCTCCGATAGAATAATTTTCTCTATCAGTTGATCCCAAACTTGTTGTTGAATCTGAGCATAGGTGGCTTCGTCAAGAGAAGAGACTCCTAGCTGACGTTTGGTGTTTTCAACAGCGTCTTCAATGCGCTGTTGATATTCAAAATAGGATATTTTGTTCCCGTTTACTTTTGCAATTTCCGGTTGTTCTCTTACCGATCGTTTATAGAACAAGTCTCCCAAAATAAACGAGAGTAGCGCAATGCCTATTATGGCTATCAGCAATCCTGCCTGGTTTCTTATTTTCTCTAATGCTGCCATGTTAGTAAGTTAAAAATACGTTATACAATTTTAGGGCACGAAATTAGCAAAAATCATTTATTCCCACAATCGAATGTAATTACATTTTTTACGAACTCCTCATAAACATAAGAAGTGGTCCCTTTCGGAAACCACCTCTACTGTCTAACCAAAACCAAAATTGCTATGAAAAAGCCTCTTTTATTTCATTTTTTTTCGAATTTCTTTTGGTACTCCATTGTTGTTTACCCCAAAAGATATTGTTTTAAATTTAACATACGCTTCAGATGCAAATAGGAAGCCTTCGTATTTATTCTTTTCAACTCCCCAACTGTTCTTTACTTTATAATACTTTTTCCCATTTTGATCTACATATATACCCACAATTTGCATGCCATGATCATCGGTTGTTTTATAATTATCGAACTCTTTTTGCCGAAGTTGTTGTGTAATGGTTTTCTCCGGAACGGGATTTTCAAAACTGTACATTTGTTTCTGGCGCTCCTCTTCGCTCATGGCTTCCCAGCGTAGTCGCTCGCTTCCCGAAAGCTCCTCGATATCGGTTTCCGGTACTATAGCCAGCCCGTTTTTCCACGAGAATCCTTTTTCACTTACATCGGCAGCCCATGATATGGTATAACCGTTTCTCAATGCGTTGTCAATAATTTCAATCATTTCGTCAATAGTTACGTTGAAGAAACTTTTCCACATCCAGTTGTCGGGTACTTCCAGAATAAAGTAGCTGTAAAAAGGATGGTGGGTAAAAGAAGTAAAATACGAATAATCTTTGGCCTTTATTGGTACAAATGTTTTAGCAAATGCCTGGGGTGTATACGTTTCCCCTTGATAGATAAACTTTTCGGGAATAGGGCCTAGATAAGTGTCTAAAATTGCATTGAAGCCGGCTTTCCATGCAGTGCTTAATTCTTTGTTTGGATTTTTAATAATTGCGTCAACGTAGGATTTCAGTACGGCATCGAGTTCTCCATGAACATGTTTTTTGGTTCCGTAAGATAGCCCCGGGTATGCTTCTTCAGGTAGTGCACCATATTTTGCAATTATATCTATTGCGTCGTTGAGTGCTCCTCCTCCTGCAAACGTACAATTCCCATGCATTCGAACGTAGCGCTCGGCTTTCTCTTCGTAGGCTTTTCTTACTATATACATTTCGCTTAAATCCACCAACGGTTTTCCCATTCTCAATAATTCGCTTTCTATCATTGCGTTGGTTGCAAAACTCCAGCAAGTTCCACTACGATGTTGGTCTTTTACCGGAGAGGAGGCTACTTCTACAACTTTAGAAAAAACATAACCCTTTTTGGTTGTATCTGCTTGTCCGAAGGCTGTGCTGATAAGTGTGATACTAAGGGCTAAAACAACTAGTGACTTCATATTTTTGAGGTTTAAATTGTAAATCTCATACAAAAATATCAATTTTGATACCTTTGGTAAGTTTTTTGGTTAAAATATGGAGTGGTGGCTCTTGTTTTTGTTTTTAGATCATTGATTATGTGTTGAGTATGTTTTTTTTAAAGTGTGTCCCAACCTTAGAGTTAAATTTATGAACGAAAACGAACATTTGTGTATATTGGGTAATAATTATGTTTATGATTGACGAGAACCAACATAGTTTAACATTTATGACATCATGAAACAACTGGCTAGCATATTTGTTCCGTTAATGCTCGTAATGTCCATGACAGTTCTTAGGCCTCAGTCGTTATACGGACAGTACGACAAAGAAGGTTACACCTTAGAGGCTAAGCTTAAGATGCCGCGTGTTCGAAAACCTGAAGTTCAGGAATTGATGCTCGATCCCCACAACCGATTTCTTATAGTTACTTTTAGTACCTATCCTACTCATGTACTTTTTTATGATCTTAAAACATGGGAGTTGGCAAAAGAGTACATGATTCCGGAATGGTTCGATTTGTCGAGCTCATTTTTCGATACAGAGGGGCGTTACTTTTTTATAAGTTATGGCCGATTTTCATCAAAGTATCGTCGGATTGACTTAACTACCGATGAAATTTCGGTGGTTGAATGTTGGGAAACACCTCGCGGTTGTTTGCCAAAAGAAAATGCTATCCCCAAAAAAGAGATTTACACTATTGATAGAACCTATTACATCATAATTAATCGCTTGAATAATAAGGAAGTATTGGTTTTTAAAAAGAATTAGATTCACCCTAAACCTTAAATAGCGCAACTATGAAATGGAATTTTCCAGTTTTTTTTGTGGTATTGTTTGCCACGGTAGTAACCCGAGTTTCGGGGGCTGAATTGCATCCTTATCTGCAATGGGCTCAGAACCAAAAAGTATTTGAAAATTACAATAAGTATCCTTACGTAACCGTTTTCGACTCAATTATTGCTAATGTTCAAAAAACGGGGTTAAGTGTTGTTGTGCGGAAAACTCTTTATGGTGTTGTTAATTCCGAAGGCGCATCCAAACTTTCAACGTTGGTACTTGATTACGACCCTTTATCGGCCGAAATTGTTGTTAAAAATACTTTTATTATTCGGTGTAACGGATTGGTTGAACCTTTTTTCAGTGGAGGCCGCTTGTATGATTATCCGGCACCGGCACGAATGATTTACTGGGGTGCTCGTCAAATTATGACCGAACCCGGAAAACTGAATCCCGGCGATTTGGTTTACATTGAGTACGTACGAAAGGGTTTTACCTATGCATTATTGTCGGATGACGACCAGCGCTTTATTCCGCCAATGCGAGGTCATTATTACGATATTGTGGAGTTTTTCGATAATTATCCCATCCATTGCAAAGTTTTTTCGGTAAAACTGCCTAAAACAAAAAAGTTTATTTACAACATCTACCACGCTGATTTTGATGTATCGGTTGCGGAAGTTGGAGATTATACCCAAGCAACGTTTTCTCTCACAAATATTCTTCCCGTTGAGAAGGAATTCAGGCGTGTGGCCGATTCTGATATAGCCCCCAAAGTTATTGTAACCACCACCGAACGTTGGGAGGAAAAATCCAAGTGGTTTTACGGCGTTAATGAAGATTTTGGAAGTTTTAAATCTACTCCGGAGATCGATGCAAAAGTGAAAGAAATTCTTAAAGGAGCTAAGGATGAATTAGACTCTGTTGCCCGACTTAATCGATGGGTTGCCGACGAGATACGGTATTCCGGAATTTCCATGGGACCCGGAGAAGGGTACACCCTACACACGGGGGATATGACTTTTATCGATCGTTGTGGTGTTTGCAAAGACAAAGCTGGAATGTTGGTAACCATGCTGCGGGCAGCTGGCTTTGAATCCTACGCGGCAATGACCATGGCTGGTTCTCGGATTGAAAATATCCCTGCCGATCAGTTTAACCATAGCGTTACGGTGGTGAAACTTCGTAACGGTAGCTACATGCTTCTGGATCCAACCTGGGTGCCTTTTGTTCGCGAAATGTGGTCCAGTCGGGAGCAACAACAAAATTATTTGTTGGGATTGCCTGAAGGGGATATTTTGCGCGAAACTCAAATTTCGGCTCCTGAAAATCATTACCTTAAAATTTCAAATATGGCAACTATTGATGCCTCGGGAAAAGCTACCGGAGTTTTTGTTATTGAGGCTGAAGGGCAAAGCGATGCTACTGTTCGTTCTATATTTACCCGTTCGTTTATGCCATTGTGGGAGTGGAATGTCAGAAAACAACTTCTGGAGTCATTTCCCGGAGCGGTTATCGAAAAGGTGGAATTCACCGATCCTTATCTGTATTATTTATATCCGGTATCGATTAAGATTCACTACTCTATAACTGATTTTGCTGTTGTAGATAAAAAAACAATGATTTTTAAGCCTTTATCGAGCGCCGGGGTGTTTGGTTACGCACAGATGTATGGATCATTTAACGCCACTAAGCCTGATCGAAAATATCCTTTTACCGGTAATTGTTCGCAATTGGTTGAAATAAAAGAAAATTACACCTTTGGGGAAAAAATTAAATCCTCTTCTTTTGGGAAATCCCCGCAATCGTTTAAAGGGACCTTTGTGTCGTTTGCTCAAAGTGTGCGTGTTAAAGGCAAAGAACTTTCCATGTCTGTTATGGAGAAATTTAATCAGCGGGTGTATCCGGCTGAGGCCTGGAGCGAGTTTTTTCAATTAACTAAAGCCCGAGAGAACTTTAACAAGCCTGTTGTAGTAAAATTTTAGAATCGTTTAATCTTTCCCCCAAAAAAAAAATCGACCTATGTTGCACTATAAAACTTTGTTGCCTCTTATTCTTTGTTGGATAGCTCTTTTAATAAATGGCTATGCTCAACCTTCTAATGTAGACGCTACCTATCTATTGTTGAAAAAAGAGTATCGGTTTCACCGCCATGGTGGTTACGAACTTACCTACGAACATCGATTAAAATATCAAAGCTACTTTGCTTTTCATCGTCTTTATGGAGAAACTTTTGTGGTTTACAATCCTGAGTTTCAAAAGCTCTTTATCGATTTATGTGAAACCACCATGGCCTATGGGGAAAAAATAACAGCCCCCGACAATGCTTTCAACGAGGTTTTACCCTCCTGGGCAGCAAATGCTCCCCAATATAATCATTGGCGAGAAATGGTAATTACTCATACCGGACTTGAAATTGGGGCTGTTGTACATTTAAAATACCGAATTGTTTCTCAACCCGATAAGAAAGGATTTTGGCATTTTAATGAGCCGTTGGTTATGGAAGTTTCTGTGGAACAGATGCAAATATCGTTTGTATTTCCCAAGGGTGTTGAGTTTCAATTCTATGACCGAACGCCACAAATGAAGCCGTTGATTGAGGAAACAGTCGATTCCATCAAATATTCATTTAACGTATCTAATGTCCCGATGAAAGATCTCACCGGATTGGTCGACAAGCATTTTTATCCCATGGTGGTCTTACAGGTGGGCCAAAAAGATTTGCCTCAGTTTTTAACCGATTTGGGCGAGAAATCCGAGCCCCTGAACTCAATAACCAGCCAACAGGCCGACAGTGCGCTATCGATTCGAAATAGGGTGGGACTTGTGAATACAATTCACGTTCCGTCAGCATTCCAGAAATTTCCGATTCAATCACCAAAAGTTACATTAGCGCGAAATAGCGGTACTCCTCTTGAAAAGGCCATTCTTTTAGCAGACCAATTACGTTCTGCAGGAATTTCTTGTAAACTGGCATTGAAAATTCCGTCATCCTATTTCCAATTTGAAGCAACTAATCTTTCTTTGATTGAAGATGTGTTTGTGATTATCAAGCCTGAGAATCAGTTTTGGGTACTAACCACAGAAAAGGAACAGGTTTTAAACAAATTGGATTTTCCGGGATATGTTATTGTATATCTGGATGAATCGCAATTGGGAGTTT
Source organism: uncultured Bacteroidales bacterium (assembly GCA_937981765.1). Lineage (GTDB taxonomy): Bacteria > Bacteroidota > Bacteroidia > Bacteroidales > Salinivirgaceae > JAAYQU01. Next base: position 221,265 of record CALJOM010000006.1, read on the forward strand.
TTTACGATAGCCGCCCCAAAAATGTCCAAAGCCAGGTGACCCTCTCGTTGATAAAAGATGGAGAAAAAGTGAATATTAGTGGAACTGAGAATACCCGATATAATTACCAAGATCCAATTCTTTTGGTTAAATCTACGGAAAAACTTACGTCAAAAAGAATTAGCAACTGGGCAGGAGAGGTTGAGAATGTTGCAATTGGTATGGATTGCGGGTTGTGTTATTCGTTAAAAATAGCTGAGAGCGAGGTGCCGATGCAGGGTAAAATTGCGGCTGTCTCCATTCCAACCTTAAAATATGGGGTTGATTTCGGCCGTTGGAAGGCTCTTCCAGAAACGATATCGGGGCCGCTTCGTATCGGTGGAACACAAAGCGAACAAACCTCTGTTGAAATTATTTTGCCCCCGAAGGCACGCTTGGTTGGTAAACCTAAGTCAGAAAAACGCTCGGGCCCTTTTGGCGAAGTTGAGATTGATATTCAGCAGAAAGGTAATTCTATTTTTATAACACGGAAGGTCTCATTTAAGCCCTCCTTGGTTCTTCCATCACAATATTCCGATTTTAGAGAGGCAATGCGTGTTGTATATAGTCATGTAATAAATCCGATTTATATCGAGATTCCCTAAAAAATAAAGCCCCGTATCGCGGGGCTTTATTTTTACTCACAAAGGTTCGTACTTTCTTTAATTTTTTAAGATTTTTTTGAAGATAGTCTCCTTGTCCAATTTTTTGGTACAGAAGAACCAATCGTAGCATTTGATATCCTTTTCGTTTCCTTCAACCCGTTCTTTAGCCACTCCGCACGATCCAGCCGGAGGTACAATTACTTCGTCGCCCGGTTGCCAGTCGGCTGGTGTGGCAACTTCAAACTCGTCGGCGGTTTGCAGTGCGATTAGAACTCGATAAAGCTCTTCAAAGTTACGGCCAAGGCTTAACGGATAGTAAATAATGGTACGGATAATTCCTTTAGGATCTATGAAAAATACGGCACGAACGGCTTTGGTACTGCTTTCTCCCGGTTGGATCATACCGTATTTTTTGGAAATTTCCATCGTGATGTCTTCAATTAAGGGAAACTTTACCTCTACATTTTTCATTCCCTTGAACTCAATTTTTTCCTTGATAGTTCTAAGCCAGGCGATGTGGCTGTATAACCCATCAACCGATAATCCAACCAGTTTACAGTTGGCCCGCTCGAACTTTTCTTCCAAGGTTGCAAAGGTCATAAATTCCGATGTGCAAACCGGAGTAAAGTCGGCTGGATGGCTGAAAAAAATCACCCAACTTCCTTTGTAATCTCCCGGGAAATTGATTTTGCCTTGAGTAGTTACAGCCTTAAACTCAGGGGCTTTGTCGCCAATACGCGGCATTGCAATTACATTTTCTTCCATAGTTTTACTGTTTATAGATTTGAGTTACATTAACATACTTGTGGTTCGAAAAATACCCTGCATAGTAACAGGTTGTATAAACAATGCTTCAGCATTTTTGTTCAAAAATTCTGTGTTTTTGTCATCATAGGTAATGTATAGCAGGGTGTTTTTAAAGAGTCTCAGAATCAGAATTGTTATCTTTGTAAAAAAATCATTCAATGAAGCCAATTCTACAGGTTGAGAACCTTTCAAAGTCGTTCGGAGTTTTGGAGTTGTTTCGCGAAATCAATTTTTCTATTGCAGAAAAGCAACGTGTTGGGCTCATTGCCCGTAATGGAACGGGTAAAACCACCTTGCTCAGGATAATTGCCGGAGAAGAAACTCCCAATAGCGGTTCGGTAATTTTCCGTAACGATATTCGAATTGGCTATTTATCACAAAACTCTGGGTTGGATGAAAGATTGTCAATTCTGGGTAATGTTTTAAAGGGATCTCCCGAAATAGCCGATGCTATTGAGAAATATCAATATGCTCAAAAATTTAACGATAATCACAAACTACACAAAGCTGCTGAAAGGATAGACGCTTTAAATGCCTGGAATTTTGAAAATTTGGCAATGAAAATTCTTTCCCAGTTGGAAATAGCTGATTTTAGCTTACCAATATCGGCACTTTCCGGCGGACAACGAAAAAGGGTAGCTCTTGCTGCTGTTTTGATGATGAACCCCGATTTTCTTATTCTTGATGAGCCTACTAATCACCTAGATTTACCAATGGTGGAGTGGCTCGAAGAATTTCTTGTTAAATCGCAGCCAACCCTACTAATGGTTACTCACGATCGTGTTTTTCTCGACAAAATTTGCAACGAAATCTTAGAAATCGACAACAGACAGCTCTATAGTTACAAAGGGAATTTTAGTTACTTTTTGGAAAAACGGCAGGAACGACTCGATGCCCGCCAGGCTAATTTTGAACGGGCTAATAATCTTTATCGCAGGGAGTTGGAGTGGATACGAAGAACACCATCAGCCCGTACCGGTAAGGCAAAATATCGTATCGACGCTTTTGATAAAATCAGAGAAGAGGCTCAAGCCAGGTTTGACGATAGTAAACTTAGAATTGCCGTAAAAACCGAACGGCTGGGGAAAAAGATTCTCGAGGCTAAAAACATAAGCAAGCAATTCGATAATAAAATTATTTTGCGAAACTTTTCTTATAATTTCCGACGATTTGAGCGGCTTGGCATTGTTGGAAATAACGGAACAGGGAAATCTGCATTTTTAAATATTCTTACTGGACAGTTAAAGCCCGACAAGGGGGAAGTAGAAGTTGGAGAAACAATTGTGTTTGGCTATTATCGCCAGGAAGGCATACGGTTTAACGAAAACGAGAAAGTAATCGATGCTCTTCGAAGCATTGCCGAGGTGGTAACGCTTCACGACGGGCAAAAGATTTCGGTTTCGCAGTTTTTAACCCATTTTTTATTTCCATCTTCAGTTCAGAACAGTTGCATTGGATTACTCAGTGGAGGTGAAAAACGCCGGCTTTACCTTTGTACTATATTAATGAAAAATCCTAATTTCCTGATTCTCGACGAGCCTTCCAATGACCTTGATATTGAGACGCTTCAGGTTCTGGAGGAGTATCTTGAAAACTTTCCCGGGGTGATTTTGGTTGTGTCGCACGATCGCAGATTCTTGGATAAGGTGGTTGATGGATTGCTGATTTTTGAGGGCGATGGTGAAATTTCCGGGTTTGCAGGGAATTACAGCGATTATTACCAATGGAAACAGAAACAAAGACAAGAGGCACAAACATTGCAAAAATCCCAAACGCAACCGGAGGTAAAAATCGTTAAACGAGAGTATAAAAACAGGTTCTCCTTTGCAGAAAAAAAAGAGTTGGAGCAACTAACCGCTGAAATAGAATTGTTGGAAAAGGAGAAGAAGGAGCTGGAGATACTTTTTTCAACAGGAGATATTGATGCCACTAAAAATGCACAACTGTTTATCCGTATGGGAGAAATACTTGAATTGCTTGATTTAAAGGAGTTAAGGTGGTTAGAGCTAATGGAAAAAGGCGGTGATAAGGCCTAATTATTTCGAGCCCATAAGTCCTAGCATTAGAATGCAACAACCATCTTTTCCATTTTGGAAATATACCTGAATGTTGTATACCTGAGTTTTATTGCATTCAAATTCGAACACTACCGTTTGAGAACCATTTTCCGCTACTACATATTCCTGAAACTGGTCGTAGATTCTGACAACAGGATTTCCTGGCCTTTGAGGATCTGCTTGAGCAACAAAACGATACCGACTTCCTTTGTTCAGCAAAACCGAAAGTTCTTCAACCGGAATTCTTCTGCCCGATTTTTCAGGTAAAGTAACTTTAAAATCTCTGAGATATGTTCCACCTTCAAGCCGTTTGTAGGCATCTCTTCTTTGGTTGTTATCGCACTGGGCAAAAGAATATTGTGCCTGAAAAAGGACTGCAATTACCAGTAAAAGCAGCAAACGGAGAAATCGGTTAAGTATTTTAAGCATCAAATAATGCTGTTTAATGGTTTGTTTGGCAAAAATACAAAAAAAAGTTGTAAAAATACGTTTTGTCAGTTGATTTTCAACGGTCTAAACCCGGATTTATTGAAAAGTGGCTATGGGATTTGGTAATTTTTAGATAGTTGCCTTTCAATATTTTTCAATCAGAAACACTAATTATGGCTATTTTTTTTTGTTTGGGTCCTCTGATTGGGGTGTGGAATTTTGCATGTGTCGATTTTGTACGGAAATGGATTCTTTATGAATACATTGTAACAATTGAAGTATAAAATCGGGATTTAGTCCAACGGCCTCTGCCTGGCGTTGACGGGTTTCAATAATTTGTTTCCAACGATTAATCTGAAAAGGTGCTAAACGGTTCTGCTTTTTAAATTCAGCAATTTTATATGAAATTTCAAACCGTTTTCCAAGTAGCTCGATTAGTTGATAATCAATTGAATCTATCTGCATACGATATTGGTCTAAAACCGAAGGTGTTGAGTTGGAAGTCTGGTTGCGCACCTGGAGAAGATTCATTATTTCGTTAAAACGCTGAGGAGTTATCTGCTGCAAAGCGTCGGTTTTTGCCACTTCCGGATTTGGATGCACTTCAATCATAAGTCCATTCATCATAATATCGAAAGCATACTGCGCAACATCGAAGATACGGGAATGATCACCGGCAATGTGCGAAGGGTCGCATAAAATCGGTAGATCGGGATAGCGAATTTTGAGTTCTATAGCAATTTCCCACTGAGGAATATTGCGATAAATGGAAGTTCGATAGGGATAGAACCCTCGGTGAATAGCTGCAATGGTTCTGATACCTGAATTTTTTATGCGTTCAATAGCTCCTATCCAAAGTTCTAAATCCGGATTAGGCGGATTTTTTACAAAAACAGGAATATTAACTCCGCGCAATGCTTCTGCTATTTCGTTAATCGAAAAAGGATTCCCTGAAGTTCTGGCGCCAATCCATAACATGTCAATTCCATATTTTAGGCACTTCTCAAGATGTTGGGGTGTGGCTATTTCTGTTATTACGGGAAGATTAAATTGCTGTTTTATTTCGGTAAGCCATTGCAATGCAGTTTCGCCCAGTCCTTCAAATTGTCCCGGACGAGTACGGGGTTTCCAGACCCCGGAACGGAATGCATCCACTTTCCCAGTTTTCGCTAAAGCTTCGGCACATTCGAACATTTGTTCCCGGCTTTCGGCACTGCACGGTCCTGCAATAATTAATGGTTTATTACGGTTGAAGAGTTCGTTGTTTTGCGTCATAATCCTCTATTTGCGGCGAAACACTTCAAAAGTGTACGGACAACTGTCTTTTTCAGTTTGGGGATTTGGTAGCGAGGAAATCAGTTCCCATTCATCGGGGATGAAGCCTTCAAGGTGGGTGTCGGTTTCAAATTTCCCATGAACACGGGTTAAATATAAGGTAGAGGCTAAGGGGAAAAATTGACGGTAGATTTCTGCTCCTCCGATAATAAAAATCGTTTTCGGCGAATAGTCTTGCTGAATAAATTCTTTCACCGAACTAAAAACCTGTACTCCCACAGGAAGATCTATGGAATTACGAGTTAATACAACGTTGATCCTTTCCGGGAGAGGTTTTTTAGGGAGTGATTCCCAGGTTTTTCTACCCATAACCACTACATTCCCGGTGGTGAGTTGCTTAAAGCGTTTCAGGTCGTTACTTAAACGCCAGGGCAATTGGTTTCGGTATCCAATGCCATTGTTTTCGTCGACAGCAACTATAATGGAAAGATTGTTCATGAGTAAACGGGTTAAACGGAAACTTCACCCTTAATGGGTGGATGCGGATTATAGTCAATGAGTTCAAAATCGGAGAAAGTGAACTCGAAAATAGAGGTAACATTGGGGTTTAGTTTCATTTTGGGAAGGGGTCGTGGTTCTCGGCTTAATTGTGTTTTAACCTGGACTATATGGTTTAGGTAAATATGCGCGTCGCCAAACGTATGGATAAATTCCCCGGGCTGGTAACCAGTAACTTGGGCAAGCATCAGGGTTAGTAGGGAATAACTGGCCAAGTTGAACGGAACGCCGAGAAAGAGGTCTGCACTCCGTTGATAGAGCTGACACGATAGCTTTCCATTAGCCACATAAAACTGGAAAAGAATATGGCATGGAGGAAGTGCCATTTGGTCAATTTGTCCTACGTTCCAGGCGGAAACTATATGTCGTCGCGAATCGGGATTGTTTTTGAGGTTTTCTACCAATTGTGCTATTTGGTCTATATGTAGGCCGTTGTGAGTTGGCCAACTTCGCCACTGGTAGCCGTATATTGGTCCGAGTTCTCCGGTAGAGTCCGCCCATTCGTCCCAGATGGTTACTCCGTTTTCTTTCAAATATTGTATGTTGGTTGATCCTTTTAGGAACCACAATAATTCGTAAATTATGCTTTTTAGGTGTACTTTCTTGGTTGTAAGCAGCGGAAATCCTTGTTGGAGGTCGACGCGATACTGATATCCAAAAATGGAAACAGTGCCTGTTCCGGTTCGGTCTTTTTTGGCTACTCCATTTTCCAACGTATAGCGGAGTAAGTCGAGATATGCTTTCATAATTTATTTTTGGGTTGTATTTGTTCTGCTATTGATAAAATTCGATTATTATTCTCTGGGAGGGTAACGCAGGGAATATTGACTTTGTTTTTGCAAAGGTAAAACAATTCGTTGGTTAATGTATTTTGTTGAATAAAACCGTAATTTCGCGCAGAAAAATTAAGGATAGCCATGAGAGTTGTGGTTCAACGTTGCAGTAGTGCCCGGGTTCTGGTCGATTCCAATGTAACCGGAGAAATAAAATTGGGTTTGCTGTTATTGGTTGGTATTGAACATGCCGACACGGAAGAAGATATCCGTTGGCTTGCATCAAAAATTGTAAATCTCCGAATTTTTGAAGATGCTCAGGGATTAATGAATTTATCGGTAAAAGAGGTGAATGGAGATATTTTGGCTGTTAGTCAGTTTACCCTCCATGCCAAAACAAAAAAAGGAAACCGTCCCTCTTTTGTTCTGGCAGCCCAATCCGACAGGGCTAAGCCAATGTTCGAACAATTTGTGGCCGAGCTTTCTGCTTTATTGGGAAAACCCGTGCCAACGGGGATTTTTGGAGCTAAAATGGAGGTAGAGATTTACAATAACGGCCCGGTGACCATACTTATTGATACAAAAAATAGGGAGTAAGAGTTACTGCCGTTATTGTGAATCTGGATTTTTAATTTTAACCTTTTAATAGAGCTTTTTGATGAATAGTGAAATCAACCGTATTACCCTTTCCGAGGTTCAGCAAATGGTAGATGAATGGATACGAACTGTTGGAGTTCGATATTTCAGCGAGCTGACAAATATGGCGTTATTAATGGAAGAAGTTGGAGAGTTAGCTCGCATAATTGCCAGGAAATATGGCGAACAGTCATTCAAAGAGGGAGAACACACATCTATAAGTGAAGAAATTGCCGATGTGCTTTTTGTCCTAATTTGCCTTGCCAACCAAACCGGAGTAAATTTAGAGGAAGCCTTTAAGCAGAATCTTGAAAAAAAGAGTCTTCGCGACAGTCAGCGCCATAAAAACAATCCCAAGCTGAAAAACAGGGAAAACCCCTCGGGAAGTTCGAATTAGTTATCTTCGGTATGTCAATTTTTTATTTGTTTTGACATAAAACTAAATTTTTGTCACACAATGCTGAAAAAATGGCATAAACAATCTGCCGTTTAGGGAAATCATCGTCTTGGCATAAATTGTGAATTATACCACCCTCGTGATACTAAATCAAATGTTTAACCCTAAAATATTACAACAATGGCAGAATTAAAAGGACGAGTATTAGCTGGGAAAGTACTGGTTAAACCTATCGAAGCCGAAGAAAAAACCGCCAGTGGGATTTATATCCCCGACAGCGCTAAGGAAAAACCTCAGCAGGGAACGGTTGTTCTTGTTGGTGGTCCGAAAAAAGATGAGCAAGTGGAAGTTAAAAAAGGCGACCAGGTGCTCTACGGAAAATATTCCGGTACAGAAATCACCATCAACAATGAAAAGTATCTGTTGCTGAATCACAATGACATTCTGTTTATCATCGAGTAAGGTTTTCGTAAGTTTAACAAAAAAAAATAGGTAGATATTATGGCAAAGCAAATGTTGTTTAATCAAGAAGCAAGAGCTGCAATCAAATCTGGTATAGACCAATTAGCTGATGCAGTAAAGGTAACCCTAGGTCCCAAAGGACGCAATGTAGTTATCGAAAAGAAATTTGGTGCACCACAAGTAACCAAAGATGGTGTAACTGTCGCTAAGGAAATTGAATTAAAAGACCCTTACGAAAATATTGGAGCTCAATTGTTAAAAGAAGTTGCCTCCAAAACTGCCGATAACGCCGGTGATGGTACCACAACCGCCACCCTTCTGGCTCAGGCCATGATTACCGAGGGGATGAAAAACGTTACCGCCGGAGCAAATCCAATGGATTTAAAACGCGGTATGGACAAGGCTGTTAAGGCTGTGGTTGATTATCTGAAGTCGATTTCACAAGAGGTAGGCGATGATATAGAAAAAATAGAGCAAGTGGCACGCATTTCAGCCAATAACGATGCTGAAATCGGTCGATTAATTGCTCAGGCCATGGAAAAAGTTAAAAAAGAGGGTGTTGTAACCGTTGAAGAAGCAAAAGGAACTGAAACCACTGTCGAAGTTGTTGAAGGAATGCAATTCGACCGCGGCTATATATCTCCTTACTTCATCACCAACGCCGAAAAGATGGAGGCCAGCCTCGAAAATCCGTTAATCCTCATTTACGATAAGAAGATAAGCACCATGAAAGACCTGCTTCCTATCCTGGAGCCGGTAGCTCAAAATGGAAAAGCATTGCTTATCATAGCTGAGGATGTTGACGGTGAAGCATTGGCTACTCTTGTAGTTAACCGCATACGTGGCGCTTTGAAAGTTGCTGCCGTAAAAGCTCCGGGCTTTGGCGATCGTCGTAAAGAAATGCTTGAAGACATCGCAATCTTAACCGGTGGTGTTGTGGTTAGCGACGAAAAAGGTATGAAACTCGAGAATACTACCTTAAGCATGCTTGGCCGTGCTGAAAAAATCACCATAACCAAAGAAAACACCACTATCGTTAACGGTGCCGGCGAAAAAGAGCAAATTCAGGCTCGTATTGCTCAAATTCGCAAGCAAATGGAAACTACCACCAGCGACTACGACCGTGAAAAACTTCAGGAGCGTCTTGCTAAATTATCCGGTGGTGTAGCGGTTCTCTATGTTGGTGCAGCCAGCGAAGTAGAAATGAAGGAGAAAAAAGACCGCGTTGACGATGCATTGCACGCCACCCGTGCTGCCATTGAAGAAGGAATAGTTCCCGGTGGTGGTACAGCTTACATCCGTGCTATTGCAGAGCTCGATAAATTAAAAGGCGAAAATGCTGACGAAGAAACTGGAATTAAGATTGTTCGTCGCGCTATAGAAGAGCCACTTCGCCAGATTGTTTCCAATGCCGGTGAAGAAGGTGCCATTATTGTTCAAAAAGTTAAAGAAGGTACTGGTGATTTTGGTTATAATGCCCGTGTTGGTGAATTCCAGAACTTACTTAAAACCGGTGTTATAGACCCAACCAAAGTAGCTCGTGTGGCTCTTGAAAATGCAGCCTCCATTGCCGGAATGTTCCTAACCACCGAATGTGTTATTGTAGAGCAGAAGGAAGAAAAACCTGCTCCAGTGTCAGGTGGAATGAGTGGCGGAATGGATATGATGTAAAATGTTTAACTCCATAAATTCAAGGGCTGTCTGAAAAGACAGCCTTTTTTTTTAAACAGTTTTGTATCACGTTGAATTAATAAACTAAATCAATTATTGATCCGTTATAGTACTGACATGTCTGTCAAACTGTCAATGGCAATTAGCATTAAAAAAATCGGCAAAAGATTTGTATACCTAAGGTAGGAACCATTTAAACCAATAAATATGATCTGGATTATTTTCATCTTTTTTATGATTCTCAGTTTGATTGTAGGGCAACGTTTGCAATCTAAATTCCGTAAGTTTTCGGCAATTCCCACAGAAACGGGGCAAAGCGGTAAAGAGATTGCTGAAATGATGTTGCGTCAGAACGATATTTACGACGTAAAAGTCATTCAAGGCGATGGATATCTCACCGATCACTACAACCCAGTTACCAAAACAGTAAGTTTAAGCCCCGATGTTTATCATGGTCGAAATATTGCTGCCGCAGCTGTAGCAGCACATGAGTGTGGGCATGCTGTGCAGCACGCTAGAGCCTATGCCTTTTTGCAAATGCGTTCGGCACTAGTGCCTGTTGTAAGTTTTGCATCTCGATGGGTTCAATGGATTTTGCTTGCCGGAATTTTTCTCCTTGAAACCATGCCACAGATTCTGCTCATTGGAATCATACTCTTTGCAACCACCACTTTGTTTTCATTAATTACCCTACCCGTAGAAATTGATGCCAGTCAGAGAGCCTTAGCATGGCTAAACTCAGCTGGAATAAGCTCAATTCGCACTCACACCAAAGCCTCAGAAGCATTACGTTGGGCAGCTTATACCTATGTTGTGGCAGCACTTGCCTCGCTGGCAACCTTGCTCTATTACATTATGATTTTTATGGGGCGAAGAGATTAATTCTGAGAATCAATTTTAAATAAAAAAGAGGCGTTTACGCCTCTTTTTTATTTCCATCCCCAGCCGTATATAACAAACGAAGCTAAACTGCCAACTGTCATACCGGCAATACCTCCGTAAAGAGAGTATTTCACATTCTGTTTTTTGCGCCGTTGGACATAGCCATCCAACATATCTTCGTTACCAAAGTTAGGCATTTTTAATGGAGAAACCCTTCCCACAACAATTGTAGTGGTGAGCGGAAAAATCGGAGCAAGGAACAGTCTGTCAGGAGGTAAAGCCATTGAAATCATTCCAGCAGCAAATCCGGTAAAAAAAGGAGCCGACTTTTTCCCTTTATAGCCCATGCTGTGTCCGCAAATAAACATTGTCATCCGACTAACGGAAATATCATCCTCTCTTGTTGGAACATAAAGTATTTGACTGCTTCCATCGGGGTAGGTAAGGGAGAAAACCTCCTTTTGTTCTAATCTACTCCAGCGCTTTTTACTTTTTTGAAAAAAAATAAGCGAGTCGCTGATGTTTTCGCTCATCTTAACACTTAAGGCGGTTAAACTGTCTCCATCAGTTGTCCAGATAACAATTGGTTGGCAAAATCCTGCTTGAGTAACTACAAAAAAAACAAAAACCCCGACTAGCTGTTTAAAGACATGTGTATTCATAACAAAACTCTTTTAGTGAAAACTTTACGTGCATTGAAAACCTGCAACGCCTAGTGTTCTTTTTGCCGATTGTAAACATACAAAAAAATAATGACATTCAGCAGAATAATGCACCACAGATATTTATAATTTTGTAACGAAAAGAAATAATCCTATATCAACATTCAACCATCAAATAACCATATCCTATGAACACATTCAATTCCTTTGAGACACGTCACATTGGTCCCAGAGACCATGATTTGGAGTATATGCTAAAAACAGTTGGAATAAAATCGCTGGACGAACTTATCGACCAGACAGTTCCAAAAAATATTCGATTGCCAAAACCACTAGAATTACGCCATCAAAAAATGAGCGAATGGGAATATCTTCAATACGTTCGCCAAATAGCCCAAAAGAATAAAATTTTCCGTTCGTTTATAGGTCAGGGATACTACGAAACCATTGTGCCTTCGGTGATACTTCGTAATATTCTCGAAAATCCTGGATGGTACACGTCCTACACACCATATCAGGCAGAAATTTCCCAAGGTAGGCTCGAAGCCTTGTTGAACTTTCAAACAGTTATTGTTGAGCTAACCGGGTTACCTATAGCCAATGCCTCTTTGCTTGATGAGGGAACAGCTGCTGCGGAAGCCATGCTCATGTTTTTCAATAAACGAGACAAGAATCAGATAGCGCAAGGGGTAAATAAATTTGTTGTGGACAAAAATGTTTTTGAAACCACCAAGGCTGTTCTTGAGACCAAGGCTGAGGGATTTGGCATAGTCATTGAATATGCAGATCTGCTCAATAATAATTTTGACGATAAAACTTTTGGTCTTCTACTACAATACCCTACCGCAACCGGAGAGATAAAAGATTATCGTAAGTTAGTAGCGGAAGTCCATCAGAAAGGAATAAAAATGGCGGTAGCCGCAGATATTTTAAGCCTTACTATGTTAACCCCCCCCGGACATTGGGGCGCCGATGTAGTACTTGGTTCTACTCAACGCTTTGGAATACCTATGGGGTTTGGTGGTCCGCATGCTGCTTATTTTGCTGTTACGGAAGAATTCAAGCGTCATATACCTGGACGTATCATCGGTGTATCTATAGACCGCCATGGAAACCGAGCACTTCGTATGGCCTTGCAAACGCGGGAACAACACATTAAACGTGAGCGTGCAACTTCAAATATATGTACTGCCCAAGCTCTATTGGCAATTATGGCCGGGATGTATGTTGTTTTTCACGGGCCTAAGGGAATTCGTCGTATAGCTTGCGACATTCATTGTAAAACAGCTGAATTGAACCGAAAAATTTCTCCATTAGGATATAATCAGCTGAATAAGAATTTTTTTGATACTCTTCATATCGAAACTCCTCAGGGTGTGGAAACCGGGAAAATCAGAGCCCTAGCACAAGCTCGTTGGATGAACTTTCATTACATTGATAATAAGCAATTCACTATTAGCCTCAACGAAACAACTACCCTCCAGGACCTGAACGATATTCTCGCAGTGTTGGCAGAGGCTGCCAATATGAGTGCACCGACCATTCAAAAACTGGAGTGTAATCCAGTTATTGACAAAACGATGTTACGAGAAGAAAATTTTCTAAAACAAGAAGTTTTTAATCGTTATCATTCCGAAACCGAAATGATGCGATATATCAAAATGCTCGAACGCCGTGATATAGCGCTAAACCATTCAATGATTTCGTTGGGAAGTTGCACCATGAAACTTAATCCAGCCACAGCCATGTTTCCCATTACTTGGCCAGAATTTGCCAACATTCATCCCTTTGCTCCTCAGAATCAAACGGAAGGCTATCAGCAACTGATTAACGATATTGAAGAAGATTTAAAAGCCATTACCCATTTCGATGCTATTTCTTTGCAGCCAAACTCGGGAGCATCTGGTGAATATACCGGGCTAATGGTTATCCGAGCATATCAGAAATCTATTGGACAAGGACATCGCGATGTTGTTCTTATCCCGTCATCTGCTCACGGAACTAATCCGGCCAGTGCTGTCTCTGCAGGAATGAGAGTAGTGGTCGTGGCCTGTGATGAGAAAGGAAATATCGATTTAAATGATTTAAAACAAAAAGCTGAACAAAATAGAGATTCCCTCAGTGCATTTATGGTTACGTATCCATCAACCCATGGTGTTTTTGAAAGTAAAATTCGTGAAATGGTGGATATTATTCATCAGAATGGTGGACAGGTATACATGGATGGTGCCAATATGAACGCACAGGTTGGGTTAACCGCTCCCGGATTTATTGGTGCGGATGTTTGTCATCTAAACCTGCATAAAACTTTTGCCATTCCGCACGGAGGTGGTGGCCCGGGTGTTGGTCCAATTGCAGTGGCAAAACATCTCGCTCCATTCCTGCCTTCTAATCCCTATGTAAAAGTGGGAGGTGAAAGGGGACTTAAAGCGGTGTCGTCCGCACCCTATGGAAGTGCTGGGGTTTTACCGATTACTCATGCTTACATCAAAATGATGGGAGCCGATGGTTTGACCAAAGCAACCAAAATGGCTATTCTAAACGCTAATTATATTGCAGCACGGTTGAATGAATATTATCCGGTGCTTTATACCGGAGAAACCGGCCGTTGTGCTCATGAAATGATTCTCGACTGCCGTTCATTCCGTCAAAAATACGGTGTGGATGCAACCGATATTGCCAAGCGATTGATAGATTATGGCTACCATGCACCAACTCTCTCTTTCCCCGTCGCCGATACTCTAATGGTTGAGCCTACGGAAAGTGAATCTCTGCAGGAGTTGGATCACTTTATTGAAGCGATGATATCCATTAAGAAAGAGATGGAAGAAATCGCTGAAGGTAAAGCCGATAAGGAAGACAATGTGTTACACAATGCTCCGCATACTGTTTTTGAGGTAACTTCCGATAATTGGAATCATAAGTATAGCCGTCAGCAGGCTGCCTTCCCACTTGATTGGATTAAGGAAAACAAATTCTGGCCATTTGTGGCTCGTGTTGATAATGGCTATGGCGACCGGAATCTTGTTTGCACCTGTGCTCCAATTTCAGAGTATCAGCAATAGCTTTTGGAATAGTTAATAAAATTGAAGCTGCTCTATCAGGGCAGCTTCAGTTTTTTATAAGACGCTTTTTAATGGGAAGAGCAATTTGTGTAGTCTATAATCAGCCAAACTATTAGCTCTAAGCTGTAAATTGTTGTTAGGTTATCATGCTCAGTGTTTTTTTTGAATTTATGTAGCCCGATGGTTAAGAAACGGAGAGCTAGTTTGTATTATTCTATAACAAGGCTGTTCAGAACAGCAATAAGTTGCTGTCCTCGTAAATTTCGCGCAATAATTTTGCCATCTTTATCAATCAGAAAGTTGGCTGGTATGCTATTTACGCCATATAACCTTCCGGTCGAAGAATTCCATCCTTGAAGGTCACTTACATGGTATTTCCAGATTAAATTGTCGGCTTGAATGGCATTTACCCACGCCTGCTTATTTTGGTCGAGCGATACTCCAAAGACTTCAAAACCATTGCCCGATTTGAACTTTTTATTTTTAAACTGGGTATATGCGGCTACAATGGTAGGGTTTTCACGTCGGCATGGGCCACACCATGATGCCCAAAAATCAATTAATACAACTTTGCCTCGCAATTCGGAAAGCGATAAAAAAGTGCCGTCTGGAGCTGTTAATGTTATTTCGGGGGCAATTTCACCAATTTGTGTTCCAATTCTTTGAGCTTGTGTTAATGGTATCCATGCTAAGAGAAAAATGGCTGCTAAAATATTTTTCTTCATAAAGGTTGGGGATTAAGTGGGCAAAAATACTGGTTATGTTTAATTTTGGGATTCTACGGCAAAAATAGTTACCAAGGATTATTTTTGCAATAGCTACTTGTTTTCAATTAATTTCCCTACGCTGCTAATTTCAAGAAAGGTAGCCCCGTTGGTTGGCCCAAAACTACCACCAACGATGACAATGGTGTCGGTTGGGTTTATTTTTCTTTTTTTTAGCAAAAAGTTTACAGCTTGAACAATAAACGAGTCGCGGGAATCCCGTGATTCCATATAAAATGGTTCAACTCCATAGGTAAGATTTAGTTGGCGCATAACGGTTTTATCATAGCAAAGCGCGTATATTGCTTTTTTAGGGCGGTAGGCAGAAAGATAACGTCCGGTTCGTCCGGTGAGAGTGTCGATAACAATGGATTGTATGGGGAACGATTCGGAGGCCAAAACGGCCGATTTTGCCAGTATTGATGTTATAGGGCTTTCTACACGGTCAAGTTCTAGGTTTAAATTTGCATGAAGTTCGCTCTCAATTTCACGGCAAATAGAGGCCATCGTCCTAACGGATTCTACCGGGTATTTTCCGGCAGCCGTTTCACCACTTAGCATAACAGCATCTACCCTCTGCATTACTGCACTGGCTACATCGTTCACTTCAGCTCTAGTGGGTCTTGGATGCTCTATCATGGTGTGCAACATTTGTGTGGCTACAATTACCGGTTTTTTGCTAGCAACGCATTTCTCTACAATCTGCCGTTGCACTACCGGAATTTTTTCAGAAGATATTTCTATTCCCAAATCGCCGCGGGCTACCATGATGCCGTAGGCGTGATCAAGAATTTCATCAATGTTGTCGATTCCTTGACGGTTCTCAATCTTGGCAATAATTTTTATGAAGCTGTTATAGCGTTTTAATATGTTTTTCAAATCGATAATATCGTTTTTACTTCTTACGAAAGAGTGGGCTATAAAATCGATATTCATTTCTGCCGCAAACCGGATAAATTCTTCATCCTTAGCCGTTATGCTTGGTAAGTCTATCGATACGTTGGGAATGTTTACTCCTTTTCGTAATTTTACAATTCCTGGATTGGTGGCCCTAGCCTCAAGGTATGTCCCATGATTGTGAATTACACTAAATTCTATCTCCCCGTCATCGATAAGAATGAAGTTGCCCTCACGAATGCTTTGGGTGATGTCGGGATAGGAAAGGAATATAGTGTTTCCGCCCGATTCGCCTTTGGGATCCCCATAGAAACGAACTAAATCGCCCGTTTTAACCTCAACAGGCTGTCCGTAGCCAGAGGTCCTGATTTCTGGCCCTTTAGTGTCGATAAGAATGGCGATTCGGTCGCTTACCTTACGTACATTCTCAATTACCACCCTGGCTCTTTCTATATCTAGATGGGCTGAATTGAGCCGTACCACGTTCATGCCTTCTTCATAAAGTTGTTGGATAAATTCAGGCTCACACCGCTGATCCGATAGGGTTGCTATAATTTTTGTCTTTTTGTTCATAGGGAAATAGGTTTTTTATTGGTCTTTCCAGTCGCCATGTTTTTTAATTAATTGAATCAGTTCATCAACAGCATCTTCTGCCGGAATATTTTTTCTGACTATAGTGGTGCCTTTGTATAGCATAACTTTCCCTGGGGCTGCGCCAACGTATCCGTAATCGGCATCGGCCATTTCACCGGGGCCATTTACAATACATCCCATTACACCAATTTTCAAGTGTGTGAGATGTTTGGTTCGTTTCTTTATTTCGGCAAGAACTTTTTCAATTTCAAACTGAGTCCTGCCGCAACTTGGGCAGGCAATATATTCCGCTTGACTGATTCTGGAGCGTGATGCCTGAAGTATTTCAAACATTAGACTTCGTTGGAATTCGTAATCGGTAACAAAGGGATTAGTAAGCCAAATTCCGTTACCTAATCCGTTGAGCATAAGGCCTCCAACATCGGCCGAGGCTTGTAAGGTATATGTTTCTAAGTCGTCGGAGGAGTAATGGCGCCGCAAAATTACAGGGTTGCTGATGTTCAATTCCAGGAGTTTAAGCACGGTTTTGCGTTGTTCGTGAAATCCATCGGCGGCGAAAGTGTCGAGTATTATAATGGCTTTTGGGTCGGATTGAATTTTTGTTACAATTTCATTGTTTGTCAGGTCGGAATATTGAAGTTCAATCATTTTGGGAATTGGAAGTATCTTGCTGTAAATATCGAGATATAGGTTGCGGTTCACTACCGGAATGGCTTCGCCGTGGGGAGGGCGTGATTGTTGTAGATCGAAAAGCAGTTTTAGCGATGGCGGAAGTTCACATTCTATCGTAATGTTTTCAACAAAGATTGCATCTGGAGCTGTTGGGGCAACGTTCCATTGCGTACCTTCTTTTGTGTATCCCAACCGTTGAAGCAGTTCAAGGGTTAATTTCTTTTCATGTCGAATATCGAGAATTACTGACGGAGGATTTTTCCCACCAAAGATGTCGACTGCCAAAGATTTATAAATTGAAAAATTATGGATATCAAAGGTGTTGATTTCGAGTGTGTCTTTCGATCGGGAAGCAGAGGCGCAGTAATTGGCTAATTTTTTTGCTGCAGGAATCTCGTTAACAGGATCTTCGGTCAGCGAAACGCGAATGGTGTTCCCAATGCCATCGAAAAGAAGCACTCCAATACCAACCGCCGAACGAACTCTTCCTGCCAATTCATTGCCCGCTTCGGTTACCCCGAGGTGCATTGGAACTGGAATATTTTCTGCGGCGAGGCTTTGGGCAAGCATTCGACAGGTTGTTACCATTATCCGTACATTGCTCGATTTGATCGATACCACAACATTAAAAAACGAGTGCTTTTGGCATAAGCGCAAAAATTCCATGGCCGATTCTACCATGCCTTCCGGAGTGTTTCCATAGCGGGACATGATTCGCTCGCTAAGCGAACCATGATTAACCCCGATGCGCAAGGCTGTATTGTTTTTTTTGCAGAGATTCAGCAGCGGAATAAACTTCTCTTCAATCTGTTGCAGCTCTAGTTCCCACTCGTCTTCCGAATATTGTTTGGGGTTTTCAACGTTGGCTCGTTTCCAAAGAAAATTGCCCGGATTTATGCGTACCTTTTCTACTATCTCCGCTGCCATAAGTGCAATATTCGGATTAAAATGCACATCGGCTACCAAAGGCGTGAATATATTCTCGCTACGCAGTTTATTTTTAATTATGCGGATTACTTCAACATCCGATTTGTTTCGAACCGTGAACCGAACCAGTTGGGCCCCGGCCAATGCCAGTTGTTTGGCTTGCTCAAAACCTTGTAGTGGATTTTCGGGAGGTGTATTGCACATACTTTGTATAACTAATGGGTGATCTCCTCCAATTTTAACATCCCCAACATTTGCTACAATTGTATTTTTGTTGCTGTAAAATAGCATTCTGTATACCTGTTTTTGTATTATTTTGAACTTTTATTCTGCCAATTTAGCGATTTTTTTTCACCAAACCCAGGCTATTATGCAAATAAGATTCCATATTATTACCTTTGCAAAGTGAATTAAACCCATGCTTTTGCGTAAAACCATGAGGCACCTGTTAGGAACCTTAAGACACAGTACTTTGATATGAAGACCTATTATCTTGAACATTTGAGCAAAATCCTGAATGTTCCACAAAAGAGTATCGAAGCAGCCATTTCGTTAATGGAAGAAGGTAATACAGTTCCGTTCATAAGTCGCTACAGAAAAGAGCGAACCGGTAACCTTGACGAAATGGTGCTTTTCGAAATTGAGAATCAACTGAAACGATACTATGAGCTAGAGCTTCGAAAAGAAACTATTTTGAAAACCATTGAGGAACAGGGTGCTTTGACTGACGAACTTAAACAAAAAATTGAAAATGAGGTAAATCCAACCATTTTGGAGGATTTATATCTACCTTATAAACCTAAGAAACGTACCAGGGCTACTATTGCCAAGGGAAAAGGACTGGAGCCTTTGGCGAAAATTATTCTTAAGCAACCTACAGATAATCCAGAGCATCTTGCTTCCCGTTTTGTCGGCGATAAGGTTGCATCCGTAGAGGAAGCACTAGCGGGAGCGCGCGATATAATTGCCGAAATGGTAAGCGAAGACGCAGCTCTTCGCGACGTTGTGCGCCGCTTCTATATTCGAACCGCAATTATACACTCCAAACTTGTTAAAGGTAAGGAAAAACAAGCACAAACGTATCGTGATTATTTCGATTTCATCGAACCAATCAAGCACTGCAAGGCTCATAGGCTAATGGCAATGCTTCGGGGAGAAAGAGAGGAAATGTTGCGAGTAACCGTAGAGGTTGATTTTGATGAACTCTTTCAAATGGCTGCCCGGCGATATGTTAAATCCAATAATGAATGTGCGCGTGAAGTGGAAAAGGCAATTACCGACTCATGTAAGCGGCTTTTGCATCCTTCCATGGAAACAGAAACCATAAATCATTACCGTGAAATAGCAGAAAAAGAAGCCATTAGAGTCTTCGCCGAAAACCTACGTCAACTGCTCATGATGCCCCCTGCCGGACAAAAACGCATTATGGGCATCGACCCTGGATTTCGAACCGGATGTAAGGTTGTTTGCATCGATGAGCTGGGCAATATGGTTCACCACGAGACTATTTATCCCCACGAACCTAAAATGGAGCACATAGCCTCGGCACGAAAAATACACACGCTAATCGAGATGTACAACATTGAATTAATAGCCATTGGAAATGGAACTGCCAGCCGAGAAACCGAGCGGTTTATTTCAGGATTAAAATTCCGCCGTGATGTTAAGGTGTATGTCGTGGATGAAAGCGGTGCTTCAATTTATTCGGCATCCAAGACAGCCCGCGAAGAGTTCCCCGAATACGATGTAACAGTTCGGGGGGCCGTTTCCATTGCACGTCGATTAGCCGACCCTTTGGCCGAACTCATAAAAATCGATCCAAAATCTATTGGTGTTGGACAATATCAGCACGATGTGAATCAAACCAAATTAAAGGAAGAGCTTGACAATGTGGTGATAAGTTGCGTTAACCGGGTAGGAGTTAACGTAAATACAGCTTCAGTTCAGTTGTTATCCTACGTTTCAGGCTTAGGCCCTGTGTTGGCAAAAAATATTGTGGAATATCGAAAGAAAAACGGAGCGTTTATACAGCGAAAAGATTTGTTGAAAGTTGCCCGACTTGGTGATAAAGCATTTGAGCAAAGTGCAGGGTTTCTACGTATTCCCGATTCTCCCAATCCGCTCGACAATTCTGCCGTTCATCCTGAAAATTACGCTGTGGTTGAGAAAATAGCTGAAAATTTAGGTGTAGAGTTATCTGCTCTAATTGGGAATTTTGAATTAATTAATAAAATTAATCCGTCCGAATATATTTCTCCAACATGTGGGGAATTCACCATTCGCGACATTCTGGAGGAGTTGAAAAAACCAGGGCGCGATCCTCGTGGGCCAATAAGATCCTTCCAATTCGATGAAACTATTCAATCCATAGATGATTTACGAGAAGGTATGATAATCCATGGGATTGTTACCAACATAACCAATTTCGGTGTTTTTGTAGACATTGGTATAAAGCAAAATGGCTTAGTGCATATCAGCCAACTCAGCAATCAATATGTTCAAAATCCCGCTGAAGTAGTTAAATTGCATCAAACCGTAAAAGTCAAGGTCTTGTCCATCGATAGAGAGAGAGAACGTATTCAATTAACGATGAAAAATGTTGGGTAACGTGCCTGCAATCATGGGTTTAGACAAATGTTAATGCAAAAACATTTCAAATTTCGGCCCATATTTTTGGGATAACCAAAAAGAAGTGTTACATTTGCACACCCATTGGGAGAGATGGGTGAGTGGCTTAAACCAGCAGTTTGCTAAACTGCCGTACGGGATACCGTACCGGGGGTTCGAATCCCCCTCTCTCCGCAGGTTTTTCGGGGTGTAGCGCAGCTGGCTAGCGCACCTGCTTTGGGAGCAGGGGGTCGTAGGTTCGAATCCTGCCACCCCGACAGAACGCCGGAAAGCTCTTTTAGCTTTCCGGCTTGTTTTTTATTGCGGATTTATTTTCGCCCTTTTGTTCAGATTTGGTTAATTCCCCTTTTGAAATAAAGTAAAAAAGCTGCCCGGTAAGAGCAGCTTTTACGTAAAATGATTTATCTAAGGGGTTACCTCAACTTAACAAATTTAATGAGATGCGTTGTTTGGTTAGTACAGATTTTTAGGTAATAGATGCCGTCGGGTAGTTTGTTGATAGAGATAGTTGGAGTGTTTAAGTCGCCGTGGTCTACAATTGCTCCGGTAATAGTTATTATTTCGTAGCGTGTTCTAGAAACGAGCTCAACGCCATTAATTATTAAAGAATGGTGTGCTGGGTTTGGATATACCGTAAAGCGTGGAATATCGGGCGTTGAGTTGTTTAAAAACGTAATGCCTACGCAGTTGGTAGTGTCGGTGCAGACACCATTAGAGATAATGGCTGCATAGCTTCCATTAGCGGTGGGGGTGAAGATTGAGCTGTTTTCTCCAAGAATAACTTCATTTGTTTCACAATTTAACCACTGGTAGGATAAATTACTTGGGGTCACCTCGATAACATTTCCATTTAACCCTATAGTGTAGGAAATAGTTTCAATGGTTAGATTTATGGTAATGACACTGTCGCAACCGGTTGCATTGGGAATAGTGGCAATGTAGGTTCCAGATTCTGTATACACTTGTCCGTCCGGTGCCGTGTAATTTTTACATGCGGTTACAGAAATTTCATTAGAGCTATGATAGCAATTTAAAATACGAGCAATACGGTTTCTTCCGATGTTATGGTAGGCTGTAAAATCTCCTCCAAGTATAATTTTGTTGAGGCTTTGCTTTTCCATGGTATAAATTAAACCATTAGGGCCATACTCAGAATTAAAATAAGGGGAAATCATGCCATTGGGGGCAAGTAGAGCCAATTTTTTTCTAGAGGTGCCATTGTAAGCGGTAAATGTTCCGCTAACAAGGATAAACCCATCGTCTAGCACCAAAATATTATTAACTTTTTGGTTGAAACCACTACCAATGTTAAACGAGGGGTCAAGGGTTCCATCACTATTTAGGCGCACAATGCGGTTTTTGGTAGTGCCGTTCCATGTTGTAAAGCTACCCCCCGCAAGTATTTTCCCATCGTTTTGTATAGCAATACAGAAAATGGTGTCATTTGCTCCGGAACCAATGTTAAACGTGTTGTCGAAACTTCCGTCACTATTTATTTTGGCAAGCCGGTTGGCTGTATTGCCATCGTATTGGGTGAACGCTCCCGCAATAATCACCTTTCCAGATGCATCAGGGAGTATGGCAAGAATATTATTGTTTGCTCCGGATCCCGGATTAAACGTTAAATCTATAGTGCCATTAGAATTTAGTTTTATAATTCTATTCGAAGATATACCATTTAAGGAAGTAAATAAGCCAACGGCTAATATTTTATCATTTAAAATACAGAGAGCATTTACGTGGTTGTCAAAAGTTGCACCTTGAAAGGAATTATCCAATGACCCAGAAGGATTATATCGTTTTAATTCTTTTGAAGAAGTTGCCACTAAAACTTTCTGATCGGGCTGAATGGCAAACGTTGTAACATATGGATAAATAACAGGGGTAAAAGATGTATCTTGGGTTCCATCTTGATTGAGCCGGATCAATGCTCCTGTGTTTATTCCGTTATATTGATAAAAAAATCCTCCAATGTAAATTTTTTTATCGGATGTTATTTTTAGCGCCTTAATTTTTTTATTAGCTCCAGTTTGCTTATTGAAAGTAGTATCGCGGGATCCGTCAGGATTTAGGCGGGTTATAGCATTAACTGTAAATGAATTGAATTCCCAAAAGTAGCCACTTACCACAATTTTGTTATCGGATTGAATGATAAAGTTTCTCACTATTCCTGAGAATCCAGAACCAATATTGAATTCGTTATCTAAACTCCCATTTGGCTGAAGTCTAGCAAAAATTCTGACATTGGAGATATTCTCACCACAGATATAAATTCTGTTTTGACTTAGATGGTGAATTACTTTATAAATTGTAGTGCCAGGTGGTAACTTTGGTGCAAATGTTTTGTCGATGGTTCCTAACATAGTAACGCGAACTAATCCATTTACAGTAGTACCCCCATAGGTGTTAAAGTAACCTCCAATTAAAACGTTATTGTTCAATGTTACAAAAATGGAACTAATTCTAGTACCCGGGGAAAATCCGTTGATTTGAATCATTAACGGAGTACCATTAGGTTCCAGGGTTACAATAGCGTTACGATTTGTGCCATTGTAATTGGTGAAATCTCCTCCAACAATGTACTTGCCAGTTCTGTTTATGGCTAATGCTTTTACAGCATAATTGAATCCTGTGCCAATATTTAAACTATTGTCCAGTGACCCATCAGAATTTAAGCGAGCAAACCTTGATACAGAAGTGCCGTTAAAGGAAGTAAAGTCGCCTCCTATAAGGATTTTCCCATCCGAGAGAATTAGTACTGTATAAATTACATTGTTAGCTCCTGTACCCACATCGAAGCTATAATCCAAAGTGCCATTTGAATTCAAACGGGCAATTCTGGGGCTGTTTGAATAGTTGCAAAGAGTAAATTCCCCTACAATAATTATTTTACCATCGGGTTGGATTGCTATGTCATAAATAAGGTGAGGTGGTTTGTAGAGACCGTGTTATTGAAAATAATATCGGGGCTTCCATCTGGATTAAGCCGAACTAAATTTCCCACTGTGATATTGTTATATTTTGTTATATCACCTCCGATTAAGATTTTTCCATCGGATTGAATGGCTGTTGCAAAAACATAACCACTAACCCCATCGCCGCTACCATAACCAATGTCTTGGGGGTTAAACGTTTGGTCTATTGCTCCCGGTTGAGATTTTGCAAAAAAAGCAAAAAATGTTAACAAAGTGGTTAACAAAAGATAGAATTTTTTCATGGCTTTAAAATTAAAAATTAGGTAACCGAAATTAAATAATTAATTTAATTGGAGAATTAGAGGAGATGTTAATGTTTTGTTAAAAGCTTGACTATTTAGGGGATAAATTCTTTTCAGCTTATATTTAATGGAGTGTGTAGATTTTTTTAATGTTAAGCCGTCAAATTTTAGTTTTGTTATTTTGGTTGGCCGTAAAATATTTATTCTTTTTGTAATAGAATGGGTTAAATTCATTAGTTTCAAAATAATAAAAGGCATGTTTTTTAAGTTATAAAATGGCATTTTTTGCAAAAGCTAGGTGGGGTGTTTTTATACCATAGATTGCGAAATTCTTTAAATTTCCCTGAGTTTAAAACCTCCATTACAGTTGATTCAAATACATTTCCGAAATGTAATTCTTTGGGAAATGGTTTTGCACAACAGGGGGGCACATATCCATTCCAACAAATGTAGAAGTGTGTCCACGGGAAGGGGCATTTTCTGAAACTTTTGTCGGTTTTAAAATTGCGTTGGTTAACAAAAACTTCAGGAGAGTTTTGTATAGTTTGTTCCAGCTCATTGAGCACTTTCCTAAAATTCTCCGATTGGTAAAAAGAGTAGTATGTTGGTTCGATATTGGTAACGGCAGCAAGATTGAACATGGTAAAATCCACATATTTTATGTTTAATTCCTTAGCGTATTTGATCAGTAGTGGCATATGATGGTAGTTTTCCTTGGTAACAACCATATTCAACATTACATCGGTGGTAGAATTTTTTGCCATTGATACAAGAGTGCGTAAATTTTTGTCAAGCGTGTTAAAGTTGGCTTTTCCGCGAATACTTTCATATACCTCATTTAACCCATCGATAGATATTTGTATGGTGTCAATTTTTCCAATTAAATTTTTAAATTTATTAATAAAATCAGGAGCTACTGCATTGGTGGATACCGATATTATGATTCCTTTGTTTTTGTTGCGAATATAGTCTACAATTTCTCCTAGCTCTTTATAGAGAAATGTTTCTCCCATACCAGTAAGTCCAATAGAATCGAGGTAGGGCCAAACTTCATCGATAATCTTTTTGGCCTTTTCGATGTCCATGTTTCCCTTATCCATTTCTTTACCGTATTTATACTCACGGGCACATGTGGTGCATGCAAGGTTACAGTGGTTGGTGAGTTCGAGCATTATGGTGAAGGGATGTGCTACCGAAGTGGATTTAGTGTGTTTTAGCCATAAATGTCGGATTTTATTTATGGCGTATAGTAAGAAATATTTCCCCTTAGGCAAGTTAAGTAATCGTTTGAGAGCTTTCCGGAATTTGCGTTGGTTCATTAATTTAGGTTTGAAAATGGGAGTTTATGTCTATTTTTTATTATTTTCTTTTTTAGGTAGATAGATTGCGGGGGCGCATTGGGAGAACTTGGTGGTAGCTTTCATTTCGAATTGGTAGCTTTTAATAAATTCATTCAATAACTGTTTAAATGCTATTTGAAGGCTGTCGGATGGCACTTCTTCGAGCGATTTTCCTGTAAAATTATAAAGAAAATAGTCGATGGTACCATCGGCGTTAAAATAAATTCGGTTAAAACATCGAGTTGGCTTTTCCCAATAGAAGTTGTTTGTGTTAAGGTATTGTCCGAGGGATTGAAGCAAATTAAAATAAGCCCTTCCTACCATTTGCTGCTCATGCATTGATTGGAATACAGCCCGCGAGGTGTCGACATTGACAGCACTCTTGTAAATGCTGTCCAAGTATGAAATTTGTATTCCCAGGTCTTCTGCCTCTTGAAATGTCATTGCACGTTGCTGGCCGTAATTGACCATTGCAGCTTGGGTGATTAATAGAAATGTTAGAAATGAGGTGCGCATTTTTTTTGAGTTTTTCAATGATTTATAGTTTTAAGGTTGTGCGAAGCTACTATTAATAATCGATTACTCTTTGATGAATCGGTGGGGTACAATTGGTTGTTTTTAAGTCAAGTAAAATTCGTTTGCAATATTAAGAAGTTTTCCGAGATTTAGAATCCTAAATCTTCGGAAAATTACGTTATGGGGATTAATCCTGGAAAATATTCTCCTCTTTTAAGATGATACTATCTCTTCCAAGATTGGTTATTGTCTGAATTTGCTTCCAGCTTTGGTTCATAAATAATAGTTAAAATATCTGAATCGCCAATTCGTTCATCCAGGTCTTTTATGGTTGGAATTTTTAACCTTGCCGGGTTAAATATTTCCATGGTAAGTAAAAATCTGTAAACAGAAAATATTGATATAAAATTGTCATGGCTCATGAGGTCAATTGGGCATGAGGCTGAAATCATACTTTGGGCAGTATTGCCATTATGGAATTGGCAAAGCATGGAATCTCGGGCTTTGTATTTCCCAGCTTCAATGGTGGCTATATCTTTTTTAAGTTCTTTACTGAAATCCTTTTTTTGTGCAACCCTTGCTTAAAGCTCAAAAGTGCAAGTACTGTTGCAAAAAATAGTTTTGTAGCGTTTTCATGATTTTTTGTTTTTTAGCTTTTCTATTAATTTGGATTTTAGGATTTGCTTCCCGTTTTTTATAGTGGGATCTGGCTTCCACTTTTTATTGTTTGAGAATATTCTAAAGGGAGGGCTTTTATGAATCGGGAATTTTGTCTATAAATTTGACTCATTTAGTATTTTGTTTTTGCTAGATATTATGGCAAAGTGGATTTACAATTTTTTTCTTTAAGCTCAAAAGCTATCAGTAGAAATTTTTTGCATAGATATTTTTAATGACTAACGTTAATTGCCTTTCTAGGCACATCAGAAGTTATAGAAAGGTTTTTTATTTCACCTTCCCCATCAAAGCTGGAATCCGCTGTAAAAAACAAGAGATCCCAAAGGGGTCTCTTGTTTTGTGAAAATTGTAGGAGCTTTATTCAATGCGAATCAGCGGCATATTTAGTATTTCTCCGGTAGTTAGATAGAGTCGTAAGAAATACATGCCGTGACCGAGGGTCCCGGGTTCGAGAGTATGTTCAGCGTTGGATTCTACTTTTTGGTCGTAGAATACTTTACCATCGACGTTGGTGAGGACGGCACGGGTTACTCGTGTTGCATTTTTGATCTTGATTGACGATACAAATGGGTTAGGTGTAACCATAATTTGTTCGCTAAGATTGTCGACACCAACAATCGGTGTGAATTGTGCTATCACGTTAAGGTCACTTGTAAGGGTTTCTGTTAATGTTGATGCGTTGCCTTGTATATCGCCTTGCCACTGGTTGAACTGCCAGCCATTGGCCGCAATAGCTTCAAATACTACACTGCTGTTGGCATCAAGAACTATTGGAGTGGTATAAAGTTGATTGTTAACTTTTACCGTTCCTTGCCCCTGAATATCCACGGTTACAGTGTATTGACGAATGAAGGTTGCGGTAATGTTTTTATCTCCATCCATTGTGAAGGTTTCTACGGTGTTGGAGGATTGAATATTGCCGCTATATCCGCCAAAACGATAGTTAGTTTCCGGAATTGCCTGTAGTTGAACGGTTTGTCCTGCATCAAGCAGCATGGGTTGAGTGTAGTTGGTGCCGTTTACCAGAACACTTCCTGCTCCAACTATATCAATCGTCAACAAGTATTGGTGTAGTGCAAAATTGGCCGTGATTTCAAAATTCTGATCTATGGTCAGAGTTAAAGTGGTTTCGCTGCTCGTAACATCTCCTGTCCAACCGTTGAATACCCAATTGCTGGCCGGGAAAGCTTCAATAAGAACTGTTGATCCGTAGTTGAACTGCAATGGGGCCGTATACAGCACATCGTTAACTTTTACAATACCATTTCCTTGGGTGTTAATGGTAAGATTGTAGGTATTAATCTGGAAGTTAGCCGCGATGCTCTTATTGCTGTTCATTGTGAAGGTAAAGGGGTTTTGCGTTGAGCTTTCATCGCCGCTCCAACCGGTGAAGTGCCATCCGGTAGTTGCCACAGCTTCAATGGTTACCTGGCTGTTTTCAACAATCTGAACTGGGCCGTTGTAGTCATTGCCATTTACCAGAATATTCCCTTCTCCTTGTGTTGATAAGGTTAAGGTGAAGAATTGTGCAAAATTGGCAGTTGCTGTGATGTTTTGATTCATTGTTACAGTAACTATAGACTGATTTCCGGTAATATCGCCTGTCCAGTTATTGAATATCCAACCGGAGTTGGGAACTGCCTGGAGGATTATTTGTGTGCCTGCATTGTAGGTTTGGGGAGCTGAATATGCAACGCCATTTACCAGAACTGAACCTTGTCCACTGGTTTGTAAAGTTAGGGTGAACTGCTGGATAAAGGTTGCTGTAATGGTTTTGTCTGCATTCATGGTAACCGTAATAGTTGCGTTTGTTGAAACTATATCTCCGCTCCATCCCTGGAATATCCATGAGGTTTGTGGGGTGGCGGCTAGAGTTAGTTCGGTATTCACATCAACGGTTACGGGGGTGGTGTAAACAGTTCCGTTTATAGTTATGGTCCCTTGTCCAACCTTAGTAAGCGATAACGTAAATTGTTGGATGAACGTTGCCGTTACAAACCGGTTGTTGTTCATGGTAAGGGTTACTGTGGTATTGGTTGAGTTTATATCACCGCTCCAGTTATCGAAACGCCAGCCGGAGGCAGGTAGAGCTTCGAGAGCTACAACGGTACCGATGTCGAATGTCAATGGTGCGGTATATTCAGCGCCGTTCACTTTGAGTGTCCCGTTACCCACTTTGTTAAGTGTAAGTGTGAACTGTTGTATGAATGTGCCGGTAATGGTTTTGTTGGCATTCATG
>CALJOM010000007.1 GCA_937981765.1 uncultured Bacteroidales bacterium
TTGCGTAAGTGGGTTAGAAAAAAAACTCCCAACTTGTGGTATTAAGAAGGGAGTTTCTGGAATTGCGATGTGATTCCGGCAGGATTCGAACCTGCGACCCACAGCTTAGAAGGCTGTTGCTCTATCCAGCTGAGCTACGGAACCTTTTGTCGACCGCAAAAATACAAAAAAACGGTAAAACATTACATGCTTTACCGTTTTTTAATTTTTTATTGGGTTATTTTTTCTTTTTGATGGTGCAGCCAATGGCTTTGGTTTCAGCTACAGGAACTTTTTTACCTGCTATTAAAGCGTTAACGGCATCTTTCACAAAGGGCTGCCTAACCTTATCGGGGTTGTTGCTATTGTCGTCAATGGCACCGATGTATTTTACCCTGAGAGTTCCTTTTTCCCGTGCTACGACGTAGACATGGGGCGTTCGTGTTGCTCCGTATTTCGGGTAAACTTTTTGTCCTTCATCGAATAAGTAAGGAAACGGGAATTTCTTTTCGGCGGCCCTTTCTTGCATCTTTTCGTAGCTATCCCGAGGTTCTACTTCTGGGTCGTTAGGGTTGATGGCTATAACCGGGTATCCTTTGGGGCGAAATTCGTTGTCAAGAGCTATTATTCTATCTTCATAAGCAATGCTGTAAGGGCAATGGTTACAGGTAAATATAATGATAAACCCTTTAGCATCGGGATAGTTTGCCATGGAAACCATTTTCCCGTCGACATTTTTCAACGAAAAATCTTCAGCAATGTCGCCAATTTTGTACCCTTGACCAAGAGCGGTGAGGCTACTGAGGCTTAGAATAAGCACCAATAATTTCAATGTTTTCATAGTTACCAGGTTTTTAATTTGTTAATGTAGTTTGTTAATTGTTCTTTAGATAGTTGCCCCTCGTGGAATGTGTGTTTACCATTGGAGATAAACAGTGTAGCTGGTATAGAGCCCGACCAATTTTTATTCACCTTAGGAATCCAAACGTGGGAACGGTCTTGTCGAAGGAGCAAAACTTCACAGCTAATGTTGTTTTTATGCACGAAAGGAAGTAAACGGCTGTTTAGTTGGTTTTCAAAATCCAGGCTAACAAGAATCAACCTAAATTTGTTTTTACTGTATTTTTGATGTGCTGCAAGGAAGTAAGGTAACTCCTCCACACAAGGACTGCACCACGTAGCCCAGAAATTTATTACGTATAACGTATCGTTTTTCTTAGAAAGAAGCTTTTCAAAATCTTTGAAATCAACAACTTTGATACTTTTGCCCACAGAGCCTGGTGAAAACAATAGACTGAAAGCCAGAAGAAAAGAAACGAATGATACCATTGCTGTTTTTTTTGAATAAACATCGAGTGCTTCAAATTGTTCAATAAAAAATTATTTACCAGAATGAACTTGCTGTTTTTTAGAAGAAACAAATTTTTCTTTTTGTTTGATTGTTGTGAAATGGCTGTTTGAATTGGCTAACTTTGTAGCGTCTTCCTACCAAGGTATGTGGGGAGAATTAGCTATATCGTTAGCCGTTGCAGTAACGCTATTTTTAAGACGGTTTATCAAAATTACCAATCATTCGATTGCATCCTTCAAAATGTAGTAAAAAAGAGAGCTGCAACGTTATAGGGAGGGACAGGGAACAGGTGTTGCAGCTCTGTTGAAAAAGTCAGCTAAATTGTTCAAAAGTTGTTGGGCAATTGAAACATACAGCTAAGGAAAATCACACATTGTGCCAAAATTGCATAAGTGTTAATTATCAACGTATTACAATAAATGTACGTAAAATCATGTGTTCATTTACGAACACCTCCCTGTTCGGATTGTAACTTGGGAAATTGAACCAAATCCCATACTTTTGATGAAACAATAAAAATGTGAAAAATTATGTCAACAACTGAATTAGAGCGTATCAAATGGTTGCGTCAGGAGTTGCATCGGCACAATTACTTGTATTATGTAGTAAATCAACCAGAAATATCAGACTATCATTACGATATGCTGTTACGGGAATTGGAAATGCTGGAAAAAAAATATCCGGAGGAATACGACCCCAATTCTCCAACGCAAAGAGTTGGTAGCGATGTTTCCGACCAGTTCCAACAGGCTGATCATCGATACCCGATGCTTTCCTTATCGAATGCCTACAGTGTTGAAGAATTGATGGATTTCGACCGTAAAGTAAGAGAAATAGCTGGGCCAAATGCATCGTACGTTTGCGAACACAAATTCGACGGTGTCTCTATAAGTATCGAGTATCGTAACGGAACCATGATTAGAGCACTAACCAGAGGCGATGGTCAGCGGGGCGACGATGTAACACTGAATGTAAAAACCATACGTTCCATTCCATTAAAACTAATCGGAACAGGTTATCCCGAGCATTTTGAAATTCGTGGTGAGATTTTTATGCCTCGTAGGGTTTTTGAGGTTTTGAATCAGCAGCGAATCCAGAATGGCGAAAAAGAATTTGCCAACCCCAGAAATGCAGCTGCAGGGAGTTTAAAGATTCTCGATTCCCGAGAAGTGGCCAAACGTTCACTCGACGGTTACTTTTACTATCTTTTGGCTGATACTGATTTGTCGGATTCTCATTTTGAAACTATCAATCGAGCTCGTTCGTGGGGATTTAAAATTTCGCCCTATACTGCAAAGGTAGAATCGATTGATGAGATTATCGATTACATCAATTATTGGGAAACTCAACGCGATGAATTACCCTACGATATCGACGGCATAGTGGTAAAGGTAGATAGCTTCCGAGTTCAAAAAGAGCTTGGATTTACAGCCAAATCGCCCCGATGGGCAGTAGCGTTCAAATATAAGCCTGAGTCGGTTCAAACCGTTTTGTTATCGGTCGATTTTCAGGTTGGCCGAACCGGTGTGGTTACTCCGGTAGCTAATTTGGCTCCTGTATTTTTGGCGGGAACTAACGTAAAAAGAGCTTCGCTTCATAATTACGACTTTATACGAAATTTAAATCTTCATTTGGGCGATACTGTGATGGTAGAGAAAGGAGGTGAAATAATTCCCAAAATTGTTGGAGTGGATGTTTCAAAACGGCATGACGATGCACCGGCGGTTGTTTTTCCTAAAACCTGTCCTGAGTGCAATAGTTTCTTATCCCAAAACGAGGGGGAGGCTGCTATAATTTGTCCAAACGAGGATGGTTGTCCGCCACAAATTATTGGCAAGCTGATTCACTTCACTTCCAGAAAAGCCATGAATATTGAATCGTTAGGCGAAGAAACCATTGCCATGCTTTACCATCAAGGTTTGGTAAATTCACCGGCTGATTTTTATCGGTTAACGGTTGCTCAACTCTCTCGTTTGGAGCGTTTAGGAGAAAAATCTGCCTCGAATATTGTAAATGCCATCGAACAGTCGAAGCAAACACCGTTTGAGCGGGTGTTGTTTGCTTTGGGCATAAAACATGTGGGTGAAACTGTGGCAAAAACCATTGCCCGGAATTTGGGTTCGTTGGAAAAAATCATGAACGCCTCGGAAGAGGAATTGTTGGCCATTCCCGATGTGGGACCTCAAATTGCCAACAGTATTCGGCAGTTTTTTTCTAATCCGAAAAACAAAAACATGGTTGAACAGTTAATTGCGTTGGGAATAAAAACCCAAATTGAACAAATATCCCCAGTTATGAATAAACTTCAAGGGAAGCGAATTTTAGCAACCGGGAAACTGCAACGATACAGCCGCGAGGAGATAAAAGAAACCATTGAAAAATATGGAGGAATTCCCGTTACGACTGTAAGTAAACAAACCGATTTTATCATTGTCGGCGAAAATGCCGGAGAGAGAAAATTGGTAAAGGCGCGTGAACTCAACATTCCTATAATTTCAGAAGACGAATTTTTAACCATGATTAGCGATTGATGAATCCAAAGCAAAAAGCAGAATTCTTTGTACAATACTTTACTCGAACCTTACCGGAACCCAGCACAGAACTAACATATCAAACCCCCTTTCAATTGTTGGTGGCTGTTGTACTGTCGGCACAATGCACCGACAAGCGTGTTAATACAATTACCAAGAAGCTTTTTACACGGTTTCCCGATGTTTATAAAATGTCGAGCGCAACCATAGAAGAAATTTACGAGGAGATAAAAAGCTGTTCGTACCCCAATTCTAAAGCTCGCTATATTAGTGAGATTGCCCGGATGGTTGTTTCCAAATTCAACGGAGTAGTCCCACAGACGGTTGATGAACTTCAGTTGCTGCCGGGGGTTGGACGTAAAACGGCCAACGTTGTTGTTTCAGTCTTATATCAGCAACCAGCAATGCCTGTTGATACTCATGTTTTTCGTGTTGCTGCAAGAATTGGTTTAACTAATGGTGCCAAGAATCCCCTACAGGCTGAAAAACAATTAGTTCAGATTTTTGATGGAAATATATTGCACAAAGCACATCACTGGTTAATTCTGCATGGCCGTTATGTTTGCAAGGCGCGAAAACCTAATTGTTCCCAATGTGGATTAACCACCATTTGCGATTATTTCCAGAATCTGGCTGAAAACTGAGTATGTGTTTTTTCTTCTTTTGCTAAAAATTATAAATGGGCAGGTGGTTAGTGAAAAACTGCACGTTTTATGAGGCCAATGTTTACTATCCTTCCGAAAGTTCAACACCGTAGATTTTTTCCAACCGTGATGAAATTCGTTGAAAATCGGATTTGGGAATTTTCAGCTTTAACACACAATCGGTAAGCATCTCCTGATAAATGATTTCCAGCTCCTCGTCTTTAATAATTCGCATAACTTCCCCCAAATGTTGATAGGAAAAACGTAGAGTTAAGCCAGTGGTTTCTTTTAGGGTAAAAATTTCAGCGTTTAGTATCGCATTAGCAGCTGCAGTGCGGTAAGCGTTTATTAATCCGGGAACTCCCAATTTAGTTCCACCAAAATAACGTACCACTACAATAAGAAGCCCCGTAAGTCCGTAGCTTTGAATTTGTCCCAGTACAGGAGGACCGCTACTATTGGAAGGTTCTCCGTCATCACTGCAGCGAGCAATAGATTTTTCCGTCCCGATTTTGAAGGCATAAACATGATGTTCAGCATCGTAATATTTTTTTTTTAGCTGATGCAGATGTTCCTTAACTTCCGACTCCGACGATACAGGAAAAGCAAACGCTAAAAATTTGCTGCCTTTTTCTTTGTATACACCTTGCGATGGAGACTTTATGGTTCGAAATTCCCCTTCATTCATAGCATTGCAAATATAATAATTGTTTAAAAAATATATTTTTCATCCATATGAAAAAAAAGAAAAACAGATTATGAATTATGCGTACATTTATGTATCTTTGTGAAAAGGGTTGGTAATGGGTTCGAAAGTTGTTATAAGTTTTTTATTATGCCCTTTGTTTTTTCGGATAATTTTCGGGGCGCAACTACTGGGAAGCAGTTCCGAAGATAGCCGCTTTCGAATATCGCAATTGCCAAAGACTTTAGCAAAAGGGAAAACTTATCCATTGGTAGCAGAAAATGGCAAAGACACTGAAACGAAATTTTTCTATCCAACTCCCAAACCGTCATTTGTTGTACCATTAACCAACCTTCGTGAAACAGTTGAACCTGGAAAAGGAACAGTTTATTTGCCAAGAGTTTATATTTACCCGGAGAATCTAAACTTTGCTGTATTTGGTAACGATACAATTTTTAATCCAGTTGCCATTAAACCCCAAATCCCCGCTGTAAAAACAATAAAACCACAAAAAAGAGATTATTCGCTGTTCGACATCCGGTTTTTAGACGTGGAACAAGGGTTTCCGTCTTCGTATGTGCTGTGTGCGTTTAAGGATCAAAGCGGAGCTCTTTGGCTTGGATTGAACGATGAGGGAGTGGTTCGATATAATGGTTCTATTATGCAGCATTTTTCTCCGAAAAGCGGGTTCCCTTTAAAATCGGTGCGTTCTGTTATTCAAACCAGAAAGGGAGATTATTGGTTTGGTAGTTTTGAGGAAGGTGCCGTTTTTTACAATGGAAATCTGTTTTATCGATATACAAAGAATCAAGGATTACCCGACAACACCATTTACGATATTTATGAAGATTCCGAAGGAGCAATCTGGCTTGCAACTGGTAATGGCTTATGTTGCATTAAAGAAAACTCAGTTATTGTTTACGGACAAAACGAGGGATTACGAAATTCATCACTTCGCTCTATTGCATCCGACGCAAATGGCAATCTATGGCTTGGAACGTGGGGTGGAAAATTCTGTTCCTTCAACGGGAATAGTTTCACCTATTTTTCGCTGCAAAAATTACCTATCTCAGACAACGTTTTGAAAATCAATTTTGATAAAAAAAACAATACCCTTTGGTTAGTTTTTCATACAGAGCATTATGCACGAATTAAAAACGATACCCTATATGTTTATAAACTCCCAGTTGGTGAACGAGTTCGATTTAAAGACATAGCTATTGATGAAAACGGATATCCGTATTTAGCTACTTCCAACAATGGTATTTTTTATGTAAAAGATTCCGTTATTACACACTTTTCTCCAGACAACGGTTTAAGCCACCGCGATATTTCTGTAGTGTTTAAAATTGATGGTGGAAGCATTGCTGCCGGAACAAGGGGAGGAGGGCTAAATTTACTTAATCTATACTCTTTCCGACATTACACCGAAGAACTCGGATTTAAAAATTCTTTGGTATTTGCAATTACAGAAGACAAATCAGGCAATCTCTGGTTTGGAACCGAAACCGATGGCCTTATACGCTATAAAAAGCATAAAGTGGAATATTATACCAACAAAGGAGGCTTAACCAGCGATATTATTCTTACATTAACATCAGTCAATAATAATAATGAATTATGGCTTGGTGGATGGAAAGCCGGTGTTATGAAAGTTAGTAATGGAATTATAACCCGATTTTTATCGGATGATGGACTAACCGACCTTAACGTAGTTTCCACCTTTTTAGATGAGAAGCAAAACCTATGGATAGGTACCTGGGGTGGAGGTGCTTTTTTGTATGATGGTAAATACATAAGCCCCATCAACGAAACAATAGGCGTGGATAATCCAAACGTTTTTGATTTTCAGACCGATGTGTTAGGGAATGTTTGGATTGCCACTGAAAACGGAGGATTATTTTGCATTTATACCATTGATCGTGATACTAGATTGGTTTATACATATCTGCACACTCATGGATTAGAAACTGAGTTCTTTAATTGTATCGCAAAGGATAGATACAACAATCTCTGGTTTGGGGCCCATCATAATGGTGGCCTTTACGTTTTGACCGAAGAAGAACAGAGAAAAAATCCGGAAAACTTAAAATTTGTACGTGTAAATCTTAATCGTAACGATATAAACCAATCAATTCAAAGTATTGTATTTGATAAGTTTGATAGACTCTGGGCTGGCACCGACCGTGGCTTATTATGTCTTCCTAAACTTTATCAAAATCAGCAGCTGAACTTATCGGAAGATATTCCAATTATAGTGTTTGGAACCGAAAATGGACTTCGTGGACTCGATTTTTTCCGAAAAGCTTTATACATAGACCAAGAAGGAACCCTTTGGATGGGAACCGGCAAATGTTTGTCGGCAATAGATGTGGAGCATTTAGGAGCATCGCATTCTATTCCACTGCCAGAAATAAATATGGTTTACATTAAAGGAAACTATGTCGATTTTTCATCGTTGCACTCCATGTCATTGCCAGAAGGCAGCGATTTGGCAAAAATAAAGTTTAATGGAGTTCAACCTTTCACCAATTTACCAAAAGAACTGGTAGTCCCTTTTGTTATGAACCATTTAACCTTCTTTTTTTCAGCTACTGAAATCAATTACCAAGCCAACGTTCAATATCAGGTTCGGTTGGATGGCTTTGAAGATGAGTGGATTAATATCGCCGAAAACAAAATCGACTTTAGAAACCTTCCCGCGGGGCATTACACATTCCAGGTAAGAGCAAAAGGAATTTCGGGCGATTGGAGTATACCAGCCCAATTTTCGTTCAGAGTGTTGCCACCGTTTTGGGCAACTTGGTATGCAATTCTCTTTTATGCATTAGTCTTTGTTGGTGCCGTTCTTGGATTTAACCAATTCCGGTCGAAACAATTAATCAAAAAACAAAAAGAATTGCAATATTTAGTAAATCATAAAACACACGAACTTTCGCAAAAAAACGAAGAACTCAATCAGCTTTTACACGAAGTTTCGCTCCAACGCGATGAAATTGAACAGCAGCGCGACATGGTTTTTCAACAAAAAGAGGAGTTAGAAAAAATCCACCATGAATTAACCCAAAGTATCGATTACGCTGTTCGAATTCAACGATCATTGATTTCAGGACGAGAAGACCTGACCATTCGATTCCCGGAGAATTTTATACTCTACATGCCTAAGGATAAGGTATCGGGTGACTTTTATTTTTCGGCGTTTATAGATAATATCGATATAATTGCTGTTGCCGATTGCACCGGTCATGGTGTTCCAGGAGCCTTCATGAGCCTGTTGGGAATAACACTAGTGAGAGAGATTGTTAAAAAAGATGGGATTACTGATACAGCAATGATTCTTACGCTTTTGCGACAGGAGATAATAACTGTTTTGCGGCAGGAATTAACACCCGAGTCGCAGAAAGATGGGATGGATATTTCCATAGTTGCTATTGATAAAAACGCCAAAACTATTCAATATTCAGGTGCGCATCAATCGATTTATCATGTTCATAGAGCTAATTTGGTTGAATATAAGGGCGATTGGACAACTGTTTCGGTACATCCGAAAATGATACCATTCAATTCTAAAATTTTCCCTTATCAACCGGGTGATATACTTTACCTTTTTACCGATGGTTTTGCCGATCAATTTGCTCAAAATGGTCATCAAAAAATTAAAAGCACCGGATTTAAAGAAATGTTGATGAAAAGCCTCTATTTGCCGATGGACAAACAGGGTGCTCAATTACGTAAATATTTTGAACAATGGAAAGGCGATTATCCTCAGATTGACGATGTTACTGTACTAGGGGTTAAACTCTAGCCTTTTATCGTTATTTTGACTTATAATTAGTTTCTCCTACAAATCCTCCTCCGATTAAAAAATTGTTTTTGTAAAGCGCCACTCCCTGCCCGGGAGCAACTGACCATTCGGGCGTTTTTAAACGTAACAAAAATCCCTCTTTATTTGGAACAACAGTTCCAAAAACAGCCTTGCCTCGATATCGAACCCTAATTTCCAGCAAGGTATGCTCAAATTCAATCGGGAAATTTAAAACCGCTTTTTCCAAAAGGAAACAATCTTTGAATAGCGATGGGAAATCCGATAGGATTATGGAATGGTTAGTCGCATCAATTTTGTTCACAAACAACGGTTTATTAGCTTTTATTCCAAGTCCTTTTCGTTGGCCGACAGTGTAGTAGGCTATTCCTTTGTGTCGGCCAAGCCAAGTTCCGTGCAAATCGTAAAACGCACCCTCAGGAATATTTATGTTTCGTTGCTTTGCTATGTTTTTAATAAAAAGCCGATAATCATGCTGAATAAAACATAAGCCGGTACTGGTTTTTTCTTTTTTCAGCCAACCAAGGCCATAGGTTTGAGCTTTGTGAACTATTTCGCTCTTCGGTAGGCTTCCTAATGGAAAGAGGCATTTGTTTACTTGCTGTGGTGTAAGGTGCCATAGAAAAAAACTTTGGTCTTTATTCGGATCGAACGCTTTTTTAAGAAGCGTATGCCCCGAAAGATGACTTTTTACGACATAATGGCCTGTGGCGCAAAAATCACAATCTAATTGTTTTGCCATGGAAAAGAGCCATGGCCATTTGATGGTTTGGTTGCAGCGAAGGCATGGGTTGGGAGTTCTTCCTTTTAGGTATTCGTAGAAAAAATAGTCAATTACTTGTTGCGAGAATGTTTCTTTCAAATCAACAGTATGATGTTGTATTCCAAGCTGCCGTACAACTTTTTCAGCCCTTTCAGCACCGGAGTAGTTGGTGTCGAAAATCATGGTTATGCCTATGGGGGTGTACCCCTGCTCGGCCAGCAAAATTGCTGCTACAGAGCTGTCGATTCCGCCGCTCATACCCACCAGAACCTTTGAATTGGCCATAGAGTTAGGGTGTGGTTATCGCAACAGGTAAAATTTTTCCGTTAAAAAAGTTTTGTCCCGTCAATGCAAATTGTGCAATAAATTCGGCCATCTCTTTTGCACTGAGTGGCGCTTTATATTCAGGAAAGGCTTGCTGCAACATTTCGGTTTGAACGGCTCCTAGTGCTAAGCAGTTGAAACGAACGGAGGTATTGGCATATTCTGCAGCAAGGCATTCGGTGAGTATTGCCAGGGCTCCTTTGCTAGCTGAGTAAAACGAAAGCCCGGGAAATTTCTGACTACCTTGAATCCCACCCATTGAGCTAATGTTCACTACATGAGCATTAGGGGCTTGTTTGAGTTTGGGCAGTAAGGTCTGTATTAATTGTGCCGCGCCTATAAAATTAACCGTAAGTATTTGTTGAATCTCCTCTTGGGCAAAGGCATCAAAGGGTTTGTTAGTTAGAATACCGGCGTTGTTTATCAGAATGTCTATTGTGTCGGGAAGTTGATTCGATAATATTTCTGGGTTAAAGTTTGTAAGGTCTGTCGGAATAAGTTTTAAGTTTTGCGTGCTAAATGCTGTTTCTGCCTTTTTAAGCTTTGAAGTAAGGCCAATTACATAGTTTCCGGCTTGAAGGATTTTTACTAATTCGAAACCTATGCCTCGGCTGATCCCTGAAATAACAATAGTTTTCATTGTAGGAGGAATTATTATTTATTTCGAACGAATCCGAAGTTTTTACATTTCGGCTTTGGCAACAACATCAAGACCAATGGTAAGCCACTCGAAGAGATCGATAGGAACGTCGTTAATCCTTATTTTGTTGCGCTTATGGCCTAGGCGAACAATAACGCAGTTTTTTTCCGGAATTATAAACACATACTGCCCATTGATTCCTCGCATGTAGTGTACAGTGAGATCGTTGAATACGATTTTCCACCATTGGTAACCGTAGTAATCGTTAACGTTACCGAATTCATCAATGAGGTGCGAAGCAGGGCTTAACATTTTATCGATATAGGTTTTTGAAAGAATTTGTTCACCACTCCATTCCCCTTGATTTAGAATTAATTGCCCTAAACGTGCAAAATCGCGGGCAGTGGCATTGATACAACAATAGGCCTTTTCTACGCCATCTTTGTGGTCGAGGCTCCAAAGGGCGGGAGATTCTGATCCAATCTTTTTCCAGATGTATTTGCCCATAAACTCCGAGAGCTGCATTCCCGAAGCATTTCGTACAATAAGGGCTAGCAGCTGTGTGTCGCCGCTTTTGTAATCGAATTTTATGTCGGATGGTTCAACCACTTTAAGTTTTTTAACCTGTTTTTCGAGTTGAGTTCCGTAATAGGCTTTTGTTGTTGTAGACCATGGATTGGCGTAGGCTTCATTCCAGTTGAGCCCACTGGTCATATTGAGTAGGTGTTTTATTGTAAGGTTCTTATTTTCAGAGGTGTTGAATTCGGGAATGTATTTCCATACCGGATCGTCTTCACTCTGGATCAAGCCTTGGTCGATACAGATGCCAATCATCATGCTAACAACCGATTTGGCCATGCTAAACGAATTGCTGATAGTGGTATCGGTCCAGTCGGATGCATAGCGTTCGTAGAGTAGTTTAC
This sequence comes from uncultured Bacteroidales bacterium, assembly GCA_937981765.1. Taxonomy (GTDB): domain Bacteria; phylum Bacteroidota; class Bacteroidia; order Bacteroidales; family Salinivirgaceae; genus JAAYQU01. The sequence continues at coordinate 11,664 of CALJOM010000007.1, forward strand.
CGTTTTTGATAACTACAAAACTAACAGTTTTGAGCGAGTCCATATAGTTGGCAAATTTTTCAGGCAATGGATAGGTGTTATACAACGGATGTTTTTCCCAAGGTTGCGGATTGCCAACATCAATCTTGCGATTATGAAAAATATGATAGTCGAGAATACCTACTTTTTGATAAACTAAAGCTCTCCAGAAATAGGCACAACCCGACAGGGTGACTATTACAAAAGTTACGGCTGCCAGAGCCAGAAAACGACGAAAATGTTTTTTCATAAACATATGGTTTGATTTGAAAACGCTGTTTCAAAAGTACAAAATATTGGGTTGACAATTCCCAACAAACAATAAAATTTGGAAATTTGATTCACTCCGCTTCCCAATTAACCATAAACCCATTACCCTTTAACCACGGCTAATGGATGTAATTCAATAATGGGTTCTACAAGGTCGGACTGATTTTTCATCACTTCAGAAATATCTTTATAGGAACCGGCTGCTTCTTCTAAATCGCGCTGAGAGCGTATGGAATGAATTATTCCCAGTTTTTCGAGATATTCAACTTCGGTTTTCAGGTCAAGGGTACGTATGGCTTCGTTGCGGCCGAGTTTACGACCGGCACCATGGCTGCACGACTCGAAACTTTCCGGGTTACCAAGCCCACGTACAATATACGATGGTGCGCCTTGTGAACCCGGAATAATACCTAATTCGTCTTTCCGGGCACGTGTGGCTCCTTTTCGGTGAACCCACACATGCTTTCCGAAATGAGTTTCCAGGGCAGCAAAATTGTGGGCTATGTTGATAAATTGTAGTGGTTCGAAGTTGGGGAACTCTTTTTCCATGATCCCCAGTATGCGCTCCATCATCAGCTTGCGGTTGGCTAAAGCAAAGGCTACACAGAAGTTCATTTCGTCGATATATTCTCTGCCTTCCTTGCTATCGGTGTACAAGTGGGCTAAGTACCGGTTGTTTTGGTTGAGAAATTTCTGGTTTTTTTTAATAGCAAGTCGGTTGTAGTAGTCGGCAACTTTTTTTCCAAGATTACGACTGCCCGAATGTACCATAATCCAGATATGTCCGTCGTTACCTTTTTGAATTTCGATAAAATGATTTCCGCTGCCAAGAGTTCCCAGTTGATGGAGGGCATCGTTAAACTCTTGTTGTACAATGGTATGCTGTGGTATGTCCTTGGGCATCAGATTTTTATCCTGTGGCTTTTTGTGCCAGGTGTGTCCTTGAGGTATGGTTGAGTTAATTCTTTGAACTATGGTTTTCAATCGCGCAGTATCGATGTGGGTAAGATTAGTTTTTTGAGCACACATTCCGCATCCGATATCTACACCTACTGCGTTAGGAATAATTACGTCGATGGTGGCAGCAACACCTCCGATTGGCATTCCGAAGCCTACATGAGCATCGGGCATAAGGGCCACATGTTTGTGGATAAACGGTAGGTTGGCAAGGTTTTTCGCTTGCCGGAGTGTTTCAGTATCGGAATCGGATACCCACAGTTTTATAGGGAAACGTTCGGTGTTGATTTCTGAAATCATAAGTTATTCATTTAGTTTAATATAGCTATTCAGCTGTTCTACTAATTGTTGCGAAAAACGGTGATAATAGCCATTATCTTCAAAGGCCACAACCCATCGTATGCCGTGTATGGCGTTGGTTAAAAAAAATTCTTTGGCTTCGTTTAAAATTGCAGGTTCTAAACTTTTGTTCGTCACGACTTCAATGCCTATTTTACGACAAACATTAATAACTGTTTCGCGCATAATTCCGGGCAAGCAGCCGTCGGTTATAGGAGGAGTGTACAGTGTGTTTTCGTGCAAAATAAAAAGATTTGAAGAAGTTGTTTCCACCATATTCCCTTGTTGATTTATCAGCACGCAATCGTCGAATTTCTGATTTTTTGCCCATTGGGCTGCATAAACAAACCGCAGCGCAGAGGTAGCTTTAATTCGGGTCAAAGGTGAGGGCACCACGGGTATTTCATTGAACAGGCCTAGAATTAATCCTCGTTCATTAAGCACAAATTTTCTTGAATCTAAGGGTGTGGCTATGATGATAAATTCAACATCGTTCGATTCGGGTGAATAGAACCCACCGGCTTTGCGAAAAACCGTGAGCCTTAAACGCGCAGCTTTAAGATATTTGTTACGATGAAGCAGGCGGCTGATTGCATTTTGGATTGCCTCGTCGAAAGGAAACGATAATTCATTCATTCCTAAGGCTCTCATTCCTTCACGTAATCGATAAAGGTGATGGCTAAGTAATGGCACATAAGCCCCGCTAGAACGCATGCTTTCGAACAAGCCGTCGCCATACTGGAAACTTCGGTTCAACGGATCAATCAGCGAACCAAAAGGCACTATGTCGCCGTTGTAGCATAGAAATTGAGGCTTGTGCTGTCCAGGTTCCATAATTTGGAGTAAAGTTTATGCTAAGATACTTGTTTTTGCTCAAATTTTTAGGGGAGCTGCCAACTTGAAAGTTCATGCAATAGTTGTTTATATTACATTCAAGGTTCGTGGCTACATGAAAAATATGATCGGTTTAAAACAAAGGAAAGCCGAAAACGTTTAATTACGTCTAAATTTGTAACTTTGGCGAATGTTAAAACCATATAAACAACTATTTTGTGAACGTTGATAATTCATTTTCGACTCTTGAAAAATTATTGGCCATTAGTCGCAAGGCTGTCATATTTACCCACATAAATCCGGATGGTGATGCTATTGGTAGTGGACTAGCTTTGGTTGCTTTGTTTAAACACAGAAACATTCAATCGTGGCTGATAGTTCCCAATTCTGTTTCGGAAAATCTTCGCTGGTTACCAAACTTCGATTGTGTTATTGAGGGAGCTGCGCCCGAAAAAGTGGAAGCACTTTTAAAAGAGTCCGATGTAATGTTTTTTGTAGATTTTAACCAGATTTCAAGAATCGAAGCCTATCGGTCGCTGGTTGAAAATTCCGGAATTCCCAGAGTTCTTATCGATCATCATCTGAATCCACAGATTGAAGCTAACGTGGTTTTTTCGAAATCTGAGGTGTCTTCAACCAGTGAATTAATTCATCACGTATTTAGCCTGGTTCCGAATTCTGTCTTTGACGCAGATTATGCAGCTTGTGTGTATACCGGAATTGTTACCGACACAGGGTCGTTTAGTTACAACTCATCGTGGCCGAAAACTTTCGAAATCGTTGCGCAACTTCTACGTCTTGGAATCGATAAGGATGAAATAACGGCTAAAATTTTCAAAAACTATTCGGCCAATCGGCTTCGTTTGTTAGGCCACGTGTTGAGCCAATGTATGGAAATAGATGCGGAACATCATTCGGCGTTTATCTATCTGACGTTGGAAGATCAACATAGGTTTGATTATCAGGAGGGAGATTCCGAAAATTTTGTCAATTATCCCTTATTGATCAAAGGAATACGTTTTTGTGCCTTTTTGCAGGAAAAAAGCAATGAAATTAAAGTGTCGTTGCGTTCCGAAGGCGATTTTGCCGTAAATCACATTGCTAGAATTTATTTTAATGGGGGAGGACACAAAAATGCTTCGGGCGGAAGAACCCACACTTCCCTTTCGGAAACCATTGATTTATTACGACAAGTTATTAAAAACCATGCTCATGAAATATAGCGCATTTTTGGTTGTTGTGTTCCTGTTGGTGGGCTGTTCATCTGAGCCTCAAAAGCCTGTTATGGATCGTAAAGAATTAAGAGAGTTTTTAGTTGAGGCCAACAAAGCTCAAGTGGGATACGATACAGCCCGTTTGGTTAGTTTTATACGCATTAATCGTTGGGAGATGGAGCAAACCCGTTCCGGATTATGGTATCAGATAATTAATAAGGGAGATGGTCCACTCATTAAAGAGGGCGATGTGGTAACTCTCGATTTTACGGTTCATCTTCTGGATGGACGACTATGCTATTCCACCTACCAGGATGGCCCGAAAATATTTAAGGTTAGTCGCGGAGGTGTTGAATCGGGACTTGAGGAAGCTATGCTTTTTTTTCACGGCGGCGACAGTGTACGCATAATTATGCCCCAATTCAGGGCTCACCACTTGTTGGGCGATGGCTTGAAAATTCCTCCTTTGGCAACAATTATTTATCACATGCGCATTGTGGAGGTGGTTTCCAAGAAGAAAAATTAACTTTTTGTGGCAGGTGATATGCAATCCGAAAAAATATGCCTATTTTCGTGAAAATTTCCTTAAAGCGATAGATGAATGAATCCCGGGGAGGTGAACCTTACGTTGCTTCGAAGAACCTTGGTGATATCTGGGTTATTAGTGTTTAGTCTTTTGGTCACCAGCTGCAAAAAAAGCCCGTTCCCCGGTTATGAGCTTATCGATGGCGGTGTTTATTACAAATTGCTTGTTTTTGGCGAAGATCGCCGCACCGCAAAACCCGGCGATTATGTGAATGTTGACATAGCCTATTACACATTAAACGACAGCCTTTTCTTTTACGGTCGCAGAACTCTCCAACTTACCGAACCTGAATTCCCCGGTTCCATTGACTATTGTTTCATGGCAATGGCAGAGTTCGACAGCGCATCGTTCATCATCAGCGCTCAAGGTTTGTTTGAAAAAACATTAAATACCGAACTACCTCCCTTTCTACAGCCGGGCGATTTTATGAAGGTTAACATAAAAATGCATCTTATCCGAACTGAAGAGCAATATATCCGCGAGAAGGAGGAGTTCTTAGCCTGGATCCGCGATTTCGGTGAATACGAACAAACGGTTTTACGAAATTTCATTGAACATAAGGAAATTAAAGCCAAACCAACACCCAGTGGGATGTATTTTCTCCCAATAAAAAAGGGGAATAGCACCAAAAAAGTTAATCGTGGCGATATAGTTACGGTGCATTATGAAGGACGATTCTTGAATGGCAAGTTTTTCGATTCAACCATAAAGCGAAACCAACCCTTTGATTTTGTTTACGGAACGGAGTGGCAAGTAATTAAGGGGCTTGAAGAAGCAATAAGCTATATGACCGAAGGCGAAAAGGCTATTGTGATTATGCCCTCCGAGCTTGCATGGGGAAGGCAGGGAAGCAGCACCGGTATAATTCCCCCCTTCACCTCAGTGATTTATGAGGTAGAGTTGCTGAAAATCGAATCCCGTGCGGGGAGGAGATAACCTCAAGGAATTAATCCATCCGATTTTTGTAGTCTTCGTAGGTGAAATTTTTTAAGATTTCAAACGAACCATCCGATCGTTTGATAGCAATGGAAGGATGATCTACCCCGTTGAACATGGTGGTTTTAACTATGGTATAATGAATCATGTCTTCAAATACAACGGTATCGCCAACTTTGAGCTCTTTCTCAAAATCGTATTCCTCCATGAAATCGCCAGCAAGGCAACTACATCCGCCTAACCGATAGCAATGGTTGGGATTGCTGTTTTTGTCCGGATTTTTAGCCCCGGTGATTCTTGGTCGATAAGGCATTTCTAGCGTGTCGGGCATGTGTGCTGTGAATGAAACATCGAGCATGGCTGTTTTAACGTTCCGGCTCTGCACAATATCGTGAACCGTAGCTACTAAATCACCCGTTTCCCACGCAAAAGCACTGCCCGGTTCCAAAATTACATGCAGGCCGTATTTGTTCCGAAAACGTTGAATCAAACTTATCAGATGTTCAACGTCGTAACCTTTGCGTGTCATGAGATGCCCTCCACCAAAGTTTACCCAACGAATTTGTGAAAGGTATTTCCCAAAAAGTTTTTCAAACGATTCCAGAGTCTTTCCTAAGGCATAGGAGGTAGATTCACAATGTACATGGAAATGAAGCCCTTCTATGCCTTCGGGAAGCCTATCCGGTAGAAACTCGTGCAGAATACCTAGTCTCGATTTGGGAGAGCTTGGATTATACAATTCGGTTTCAACATCGCTATGTTCCGGGTTAACTCTTAATCCACATGAGATGGGGCGGGGAAAATTATCAATGGTGGGATAAAATTTTTCAAACTGAAAAAGAGAATTAAAAACAATATGGCTTGAATAACTCAACAATTCCGACATCTGCTCTGCCTTGTAAACTGGTGCAAACACATGGGCCATGGTGCCCATTTCCTCAAAACACAGGCGAGCTTCGTTGAGCGAACTAGCAGTAGCTCCATTAATATATTCCTTCACTATGGGAAATGTTTTCCAAAGGGCAAAACCTTTAAATGCCAAAATAATTTCAGCGCCCGATTTTTGACTAACGTAACGTATAATTTCAAGATTACGCCGAAGAAGAGTCTCGTCGACAACGTAACACGGTGAAGGCAAGTATTTATAGTCCATACATTCCGAGGTTTGAGCGGCAAAGATATTTAAAATGTTTGGTATTGCTTGCATAAACAGCCTCAAATGGTACCCATTTTTGCCTGTTATGGCTAAATACACTATTTTTGGAGGAGATTTTCACCCTCAATTTTTCAACAATGAAATCAATAGCGTTAATTACCGGAGCAACATCAGGAATCGGCAAGGCGTCGGCCCATGCCTTAGCCAGGTTAAAATATTGTTTAATCATTACCGGCAGAAGAGCCGAGCGATTAACTGAGTTAAAAAGTAACATTGAATCGAATTACGGTGCGGAAGTTTTTTGTTTGCCGTTCGATATTCGGAGCATGGACGAAACTCAAAAATCATGGGATTCCTTGCCGCAAGAGTGGAAAAAAGTCGACATCCTTGTTAACAACGCAGGTTTGGCAGCCGGTCTCGACCACATTCAAACGGGCGATCGTAACGATTGGAACCAGATGATCGATACCAACATAAAGGGAATTCTAAACATTAGTAGTTTGGTAATACCCGGAATGGTTGAGCGAAAACATGGCCACATCATTAACATAAGTTCCATTGCGGGCAAGCAAACTTACGAAAAAGGTGCGGTTTATTGTGCCACAAAGCATGCCGTAGAAGCCCTAACCCAAGGTATGCGAATCGATTTGTTGCCTTACAACATCAAAGTAACTTCCATTAGCCCCGGAATGGTTGAAACAGAGTTTTCTCTCGTCCGCTTTAAAGGCGACGAAGAAAAGGCTAAAGCGGTTTACAATGGGATTCAACCCCTTAAAGCGGAAGATATTGCCGAAATCCTAGTTTTTGTTGTTACCAGGTCTCCTCACGTTTGCATCAACGATATTCTTGTTATGCCCACAGCTCAAGCCAGTGCATTTTACACCCACCGTGAAACACGTTGATTTTACGAATGAACTTTAGGTCGGTATTCATAGTAGCTTTAATTGTTCTGGTTAGCGGTTGTACAAAACCAATCGATAATTCTAAAATTTTTCGTTATAACGAATCGAAAGGAATTCCAACCCTAGATCCAGCTCATGCCCGAAACCAAACAATAATATGGCCGGCTTCCAATATTTTCAACGGTTTGGTACAACTCGATTCTTCCTTACGGATAAAGCCATGCATTGCAAAGCGTTGGAATTATGACTCCGGTGGCAGGCGTTTTACTTTTTGGCTTCGAAACGATGTTTATTTCCATCGTCACAGCGCCTTTGGCCCAGATAGAACCCGAATGGTTACTGCTCACGATTTTGTTTACAGTTTTAATCGCATTCTCGATCCTCAAACCGGTAGTTCAGGAGCGTGGGTATTTAACTATGTTGATAAAAATTTCGGTCAAAACGGCTTTAAGGCTCTAAACGACTCTGTTCTGCAAATTGTATTAAAAGAACCTTTCGAGCCATTTCTAGGAATACTCTCTATGGTTTATTGCTCGGTTGTTCCTAAAGAAGTGGTAGAAGAAAACGGGAAACAATTTGGCTATAATCCGATCGGAACCGGCCCTTTTTACCTTGCACGTTGGGAATTAAACAATTGTTTGATATTGAAAAAAAATCTCGATTATTTCGAAGTCGATTCACTCGGTGTACGGTTGCCTTACCTCGAAGGAGTGTACATTTCCTTTATTGCCGATAAACAATCGGAATTCATGGAGTTTTTACTAGGCAAAATCGACTTTTTGTCGGGAATACACGCTACTTATAAAGATGAACTTCTGACTCGCGACGGTAAACTTCGGCAGAAATATCAACAGCGCTTTGTATTGAAAACTACCCCTTATTTGAATACGGAATATTTGGGTTTTACTATGGACACAACCCACGCTGGCTATTTGCCCCTATCTATAAGACAAGCCGTAAACTACTGTTTCGATAGGAAGCAAATGGTGGCTTTTCTTCGTAATAATCTTGCGGTTCCGGCTTATCGCTCCATAATTTCGCCATCGCTCAGAAAAAATTCTGCCAACGATTCACCCGGATACTATCCTAACAAAGCCCAAGCTATTGAATTAGTACAATCTGTTCAAAACCAAGGATATAAAATTCCTATAAATATCACCCTCTTAACTACACCCGATTACCTTGATATTGCCGAATTTATTCAGCACGAGGCCCGCCAGGTTGGAATTAACCTGAATATTGAAACCGCAACCGGCGCAGCATTTCGTCAGAAAGTTGCCAATGGCGAACCGGCTTTTTTCCGGGCTTCGTGGATTGCCGATTATCCCCATGCTGAAAATTTTCTATTGCTCTTCGCTTCAAAGAATAAAACCCCACTAGGTCCAAACTATACCAAGTATGAGAACAACATCTTTGATCTGCTTTACAATAAAATTGCCAGCGGAGAGTCAACTGAGTCCGATTTATCCAAAGCCGAACAAATTATTTTTGAAAGTTCTCCCGTAGTTCCCCTGTTTTACGATGTAGTGGTGCGGTTTGTAAATTCATCGGTGCAAAATTTCCCGCTAAATTCCATGAATAACCTTGAGCTAAAATACGTTCGCAAAAGCATAGTTGCTCCATAGTTGCATATTTTTTGCATCTTTACAAAAATTTAAACCCTATCTATTATGATTCAGCGAATACAAACAATTTATCTGGCACTTTCACTATTTTTTGCACTTTTGCTCTACTTTCAGCCAATAGCTTCGATTGTCAGTCCTCAGACATTCGAGCAACTTATGATTTATGGGCTTCAATCAAACCCCAAAATATGGCTTTATATTTTGTATGCCCCGATGATTGTTTTGCCTTTAATGCAGATTTTTCAATATAAAAATCTTAAAAAACAGCTATTTAACGGCAAATTATTGCTTGGAAGTTGGATAGTTTGGTTGATAGTTTTTGCATTGCTTTTGAAATTTTATTTATTGAATGGGTTACCAGAAATTTCAATTCAATGGCATTTTGCAGCCATATTCCCTGTTGTGTCGATTGTGTTAGTTTTGCTGGCAAATCGGGCTATCCGAAAAGATTATGCTCTACTAAGTTCCATAAATCGTATCCGATAACCATTTTAATTAGTTCTTTATATGCTACGGAAATATTTATTGTTGATATTTAGTGTTTTTACCCTGCTTTCGTGCCAACCCAAGGTAAAAAAAGACGCATTTCATGTTATTGATAGTCAGTTGAATTCAATTAATTCCATAATTCAACGTTATAGGAAACTCCCTGTGGATAGTTTACAACTCGTATTGGAAACTAAATTATACCCTAAGGCCAATAAAATTCGTAATAATATTTTGGTGTTTGAAAACCTTAGTGAAAGCGATCAGCAGATATTGTATTCTTATGTAGAATACGTAAATAATCTTGAAGATATATTGAAGTTAGCCAATAAGACCCTCGATGGTATAGGTATGGCCCGAGTACAGTTTATGGCGCTAAAAAAAGACATCCAAAACGATAAAATTCCTATGGATAGTATCATGCAGTATGTTGAGTTCGAAGTTGAAAATTTCTCTATTATACAAATCGATGTGCAGAAAGTGTTGATGTTGGAAACCATACCCCAAAATGCCCGAATCCTAGAAAAACAAACCGATTCGATAGTTGAATCAGTACTTTCAAAAATTAGCCCATCAACAAAATGAAAAAGTTTTTTTACATAGCTCTTTTTCTAATTGGTCTGGGTTCGGTTGCCCAGATTACGTTAGCTCAGCAAGAACTTACCCTGGCCTTGCAATATATGCGAAACCGGGAGTGGGAAAAAGCAGAAATTGTGTTGCAGGAGTTATTACAAAAACGAGAAGACAGGGTATTCGTTCAATACTATTTGCAGGTTTTGGCAGAGCAACGAAAAGCCAAGGAAATTGATAAAGTGGCTTCAAAATACCGTAGGCTAATAAAAACACAACCCGATTTGCTTGTCGACATCGGTAATGCCTACCGAACCTGTGGCGAACTCAAAAAGGCTGAAAAGATTTATCAGGAATCTATTAACGAAGCTCTTAGCGATAGAAACAAAACTACAACCATTGCTAACCGATTCATATCCCTGCGAGAGTTCGATAAAGCGGAAAAAATTTATCTAGAGGCACAGAAAAAAAATCTTGGATATTCCTTCGACCAAGAACTGGCTTACCTTTATTACTTGATGCGTAATCACGAAAAGATGATTGATATTTATCTGAACTTGTTGGTTCAGAGCGACGCCTTTCTTCAAATGGTACAAAATAGATTGAATAACGCCATATACACCGACACAGATAAATCGTTGCTGGATTTACTTGAGAACAGATTGTTGGTAAAAATTCAGGAATATCCTAACCGCGAAGTTTTTTCGGAACTTTTACTCTGGAACTACCTTCAAAGCAACAATTTTGCAAAAGCCTATATTCAAGCAAGAGCACTCGATTTGCGAAAAAAACAGGTGGGAGAGAGGCTATTACCCCTAGCCACCAGCGCTCTTGAAGCTAACGATTACCAAACTTCTTTAAAAGCATTAGACGACATTATCGCCACAGGAGAACAAAATCCATTTTATTTTGAAGCCTACGTTAGAAAGATGGATGTGCTACACCAACGGATTAAAAACCGGATTGATTTTTCACCTGAAAGCACCGCCCAAACCCTCGATTTTTTTCAGCAAGCCATTAATCGGTTTGGAATTTCAGTTGCTACTTTCGATATGGTTTTAAAATACACCGAACTGCTTACTCACATTGCCGGTAAAACCAACGAAGCCATGAGTCTTCTCGACCGTTTGGACGCACTTCGCGGTCTAAATTCACAGCAAAAAACTCAAATAGAAATGCAACGGGCCGATATATATTTAACAAGCGATAAATTGTGGGATGCAGCACTTATTTACGCTAAGATTGAGCGCCAGCAAAAAGATACTCCTTTAGGTTCGGAAGCCAAATTTCGGAAAGCGAAAATAGCCTTCTATCAACACGAATTTGAGTGGGCAAAATCTCAAATCGACATTCTTAAAGCCTCTACTTCAAAATTAATCGCCAACGATGCTATTGAGCTGTCTATTCACCTATACGAGGCCTGGTCGGAAATTGATTCTACCCAAAAAGAGCTCAAAACCTTTGCCACAGCTATGCTTAGATTTGACCAGCAACGGTTCGACGAATGCCTGAATTATTTAGACACCCTTACCCGGGCTGCTAATTCTTATTTAGTTGTGGAGGCAGTTAATCTAAAGGCTAAAATTCTTATCGATAGGGCAAAATATGCCGATGCCGTAGAATTGTTAACTTCGACCATATCAAAATATTCCTACGAAACCAATATTGACAGGTCTATTTACCTGGCTGGAAGCCTAATGCTAGAAAAACTGGCTAAAACTCGTGAGGGAATAGATTTATTAACCCGTTTGTTGAAAAACCACCCGTCGAGTATCTATGTTATTGAAGCTCGACAGAAAATTCAACAATATCGGAATTTACCATAAATTTTAACAATCATTCAACTATGAAATACATAACACTTTTTAGACACGGAAAAGCTGTTGAGCAAAGCCCAGATATAGTTGATTTTGAAAGACCGTTGCAACCCAGAGGGGTAGAGGATGTGAAACTGATGTGTCAAAAGCTGTCGGAAAACAGCATAATACCCGAAATTATTATCCACAGTACAGCAATGCGCACTACGCAGACGGCGCAAATAATACAAAGCTGTTTTGGTAAACACATACCGTTGCTTCCCGAAGCATGGATTTACGACGATTACACCTCCTCTGAATTTCTTGCATTTATTTACTCTGTTCCCGACGAGATTTTGTCGCTTTTCTTCGTAGGGCATAATCCAAACATTTCCGATGTTGCAGCCCGTTTATGTGTGCTTTTTCATGCAAGTTTGCCAACTTCCGGAAACGTTACCTTGGCTTTTGATGTAGATAGTTGGGCTAAAATCCAGCCGGGACGTGCTAAAATAATTGCTTTTTACTATCCAAAACTATATCGATAACATTTCACCGTGCAACCAATTTCGCTCAGTGAGTTAAACGCTAAAATAAAGGAAAGTTTAGCCGAGACGTTTCCGCTTAGCTTGCCTATTGCGGCCGAAATTTCCGAATTAAATTACAACCGAAACGGACACTGCTATCTCGAATTGATTGAACAGCAGGAGCAGCGTATTATTTCAAAAGCACGAGCCATAATTTATGCCAATCGTTACCCGTTATTGCAATCCTATTTTAAGTCGGTTACCGGGGGCGAGTTTCAGGTTGGTATGAAAATACTGTTTATGGCAAAAGTAACCTATCATGCCATTTATGGAGTAAATCTTGAGATTATCGACATTGATCCGGCCTACACCCTAGGAGATTTCGAACAACAGCGAAGGTTAATAATTCAACGTTTATATAACGAGGGGGTGGTTGATATGAACAAAAATCTGCCATTGCCTCCTTTTATAAAAAAAATTGCGGTAGTTTCTTCCCCAACGGCTGCCGGTTACGACGATTTTATGAAGCATTTAAACAACAATCCCTACGGCTTTTCTTTTGACGTGGATTTATACGAAGCCTTTATGCAAGGCAATCAGGCTGTGGACTCTATTTACGACGCTGTTGCGCGTATTTTTCACTCGGCTGTGGATTACGATGTTGTTGTGTTGCTTCGCGGGGGCGGTTCCAAAGCGGAATTAGCTATTTTCGACACCTACGAATTGGCTTACCTTATTACGCAAATTCCAATTCCTGTAATTACCGGAATTGGACACGAGCGCGATTTTTCTGTATGCGATATGATGGCCAATCAATCCATGAAAACACCAACAGCAGTTGCCGACTTTATAATAAATCGGAATTTAGAGACGTTTTCGTATTTGGTAGAATTGCAAAAGAAACTTTATGATATTGTTGAGCGGGTTTTACAACAAGAAAAAATCAGAATCCTTGCCTTCGAATCTCAGGTAAGAAGGTCGGTAAGCCAATTGGGAACTACCTATAGGGATGCCTTAAACCGTATTGAAAAACGAATTTTGAAAATTGCTGTCAAACGGATTCACAATCACTACGATTTTATTAACGGTCTTCATTCCCGGCTTTATCGCAGCTTTCGAATACCGTTAATAACAGGGCGGAATAATCTTGAAAATATCTGGCAAAGACTCAAATCGCTATCGCAAGCGAAACTAGCTTCCCACACAATGAAAATCTCATTATGTGAACAAAAATTAGCTTTACTAAATCCTCAAGAGATTTTGAACCAAGGTTATGCCATTCTCTCCAAGGAGAGTAGGCGAGTTACTTCCATTCAGGAACTTAGTCGCGGCGATAAGGTTAAAATTTACCTTAGCCAAGGAAATTGTACTGCCGAAATAACCGACAGCACAAGTAATTAACAGCGCCTTTGTTTTTAAGACATTCAACATAGTTATCCCACCCGCTCGAATCTACCGTCGCTAAGGCACGGTTGGCTAATGTCATGGCAACATTTAGGCCTTTCGACCAATAGTATTTCGTGGAATCTATGAGTTGTGAGAGCGTAGTTTCCGTTTGTGCTCTGGATGAATAATGGAAAACAACACGCAGAAAGATTAGGTTGTTTTCATAGGAATACCACCTTAGCAAGACCATTTTCATAGTCTATTTTTTGCCAATATATGAAATTTACGCGCAATATTGCCAAAATGTAAAAAACAACGTTTTATTTACATTCTGTCAGGAACTTCAATTCCTAATAGCCACGCTGCATTCTTAATTGTTTGGGCAATGGTTTTTATCAGCAACAATCGTGAATTTCGACACTCGGTATCGGATTCTTTTAAAATCTGATATTCGTGATAATATTGATTGAATTCTTTGGCTAATTCGTAAAGATAATTTGCAATGATGGCCGGACTGTGTTGTGTGGCTGCATCATTTAGCATCAGGGGAAACGACTCTATGAGTTGAATTAGCCGAATTTCTTTTTCATTGAAAACATAACCGCTTAACCTTGGTTCTGCATCTAGCGTTTGTACTTTACGCAGTATGGATTGAATTCTAGCGTGAGCGTATTGGATAAAAGGTCCGGTGTTGCCGTTGAAGTCAATAGATTCTTCGGGGTTGAACAACATGTTCTTTTTAGGATCTACCCGAAGAATGAAGTATTTGAGAGCACCAAGTGCTATTGTTCGATAAATTTCATCCATGGTTTTGGAATCGAGTCCTTCAAGTTTCCCCGATTCTTGCGACATAGTATAAGCAGTTTCTTCCATTTGATCGAGCAAATCATCGGCATCAACAACGGTTCCCTCACGGGATTTCATTTTCCCCGAGGGCAATTCTACCATTCCGTATGAGAGATGGTATATATTATCTGCCCAGGAATATCCAAGCCTTTTCAGTATTAGTTTAAGTGCCTGAAAATGGTAGTTTTGTTCGTTTCCTACAACATAAATATGCTCGTCGATATTGAATTCAGTAAAACGTTGCACTGCAGTTCCCAAATCCTGAGTCATATAAACTGAGGTGCCGTCTTTCCGAAGAAGAAGTTTACGATCTAGGTTATCTGCTGTTAAATCAATCCACACAGAACCATCCGGATCTTTCTCTAGAATTCCTTTCGAAAGCCCTTCCATTACAATTTCGCGACCTAACAGGTAGGTTTGGGATTCATAGTAGATTTTGTCGAATTCAATTCCCAGCCTTTGATAGGTTGTGTCGAAACCTTCATAAACCCATCTATTCATTGTTTCCCAGAGTTGCATAATGTGGGGATCTTTATTTTCCCAACGACGGAGCATTTCTCTGGCTTCTTCCAAAATTGGGGCTTTTTCTTTGGCTTCTTCTTCACTCATGCCATATTTTATGAGTTCTTTCACTTGCTTTTTGTATTCCAGGTCGAAGCGTACGTAGTAATTCCCTACCAATTTATCGCCTTTGATTCCGGAAGTTTCGGGAGTTTCTCCATTGCCAAATTTTTCCCAGGCCAGCATCGACTTGCAAATGTGAATTCCGCGGTCGTTAACAAGGTTTACTTTGGTAACCTTATGCCCGGCAGCTGCTAAAATTCTTGAAATACCGAATCCTAAAAGATTGTTTCGGATATGGCCTAAATGGAGAGGTTTATTGGTATTGGGAGAAGAGAATTCTATCATTATATGTTTGCCCGAACTTTCGGGTTGAGCAAATCCGAATCTGGGTGTTTCAGATATCTTTAACAATTGTTGCCGCCAGAAATCGGATGTCAGAGTAATATTGAGAAATCCTTTGATAACGTTGTATTTTTCGACAATCGACTTTTGTTCAATCAATTTTTCGCCTATTTGACGAGCAGTCTCTTCCGGAGATTGTTTGGAAAGTTTCAGTAAAGGGAATACTACTAGGGTAAAGTTTCCTTCAAATTCTTTTCGTGTGGGTTGTATTTGGATAAGTTTCTCATCGAGATTACCGTAGAGACTTACAAGGCATTCTTTTAGTGTTGAAAATATTATTTCGCTGGCAGAATACATTTCCCGGTTTGTATAAAATGGTTAATGGGCAAAAATATTTGGAAATAGAATTGCTAGGGATGTGGCTATATTCGACATGAAAAGGCGTATCGAAATGGCCAACAATATTATGCCGAATGTTTTTCGCAGCAACATAACTCCGGTTGGCCCAAAGAGTCTTTCAATTCGTTGCGTTAGCTTTAGGACCAAATAAACAATACCTATATTTATTAGTACAGCAATGGCAATATTAATGTCTTGATATTCAGCTTTTAACGAGAGTAGGGTGGTTATTGAACCGGCTCCGGCTACCAAGGGGAAAGCTATTGGTACAATGGATGCACCTTGTACATTTTGCGATTTAAAAATCTCTATACCAAGAACCATTTCCATAGCAAGAACAAAAAGCACAAAACTACCGGCAATGGCAAACGAGGCTATATCAACCCCAAAAATGTTTAACAATTTTTCTCCCAGAATTAAAAAAGCAAATAAAATTCCGAGCGATATTATGGATACCTTTTCAGCTTCAATTACATGCCCTTTGGCTTTCATATCGAGGATTATGGGGATAGCTCCAATAATGTCGATTACCGCGAATAACACCATAAAGGTTGATACAATTTCCACTAAACTCAGAGAATACCACATAGCTTTTAAAGTTAAAGTTTTGAACACGCAAAGTTAGCATAAAAATCGGACCTTCTTTGCGAATAATGGCGTATATATTTGAAAAGCGAACCAAAAACTCACATGAAAAACTAAAGTTAAAGCATTTGAAACATTGATTTGCAATGAATTTGGGATGATAGATATTTTTTCGTACAAAAATTTGTAAACCGCAACTTTTCTTTTTAACTTTGCAATCGCAAAATCGGGATGTAGCTCAGCCAGGTTAGAGTACGCGTCTGGGGGGCGCGGGGTCGCTAGTTCGAATCTAGTCATCCCGACAAATTGCAGAGCCTCACACCTTAAAATTGATGTGAGGCTTTTTTTGTAAACGCTTTTTTATGAAAATTCCTGAAATCGATATTCAAGGTTTTGACTATTTGCTACCCGAGGAACGAATTGCAAAATATCCATTGCCTCAGAGGGATAAGTCTAAAATTTTGATCTACAATCAGGGAAACATTTCTCACGACATTTTTTACCAAATTGACCAATATTTACCCGAGAAATCACTTCTCATTATGAACAATACTCGGGTGATTCCTGCACGGTTGTTTTTTAAAAAAGATACCGGAGCCACAATAGAAATATTTTGCCTCGAGCCGGTTGATCCGGCCGATTACACCCTTGCTATGCAGGTTAAAGAAACCTGCCGCTGGAAATGTCTGGTCGGAAATTTAAAAAAGTGGAAGAACGGGGAAATAGCAATGGATGTTGTTTTTTCTCAACAATCAAAATTGACAATCAAAGCCAGGCAAATTGCTAGGATCGACGATGCATTTATTGTTGAATTTCATTGGAATCACGACATCAGCTTTGGAGAAGTTCTTTTTCAAGCTGGAAAAATACCTTTACCACCCTATTTAAATCGTGAAACGGAGGAGAGTGATAAAATCACCTATCAAACTGTTTATGGAAAGGTAAATGGTTCAGTGGCAGCGCCAACAGCGGGATTACATTTTTCCGATAATGTTTTATCCACCCTCAAGCAGAAAAATACTGTTATCGAAGAAATAACCCTGCACGTTGGCGCAGGAACGTTTAAACCCTTAAAAAGCAATTCAATTGCTGAACATTCCATGCACAGCGAAAATTTTTCAGTTTCGCTGAAAACGTTGGAATTAATGAAAGAGTATTATGGTCAAATTACAGCCGTAGGGACCACTACCGTTCGTACTCTTGAAAGCCTTTACTACATTGCCCATAAAATTGTGAACCAAAATATTTATTATCCGCATCATTTTCAAGTCGACCAATGGGAACCTTACATAGGGTCTTATAATCTTTCTGCGCTGGAAGCACTGGAAATCATTTCCAACTATTTGAAAAATACCAGCCAAAATTCCATTAAAGCTTCAACCTCTTTAATCATAGTTCCGGGATTTGAAATTCGGTATATCAACCGGCTTATTACCAATTTTCATCAGCCAAGAAGCACCCTTCTTCTTTTAGTAGCCGCATTTACCGGCGACGATTGGAAGATGATTTATGACTACGCTCTGCAAAACGATTTTCGGTTCCTTAGTTACGGAGATTGTTGCCTTATTTATCGGTAATTAAAAAAAAACCAACCTATTTACTTTTTTTTTATCTTTATTGCGGCAACTAGAACCGGCACATACACCTTCAACTTACTATCCGAGCTTAATATACTAAGTCGTTTTAAATGAATATTTGGGCAGGTTTTGTTAATTTTAATCTTTATGCAATATGAAAAAACTACTCCTCACCATTGGTATTGCTGCATTTCTTTTTAATGCAAACGGGCAGCAGGTTATTGTTGTTGATAACACCGGTAGTGGTACTTATCAAACAATAACCGAAGCATTCAATTATCTCAATTCGCTTTCCCCCATTCCGGCGGGAGGGGTGATTGTAAACATTACTGCAGGACAGACTTTTAACGAAACACCTCCTGCGTTAACCGTAGTTGGAACAAGTAGTGCTCCAATTGTTATACAGCGTTTTGGAAACGGACCAAATCCGGTAATTCAAGCACAAAACCCGGATAATAACATTTATGTTCTATATCTCAACGGAGCCAAATACGTAACCATTGATGGAATTGATATTGAAGACCCTGTTGTTTCGGATAATCAATTTTATCAGGTGGGTATTTATTTGAACAATGCTGAAAATAATGTTATCAGAAATTGCAACGTAGCCAATTTTTCGCGCTACGGAATTTTTATGACAGGAACCTCCAAAAACAACAACATCGTTGCCAACAAAATCTACTACGACACAGCCTTCCGAACCCCGCAATTAACCATCTATGGTATCTATGTCAACTACAATGCTGCCGCCGATTCGGTGGTTATCGACAGAAATCATATCTATAATCTCCATCGTGCATCCATTGTAGGTATTCGTGTGGAAAGAGTCAGAGGGTTTGTAACCAACAATATGGTTATGATTGCCGATACCGCTAAGGATGTGCAGGGAGTTCGTCTAGGGGGAGGCACAGAAAATCGGACCATCAGAGCATATCATAACACAGTGCTCCTCTCAGGTGGAGCTACAGGAGAGAGTTATCCTCTTTATTTCACCGGTGCCGATGGGACCTTCATTGTTAAAAACAATATTTTTATCAATCAGCGCAACGATCAAACCTACACGCATTCCAATGTTTTTATTGGCTTTAGAACAGCCACAGCACCAACGTTTGATTTGACCAATAATATTTATTACAACGCCAAAAACAATGGATTCATGGGTAAAATTCAAACCGTTACCTACGAATCTTTAGATGCATGGCAAACAACTGCTGGGTTGGACCAAAGGAGTAAAGTGTTAAACGTTTCGTTTTCGAATCTGGCTAACTATACCTTACATTTAAGTTCTACTCATGCAGGTTCGCCTAGTTTTGTGGGAGATATTCTAGGCATACCCCACGATTTTGATGGAGAAACGCGTTCTGAAATTCCATACATTGGCGCCGACGAGTTAGCCTATGCCCCATTTATATTTTATAACGTAGCAATATCGCCCGACACTTTGAATTTTGGAGAGGTAGCTTTGGGGTTTTCGTCTACTTTGGAAGCAACTTTAATAAATAATCAAACAACCATTGTTGGTTTCGATTCCATAGTAGCTCCTCGGGGTTGGCTCTTAAGTGTAGATGGCGAACCATTTGCTCAAAAAATCTATAGTATTTTCATAGCAGGGAATATCACCAAAACTATGGAGGTAAAGTTTCAACCAACCAATTTAGGCACCCATCAAGGAAAAATCATAGCTTACATTGGTTTTCAGCAATTGGAGATTGTTTTAACTGCAATGGCAATATCTGCTGATTTGGCAATTAGCCATACAGAAATTAACGTTGGAAGCACCCCCATTTATGTTCCAATCGAATATTCATCCTTTAAGGTTTACAATATTTCCGATATTGTTCAAAATGTGAATATATCCGTTACTGGCAATTACTCTCTACGCTTTGCTAATGGAACAGATTGGTTTACATCCTACAACAACTTGCTTATTCAACCAGGCGACAGCTTGGTGTTTGTAATCAAATTCGACCCACAAAGTTATAATTTTCATAATGAAGTGATTACTGTAACCAATTTGGATTATACTTTTCAATGTACATTGGTTGGTAGAGCACTGGGCGTGAAATTTCACAACATCTCCCAGAACAACTTCATAAAAACCTATAACGGAAGCAATGCCTGGGGCGATTTTGATGGCGATGGACTTCAAGACCTTGTTATTACAGGTTATACCACAGCAGCCTATAAAGGCTACATGAGGGTTTACAAAAACCTTGGCGGCGGCAATTTTCAGCAACTTAATCAACAGTTCACCGGAGTTGGCAATAGTGCTGTAGTTTGGGTTGACATAGATAACGATGGCGATTTAGACATTGTTGCCATGGGACAAGACTCTTTAAACCTATTCAAAACCTTTATTATCGAAAATCAAAACGGAGTTTTCATTGAACGTCTATCACAATTCATACCTGGCCTATCGGGAGGAAGTATAGATGTAGCCGATTTTAACGGCGACGGATATTTCGATTTGCTTATTACCGGTGAGCAATATATCCCCAATTCTGAGAACGTGTCGCGTACCGGAATATACCTAAACAATAAAAACAAAGATTTTGTTTTATATCCTACAAATCTTCCATTGGTTACTTCTGGGCATGCTGCAGCAGCCGATTTCAACAACGATGGGCTTATAGATGTAGCCATCACCGGACGTGTAAGCTCTTTCAATTTTGAAACAAAGGTTTATATGAATCAGGGAACCAATCAGTTTGCCGAAATTGCTCTTCCCGGGGCACAGGGATTACGCTATTCTAAAGTCCGTTGGGGCGATTACGATAACGATGGTTATCTCGATTTGCTTATTACAGGTTCGTTCGACAATCAACAAAATTCACTAACCTATGTTTTCCGTAACACCGGTGAAGACTCGTTTGAATTAGTTCATCAGATGCCCGGAGTGCGTTTAGGAGATATTCAATGGGGTGATTTTAACAATGATGGTTATTTAGATATAGTGATGAATGGAATTTATAACGACGCAATCTGGTTAGGCCGAATATATATCTATAAACCCGACACCAAAAATTATTTATTAGTTGATACCATTGTCGATATGAGGGCTACCAACATTTCGCTATGCGATTTTAATGCCGATGGTAAGTTAGACTTTTTTGTTACTGGCCGTTATGCTTATCAAGATTACAGAGCGTTGCTTTATGAAAATCAATGGCACGTAACAAACAATCCACCTCAAGCTCCAGCATCGCTTTCTGTAATTCCTGCGGGGAGTTTTCTGGTTCTTGATTGGGATGAAGCCTCCGACGATAAATCTAGCGTTACCTACAATCTCAGAATTGGGACTCAGCCAGGTCTCGGAGATATTTACAATGCCTATAATTCATCCAACAGCGTTATGAGTTCGCCGGCTTTAGGAAACATGGGCACTAAAACTTTAATAATGTTGCCATGGAATCATACGGGAACTTTCTATGCCTCAGTACAAGCTATCGATGCTTCGTTCCGTGCTTCGGAATGGTCTACTTCAGAACAGTTCACCTACATCAACGAGAATGTTTTTCGTACCATTTCAATTCACCCCAACCCGGCCAGAGAGCGAATTTTGATAACAGGAACTTTCGTAACGGAGGGAATTATCCATCTTGAAATTTACACTCTTGCCGGTAGAAAGATTTACGCTGAAACTATTGAGCAGGGCTTGGATAATTTACACCATTACCTAAACATACAACAACTGCAGCAAGGTGTGTATATGGTACGCTTAACCGGTAGTGAAAAAAATTACACCACATTGCTTACTGTCTATTAAAACTGAGAGACCAAAAAAATTGACAATAAATGAGGAAAAGTTTCAACTTTTCCTCATTTTGTTTTTGCCAATAAACTTTTGAACAATTTTTGATAGCAATCCCGCAAGATAGAAAAAATTATGACCGATAAACGATTTGCCATTTATACCCTTGGGTGTAAACTCAATTTTTCTGAATCGTCGACTATTGCACGTCAGTTTCAACAGGCCGGATACCAGCAGGTCGATTTCAATCAACAGTCCGATGTATATATCATAAATACATGCAGTGTTACCCAATTGGCCGAAAAAAAATGCCGCAATATCATTCATAAAGCCATTAAAGCAAATAATAACGCTTTAGTGGTTGTTGTCGGATGCTATGCCCAGCTAAGTCCCGAAACTATTGCTACCATAGACGGGGTTGACTTGGTTATCAACAATCGCGATAAAGCTAAGATTGTTGAATTGGTTTCGAAAAACATCCAAGGAATCACCAGCTGTTCTTATAAAGAAATGAACGAATTTTCCTCTGCCTGGTCGCTTGATGACCGCACACGTTCGTTTCTTAAGGTACAAGATGGTTGCGATTACTTTTGTAGTTATTGCACAATACCTAAAGCAAGGGGAAGAAGCCGCAGCGACACTATCGAAAATGTGATAAAAAATGCTCAGAACATTGTAAATCAGGGAGTAAAAGAAATAATACTTACCGGCGTAAATATAGGAGATTTTGGCCGACAAACGGGAGAATCGTTCTACGACCTACTTGTAGCTTTACATCGTGTTAATGGATTAAAGAGGTTACGTTTATCGTCGGTTGAACCCAATTTGCTAGACGATAGAATTATCGAACTCGTAAAATATAGTTCGCTGTTGATGCCTCACTTTCACATACCATTGCAGTGTGGAACCAATCGTTTACTCAGTGCAATGAATCGCAAATATACTGTTGAAGATTTTTCGGCCAAAATCCATACTATACGAAACCTCATTCCCGACGCATTTATTGCCATAGACCTTATAGTAGGAGTGCCTGAAGAGACAGAAAAAGATTTTGACCAAACCATTAAATTAATAGAGTCGCTCGATTTGTCGGAAATTCACATATTTACCTATAGCCAGCGGCCTCAAACCAAAGCCTATTCCATGAAGCAGGTTCCCATGCACGTGCGACGAGTTCGGAGTCAGATACTTCATGATAAAGCTCGCGAAATTCATATCCGTTTTTGTGAACGTTTTATAGGACAAACACGGCAAGTGCTGTTTGAGAAAAGTGTTCGTAACCAGCAACGGGAAGGTTTCACCGATAACTACCTTAGAGTAGCCGTTTCGAATCATGAAGATCAGAATAACATGATTCTTCCGGTTGAACTCAAAAAATTCAATCCAGTTAAATTAACCTTCTCAGGAGAATTGAAACAATACCCTTGATAAAAATTCCTTACTTTTGCATGAACTTTAATTCAAAACCACATTTTTTATGAACTATTTTCATCTTGCAAAACAAGTGGCGGCTATCACAAGTAAAGTCTCCAATAACATACGCAACGAATTGTCAAAAATCAGCCAAAGCGATATCGAAATAAAGTCTCACAACAGCTTTGTAACCTATGTTGATAAACAAACCGAAAATTTTCTGGTTGATAAATTAAGCAAACTCCTACCCGAGGCGGGTTTCATTGCCGAAGAAAGTGAAGAAAAATCCAAAAACAGAGAATTACTTTGGATAATAGATCCTCTTGATGGCACCACAAATTTCATTCATCGTCTCTATCCGGTAGCTATCAGCATAGCCTTGATGCATAATAATCGGTTGGTATTAGGCGTTGTACATGAAGTTGGTTTCGATGAGTTGTTTATGGCTTCGGTCGACAATAAAGCGTATTTAAACAATCGCCAGATAATGGTTTCGGAAATTTCGTCAATAAACGACGCACTCCTTGCCACAGGATTTCCGTATTATGATTACGAACGGATTGACCAGTATATGGCTCTTATACGCGAATTTATGCACGTGAGTCACGGCTTAAGACGTCTTGGAAGTGCTGCTACCGATTTGGCCTACGTTGCCTGCGGCCGGTTTGAGGGATTTTTCGAATACAGCCTCAATCCTTGGGATGTAGCAGCCGGTGCAGTAATCATTCAACAAGCAGGAGGAAAAGTTTCCGATTTTACTGGTGGCGATAATTTTCTTTTTGGGGAAGAAATTGTTGCAGCTAACAGCCGTATCTTTACTGAACTTTTGAGCTACGTGAAACGTTTTATGTATGGATCTCAGAATTAATTCCATTTTATATTATATATTTGTGTTTTCCCTGTCATAACTTGTTCTGAGAGATACAACATAACCACATACAGCCGATTATGAAAAAATTGTTTTCACTGCTATTCACTGTAATAATTTTTAGTAATACACTTTTTGCCATCCGGGCATACTTTCATTCATCGCAATTCTATGCTCCATCCGTTGGGAGCTATTTAGAAACCTATCTTGCCATAGTTCCGAATTCGTTGATATACCGTCCAAATCAGAACACTAAGCTACAAGGTTCTGTAGACGTAATCATGCTCTTTTACACAGGCGAAACTATCGTCGAATATCGAAAATATACGCTAAAAACTCCCGAAATCGATCCCGATCAAAAATCCAATCCCCCGGGTTTTATCGATTTACAGCGAATACCTTTAAATCCGGGAACCTACAATTTCGAGTTACGATTAAAAGACAACTATTCTGCCGATACTTCTGAAGTTATTTATAAAGACATAATCAATATTTCCTTAAAGTCGGAAGAGTTTTCCATGAGCGGAATTGAACCCGTTGAGCGAATTGTTCCGAGCACGGAAGCTACCATGTATACCAAAAGCGGATACGATATTTTCCCTTACGTAAGTAACTTTTATCCTGAAAACATCAACGTACTCACCATATATGCTGAAATATACAACATTGACAAGGAAATTGGCGTAGATACCGACTTTTTAGTACGTTATTATATTTCGTCGGTGCCAAGTCGGCGGGTTTATGAGTTTACAGCATCGTTTGAACGAAGAAAAGCCGCTCCGGTAATTGTTCTTATCAAATCGGTTGATATATCAAAACTCCCCTCCGGAAACTACAATCTTGAAATTGAAGTAAGAACACGTGGCAATGAATTGCTGTTATCGCGTCAGTTCTTTTTTCAACGAAGCAGCAAAGTTAAAGAACAAGTTCCCACCGATTTTACTAAAGTTGAAATTAACAACTCATGGGTTCAAAAATATAATTCTGTTCATGAGCTAGCAGCACACATTAAAAGTCTTTATCCCATTGCAGATTTACGGGAACGGCAATTTATCGAAAAAGATTTCTCAGCCAAGGATATAACGTTGATGCAACAGTTTTTTCTGAATTTCTGGGAAACACGTAATTCTGTAAATCCTGAGTCGGAATGGGAAATTTATCGCAAACAGGTGGAGTTGGTGAATCGACTCTATGGAAATCAGATAAAACAAGGTTACATGACCGATAGGGGGAGGGTTTATTTGCAATACGGCCCTCCGAATCAAGTCATCCAGCGAAAAAATTTATCCTATTTTCAACCCTACGAAATATGGCACTATTACCGTATTAATGAAAAAATTAACCGACGTTTTGTATTTTCCTTGCTCAATTTTGGTTCCAACGACTACGACCTCGTGCACAGCGATATGCCTGGAGAAATTACAACTCAGGGTTGGATAGAAATGATAAAAGGACGGGCGTATCTGGGAACAGAAGAAGAAAACAACTATCGCATGGAATTTGAGCAGATACGGCGAGATTATCAAGATTAACAATTTGGCTGTAAACGGTTCGGATAAAAATATTCAGATTCCCAAAATAAAAAACGGCGAAAAATTTGGTAAATAAAATCAATAGCACTATCTTTGCACTCGCAATTTGGCCTCGTAGCTTAATTGAATAGAGCATCTGACTACGGATCAGAAGGTTGGGGGTTTGAGTCCCTCCGAGGTCACAAAAATAAGCCGCCTGCAAACTTTGTAGGCGGTTTTCGTTTCTATAAAAGGCAATATGCATGTTAATTTTATCTTAAGTTAACCCACATTGGGACAAGAATTGTCATTTTTATTTAATTTTGTGGTGATTAAAAGAATGTATAATCGAATCTAAAAACGAAGAAAATGTCGAAAGTGTTAATTATCGGTGCCGGTGGAGTAGGGAGTGTTGTAACACAAAAGTGTGCACAAGTTCCCGAAGTATTTAGCGATATTATGTTGGCAAGCCGGACAAAATCCAAATGCGATGCAATTGCCCAAAGAATTGGCCAGAACAGAATTAAAACGGCTCAGGTTGATGCCGATAATGTTCAGGAACTTATGGCGCTGATTAAGTCGTTTCAACCCGACATGGTGATTAACGTTGCTTTACCTTATCAGGATTTAACTATTATGGAAGCCTGTCTTGAGACAGGGGTTCACTATCTGGATACGGCCAATTATGAACCTCGTGATGAAGCAAAGTTTGAATATAAGTGGCAATGGGCTTATCACGACCGCTTTAAAGAAAAAGGGTTAACCGCCATTCTCGGTTGTGGTTTTGATCCCGGTGTAACCAGTGTTTACACTGCCTATGCCGCTAAACACCATTTCGACGAAATTCACTATCTCGACATCGTGGATTGCAATGCTGGCGATCATGGTAAACCGTTTGCTACCAATTTTAATCCCGAAATCAATATTCGTGAAGTTACGCAAAATGGTCGCTATTGGGAAAATGGCAAATGGTTAGAAACCAAGCCCCATGAGATCAAAAAAGCATTGACTTATCCGAATATTGGCCCACGGAATTCGTACGTGATTTATCACGAAGAACTGGAATCGTTGGTAAAAAACTTCCCAACGTTGAAGCGTGCCCGATTCTGGATGACTTTTGGAGATGAGTATTTGACGCATCTTCGCGTAATTCAAAACATTGGTATGGCCAGTATAAAACCGGTTATGTACAAAGGGGTGGAGATTATTCCACTGGAGTTTCTTAAACATGTGTTGCCAAATCCTGGAGACCTTGGAGAAAACTATACAGGAGAAACCTCTATTGGTTGCAGAATACGTGGCATTAAAGATGGTAAGGAGCTGACGTATTACATTTGGAACAATTGCAAACACCAGGACGCCTACAAAGAAACTGGGACGCAGGCTGTTAGTTATACAACGGGTGTTCCTGCCATGCTTGGAGCCATGATGCTCCTACAGGGATACTGGAAAAAGCCCGGTGTTTTCAACGTAGAAGAGTTTGATCCGGATCCGTTTATGGAACGTATAGGAAACTACGGCCTGCCATGGGAAGAGGCCTTTAATGTTGATCTTGAAGTGTAAAAATCCTTACTTCTATATTAAAACAAAAATGCCGGCTATACGCCGGCCTAATTTTTATAATATCTTAGTCAAAGCAGATTCAATGGCTTTTTTTAGTCCCTGAGGTTTTTTCCCTCCAGCTGTTGCAAAGAACGGTTGCCCACCTCCACCGCCATCGATTTCGCGGGAAATTTCTCGAACAATATTGCCGGCATGAAGGTCTTTTACTTTTACAAGATTATCGTCGATTATAAGTGCTAGAGAGGCCTTTCCATCAATTTCTGCGCCTAAAACACAGTAAAGGTCAGATATTTCGTTTTTTAATTGGAAGCAAATATCTTTTAGCACATTAGCCGACGACACTTCAACAACCTCTGCCAAAACGTTTATTCCATTGCGCTTTTGTATCTTCTGTAATAGTTGCTGTTTAATGCCTTGGGTGCGTTGGCGTTCGGTTTCTTCGAGTTGTTTTTGCAGGTTATGAGTAGTTTCCAACATTCCTTCAATTGCCTTCACTACATCCTTTGGCCCTTTAAGCAATTGTTTAATTGCTTCTAAATCTTCCATTTGGCTGCGTACATAATCAATGGCCTTTTGTGCGGTAATGGCTTCAATACGTCGAATGCCGGCAGCAATTGCACTCTCTGACACAATGATAAAAAATCCGATATCACCGGTTGCATGAACATGTGTTCCTCCACAAAGTTCTTTGGAATCACCAAATTGAATTACCCGAACCTTTTCTTCGTACTTCTCTCCAAATAGCGCTATGGCCCCCATTTCTGTGGCTTTTTCAAGAGGGATATTACGATGTTCGGTAAGGGTTATATTTTGTCGTATCAACTGGTTTACCATGTCTTCAATGCGATAGATCTCCTCATTACTAACTTTCTGGTAATGTGAAAAGTCGAAGCGCAGACGTTCGGGCGACACCAAAGAACCCTTTTGTTCAACATGTGTACCGAGGATAGTACGAAGCGCATAATGTAGGAGATGGGTCGCTGAGTGGTTGTTTTCGGTTGCATGTCGCTTCTGTTCGTCGACCTTTGCCACAAATGGCTGGTCGATGTTTTGGGGTAAACGGTCAATGGTGTGAACAATAAGACGGTTTTCCCGCACTGTGTTGAGAACACGAATTGTTTCGGTATCGCTGATCAGAGAACCCGTGTCACCAACCTGACCTCCGCTTTCGGCATAAAACGGGGTTTGATCAAGAGTTATCTGTATAACATCTTTGCCTTTTACCGTTGCTTTTCTGAAGGCTGTAATATGGCATTCGCATTCTGTGGTTTCATAACCTACGAAGATAGTTTCGGACTTACTAAGTTCTACCCAGTCGTTGGTTACTATCATAGAGGCTTTACGTGAGCGCTCTTTTTGCTCCGACATGGCTTCCTCAAACCCCTTACTGTCGAGTTGAAGATTGTGCTCTTTAAGTATGAGCTCGGTTAAATCGATGGGGAAGCCGTATGTGTCGTAAAGTTCAAAAGCAACTTTGCCGTTGAAAACGGTTTGACCGTTGGCCACCATGGTTTCAATGTGAGATTCAATCATTCGTATGCCTGAGGCAAGTGTGCGAAGGAAGGTTAATTCTTCTTCACGTATTACCTTCTCAATAATTTCACGCTGATGTTTCAATTCCGGATAAGCTTCTCCCATTTCTGTTGCTAACGTTCCAACTAATCTAGATAGAAACGGTTCGTTTTGATTAAGGTAAGTGAAAGCATATCGAATGGCTCGTCGCAGAATACGACGAATTACGTATCCTGCCTTATTGTTGCTTGGAAGTTGGCTGTCGGCAATGGCAAACGATACCGCCCGCAGGTGGTCGGCAACCACTCGGAAGGCTACATCCTTTTTTGGATCAGACCCGTAGGAAATGCCCGTAATTTCTTCGATTTTTCGTATGATGGGGGTGAAAACATCGGTATCGTAGTTCGATTGCTTTCCCTGAAGCACCATACAAAGACGTTCAAAACCCATCCCGGTATCAACATGTTTTGCGGGTAATGGATCTAGAGTGCCATCGTCGCGGCGATTGAACTCCATAAACACCAGGTTCCAAATTTCGATAACCAGGTGGTGTCCGGTGTTTACGAGATTACGACCGGGAATTTTATTCCGTTCCTCTTCAGATCTGAGATCAATATGAATTTCGGTACAAGGTCCGCAAGGTCCGGTAGCTCCCATTTCCCAGAAGTTATCTTTTTTACTGCCGAACAAAATTCTTTCTTTAGGCACATGGGTTTCCCATAGCTTGGCACTTTCTGTGTCAGGGGCCAGGTTTTCTTCGGCATCGCCTTCAAAAACAGTAATATAAAGCCTGTTTTTGTCGATTTTATATACATCGGTTAATAGTTCCCATGCCCAATCGATGGCTTCTTTCTTAAAATAATCGCCAAACGACCAGTTTCCCAACATTTCAAACATGGTATGATGGTAGGTGTCGTGTCCTACTTCTTCAAGATCGTTGTGTTTGCCGGATACCCGAAGGCATTTTTGAGAATTGGCTATCCTAGGGTATTTAATTTCCGATTGTCCCAGGAAAAGGTCTTTAAATTGGTTCATTCCGGCATTGGTAAACATTAGGGTAGGATCGTTTTTCACTACCATGGGAGCCGAATCTACAATTTTATGTTGTTTCGAGGCGAAAAAATCTTTAAATGTTTGCCGAATCTGGTTTGCATTCATAAATTGGCACATAATTTTAGCGGAACTTTTGTTAAATTTTTTTAAACGATTGCAAAAGTAATTCTTTTCTGCTAATTTTGTATCCTAAGCTGACAGTATGTCAAAAACAAAGTATCGTTTTAATCCGGAGACGCTACGTTACGAGAGTGTCAACGTATCGTTGAAAGACTTTTTGAAACAACAAATTCCAAAAGTATTGGGAATTATGGTTGTTTCGTTTGCTTTGTTTTTGTGGTTGTCAGATTTGATTGAAACACCCAACGAACGGTCTCTTCGCCTAGAAAACGAACAATTAAAATTGCAATACAAAATGCTAAACCTTCGATTGGGTGAAATGTCAAAGGCTCTCGATGAAATTAAAAAACGCGACAATCAAATATATCGGATGATATTTGAGGCTGAGCCAGTGCCCGAAGAAATGTACAAAGGAGGTTATGGGGGGATTAATCGCTACAGTAATCTCGAGGGATTGAGCAATGCTCAACTTGTTATAGAAACAAGTGAAAAGCTTGACGAGTTGCTTAATAACTATTACATTCTTTCAAAATCGCTCGATGAGATTGTTGACTTGGCTACCTATAAAAAAGAGTTTCTCGAATCAGTGCCTTCTATATCACCCCTATCCGACAGAAATTTAACCCGATTTGCCAGCGGGTTTGGTTATCGATTGCATCCTATTTATAAAACCCGAAGGATGCACACAGGTATTGATTTAACTGCTCCTGTAGGAACGCCTGTTTATGCTACGGGAAAAGGAACGGTTGTTTATGCCGGTAGCTCTTTGGAAGGTTACGGTTTGGTGGTTATCATCGATCATGGATTTGATTACTCAAGCATTTACGCTCATTTGGATGAAATTAAGGTAAAAAAGAATCAACAGGTAAAACGTGGTGATATAATTGGAACAGTGGGTTCAACCGGTCGTTCGGTAGCTCCGCATTTGCACTACGAGGTACGGTATATGGACAAGCCGGTAAATCCAGTAAACTACTATTTTAACGACGTAACCCCGGAAGAATACGAACGTATCATTGAAATATCTTCTCGCCCTACTCAAAGTCTTGACTAACCAACATACTCATTATGCCTTATAAGGAACCAAAAATTGAAAAACTCTTTTATACCATTGGCGAAGTTGCCGAAATGTTTGGTGTTAATACCTCCAAAATCAGGTATTATGAAAATACCTTCGATATTTTAAAGCCAAAAAAAAACAAAAAAGGGAATCGACTTTTTACCAAGGAAGACATTGAAAATCTGAAACTTATATTCCATTGGATTAACAACGAAGGGTTAACGATAAAAGGTGTTCAGGCCCGGATTAAGGAGGGGAAAAGTAAGTCTGTTACAACAACTCTCTCCAAGGTTGAGGTTATAGAAAAATTGGAAGCAATTCGCGAAAAGCTTCTACAAATCAGAGACGAGCTCTAAAAAGCATAGTTAAGCCCGATATAAATTCCCGATGTTCCGTCCTGCTTACGGAAAGCGATGCCATAATCAAGGGCAATAATAAAGTTTTCGTTCATAACTATCCGAAGGCCACTTCCAAGTCCCATGTGAAGCTGATCTCGATTGTTATTTTTGAAAAAATCGGAATACACATATCCTTCGCTTTCAAGGTTCTGACGCACTTGGTCTTTATCGAAAGGGATAAAGCGAGTTACTACCCCTGCATCGGCAAAAAGATTCAGTCCAAAATAGAAGTTTTGTTTAAAAAGCCTGACATTGCCGGTTTTGGCTCTAAGTTCAACGTTCGATAAAAACATATCGTTACCCACAACTCGGTTTCGAAGCACACCGCGAATTGATTTTGCGCCTCCCAAACCTTCGTTGTTCGCCCCTCTGAGAAAGGTGGTTGTAAGATAGGGTTGTAAGTAGAACGGAGCTTCGCCAAAGGTGTTTTGATACATTACCCGATAGGCAAAGGCTAAATGTTTTTTAATTAACGTAAAATATTGCCGGTGAATAATGGCTGTTTTCAGATGAGTTTCGGCGGATTGTCCTTTTAGTTTGGGATACAGCGTAATCACAACTTCGGTAAAAACGCCTTTGAACGGGTTCGGCTCGTTGTCTCGGGTGTCGTAAACTAGTCCGCCTTTAAGGAATGGGTGAATTCCGCCATCCTTCTGTTCTGCTGGTATAACATTCCAAGTCACATATAAATCGTACAGTGAGGCAGTATCGGGCAAGGGCGATTGATTTTTTCGCCCATGGTTAAGGCGGTCTAAATCGAGTGGGCCAATTCTGTAATCGTAAACACCTGTTCCGGTAATCCATCGGAAGTACTGGTAAAAGTTACGTTGAAGGTCGAATGTAAAGCGGAATATTTTACGATCGTGGGCATAAAATAGTCGGGATCGATAGGAAACTGAATTTTCATCAATCCAATCAGGATTATACACTGACTGAACGCCATTAAAACCATAAAAACTCATGGCTTGTTCCGTTAAATAGCTTAAGTCGGTGGTGATACGGTATCCTGGAATCAGATATTTGGAGTCGTAAAAAAAACGGTTTATTCCCGAACCTTTGGTAAAACGGCTAATTTCAAAGTAAAGGGAATGAAGATACTCCGGATAAGTACTTCCATCGCCAAAATAGTAGAAGTTTGTTAAGCCTCCATACTGAAATCCAAGATCGGAGTCGTAGGTTATGGTTGGTAAAGCTCCGAGAGTCCATCCCTTTATGACCACTTGAGATGAGTCTTGTGCGTGAATATTTATATAAAATATTGAAAAGCAAAGAATTAAAACTATTCGAGCCTTAAAATCCGAAATCAATTCCATAGGGTAGAAGGTTTGAATATTGTTTTAAATTCGTAGCTTTGCGGTGCGAAAGCAAAGCTTTTTCCAATTTCAAAAGTAAACTAAAATCTGAAAAAAAGCCTTACCATAACAAAAAAAATGCCATGAAACTTCTGATAAAAAATATCAAAAAACTTGTTCAGGTGGAGGAAACACCTCGCACTTGGGTAGCCGGTGCAGATATGGATAAGTTGCCTGTGATCGACGATGCTTATTTATTGATTGACCAAGGGAAAATTTTGGATTTTGGCCCCATGGTGAATTGTCCAAACGTCGATGCAGGGGTGATTGATGCTACGGATCGTTTTGTTTTCCCATCCTTTTGCGATAGCCACACACACCTAGTTTATTCAGGAAGTCGGGAGATTGAATACGTTGACAAAATCCGTGGCTTATCCTACGAAGAGATCGCCAAAAGGGGCGGGGGAATATTAAATTCGGCCAAAAGAATTGCAAAGGTTACTGAGGAACAACTCTACGAAGAATCGTTGCCCAGAATTCAGGAAATTATTGCGTTTGGTACCGGGGCAGTTGAAATTAAATCTGGCTATGGGATGGATCCGGAGAATGAACTTAAAATGCTTCGTGTAATTAAACGTTTGAAAGAAACCACACCTTTGATAATAAAATCAACGTTTCTTGGGGCACACACTATTCCAATGGAATATAGGGGACGACAAGAGGTGTTTGTTGATTTGGTTATAAACACTATGTTACCTCAGGTTGCAGCAGAAGATTTGGCCGATTATGTTGATGTATTTTGCGATAAAGGTTTCTTTACGGTTGAAGATACCGATAGAATTTTGTGCGCCGCTATGAAATATGGGTTGCGGGCTAAACTTCATGCCAACGAACTCGATTATTCCGGCGGTGTTCAGGTAGGAGTTAAATACAATGCACTATCTGTAGACCATCTTGAATACGTTGGAAAAAAGGAAATTGAGGCTTTAAAAAATTCTGAAACCATGCCTACGGTATTACCAGGTGCTGCTTTTTTCCTAAATATGGTGTGCTCACCGGTTCGAGAAATGATTAATGCAGGATTACCGGTAGCATTGGCATCGGATTTTAATCCAGGGTCGTCGCCCTCAGGAAATATGAAATTTATTCTCTCGTTAGGTTGTATTAATTACAAAATGACTCCTAGCGAAGTAATCAACGCTACGACCATTAACTCGGCTTACGCCATGGGGGTTGAAGATATCGCAGGTTCAATAGCACGGGGGAAAATAGCTAATGTGTTTATAACCAAAAAGATACCTACAATAGAGTATTTCCCTTATGCTTATACCAGCCATCTGATAGAAAAAGTTATTCTTAACGGAAAAGTTGTTGAAACATCGTTGTAAAACCATACAAATCAAAAAACGTTATGATCAAAAAATTAATCGAATGCGTTCCAAACTTTAGTGAAGGAAACGATTTAAATATTATTAAGCAGATAACCGACGAAATAGAATCGGTAGTAGGAGTGCGCCTAATTGATGTCGATCCCGGTAAAGCCACTAACCGCACAGTTGTCACTTTTGTAGGAACACCCGAGGAGGTTTGCGAAGCTGCCTTTAGAGCTGTTAAAAAGGCTCAGGAATTAATCGATATGAGAAAACACAAAGGTGAACATCCACGCTTTGGTGCAACCGATGTTTGTCCACTTGTACCTGTATCTAACATTACCATGGAGGAGGTTGTCGAGTACGCTCATAAATTAGCAGAACGTATCGGCCGGGAGCTCAACATTCCTGTTTATTGCTACGAGTTTGCAGCCAAAGAACCAAAACGGAAAAATCTAGCCAATTGCCGGGCAGGAGAGTATGAAGCCTTACCTCAGCGAATTGGAAGTGAAGAATGGAAACCAGACTACGGACCTGCACAATGGACTGAAAGCATAGCTAAAAGTGGTGCAACCGCTGTTGGAGCACGCAATTTTTTGATTGCCTATAATGTAAATCTTAACACAACCTCAGTTCGCAGAGCCAATTCCATTGCATTCGACGTTCGTGAACGTGGGCGAGTTAAGCGCGAAGGCGATCCTATAAACGGTAAAATTATCAAAGACGAAAACGGCAATCCTGTTTATGAACCGGGTTTACTGAAGGCTGTAAAAGCCATTGGCTGGTATATTGAAGAGTATGGTATTGCTCAGATTTCGATGAATTTGACCGACATTACCGTAACCCCGCTCCATATAGCGTTCGATACAGTATGCGAAAGGGCTCATGCTCGTGGGTTACGGGTTACAGGCTCTGAGTTGGTGGGTGTTGTGCCTCTACAAGCCATGCTCGATGCCGGAAAATATTTTCTTAAAAAGCAAAATCGTTCGATCGGTATTCCCGACAGTGAGATAATAAAAATTGCCATTAAATCGTTGGGTTTAGACGAATTATACCCGTTCGATCCAAAGAAAAAAATCATTGAATATATTCTTGAAGAAGAAAACCCAAAAGCCCTTGTTAAGAAGAATCTTGTCGACTTTGCTAACGAAACAGCCAGCGAATCGCCTGCTCCAGGTGGAGGTTCAATTTCTGCATACATGGGAGCTTTGGGTGCCGCATTAGCAACCATGGTAGCCAACCTTTCGTCGCACAAACGTGGTTGGGACGATCGTTGGGAAGAGTTCAGCAACTGGGCTGAAAAGGGTAAGGAAATTCAGGAAAAACTAATCCGGTTAGTTGATGAAGATACCAATGCATTCAATCGAATAATGAGTGCTTTCGATCTTCCAAAAAATACCGAAGAAGAAAAAGTTGCCCGAAAATTAGCTGTTCAGGAAGCGACAAAATTTGCCACCGAGGTTCCTTTTAAAACAATGGAACTATGCTTCGAAGCTATAAAGGTTGCTAAAACTATGGCAGAAATTGGGAATCCAAATTCGGTTACCGACGCCGGCGTTGGAGCTTTAGCTGCCCGTTCCGGTGCCTATGGGGCTTTTCTGAACGTTAAAATCAATGCTGCTGGATTAGACGATAAACCATTTGCTACCTCTATTATTGCAAAAGGAGAGGAAATACTCCGACAAATTGAAACGCTTGAAAAGGAGGTGCTTGAAATAGTGAATTCAAAAATTACAGCTTAATTTTTATGGATACAACCACGTTGAAGGGTGGTTGTATCCATTTTTTTATCATGTCAGAAATATTCTTTTCGGCTACACGTTTTATCCATTATCAATGGAAGGCTAAACACCGCAAAGGGCATGGTATACACAGCCCTTTGATTTACAAGTTTGTTTCTGAGGTTTTATGCAAAAGAGATATCTCCGAGATAGAAGTAGAAAATCGCAAGCTTTACCAAACCTTGTGTAAAGATAATCGAACAATATCTTTGCAAACCTTTGGGGCATTACAAACTGATGTGGTGAAAATCGTTTCAATATCTCAAATTGCCCGTAAATCTACAACACGGGAAAAGTACCGGTTCCTTTTGGGGCGAATAGCTCATTATTACAAATTTCCGATAACAATAGAACTGGGCAGTTCATTAGGAATAACAAGCCATATTCTTTCAAAAAAATCTTTTGGTACAGTTGTCTCAGTTGAGGGATGCGAACCTTTAGCGCAACTGGCACGTATAAATTTAGAGTCGTTAGGATGCAACAATTGCACAGTCATAAATCAGCCTTTTGAACAGTTTTTGTCTCAAATTAGGGAAATTACCCATCCAATCTTTGTTTATCTCGATGGTAATCATACGTATAAAGCCACGGTAGATTATTTTCATTTTTTCGAAAAAAATCTTAAGCCCGGGAGTATTGTGGCTATAGGGGATATTTATTGGTCGAAAGAAATGTCGGAAGCCTGGAGAGACATTTGCCAAAACCATCAATCGCGCTACACAGTAGATATTTTCGGATTAGGAATTGTATTTTTTCACACCAAGGCAATAGGGCAACACTATGTAATTCGTTTCTGAAGGTGGCTTTTAGAATTTTCACTTTCCCTTAAACCTCAAGCCCGAAAACTGTAACATCGTCCAATTGCGGATTCGATCCCTTCCAGTCGAAATATGTGCTTAGGATTAGACGTTTTTGCTTATAAATGTTTTCAAAGCATATACTTTCCAGCATATTTTTGAAACGAGCGTAACCAAACCGTAATAATTCATCGCCACCTAACTGGTCAATAATTCCATCAGTAAAAAGGTAAATACGGTCGTTGGGCAATAGTTTAATGGTTTCGGTAATAAATTCAGTATTTGAGAATACAGAGCCGAGAGAGTTTTTTACTGGTGGAAGTTCCATAATTTTTTTATCGCGTGCTATAAACGCGGGAAGATTAGCACCGGCATATCTTAGGGTAAGAGTTTCGAAATTGATACAAATCAAGGCGATGTCCATACTATGATGACCTTGAAACCGTTCATCGCTGGATGAAAATGCCTGTTTTATCTTTTTATTGAGTGTGGATAAAATTTTCCCTGGGTTAGGGTCTTGCATGGAATTGACAATCTCGTTCAGATAAGTAATTCCAAGAATTGAAATTAGTCCTGCCGGTACCCCATGTCCTGTACAATCGGCTATTGCCAGGCAGTATTCATTGTAGCGTTGAGCAAACCAATAGAAGTCGCCGCTGACTTTCTGGTAGGGTTGGAAAATTAAAAAACAACTTTCGAACTTCAGTTTCAGTAATTTTTCGGAAGGAAGGAGATTTCTTTGAATAATTCCGGCATATTCAATTGATTCTCTAATGCTTTCGTTTTGCTCAAGAATTTTTTGATTCTGTTGGTTAATTTTGTTATTTTTTTCAATCAAAGCGTACTCCAGCCGTTCTTTCGATTTTAAACGCTTTACAAGAGTTTTTAGTAAATTGTTAGAGAAAGGCAAACTTTGTTGAAGCAAATTATTGAAGATGTCGGAAGGGATAATTAAAAGTTCTGTATCAGCAATAGCTTGTGCATGAGTGTTGTGTTGGCGTTTTTCAATGAGTGAATATTCGCCGAAATATCTTCCCGGGCCGAGTTCCAGTGCTTTATGGGCATGAATCTGAAGGCGCACAACACCACTGAGAATTAAATAAAACGCGTTCGAATAGTCGTTAGGTTCAAATATCACATCGCCGGCTTTGTACTTTATCAACCACGACGATTTTACCACCTGCTCTAGCTGATATCCCTGTGTACCTTTAAAAATGGGGAACAGAGCAAGTTTTTTCAAAAACTCTTCACGATTTTCATTGCTACTCATATTGCAA
This sequence comes from uncultured Bacteroidales bacterium, assembly GCA_937981765.1. Classification (GTDB taxonomy): domain Bacteria; phylum Bacteroidota; class Bacteroidia; order Bacteroidales; family Salinivirgaceae; genus JAAYQU01. The sequence goes on from CALJOM010000007.1 coordinate 49,342, forward strand.
AGGTAGGATATTTTTGGATATGAATAGTTCAGGAATTTTTCTGATATTCGCAGACGGAAAATATCCGTTGCCAATGATTTTTATACAACAACACCTAGGAGAATCCGCAGCATTATTAACAGCTCTTTTGTGGGCGTTTACTGCTATTTTTTTTGAGTTAGCCGGGAAACAAATCGGCTCTCTGCAGGTAAATCTCTTCCGTTTAATCTTTGCCTTGGTTTTGCTTACCATTTTCAACCACTTTTACCGTGGAATGGCTTGGCCAAACGATGCGTCCACGCATCAATGGATTTGGCTTATTATTTCGGGATTGGTTGGATTTGTTTTTGGAGATTTATTGCTTTTCAAGGCATATGTACTTGTTGGCTCTAGAATATCGATGCTGATTATGGCTTTGGCACCCTTTTTCTCGGCAATTTCAGGTCGGATAATGCTAAACGAAGTATTATCGGTTAAATCGTTGCTGGGAATGTTCGTAACTTTTTTCGGGATAATTCTTGTTGTTTTGGGGCGTAAAAAAAACGCAGAAAATACCGGAAACGACAGCAAGTTTTTCTCTTTTGCTCTGAAACATAATCCTCAGGGATTATTGTTTGCCTTAGGAGGTGCTTTTGGCCAGGGCTTTGGATTGGTTTTAAGCAAATATGGAATGCAAGGCTTCGACCCGTTTGCAAGTACACAAATTCGTATTATTGCCGGGGTAAGTGGTTTTTCGTTAGTATTTCTTTCTACACGCCGATGGCAATATCTAAAAGAAGCAGTAAAGAAACCAAAAGCTATATACTATACACTTGCGGGTTCGGTATTTGGTCCATTTTTAGGAGTAAGCCTATCGCTTCTGGCTGTTAAATACACAAGCGCCGGCATTGCTGCTACGTTAATGTCTATAGTCCCTGTAATAATTATTGTTCCGGCCGCACTAATCTTTAAAGAAAAAATAGCAATCAAGGAGGTTGTTGGATCTCTGATTTCAACAGGCGGAGTAGCCCTATTCTTTTTATAGCAATTACCATGAAAGACCAAAGTTTACTTGCGGATGGTGATGTCCTGCCACTGGTTGAGGAATTTTATAGTATTCAAGGCGAAGGATATCATGCAGGGAAAGCAGCCTATTTTATTCGCATTGGTGGATGTGATATTGCCTGCCATTTCTGCGACACAAAAATATCCTGGGATTCTACCATTCATCCATTGGTGAGTGTTCAAGAAATAATAAACCGGGTCTTGGCAACCCCTGCCCGAAGTGTGGTGGTAACCGGTGGAGAACCTGCCCTCTATAATCTTTCAAAACTTACCTCTGCAATAGCCTATCATAAAGTAGAAGCTTTCCTTGAAACCAGTGGAGCATATCCAGTTTCGGGTTTTTGGAAATGGATTTGCGTTTCTCCTAAACCATGGAAACCTCCAATTCGTGAAAACCTTTTCAGAGCTGATGAATTGAAAGTTATAATCGAAACAGAATCCGACCTTCATTTTGCTGAGGAAATGGCTCAATATACAGCTCCGGAATGTAAACTTTTTTTACAGCCTGAATTTTCAAAATTTCGGCATTGTGTGCCTTTGATTGTGGAATATATAAAAAACAATCCCAAGTGGAACGTATCAGTGCAGATTCACAAGTTTTTAGATATTCCATAATTTGGCACAATATTTTACGTTACTGTGAAAAAAAGATATTTTGTATTTTTGATTTAAACCCCTAGTGATAATGAAATTAGTTATTAGACTTTTAACACTGCTCTTTTTTATCATCCTAGCAGTTTCCAGAACCGAATCCCAAGATTCCAAACCACGTAACATACGATCCCAGAAAGCCTTCGAGCAAGGGAAAAATTATTACGACATGCGAATTTTTGGAATGGCCATTGAAAGTCTAAAGGAAGCTCTTTCTTATGACCCCAATTATGTTGACGCTTATCTTTTACTTGCTCAGAGTTATTACGAAGTTGATAGTGTAGAGCAACAACTTTGGGCAATCAATAAGGTATTGCAGCTAAACCCGGAAATTTTTCCGCCAATTTATATTGCACGGGCAGAAGCCTATCACTTACTTGGCCAATACGAGAATGCTTACCGTGACATAGAGTATTTTAAAAAACGGTACTTAGACCTTTATAATAAAAATGAGAAATATATCGATAGAGTTGAAAGCAAAGTGGGGTTCAGTTTAAATGCCGTTAAAAATCCGTTAGATGTTCAAATTCGGCCATTACCACCGCAGATTAATACCTTTCGTGATGAGTATTGGCCATCGTTTACCGTAGATAACAGTTGGTTTTTATTCACCCGCCAGACACGAATTAATAAAGATCGATTTCGTGAAGATTTGTGGATTTGCCAGGTAAACGGAGGAATATTCGGCACACCTCAACCCCTCGACGATATAAACTCTAACGACAACGAAGGGGCCTCTTTTATGAGTCCGGATGGCCGATATATACTCTTTACCGGCTGTAATCGTCCGGATGGTTTGGGAAGTTGCGATATCTATTTAACCGTTAACAAGGATGGGAAATGGGCAACACCAAAGCGCCTAGGGCCTACAGTCAACAGTAAACATTGGGAATCGAGGCCTGTTATTAGCGCTGATGGTAAAACCCTATATTTTGCCAGTAACCGACCGGGAGGATACGGTCGCATAGATTTATATAAAAGTTCTTTGCTAGGATACGACTCAGACGGGTTCCCTATTTGGGGACCAGCCGAAAATCTTGGTCCTGAGATCAATACAGAGGGTAACGAAATGGCACCTTTCATTCATCCCGACAATATCACCCTTTACTTTAGCTCAAATTATCATCCTGGACTGGGTAGATACGATATTTTCAAAAGCGTGTTTAAAAACGGAAAATGGTCGAAACCGGTAAACTTAGAATATCCTATTAATACAGAAAAAGATGAAATTGGTATTTTTGTTCAGTCTGACGGAAAAACTGCCTACATCTCAAAAAAGACCGGAAATCCTATACGTTGGGATATTTTCTATTTTGAGCTGCCGGCTCCGCTTCAGGCTAAAAAGGTAACTTACGCCAAAGGCCAGGTAGAAGATAAAGTAACCCATGCTCCAATATCAGCAACCATAGAAATGTTTGATGTTGATAAACCGGAGGACTTTATTGTAGTAAACTCCAACAATTACGGCGAATTTTTGGTTTCTATGGTATCGGGGAAACGCTATGGAATGAACGTCGATCGAGAAGGCTATTTATTTTATTCAAACCATTTCGAAATTGATACCTTAAATCCGGAATCTTATAATTTGCTAATTCAGCTAGAGCCCATTAAAGAAGGGGCTGTTTTAGTTTTGAACAATGTGTTTTTCGATTTTGACAGCTATAATCTTACGGCAGAATCTAAAAAAGAACTAGCAAAGCTTGTAACTTTTTTAAAACAAAATCCATCCGTAAAAATCGAAATCGGTGGTCACACTGATAATATGGGCGAGACAAGCTATAATAAAAATTTATCTGAAAATCGAGCAAAGTCTGTTTATAACTACCTTATACAAAACGGTATTGACCGCTATAGGCTAACTTTTAAAGGATACGGAGCCTCCCAACCTGTAGCCGATAATAATTCTGAAGATGGAAGAGCACTAAATCGACGAACGGAAATTAAAATTTTATCGAAATAGTGTTGAATATCCTATTCGGTTAAAAATTGGGTTTTTACTTTTTTTTGTCAAAAATTGGCAATATATTCGAGGAAACTAGACAGATAAATGTTTTATGTCTTTTTCACACGAAAATCCCACCAACCATACTAATCCTCTACAATTACTATTGCCTCCTAAGATATCCGGCAAGAGAGGGGAAGTTTTTATTAAGTTTCATTCACCAGAAATCATCATAGTTGATTGTGAGGGAGAACTAACCGATTGTGTTATTGATAAGCTTAACAGTTATTTAAACGACTACCATTATCAATCTTTAGTAAGAAATTATGGACACAACACATTTATAATTTTAGATATCAGTCTATTAGCTCCAGTTAACCCCAAACTTCTTGAAAAAATATCCTTTTTACTGGTAATAATCAAGTCGCCAAAAAGTAAAGCCAAAATTAGGGTTACCAAAACATACGTTCAAATCACTCACTCCTTCGACGAAGCACTTCTATATGTTTTGACATTTAAGCAACAACGGCAGTTCGTATCCAAAAACGATTATTACACAAATTTTATTCAACGTTGGTTAAAGGAACCTGGGCGTAACTACATCTCCAACTATCGTGTTTTAAGCGATCCTTCCTGGCAAATTTTTGGAGAAAATCTAAAAATGTATGCCACGATCGACGTTATTGAGGGCAATATTTTGAAACTTTCCCTAAGCGGATTTATTGACAATTTTGCTATTGAACGGCTTGTTCACTTAATTAAGAAAGTTCTGCACGATATAGGGATTAATCAAAATCATCACTCCATAGTGTTGATTATTGATTCTAAGAATGTTGTGGGATTTTCATTGAGGATCTATAATTTTATGTGGGCCATGATTAAACGCGAAATTAATACCGCTTGCGTTTATCTTGTTGCCTCAGGGATTGTAAAAACGTATCACTATCTGTTTAAATACTCACAGAATGAAGTTTATCGGAACTGGGAATTAATTACCGATATTGATGCTGCAATTGATAAATCGATTGTAAATCAATTATCAATTGATAAAGATTTGCTGGGAGAAAGCGAAACTAATTCGTTCAACCAGGAAAAGAAAAAACAACCTCTTTTTCTTGAAATGTATGAATCTTTAAAGCCACTAACCATGTCAGGAGATGAACCTCCCACATTGGAATTAATTCAAAATCCTTCAACATTGGGAGATTATATAAAAAATTTGGTAATAAATCTATGGCTTAATAATAAGCTAGTTGAGCCTGTTGAGTTCGAAATGCCTCCTGTTTCCCTGAGTTTATTAAACACACTTAATCAAGCAGTTTTATTTTGTCAAGATTCTCGTATAGTTTCTGCCAATCGATATTCGGAAACGGTTTGGGGGTACGACCCATTTTTATTACATAATCAACCGTTGGCGGTATTAGTCGAATTAAGTTCAGTTTCAGACATCATTAAAATGTTATCAAATCAAACAATCGATAATCTAATTACGTATCATTATTATGGTTATTCGTTGCCTATGACTTGTACGAAAATAGAAGCAGGGAATGGGATGTATTTTTTATCTTTTGTAAACAAATAACCCTTTATAATTTTTCCTGACTAGGTTAACATTCTGAAATTTAAGAAAATAAAACCCAATGTTTTAATAAAAAATGGTAGTAAAAAACAAGCTCGATGTAACAATTACCTTTCCAAACAAAATATGTAAAGTAATAGTTATTGTTTTACTTTTCTATGGCTGGAATTCTGCTTTTGTTGTTAATGCTCAAAGTTACGATTCCCTAATGAAAGTCGGGTTCGATTTGCAAGTAATAGGGAAATACGACGAGGCCGTAAAATTATACGATCAAATGCTGCAAACATGGATTAACGATCCAAACATTCTATATCAGAAGGCTCTTTGTTTAATGCGAATGTCATATCCGGACCAAGCAGTTGATTTGTTTCATAGAATTACTGTTCTGAGGCCTTCTTTTGTTGGAGGTTTTTATGGATTAGCGACGGCTTATGTTGCCCTGGAGAGATGGCTAGAAGCTTATGATTTTATTGAAAAAACAATAGCTTTAGAAGATAATAATTCGGAATACTATCTATTGCGTGGTAGAATATTGGTTGGACTAAATCGCACCAAAGAGGCATGCAAAGATTTTAAAAGAGCCAAAAAAATGGGTAGTTACGATGCCCCATTTTTGATAAAAACCTATTGCAAATAGTTATCTTATGTGCCGCATAATTGATGCGAGCAGTTCTCTGGAACGTATGGGTTTTGTTAAAAAATCGTTTACTCCCAGCCGGAAACATTCCTCCTTTTCATTATTCATGGCAAACGCCGTTTGGGCAATGATCGGGGTCTCTCTGTCCGATGAGCGTATTATTCGAATAGCATCATAACCATTCATTACAGGCATCTGCAAATCCATAAGAATAATATCTGGTTTCTGATTTCTATGAATTTCAACTGCTTCAGCTCCGTTTTTTGCCCAGATAACTTTTGCTTTAGTTGGTGTTAGTAACTCGTTTATAAGAAGATAATTAACCTCTACATCTTCCACAACAAGTATTGTTTTATCCTCTAATGAGTCGGTTTGGGTTTCAGCAATAGGTTCCTCGAAAAAGGTTTTGCTTATTTTGGTAGCGGGAATTTTTACGTAAAAAGTAGTTCCTTTTCCGGTCTCACTTTCAAAACTCAATGATCCGCCAAGTAGCTCAATGATATTTTTGGCCAAAGCTAACCCAAGTCCGGTGCTGCCGCTTTGACGAGTGTAGTTATTCGTAGCTGTAAAAAAGTCAAATAAGGTTTGCTTTTGTTCTGGCGGAATACCCGGACCTGTATCTTTCACATAAATAATGAGTTCTTTGAGATTTGATAACTTATAACCAAGACTGATAGTACCTGATTCCGTAAATTTGAATGAGTTTTCCAGAAGATTTGATATCACTTGTTTTAAACGAAAAGCATCGGTATGGATAGATATGTCAGTGTCGGAACTTCTATCAACCACAAAACGAACACTTTCGCTTTTTTTAAGACTTTGGGCATAAAAAACCAGTTCGTTAAAAACAGATTGCCAGTTAATCCAGTCTAAAACGTAGTTAAGTTCTCCGGCCTGAACTTTACTGGCATCAATAATATTATCGAAAATCCTAACCAACGATCTGGCACTTTGAGTAATCAACCCTATGAATTCTTCACGCTGGTCGGTTGTTAAATCGGGGTCGGCTAAAAGATCGCTAAACCCCACAATTGAATTAACCGGAGTGCGTATTTCCTGTGACATATTGCTTAAAAAGGCAGATTTAACTCTTACCGCTGCTTCAGCTTTTTTGAGCGCTTCGGCCAGACTGGTGTATTCAATATGTCGCTTTTGAACTTGTGCGAGGTATTGTGTTAAGGTAGTAAAAAATTCGGTATCAAACTCTCTAAGGCTGAATGTGGGTTCGAAAATAATTAAAAGCAACCCGGTAAAATCTAAATTATTGATTTTCAGCGTAAAAAAGTTCAAATTATTCAATTCCCATTGATGGCGATCGGCTAAAACACGATCCTGAGCATAAACTTCCTTTCCGTTGAAAAATGTTTTTTGATGAACTAGAAGTTTAAATCCTTTGTTGAGACGTAGATTTATTAATTCCGGAAAATAGGACAACATTGCTTTTGTTTGACAACAGATTGCTTTTCGACGGAAAGCTTCGGCACTATTATCGTATTCGTATAAACTTAGTGAAATTATTCCAGGATAATTTGCATGTAGAAAGGATAAAAATTGGTCGATTTTTTTTTCAATTTGCGATAAGTCAGCAAACAAAAAAATGGTTTCCTTTAAAATGTGATAGTGTTGGGCAAGTGTAGTACTATTATTCATGTTCAATAGGTTGGCGTCTTTAGGTGTATTGTACAAATGTAGTTATTTTTTTCTTTTCCGAAAAAATGTTTTTGAAACACCTTCGTTATTTCATTGAGTTTGCTTATCCAATGGTTTTTTCGTACAATTGCATCGCATTTCGAAATTCTTTAAAGGTAAACTTATGAGAAGGTTTTTACTTATAATTTTTAGCGTAATAATCTCAGCAGTGGGCTTAAATGCACAATACGAAATTAGTGTAAAAATTAAAGGACTTAGTAATGCCCGAATATTTTTGGCCTATTATTATGGTGATAAAAATTACGTTGTAGATACACTTTTTCTGGATCAAAACGGGCAAGGGGTTTTCAAAAAAAACAAATCCCTAAAAGAGGGGTTATATCTAATAGTTTTACCATCGAGAAATTATCTGGATATAGTGATTGATTCCAATCAACGTTTTTCCCTGGAATTCGAAAACTCCAGCGATATTCGCGAAATGGTTTCAAAACTTAAGGTAAAAGGATCACCGGCCAACCAGGTTTTTAAAGACTATCAAACTTTTATGTTTTCTCGCACAAAAGAGATTTTGGATTTAAGAATTACTGTTAACAACAAGGATAAACCTGAAGCAGAACGACTAAAAGCCCAACAAAAGATTGATAATTTAAACAATGAAATTGAAAAAAAACAGAAAGAAATTGTGCAAAAATATCCTGAAAGTCTTTTGGCTAAAATAGTGCGAGTGTTTCAGGATATTGACGTCCCCGCCATAGGAACCGAGGTTAACGATATCAACGTCGATTCTGTTTTTCAATACAATTATTATAAAGACCACTATTTTGATAATGTAGATTTTTCAGATGAACGTCTTGTTAGAACTCCGGTGTACCATGCGCGCCTTTCACAATTTTACGATCGGATTGTAATTCCAACTGCCGATAGCATAATAAGAGCTACAGAGCTAATTTTAGCACAGATTAATGAACCGAATGAACTCTATCAATACACACTACAATTTGTTTTTAACAAGTACAGTCAAAGTAAATTTATGGGGCACGACAAAATAATGGTTCATCTGGCCGATAACTACTATTTAGCTGGCAAAACACCTTGGATCACTGATGATTTTAAGAAAAAGCTTGCCGAGCGTGTAGATCGTGTTCGCCCCAATTTGATTGGGAATATGGCCCCATCGCTCGACAAGGCACAAACTGCCGATGGTGCATTTTACCCACTACATTCACTTAACAGTCGATTGACACTCTTGCTTTTTTGGGATCCGGACTGCGGACATTGTAAAAAGGAGATTCCTCAAATAATGGAGATTTTTCATAAATATCATCAAAAGGGATTTAATGTATACGCATTTTATACACAAAATAACCGGGAAGATTGGATTAAGACAATTGACAATCTTCATATGGAGGTGTGGGTTAACGTTTACGATCCCTTCTATTTTACCAATTTTCGGAATCTCTACGATGTGTATTCAACCCCAACAGTATATTTGCTAGACAAGGACTTTCGCATTGTTGCCAAAAGGTTCGACATTAGTTCACTTGAAGCTATTATTCAGGAATATCTTAAATAGTGTTTGATATGATCATATATTTAGCTATAGCATTTGTAACAGCCTATCTTTTAGGTAGCATACCAACAGCTGTTTGGATTGGGAAAATATTTTATGGAATTGATGTTCGCGAGCATGGAAGCGGAAATGCTGGGGCCACCAATACATTCCGTGTTCTTGGGAAACGCTCCGGAATAATTGTACTAACAATTGATGTATTGAAAGGATTTGCGGCAGTTTCTATGGCAGCCATAATTGCTGTGGAAGGAGGTTACAACGATTTGTCGTGGATACGAATCATTGCTGGGTTGCTGGCAGTTATTGGGCATATATTCCCAATTTTTGCCCAATTTAAGGGCGGAAAGGGGGTTGCAACAATTTTGGGAGCTGTATTTGGAATAAATCCCATAGCTTCTGTTGTTGCTTCTGTGACCTTTTTAATAATTCTATTAATTGCGAAATATGTAAGCGTGGGATCGATGTTGGCAAGCACAACATTCCCAATAATCGTGTTTTTTGTACAAGCGGATCAAACTCTGTGGATGAAGATCTTTTCGGTTTTTGTTCCCGTAGCAATGGTTTTAACGCATCAGTCAAACATTAAACGCTTGAAAGAAGGCAAGGAGAATAAAACCTATCTTTTTAAAACAAAAAAATAATTAAAATTTCCATTAGCCAGAGGTGGGAAGAGGGGTTTTTGTCTGCCAACTAAAAATTGTGGTTCTTAGGAGAACTGCTAATCGTTTCAGCAAATACGGAACTCTCATCTTCAAAAAAGATTCCTAGATACTCGTACAGCAATTTCTTGACTGTGTAAGTGTTGATATCGATAAACTGTTCTCCGGGTTTGAATACACTGATTTTCCCAGTTTCTTCAGAAATAACAATAACTAAAACATTGGCCACTTCTGTCACCCCAATAGCAGCCCGATGACGCATGCCCATACTAGCGGGGAGGGATGAATCTTTTGAAAGCGGAAGAATACAACGAGCCGCCAGTATTCTATTCCCCCGAATAATAACAGCACCATCGTGAAGCGGGCTGTTTTTAAAGAAAATGTTTTCTATCAATCTGGATGAAATTTCGGCATTAAGAATATCTCCCGATTGAATGATTGATTTAATAAACTTGTGCTCAGTAATAACAAGTAGAGCTCCTGTTTTGTTTGCCGACATGTTAGCACAGGCATAGGCTATTTCATCAATTTTTTGTTGTTCTAAAGGTGAGGTGCCTTTACCTAACAACGAATCAAAACTGAATTTTTTATCGATAAATTCACGGTTCCCTAGTATTAATAAAAATTGGCGTATCTCGGGTTGAAAAATTATTATTACTGCCAGCACTCCAACCCCCATAAATTGCCCAATGATATTATTCAACAAATCCATTTTAAGGGCAATAACAATTTGCCAGAATAGGTACAGAAGAAAAATCCCTACAAAAATGTTGATTGCCAGAGTTCCTTTAATCAGTTGGTACACTTCGTAGAAAATAAAGGCTACGATGAATATGTCAAGAAAATCATAAAAATCGAATGAAATAAAAAGCAACATATCTAAATGCTTAATAATGTTTTACAAACTACATTAACTACTTGTACTGTTTCTTTGACATCATGTACGCGAAGTATGGAGGCTCCTTTAAGAATTGCAAGTGTGTTTAGTGCAATAGTCCCTGGAAGGCTTTCTTCAGGGGTAATATTTAAAAGTTTATAAATCAGTGATTTTCTTGATATTCCAACTAGGATCGGCAATTTTATTGATAAAAGCATATCCAAATTGTTCAAAATTTCGTAGTTCTGATCAAGAGTTTTTGAAAAACCAATGCCAGGATCAATAATTACATCTGCTATTCCGTGTTCAATACATCGTTTGTTAAGCTCCCCAAAATAGCTTGCCAGTTCAAGCATCAGATTTTTATAATTCGAGTGATTTTGCATGTTTTCAGGTGTTCCTCGCATATGCATTCCTATATAAACGGTTTGATTTTCACCAACAACAGAAAGCATTCGGGGGTCAAGGTTTCCGCCAGAAATATCGTTTACTATATCTACACCGTATTCTGATATGGCTCTTTGGGCAATTTCGGAACGAAATGTATCGACAGAAATGATTGCGTTTGGATGCTTACCGGAAATGTATTTGAGTGCTGGTTTGATTCTTTCCCACTCCTCCTTTGATTCAATTATTAAAGCCCCCGGGCGTGACGACATTCCTCCAATATCAATAATATCAACCCCATCTTCAATCATTTGATCAACCCTATTTGCTAGGGTTTCGCTATTAATGCGGCTTTTATCATAAAAAGAGTCAGGCGTAAGGTTTAAAATACCCATCACCAAGGGGCGGCTCCATTCACGAATTTCACCTTTTATTCTGAGTGTTAACTTCATTGAAAACCAAGGCTAGGTTCAACGTTAATTCTTTTTTTGCAGATTTCGGATTATCCTTTTCCGCTTTTTTACGATATTTGTTTGCAAAAGTACTAAACAAATAATAATTATTAATCAACATTTCCGTTAGTCACGAATATTTAAAAGCGTAATTATGCCATTGATTGTTATTGAGGGGCTCGACGGTTCGGGGAAGTCAACCCAAGTGAAAAAGATATGTAATTATTTGCGCGACACTTCGATTTCCTATGAATTTTTGCATTTCCCCAGACTCGAAGATCCTTTTTTCGGAATTCTTATCAGTAGATTTTTACGTGGAGAATTTGGTTCGCTTCATAGTGTGGATCCTTATCTCGTGGCGATGCTTTATGCAGCCGATAGGTGGCATGCTTCACACCATATTAACCAATGGTTGAGCGAAGGTAAAGTTGTGTTGCTGGACAGATATGTTTATTCCAATGTTGCTTATCAAGTTTCCAAGGTAACCGATGAAACTGAAAAGGAAAAATTGAGAAAATGGATTATTGCCCTTGAATACGAGGTATTTAAGATTCCGAGACCTGATATAAATATTTGGCTTGAAGCGCCTATATCTTTTGTGGCCACGAATCTTTCGAATCATAGAGAAGGAGAGGACAGAAGTTATCTACAAAACACAAAAGACATTCATGAGGCTGATCTGGAATTTCAGAAAAGGGTGCATGCTGAATATTTTCATTGTATACAAAATTTTTTGGATGTGGTTCGCATTTCGTGCTACGACAAATCTGAAAAAATGCTTTCGGAATCCGAAATTTTTAGTCGTATCCTTGAGAAAATATCACCCTTTTTAGTCAACCATTAAAACCTTAAATGAAACTACCATGAAAACGCTTCGCAATTTTTCACGACTTTTTATCGGACTAATGTTTGTTTTTTCGGGCTTTGTTAAGGCAGTCGACCCAATGGGATCAATGTTTAAGTTTGAAGATTATTTTACAGCCTTCGGTATTGAATGGCTTTCTCCGTTAGCACTATTTTTTTCGATTCTTCTCTCAACTTCCGAATTTGTTATTGGTTTTGCGTTGTTAACTAATTCTTTCACTCGATTTTTTTCATGGATTGCATTTGCTTTTATGCTCTTTTTTACCTTTTTGACCTTCATATTGGCGCTTCAAAATCCAGTGACGGACTGTGGTTGTTTTGGCGACGCTATTATTCTCACAAACTGGCAAACATTTTATAAGAATTTAATTTTCATGCTTCCAACGTTAATTTTGTTTTTATCGAGGAATAAATTCCATGGGCGTTGGAAAGCATCAGGCGCAATGTTTCAGGTTCTCCTTGCAATTTTGTTTTCTGTTGGGATCTCTTTGAAATCCCTTTTAAACGAACCGTTAATTGATTTTCGACCCTACAGAATTGGTCAAAACATTACCATTAATTTTAAGCCATTTTTAGTTGGTGCGCCTTCGGCTGTGTTTGAAACACTTGTGGTATATGAAAAAGATGGTGTTCGGAAGAGCTTCGATTTAAATAACTTGCCCGATACCACATGGAAATGGGTTGAAACACAGAACCGTCAGATATCGGCAGGATATGTTCCCAAAATTCATAATTTTCACTTGCTCGATCTTGATGGAAATTCAGCTACCGAAAAAATTCTAAATTCCGATCAGCCTGTACTGATGGCTTGTGTTTGGGATTTATCGGCATTGAGCACCGAGTCGAAAACAAAATTAAACCAAATCGGATTCAGAGCTTTTGAAAATAATATTCAATTTGTTTTGGTTACTTCAGCCACGCCAAAGGAAATTGAAAAATTTAAATACGAATATCTGCCAACCTATCAATTGCTCACAGCTGATCCAATTACGTTAAAAACCATTCTTCGCGATAATGGAGGATTGGTGTTGATGTACAAAGGGACAATTCTTAAAAAATGGAACCATAAAAAATTTGACGAACCGCTCAATATGACGGAATACAAACTTTACATGAGTGCTGTGAATACTGGAAGCCCTGATCCATTGAATCAGACATTTTGGTACTTGTTGTTTATCGCCTCGGTTGCATTATTTTTCGATTGGTTAGCAATCTGGAAGAAAAACAGGAGTTAATTTTTTCTAATGTATCGATTGTTTCGTCATATTTTGTATTTGTTGTTGGTTCTCTGGGGGATAATATCGTTGTTGTTTTTCCTTTTTAATGTATTACCCGGAGATCCAGTGCGAATGCTAACCGGACAGCGGGTTGATCCGGAAACCTTGCAAAACATCCGTAAAGATCTTGGACTTGATAAACCGATATGGCAGCAGTATTTGCTTTATTTAAACGATCTTTCAATCATTTCTCTAGATAATAAAAAACCAGAAGCACGTTACTCAGGTATTGAAATCATATCATTAGGAAAAACCCGCCTAGTAATCAAAAGTCCCTATTTAAGAGAGTCGTTTCAGACTCGAAGGCCGGTAACGAATATGATTATGGAAGTCCTTCCGGCTTCGTTGTTTTTAGCAATATTTGCCATTGGTATAGCTGTAGTGATTGGAATTCCGTTAGGTATTTTAATGGCCTTGCGGCAAAATTCTTTCATAGACAAATTTGTTTTAAGCATTACCTCGTTAGGCATGGCTCTTCCATCGTATTTTGCAGCTATTTTAATCGGTTGGCTATTTGCCTTTGTATTAAAAGACCTTACCGGACTAAGTCTGACAGGGAGCCTCTATGAATATGATCTGGACAAAAAATATCTGGCTTTGCAAAACATTATATTACCAGGAATTACTTTAGGAATACGTCCATTAAGTGTTGTGGTTCAACTAACACGGAATTCGTTGCTTCAGGAAATGGGCAAAAACTACTTTAGAACAGCAAGAGCCAAAGGACTATGTATTAGGGAGGCAATTCGAAAACATGCCTTACGTAACTCGTTAAACCCGGTTATAACAGCCCTTAGTGGATGGTTTGCTTCAATGCTTGCAGGGATGGTTTTTGTGGAATATATCTTTTCGTGGAAAGGCATAGGTTTTATGCTGGTTGATGGATTAAATCAGTACGATTTTCCAGTGGTGATGGGGTGTATTTTGATTATTTCGATTATTTTTATTTCCATGAATTATCTTACCGACTTTTTGTATGTCTTGCTGGATCCAAGAATCAGACTTTCAGTAAATAATAAATAACACGTTTTGCCATGAGAAAAAAAATTGTTGCCGGAAACTGGAAAATGAACAAAAATTTTCAGGAAGGAGTTGAATTAGCCATGTCGATTCAACAACGGTTAAATAACTACGATGGAAACTGTTTAGTAGTACTAATTCCCCCCTTCGTACATATTACTAAGATACGGGAGTTGATTCATCATCCCAAAATTAAAGTAGGAGGGCAAAATTGCCACGATAAACCTTCGGGCGCCTATACCGGAGAAGTTTCGGCTGAAATGCTTAATTCAGCAGGAGCTGACTATGTAATAATTGGTCATAGCGAACGCCGGCAATATTATGGAGAAACAAATCAACTTTGCTATGCTAAGATAAATCAAGCCCTCGACAATAAATTGATTCCCATCTATTGCGTTGGTGAGACCTTAGAAGAAAGGAAGATGAATTTAACGTTTAGAGTGATCGAACAGCAAATGAGAGAAGGCGTTCTTGGACTTGATGGTGAAGATTTTAAAAATATTGTAATAGCTTATGAACCAGTGTGGGCAATAGGAACGGGATTAAATGCTACCAAAGAACAGGCTCAAGAGGTTCATGCTTTTATCCGTCAGCAAATTGAAAATCAATATTCCAGAGAAATTGCCCAAGATACAACTATACTTTATGGAGGCAGCTGTAAACCTACAAATGCTGTTGAATTGTTTTCTCAACCTGATGTTGATGGTGGGCTTATTGGTGGAGCATCTCTTAACACAGACGATTTTGTGAATATTATTTTAGCTAATCAATAACCATGAACTATCTGGAGACAATTTTTTCAACACAAACACTTCCGCCCGAAAGTATTGAAATTCTCATTGCTGAATTGGGGGAGGTTGGATATGAATCGTTTGTGGAAGACTTTGGCGAACTTAGGGCTTATATTCCCGAAGAACACTTCAACAGGAATGATCTTGATAAAGTTATTCGCCCAAGATTTCCAAACATAACATTCCATTCAAAACCAATTCCACGCGAAAATTGGAATAAAACATGGGAGTCTCACTATACTCCCATTGAGGTGGATGATTTTTGTTATATTCATGCACCGTTTCATTTACCCAATCCCAAGTTCCCTGTAAATATTCAGATTGAACCTAAAATGTCATTTGGTACTGGGCATCACCAAACAACGCGCCTTATGATACAGGCGATGAGACGAATTGATTTCAAATCGAAAATGGTACTTGATATCGGATGTGGGACAGGTGTACTGGCTATTGTTGCTACCAAATTGGGCGCAAGGATCGTTGATGCCATCGACACAGATGAGTGGGCGGTAGAAAATAGTGTAGAGAATGCAAAACTTAACAATGCTGCTAATATCTCTGTTATTCATGGTGACAGCAGGGCAATTGTTAAAACTTATGATGTAATACTAGCAAACATAAATCGAAATGTTCTGTTAAACGACATGAGTATTTATTCTCAACATGTAAAGAAAGGGGGAAGCCTCGTTTTGAGCGGTTTTTATTCGTTCGATGAAAATATTTTGATTGAAGAAGCTAAAAAATGGAACCTTACCCTCAAAACCTCCCTCCGAAACGAAGGATGGGATTGTTTACACCTTATTAAAAACTAATACTTGCAAAATTTTTCGATGAAAAGATTAGCTACGGTTGCATTCACAATCTTCATCTTACTGTTAGGTTCTGAAACTAAAGCACAAGAAGACTCTACGCCATTTACCCTGTGCGATAGTGCGTTTATGGTTAAGGTTCAGTTATTAATTGAACAAAACTTTGAATCGAAAAAAGAGGCGAGAAAATACTTTCTTGAATTTTCCAACGCATGGAAAAGCGATTTTTTTTCTCAAGAGATGCGATTCGATATTTGCGAAATATCGGGTATCCTCCTTATCAATAAAAAAGCTCCGTTTGAATTGCTAAAGCTTTATTTCGATGTTTTGATAAGTTTTTCAAAAAAAAGTTATCACCGAACTAATTATCAAATTTTTAATTACCTGCTCAGATTATATGTTGACAGAGAAAAATCGCTAACTTTTATTGGCAATTACATACAGTCGGTCTTAAGACTTATTGAAGGCAACTTTTTATTCGACACACCACACACCCAGTGGAAAGCATCTACCGGAAATTTTATTTTTGAGATAAACGACCAAAATTACCTTGAAATTTCGTTTCCCGAGTGTAATTTAATCGGATATGCCCAAAACGACAGTATTGTTATTCTGCAAACAGAGGGATCTTACGATCTTAAATCGAATGTATTTAGAGGCACAAAAGGTAAGGTGACTTGGGAACGCGCTGGCTTTTCTCCCGACTCTGTTTATGCTGTTTTTGACCATTATTCGTTTGAAGTAACCCGCTGCTTGCTAATTGTAGACACTGTACGTTTTTACAATCTTACCTATTTTGAAGATCCAATGGAAGGACGATTAAGGTTACAGGCTGAAAATATTGCAACGCCTCAGGCTGCGCGATTTCCCAAATTTGAATCGTTTCAAAAGAAATTCACCTTAAGCGACCTTTATCCGCGAGTGGATTATACCGGCGGGTATGTTCAGCATGGCAGCCGGTTTATTGGTTTCGGCACAAAAGAAGACCCGGCCATTTTGAATTTCTGGCGAGAATCGTTTGAGGTTATCAATGGCGATACCATTAAAACCATGAAAGTTGCCCTTCGAATTCTAAGTGACGAATATGTTTTTACCAAATCGAAAGTCACATCCGACAATGCAATCATATCCATCTATCTAGATCAGGATTCCATCTTTCATCCAGGACTTAAAATGCAATATCTGGTAGCTCCTCACGAACTTCAATTAATTCAGGATAATGATCTGATAAATATGTCGCGAAGCCCCTATCTAAATTCGTATCATAAAATAGAATTTCGTTCAGAATTGCTAACATGGAAGCTCGACGAACACGATATTTTTTTCACCCGAATGCTAGGAACAGAATCGAGTAAAGCCATTTTTGAATCGTACGATTATTTTGCTGCCGATCGATTCTTTAAACTTCAGGGGATAGATCATGAACATCCATTGTTTAAAATACGTGAATTTGTCCAACGTCGTGGAAATGAAACATTTACAGCAAAGGAATTGGGAGCCTTCATGCAATATTCGGAATCAAAGATGCGACAATTGCTTCTACTTCTATCCTTTGAGGGCTATGTTTATTACGATCGCGAGACATATTCGGCAACCGTTCTTCCCAAACTGTACGATTATTGTCTTGCAGCACTAAATCAAAAAGATTTCGACGTAATCGCCATCGAATCTGAGAAAAGCAAGCGCGAACCCAATGCGCGGTTAAACCTTCGCAACTTTGACCTTAATATTTTTGGAATTACATCCTTTCCCTTTTCTAAAATTAACCGTGTAATTGCTTTCCCATCAGGAGGTGTTATCACCATTCAGAAAGACCGAACCATTCTATTTGCCGGAACTCTTAGAGCAGGATTATATTCGTTTAAGGGTAAACGATTTTTGTTTAATTATCAGGATTTTAAAATAAATCTTGAGGAAGTTGAGCAGATGCTTCTTGATGTGGTAACCGGACTCTCACCAACCGGTGAATACATTGTAAAACAGGTGAACAATAAAATTCAGGATGTTAAAGGATATATTTTGATAGATAATCCCAAAAATAAATCAGGTAGATATACCATTTCGCGATTTCCCGTTTTCCAGTCAACACAAAATTCTTACGTTTACTACGATCATTTATATAACGGGGAATATAAACGCGACAAAGTTTATTTCGAAATAGATCCTTTCAGACTTGATAGCATAAACAATCCAGCTGCAACTAAAATTAAATTGCATGGAAAATTTGTTTCTGCCAATATTTTCCCTGAATTTCGTCAGCAGCTGACCGTACAAAAAGATTTATCGCTTGGATTTTCACATCAGTTACCGGAAAGCGGCTATAATACCTATGGAGGGAAAGGAGTTT
The DNA here is from genome assembly GCA_937981765.1 of uncultured Bacteroidales bacterium. GTDB lineage: Bacteria > Bacteroidota > Bacteroidia > Bacteroidales > Salinivirgaceae > JAAYQU01. Next base: position 67,877 of record CALJOM010000007.1, read on the forward strand.
CACGAGGAATTATTGAGGTTGCCAACGATGGCATAAGAATGAGAGGCGAGCAAGATTTTTTGCGAACCACCACCTGGAGCAACAATTTTCTTTATTTTCCAGATAGCATGCAAACCCTATCTCAGCGATTTTTAAACAGATCATCCTCAGAACCCTCTTTACCGCTAATGGACGGGAAAAACATTTCGGTTTCCTGGTTACCATATCAAGATAAGCTAATTGGTCAAACCACGTCCGATCCAATAGCTATGTTTAATAACCAAGCATCGTTAAGCGGAATATTTTTGATTGTGCCGGAGGAAATTACCGGTAGTGGCCAAATGGCTATTGAACGTAGCAAACTCATCAGCGACGATTTAAAATTTACAGAACATACTATTTCTTCAAATCTTGCCGAATGGATTCTCTCCACAAAGGATAAAAGTTCGATGGCTTTTGAGTCAACCAGTCTTAAGGCATTCATCGACTTTCAAACACGCAAAGGAACTTTTACTGCAGTCGACCCAAATAATGTAATGAACTTCCCGGTGAATCAATACATGACTTATGCCGACCAGGTTTTGTGGGATATTGATAAAGACAACCTTGCAATTTCGGCCCAAACCGTACATAGCTTTGTTGACTTGCAACATCGTGTAGAACAGACTGCTACCACAACTAATCCAGCAGGGGCTTTATTTGTTTCAACTCATCCACAACAGGAAAACCTTAACTTTATTTCGCCTGAGGCAACAGTAAATGTTTCAAACAATACTATTACCGCAAAAAAGGTGGGATTTATTCATATTGCCGACGCAACTATTTTCCCCAGCGACAGTATCATTACCATTGAAGCCGGTGCACGTCATCGCACGCTTTCTGGTGCCAGAGTAATAGCTAATCGTATTAATAAATATTACACCATCTACGATGCAACAATAAGCATTTCTAGCCGTTTGCTTTATTCGGGTAGTGGTTTTATTGACTATGTTGACATTGAAAATAAACGACAAACCATTCGTCTTGATGTAATTTCCGTTAACCAAACCACCGGAACCACTTTTGCCTCTGGCCAGATTGCTGAAGATAAAGATTTCTCCCTTAGTCCGGCATTTCGCTATAAAGGGAATGTGAAACTTTTTGCCGATAATCCCTTTTTATTCTTTGAAGGAATGACAAAAATGACCCTATTGCCTTCTATTTATCCCGCACAATGGATAAAATTCAAATCAGAAATCGACCCTTCTAAAGTTCTCATTCCTGTCGATTCGCTTAACTTAAACGATAGGAACCGAGCCTTGGTTCACAGCTTAATAACTCAATTGGATTCAGTTCAAACTTATGTTAGCTTCTTCAACGAACCGTTACGGCCAAATTATCACCCCTATTCTCATGTTCCGGGTTATCTAACCTACGATTTTTCCGCTAAAAAATACGAGGTTGCGACGTTGGAAAAACTAAACGATAGAAACTTAGTGAGAGATATAATGTCGTTAAACACCGAAAAAGCTGATTTCTACAACGAAGGTAACCTAAAAATAGTACGTGACCTTGGACTGGTTGACCTACGTACCTATGGAAGGATAAACTATTTTCACGAACGTAAGGAATTACTGGTTGATTTGTTTATGGCATTCGATTTTTACTTTCACGAACCAACATTACAACATATGGCAGATACCATAAACCAATTAGAAAATCTTTCTCCAATTCAAATTAACAGTTTTAATTATACCAACGGAATGAAAACACTGATTGGGGATACGGCTTTTGTAAAACTGACTGAACAAATGCAACTCTTTGGCAAACCGAAAGAAATTCCTGAAGGGTATAAGAAAACTATTGTTCTGACAAATGTTAATCTTCGTTGGGATGCTGAAGACAATGCCTTTAAGTCGTTTGGCAATATTGGAGTTGGCAATATTCTTGATCAGCCGATTAACAAATTTATGAAAGGCGCTATTGAAATACGCTACATTAAACAAAAGCCAGAAGTAATGATTTACCTAGAACCAACTTCATCTCTATGGTTTTTCTTCGTATACAGGCAAAACTCCATGTTAGCAGTATCAAGCGATCCCAAATTCAATGAAAAACTGGAAAAAATAAAGCTAAAACATCGAATCATTGAAAAAGGAAAACAAAAATACACCTACTATCTAACCTATCCAAGAATCAAAGACGAAACCCTTTTCTATTTCGAAGGAGGAAAAAAAGATGACCCAAAACAAAAACGACAACCACGACGATAATCGCATAATACTTGATTCGCAATATCCGTTGTTTATCACTTCTGATTTATCAGCCAAAGGAACCCTTCCTGATGAGGAATCGCACCATGCCATTCACGTATTGCGTAAAAAAGTTGGAGATACGATAAATATCACCAACGGAAAGGGAATTGTATCCATGGCTGTAATTGAGAAAATCACAAAAAAGGAAGTTTTGTATCGGGTAATTGAAAGTTTTGATATCCCAAAACCCAGTGGGAAGCTCTACCTTGCAGTAGCACCCACCAAAAACATCGACCGGTTTGAATACATGGTTGAAAAATGCACAGAAATAGGTTTTGATGCACTTTATCCGATTATCTGCGAAAAATCGGAGCGAAAAATTGTGAAACCCGAGCGTATAGAACGAATAGTCTTTGCCGCAGTAAAACAATCTCTTAAGGCGCATATACCAACAATTTATCCACCAACCGAATTTGCTGATTTTATTCAAAAAGTAGCTGCATTAAAGGATAAACGATATATTGCCGTTTGCCATCATTCTCCTCGAAAACATTTGTTTACTGCTTTAGATTCAGGGTTTAACAGCTACATTGTAATTGGCCCCGAAGGTGATTTTTCCCCGCAAGAGATACAATTGGCACTCAACAATAACTTTCAGCCCGTATCGTTAGGAGAAAGCAGATTAAGAACAGAAACTGCTGCCATTGTGGCTTCTCTTACATTCAACCTTAAACAAACATTAGCTATAGAAAAATGAAAGTAAAATATTGTTTATCATTGCTTTTATTACTAACACTTGTTATTAACTCAATAGGGGTGGCACAAAACTACACTGTTAAAATTGCTCTGCTCAAATACGGAGGAGGCGGCGACTGGTATGCCGACCCTACAGCCTTACCCAATTTGATAAAGTTCTGTAACGAAAACCTTGGAACAACAATTTTCCCACAGCACGATGTGGTTGAGGTTGGAAGTTCACAAATTTATGAGTATCCTTTTGTTCATATGACCGGACATGGAAACGTGGTTTTCACAACTAACGATGTTAAAAACCTAAAGCTTTATCTTGAATCGGGGGGCTTTTTGCACGTTGACGATAATTACGGATTAGACCCTTATTTTCGTCGCGAAATAGCTAAAGTTTTTCCCGATAACCCCATGGTGGAATTACCACCAAACCACCCGATTTTTCACCAAAAATACTCTTTCCCCAACGGACTACCCAAAATACACGAACACGACAACAAACCTCCACAAGCTTTCGGAATATTCATCAACAATCGTTTGGCAGTGCTCTATACCTACGAGTCAGATATAAGCGACGGTTGGGAATCGCCAGAAGTACATGGAGATTCTGAAGAAACCAGATTAAAGGCCCTGCGCATGGGGGCAAACATTATTCAATATGTTTTTAATCACTAATACACCATGAACGATAATCGCAAAAAACGAATCCTTATTATTCAAACCGCCTTTATCGGTGACGCAATTTTAGCAACCGCCCTTGTAAATAAATTGGCTGTTTCAATACCAAGCTGTAAAATTGATATTTTGGTGCGTAAAGGAAACGAACCCATTTTTAAGCATAACCCACAGGTTAATCAGCTACTTGTGTGGGACAAATCGAAACACAAATACCGCGAACTCTTTCGACTGCTAAAAAAAATACGCCGTACTCGTTACGATATTGTAATAAACGCACAACGCTTTTTTACTACCGGATTTTTAACCGCCTTCTCGCGTGCTCAGCTAAAAATAGGATTCCGCAAAAATCCATGGTCTAGATTTTTTCATCACCGTGTTGAACATTCGTTCGACGGAAGCCACGAAATCGAACGCAATCAACGTTTAATAGCCTTCTTAACCGATAACGTTCCCGCTAACCCTAAAATCTATATCCCGAAAGACATTGAAAGGTCGATAGCGGAATTGAAAGTTCAACCCTACATCTGTATTGCCCCAGCTTCGGTATGGTTTACCAAGCAGTATCCAACCGACAAGTGGATAGAATTTATATCTCAGATTAATTCCGAATACACAATTTATCTTGTTGGTAGTAAGCAGGATATGGGCATATGCGAAACCATTGCCCTAAGCGTTCCGGGGAAAAAACTAGTGAACCTGGCCGGAAAACTTAACCTTCTGCAATCGGCCACCTTGATGAAAGATGCTGTGATGAACTACGTAAACGATTCGGCACCGCTGCATCTTTGCAGTGCTACCAACGCTCCGGTTACAGCCGTTTTCTGCAGCACTGTTCCTAAATTCGGTTTTGGGCCGCTATCGGAAAAATCCTTTGTTGTTGAAATTTCAGAACCGCTTGCATGCCGCCCGTGCGGATTGCATGGCAAAAAGAGTTGCCCCGAAAAACATTTCCAATGTGCTTATGGCATTCAAGCAAAGCAATTACTAAGAACACTTTCTTTGTAAAAACACAATGCTTTGGGATATCCAACATATCTTGCATGAATTTTGGCAAATTTTTCTAGTGGTTTTTAACTGGGCATATCTTCTGACCACCATCACCATTATTTTGGTGATCATAAGCCTAAATCAATCACCCTACAAGACTATTTCCTGGATTTTGGTAATGATTCTTGTGCCGGTTGTAGGAATTATTCTCTATTTGCTTTTCGGACAAAACTACCGTAAGCAAAAAATCTTTAGCCGGAAAGGATTGGTCGATTTTATTAAGTTCGAAGAACTCAGCATGCGGCAACTTTCGGATATGGATCGAACAATGTATAAGAGAAATCCATACATTAAAGAGAAGATAAAAATCATAAAACTTCTGCTTCAAAACAGCAAAGCCATATTAACCAACCGAAACCGCGTGCAGATATTGAACAACGGCGAGGAAAAGTTTCGAACTTTAATAAATTGTATCGAACAGGCAAAACATCATATCCACCTTGAGTATTATATTTTTTGTTCCGATAATATTGGTCAAAAAGTTGGTAATCTGCTAATTAAAAAAGCAAAAGAAGGTGTTGAGGTGCGCTTGATTTACGATGATGTTGGAAGTTGGGATTTGGATGAAAAGTTTTTAAAAAAACTTGAGAAAGAGGGAGTAGAAGTGGCATGTTTTATGCCCGTTAGGTTTCCATACTTAACCGGTAAGCTTAATTACCGTAACCATCGAAAAATTGCCGTAATCGATGGAAAATACGGTTTCGTTGGAGGAATTAACATAGCCGACCATTACATTCACGGTAAGAAAAATATCCCGTTCTGGCGCGACACTCACCTTATGTTTGAAGGAGAAGCTGTGAACGCTTTGCAAATTGTTTTTGCTACCGATTGGTTTTTTGTTAAAAAACAACTGCTTGAAAACCCGAACTATTTCCCAAAAACATCTGTAACCGACACTTGCCTTACTCAAATAGTTGCCTCTGGTCCCGATTCCGATTGGGAGAGTATTATGCAAGCCTTTTTCGCTTCGATAAACCTTGGACGAAGAAATGTTTACATTTCAACACCTTACCTTTTGCCCAACGAGAGCATTACCACCGCTTTAAAAACAGCCGCCTTAAGTGGAATTGATGTAAAAATTTTAATACCAGGCACAAGCGATTCATTTTTAGTTTATTATGCAACACAATCGCATATACGAGAGCTCCTTGAGGCAGGAATTGAAATTTACTTCTATCGGAAAGGTTTTAACCACAGCAAATTGATTTTAATCGACAGTGAATTTTGTTCAGTTGGTACGGCAAATATGGATTACCGCAGTTTTAGTCAAAATTTCGAAGTAAATGCTTTAATTTACGATCCTGTAGTTACATCCGAGTTAACCTACTGGTTTTTGGAAGATCTTAAAGAAAGCGAGTTAATTCAACTCCACGAATGGGATAATAGGCCAAAAATGGAAAAATTTAAAGCCAATCTTGCCCGCATTGCAAGCCCACTCTTATAAAAAACAGTATGATATATCAGGAAGGACAAAAAGCTGTGGTTAAAGTAATTAATGTTCTGCCCGAGGAGTTTGGCGGCGATTTTGTTATTCAATTTCCCAATGGCGACAAAACCATTCTCCAACGCAAATATTACCACCATTACAATATTTGTGTAGGACAAGAATTGATCGGGGTTATTGATAAAATTAACTGTGCCGGAAAAATTTTCTTCGAACCACAACATCCCTACTACCAGATTGGATCTATTTACTCCTTTAGTGTGTTAGAGACAATTTCGAAAACTGTACCCGGCGTGGGGATTGTTCCTGCCTTTGTTGTAAAGGATTGTTTCGACCAAAAGGTTGAAGTCCTTTGTTACTCTCATCCTTCAGTTGGCGAAATGGTTCAATTAGTCGTAAAATCAATACGCAAAGGAAAAATTTTTCTCGAGTTTCCAGGGCAAATAACAGACGTCAATCATTGGTTTGAATTTTTAGTAAAAGGAGTAGAGGTGGTGAATGGTACCGAATGTTATGTAATTTCTGGCACCAGGAATTCTAACGATAAGTTCTCTGATAATCAAACAGATATCAGCGGATACTTACCGGTAAAATGGTACAGGTTTCATAACATTTCGGTGGGAAAGACAATACTCTGCAAGGTTTGGTTTTCCGAATCGCAGAACAGTTTCCGAATAGAGCCTAAACATCCCTGCTACGAGGAACATCAGATTATCAACTTTGATGCAATAAACCGTCGAAGCGGGGTTTATGTGCACGACTGTTTCGGACAATTAATTAAGGTTCGAGGTATTTCTCCACAGGTAACCCTAACAGGCTCGATTGAATGTAAAGTACTTCGTATTCGCAAGGGAAAACCGGTGTTGGTACTTAACCAAACAGAATTACAAGGGATCGAGCCGGAAACGTAAACGTAGTACACCCGATTCCCAGGAGTGACTAGTGATGGTAAATTTTCCGATTTCGCGCGTATTCGATACATGGGGCCCGATACAGGCACACTGATCGTAGTTGCCAACCAGCACAATCCTGATTTTGTCAATCGTTATATCGGAAGGAAGTTTAGAAACATCAACCCGTGAACGGGCTTCATCCAGGGTTACAAACTCTTCAGTAATAGCATGATTTTTATTAATTTCTTCATTAACAATACGTTCAATAATTTTAATTTCATCATCGCTTAATGGTCGGTCGATACGATAGTCGCACTTGGATTTTTTCTTTTCGATATGTGCATTGAACGTGCGGCCACAATTGTAGAGCCTAACCATGGTTTGGTTCAAAATATGTTCGGCCGTATGCATCGGTGGATAGTAGTTTTTTTCGCTCATAGGTTACCAATGAATGCTTTGGTTTAAGAAATCGTTTAATGGTTTTATTGCCTTGAAGTGATTTAGTGCAAAATTTTTTAAATCAGTACTTTTTATAATTTGGTGGTCGAAATTTTTTGATACGGTAAAACTTTTTAGTTTAAGCCATTCTATGCATGGATGGCTGTTGCTATAGCCCTGAGGAGGCTTTTTTAAAAAAAGTCCATCTTCGTAATCAAAATCGGAAAAGTAAGTCGTAAAATTAGGGTTAGAGAGAATAGCCGAAATTTCATCGCAGGAGTGGGCTATTTCGGTGCGAATCTGTTTCACAAGGTTTGACGATGGCATGTAGATTCCGCCACCAATAAAACAATTGTCGGGTTCAATGTGTAGGTAATAACCGGCGTGTTCGGCATACCGGCGGTTTGGGGTAAAAATAATTCCTATATGTGTTTTGTAGGGCGATTTATCGTTCGAAAAGCGTATATCTCTATGGATTCGGAACAGGCAGTCTTTGGGTTTTACTCCGGCCAAATAGCTATCTATGGATTGAAGTTCCTCCAGCATGGTAGTTGCAAAGGCTTGGGCGTACTGTCGCACGGTTTCGTACCGTTGCCGGTTGGCTTCAAACCAGATTCGGTTATTGTTGTTTTTTAATTCTGTTAGAAATGATATAGTATCGGAATGTAACATGCCTTTTACAAATTTAGTTTTCAGATTCGGTAGCGTATGGGTTAAGTTTTGGTTTTAAATATTTCCCTGTAATCGATTCGGGATGATTTGCCACATCTTCTGGTGTTCCGCTTGTAACTAAAAATCCACCTTTTTCTCCGCCTTGTGGACCTAAATCGATTACCCAGTCGGCCGATTTTATAATTTCCAGGTTGTGTTCGATTATTATTATTGAATGGCCATTTTTAAGCAAGTCGTTGAAAGCAGTTAAAAGTTTCTGAATGTCGTGTATATGGAGGCCTGTAGTGGGCTCATCGAAAACAAAAAGGATTCTTTTTCCTTCAATACCGGAGTCTTTGGATAGGAAGGAAGCAAGTTTTAAACGTTGAATTTCGCCGCCGGATAGGGTGGACGACGATTGGCCAAGTTTAACGTAATCGAGACCAACATCCTCCAGTGGTTTTAATTTTTGTACAATTCGTTGAGCCGTAGAATCTTTGTCTTGTAAAAAAAATCGAATGGCTTCATGAACCGTCATTTCTAAAACCTCGAGAATTGAGCAGCCACGATATTTTACTTCGAGAACCTCATCTTTAAACCGTTTGCCATTACACTCTTCACAAACCAGTTCCACATCGGCCATAAACTGCATAGATACAATGATGGTTCCTTCTCCCTGACAATTTTCGCATCTTCCACCCGGAACGTTAAAGGAAAAATGGGAGGGTTTAAAATTCATCTGTTTGGCTAATTGCTGGTCGGAAAAAAGTTTTCGTATTTCTTCGTAGGCTTTTATGTAGGTAACAGGATTGGAGCGGGAAGAACGACCAATTGGATTTTGGTCGACAAATTCAATGCCTTGTATTATTTCTAAGTCGCCGTTAATACTTTGGTGATCGCCTGGAGAAATCCCAGTTAAATTAAGATAGTTACTGATTGCCGGAACAAGAATTCCTTTAATGAGCGATGATTTACCCGAACCGCTAACTCCAGTAACAACAGTTAAGACTTCCAGTGGAATCTCTACGGTTATGTTTTTCAAATTGTTATGCCTAGCACCTTCAATACGGATTTTTCGCTTAAATTTTCTACGCGTGCCGGGGAGTGAAATTTTTTCTTCCTCTGTTAGATATTTTGCTGTAATGCTCTCTTTACAAGTGTGAATTTTGGAGATTGGACCCGAAAAAACAATGGTTCCACCGAAAATTCCGGCTGCCGGACCAACATCCACCAGATAATCGGCGTTGCGAATTATTTCTTCGTCGTGTTCTACTATCAAAACAGTATTTCCTTTATCGCGTAATTGCTTTAGCACATCCAGAAGCCGCATGGTATCGCGTGGATGAAGTCCAATGCTCGGCTCGTCCATTATGTAAAGAGAGCCAACAAGGCTACTACCCAGGGCTTTAGATAATCGTAGGCGTTGCGATTCTCCACCCGAAAGGCTATCGGCTCGTCGGTTTAGCGTTAAATAACCAAGACCTATACGGCAAAGAATATCTAATCGATGGTTGATTTCAAACAATAGAGGTTGAGCTATTTGCTTTTGATAATCGTTTAGTTCGAGAGTTTCAAAAAACTGTTTCACTTTTTCCAATGGCATTTCCAAAAGGTTGGGCAGGGAAAAGTTTTGAATTTTGATATAGAAGGCTTCTTTACGCAATCGGGAACCGCGACATTCAGGACATTGGGTTTTTCCTTTGAAACGGCTGGCTAAGGTTCGGTATTGAATTTTGTAAGAGTTTTCTTCCACCATTCGGAAAAAGTCGTTTAATCCGCCGAAATATTGATTTCCTGTCCACAATAATTGCTTTTGCTCCTGAGTAAGTTCGTAAAAGGGTTTATGTATTGGAAAATCGAATTTGGAAGCGTGCAAAACAAGGGTATTTTTCCATTCGCTCATTTTTTCGCCGCGCCAGCAGGCAATAGCTCCTTCATAAATAGAAAGATTTTTGTTGGGAACAATTAAATTTTCATCGTATCCTATAGTTGTGCCGTAACCATTGCAGGTTAAGCACATTCCCGCAGGGCTGTTAAAATTGAGTAGGTGCTCCGATGGAGGAGAAAACTCCATTCCATCCATTTCAAAATGTTCGCTGAAATCGAATCGCTCGTTTTTATCCGGAAAGAAAACAGAGCAGTAGCCGTTTCCTTCGTTAAAAGCGGTTTGCACTGAGTCGGCTATGCGGGAAAGGTTGTCGTTTTCGGTTGATGTAATAACGCGGTCGATTACAACAAAGGCATTGGCGGTTGTTTTTTGATTGAAGTAATTTTTAAAGTCATTAATATTAATTATTTGATTATCAACAAAAATACGCTGAAACCCTTTCGATTTTAACCAACTTAGGGATTTGTTTTTTTCTACACAGGGTAATGGAGAAAAAATCATGGCTTTAGTGCCTTCGGGTTGTGATGCCAGGAAATCAACAACATCGGTAACAGTTTGTTGAACAACCTCACGTCCGGAAATGGGGGAATAGGTTTTTCCGATACGTGCAAACAATAGGCGTAAATAATCGTACACCTCGGTCATGGTTCCCACCGTTGAACGAGAATTGCCGGTAATGGTTTTTTGTTCAATGGCTATGGCCGGTGGAATTCCCACAATGTGGTCAACAGCAGGTTTGTTGATTCTTCCTAAAAATTGCCGGGCATAAGAGGAGAGCGATTCTACATAACGGCGTTGTCCCTCGGCATAGAGGGTGTCGAAAGCTAAGGAAGATTTACCACTGCCTGAAACGCCAGTTACTACTATAAACTGGTTTCTGGGTAGCCGCAGGTCGATGTTTTTCAGGTTATGAACCTTGGCGCCTTTAATTTCTATCCACTCTTGCCACTCTTCCATACTAGGTTGTAAAGGCACTTTTAGCGTCGAATAATGTTTACCAATTCAATATCGAAAATCAGATTTGTTTTGGGCGGAATTGCAGGAGGATTTCCTTCAACCCCGTAGGCTAGTGAATAGGGGACAAAAACGCGGGCTTTATCGCCAATAGTCAAATATCGAACCGCCATTTCTAAACCGGGTAGAATATGATTCTCTCCTACCATAAACATTATAGGTTCATCGCGTTGTATGCTGGAATCGAAAAGTGTGCCATCTTCAAAGTATGCGTTGTAATGGATGTAAACAATTTCTCCCGATTTTGGTTTAGCACCTTGGGTAATTTTTATCGGATAGAAATAAAGCCCGTTTTCAATATAAACGGAATCAGAATTGGGAATAAAAGGTTCTATAACGGGTGGGGCCTTTACCTCTAAAAGTTCGATGTCGAAAATTACGTTTGATTTGGGGGGAATTAGGTTAAAGTAGCCTTTTTCTCCAAAGGCTAGTTGATATGGGATTAAAAATCGGGCTTTTGAGCCTTGCGGCATTTGTTGAACTGCAAGGTTAATACCGGCAATAATTTGTGAAGCACCTACTACAAACTTTTCCGGGGTTTGGGAAGGTAGGCTTGTGTCGAAAATGGTTCCGTCGGGAAGATAACCCGTAAAATGCACTTTAGCAATGTAATTAGTGTCGGGGATCATACCCTCGGATTTTTTTACAAAGGCGTATTGAATGCCGTTTGGAAGTGAAATTTTTTCTTTACCCGAGATATCGTAGGGTTCGATTGGTTCTTGAGGTATAACTTTTAGAAGTTCAAGCTCAAAGTATAGGGTAGAATTAGGGGGTATTACACCTACCGGTTGGTTTCCATAACCAAGCTCTGATGGTACAATTAGCCATAGTTTACTTCCTTCGGGACTTTGCAACAGGGCTTTATCCCATCCTTTAATAACTTGGCCAACATTTACATTAAAGCCTAAAGGTTCGCCTGCGTTATCGCTTGAATTGAATAAAGTGTTGTCGGAGAGTTTACCAACATATCGCACTAAAACATAATCGCCTGTTTTTGGAGTTTTACCGTGGCCTTTAATAAGATATTTCCAATACAGACCACTTGCATCTTTCTCAAACGATTTAAGCCATTTCTTATAGACTTTGGAAGATTGTGGAATTTCCAGAGTTTGTGAAAAACTATACGCGAAAATGTTTAGTAGCACAAAAGCGAGGCACATTTTCAGCCTACCAGATTTTGATTTTTGCATTGTGAGAGGTATAAAAACTATTGTTTGGGTTTGATAACCGATAGAACTTCAACGTCGAAAATTAATGTGGAATAGGGTGGAATTAAATCCTTAACGCCTTTTTCTCCATAGGCCAAATAGGATGGAATAATCACACGCCCCCTGCTTCCTTCGGTAACACCAATAAGTGCACGATTCAAACCTTCGATAACAGCTGTATCGCCCACAGTAAAGGTAAAGGGAGAACCACTTTTGTAGGTATTGGAGAATAGTTTTCCATCGACAAAATAGGCTAGATAATGAATCGAAACAATATCGCCTTGGGTTATTTTTTTCCCACTTCCAACACCATCGGGGATATAGAAGAGCATCGAGTCCACCTCGATTCTTCGGGCTGGCATTTTTTCGAGGAATTTATCCAAAAAAACGCGTTCTTCAAGAAATCCGGCATGAATTCGGGTTTTACGCATCTCTTCAAACTTTTTGAATGGCATTACATCCACCATTCCAATATCAAACCGAAGTTCGTCTTTGTCCGAAAAAAAGATTGGCGATGGAGTTTGACGGGAATGCAGGTAAAAGTTTTGAGCATTAATAAAAAACGTCATACTATCGCCTCGGTGCATAAACATTAATGCCTCTTCAATGTTGCCGGAGTAGGCTGGGGGTTTTTGAAGTCGCATAATCAGGTTTGTTGCTTCTTCCAACACAGAATCGTTGGGGGCTGTTATTCTTAGATTCAGAAACATTACGTCGCCTACGCGTGGACTCAGACCAAATTTGGTTCTACGATGTTCGATGTATTTAAACCCGCTGGGATGCTTTTTTATTTTTCCTTCTCTTCCGCAACTTAAAAGAACAAAAATTACTGCAACAGCTAATGCAATTTTTCTCATGGTTGGTTTTATATTTTTTTGCAAAAATAGTAATTTCGATGGGCGAAAAAAAACAAGTCGAACTTATCAACGATTCTTAAACGCGTTTATTACAATGGAAGCATCTACAACCTTTGTTATTGTTGCCTTTATTTATATTGCCATCATTATTTTTTACGGCTTTTATCAAGGGAAAAAAGTTAAATCGAACAGTGATTTTTCCATAGCAGGGAGAAAACTTCCCGGCTGGGTTGCTTCACTTTCTGAGAGAGCTACGGGGGAATCGTCGTGGGCGTTGTTAGGTCTTCCGGGAGCTGCGTATGCCACCGGTTTGCTTGAAATATGGACAGCTGTTGGATGTGTACTGGGTGTTATTATAGCTTGGATATTTTTAGCCGGTAAAATTCGCGACGAAGCCGAAAAATACGACGTTACCACATTTACCGATTATCTGGCTAAAAGACATGGGAGAATGGGTCGGCATATTCGTACTGTAAGCAGTCTGGCTATTGTGTTTTTCTTCTTTTTCTACGTAGGAGCACAATTTATCGGTGGCGCAAAAACTCTGGAAAATATTCTTGGAATAGAGCAGTTTATTGGAATGTTGCTGATTTTTATTTTAGTCGTACCTTATACTATTTACGGGGGTTTTCGTAGCGTTACTTACACCGACGTAATTCAGGCAATATTGATGGTAATTGCTGTCGTTGTTACTCCCATTGTTGGTTTTATCTATCTTTCCAATCAACCAGAAAGCACCATTTATGCGCCAACTATAGGAAAAGCGCTTGAAAAAGCAGGGCACGGATATTCGTCGCTTACCGGTGGTATAAAACTTGAAGGAACGCAACTTTATTCGCTCTTATCATCAATTTTTCCAAATTCTCTTTCGTTGGTAACCGGTTTAGGAGCCGGAATTATGGTGGTGTCGTATTTTTCATGGTTTTTTGGATATCTAGGCGGGCAACCCCAGCTTACCACACGTTTTATGGCCATAGCCGATAAAAAACAGTCCATCAATGGACGAAACATCGGAATAATCTGGACTATTTTAGCCTACACCGGTGCCATTCTTGTTGGGTATATCGGAATAGCAATATTTGGCCCTAATGCATTGAGTGATCATGAAAAAATTATGCCTACCGTGATTTATACTCTTTTTCATCCGCTTATAGCTTCATTTTTAATCATGGGAATCTTGGCAGCTATAATTTCCACGGCTAATTCATTGCTGATTCTCTCGGCAACGGAACTTTCCGACAACATTATAATTCCATGGAAACAATCAAAGTTGCATGAGGTAAATTCGTTAAAAATTTCACGATGGATTACTGCCTTTTTAGCGATTGTGGCTCTGATTTTAGCCTACTTTTCTCCAACCAAAATAATTTACAGCATTGTCAGTATTGTTTGGGCCGGTATTGGAGGAACTTATTCTGTGGTGATTTTGTACACTCTGTTTTGGAAAAAGTTTCATGCACGAGCAGCATTAATCGCCATTATTTTTGGATTGAGTTTTACTATTCTCTGGGTTGTCACCGGCGGTGAAAAGGTTTTACCCACCCGATTACTAACATTTCCTCTTACAGCTTTAATCGGATGGATTGTTACCAGGATTTCTCGTGAAAATTAGGTTTATCCAAATGAAGTAAACATTTATTGCTACCTTTGTGTTGCTTAAGGAACTTTAATCCATTTTAATCATGAGAAAATTTCGTATGATAACATTAGCAACATTTATGTCTACCGGCATTGCAACTCAGGCAATTCCCCAATTGACAGTAAAAGTTTTGGATAACGGGCTTACGGTTATTTTGCACGAAGATCACCGAAACCCCAAAGTATTCGGAACTGTTATAACTAAAGCGGGAGGGAAGGACGATCCATGGGATGCAACAGGTTTGGCACACTACATGGAACACATGCTTTTTAAGGGCACTACCGAATTGGGAACTTCTGATTGGGACAAAGAAAAACCGCTGATAGATAAAATATTTCAACTTTACGATGAATTAGGAAAAACAACCGACCCCAAAATTCGTGAAAATATTCAGCAACAAATAAATGAGGTTTCTGTGGAGGCAGGACAATACACCATTCTGAACGAACTCAGCAATCTGGTATATCGGATGGGAGGCACAAATTTAAATGCCTTCACGTCGCCCGATATTACGGTTTTCTTCAACGAATTCCCGCCAAACCAGATTACTCGATGGCTCGATCTATACGCACATCGGTTTCAAAACCCTGTTTTTCGAGCGTTCCAATCAGAGTTGGAGGTTGTGTATGAAGAAAAAAATATGTACGAAGATCAGTTTCAAACCAAATTGATTGAAAATTTTAACCGTTATTTCTTTAAAAAACACCCCTACGGACAGCGAACACTGATTGGATCGTCGGAAGACCTTAAAAATCCAAGTCTCACAAAAATGGCCGAGTTTTATAAAACCTGGTATTTGGCAAATAACATGGCATTAATTTTAGTCGGTGATTTCAATACAGAAGAAGTTTGGCCAGTTATTCAGGATAAGTTTGGTAAACTGCCATCAGGAAAAGTTCCTGAACGGCAAAAATATGTTGAAGAACCTTTTAAAGGACGTGAAGTAGTGGAAGTGAAGCTAACACCAATTCGCTTCAACCTACTAGGATTCCGTATCCCCACAGAAAAAAATCCTGATAAACAAGTTGTTGACATTATAGCTCGAATGTTAAACAACCCATCGCACACCGGTTATTTAGATCAATTGGCTTTTGAAAACAAGCTATTGGCAGCCTATGCCATTCCGTTGGTATATCACGATTACGGAGCTTTTATCATTGTAACAATTCCTAAACTGCTTGGACAAAAATTTGAGGAGGCAGAAAATTTAGTTATTGAACAACTCAAACGGATTGCCCAAGGCGAGTTTTCTCCAAAATTTCTCGAAACCATCAAAAACGAGCTTTATCGTGAGGAGCAGCTAAAATTCGAATCTCTACAGGAATTATCCTTAGCCCTTGCATTTGCATTTGCTCAGGATTTCGATCCAACCGAAGTTTTTAATCGAGCCGAACACATCAAAATTATAACGGTAGATGATATAAAGCGGGTTGCCACTACCTATTTCGGCGAAAATTATTTGTGTTTGCAGTCAAAAATTGGTTCTGCTCCCAAAGACAAGGTTAATAAGCCAAACTATAAGCCTATTAGTACCAACACAACGAGTATATCGAAATATCAGCAGCATTTTCTTCAAATTCAACCCGATAAGTATCACTATAAGCCCATAGATTTTAAAGCAGATATCCAACATCAAAAGTTAGACGAACAAATAGAAATTTTCTGCAATACAAACCCGCTGAACGACATTTATTCGCTCCGAATCCAATTTGGCGTTGGAACCCGAAAATTACCAATGCTCGAATATGCCATCAACTACATGAACATGTGCGGCCTTGAAAACATGGCAATGAGCGATCTTAAACTTGAGTTTGCAAAACTCGGTACCAATTACTCGTTCGAAGTCGATGAGGATTTTACTACAATTTTTTTGCAGGGTATTGAGCAAAATTTACCCAAAGCATTGGCTTTAATTAACCGACTAATGAACGAACCCTATCCCGATGATACCAAAATAGCCATTCTCTACGAAAACACAAAAGCCGCCCGCGAAGTTGAAAAAAAACAACCCGACGATGTGGCGTATGCTTTGTTCCAATATGCTCTTTATGGCAAAAATTCCAAATTCATAAACCGTCCATCACTTAAGCAGATTAAAAAACTAAAAGCCTCCCAGTTAATCGACATTTATCGCCAGGCAACACAATACAGTGTAAAAATCTTCTATACAGGGCAGCAAGATATTTCTCTAGTTTCTACTCATGTAAAAAATAACCTTCGATTCCGAGATAACCTCCAGCCATCGGAATCGCCTGGGATAACACCACCAATTCAATACAATCAGAATCAAATATTCTTCGTAAATAAAAAGAAAGCATCTCAGGCAAAAATTTTCCTTAGTACACAAGCAAATCTCACCCCGGAAGAATATGCTTTAATGGAAGCCTTCAACATCTATATCGGTGGTGGATTTTCCGGAATTTTGATTCAGGAAATTCGCGAATACCGCAGTATGGCTTATGCTGTTGGTGGTGGATTTCGTTTTCCCAAAAGGCCGGAGCATCCTGTTATTTTTACCTCTTTTGTTGGTACTCAAGTAGACAAAACCATAGATGCTGTTGAGATACTCTATTCACTTTTGACTAATTTGCCGGAAAAGCCGGAGCGTATGGAGCTAATCAAAGATTACCTTGTTAACAAAAGCATTAGCAACAAACCCGATTTCCGAAACTTGATCCAGAAATACGAAGATTTAAAATATCTTGGATACAATGCCGATCCTACACCGATCCTGCTTGAGAAATACCAGCAATTGACATGGAACGATTTGTACGAGTTTTATAAGAGAATGATTCAATCCAATCGGTTTGTTTTGGCTATTGCCGGCGACAAAGCTCACATTGATCTAAACGCATTCAAAAAAATAGGGAAACTCATAGAGGTTCACGAAAAAGATATCTTTGTGCAATAATATCAGACACTCATATCCTTAAGGCTATTCTATAATGGATAGCCTTTTTAATTTAAAATGCACAAAACTCAGAGTAGAGTTTATGAAAAAATAGACCAGGGTATGTTTGTTAGAAAAAAATCGGTAAATTGCTGATAAAAACCTACCAAATTTTACTGCTAATTGTTGTTAATAACCGTGAACGTGATGAAAAATCTTACCTGGGCACCCATAATCTTAATTGCAAATCTTTTGCAAAAAGTCTCTTTCGCAACACTACCAGCTATAGACTCGTTACGAAATCTTCTTCAAACAAATCTTCCCGACTCAGCACATTTTATTACTCTTTTAGAACTTGGGAAAGCATACCATACCCTGAAAAACGACTCTTCAATCGTATTTTACACTCAGGCTTTGAATTTTTCTCAAGAAAAGAAACTATCCCGTTTTGAAGCTAACGTGTTATTTAGAATAGCAATCTGGCATATTGAACAGGGGAACGACTCTTTGGCGAAGATCTATTTTAACAAGGCTGAAGAAATAATGCATCCAGATTTGATTAAAGACTATGCCAACCAATATTTGGAAATTGGACAAATCTTAAGAAAAAAAGGCGATAATACTAAGGCATTGGAATATTTATTTCGTGCCTCTGAGAAATTTAAAGAAATAAACCTTAAAAACGAACAGGCTATTACATACAACCAAATTGGACTAACACTCAGATCACTTGGTAATTACAACCAAGCTATTGATTTTTTATCAAAATCTCTCGAACTAAAAAAAGAGATAAGCGATAAAAATGGAATGGCTATAGCTTACGGGAACTTAGGAGTTGTTCATCGGGCATTTGGCAAAGACGATAAAGCAATTGAGAATTACATTCTGGCTATCGAAATCTTTCAGGAACTAGGCAATAAAGAGGGAATTTCCAAGGCTTATAACAATATTGCATCGATATATTTTAATTCGGAAAGCTTCGATCAAGCTTTAAAATATTATACTTTATCGCTCGCCATATCCGAAGAGTTAAGAGATAAGGTGGATATAGCTCGAACCTGCAATAATATTGGACGAATTCATCAGATATTCAAAGACTACGATAAAGCAATGGCATATTATAATCGGGCAGAAAATTTATGTATCAAAGTTGGGGAAAAGGAAATTTTGGCCTACGTATACCAAAATAAAGGAAACATTTTCCTCACACAAGGTAAGACATCATTAGCTATTAAAGAATTGGAAAAATCGCTTAAAATTCGTGAACAAATAAAAGACCTTAAAGGATTAATTTCAACCTATACAGCTTTAAGCAATGTTTATTCAACATTAGCAGGTAAAAGCCCCGTTGAACAAAGAAACGAAAACTTATGGAAGGCAATTTCGTATGCAGAAAAAGCCTACACCATGGCTTTACACCAAAATCTTCCGCTGCAACAGAACAATGCCTCACGACAGTTAATGGAATTGTACGAGTTAATGGGAAATCCATCGAAAGCCCTTAAATATGCCAAAATTTATATTCAACTTCAGGAAAGCCTTACCTCGGAGGAAAAAAACAAGGTTATAGCTGAACTACAGGCAAAATTCGACATTTCTCAAAAAGAGCAGGAGATTGAAAAACAAAAATTAATTATTGAAAAGCAGGAAGCCGAGAATCAAAAGCGAACAGCTGAAAGAAATTACATGTCCATGGTATTAATTCTCCTTTTGATTATTTCTGTTGGTAGTTTGTGGGGACTGGCCGAAATTCGCCGGAAAAACCAATCGTTGGTAGCAACACAAAATAAACTTACCGAACTTATTAAAACAAAAGACCGAATTTTTTCCATTATAGCCCACGATCTCAAAAGCCCATTCACTTCTTTGGTAGGCTTAACTCAAATTATGGCCATGAAATCCGACAGACTTGAATCAGAAAAAGTTAGCAAATTCAGCAAATCCATTTACCAACTCTCAAGACAACTGCTCGAGTTGATTGAAAATTTGCTTCATTGGTCCAGAAGCCAAACCGGGCGGTTAAAAATGGAGCCTAAAAACATTCAAGTAGAAACCCTGATTTCGGATATTGTTTCATTAGTTTCCGTTCAAGCTGAGGAAAAAAACTTATCCATAAACACTATAATAGCCCCCGAAGTATCCATTTATGCAGATTACGATTCCGTGGCCACCGTTATACGCAATTTAATGTCGAATTCAATTAAGTTTACTTCCCAAGGAGGGACAATAACTATTTCAGCTTATCGCGAAGACCAAAAAGTTGCTATAAAAATCTGTGATACAGGAATAGGTATTGCACCTGAGAATTTGAACCGTTTATTTAAACCCGATGAGGTTTTCTCTACGAAGGGTACTAACCAGGAATCTGGTACTGGACTTGGATTGATTGTTTGCAAAGAGTTTATTCAGGCAAATGGAGGGACAATTTCTGTTGAGAGTATCTTAGGCGAAGGCTCCTGTTTTACCTTGTTTTTACCCGCAAGCGCAAGCATAGTTTAACATGTCGTTGTAGTGAAAAGTAAAAAATAAGCTAATCTGTAAATTTCGGTGAGGTTATGTAACGAGAAGATAATTAATCAAAAGAATTTTGACCAATAGATTGTTTTCTGCAATCGGCACAGATACCGTGTAAATACAAAACATGTGAAGTAATCTCAAACTTGAATTTCTTCGCCATTTCGCGATTAATTTTTTCTAGTCGGGCATCTGAAAATTCAATAATTTTCCCGCAACGAATACAGATCATGTGGTCGTGTTCCGTGGAGTTAAAAACTTTTTCGAATCGAGCTACACCATCTCCAAACTGATGTTTTATAAGTAAACTGGCATCCACCAATAAATCGATAGTGTTATAAATAGTAGCTCGGCTTACACGATATTTCGAATTTTTCATTTCAGCATATAACGTTTCTACGTCGAAATGTGTATTTTGCATGTAGATGGTATCGAGAATTGCGTAACGTTCGGGTGTTTTTCGGAAACCCTTGACTTGAAGATATCTGGTAAACATCTCTTTGACTATTCTTCTGGTTTCAAGGTTATCCATGGTTGTTTTTTCTTCAAAATTACGAAAAGTTATTTAGACCAATTAAAAAAAACAGCACAATATTGTTGCCACACATTGTAACTTTTGTGTAACTTGCCCGTCGTAACTTTGTTTTTAATCTACTCTAATTAACACTAGAAAATGCTCCGAATAGAAAATATTCATAAATCGTACCCCATGGGAAAAAGCAAGCTCCATGCTTTAAAAGGAGTTTCGCTAACTGTCAACGATGGCGAATTTATGTCAATCATGGGAAGTTCTGGCTCAGGGAAATCAACACTGTTGAATATTCTAGGCCTGCTAGACAGTTTTGATCAGGGTTTATATTATCTCGACAATCTTGTGATTCAGAATTTAACGGAGACACGCGCAGCCTTTTACCGGAACAAATATTTCGGTTTTGTTTTCCAGTCGTTTAACTTAATAAGTTTTAAAAATGCTATGGAAAACATAGCCTTACCTCTTTATTATCAAGGTGTTTCCAGGAAAAAGCGCAATGCTATCGCTTTAGAATATCTCGAGCGAATGGGGCTTAGGGAGTGGGCAAATCACCTGCCGTCGGAATTAAGTGGTGGACAGAAACAACGAGTTGCCATTGCCAGAGCTTTGGTAACCCAACCCAAAGTAATTCTTGCCGACGAACCAACCGGAGCCCTCGATTCTCAAACTTCCTTGGAGGTAATGGAGTTGTTAAAGGAAGTAAATAGGGAAGGCATAACAGTAATTATTGTTACACATGAACACGACATCTCTCAAATGACCAATCGTATTGTTCGATTACGCGACGGGATGATTATTGAGGATATTGCGGTAGAAAAAAAAGACACAATATGTTTGACCTAGATACCTGGCAAGAAATTTTTTCTACCATCAGAAAAAATAAATTACGTTCCATTCTTACAGCCTTCAGCGTTGCATGGGGTATATTTATGCTTATTATTCTTCTTGGAGCCGGACAAGGATTGCAAAACGGTGTTAAAGCTAATTTTGAAGCCGATGCAGTCAATACAATCTGGATTTCTGCTGGGCAAACTACTATGGAATACAAAGGGCTTAAGCCCGGAAGATTTTTACGTTTTACCAACCGCGATTATTATGAAACCGACATCCAAAATAAGCATGATATTGATCAGTTGGCGGCAAACATTAACGTGTATAACAAAAACATCTCTTATGGAAAGGAGAGTGTTAATTATAGAGTTGTAGGCACTTTCCCCGCACTTGAAGCCGTAGAACTGCCCAATGTAACAGAAGGCAGGTTTATTAACAAGTTCGACATTGAGAGGCAAAGAAAAATTGCGCTTATATCATCGAAAATTCAAAAAGAACTCTCCAAAAACGAGGAAAACCTGCTGGGAAAATGGATAAAAATCGATAACATTTCTTTTAAAATAATTGGTATTTACGAAGAAGCAAACGACCGTGAAAACAATAAAGTCTATATTCCTTTTACCACTGCCCAACAAAGTTTTGGATTGATTAACCGGGTTGATTTTATATCCATGACTTTAACCAATTTAACCATACAGGAAACCATTAAATTTGAAAATAAACTCAAAAAACAATTTGCCTCACGTCACAATTTTAATGTAGAAGATAAACGAGCTATTTTTATCAACAACAATTTAAAAAACTACGAACAAATTTTGCTTCTATTTGCCGGGATAACCGGTTTTATTTGGTTAATTGGCATAGGTACCATCATAGCAGGTATTGTTGGCGTAAGCAATATAATGATCATTGTTGTTAGGGAGCGAACCAAAGAATTCGGGATCCGAAAAGCCATTGGGGCCACTCCCTGGTCAATAATTTCGCAACTTCTGCTGGAATCTATTTTTTTAACTACCATAGCCGGTTATATTGGACTTGTTTTAGGTGTTGGTGTACTCGAAATTATTTCGAAATACATGCCCAAGAGCGATTTTTTCCTGAACCCCGAAGCTAATATCGAAATAGCCATAGTTGCAACCCTACTTCTCATTGTAAGCGGAGCGCTTGCCGGATTGGTACCGGCACGTCGTGCAGCAAGAATTCAACCGGTAGAAGCCTTAAAAGAAGAATAACCATGGGAATTTTTGATATTGATAACTGGAAAGAAATAGTATATACTCTAAAAAGCAATAAAATGCGAACGTTTTTAACGGCATTTGGAGTTTTTTGGGGCATATTTATGCTAGTTGTGATGCTTGGCTCAGGGATTGGTCTTCAACGCGGAATTTTCAAAAATATGGGCGATTTTGCCACAAACAGCGCTTTTATGTGGACTCAATCTACCAGCATGGCTTACAGCGGATTTAATAAAGGCAGACGATGGAATTTCCGCAACAGCGATGCTGAAGCAATCCGTAGTAATGTTAATGGCCTTGAGCGATTAGCTCCTCGTGTTCAATCATCGTCAACAGTAGTTTACAACAAACATCAGGGGGTTTTTACTATTTATGGGGATTATCCGGATTGGAATTATATCGACCCAGTGGATATTGTTGAAGGACGGTATATCAACGATATGGATATAGCTCACAAACGGAAAGTAGCTGTAATAGGGCGTTTGGTTGCCGAAAAACTTTTTGAAAAAGAAGAAAATCCACTCAATCAATTTATCCGGATTAATGGTGTTTATTTTAGGGTGGTAGGAATTTTTGAATCGAAAAAAGGGGGTGAGCAAGCACAGATTGAGGAACAAAACATTCATCTACCATTCACTACCATGCAAATGGTTTACAACTTTGGCGACATTGTATTCTGGTTTGCCTTGACAGCCGATCCCAAAATTTCGGTTGCCAAAGTTGCCGACGATATGATGACCCTACTTAAGCGACGCCATAAAATTCATCCCGATGATAACCGAGCTATTGGACATTTCAATGTAGAGAAAGAATTTAAAAAGGTATCGGGATTGTTCAATGCCATCGATATTTTAATATGGATTGTGGGAATCGGGACTTTGTTGGCTGGTGCTATCGGTATTAGCAACATTATGCTCATAGTTGTTAAAGAAAGAACCCTAGAGCTTGGTATTCGAAGAGCAATTGGGGCAACTCCCGAAAATATCATTACCCAAATAATTTTCGAAGCTGTGGTTTTAACCATATTGGCCGGATGGGGAGGATTAT
This sequence comes from uncultured Bacteroidales bacterium, assembly GCA_937981765.1. Classification (GTDB taxonomy): domain Bacteria; phylum Bacteroidota; class Bacteroidia; order Bacteroidales; family Salinivirgaceae; genus JAAYQU01. The sequence goes on from CALJOM010000007.1 coordinate 91,643, forward strand.
CTGCCGGAGTGGGAATTCTTAACATTTTGTACAATGCAACTTTACATGCCAAAAATTCTGTTTTATACCAGCCTATGATCGACTTTAAAATAGCCCTGGCGGCACTAATAATTCTGGTAATTACCGGAGTGATTGCGGGATTATTGCCTGCATATAGAGCCGTAAAAATTAAACCAATTGAAGCCCTTAGAAGTGAATAATAAACCAATAACACTCAAATTTTATGAAAAAGATTGTAAAAAGAGCGGTTCTATTTTTGGTATTGGGCATCTTTGTCTATACCATATTCTTCTTATACCAAAAGTCTAAACCCAAACCGATAGTGTATCAGGTTGAAACCCCGTTTGTAACAACCATAGAAAACAAAACGGTAGCTACCGGGAAAATTGTCCCGCGAAAGGAAATCGAAATAAAGCCCAGGGCAAGTGGAATCATCAGTGAATTGTATGTAGAACCCGGAAAAATAGTTTCGGTAGGTACTCCCTTGGCAAAAATTCGGATTGTTCCCGACATGATCACGCTCAACAATGCCGAATCAAGAGTGGAGAAAGCCAAAATTGCATTGGAGGATGCACAACGGCTCTACAATCGTCAAAAACAACTTTTCGACCAAAAGGTTATTGCTGTAGCTGAACTAGAGCAGGCTGAAATTACTTTAAAAAACGCTAAAGCTGAGTTGCAGGCAGCCGAAGATAACCTAAAACTAATTCGCGATGGAATTTCATCACGCAGCAAAGAATTAACTAACACACTTGTAACTTCAACTATTTCAGGAATGGTACTAGCTGTTCCGGTAGAAGTAGGGAATTCGGTAATCGAAACCAATAACTTTAATGCAGGAACCACCATAGCTGTTGTGGCAAATATGGCTGAAATGATATTTGTTGGAAAGGTTGACGAAAGCGAAGTTGGAAAACTAAAAATTGGAATGCCTCTCACCCTCACCATTGGAGCAATATCCGACACTAAATTCGATGCCGTTTTGGAATATGTATCGCCTAAAGGTGTTGAAGAATCGGGGGCAGTACAATTTGAAATTAAGGCACAAATTATTCTAAAACCCGATTTCTTTATCCGCTCGGGTTACAGTGCTACAGCAACAATCGTACTTGACAGGCGTGAAAATGTTTTGGCAATAAAAGAGAGTTGGTTGCAATTTTCCCCTGGAGGCGACTCTGTATTTGTGGAAATCCTAACCAACGAAATACCCCAACAATTCGAAAAACGATTTATAAAAATCGGAATAAGCGATGGAATCAATGTCGAGGTGCTTGAAGGGATAAGCGAAATAGATAAAATTAAAGGATCCATTTTGAAGGAAAAGCCGTTGCCTGATACTCTAAACAGAAACCGTTAATCGCCTAAAAATTAAGACGGTGGATTTTTACAAGTCCACCATATTTTTATATTTATGTCTGGGAATTCCGCTCAAGCAACCTGTTTCAATTTCATAAAACTTCCTATCTTTGAGAAAAAATATCTATGTTTACCACCCTCGACTGGATTATTGTTGTCCTGTTTTTCATAGCCGTTCTTACAATAGGTTTTGTTGCATCGCGTAAAGCGCGTGAAAACATTAGCGAATATTTTCTTGGAGGTCGAAAAATGCCATGGTGGCTATTAGGCATTAGTATGGTTGCTTGCACATTTTCGGCCGATACTCCCAATTTGGTTACCGACATGGTGCGCAGCGATGGTGTTGCAAAAAATTGGGCGTGGTGGGCGTTTCTAATAACAGGAATGGTAACGGTTTTTATTTATTCCAAACTCTGGCGACGTTCTAACATTACCACCGACCTCGAGTTTTATGAAATTCGTTATGGCGGTAAACCTGCTTCCTTTCTCAGAGGATTTCGGGCTCTATATCTTGGCGTATTTTTCAACGTTCTAATAATGGCCTCGGTAACCTTGGCGGCTATAAAAATTGGTGCCGTAATGTTTCATCTACCTCCTTGGGTAACAGTTGTGGTTGCATCGGTTGTTGTAGTTATTTATACGGCAATAGGTGGTTTGCGGAGCGTAGTTTGGGCAGATTTTTTTCAATATTCGATTGCTACAGCAGGTGCTATTCTTGCTGCAGTAGTTGCAGTTAAACACCAGGGAATAGGGTCTCTTTCCAATTTATTAGCACATCCTTCCGTTTCGGGTAAAATCAATTTGTTCCCCGATTTTTCGAATGTTTCTATTCTGCTTTCCTTGTTCATAATTCCCATTGCTGTTCAATGGTGGAGTGTTTGGTATCCGGGAGCAGAACCGGGCGGCGGGGGATATATTGCCCAACGAATGCTTAGCGCAAAGAATGAAAAACATGCCGTTGGGGCAACCTTATTTTTTAACTTTATGCACTACGCAATCAGGCCCTGGCCATGGATAATTGTGGCTTTAGCCTCAATTGTAATTTATCCAGACCTTGAGTCAATTCGAAAATTGTTTCCAAACCTACCGGAAACCTACCTTAAGAACGATATTGCTTATCCAATTATGCTGCTTAACATGGGTAAAGGATGGTTAGGTCTGGTAGTAGCTTCACTAATTGGGGCCTACATGTCTACCATTGGAACACATCTTAACTGGGGTGCATCATACGTTGTAAACGATTTTTATCTCCGTTTTGTAAAACCTGAAGCATCTCAAAATGAACTTATACGTATTGGACAATTAACCACCGTTATTTTAATGGTTTTGAGTGGAATAATTGCACTAACAATCATGGAAAATGCTCAGCAAGCTTTCGATATCCTGTTACTTACCGGAGCAGGTTCAGGGGCAATTTATTTGCTTCGATGGTTTTGGTGGCGCATTAATGCTTGGTCGGAAATATCGGCAATGATTGCTGCTACAGTTAATGCCTTCATTCTGGTCTTTCTATTCGACAACTCATGGTTACAAAATAGCTTAACAGACCCTTCAACCGCTAAACTTTTAATAGCAATTGTTATGACCTCAGCAGTTTGGATACTTGTTACCTTTGCCACCAATCCGGAAAAACCAGAGGTATTAGAACGTTTTTGCCGTACAGTTGGAGTTTCTGGGGGAGGTTGGAAAAAAATCACCAGTACAATGAATAACTTTTCACCAGAAAAACAATCGCTTGCAATAAAAATTCTTTTTGTATTCATTGGATGCCTTACAATTTACTCTCTGTTGTTTGCCATAGGAAGCATGATTTATGGTCAAATACCACAAGCATCCCTACTATTCTTTGTGGGAACCGTTGGAATTGTTGCCATTTTTAAGGGGATGACCGATAAACGGTCTTTGCTATAATGCGGTTTTGCAAACTAAAACATACTTTTTCTTAACACCTAAACAAAATAACACAATGAAACCCACACTTGTAATATTGGCGGGAGGTTTAGCTTCACGATACGGTGGAATAAAACAAATGGAAACCATTGGGCCTTCAGGCGAAGCCATTCTTGATTATTCAGTGTTTGACGCTGCACGCAGCGGATTTGGCAAAGTAATATTTGTGATTAATCAAACCATTGAAAACGACTTTAAAGAAAAATACACCCATAGATTTAAAGGGAAAATAGCTATTGACTTCGTACTTCAAACCTTGGATGATCTACCCAAAGGTTTTACGCCGCCAAAAGAAAGAGAAAAACCATGGGGTACCGGACACGCTGTGCGAGCAGTTCGAAACCTTGTACACGAACCGTTTTTAGTAATCAATGCCGACGATTTTTATGGACTGGATGCTTTTCAGACAATTGGAAAATACCTGTTGTCTAATCCTCAACATTATGCAATGTATGCCTACCAGCTTGGAAACACTCTTTCACAACATGGAACTGTAAGTAGGGGGCTATGCTTTGCAGAAAATGGATTCTTAACCCGGATTGAAGAAAACACATCCATTCGCCGAATTGGCCAATCAATAGTCTCCGACCAAAATACTCAGCTCGACCCAAACACTCCGGTTTCCATGAATTTCTGGGCATTAAAGCCCGATGTATTCCCAGTAATAGAGCAGCTATTTACCAATTTTATGAAATCCAGTGGAGATAGCCTATCGGCAGAATTTTACATACCAACAGTAATACAACATGTAATAGACAATAATCTACAGAAAATCAAAATCCTAACCGGGAATGCAATTTGGTTTGGGATGACATACCAATCCGATAGAAAAATTACAAAAATAGCTATAAATCAACTAATTAATCAAGAAATTTATCCGTCTGACCTATGGAACCATTAACGTTTCAAACCGAAAAAATCTATACGGTTTTAGCCGAATATAACTTGGAAGCATCAACCATTTCATCATTAAATAAGGGGCACATTAACCAGTCTTGGATGGTAGTATTACACGAACAAAAGTTTCTGCTCCAATACATAAATCCGTTTATTTTCAATAGTATTCCTAATTTAGTTAGAAATCAGGTTTTTATAACCAAATACCTTAAAACCACATCGTTTTGGCACGAACTTCAAACTCCAGAATTACTCGCAACAAAAAATAATGAATATTATGTTGTAACGGAAAATCAACACCATTGGCGAGTTAGCCGTTATATTGAGCACGACACTAATTATCGAATCGTTGATAACGAAAACATAGCCTATCAAGCAAGTAGGGCCTATGGAAAATATTTAAGTTGCCTAGCTCTTTTACCAGTAAACAGCGTAGTACAAACAATATTAAACTTTCAAGACCCGGTTGCCCGGATGATTCAATTTGGCGAAGCCATTAACTCCGATCCTGTACGACGAAAAAATAATGCTTTACCGGAGATCGATTTTCTTAGAAAAAACATAGACATTGCTCGTAAAATTTCCGATTTGATTCTAGGCTCTATTATCCCTACTAGAATAACTCACAATAATACCAATATCGATAACCTGCTTTGGAAAGACGGCAGAGTGGTTGCAATTGTCGACCTCGATACAACAATGCCTAGTTCTGTGCTTTACGATTTCGGAGAAATGGTGCGTACCTTTACAACGCCATTCATCGATTCTAACGAAAATACCTCTGTTATTCAAGTTAATAGGCTTATACTTGATGGAGTTGTTGATGGATTTTTATCCATTGCCTCCAATTTTATTCTACCTTCGGAACGGAGAGCTCTCTACAAAGGCGCTCTTATGGTTGTTTATATTCAGGCCGTACGATATTTAACCGATTTTCTTTTAGGAGATAAACACTATCCAACTGTATCGCCCGACCATAATCTCAAGCGTGTAAGAAACCACATAGAGCTTTACAGGCAGCTTAAATCGCTCGAATCAACAGTTCGTTCACGTATTGAATAGATTCATTCACTCAAGCCCTAACAAAACCGCAGGATCCGGGCAAATAATCTTGTAATAATTGAGATTGGATGCTGAGCATGTCCCGGGAAAATCACCTTCATATTTCAACATATCTTTGATGAGCTGAAAATGCAGGTGAGGCGACCAGTAACCATTTTCATGCGGTTCTCCCAGTGTCCCAATCTGTTGTCCGGCTACAATTCGTTGCCCCTTATGCAACGAATTAACCGATTGGTGCGATAAATGTCCGTATAATGTATAGAACGTTATATCTTGAATTGAATGTTGCAAAATTATAGTTCCGCCATAATCGCCATTTCCAGGATTTATAGCTAAGCTATGAACAATTCCATCCAGAGGAGCGAAAACCGGTTGAGGGGTAAACACCCATAAATCAATCCCCAGATGAATATCTCGAATTTCGTTGCCGTTTTTAAATATTTTTGAGCGCTTGTAAAAATGGCGCTGCTCTAAATATCCTCCATAAGCCATTTCCTTACCGGCATTTTTTAAGATTTTGCTTAAATACATTGCAAATACCGCAATGTTGTCAATGTTAATAGAGGTAATCTCAGGATTATTAATACTAAAATCAACTTTCAACAATTTATCTTTCTGAGTAAGAATAGATAAAACCGGCGCAATATCTCTTTTCTCCTTTCGTAATAGTTCAAGTAAATCCATACTATGTAGCTATTTAGAGGTTTTTACAAATCTGTGATGCCAAATGTATCAAAACAGGGTAAAAATACACAAAATAATTTTTTCAACCACAGGAAATTCGGTAATTTTAAGCCTAATTTTATGTTGATGAGAATTACACTTTTAGGAACCGGAACATCCACGGGTGTGCCTCTAATTGGTTGCAATTGTGAGGTTTGTCGATCAACAGAACTTCGTAACAAACGATTGCGAAGTTCTGTTTTTATCGAAACAGGAACCACAAATATTTTAATCGACATTTCTCCCGATTTTCGCCAGCAAGCTTTGCTCAACAATATAAATAAAATTGATGCTGTTCTAATAACTCATGCCCATAGAGACCATATTGGAGGTCTGGACGATTTAAAACCCTACAACTATTTAACCGGGAACCCAATACCTGTCTATTCTGAATCCAATGTAATTCAAACAATACGAACAGAGTTTCATTACGCATTCAACCCAACAACCGACAGTATCCCGCAGTTAACGCTTTTTGAAATAAAATATCCCTTATCATTTAATATCAACAATATAACAATTACCCCAATTCGACTTTTCCACGAAAATCTACCGGTTTTAGGATTTCGTATCGGCAAATTTGCGTATTTAACCGATTTTTCACATATTGATAACGATGAATTGCAAAAATTACTCAATATTGATTTATTAGTTATTGCAGCACTTCGGCATAAACCCCATCCTAAACACGTAACTTTTTCTCGTGCTCTTGAAATAATCGAGGCTATTAATCCTCGAATGGCACGCCTGACACATATGAGCCACACACTCGGCAAGCACTCAGATATTTCTCTGAAATGCCCACCCAATGTCCAGCCCGGATTTGATAATGAAATGTTAACGATTTAATTTTTTTTTGCAGAAATTTTATTGTAATATATTTTTGTTTTTACAAATCAACTGTTAACTAACGTAAAACTTTAAAAGTATGAAAAAAGTAAATTTTCTTTTAGCAGCAATGTTGGCAACTTCGGTACTATACGTAAGTTGTTCATCAGACGACAACACCGAAGAAAAATTTAAGAAACTCGATCAGATTTTGAGTGGCAGCTCTTTAACAAACGCCACATTATCTACCGACTTTACCTGGGTAGGAGAGCAAATGCGTCAGGTTGACGAATATGAAGAAGGACAAATTGTTGACCAAACAAAAGTTATCTACACTTCTGAAACCGGAACCCAAATTGCTGAATTGCAGATGTATAAAAATTATTGGAAAAATAGTCTCTATCAAAAAGCATTAAGGGCTATAAATCAGTATCTCCAAAAGGAAAATAAAGAACTGATTCAATACATGCGAATTGTCCCAACTTATCAAAGCAACAAAATTACCCGTTTGGATATATATGGCTATTTAGATGGGAAAGACCTTCCATATATAGGTTACTTGACCATCACCTATACTAACGATAATCCTTCACAGGTTTCAACTAAAATTCTTTACACAATGGCTGGTAACCCAATAGAAATTGAAGTTATGAAAATGTATTATATCTGGAATAATGGAAACATTGTTACAGAATACACCAAAGCGATTAATTTCGAAACACCAACGGCACCAATGATTACCACTGATAGTACAGTTTATACTTATGACAACAAAATCAACGCCTTCAGTTCACTTCGGAGCAGTCCACTTATCGATGCCCAGGTTAAGAGCCGCAATAATATCTTAACTAGTAAATTTTATTTTTTAGACCAGCAAACAAACACTATGAGGCTCTCTATTGAATCTTCTTCCACATACACCTACGATTCACAAAATTATCCCACTTCAAGTGAAGATTCAGAAATCATTAACTTCGAAACTACCCCATACACATATACTAAAGTTCGCCTGTTTGAATATAAGACAAATTAATTAATAAGTCAAATTCATTTCAAAAAAAGCAGCATAAAGGCTGCTTTTTTTATATGGCCACATTTCCCGAGCTTGATTTATCCAAAATATTCCGAATGGGTTTAAATTCTTTCCGTAAAAGTGGCCAGCGGTCGGGATTTTTATGCATTAGCTGTGAAATTCGCCCAGCGTTTTTTTTCAAGGCATCGCTTATTGCCGGTGCAGTAATGGGCTCATCGCAATGAAGACCAACATTAACACTGGTAAGTTTTAACTTCTTTTGAAGCACCTTATTACTGGCACGTTCTAATCGGTCGAGCAATTCAACTGCGCGTTCTGGTTTGTTATTACCAACAGTTTCTTTCACTGTTGAATGACTGTGTGCCAAAATATGCCATGGTTCTAAAACAAATTGTTGGGTAGTAGGATTTAATATTTTTAGCTTTTCGACACTATGGGATAAAATATCGGCCAACATGGAGGCACTGTTGGCCAAATTTAAAATCTCCTGCATTGCAGAATCAGAAATAGTGATATACAGCCCATACTGTTGAGATAGTTGTTCAAGTTTCAGGCGACAAAAATCTACTATCCACCGCTTTTCTTGAATCTGAGAAGTCTGTATTCTCTGGTAAAGATATTTGAGCTGGCTTTCTACCGACGTTAAGTAATTTTGCTGCTCTTCCAATAATTTTAGCATGTAGGAATAATGCTCTCGAAGATGTTGGAGATGATTGTAGAGAATATTTGAAACAAGATGCTTATTTTGTGTAGATAATTTACTGTCGCCGGAATTACCAAACAGAGCCTGGGTATCAGAAAAGATAAAATAACAGGTTATAATATGTTGATTATCTTTGTCGTAAAGATTTATTTGGAGATTTCTGATTTTTTCATCATCCCAAAGCGTTAAATTCTGTCCCCGTGGTTTGTGTTGACGATTAAATGGCATCTCACTGTCGGTAAGCCATTGCCATGGTTGTTTAAAATTTCCAGCCTTTACTAGGGTTGGGTCGAAATATTCAATTTTCTGGGGAGCTAATATCGAGTAATTTTCTCGAAATAGCATAACCTCACCAAAACTATCATTATCATAATAAACAACCATCATTCCGGTTATTCCAGGAATTAAAGTCATCCCATGTTGAAGTAAAAACATCGGAAGAGGTTGCAACTGATCCATGGTATTTCATAAAGCTCTACAAAAATAACATCTTTAAGATGGCTTTCCAATTTTTTAAGTAAAAATTTAAGCTTTTCTAAATAAAGTTTAAGTTTAAATAGAAATTTTCAAAAACACTTAAATTATTGATTTATAACTTAATTTATTTGGTTTTATAATTACATGACTTCTATTTTTGTTAAGCAAATTATTTTGTAACTTAAAAAAAATAAAAGTATGGCATTTGTAATTCTTGCGTTGCTAATTATCTTCTTTTTAGAGAAATATTTTGAAAAACTCTCTTCAAAATAAATCTCTTAAGAAAACGGTTAGAACTTTTAGCCTTCGATAGCCTCAATTTTAACGTCCTTCTTTAGGGAATTGTTTTTTTTGGTGGATTGAATTACGATTTTTAAGCTCGAAATTTATTTTTTTCGAAAAAACTCAAATTTCGATCCCAAAGAATTAAATTTGGGTTTGTTGCCAAACCGGGGTTATGAAAATTGGCCAAATATCTTATAAATTACTACAAAAAGATTTTCTTTTAGGATTTTTTTTAATGTGCAATTGGCCGTTGTGTGCTACTAAGCCATGGTAGGACTGTTATTACGATTCGATATATGAACTATACCGCCATCGCCTAAGAGAAAAATTTGTCAAAGTAGACTCCTTGGTTGAAGGACAAGGAGTGAACATTCCGGCGGTGGAAATCGACCGCAAAAAGGATCAAACCGATTGGGGAGATGCCAACGCAAGTATGAGCCATTATCTAGCGTTATTAGCAACCGAATATGCCTGGAATAAAAAACAGCAACAACCCAATTTTGTTACTATTCAGGAGTTGTTGTATGCTATGCTGGCTCTGGAGCGAATGGATCTTTATTCCGAATCTTATTTGCGGCTAAAAGTTAATTCCAACTCACTGCTAATAAAATACCCCAACGATTTTAATGGTTTTCACATCCGCGACGACGTCTCAAGAAGATTTTGGGAAGATTATCAGAATCATTTTTCCACCAAAAATTTCAAAAGTATTTTCGACGTTAACCAAAAAGGAATAAGTCAGGATAACATTATTCACAACATAGAAGGACTGGCGTTAGTATCCTGTCTGGTTGGCAAAGAATCGGTAAAAGAAATTCCGGTCGTGTTTTACACTGATTTGATAAAAAGATACTTGCATGAAAAAATCGATTTGGAAAAACGATACGGTAGATTTTTCATTATGGGCAGCAGATTATGCCAAACGGTATATTACACTTCTTCAACATGATAAAGCACGCCGATTCCCATACTCATGGCTGGGGATAAAAACCAACTGGTATTTATCAGACCCGGTTTCGCAACAATTGGTAAAGGAGGGCTCGGGAAAAGATCTCGATTTGGCCATGTTTTTTCATTATGGCTTCATTAAAGCAGGAGAAACCATAACCGGGCAAGATCTGCGCAACTATTCGGGTGCTATTCCTTCTAATAATCTGGTTTTCGATTTTTTGATGAAAAATAGAGAAATATCTATACCGCTAATTAATCGGAAAATACCAATAAAATTTGATGACTATAAATTCCGATCGCTTGCTACCATTGGTAATCCATATGGTGTAAACACCTACTATTATTTAATCATTTACCGGAATTACAACCCAGTTTTTAAATACGAGCACTTTCCCTTGATATGGATAGTGTTACACGACCCTCATCGTAAAGTTCTCCGATCGATCGATTTTTATATTTCTGAAAGAGACTATTATCGCAATTTATTTATTGATATTCCTTTTGAGGGACCTAATTCTACCAACACAACCCAATGGCGCTCAACATCCCGATGCGTATGGCCTGAAAATTTAAACAAACATTGGCAAGATGACTCGGAATTCTCCGGAATGGATTTTCTAATGCTCTACAACCTTTATCGTTTAATTTTCAGGTAGCAAAGGCTGAAACAAGCCTATTTTATTCCTTATACACATCCGATTGCGAAAAATAAAAACTCCTTGTTTGTTTCATTTTTTTTTACCATTTTGCCAAAAATAACAACTTAAAACCATGAATAAAATAATCCTTATTTTTCTAGTGGCCGTAACCACTTCAACAGCTGTGGTTGCTCAGGAGAGCAAAAAAAACATAACGTTGGAAGACATCTTTGTTAACAGAACCTTTCAGGCCAAAGGTGTTGGTTCAATACAGTCGATGAAAGACGGGAAGCACTACACAACACTAGACAACGGGGCTCTTGTACGCTACAGTTTTGCAACCGGAAAGGTTGTTGACACACTAGTTAAAAACTGTGAATGGAAGCGTGACGATATTAAACTACAGAATTACGCGTTTTCATCCGACGAACAAAAAATTTTGTTTTATGTTAACGCACAACCTATTTATCGACATTCTTTTGTAGCTGATTATTATGTTTGGGACCTAAAAAACAAAACATTACATAAAATATCAAACGAAGGTAGCATACAATTGGCAACCTTTTCACCAGATGGAACCCATGTAGCTTTTGTAAAAGATAATAATTTATATATAAGCAATTTAAAAGGGGAAGTTAAAGCAATTACCACGGATGGAGAAAAGAATAAGATAATTAACGGAGCTCCTGATTGGGTTTACGAAGAAGAATTCAGTTTCCATCAAGCCTATCAATGGTCGCCCGATGGAAAACGATTAGCCTGGATTCGTTTCGATGAATCGCATGTTAAAGAATATAACCTTATGGTTTATAAAGGATTAAACCCAGAGATTAAAGAAAATTTTCTTTATCCGGCCGTTTATTCATACAAATACCCGAAAGCAGGAGAAGATAATTCAGTTGTATCGGTTCATTGTTATTCGCTGGAAACAGAAGAAATATCAACTATGGACATTGGCACAGACCCCGATATTTATATTCCCAGAATCTACTGGGTTCCAGATGCTAAAACATTGGCTATTGTAAGACTAAACCGACATCAAAATAAAATGGAACTGCTATTTGCCGATAGCAAGAAAGGAATCTCCAGAGTAGTCTACACCGATAAAAACCCAAGATACATCGACGAACCGGCGTATGCTAATCTTACGTTTATCAACAACTACCAAATTATTATCTTTAATGAAAAAGACGGATACAATCATATCTATGTGCACAATATCCTTTCGGGAAAAACTACCCCCGTTACTACCGGTGGCTATGACGTTATTAATTTGTTGGGTTTTGATTTGAAAAAAAATCTTGTATTTTACACATCCACAGAAGAGGGCGCAATATACCGAACCGTATATTCCATTACACTCGATGGAAAAAAGAAACAGAAAATATCCACCCGGAAAGGATCTAATAACGCCTGGTTTAACTCCGACTATACCTATTACATTCACAGTTATTCATCAGCCAACGAGCCACCGATAATAACCCTCCACAGTTCCAACGGAAAATTAATCCGAACCCTTGAAAATAATCACGAATTGCGTACCACTCTCACAGAGTATTTAATTCCAACTAAAGAATTTTTCAGCTTTACAACCGAAGAAAATATACCCCTCAACGCATGGATTCTAAAACCTGTGAATTTTAATCCAGAGCAAAAATACCCGGTATTAATTACCCAATATTCCGGTCCCAATTCCCAGCAGGTACTCGATCGATGGGGTATTGGCTGGGAACATGTTTTAACGGAAGAGGGTTTTATTGTAGTTTGTGTCGATCCACGCGGTACGGGCGGACGTGGAGAAGAGTTCCGAAAAGTAACGTATTTGCAACTAGGCAAATACGAAACCATCGATTTGATAAATACAGCCAAATATCTAGGAAAACTATCATTTATTGACTCCTCACGCATAGCAATCTGGGGTTGGAGTTATGGTGGATTTATGGCACTTAATTGTATAACCCAGGGGGCTGATGTTTTTGCCGCAGCCATCAGCGTGTCTCCCGTAACCAATTGGCGCTATTACGATAACATCTATACCGAGAGATTCATGCGTAAACCACAGGAAAATCCAGACGGATACGACAATAATAGCCCTATAAATCACGTTAACAAATACAAAGGCAAACTTCTCATAGTTACCGGAACTTTTGACGACAATGTTCATCCGCAAAATACCTACGAATTCTCTGAAGCCATGGTTCAGGCAGATAAACAGTTTGATATGATGGTTTATGTAAATCGCAATCACAGTATTTTTGGCGGGAATACCCGAATGCACCTCTACACTAAAAAGATCAATTTTTTGAAACAAAACTTAAAATAATCATCTAAAAACAATTAAAATCAACACACTATGAGCGAAGAAATAAGAAAATTAGAACCCCAAAATGTGTGGGAAAACTTCTATCAACTAACACAAATTCCGCGTCCTTCAAAACATGAAAAGGCTGCTGTAGAATATGTAAAAAAAGTAGGAAATTCTTTAGGATACACTACAATTGTTGATGAAGTAGGAAATGTAATTATACGCAAACCCGCTACCCCTGGCATGGAAAACCGTAAAGGAGTAATTCTACAAGCGCACCTGGATATGGTACCTCAAGCCAATAGCCATGTACAACACGATTTTACCAAAGACCCCATTCAAGCCTATATCGATGGAGAATGGGTAAAGGCTAAAGACACAACCTTAGGTGCCGACAACGGTATGGGAGTTGCCGCTGCCTTAGCCATTCTACAGTCCAAAAATGTTAAACATGGCCCCCTTGAAGTACTATTAACCGTTGATGAAGAAACAGGGATGACAGGAGCTTTTAACCTAAAACCAGGGCTTTTGCAAGGCGAAATTTTAATAAATCTCGATTCTGAGGATGAAGGAGAACTCTATGTTGGGTGCGCAGGAGGAGAAGATGCTACAGCAATTTTTACCATAGAAACAGAGCCAACACCATCGAACTACAAATCAATGCAAATTGCAGTTAAAGGTTTAAAGGGTGGACATAGTGGAATGGATATAAATCTGGGCAGGGGGAATGCCAATAAAATAATATTTAGGCTTTTACGCGAATTTGTTGACACCTTCTCGGTTAGATTAATTCACATTAACGGTGGTAACATGCGAAATGCCATACCCCGCGAAGCTTTTGCCACTATATCCTATCCGGCTAATGAAGAAGAAGCTATAAAAGCCCATATTATGAAATACCTCTCAATAATTCGTTCGGAGTTGAAAGCCACTGAGCCTGACTTAACTATAGAAATACTCACTGCAGATCCTGTTACTACTGTTTACACAAAAGATTTTCAAAATAGGTTGATTAACTCTATTTTAGCTTGCCCTAACGGTGTTTGCAGAATGAGCGACGAAATGCCCGGACTGGTTGAAACTTCCAATAATTTGGCCATTGTTAAATCGATTGAAGGACAAGTTCATGTGCAATGTTTAATGCGAAGCTCAGTAGACACAGCTCGAAAAGCATTAGCTATGAGAATTAAAGCAGTTTTCGATTTAGCAAAGGCAGATGTACGCTTTACGGGAGGATACCCAGGTTGGAAACCTAACATGAATTCTCCTATTTTGAAAACTATGATTTCAACATACCAAAAGTTATACGGCAAAAACCCTGAAATTAAAGCTATTCATGCGGGTTTGGAATGTGGAATTCTTGGAGGAATTTATCCCACCTGGGATATGATTTCATGCGGCCCGACTATTCGTTCGCCACACTCACCCGACGAAAGGGTAAAAATTGATACAGTTAAAAAGTTTTTCGATTTTTTAGTTGCAACATTAGAAAATATTCCCGCCAAATAGTAGGGATACAGAGTCTTGGATAAAAGCGGTCGTTTGACCGCTTTTATTTTTGGTAAAAAATGGATAAGTTGCCCTATGGATTAATTAATATTATGGTTTCAAAATTTGTAAAATACTCAAAAACAAATGTAAACAATATAAAGTTAATTATAGTTAATAAAATCTTAATATACTTATAATTAGTATTCTATAAATTTTATATAATATTTATGTTTAAAATTAAAAAACTATATAAGAATTGATATAAAAACGTATAATTACACATGTAAATATAAAAATTACATTTGTAACATTATGATATTTGAAAAAAAATGTATTTTTGTAAAAAAAAGATACTATGTCAATTAGTCAGCGCCTGGAGATGGTTTTTCGTTACAAATCGATTACTCCCAAAGAATTTTCTGAGGTAATGAATATTCAACGATCAGCAATTTCTCATATCCTGTCGGGAAGAAACAAACCATCAATTGATTTTCTAGAACGATTTATACAGAATTTCCCCGAATTCAACGTAGAATGGCTTATTTCAGGTAAAGGAGAGATGATTAAAAATTCATCAAATAATATTACTAAGCCACTTACCAATTTATTAAAAGGTAATAATCGAAATTCTGAAATAACGCCTTCACTATTTGACGAAACAAATGTAAAAAACTCGCAAAATTTAGAAAGCGTTACACATGTAAACACAGTCGCTAATAACGATGACGAAGCTGCAAGGGATTACAGTTGTAACTCAAGAAAAGATTTTATTGCTAATCAGCGAGCTTTTATAAAAGAATCAAATACGCAATTTAATTCAGAACCCGAATCAAACTCTCAATTAAATCAAACAAATTTTGACGGAAATACTCGAAGCGGGATGTCACCGAAAAAACTTGAAAATATTCAGCCCGATTCATGGTCAAATATCGAACGTATGATACTGGTTTATAATGATGGTACCTTTGAAATTATAGTTCCAAGGAAAAAATAGTTAACTTTGAGAAAAAAATAATATGTATTCTCTGATACGTAAAGCACTTTTTCAGCTTAACCCGGAAACTGCACATGATTTAACGTTAAAAATTTTGAAATCAAGTGGTTATATTCCAGGATTTAAACCTATGTTAAAATCATCATTTTTTTATAGTAACCCAGTAAATGTAATGGGGTTAAATTTCCCCAATCGGGTTGGATTGGCAGCTGGATTGGATAAAAATGCCCTGGTTGCCGATGTATTAAGTAATCTGGGATTTGGGTTTATTGAAATTGGAACCGTTACTCCCAAAGGACAACCTGGAAATCCCAAGCCCAGATTATTTCGCATTCCAAAAGATAAAGCTCTTGTTAATCGAATGGGATTTAATAACCTAGGAGTTGGAGCCGTGGTTAAAAACCTAAAAAAATACAAAAATCGCATGTTTATTCTCGGAGGAAACATTGGTAAAAATACTCTCACCTCAAATGACGATGCAGTTAAAGATTACCTATATGTGTTGGAAAATCTATATCCATGGATTGATTATATAGTTTTGAACGTGAGTTGTCCAAATATTGTAAATCTACAAAAACTTCAAAATACCGAAGATTTAAGGCTTATAATGAGCCAAATGATTAATTTCAGGAAACAACAAAAGGATCACAAGCCGTTTCTGGTAAAACTATCACCAGACTTGACCATGGAGGCGATAGATCAAACTATAAATCTGATATGGGATTTAAATTTCGATGGCATTATTTATTCCAACACCACAATATCGAGAATTGGACTTTCCATTGAGAAAGAGGTAATTGACTCCATAGGACCAGGTGGTCTCTCTGGAACACCATTATTTACTCGTAATATCGAAAGAATTCCTATCATTAAACAATGGCTTGGAGACAAAGCATTGATTGGCTGCGGTGGAATTGTTACTCCCGACGATGCAAAGCGATATTTTGACGCAGGGGCTGATTTGGTGCAACTATATACAGGATTCATCTATTCCGGTCCTAGGCTTGTGAAAAATACAAGTAGGTTACATGTGTAACATTTAAATTAATTGTTTACTTATGTAGCCTATTTTAAAATTGTAAACTTCCGGTCCCATTGTTTGGTGTATTCTACCAGATACAATTTATGATTTGCATATCCTGATGATGCATCAATCGATTGAAATTGAAATACAAGATTAAGTAATTCAGGATTATATTCCGATAAGCAGCAACGAAATTCTCTGCCATATCGTAAAAGGGCCTCTGCAAAATATCGGGTAATATCGTATCCTTCAAACGACCGTTGAGTTGGTTCCGTACCAAAATAGGTTCGATAGGATTTAACGAATTTAACAACGTTTATTTTTCGATAATCAGGATTCGATATTGAGAAAAGCCGCGAATTTAGATTATGTAAAAATTCTAATTTAACATTATCGAAACGTAACCATCTTGGTTGACCAACTAAAATAATAGTTTTCTGATTGGATAACGTATTTAAGCGCCCAACTAGGTCGCTCACAAAGGCTTCATCATTAGAAGGTATAATAACTACCGTAGTATCGGAGCCTTCAAACAGTTCGAGTAATTTTGTTTCTTGCCCTTTAAAATAGGTAAATTCTGTATAACGTAAATTATGAATGTTTTTAGCTGAATATTGAGTATATAATTTTCTTTTAAGTTGAGGAACAAACATGGAATCTTGTTGTAAAACATCTAAAATCACTATGAAATTCGAGGAATTTAGTTTCAGAATTGAGTTTACAATATGTTCGTTAATAATTTTTTGCGTAGGTGTTACCATAAAAGCATATGGGTTGTTTGCTAAAAACGATTCCTCGGTCGACAAGGGACTCACGATTGGAATTTGATTCTTTTTAGCAGCTTGAGCAACAATTTCTATGTTTCTTCCGAATACCGGACCAATAATCAGATCTAAATCATTAAACTCTGCCGATTCGCAAATTGCTTGTGTTTTTGATGTATTATTTTGGGTATCAAAAACATACAATTCAGCATTTAAACCTAACGATTTTAGGTCGTTTAAAGCAAGTAAAGCTCCTTGATAAAACTCAATAAATTGCCTTGAGCGCGCGGGAATTTGCACATTATCAATGGAATCGTTTAAAAAGTTCGTAAAAAATGGTAATAGAATTCCTATCTTATAGCTTTTTTGCGGCATAGGCCGACACGGACAGGTAGGTGTGGCAGTAGGTTTTATCTCTATCTGAATATCGCTAACGTGTGGTTTCGATATCGACTCTTCACTACTAAGTGTCTGTTCAGCTTTTATAGGTATTTTAATTATCTCACCTGCCAATAGTTCTCTTTGGTTAAGAGCTGGATTTAATTTTTTTATTTCCTCGATTTCAACATTATATTTCTTCGAGATTGAATAAAGTGTTTCCTTAGGTTGCACTTTATGATGTTGCCAATTTTCTATTGTATCTGCAGATAGATGGTAAGTAACTTCAACATTTTTTTTAGGAATTTTAACCTTTTGACCTGTACTTAGTTGGTTTAATTTCAAATCTTTATTGGATTTAGCCAAATCTTTTACTTTAATTCCATATTTCTGTGCAATTTTTTCTGCTGTTTCGTCTTGTTCTACCGTGTGGTAAATAAAGAGCTGGTCTTGTTGTATCACAACAGGAGTTGGAGTATTATCTGGAAGAAAAATCTTTTGTCCTGGATGTATACCGTTTGTGGCATCAGGATTTAGTTGAATCAAATCTGAAACTTTAACTCCGTAGTTAACCGATATCCGGTATAAAGTTTCTCCTTGAACTACTGTATGGTAGCGGTTAGAAGCTTTATCCTGCTGCAATACTTGTTTTGTAGTTTCCTGAATGTTTAAAAGGGGGATTTTTACCGTTTCACCTACATCTAAAGACGATGGAAGAAGGAATTGGTTATATTTTAATACGGTGTCGTATGGTACGTTATACTGCCGGGAAATTCCGTATAATGTTTCGCCTCTTTTTACTATATGAATAATGTACTGTTTTCCCTGTAATGTTACAACGTTTTTAGGTAAATCGTTGTTGCTTTGTGCAAAAGTAAAGTTGGTGACAACAAGGTATGAAATAATCAACAGTGATTTGGGGTGTATCATGATATGGTGTTTTATATGCAAAAATAGTGAAAATTGTACATCTATGGTTGTAATTTCTATTAATGAAAAGCGTCCGATGTTATCGGACGCCCTCACTAACCAAATTACTGCATATGAAAAATAGCCATGAATCAACTATCTTTAATCAAACACTATGCCATTTTATTCGTATAGGGAATCATCAAGGTAGGTATTTTCAAAGTAAAAACTATTCGAAATTGATAAAATGCCCCGAATTGTACTTATAAAGGCAATGGCTTCATGATTTGTGGGATCCATAGATAGTATTTTATTAAAAGCATTCAGAGCTTTACTATAGTCTTGATTTTTCATTGCTATTTGCCCTAAAAGGCTAAGATTCGCAGTATTATTGGGGTTTTTATCTAACTCGTTTAGGAGCAAATTTTGAGCCTCTTTCAATCGATTTTGAGCAATAAGGGTTTCAATATTCATAATTTTAACGTTAACGGTTTAACAAAAGTGTTTTATTTTTGTTTATCAAATATAACACATTATTTATTTTATTGCTATGGGAATTTATCAATTCGATGGTACAAATACCCTACCAAGCATCTACCTCAATAGTGAGGAAATGGTTTTTGAAATTAAAGGTACCAGTTTTCCAGAGGATAGTATTGGGTTTTACAAACCTGTGTTCGACTGGTTGAAAGAATTTGAAAAGTCTCAGGCATCCGATCTCAAAGTGCGTTTTCGTTTTGATTATTGCAACACCAGTAGCTCAAAGATTGTTCAAAACTTTTTTGAAATTTTTGAGCGGTTATCAAAAAAAGGAACATTAATAACTGTTGATTGGTTTTACGATCCCGATGATGAGGATATTTATGAGGCGGGAATCAGCTATGCAGATCGGGTTACCTATCAAGTAAATCTTGTGCCTTTTGAAAAAAAATGAAAATGAACCTGTTGATTTTATTTTAAATAAAAAAGCGGTTAATAATATTAACCGCTTTTATCTTCTTCTTCTTTATTTTATTGCTAAACGATTCCTGCAAACCCCATAAATGCTAACGCTAGAATTCCTGCAACTACCAGGGCTATTGGAGTACCCCTCATTCCCTTGGGGACATCCATCAAGTCGAGGTGCTCACGTATTCCAGCGAATATTACTAGTGCAAACGCAAATCCGATAGCAGATGCTGCTGCAAAAACAATACCTTCTAACATTGAAAAGTTCTTTTGTATTATAAGTATAGCAACTCCCAATATAGCACAGTTTGTGGTTATTAGGGGTAGGTAAACACCTAGAGCCTGATATAAAGGAGGGCTTACCTTTTTAAGAACAATTTCAACCAATTGAACCAATGCGGCAATTACTAAGATGTAGGCAATTGTTTGCAGAAATTCAATACCAAATTTGACCAAAATATATTTCTGAATCAAATATGTCACCATAGAAGCCAGTACCATCACAAACGTAACGGCGGCACCCATTCCCAATGCAGTGTTAATCTTTTTCGATACCCCCATAAATGGACAAATACCGAGGAACTGACTGAGAACTATGTTATTTACAAAAATTGCCGATATAATAATGGTTAGGTAAATCATGATAAAACCTCCTTATACATTTCGAATTTTATTTATAAGTGCGATCAGATATCCCAAAACAATAAAAGCACCTGGGGCAAGAATAAACATAAGCATCGTTACCGGAGCTCCTTTTTCATCGGTAGGATATATAGATAAATCAATTCCGAATATGGTTCCAGCACCTAATATTTCACGAATTGACCCTAAAATAGTAAGTGCCATGGCAAAGCCTAGCCCCATACTAACTCCGTCGATCAATGAGTCTAGAATGTTGTTCTTCGAGGCAAAAGCTTCTGCTCTACCTAATACAATACAATTTACAACTATGAGCGGAATAAACAATCCTAACGAAGAATGTAAATCGGGTAAAAATCCTGACATGACAAGATCTACCACGGTTACGAAGGAGGCAATTATTACAATAAATGATGGTATTCGTACCTTATCGGGTATTTGGTTTTTCACTAACGATATTACGATATTCGACATCACCAGAACAAATGTTGTAGCTAGTCCCATTCCTAATCCATTAATCGCAGAGCTTGATGTTGCAAGCGTTGGACATAAACCTAGAAGCAGAACAAATACTGCATTCTCTTTAAAGAATCCTTTAATGAAGTTATCTTTTAGTGTCATTGTTTACCTCCTTTCTTAACAGCTTGATAAGCTTTTTCAACAGCATCGCAAAATGCGCGTGAACTAATGGTTGCAGCTGTAATTGCATCTACTTGACCGCCATCTTTAACCACTTTAAGGTTGAATGTTGATGGATTTTGTTTTCTAAATTGAGCCTTGAAACTTTCGTCGTCCATTTTGGTTCCAAGTCCTGGAGTTTCTTTATGTTCTAGAACTGAAATATCAATGATATTTGCCTGTGTATCGAAACCTACCATTAACCAAACTAGTCCGCTAAATCCTTTGGTTGAGAAGGTCTTTACAGCATAGCCAACTATTGAATCGTTCATCTTAGCCGGATATACTTCTAGGGTTTCACCATTTTCCAACTGGACATTGAATTGATCGGCATCTGGGTCGTTGTTGAACTCAGGAACTACTTTCTTTATAGCTGTAAGCTTTTTGGTTAACTTGGCCTTTTCTATAGGTCCTTTTGTAACTTCATATACATAACCTAATGTTACAGAGGTTATTAGTGTAATAATGAATAACACTAATACCATATTTTTAAAGGTTGATTCGCGTTTAGCCATTTTTTACCTCCTCTCCGAATCGTTTGGGTTTCATGTTTTTGTTAATGAGCGGGACAAAAGCATTCATGATAAGTATGGCAAAAGAAACTCCTTCTGGGTATGCTCCCCATATGCGTATTATCATTGTCAAAACTCCAATTCCGATGGCAAAAAGAATCATTCCGGATGTAGTCATAGGGGATGTTACCATATCGGTTGCCATATATATTGCCCCAAGAACCAGTCCTCCTGTTAGAAGATGAAACTCTGGCGATAGATACTTATCTGGATTAATCCAATGCAATGTGCCGGAAAAAACAAAAACGGTTAAAAAGATAAACACCGGAATATGCCACGTAATTATTCCACGGTAAAGCATATAGAGCCCACCAAGTATTAAGAAAAGGGCGGAAACTTCTCCAATACATCCTTCCATATTACCGACAAAATGATTTAGGGACGTTCCAACCTTCGCAATAATTTGGCTTACAGGTTCTCCGTTTTTGATTGCCTCTTTGGCAATAGACAGGGGAGTTGCACCGGTATATCCATCGGGTAAAGTTAAGCGATTGGCAGGCCAGGTTGTCATAGCTACCGGGAAGGATATTAGCATAAACACTCTTCCAACCAAGGCAGGATTAAATGGGTTTTTTCCTAAACCACCAAACGACATTTTTCCTACCCCAATTGCCACAATTGAACCGGCAATTACCATCCATAAAGGTATTGACGATGGCAGATTAAACGCAAGCAATAATCCGGTAATAATAGCAGAGCCATCGAAAACGGTAATCGGACCTTTTAGTAAGCATTTCTGAATCAAATATTCCACTACTAAACAAGTTACTATGGCTGTGAGTGTTACTATAAGAGCATCCAGCCCAAAAAAGTATATCGAGGCTATGAAGGCCGGAATCAAACTGAATATTACTCCGTACATTATAGACTTAACGGAGTCGCGGCCTTTCTCGTGCGGTGATAATGAAACAATTAATTTCTGGTTCATTCCGGGTTAATTTAGAGTTTACGACTACGAATAATTTTTCCAACAGTGGTTTTACTTAACCGTATGTAATCCAATAACGGACGATATGCAGGACATATGAAACTGCATGAGCCGCATTCAATACAATCCATTACTTTATCGTTTTCTGCTTCGGTCCACATTTGTTTTTCACCGTAAGTCATTAGCAGGTACGGTTCCAAACCCATGGGACATACACTAACACATTTTGCGCACCGAATACAATTTAACACTTCCGATCTTTCAGCTTCCTTTTGGGGAATAACAACTATACCGCTAGTACCTTTTGTAACAGGAACGTCGAGGCTATTTATAGCTTTCCCCATCATGGGGCCGCCATTTACAATTTTAGCGCCATCTTCGGGTAACCCGCCAACATATCCTATAAGGTTTTTAATGGGGGTTCCTATTCTGACCATTAAATTAGAAGGTTTTAAAACTTTTTTTCCCGTTACGGTAACAACCCTTTCAATTAGGGGTTTATTTTTCTGTATAGCTTCATAAACAGCATATGCAGTTCCTACATTCTGCACTACAGCTCCAATTTCTATTGGCAACTTTCCACTCGGCACTTCTCGGTTTATAATAGCTTTAATTAATTGTTTTTCAGCTCCTTGTGGATATTTTACCTTTAACGGTACTATTTCAATACTGGGATAATCTTTAATAATGGATTTAAATTTTTTTATCGCATCAGGCTTATTGTTTTCAATACCAATAGCTGCTCTAGAAACATTTAGAGCTTTCATAAGTATTTTGGTGCCTACCAATATTTCGTGAGTTTTTTCCAACATCAACCTGTGGTCAGCGGTAAGATAGGGCTCGCATTCAACACCGTTAATAATTAAAATTTCCGCTTTTTTTCCATCGGGAATAGATAGTTTTACGTGGGTAGGGAAGGTTGCTCCACCCAATCCAACTATTCCGGATTCGGATATTTTTTGTATTATTTCCGTTGAAGTATACGGAATTTCTGTTACTAATTTATCAGTGCGGTCGATATTGGTTTCCCATTCATCGCCCTCAACCTGTATAATCACAGCTTTACGATTATAGCCTGAAGTGTCTGGAACATCGTCGATCTTTTGAACGGTACCGGATACCGAAGAGTGAATATTCGCCGAAATATATCCTGTTTGTTTCGCAATAAGGGTTCCAACTTTGACTTTATCGCCTTTTTGGACAATTATTTCTGCTGGAGCTCCTAAATGCTGATTTACAGGAATAAAAACAACTTCTGGGATATTTAAAATCTCAATGGGAGAGTTGGCCGAAAGTTTATTCTCAGCCGGATGAACTCCTCCTTTGGAAAATGTCTTTAACACAATACACCTCCTTTTTAAATGGTATGATTAATTTTTTTCGACAGCACTCTCTGACTCTTCTGCTTTTTTACGGGGAGGAAAATTTAATTCCACTATCGCATTTGTCGGGCATTCCTCCACACATTTGCGGCACAATTTACATTTATTGAAATCGATATAGGCAAGATTGTTTTCAATGGTTATTGCATCATGAGGACACACTTTGACACATTTCCCGCATGATATACAGGCAACCGAACAGGCCTTTTTAGCAACAGCTCCTTTATCGCAATTAACACAACTTACATAAATTCTTCTGCTTTTCGGTCCCTTTTTTCTCATTTCAATTATGGATCTTGGGCAGGCTTTAACACAAGCACCACAAGCTACACATTTCTCCTCGATGATTACTGGCAATCGAGTTGAGGGATCCATATATATAGCATCGAATTTACAGGCTGCAACACAATCTCCTTCACCCAAGCAACCGTAAGAACATTCAGTTTCTCCACGGTACAAAGAGTGTTTAATTTTACAGTTTGACGCTCCTTGATAGATTGATGTTTCCGGACGATTAGCAGGTGTTCCGTTGCAACGAACCACGGCAATCATTGGGTCAGAAACTTTTACTGTATGCCCCAATAATTCTGCAATTTTTTTCATGGTGTCGTTACCTGCGGGAGGACAATTCATATCCTCAATTTTATCTGCTTTTACCAAAGCTTCAGCAAAGCCACGGCAGCCCGGAAATCCACAACCTCCGCAATTAGCCCCCGCAAGTAGGGCTTCAACCTGATCGATTCTTGGATCTTCGTAAACTTTAAATTTCTTCGCTGCAAAATACAACATTATGGCTGCTATCACTCCTAGCAAAACCAACGTTAATGCTGAAAAAATAAGTACTGAAATCATTGCAATATGTTTAATTTTTCTACAATAAAGGTAATTTCACGACTTAACGGTGATCTAAACAACCTAAGTGTTATAAAATAGACGGCTAGAACTGATAGTACTATTAATCCGGTTTTCCACTCGGTTAATAAAAGCGTTTCTCCTAGTATAAGAGATAATGTTATTAAAACTAAGGGCATTACATAGGCTATAACAACAGCCTTGTAACCAATTTTATCAGCCATTTTTACAATTACGGGTTCGCCCACACAGAAATCTCTCTCGGATTTGTTAACTAAAATAGTTCGCTGATTTGTCTCTGAGCCTGCACAAACTCCCTTTGCATGGCATGTAGAGCAGGCTGTGGTAGGCTGAAGTGAAATTTCGATTATTTCTCCTCGAATATCGATAATTTTACCTTGATGTTCAATCATACCCTTAAAAATTGATTGCAAAAGTAAAATATGTTTTGAAACATTTTCATGTTGGAGAATTATTTTTTTAATTGATTATTCTTATTTGGAACTAGTTTAAATAAGCATTTGAGTGAATTAAACCATTATTTTAACCTAAAAATTTTTTCCCATGAAAAAGAACTACTATTTGCAAGCCTCCTGACATTAATTTTATTTACTGCCTGTGATTTACTTGAAGAAGCCCCAAAACCCCTGATAGAAGAGGTTTCTTCAAATATTACTGCACCCAAAACGTGGAAAGAAAATAATACCTATGTAATTGTAGGCAAGGTTGTTGTTTCTGCTGATGTTACTATTGAGCCCGAAGCAACTATCAAATTCAAGCATTGAGCTTCACTAGTGATCTCGTATTATGGTAATGAATATGCTCGTATAATTGCTAACGGGACATCTGAAAAGCCAATTCGTTTTACTTCCGAGTCTCCAAATCCTATTGCAGGGAATTGGGGATATATTGGGTTATATCAAGGCGCCAATGGATCAGAATTCACCTATTGTATATTTGAATATTGCGGAGCTGAATCAAGTTATGGCGGCATATATCTTTTGGGAACATCAGCAAAATTTTCTTACTGTGAATTCCGAAACATAAAAAACAACGCTTTAAAAATAGATGGCACTTCATTTTTTTACAGAATTCAGAAACAATTCGTTTTCGGCTATAGAAAAACATGCGATGGATATTAATGCGAATGCTGTGCATACAATTGGAGCCAACAATTCATTTTCGCTTAACAGTGGTTACGGAATCCGGATTACCGACGATTTTGATCAACCTGGAGATTATGTTTGGTTGGCTCACTCTGCTCCCTACATCATTGAAGATTTAGTCAGAATAGGAGGGACTGGTAATGGTGTCCATTTAACTATTCAACCGTGAACTATAATTCGGTTTCACCCAAAACAAACTAATTGATTTTAGCTACTGGGACAATCATTTTGCTAAAATCACTGCAGTTGGAACCCAACAAAACTCCATAGTTTTTACATCAAACAATCCGGCACCTCAAGCTAGAAATTACCAAGGGATACGATCTTATAACGGTTCAAATAACAGCGTGTTTGAATACTGCTTGTTCGAATATGCGGCTTCGGAAAGCACCTATGGTGGAATCTTATAAAAGAAACTAACATCCAGTTTAACAACTGCAAATTTCGCAACATGAAATATGTTGCTTTGAAAGTTACTGGAACAGGATATTTTACCTCTTTTACAAACAACACATTCGAAAATAACCTGTCCCCTCCAATTGATATTTCGGCCAATTATGTCCGTACAATTGGAGCGGGGAATGTTTTTAATTCGGGCGCCTATGGAATTGTTGTCAGGGGCAATTTATTTTTAGAGGGCACCCACTTCTGGCTCAAACACGACGCAGCCTATATTATTAATGATGTGATTGATATCAATTCTGAAGGAAATGGAGTAACGCTCACAAAAGCACCGGGAACTACAATCAAATTTAATCTTGATAAGGCGTTCCGCGTAGCTTACTACGATTTTGGGAAAATAATTGCCAATGGTACAGCACAAGAACCACTTATTTTTACCTCCTCAAAACCTTCTCCTGCAAAAGGTGATTGGAGAGGACTGTATTTTTACAGTGGTTTAAATGGTTCTTCATTCCAATATTGTCAGATTCTGTATGCTGGTCGTGAAACTTCTTATGGAGCTTTTGCGCTATTTGATACTGGCCACAATTCAATAACCCTGGGAAATTGTAGGATAGCCTATTCCTTAGGCCAGGGGATTACTTACGATGACAACTCTTCTGTTAATATTTCAACGGTTACATTCGATAACAACAATGGAGCAAACTATTAAGATAGTGCAACTTAGTTTAATGCAAATTAAAAAGCCCGGTATAATCGGGCTTCTATGTTTAATTAAAGTTTTCGGGCGGCCTCGAAAGCTTTATCATAATCGGGTTCTTGTGATACATCCGGAACATATTCAACGTGAGTAACACGGTTGTCTCTATCAAGCACAACAATCCCTCTGGCTAATAAACGGAAAGGTTCTATCAGAAAACCATATTTTTTGCCAAAATCGAGATCTTTGTGATCTGATAGTGTTACAATGTTATTTAATCCTTCAGCACCGCAAAAGCGTTTTTGAGCAAATGGTAAATCTACCGAAATGCTTAACACCACAGCATCTGCAATTTCAGCAATACGCTTGTTAAATGTTCGGTTTTGCGTTGCACATACAGGTGTATCTATTGAGGGGAAAACGCTGATTATTTTGATTTTGTTCCCAAAATCTCGCAAACTTACAGGTTTTAAGTCATTACCGATTACTGTAAAATCGGGGGCGATATCGCCTACTTTGGTTTGTGTTCCGCTTAATGGAAATTTTTGTTTGGCAAAGATTACTTCAGTTATCATAGAAAATGTGTTTTAGTTTGTTTATATTAAAACACAGAAAGCCAAATTTTGTTTAGTGAGATTGCTTGATAGAAATGACTACTTTATCCTGTTCGATTGTTTGGTCATAATCAACGACTATAGTGTCTCCCGATGAAATTTCTGCCTTTAGAATGGCCTCGGCCATTTCATCTTCAAGATATTTTTGAATGGCACGCTTTAGTGGACGAGCACCAAAATCAGGGTCGAATCCCTTTTCGGCAATAAAGTTTTTAGCAGCCAGCGTTAATTCCAGTTTATACCCTTTATCATTTACACGTTTCGCCAGTCCTGATATTTCTATTTCGATAATTTTGAAAATATCTTCTTTATTCAGCGAATTAAAGACTATCACATCGTCTATTCGATTAAGAAACTCCGGTGCAAAGGTTCGTTTCAGTGCCTTTTCAATAACGCTTTTGGCATGTTCGTTCAGAGATTTTTGTTTGGCACTAGTCATAAATCCAACACCGGCTCCAAATTCTTTCAGCTGACGGCTTCCTATATTTGAAGTCATGATAATCAGAGTATTCCGAAAATCAATTCTTCGACCAAAACTATCCGTTAGCCGACCCTCATCAAGGACCTGTAGTAAGATGTGGAAAACGTCGGGATGAGCTTTTTCTATTTCATCAAGTAATACTACACTATAAGGTTTTCTCCGAATTTTTTCGGTTAATTGACCGCCCTCTTCATACCCAACGTATCCGGGAGGAGCTCCAACCAGTCGTGATACAGAAAACTTCTCCATGTACTCACTCATGTCGATACGAACAAGGGCATCAGCGGAATCAAAAAGGTACTCTGCAAGAACCTTAGCAAGTTGGGTTTTGCCAACTCCTGTAGGTCCCAGAAAAATGAATGTACCGATTGGTTTATTCGGATCTTTAAGTCCTGCACGATTTCGTTGAATTGCTTTTACTATCTTCTCTATGGCTTCATCTTGTCCTATGACTTTCCCTTTAAGATCTGCAGACATATTCAATAATCGCTGACTTTCGGCCTGAGCAATTCGGCGCACAGGCACTCCGGTCATCATAGCAATTACAGCCGCAATTTCATCTTCGTCTACAATTTCCCTATTTTGTACCATCTCCTTTTCCCAATTTACTTTAGCTAGTTCCAGTTCTTGAAGTTTTTTTCGTTCTAAATCGCGAAACTTTGCGGCCTTTTCAAAATTTTGTTCATGTACGGCTTTAATCTTTTGCTCGCGGGTTTCTTCAATTTCTGCCTCAAGTTTAATTATCTTTTCCGGAACATGAATGTGGGAAATATGGACTCTTGCACCTGCTTCATCCATAGCATCAATAGCCTTATCTGGCAATTGTCTGTCGGTAATGTATCGCATAGATAGTTTGACGCATGCTTCAAGTGCTTTATCGGTGTATATTACATTATGATGATCCTCGTATTTAGTTTTGATTTTATGTAAAATCTGTAACGTTTCTTCGGGAGTGGTTGGCTCTACCATTACCTTCTGGAACCTACGTTCCAATGCACCATCTTTCTCGATATGCTGACGATATTCGTCTAACGTTGTTGCACCGATACATTGAATTTCGCCTCTCGACAATGCCGGTTTAAGAATATTGGCAGCATCGAGCGAACCGGTAGCACCTCCGGCACCAACAATGGTGTGAATTTCATCGATAAATAAAATAATGTTTGGATTTTTGGAAAGTTCGTTTAAAACGGCTTTAATCCGCTCCTCAAACTGACCTCGATATTTTGTTCCAGCAACTAGCGAGGCTAGATCTAGGGTTACTATTCGCTTGTTAAACAGCACCCTGGAAACTTGACGTTTTACAATTCGTATCGCCAACCCTTCTACAATTGCCGATTTCCCAACACCCGGGTCACCAATTAAAACAGGATTATTCTTTTTTCTACGACTTAGAATCTGAGACAAACGTTCTATTTCAACATCACGACCTACAATGGGATCTAATCTGTTTTCTTCAGCTGCTTTAGTAAGATCTACCCCGAAATTATCTAATACCGGAGTTTCTGAGGTGCTTTTATTTCCCAAGGAAGATTCGCCTGAATCTTCAGAGTCATCGTCATCATCAGAACCACCAAAAGGATTATTCATTTTGTTTTTCAAAATATGATTCAACGTTTCTAAAACCATTTCATAATCAATGGTCTCTTCAGCTAAAAGAGTGGTCACGTAGGAAGTTTCATCGCGCATAATTGCCAAAAGCAAATGTTCAGGCAATATTTCTTCACTTCTAGAGGCCTTAGCTTCTAGGATTACTAATTTAAGAACCCTGGCTGCGCTAGTGTTAAGAGGTATAGAGTCAAGTTGAGTAATGCTGAGTGGATTCTTTTTGGCCAACCTTGTTTCCAATCGCTGGCGCAAGGCTAACAAATCCACACCTAAAGATTGTAATGTATCAATAGCTGCATTTTCGCTATCTCGTAATATTCCTAAAAATAGATGGTCTGTTTCAAGATAATCGTTTCCTAATCGCACCGCTTCTTCGCGACTGTAGGAAAGAATGGATTTAATTTTGTCTGAAAATCGTGCATCCATAGTAAACGGTTTGTTTTCGCTTTGTAAAAATAACCATTATTTTTGAAATTTGAAAACTTGATTATACCTAAGTACAATATTTGTGCAATTATGGGTTTCCAATTTGAAAGTTTGTAAAGTTTCCCCAAAAACGATGCTATTCAAAACCAATTTTGTACCTTTGCGTGTTAAAAATTGATTACGAAAATCATGGCAGAAGGCGAAAACATTATTCGAATTAACATTGAAGAAGAGATGAAATCAGCCTACATCGATTACTCGATGTCGGTTATAGTTTCCAGAGCATTACCAGATATCCGCGATGGTTTAAAACCGGTACACCGAAGGATACTATTTGGAATGCACGAATTAGGCCTTATATCTAACAAACCCCATAAAAAATCGGCAAGAATTGTAGGTGAAGTATTAGGTAAATACCACCCTCATGGCGATTCGTCAGTATACAGTGCCATGGTTCGAATGGCCCAGGATTGGTCGATGCGCTATCCATTGGTCGATGGGCATGGAAACTTTGGCAGTATTGATGGAGACTCAGCAGCCGCCATGCGATACACCGAAGCCAGAATGTCGAAAATTGCGGAAGAATTATTGGCCGACATTGATAAAAACACCATCGATTTTCAGTTAAATTTCGACGATTCTTTAAAAGAACCAACCGTATTACCCTCAAGATTACCTAATTTGCTTGTCAACGGGGTATCAGGCATCGCTGTTGGAATGGCCACCAACATGGCTCCTCACAATTTATCCGAGGTAATTGATGCCTGCTTAGCTTACATCAAAAACAGAAACATCTCTGTCAGCGAATTGGTCAATTATGTAAAAGGTCCAGATTTTCCGACCGGTGGAATTATTTACGGATATCAAGGAATTCGAGAGGCGCTGGAAACCGGACGTGGTAAAATAATAGTTCGAGGTAAAGCAATTATTGAAACAGACAGTAAAGGGAATGAAAAAATAGTTGTTACGGAGATACCCTACATGGTTAACAAAGCGGAAATGATTATGAAAACCGCCGAATTAGTCGCCGCAAAAAAACTGGAAGGGATTAGCAATATTAATGACGAATCGGATAAAGACGGACTTCGGATTGTATACGAAATTAAACGGGATGCCGTAGCCAATGTTGTTTTAAATAATCTTTACAAGTACACTGCTCTTCAAACACCATTTAATGTTAACAACATTGCGTTAGTTCACGGCAAACCGCAATTAGTCAATTTAAAAGACTTAATTCACTATTTCATAGAGCACCGTCATGAAGTTACAATAAGGAGAATTCAATTCGAACTCGAACAGGCAGAAAAGCGTGCTCACATTCTGGAAGGGCTTATTATCGCTTCCGATAACATCGACGAGGTAGTTCAACTTATCAAAACATCCGATAGTCGCGATCATGCCAGAATCCGGCTTATAGAGCGGTTCTCTCTAACCGAAATACAAGCCAACGCTATAGTTGAAATGCGCCTAGGCCAATTAACCGGATTAGAGCAAGACAAACTTCGTCAGGAGCACAAAGATTTATTAGAGAAAATTGAATATTACAAACGTGTTTTGGCTGACGAAAATTTGCGAATGGAGATTATCTCTCAAGAACTCATTGAATTAAAGGAAAAATTTGGGGACGAACGTAAAACTGAAATAATCTACAATGCCGAAGAATTTAATCCTGAAGATTTCTATGCCGATGAAGATATGGTAATTACCATATCCAATTTAGGATACATAAAACGCACCCCGTTAATTGAATACAAGACTCAAAATCGGGGAGGAATTGGCTCAAAAGGCACAGCGACAAGAGATGAAGATTTTGTTGAACACATCTATGTGGCGTCAATGCATAGCACCTTGCTACTATTTACGGAAAAGGGGAAATGCTATTGGCTCAAGGTTTATGAAATCCCAGAAGGAAGCAAAACCAGCAAAGGTAGAGCTATCCAAAATATATTAAACATTGAGCCCGACGATTCCATTCGATCCTACATCAATATCAAGAACCTGAAAGACGAAGAATACACAAGCACACACTATCTAGTAATGGCAACCAGAAATGGAATAATCAAAAAAACATTACTAAAGGAATATAGCCGTCCACGTCAGAATGGAATTGTTGCCATTGCCATACGTGAAGACGATCTTCTGATCGATGTTAAACTTACCGCGGGCAAGAGCGATATCGTGATGGGCGTCCATTCAGGGAAAGCAATTAGATTTCATGAAAACGATGTCCGCACCGTTGGGCGCAACTCATTGGGAGTAAAAGGGATCACCTTGGATCCCAATGACTTTGTTGTGGGAATGATAGCCGTAGAAAACGAATCAGAAGACATTCTTGTAGTATCTGAAAATGGATACGGAAAACGTTCTGCAATCGGCGACTATAGAATAATCAGGCGAGGCGGGAAAGGAGTAAAAACCCTGAACATTACTGAAAAAACAGGAAAAATGATTGCCCTGAAAGGAGTGCTCGACACCGACGACTTGATTATTATCACCAGAAAAGGATTAACAATCCGCACACCCATGTCGTCGATACGCCAAACCGGAAGAGCAACACAAGGAGTTAAGCTAATTAATTTACGCGACGATGACCAAATAGCTGCTGTAACCTATGTTGAACAAAACGCAGATTTACAGTCGTATAATTCTACCGAAATTGAAAGGCAAGAAAACGGAAATAATATTTGATAACCTAGAATAACCATTGTTTAACATTAAATGCAAAAAACGATGAAAAAAATCCTATTATCCGTATTTGTGTCGCTGGGAGTTATTTCAGCATTTGCACAAAGCCGTAATGTAATTTCAGCCTACAATTACGGAATTAAACCCGGGCAAACTCAATACGATAAGGCTCAAAAATTTATCGATGAGGCTGTAGAACACCCCGAAACTAAAACCAATGATAAAGCTTGGTTCTATCGCGGGTTAATCTATCAAAACATTTTCCAATCGAAAAACCCAGAGCATAAAAATTTGCATCCCAATCCATTAAACGAGGCGTTTTATAGTTACAAAAGATCCCTTGAGTACCGTGATAAAAAGGAGAAATTCGTAAAAGACGCTATCAGAAACCTTAAATTTATCCAAAATCTAGCCTTCAATGAAGGAATTCGGATGTTTGAAGCACACGACTACGAAAAAGCGGCCAATTATTTTGCACTCTCTGCTGAAATTGGTGAATATCATGAAGTTGGTGAATTGGAAAAAGCCGTTTACTTTAACGCCGCACTATCATATGAAAAAGCTGGCAAGTTAGACGAAGCAATTAAATATTATAACAAATCGGCAGAAATAAAATATGAGCCTGTAGCTTGCATTCGCAAAATTGCAGAAATCTACCTTAACCAAGGCGACGCAGAGAAATACGTTACAACCTTGAAGGATGCCATTTCAAAAATGGAAGACAACCAGGTGTTAATGCTTTTGCTGATTGACCACTACAGCAAAGATCAACAGTTCGATCAAGCCTTGGAATATTTGAACAAAGCTATCGAACTTGAGCCAAATAACAAAGTATACTACTTTGCTAAAGGAACATTCTACGACCAAAAAGGGGAGAGCGACAAGGCATTTGAGGCTTACAATAAAGCCCTCGAGATTGACTCTGTATATTTTGATGCTTTATTTAACCTAGGAGTATTATTTTTTAACCGCGGGGCTGATTTTAACAATAAAGCCAACGAATTGCCACTCAACAAGGAAAAGGAATATGAAGAATTGCGTTCCAAGGCGATGGGCGAATTTGTTAAGGCATCCACATATTTTGAAAAATGTATTGAACTAAATCCTAAGGATCTTTATACTCTCAAACAATTGCGTCTTATTTACTTCCAGCTACGTACGAAACAAGAATACGCAGAAAAATTAAAGTCTATTGACCAAAAAATCAGTGAAATTGAATCGCAACAATAATCAATTGGATAGAGGGGAATTTTCCCCTCTTAAATAAAGATTTCTATTTTACATAATATATATTATAGGATTTTATAAATATAAAAATAAGCACCCATTTTTAATGGGTGCTATTCGAAACAAAATAAATCAATAAACTTGTTTTAGTGCAAAACTAAGTTCTTTACAAATACGTTGAAAAACTTCATCTGGCATTCCATGTCCATCAACCGTGCGTAACATATTCTTCTTGGCATAATAATCTCGTGCCAAGGTTGTTTTTTGCTCATACTCTTCAAGCCGGCTTACTATAAGTTCGGTATCCATATCGTAAGTTCGGCTTTTGTCCGTTTTACTACGCAAGGCTAATCTCCGGACAGCTTCAAGTTGTGTAACCTGAATTTCAATTGCAGTTGTAATAACACTGTTCATTTTTCTGAGCAATCCATCTACAATGTATGCCTGAACAATTGTGCGCGGAAACCCCTTAAATATAAATCCGCGTGAACCGGGATTTGCCTGAATCTTTTCCTCAATAAGTTTTATGGCATACTCATCAGGCACAATAGCCCCCTTGTCCATATATGGCTTCGCTAACCGACCAATTTCGGTATTTTTTCGAATTTCTTCGCGCAACATTGATCCGGTTGAAATGTATACCAAATTATATTTCTGAGCTAACAACTTTGCCTGAGTTCCTTTGCCTGAACCCGGGTATCCGAATACTATGAGGTTTATCCATCTATTTTCCAAGGATTTCTCTATAGCGGAACATAACCTTTGTTGCACCTCTTCAACAGAACCTACTCCATTTACCGGGAAATAAATATTTTTATCTTGATAATATTTGGCCACAGGCAATGTTTTCTCATAATATTCTTTGAGTCTGTATTGGATTACCTCATCGTTATCGTCTTTTCTACCCGAGGTTTTAGCCCGTTCTCTCAAACGTCGAACTAACTCTTCGTCAGGTACTTCAAGGCTCAGCATGCAAGTTAGTGATGTATTGAGTTTCATGAGCAGTCCATCGAGAATATAACACTGAACGGTTGTTCGTGGAAAGCCATCGAAAAGAAAGCCATTGGCCTCCGGATTTTGGGTTATCTTCTTTTCTATTATTTGTACAATAATCTCATCGGAAACCAAGCCTCCTTTTTCAATTATATCCTTAGCCATTAGTCCTAATGGTGTTTGAGCATTGATTTCTTCGCGCAAAATATCGCCCGTGGCAATGTACATCAGATTGTATTTTTTGATAAGCATCTGACTTTGCGTTCCTTTTCCAGCACCTGGAGGGCCAAATAAAGCAATATTCAACATAATCGAACGTTTTAATTTTTTCAAAAATATAAATAATCCTAAGAAAAAACAATTTTTCATCCTGATAGCCTAAATTTGTACAAAAAAGAGACATGCAAACAAGTTTTGTTCGCTCAACGATGTTATTACTGCTTTTAGCTTTGTTGGGTATTGTAGTTATTCAATTCTTCTGGATACAAAATTACTTTACAGAAAGTCATAAAAATTTTGATTCAAGTGTCAACATCATGTTAACTCGCGTTGCTACCCGCTTTGAACAGCAGGAGTCGCTTGTTTCCTTTTCGTTAAAAATGCAAAATCAACAGTTACTTCGGGTTAATAATCCAGTGTTAGATTCAATTTATAGTTTAATTGACAATTTAAAAAAATCAATAAATCAATCTGTTAATAAAATTTCTGGTAACGACTATGAGGCAATGAAAGAATATTTAACCCTTGAAGCAACCACTAAAGAACTTGAGATGATGGCCAACAAGCAATTGAGTCAAATTCAACATATTAGTCAGTGGATTGTTTTTGAGCATCGAGCGCAGAGTATCCCTTTACGGGAACGAATTATGCTTAGTAATTTACCGGCTATCATCGAGCAAGAAAAAACCATGCAAAATCTTAATTTATCGATGGAATATGCTGTGTATGAAGCATCGGGCCAAAAAATTGTATTTTCAACTGATGGATTTTTTAACGATTCTTCGACTGGAATATATCAGATAGATTTATACAGCAGCCCATTGATGAGGGAATCGCCTATTCTAGCCGTGAAATTTCCGGATAAAACTACGTTTATCATGGATTCGATGAAATGGCTTTTGATTATAACTTTTTTGCTGCTTGGAATTATTTTGGCTATTTTTTATTTTACAATGTTGGTATTGGTTAAACAATCAAAGTTGGCTAAGGTGAAAACTGATTTTATTAATAATATGACCCATGAATTTAAAACTCCAATTGCTACCATTAATTTAGCAACAGATGCCTTGCAAAATGTATTGAAAAACAACAACATACCTGAAGGTACTTTTACTTCAATAATCAAACAGGAAACGCATAGGATGCATCGCCATATAGATCAAATATTGCAAATTGCATTTCTTGAAAAGGGTGAAGTTGTTCTTTCATTAGAAACGTACAATATTGTGAGCCTTATTTCCGAGTCGATTAAAAGTTTTTCATTGCGAGTTTCAGAACAAAACGGCAATATCGAGTTTTACCACCAGAAGCCTGAAATTTTCTGCAAAATCGATAAGGACCATTTTGTGAATGCAATAAACAATTTGTTCGATAATTCTTTGAAATATAACGATAAAAAGCCTTTAATCAAAGTTGAAGTTGAGGAAAAAGCAAAATTTGTTACGATTTCCATTTCCGACAATGGTATAGGAATGAACAAAGAGACCATACGTAGAATATTTGAAAAATTTTATCGAGGACAAACCGGTAATATACACAAAATCAAAGGATTTGGACTAGGGTTGACGTATGTTAAACTTGTAATTGAAAAAATGAACGGAACCATTAATGTATCGAGCATTCTCGGAAATGGAAG
This sequence comes from uncultured Bacteroidales bacterium, assembly GCA_937981765.1. Classification (GTDB taxonomy): domain Bacteria; phylum Bacteroidota; class Bacteroidia; order Bacteroidales; family Salinivirgaceae; genus JAAYQU01. Next base: position 128,567 of record CALJOM010000007.1, read on the forward strand.
CAGGTTCAAAATTACTCTGCCAACCTATAAGGATTAAAAATTTGCTAACATGCTTATTAAATTAAACCATGTAAAGCTACACGTTAACATATCTTATGAGCTATGATTAAAAAGAGCTATTCCCTACTTATGGTGGAGGATGACATAAATTTTGGAACAGTACTCCGCTCCTATCTTGAAATGAACGGATTTTCTGTAGTTTGGGTAGAACAAGGGAAAAAAGTTATGGAAGCTTTTGCTACCCATAAATTTGACCTTTGCATTCTGGATGTAATGTTGCCCGATGTTGACGGATTTGAACTCGCTCAAATGATTCGGGAAAAAGACACTATGGTTCCTTTCATTTTTGTAACAGCCAAAACAATGAAAGAAGATGTAATTCGAGGGTTTAAAACCGGAGCTGACGACTATATCACCAAGCCTTTCGATTCTGAAATTCTGTTAATGAAAATTCGCGCTATTATACGTCGTAGGCAAGACCTTTATCAGGGTGTTGATAAACCGTTAGTTATTGGATTAGTAACCTACGATCCAATTCAAAGAACTATAGAAATGCATGGGGAAAAGATTGATAGACTAAGCCCTAAAGAGGGAAAATTATTATACATGTTAGCCAAAAACTTAAATCAAGTTGTTAACAGAGAAATCTTGCTGAAAGAAATTTGGGGTGAAAGCAACTACTTTACAGCTCGAAGCATGGATGTTTATGTAACAAAACTCCGCAAGCTATTAAAAAGCCTCGATTCTAGAATAGTTATAGAAAATATCCATGGAAGCGGCTTTAGTTTAAAAATTATCAATGAGTAGCTGTTTTTAAACAAATTTTTATAACTTCGCAAGTCGAAATTCAGTCTTATAGTGGATTTTTCAAATGTAAATCTGGAGCGATTTGTTATTCATCAAGTTGGGAACAGTTTTGAATCCAACTCACTAGTTTTGTCGGAAAATGAGCTTAGCATAGAAGACAGCGACCTAAAACAGGTACTTCTCTCCTACTTTTTGTCGTCGTTTAAGCCCGGAGCTTTCTACGAATTCGATATTAATAGTCAATCAGGAACTCATCCCATGAGAGACTATTGCCTGACTATTTTTCAAAACAACAATCAATTTTTAGAGTATAGTAAAAAAATAGCTCATTGGCTTCACAAAACATCACAACATCCTAACATAAAAACTGGCGAACTTTATTTAGCCCTTTTCAAGAATTGCGAAATTGATGGGCAAACAACCGATTGCCTTGGAATTTTTAAAAGCGAAAGCAAAGATTTGTTCTTAAAGGTTTACCAAGCAAAACAGCAGTTTGTAGCAGAGTTTGAGCAAGGAATAAATATACGACGTTTGGATAAAGGCTGCCTGGTTTTTAACATTCGGGAGAACGAAGGCTACAAAGTAACAGTGGTCGACAGGGTTAACAGAAGCCAAGAAGCTTTGTATTGGAGATTTGATTTTCTAAACCTGCGCCAGTTAACGGATAGTTATTATCAAACCGAATACTTTATGCAGGTTTGCAAAGAGTTTTCCAATGATATTTTGACTGAAGAGAATAACGTTCAAAAGTCTGAACAAATTGCGTTTAACCAACGTAGTTGCGATTATTTTAAAGCTTCCGAGCGATTCGATCTGGAAGATTTTAATCAAAAAGTCATCGGTCATCCTGAAGCAGTATCAGCCTTTGAAGAATATAGAAAGCAGTTTGAAGAAAATTATGGTGTGGAATTTGATAGGAGTTTCCCCATATCCAAGCCAGCAGTAGTGAAATCGAAAAAATATTTTCGTCCAGTTATTAAACTCGACAGAAACTTTCATGTTTACGTGCATGGTGATCCAAATTTGATTGAAAGAGGATGGGATCCTGATCGACAAATGCGATATTATAAACTTTATTTCAACGAAGAAACTTAAACAAATATACCAATGGCTTCAATTCAATCACTTAAAAAGAATCTGAAAAATTTGACACACGATCTCTTTTTCGACTGTTACGTTACCGAGATATTTTGCGCGCCCGACAAAAAACAAGAAATTCTCAAGGTAGCTCAAAAAATCGAAGCGATGCATAACCAAACCCTGCATCAGATTTATCTGTTCAGAAAACAAAACCTTAGAGGAAAAGAGAGTAAGAAATTTTTTAACGACCTTAAGAGGCAAATAGCTAACTTGGCCCAAGAAATTATTGAAATGCTAGATAAACTAGAATCAAAAGCATAGAAACAATGATTAAGATAACATTTCCCGATGGCTCTGTTCGAGAATTCCCAGAAGGCATAACAGGATACGAAATTGCTGAGAGCATTAGTCCAAGACTAGCCGAAGAGGCTCTTTCCGTTACGGTAAATGGAGAACTTTGGGATTTGACCCGAAAAATTAATACCAATGCCACGGTTAAGTTTCATAAATGGGAGGATGACGAAGGAAAACACGCTTTTTGGCATTCCTCAGCTCATTTATTAGCCGAGGCTTTACAGAAACTGTACCCGGGGGTTAAATTTGGAATAGGTCCGGCCATCGAACAAGGCTTTTATTACGATGTAGAACTACCCGAAGGCAAAACAATAACTGACGAAGATTTTGCTATCATTGAAAAAACAATGATGGAGCTAGCCTCCGAAAACAGTCAATATGTTCGGAAAGAAGTACCAAAAGCCGAAGCAATGCAATTCTTTGCATCAAAAGGCGAAAATTACAAAGTAGAGTTAATTTCAGAACTAGAAGACGGAACCATTTCGTTTTATACACAAGGGAGTTTTACCGACCTATGTCGTGGACCTCATCTACCAAGTACCAAACCAATAAAAGCGGTAAAAGTAACCTCTGTTGCCGGCGCATATTGGCGGGGAGACGAAAAACGAAAACAACTTACCCGTGTTTACGGAATTACGTTCCCAAAGAAAAAATTACTCGACGAATATTTAGTACTATTAGAAGAGGCGAAAAAGAGAGATCATCGCAAAATTGGAAAAGAAATGGAACTCTTCACCTTTTCCCAAGCTGTTGGTCAAGGCTTACCACTTTGGCTTCCCAAAGGAGCGGCATTACGAGAGCGCCTGGAAAATTTTCTCAAAAAGATCCAAAAACAGTATGGTTATAAATTAGTTATGACACCTCACATAGGGTCAAAACAATTGTATGTAACCAGCGGTCATTGGGAAAAATATGGTGCCGACTCTTTTAGACCAATAACTACCCCGGCTGAAGGAGAAGAGTTTTTATTAAAGCCAATGAATTGTCCACACCATTGTGAAATTTACAAATCAGCCCCAAGATCCTATCGCGACCTTCCTCTCCGTTTGGCAGAATTTGGGACGGTGTATCGATACGAACAAAGTGGCGAATTGCATGGCTTAACCCGTGTGCGAGGATTTACGCAAGACGATGCACACATTTTCTGTCGTCCCGATCAGTTAAAAGAGGAATTTATCAAAGTAATCGACATTGTTTTTTATATTTTTAAAACTCTTAAATTCAAGGAGTTCATCGCCCAGGTATCACTGCGCGATAAAGAAAACAGGACTAAATACATTGGCAGTGAAGAAAACTGGGAAAAAGCCGAACAAGCCATAATTGAGGCTGCAAAAGAAAGGGGATTGGATTATATTGTAGAATACGGCGAAGCAGCGTTTTACGGGCCAAAACTCGATTTTATGGTTCGTGACGCAATTGGCAGAAAATGGCAATTAGGGACCATTCAGGTTGACTACAATTTACCCGAACGATTCAATCTGGAATACATTGGCAGCGACGATAAACGTCACCGTCCGGTTATGATTCACCGTGCACCCTTTGGCTCTATGGAACGCTTTATCGCAGTTTTGATAGAACACACCGGTGGAAAATTCCCATTGTGGCTTACATCTCAACAGGTAGTAATTCTCCCAATCAGCGAAAAATATAACGATTTTGCTCAAAGTGTTTTAAATTTGCTAAATAATTCCGAAATTCGCGCCGAAATTGATGAACGAAACGAAAAAATTGGCAAAAAAATTCGCGATAACGAACTAAAACGCATACCATATCTTTTGGTAGTAGGTCAAAAGGAAGAGGAAACCAGTAGCGTATCGGTAAGGAAACAGGGTCACGGAGATATGGGATCAATGAGCATAGAAGACTTTATACAACATATTAAGAGTGAAATAGAACAAGAATTGTCTAACTAAACAAAGATTGGAGGGTATTGCCATAGCACAGAATTCAAAAGAAAATCGGGTGAAACGGGATAATAGCGATACACATCGCATAAATGAGCAAATACGAGTGCCCAAAGTGAGATTGGTGGGTGAAAATATTGAGAATCCCGGTATTTATAGTATCGACGAGGCTTTGAAAATTGCCGAAAAAGCCAATTTAGACCTTGTTGAAATTGCTCCCTACGTAGATCCACCTGTTTGTAGGGTAATGGATTATCAAAAATTTCTTTACGAACAGAAGAAAAAAGCCAAAGAACAAAAAGCCAAATCAGCCAAAATTGAGGTTAAAGAAATACGTTTTAGTCCACACACCGATGAGCATGATTTCGAATTCAAAAAGAATCATGCTATAAAATTTTTGAAGGAAGGAGCAAAAATTAAAGCACACGTTTTTTTTAAAGGACGAACCATTCTCTTTAAAGAACAGGGTGAGATAGTACTCTTACGCCTTGCTGCAGAACTTGAGGAGTATGGGAAAGTGGAGCAACTACCCAAACTCGAAGGAAAACGAATGACCATTGTAATATCGCCCAAGAAAACAAAGTAAACAAGTAAGAACCGATTAATTCACTAACGTATGCCAAAGGTAAAAACAAAATCCGGTGCAAAAAAACGGTTTTCAATTACCGGAACCGGAAAAATTAAACGTAAACATGCTTTCAAAAGTCATATTCTGACTAAGAAATCCACAAAGCGGAAACGTGCACTAACCCACCCCGGATTAGTGCATAAGGCCGACATGCCAAACATTCTTAAAACTTTAGGATTAAAATAAGTGTTAACCGAGAATAACAGCGTTATCAAGAGTTTAAATAATTAAACCACCTGTTGTTCCAAAAATCGTAAAACTATGCCAAGATCAGTAAATTCAGTAGCATCAAGGGCCCGTAGAAAAAAGATCTTACAACGTACAAAAGGTTATTTCGGGACCAGAGGTAACGTATGGACCGTTGCAGTAAACACATACGAAAAGGCGATGCAGTATCAATACAGAGATCGCCGTACCAAAAAACGTAACTTCCGATCCCTTTGGATTCAACGAATTAATGCCGGTGCGCGCTTACACGGGATGAGTTATTCTGAACTAATGGGTGCTCTTCATAAGAAGAATATCCAAATAAATCGCAAAGTACTTGCCGACCTGGCAATGAACCATCCCGAAGCTTTTGAAATGATTGTAAAAGCTGTAAAAGCTTAATAATAAAGGCGATATTCAATGGCATTTTAAAAAAATCGCTCTCCTGTGAGAGCGATTTTTATATGCTTCAAACAGCCCCATATATGCAAAGTTTCTTTACACATTTTTTTCAACCGCAAAGTTTTGCAAATTCAAAATAGTTGCATTATTTTGTGTAATATTTGCAGGCCAAAGATTAAGAAAAGATGAGCAGCCATTTTATGCAGATGATAAAAGTTGGAAGCAAACTTTTGATGACGCTTCTGCTGATATTCGCGTTATCTATTACAGCATCAGGTCAAAAACAAAAGTATGTAATATTCGGGAATGTTAAAGCTGCCAGTGGAAGCATTGATGGTGCAAAAATCGAACTTGAACGAGACGGACAGAAATTAAAAACAGAGACTGTTGGACGAAGCGGCAAATTCGAATTTGAGCTAGACTTTCAAAAAAAATATCTCCTTACCTTCTCTAAAGAAGGTTATGTTACGAAAAAAATCAGCTTTGACCTGACAGTACCACAAACCATTCTGGACAATAATCCTGAAGTTGAACCATTTGCTCCGTTTGAATTTCAGGTTATATTGTTCAAACAACAGGAGGGTGTTGATATTATTGTATTTAATCAGCCGGTGGCATCAATAAAATTCCGGGCCGACCAGGATGACTTTGGATATGATACCGATTATTCGAAAACTATCCAGAAAAGAATTGATGACGCAGAACGCCAATTAGCCCAAAAAGAGAAAAAGCCAGAGGATAACAATCGAGAAAGAGTTGCGGCCTTACAATCTGAAGTTGAAGCTGCAAGAAGAGCTCAAGAAGAAAAACAACGAGCTGCTGAAATTGAACGCCAAAGACAAATTTTCGAACAAAAGCGAGTTGCGGATAGCTTGAGAAAAGTTGAAGAAGAACGGAAACGTTTGGAAAATGAGGAGCGCGCTCGAAAAGTTGCCGAACAAAAACGAATAGCTGACAGCTTAAAACGCGTTCAGGAAGAGCTGGCAAGGCAACAAGCCATAGCCGAAGCACGCCGCAAAGCGCAGGAACAAGCACGGGCTGACAGTATAAAACGAGCTCAAGAAATAGAAAAAGCTAGGAAAGCCGCCGAGGAGGCAGCCCGACTTCAAACCGAACTTGAAGCCAAAAAACGTGCAGAAGAAGAAGCTCGCCTTCGAGCTTTGGAGGAGCAAAGAAAGCAGATTGAAAGACAACGAATTATGGCAGACAGCATTCGTAAGGCACAAGAAGAATTAGCGCGTCAGCAAGCCATAGAGGAAGCCCGAAAAAGAGCTCTAGCAGAAGCCCGTGCTGACAGCCTACGTAAAGCGCAAGAAGAACTTGCAAGGCAACAAGCCATTGCCGAAGCCCGTCGTAAGGCACAAGAGCAAGCACGTGCTGACAGCATACGACGTGCACAAGAAATCGAACGATTGCGTCGCGAGGCAGAAGAAGCAGCCAGACTTCAAGCGGAAGCTGAAGTCAAACGTCTAGCAGAGGAAGAGCGGATTCGGCAGCAGCAAATAGAGCAAGCCCGTAAACTTGCTGAGCAAAAACGAATAGCAGACAGTATACAAAAAGCACAAGAAGAAGCACAACGCCAACGGATTTTAGAAGAAATGCGAAAAGCCGCTATTGCCAAAGCTCGGGCTGATAGCATAATTGCCGCTCAGGAAGAAGCTGCTCGTTTGGCCCAAATAGAAGAAAGTCGAAAATTAAAAGCTCAGGCTGATTCCATACGTCGAGTCGAAGAAGAAAAGGCACGATTACTCGCCATTGAACAACAACGCCGAATAGCCCAACAAAAACGCATGGCCGATAGTCTAAAACAGGTTCAGGAACAAGAACAAAAACGAAAAATTGAAGAAGAAATTCGTCGTCTTGCCCTTGAACAAGTGCGACGCGATAGCATTCGCAGAGTTGAAGAAATGGAGCGTCAGCGTCAAGCCCGCGAATTTGCTGAGGCAAAACGAAAGATGAACGAAGAGCGTATCCGTGAAAAAGCTGTAAAATCTCTTGAATCGAGTTTCGATAACATTGACTCTAAGATTGAGGAAGTACTAAGCCGCCGTAAAACTGTATACGAATACACTGAAAACAATCGAAAAATTACCAAAATTTTCATTAACGAAAACAATCGAATAAGTGTGTACGTTAAAGTTGAACATACTTGGGGTGAAACGCATTATTTTGTAGAAGAGGGTATGCGAGGATACCGAAATATAAGCGCTTCCATATTTGCTATTCGCACCCGTGATTAAGCTTTGCGTTGATAACGTTTTATAGATTGATACATCCACACAATAGCCAGCAAAAGAGTTATTTTCCCGAAAATAAAGGATGGTAAAAAACCAAACGTTTCATAAATCCAAACTCCCAACACGGGAGCAAATGTTGATCTGATTCCTGTTAAAGTTAGATGTAGCGATTGATAATAAGCAGTATTTTCAGGAGAACAAAAATACGATGCTCCAATTTCCCACGATAATGACATGGTGGACGCAAATACTCCGTAACTTATATAAGCAGGAATTAACCAATAAAAAAGACAAAAATTTCCAAATGCGATATTTTGGGGAAAGATTCCTGTTATGGCTACAAATAAAAGATAAAGAAAGATTGCCCAAAATGGAATGGTAGCAAATCTACGAGGATCGAAACGAGACAACCATCGGCCAAACAATGGAAGCAACATAATGGAAAGAATGTTGTAGGCATTTTTATAGATTGCAATGCTCATGTAGTTTAAATTCAACTCTTTTACAAAAAAGATAGTGGCAACCGAGCTTGTACTCATCCATGCAGTACCATAAAGCATAAATCCAATTTCAAAATCACGAAACGGCTTATCGGTTCGAAGAATTCGGATCATACGCTTAATGCTGTCTCCTAAATAATCTTTTATTGGCTGAGAAGCACTGTTGGCTACATGGCTTTTGCTGTCAATAAAAGCCAACAATATTATGGAAACAATTCCCATGATGCCTAAAATAGGGTAAAGAAGGCGGTAAACACCAGGGTTAATATCATACCATACCCCTACCCAGAACGTCACAATTAGTACCACCAATTTATTTGCAGCGGTAGCATAACTGTAAAACATCCCCAGTTTTTGTAACGAATAATTGTATTTCAATAACTGATTTATTGCCGGCAAAACAATAGGTGTAGCCGTGTAGTAAATTAGAAATATCAACAAGAATAGGTTAACGTGCAAAGTATGGTCACCTTCTGCAAAGGATGAAGGGAATAACATAAAGAACAGAAGTGGCAGTCTTGTTAAAACAGCTGTCCATACCAGAAGTTTTCCGGTGGCTAATCTTTTTAACAATTCGTAAAACAGAATGGCAAAAACAAATACAATATGCTGAGTTTGGAACAAAAAAGAAACACTATAAGTTCCCCCCTTCAAGGTTTTTACCAAAACAAACTCATTAAGAGTAAGTACACCTAAAATAACGCCTTCAATGATTGAATAGGTTAGGTGTACATAAAAAGTTCGTTTTTCAATTGATTGCAGCATTGTGTTGATTCCTGCCACAAAAGTACGGATTCTTTTAGTGTTAAAGGTTGAAAAATAACCGAAACATAGTAGCTTTGCAGAAAATATACGCCCATGTATATTCAGCGATTAATTCTTAGCAATTACAAAAACATATCCGAGGCAGATATTACGTTTGATACCAATATAAATTGTTTTGTAGGCAATAACGGAGCCGGAAAAACCAATATATTAAGCGCCATACATTACTTAGCTCTTTGCAAAGATTATTTCAATCTATCAGATTCACTGAACGTTCGCCAGGGAGAAAATTTTTTCATCATTGACGGGTACTTCAATCGCAAAGGAACTTTCGACAGGGTCTATTGCGCTTTTGATGTTAATAAAAAAAAGATAGTGAGCCTTAACGGGAAAGAATACGAACGTTTCTCGGACCATATTGGATATTTACCTTTGGTGATGATTACCCCAACCGATACTATGATAATTTATCAAGGGAGCGAAGAGCGGCGAAGATTACTTAATTTCATGATATCCCAATATAATCGCACCTATCTCAATACTTTAATTAAATACAACAAAATACTAGAAAACAGAAACAAACTTCTTAAACAAATTAAGGAACTCAAACGTTACGATACATTATCGCTAGAAGTATACGATCACCAATTAGCAAAACTGGGCTCAGAAATTTATTCAGCACGAAAATTGTTCATTGAAGATTATCTTGCAACATTCAGCCGGTTTCATCAGATACTTAGTCCTGACAACGAAGAGGTTGGAATTGTTTACGAAAGCCGGCTTCACGATGATGATATTTTTCAGGCTCTACAAGTTTCGCATTCATCCGACATTATAGCAGGCTTTACAACGGTTGGGATTCATAAAGACGATCTCGAATTTACCATTAACCGGAATCCGTTAAAAAAATTTGGCTCGCAAGGACAACAAAAGACATTTATAATAGCCATGAAATTGGCATACTACGAATACACCTATCACAAAACTGGGATTAAGCCCCTTCTCCTACTGGATGACATTTTTGATAAGCTTGATATTCAACGCGTTGAAAAAATTGTATCGCTAGTTGCAGCTGACAACTTTGGACAGATTTTTATTACCGATGCTAATAAAATCCGAGTTGAAAATATTTTAGAAAAAATAGGGTCGTCGTATAGAATATTTTCAGTAAATTTGGGAAAAATTGAATCGTTGCATGAGAAAACAAAAAATAATTTCTCTGGGTTCAGCAATTGAGGAATGGATTATCGAGCGCGGGTTTAAACAAAAACTCCATGAAGCTCAACTTATTAATCAATGGAGTAATATTGTTGGCGAAAGGATGGCAAAAAATACACAAAATCTTCGGATTGAAAAAGGAGTTTTGCACCTAAGGCTATCTTCTGGCCTTGCTCTTCAAGAAATGTACATAATTCGCCAACCCTTACGCGACAAAATTAACCAGCTATATGGCTATGAACTCATAAAAGATATACTAATTGAAAGATAACACAAAACTATGGAAGGAATTAAAGGAACGCAAACCGAGAAAAACCTACTTAAAGCTTTTGCCGGAGAATCGCAGGCAAAAAATCGCTATACCTTCTACGCAAAAGTGGCCAAAGAGGAAGGATATGAACAAATTGCCGAACTATTTATGGAAACAGCCATGCAGGAAGAGCAGCACGCTAAAATTTTTTTCAAATTTTTGGAAGGAGGCATGGTAGAGATTACAACTTCGTATCCCGCAGGAGTAATAGGTACCACCGAGGCTAACCTATTAGCAGCCGCAGAAGGGGAAAATGAAGAGTGGGAAAAACTTTATCCAGAATTTGCTGAAATTGCTGAAAAAGAAGGATTTAAGAAAATAGCTACTGCTTTTCGACTAATAGCCAAAATTGAAAAAGAACACGAAGATCGGTATCGTCGATTATACGAAAGAGTTAAGTCGGGTACTGTTTTTAATCGTGAAGAAGAAATTGAGTGGGTTTGCAGAAAGTGTGGATATGTCCATAAGGGAAAAAAAGCTATGAAAAACTGTCCTGTTTGCAATCATCCGGAAGGTTATTTTGAGGAAAAGGCTAACAATTTCTAAATTCGTTAAATTAGTCATTTCAATATGATCTAATGAGAATATTTCAGTTTTTGGTAGAGTTCAAAATAATCAACAACCCTTAAGACATAAATTTTTCAAAAGGAAAGCAACTATTGGTTGTTTTCTTTTTGATTTTAATTTGTAATTGAATTCGGGTACCAATGTCGCTCAAAAAACGTATCGGTATAATTTTACTAAAAATCACCCGTTGGAAAATAATTGGTCCAGAAATTAATGGCAAGGTTATTTTTGCTGTATTACCGCATACCAGCTACATGGACTTCTTTGTAGGAAAAATGGCGAGTTTGTATTTGGATTTTCCAATCTATTTCATGATCAAGAAAGAGGTTTTTATTTTTCCGGTTGGTTATTTATTGAAAGCTCTTGGGGGAATTCCTATTGACAGAAAAAATCCGATACAAAGTGTAATTAACGTAATCAATAAGTTAAAAAAAGGCAAAACATTTGCCCTTGTTATTGCCCCTGAAGGGACTCGCGAACTTGTTAAAGAATGGAAACCAGGATTCTGGTATATAGCTGTTAAAACCAACACCCCGGTAGTTGCTGTTGGGTTAAACTACCAAAGCAAAACCTTATACGTAGCTGAACCGGTTTACATGACCTCGAACTGCGAAGAAAGTTTTGAAAAACTTCGTAAAATATACCGTTCAATGGATCTGCATGCCAAATATCCTGAAAAATTTATTTTTTAACCACTTATTCTAAATATGATTAAATCAACACTTAAGGTTAGCCTGATTCAGTTGGATATTTCTTGGGAAAACCCTCAGGACAATTATCGGAAAATTGAAGAGCTACTTCCCGCGTCAGGAGATTTAGACCTGGTGATATTGCCGGAAATGTTTACTACGGGTTTCTCAACTCGCTCGAAGGTTTTGGCTGAAACCATGGATGGAAAAACAGTAAATTGGTTAAAAAAAACGGCTTCCGACAATCATTTTGCTGTTTGTGGCTCAATAATAATTACTGAAAATGGTGAATATTATAATCGATTTTTGTGGGTAACCCCAGAGGGTGAAATTCAATTTTACGACAAACGCCATCTATTTACCTACGGAAATGAACATTTGCATTTTTCACGAGGTACAAAGCGCTTGACAATAGAGTATCTGGGATGGAAAATTTTGCCTCAAGTTTGTTACGACTTAAGATTTCCCGTGTGGTCGAGAAACCGAGGAGACTACGACATAGCTATTTACGTTGCATCGTGGCCGGAACAGCGGAGTTGGATTTGGGAACATCTGTTGATTGCCCGTGCCATTGAAAATCAGGCCTATGTTTTTGGAGTAAATCGTGTAGGTGTCGACGGAAATAATCAAAAATACGATGGCAGAACTCTTGCCGTAGCTCCAACCGGCATACTTTTAGCAAAAGCCAAACCGTTTGCAACAGAAAGAATTGATATTTCAGTTCACTATGATGATATTTTCCAGTGGCGAAAAAATTTCCCCGCTCTAAGCGACGCCGATCACTTCAAAATACTTTAACAATCCAACCCAATGGACTTCCTCCTGTTAAGCATATTGGCATCAAGCCTAAACCTTGTGTTGTTTAAAATTGCCGCTAAAAAAGAGATCCCATCTATTTTTTTAATAATTCTGAATTATTTCCCGGCAGTAGTTTTCGGGTATATGCTTTCCGGAATTACGTTGCAACAAATTTTTCATGCTTTTTTTGAAATGTGGTTAGCTCCGGTAATTGTAGGCAGCATTTATGTGTTTACGTTCTTCTTAATAGGCGAAACTGTCAAAAAATCAGGGATTGCTATCACTACAATTGCCTCGAAAATGTCGTTTATTATTCCCATTACATTAAGTCTGATAATAGACCCGAACGATAACTATTCTTCCACCAAAGTGCTTCTTGTTGGATTTGCCAGCCTGGCAGTCTTGTTAAGCGTATACAAAAGCCCCGAAAATAGAAACCGTTCATGGCTTTTCCCCTTAATACTCTTTTTACTGCTCGGCTTTGTAGACGGAGTGGTTAAATACATGCAAACTTTTTACATTAAATCAGAAAATTCAACCGCCATATTTTCAACATTGGTATTTTTAATATCGGCGATTTGCAGTTTGATAATATGGAGCTTATACGGTAAAGAAAGAGTTAAAATTTTCCGTCCCTTAACCTTGTTGTTGGGATTAATTCTTGGATTAAGCAATTTTGGTTCGCTTTATTTTTTTGTAAACTCCTTAAATCGGTTAAAATTTCACAATTCGTTGGTAATCGGGATAAACAACGTAGGAGTGGTGGTTCTATCCATTGCCATTGCGATGCTATTTTTTAAAGAAAAACTGGAATTTGTTAATAAGGTTGGAATAGTTCTTTCGATATTTGTATTGGCTCTTCTCTCCTACTTTTTCTAGCTAATAAGTTGGTGAAACATCGGCCTCTACAACCAAGGTATAATCGGCACGTGTGAAGTCTATTTTATTGATATCTTCCCAGGAATCAATTATTTGCGTAGTAATAACCGTGATTGGGATATTTTTCAGAGATTGAGTTACATACCATACAATCCCTTCGCGATGGTCGGTATGATAGGCTCCGTTGATATGAAAAAAAAGCCCACGGTCTTTCATATTTTTCAGTATAAAATAGGCCATAGTTGCATCTTTTACTGCCTGAGCTTTTTCGATATGTGGTAAGGCTTTAGAACTTCCCATCCCCATAGAAATCATAGTTTTGTAGGACGCCAATTCTGAATTAAAAGGAACCGGAAGCGGAGGTAGATATTTTTTGGCTTCGGAACTCAAAGAATCTAAAGCTTCGAATCCCTTACGGCTCACCATAGCAGCATACCGACGTGGGATATTGGTGGCTATTATGGGTATTTTTTCTTTTTTGCAATACATAACCAATGGCTTATAATCGGTTTTATAGTTAGACCATAGTTTGGCTTCTTCTTCGAAATTTTTTTCTGAAATAATTCCCTCAAGGTATTCGTCCAAAAGAAGCTGATTATCCGCCTCAAACATTTCCATTCCCACAATAATCTGACGAGCAGTAGATTGTCGAAAACTCTTGATAAGTTTTAACGCAAGCCAATGGGATATTGGGTTGTTATGCAATTCACCAAAGAAAACCAATTCGGACTCTAGCGAAGCATTCAATAGTTTTTCAAAAGATACCTCTTCGCCATGATTGTTAAAAATAGCATAGGCGCGTGTTGGTTTTTTGGCATAAGTTTGAATTATACTCACCCAAAACGACATCAAGATCAGAAGAAATTTTGACATAATTTTTTTCAGAATAAACGTTTTGTAGTTACAAATTGTTCAAAATTTACTGTACAACCACTGATGCCCTTCGGGTAAAAATAACGGCAAAATGTCCCATTGCACCATTGGAAATATTGGATACAACATTCCCCGGGGTTTGACTAAAAAGAGGGGTTTGAAATCCCGAGGCAAAATAAACCTGCCATAAAAAATCGAAATATTCTTTAGGAATAGAAGATATTTCCAAAGTTATGGTATCACCCGGCTGAACTTTTTCGTCCTCACGTTTTTGATCAAGCCAATAAACGTCTATACCATTGGTGTTATTTCCATTAAAAATAACATCATTAGTTATAGCCCATTCCCGAAGTGAGTCAGACAGCATAATTCCGTTTTTTCGAACCCGAATCATATAATAATCTTCGGTTATACTATCTTTTGCCCATAAGCGAATGGAAACATATTTAAACGCGGGCCAAAACTGAATTTTTATCGAATCGATATGCCCAATTTCTCTAACCTGAGATTCAGCAAAATATTCTTCCGAAATTCCATCTTCATTTATATCTACGTTTGAAATGTTCAGTCGATAAAGCGTATTGGATAAGGCATAAAAGTTTGGTGGCGTTTGATATAGCCCCTGGACCGTATCGTTTTCAATCAAGATAAGCGAAGAGGAGTTCCACGAAAGGGAAACAACGGCATTCGAAACGCCTTGGGGCAATGATGGATTAAAAAAATCGCTTGTTTTGGTCAAATAAATTGAATGAACCGTCGTGTCAGAAGAAATCTCTCCCCAAACAACCAATCGGGTATAGGTTGAATCAAGGGGTATGTCTATTTCTTGTGTACAAGATGTAAAGAAGAACATGATAATTGCAGATGCTGTCGTAGCCACCATTTTAACAAATCTATGTAATTGAGTAAGCATCTTGCTTTTAGGTGTCATATGAATCTGAATTTATATTGTGAACGAAGTTAAAATTTGATATTATACGATATAGCCGGAATTATTGGGAACAAATAGGTCATAATTGCTTTAGTGCGACCGGGATTCTCTTTATCCTCAATAAAATTAATTGCCCAGGCATTTTTACGATTGTAGGCATTGTAAATGCTGAAATTAAATTCACTTTGCCAGTTCCGATTGGGTTTCTGTTTGTTTTTGAGAGTAATAGCCACATCGAGGCGATGATATGCCGGCATACGATACTCATTACGTCCGGTGTATACCGGAATTGTTACCCCACCAATAACCGCTTTGCCGGCCGGGAACGTTACAGGGATACCACTCGAATAAACCCAATTGGCTCCTAAACTTACCCGAGAAGTAATTTCGTAATTAAAAACCGCGGCAAAGTCGTGGGGTTTGTCAAACGGAGCATAATATTTTTTGCCGTTATTAATCAAGTCGATTTTTCGTTTTGCTACTGAATAGGTGTAACCAATCCAGCCCGATAGTTTTTCCAGAGTGTATTTTATTAAAAACTCTGCTCCGTAAGCATAGGAATAACCATATCTAAGTTCTCCTTCCATCCTTGAATTAAGTAAAAGATTAGCATACTCCTTAAAATCGATGGAGTTTTGCATATACTTATAAAAAACCTCCACGCTTGTTTCAATTCTTTGGTCCCAGAAGTTGTGAAAATAACCAAGACCAACTTGATCGCTAATCTGCGGCTTAACATTATTGGAGGCTGAAAACCACAAGTCGAGTGGGGTGCCGGCTGTGGAATTTTGTGCCATTTGTAGATATTGCACATTTCTGGAGTAGAAACTCTTTATCGAGGAATTTTCGGATAAGGAGTAAACCATTCCTGCCCTTGGTTCAAAATGGACATGGGTCCCAAAAAACCTGTTTCGGTAATTTTTTATGTCCAGAAGATTATAGTTGGAATCGTAAAAATATACTGAATCGGAATTGTAATTGGCAAAACCCGATAGTCGAACGCCATATTTTAACGTTAATTGCTCAATGAGTTTATGTTCATTACTGATGTATGTAGCTGCTTCTAATGCGTTTTTCCCAGGTATACGGATATCGTTTAATATCGATTGAGAACCAATTCCACGTGCATGTCCAGGTTGAAATTCATGAAAAATAGCGTGTATCCCATATTTTAATGAAATATTGGGCGTTGCAAAAAATCCTAAATCGGCTTTAAAAGTCCAATTTTTCATTTCGGCTTCCCACAAATACGAATTGGCCTCGGTAAAGGTTGAACTTAAGCCGTAATAATAATTACTATAGGTAACCGTAAGATTGGAAAAAAGTTTAGGATTGAAAATATGGTTCCAGCGCGATGTGAAAGTGCTGTTTCCAAAAGAAATATCAGAAAATTGGTTTCTAAAAATATCTCTTCCGAAATATCCGGAAAGGTATAGGCGATTGTTGTCGTTAATTTTATGGTTTATTTTTGAATTAAGGTCGTAGAAAAAGAGCTTATTGTCGTGTAAAGAGGTGTCGCGGGCTAAAGGTAGGAACAGATCGGCCCAGGTGCGTCGGCCAGCAACTAAAAACGAGGTATTATCTTCCCAAAATGGCCCTTCCAGAAGAAATTTTCCGGAAATGGTTCCAATGGCAGCATTTCCGGAAATCTTACGTTGATTTCCTTCTTTCATGCGAATATCAAGCACAGATGACATACGCCCGCCATATTCTGCCGGAATATCGCCTTTATAAAGTTTCAAATCTTTTATGGCATCGTTATTAAATACGGAAAAGAAGCCTAATAAATGTGAGGCGTTGTAAACTGAGGCCTCATCTAAAAGAATCAGGTTTTGATCTATTCCGCCGCCTCTCACACTAAAACCGGAGCTTCCTTCACTGACTGAGGTTACGCCGGGCAATAATTGTAAGGCTTTAATAACGTCTACCTCTCCCATCAGTGCTGGAATTTTTTCGATTTGCCTGCTGTCCATTTTTGCAAGACTCATTTCAGCTCTTTTCAGTTTGGTTGCCCCACTCTCGGCAGTTATTTTTACCTCGGAAAGAAATTTAACCGTCGGTTGTAATTCAAAATTCTTTCTCAAATGATTGGATAGCTCTATTGTAGTACGTAATGTTTCATAACCCACAAACGAAACAGAAACCGTGTATTTGCCAGCTACCAGGGTAATTGAATAGAACCCATAAACGTTGGTTATGGTTCCACCTTTGATTTCCTCAATATAAATGGTGGCACCAATCAATTCTTCGCCGGTTTTAGCATCTTTTACATAGCCGCTGAGAGAGTATTTAGCTTTGTCGTTCTCGGAGCTAGCATGTAGCACTGTGCTTAGAAGAGTAAATAACAGAAGAGCTACAAGACGTATCATTGGTATGTTCGTTAGATTAGGAATCTGTAACTATTTCGATTCGGTTTTTGGTCCAAACCCTCCAAAAATCATGCTTATACCAATCATTGGTGTAGAAAAATCGGACGATTTAAAATACTTGGCCTCAACATTATTTACATCGTAAAACATTTTATTGTCAATACCAAAGGTAGAAAGATATCCGGCAGTAATTTGAATTCGCCACCATCGTAGCATGTTTATTTCCAGCATGATTTCCGGTAGAATCCCATAAATAAGATCCTCATGAACATTTCTTCCAACATGTTCAAAATCCTTCGGGAACACAGTTATGGCTCCAATACCCGACTTTATTGATGCCGCAAGATGAATTGGGTTTTGGTGATTAAAACTATATCCCATCCATAATCCTACCAAACCGTAAGAAAACGATAAATTGGATATTAAAGTTCCGTTTGGTTCTAATCTGATTTCGTCGAAGGTGTTTTCATTGGAAAGCCTTAGTCCAAAACCACCAACAAAAAATTTGTAGTTAATTAAAGCCGCGCCACCACCTCCACCATAATAGGCAGCTTTACCTCTAGCTGTGCCAAGATTTGAAGAAAAGCCGCCAAATCCGGAAACTACGGTATTATCGTTATCACTCAAAAGATATCGTATTGTATTATCTTGTGTTTGGGGGAAAAGAGTGTTTAAAGAAAAACAAAAGGCGAAAAAATAAAATAGATTTTTCATGTTTTGTGAAATTATTTGGGTTTGTCGGTACAAAAATATATTTTTGCAAGGTTAGGGTAATAGATAATCGTTGAATTAACCATTTATTAACACTCAAGCTCAAAGTTATGGCAAAATTCAGTAAAAAACCGGGATCGCATCAGCTTAGAGAAAAATCTCTTATTGACGCTGCAGAAGCTGTTTTTCTTGAAAAGGGCTACGAAGATGCCACCTTTACCGATTTAGCTGTAAAATCGAACTACAATAAAAGAACCATTTATCTGTATTTTGAAAGTAAAGACGATATTTTTGCCGCAGTAACCTACCGGTTATTGGATAAAATTGAAGAGGCCGTTGTAAATGCAATCGACAAAAATAAATCGGGACTTGAAAACATTGAGAATATTGCGTGGGCTTATTATCGTTTTTTTGAAGCTCATCCAAAATATTTCGGATTGCTTTGGATTTTGGAGCATCGTTTCTTTGTCCCTGCTAAAGAAAAGGAATATTCACCCAATATTTTACGTTCGTTTGAAAAACGTAAGATAGTGATTAATATGATATCGCAAATATTTGAGAAAGGAATTGTTGATGGTTCGATTAAAATTAGTGAGGACCCAAAAATAGTTCTGCCGGTGTTATGGTCACAAACTTTGGGCGTTTTACAGGTTATCTCCCGAACATCGGAATACCTGGCCTCTGAGTTGCAAATTCAACACAAAGCATTGTTTGAGCTCCATATGAAATTGGTGCGAAAAGTATTATCTGGACAATAAAAAAAGCGGGTTTACCCCGTTTTTTTATTCTAGAAATTCAAAACTTCGTTTAACGAAAGCTCTAAGACTTTCACCCTTTAGCATGTTATTGGCCAATAGGGCAAGATCGAGAAGTTGTTTTACACGTTTCTCATTGCTTCCAAACTCTTTTAATTTTTCTTCTTTTTTGAGTTCGATTTGCTCTATTTCTTTTTCCAATGACTCAATTTCTTCCTTTTGAGCAGTAGAAATTTCGTCTTCTTTTTTATCTTTTGTAGCCTCTTCAAGGGCATGGAGCTGGCTGCGCTTGGATTCAATCTTTTTATCTAACTCCTCAATTTCGCTGCCACAACGTTCTTCCACTTTCTTTGCCAATTCGGTTATCAGTGGATGATTGCTGTTTATAACTACCGTGAAAGAATTAGGCATATTAGCATAATAGTTCATTCCGCTAAGTGATGACATATCTTTCATACGGCGCATAAACTCTTGCTGGGTAATTTTTATGGGCATCTGATTTTCGTCAAATGCTTCATAGGTTACCAAAAAGAAATCTTCTCCTTCGGGTAACTGGCTTCTGAACACAGGAGTTAGCATCTCTTTCTGTTTATCGGTTAGTTTTGATTGGTATAGATCATCTTTTTCAATGAGTTTTTCGGGCACATCAGCGTCAACTCTGACAAATCGAATATCTTTCAAAGAATTCTCTAGCTTGTTGATGAAATGAATATCAAGATAACCATCCAACAAGAGAACATCGTAGCCTTTCTCCTGAACTTCAGAAATATGGGTATGCTGGTCGACTTTGTTGGTTGCGTAGAGGAAAATTAATTTTCCGTGTTTATCTGTCTGGTTTGGTTTTACAAGTTTTTCGTATTCTTCTATGGTGAAATATTTGTTGTCGATATTTTTGAACAGAACAAAACTTTGAGCACGTTCGTTGAATTTTTCATCGCTCAGCATTCCATACTGGATGAAAAGTTTGAGGTTGTCCCATTTCTGTTCAAATTGTGGCCGATCGTTTTTAAAGATTTCCTGCAAACGGTCAGCAACTTTTTTGGTTATGTGTGCTGAAATCTTTTTTACGTTGGCATCGCTCTGAAGATAGCTTCTTGATACGTTAAGAGGTATGTCGGGAGAGTCGAGAACTCCGTGAAGTAGTGTTAGAAATTCGGGAACAATACCCTCTACGCTATCGGTTACGAATACCTGATTGCAATAGAGTTGAATTTTATTTCGCTGGATATCAAGGTTGCTTTTTATCTTTGGAAAATAAAGTATTCCGGTGAGGTTAAACGGATAATCTACATTCAGGTGAATGTAAAAAAGCGGATCGTCGGCTATTGGGTATAGTGTGCGGTAAAACTCCTGATAATCTTCGTCTTTGAGCTCAGTTGGAGCTTTAGTCCAAGCCGGCTCGGTTATGTTAATAATTTTATCCTGATCGGTATCGACATATTTGCCATTTTCCCATTTTTGCTCTTTACCAAAAGCAATAGGAATTGGTAAAAACCGGCAATATTTTTTTAACAGTTTTTCAATTTCTGATTTTTCAATGAAATTCAGGTTTTCATCGTCGATATGGAGAATTACATCGGTTCCACGATCGGTTTTTGCGTCGGTTTCTTCAAGTACATATTCCGGAGTTCCCTCACACGACCAGTGAACCGCCTTGGCGTCGCTTTTGTATGATTTGGTGTATATTTCTACCTTTTTTGAAACCATAAAGGCAGAATAGAACCCTAGGCCAAAATGTCCGATAATGGCGTTTACATCGGCTTTGTACTTTTCAAGAAACTCGTTGGCGCTTGAAAAAGCTATTTCGTTAATATAACGGTTTACTTCATCGGCAGTCATTCCAATTCCACGGTCACTGATGGTAATAGTTTTCTTCTCGGGATCTATGTTTATGCGAATGGTCAAATCGCCTAATTCGCCTTTAAATTCATCTCTACGCTCCAGTGCTTTCAGTTTTTGAGTAGCATCTACTGCGTTAGACACCAATTCGCGCAAGAATATTTCGTGGTCGGAGTATAAAAATTTTTTAATGATTGGAAAGATGTTTTCGGAAGTTACGTTAATTTTCCCCGTCTGCATAGCTATTCGATTTTTAGTTTTGGAGCAAGATTTCAATAGCTGTGCCAGAATAGATTTGTGCCATTTTGACATAAAAAAGGCTGTCAATTAACGACAGCCTTTCTGTTAATGAGATTGTATAAATTAGGCCAATGTTGCAACCATAACAGCCTTAATGGTATGAAGACGGTTTTCTGCCTGATCGAATACTACTGAATTCGGGCTTTCAAAAACATCTTCGGTAACTTCAATACCGTTGGTTAATCCAAACTGCTCGCTCACCTGCTTGCCTACCTTTGTATCGGCGTTATGGAACGATGGTAAACAGTGCATAAATTTAACATTTGGATTGTTGCTTTTCTTCATCAATTCGGCATTCACCTGATAAGGTTTTAGTAGCTTGATACGTTCTTCCCAAACTTCTTTTGGTTCGCCCATTGAAACCCACACATCGGTATGAATATAATCAACTCCTTTAACAGCTTCTTCAGGATTTTCGGTAATTGTGATTCGTGCCCCGGATTTTTTAGCGATTGAGCGGCACGTTTCAATTAGTTCGTTTTCAGGCCACAGTTGTTTTGGAGCCCCGATTCTGACATCCATTCCTAAGATGGCACCAATGGTCAACAAAGAGCGCCCCATGTTAAAACGAGCATCGCCAACATAGGCATAAGCTATTTGCTCAATGGGTTTATGAGTGTGTTCCATCATTGTTAACACGTCGGCAAGCATCTGAGTTGGGTGCCATTCGTTGGTTAAGCCGTTCCAAACAGGCACTCCGGCGTATTTGGCCAACTCTTCAACTATTTCTTGCCCAAAGCCACGATATTCAATTCCATCGTACATTCTTCCCAACACACGGGCAGTGTCTTTAATGGTTTCTTTATGCCCCATTTGGCTGCCTGTTGGGCCAAGATAGGTAACATGTGCACCCTGATCGTAAGCTGCAACTTCGAAGGCGCAACGTGTACGGGTAGAATCTTTTTCAAATATCAAAGCAATGTTTTTGCCTTTTAACATTGGTTGCTCGGTTCCGCTATACTTAGCGTTTTTTAATTGCTTCGACAAGTTGAGAAGAAACATTAGTTCTTCTTTAGTAAAATCGAGCTCTTTAAGAAAATGACGGTTTTTTAGATTTACTGGCATAGATGTATTTTTTTTGAGGTTACATAAGTATTAGTCGTTTACGATACGGGTTCCGGCTTCAGGATTATGCAATTGGCCGGCCTCAGTTATAACACAAACCTTACCTCCGTTTTCCACAAAGTTGATAGCCGCTCTAACTTTAGGAGCCATACTTCCTTCAGAGAAGTGACCTTCAGCAAGGTATTTTTTTGCTTCAGAGATGGTTATTGTATCTAACCGAATTTCGTTGGGTGTGTTAAAATTCAAACAAACCTTTGGTACATCGGTTAGTATATAAAACTCATCGGCCTTAATTTGAACTGCAAGCATTGAGGAAGCCAAATCTTTATCAATAACGGCGTCGATTCCCTGCAATTTTCCTGGCTCAACGTAAAATACAGGTATTCCACCACCACCAACGGTGATAACGATATTTCCTTCGCGTGCTAATTCTTCAACCAATTCTTTATTATTAATCCATAAAGGTTTGGGAGAGGCCACTACCTTTCGCCAACCTTTCCCTTTAGGATCCTTGGCAAAGGAATCCCCAGGATGTTTGGCTTTCAGTTTTTCAACTTCTTCATCGGTGTAGTATGGACCTATTGGTTTGGTTGGATTTTGAAAGGCTGGGTCGTTTTTGTCAACAAGAACCTGTGTTACAAAAGTTACAATATTTTTCTTAATGTTGTGTTTAGCCAAAACATTCATGAATTGCTGTTCGATAATGTAGCCTATAAATCCCTGTGAGTATGCGCCACAAACATCAAGAGGCATTTCAGGAATCCCGTACATCTTTTCACCGGCATTAACTTGTAACAATATGTTACCAACCTGGGGACCGTTTCCATGCCCTATTACAAGGTTATATCCCCGCTCAATAAGAGGTAATAAACTCTCACAGGTTTGATATACATTGGCTTCCTGCTCATCGATTGTTCCACATTGTCCGGCACGCAGCAATGCGTTTCCGCCAAAAGCTACTACTGCTAATTTCTTGGTCATAGTTGTTAAGTTTAAACAAACGTTTTCGTTAATCAGACTGCAAAACTATAAAAAAAAAGGAGTAGCCACAAGATTTAGAAATACGACATGTTTCTTAACACAATATCGCCGTATTTTATTCTTAATCAAGACAAATTGCTACTCCAATCCTTTTACCATAGGCACAAACGAAAACCGTCCATGGTCTTCTTCATCAAATCGATTTTCTGAAACCCGGATAAAACGTTTCATTACCTGGCTATTACCATCGTCCATTGGAACAACAATATAGCCTCCAATTGCAACCTGATTTTTAAGATCTTCCGGAAGGTATGGGGCTCCGCAAGTAATAATAATTTTATTAAATGGAGCATAGGATGGTTTCCCTTGGTATCCATCTCCGTAGAACACTTTTACATTGTATCCCAAATCACTCAAACGAATTTGTGAAAAAATATACAGTTCTTTTTGCCGCTCCAAACTATAAACAATAGCCCCCATATGTGCCAATATTGCGGCCTGATAACCCGAACCAGTACCAATCTCGAGAATCTTTTCTCCACGCTTTACCTCAAGCAATTGGGTTTGAAAGGCAACAGTATAAGGTTGACTAATTGTTTGTCCTGCTGGAATCGGTAGCGGTTTGTCGAGATAGGCGTATTCTTCCAATCCCGACTCAATAAATTTATGGCGTGGCACTTCGCCTATGGCGGTTAAAACATTGTTATCGGTAATTCCTTTTTGAACTAAAAGTTGCACAAGTTTATCGCGTAATCCCTTAAAACGATATTCATCTAGAGTCATACTAAATCCTTTTTCCACACGCGAATATAGTGCTTTTAGATGGAATATTGCACAAAATATTCCAAGGTAAAATTTCTTCTAAATTCACAGGGAAAGCTGACGATTTGACTATGAATAAAAAATGATTTTTACCATCAGGTAAAATTCTGTATCTTAGCAAAAGAATGGGGAATGCTTTTTTTTCTGTTATACACAACACATTTCTGGCAAATATTAAATAACTTAGCACTAATGATTTAATCGACTATGACTCAAAAATCCATTGTTTTTTGGCGTAGTATGCTCTCAGCAATTCTATTGCTTAACTCTCAGCCAATCCATTCGCAACCAATTTCCAAATCAGAAATTTTTAACCAAATAACCAACGAAAGCGGTCGTTCACTTGGGTTTATTACAGGAATTCAACAGGATGACAAAGGTTTTTTATGGTTCGGCACCCGAAATGGGCTATTCAAATACGATGGATATCACTTTACATCATACCGGAAGAGTTTACAAAACCCTTGGGGGCTCCCATTCAGCGATATAACCCTAATATATCCCGACAATCTCAATTTTTTATGGGTGCGACATTTCGACCGTTTCTATCTACTCGAAAAAGAAAGGATATCCAATAGGTTTGCCCCTGTTCTATCGCAGCGTTTTAGTCACAACACACAGATAATTCAGGATAAAGATGATAACTATTGGATTGGACCACATAACAAATACCTTTTTCGATTCAACCCAAAAAGTTCGCAATTTGATTCCATTTCCCTAGTATCGAACATTTGGCCTGAAACGCTAATTGATAGTGCAAAAAAAATATCACCAAAAATTTATTATCTCAAACTAAACCCACAAGATATTAACAAAGACACCACCCTAACGTTTAGTTTGTCTGAAGCCAAAACCTTTCTGGTAATTTCTGCCGGCGAAGGTAACCAGTATAAATTTTTTGACTTCGGCACAATAAAGCGTAATCAGACAACTTTTTGGCAACCCAACTTTAGTAAAGCTATTCTTGATATCAAATCCCAATATTTCTTTACAGCGGTTGACCTCGTAACCTTATCGCCGGGATATTATTCCCTAAATTATTGTAGCGACGGCACTAATCTATTCAACCCCAACGAAATAAACCCCTCTACCCTCCAATTTTATGGCATTGCATTGGTTGAAGTTTCAAACCCCGAAAAAATAAGAAAAGAGTTACAAAATCCGAAACTTAAGCCTGGTTTTGTTCAGGGAGATATTATTTATCATCTAACAACAAACAACAAGGGATATCCCTTATTGTCAACCAATAAGGGTATTTTTGAATACAACCCCAGCGAAAATACTTTTATTAATCGATTTCCGCTCGAAATTCCCGATTTGGTGCAAAGCCAAACCAATATACCGATAATTCAAACTAAAAACAACACCACTATTTTTGCCGTTAACGAAACTCTTTATCTCATCAATGGCAAGCAAATAAAATCTATTTCCCTAAAATCCAAAGGAACACTGACCCTGAGTCTGCTTTGCGATAGCGACAACCTATTATGGATTGGAACCAATAACGGAATCTTTATTTGCGATCTTAACAACATTAAGCCTGAAATTTCTATTCATTTTAAATGTTCCACAACCAACCGCCTTTACAGCGATATGATTTGGACTTTATTTGAAGACCGTTCGCGAAATATCTGGATTGGGACAGACAAGGGGCTGAATCAATTTGTGAAGTCGAAATTCAGATTTATCGATTTACAAAACGAACGCTTCTCCCCCCAACCTATGATCTCCGATGAGAAAAACAAAATATACCTTCTGACAAAAAAAGGATTTTGGGTGAAGGTTGGAGAAAATTTCACAGAATCCAAACCCGTTGATCCTAAATATTTCAACTATTTCAAATTAACAAATGAACATATCTACGATTTCCATGATCTTTTATATGACTCGACAGAAAAGCAGGTTTATTTCACTACCGCTGCGAGAGTTGGGAAAATGGATCTGAACGCTAATGTGGTAAAAACAGTAGAATTAGCCCCTTTGGAGATAAAAGTGCCAAACATCGCAACAAAACTGGTTAAAACTCAGAAATACTTTCTTGTAGCTGGAATTGACAGATTAATGATGTTCAGTAAAGATTTGGTCCCTCAAGGAGAAGTTCGCTATTTTCACTCACCAGAGGCATCGTTTGATGTTACAAAATCGCTAATTAAAGATTTAGTAAAAATCAACAATAACCTTGTTGCCCTTCGCACAGAATATGCTATTTACGTAATTGATGTTGATCAGCGAAAAATAATATTCGAACTTCCTGCACCCGAAGAAATAGTTGGAACGAGTTTAACCAACGGCAATTTAGCCATCGATTCGTTACAATCGCTATGGTTCGCTATTCCTCCGACAATCTACGAATTAAACAACGATTCAAAACTTAACAAGTATATTCTACATTTCGAGGAAGATTTAGGCGACGTTAGAATCTCCTTTAATGGTAAATCCATGTACTTAGCAACCAACAATGGATTGTTTCTTTTTGATAACTACACAAATTTACACAACCACATCAACGACACCCTTCCACACAACCTTTACCGATATTTTTCAACCCTAGATGGTTTAGCCCACAGCCAGATAACCGGAGTAATTCCCACTCAATCCGGAAAAATCTGGTTGACCACACTCAAAGGCATGACTCACTTAGACCCCGAAAATAACCTCATTAAAAACTACTTTCGAGAAGACGATTACATTACCATGGGTTTCCCGGGCAACTATCTCATCACTAAATCAAACAGCACCAAAACTTGTGTTTTACAAACAACCAATGGTTTACTCGTTTTTAAACCCGATAGCATAAATCCTTATTCTCCCAATGTGGTGGTAACCGAAATAGCCCTCTTTGGGAAACCTCTAGAAACCGATTCGTTGCCGTGGGAAAAGAAATATCTAAAGCTCAAATACAATCAGAACTTCCTCACCTTCACCTTTGCATCGCTCGATTTTACTCAGCCAGCCTCAAACCGATACCGATATCGGATGCTTAAATTTAATAGCGAATGGACCTACACCGATGCAACGAATCGTAAGGCACCTTTTACCGGAATCCCCCCAGGAAAATATATTTTCGAGGTTCAAGGAACTAACAACGATGGAGTATGGAGCTCGACTGGCAAACAGATTATTATAGAAATTACGCCACCATGGTACAAAACAATTTTAGCCTATATTCTGTACGTAGTATTCACCGTTCTAGGAATAATAGGTTATATCAAATGGCGTGAGCGAAAACTTATTGAAGAAAAACGTATTTTGGAAGAGATGGTGCGTGCCCGTACAGCAGAAATTGTAAAACAAAAAGAAGAAATACAGGCGCAACGCGATAAAATAGCTGAGCAAAACAAAAACATTACCGATAGTATCAACTACGCTAGCCGAATTCAAGCAGCGTTGCTTCCGCAACGTGAAATGCTCGACAAATACCTATGCTCTTATTTTGTTTTGTGGCGACCCCGCGATATTGTCAGCGGAGACTTTTTCTGGATGACCCATCACAACGACATATCCATTGCTGTGGCTGCCGATTGCACAGGGCATGGAGTTCCCGGAGCCTTCATGAGCATGCTCGGAATTGCGTTCCTAAACGACCTTGTAAACAAAGAAAAAATCTTTGAAACCGATCAAATCCTGAATGAACTTCGAAACAACATAATGGTAGCCCTGAAACAAACCGGCGAAGAAGGAGGTTCAAAAGACGGTATGGATATTTCTATGTGTGCCATTAATCATAGAACACTGCAAGCTAAATTTTCCGGGGCCTATAATCCGCTTTTAATAGTTAGAAATAACGAATGCCTCGAGTTTAAGGCCGACAAAATGCCCATAGGAGTCCACATTAAAAAAGACGAAAAATTCACCCAACATAAAATCGATTTGCAGATTGGCGACCGTCTTTACATGTTTAGCGATGGTTATGTAGACCAATTCGGTGGTGAAGATGGCAGAAAATTTATGTCGAAGCGATTTAAAGAGATCTTAGTCAACAGCCGCCGCTTAACCATGCCGGAGCAAAAAGAATTTTTAAATAAAACCATAGAAGAATGGATGGGGCATCGCGAACAAATTGACGATATCTTAGTCTTTGGCATCGAAATTACAGAAAAGATTGTCTTGGGAAATTTTACAGAAAGCTATCCGGAACAAAAAAATGTTAATGATATGTAAAACAGTCAAAAAAATATACGGTTTTACTCCAAATCGTTTAACCTTTGCATAAAAATTGAAAGCTATGATCCGCAAACTTTTTATCGGTACAATGGTGGTTTTGTTAGCATCAAACACAACGATCGCACAAACCTTTGAAGAATACGTAAAACAACGCGACGCAGAATTTGCA
Source organism: uncultured Bacteroidales bacterium (assembly GCA_937981765.1). Classification (GTDB taxonomy): domain Bacteria; phylum Bacteroidota; class Bacteroidia; order Bacteroidales; family Salinivirgaceae; genus JAAYQU01. The sequence continues at coordinate 156,891 of CALJOM010000007.1, forward strand.
GCCTATGCCAAAAACCAGGACGAAGCTCTAAAAAAGTACGCTGAAGAAATGGATCGGCGCCTTGCCCAACTCGATAAGGAGTGGGCAGATTATTTAAAAAAACGATTTGCCGAATTTGAAACCTTCGTTAAAAAACAACCAGACCTTGGACCCAAACCAAAAACCAGGCCTGTAGCTAATGCTGACGAACAAAAAAACAGGGACCCAATTGCCTTACCGGTTGAATCAAAATCCGAAGTTAAAACCGTTCCGAATATAGTTACCCCACCCCTTCAGAAAAAAATTCCGGAAGGAACAAGTGTGTCAAAACTACAAACAACATTCTTCGGCACACCCGTTACTATTGATTACAACACAGATTTTAACACCAACCCGTTCCCGAAAAGCATATCTGAGCAAACCATTTCTGAGTATTTTACCCAACTTTCCAACACTCCATATTCAGTAATTGTAAATAGCATTATGGCTGCTCAGACCGATCTTAATCTGAATGACTATGCTTTGTATTTACTCATAAAACAAACTACGGAAAAATTAGCCCTCGATTCCAATTCGGCCATTTTTATGCAATGGTTTATACTGATGAAATTAGGTTACAGAGCTAGAATAGGATATAACGCATCAAATCTCTACCTTTTATTGCCATCAGTTAACGAAATTTACGAAAAATCCTTCTTCACCATTGAAAACATAAAGTTTTACATGATAAGCGGGAATGCACCAAGCATTTTAACCTATGACAAAGACTTCCCGGAAGCTAAACGAATTATGGAACTTGACATTCGTTCACCGCTCAACCTTAGCGAAGATATTGCAACACGCAACCTAACCCTCAACCACCAAGGCAAAACTTACAATTTTGCAATTAACTACAACAGAAACCTTATCAATTTTTACAACCAGTACCCGGTTTGCGATATCCGTGTGTATTTTGATGCAGTGGTGTCATCCACCACCAAAATGAGTTTAGCCCTGCAACTCAAACCCATCCTTGAGAAAATGAAAGAAATTGAGGCCACCGAATTTTTGCTTCAGTTTACACAAAAGGCTTTTGAATATAAAACCGACCAAGAGCAATTTGGCCGCGAAAAATTCTTCTTCGCCGAAGAATTATTTCACTATCCTTATGCCGACTGCGAAGATCGATCAGTACTTTTTGCTTATCTGGTACGAGAATTTTTAAACCTGGAGGTAGTAGGATTGGGTTACAACGGACATATGGCAACTGCTGTGAAGTTTAACCAAGATGTTCCCGGCGACTTTTTTATGCGAGGAAAAGAAAAATTCACTATTTGCGACCCAACGTTTATTAACGCTCCTGTAGGGATGGCAATGCCACAATATGCCAAACAAAAAGCGGAAATCATTGATCTTCTCTCTAAGTACAACAACATTGACCGTATTCAGCAACTATGGCAACTTGCTATGCAAAACGGAGCTTTCCGCGGAGGGAACTTCAACGATGCTGCAATCGATAATAATGGTAATGTTTATTTAACCGGATACTTTGCCGGCAAAGTAACGTTTGGCAAATTAGAGGGCAATTCATCGGAAGGCAGCCGCGATATGTTTGTGGCCAAATACGATAAAGACAATCAATTGGTTTGGGTTCAAGCCTGGGGAGATAAAGGAAACGAATCAGGCTATTCCATTCAACTTGGAGACGATGGTAATTTATACGTAGCCTGCTCGTTCAACGAAAGTTTCTATTTAGACTATAAATTCTTAAAAGCCAAAAACACCGGTGATGTTGCTATTGCTAAAATGTCGCCCGAAGGTAATGTTTTGTGGGTTAGTCAAATCGGTATTGAAAACACTGAATTAACCAAGCCGTTCATCTTTGTTGCAACCGTTGACAAAAAAGGAAATGCTCAACCATTGACGGTTTATAACGCCCTGGAAGAGTATCAATCGTTCGGCTTACAATTAGACCAGAACGGAAATATTGTCCTAACCGGAGCTAACTACCTTACTGCAGAACTACGCTCAAGTATGAAACGTTACGATATGGGAGCTGAATTTTCAGCCATGGATATGATCCTCAGCGAAAATCAAAAATTGTTGTCGGACGATTACAACCCAGCCGTAGCAGGATTGGTAGCAGCTCTCAAGCTAATCAACAATACAACAATTTCACTACACGGAACTGAGGTTCAAAAAACCCTTGATAAATACAATCCCAATTTCAAAAAACGCTCACCCGCAATATATGAGAGTTTGGGTATCATTCAATTTATCAGAAACTCCGAAGGTATTATAACTATTAAAACCGACTCAGATAAGGATGTAAATTTTCAGTCACTCAGAATCGCCAATAATGCGAAGTTCAAAATATCCTCGTTCAACTCTGGGAACCACCAAATTGACGTAATGAACGGAATTTATGTCGGAAAAAGCATCATCTGGTACAATCTAAACAGCTTAAAAATCATGAAAACTGGAGATATGGTAGTGGATTACGATTCCGATCGTACCAAAATCAGGATGCATATCAACAAAGACATACTTCAATAAAGTAACCGTTTTAGTCCCCCAAATTTTTGGGGGACTTTTTTTTTGTTAAAATTTAACGTTTGGTACGGTCTGTTTTTTGTATAAACAAAAACGAAAAACCCTTATTATGAACATAACTCAATGGCTTCCTACTACAGTGAAAGAAATGCGCCAACGAGGCTGGGAAAAACCCGACGTAATTTTTTTCACCGGAGATGCCTACGTGGATCACCCATCGTTTGGCACAGCCATGATTTCCCGGGTTATGGAAATGGCCGGTATGAAAGTGGTAATTGTTCCTCAGCCTAACTGGCAAGACGACCTTCGCGATTTTAAAAAATTTGGTGAGCCTACCTACTTTTTTGCCGTTACTGCCGGCTGCATGGATTCCATGGTAAATCATTACACCGCCCACAAACGCCTCAGGTCCGACGATTCGTACTCACCAGGAGGAAAAGCCGGATTTCGTCCTGATTATGCAACCATTGTGTATTCGAATATTTTGAAAAAATTATATCCACACATCCCCGTTATAATTGGGGGAATTGAAGCTAGCCAACGACGTTTTACACACTACGACTACTGGAAAAACAACCTTGAACCCACCATCATGTGGTCATCCAAAGCCGACTTGCTAGTTTATGGAATGGGCGAAAAACCAATTGAAACCATCTGCAGACATCTATTAAACGGAGGTGATTGGGATACTATTAAAAAGATATCCCAAGTTGGCTACATTCGTTCTATTCAACATTCTAGTGAGAATGAAATTAGAATTCCATCGCATAATGATTGTGTTAAGAGTAAAGAACTTTTCGCCGAAAGCTTTCGAATTATCGAAACCGAAGCCAATCGTACAAATCCAAAAATCCTTGTTCAGCCTATTGATGAAAAGTTCGAAGTGGTGATAAATCCTCCTTATCCAACACTTACCAGCGAAGAACTTGACAAATACTATGCTCTTCCATTTACACGATTGCCACATCCAAAATATAAAAAAAGAGGCCCCATTCCTGCCTACGAAATGATACGCCATTCGGTAACCATTCATCGAGGCTGTTTTGGAGGGTGTTCGTTTTGCACGATCGTAACACATCAAGGGAAATTTATTGCCTCACGTTCGGAAAATTCAATTCTCGAAGAGGTAAAAAAAATAACCCAAACGCCCGATTTTAAAGGCTATATTTCCGATTTGGGAGGACCTTCGGCCAATATGTATCGCATGACAGGCAAAGACAAGCTGCTTTGCAAACAATGCAAAAGGCCATCGTGTATATACCCAAATATCTGTAAAAATCTGGATCCAAATCATAGCCACCTAATTAACCTATATTCTCAAGCCGAAAAAATTCCGGGTGTTAAAAAGATTTTTATAGGCAGCGGAATTCGCTACGACTTGTTATATTCCAATGGGTCTCTAACTGTTGATGGTAAACTTTATGCCCAAAAGATAATCAAAGATCATATCAGTGGTAGACTAAAGGTTGCTCCTGAACATACCAGTAGCAAGGTATTATCGTTGATGCGCAAACCATCGTTTGAACTGTACAAAAAATTTTACCAATTCTTTGTCGAAGAAAACAACCGCATTACAAAAAAGCAGCAACTTATTCCCTATTTCATTTCCAGCCACCCAGGATGTACAATTCAGGATATGTTTGAACTCCATCAGATTACTCGAAACATGGGTGCACTCACAGACCAAATTCAGGACTTTACTCCTACCCCGATGACTTTAGCGAGTACCATGTTCTATAGTGGCCTGGATCCCTACACCGGTCAAAAAATTTATGTAGCCCAAACGTTGGAAGAAAAACGTGCTCAAAAAGACTTTTTCTTTGCTCATAACCCTGAAAAAAGAGCCGAACTTTTAAACTATCTTCGCAAAACCAAACATCACGATATCATACTAAAATTGCAAGTATCTTCACCCAAGCGCAATAAATAACTCATGGAACAACTTTACTCAAACTATTCGCTAAAAAACCATAATTCTTTTGGTCTTGATGTAAAAGCCCAATATTTTTACCAATTTGAAACCGGAATTGAGATACAACAATTTTGCAAACACCGGTTAAAAAATTTCTCTTCCTACAAAATTCTTGGGGCCGGTAATAATGTATTGCTCACCAAAGACATAGAAGGTGTTGTTATTCAATCAATTAACAATAAGGTTGAAGTTGTAACAGAAGACGATAATCGGGTAATACTTCGTGTAGGAGCTGGGTTTGACTGGGATAAATTTGTAGCATATACCTTAGCCAATAAATGGTACGGTTTAGAAAACCTCTCCCTGATTCCAAGCAGCATGGGGGCCGCTCCTGTACAAAACATAGGAGCATATGGAGTTGAGGTGGAAGAGTTTATTGATAAGATAGAAGTTATCAATCTTGATTCGGCTGAGATTTTTACCCTATCACACGATGAATGCCGGTTTAGTTACCGCAATAGTATTTTCAAAAAGGATAAAAACAGAAACCTGATGATTCTCAACGTTTATCTTTCGTTGAGCCGCGAACCAAAGGTCAATTTATCGTACAAAGCATTATTGGATGCCTTGGATCCGAACACGCCGATTACTCCGGAAACTATCCGAGAGAAAGTAATAGAAATACGACGAAGCAAACTTCCCGACCCTAAAATTGTAGGGAACGCCGGAAGCTTTTTCAAAAATCCGATATTACCCTATCAAAAGGCAAAAAATATTCTGGGAAAATACCCAGACATGCCCTATTGGGAGACCTCCGAAGGCACTATTAAATTTGCTGCCGGTTGGTTAATCGAACAATGCGGATATAAGGGAAAAACTACACCAAACGGAGTGGGAGTATGCCCAACGCAGGCACTGGTACTCATCAACCATGGAGCAACAAATGGTAAGGCTATTGTGGAATTAGCTCAGGAGATAATATCCAATGTCGAGCATAAGTTCGGTGTTGTACTAGAACCGGAAGTCAATATCTGGTAGAAATGAAAATAGGCTACCCAAAACGGGCACCTTTGGTTTCTGGTAACTAAAATTATTCGCCTGTCATGAAGAAAAGTGGTTGCTGCTGGAAATTTTGATATTTTGGCCGTAACCGATCGGTGTGATAGTATTTTTCAACGTCTACAAGTTTCTTATAACTTGTTACAACATCGATAGGGGCATTATCGTATCGTCCATTCCGCAAAACAACCAAACGGCCATGGAATTTTTTCAAAATCAAATCCAGAGCCAGGTTTCCGTAGGCCATTGGAACAATTGAGTCGATAGAATCAGGATCTCCCCCACGGACCAAATACCCAAGATTTTGTGTTATGAGATCAACTTTCTGACCTTTATTAAATTTTGGAGACACCTCTTTGATTTTTCTGGATAAAATTTCACCTATCCCCCCCAATTTAGCATGGCCATACATGTCTTTTTCGCTGTCTTTAAACACCATAGATTCCATTCCTTCAAACGTGGCTCCCTCTGAAACCAGTACTACTGAATATCTACTGGGATTTTTCACCCGGTCTTCGCACAATAATTCTGTCAAACGCTCAACATTAAACTTGTACTCCGGAATAACACATCGGTTTGCAGCCCCCGCCATAGTGGGAAGCATAGCAGTGAAACCGGCATAACGTCCAAAAACTTCCACTACCATAATTCGTTCGTGCGAACCGGCTGAAGTGCGAAGAGTGTTTATCATGTTAATGGTACGTGTAACACAGGTACTAAACCCTATACAATAATCGGTTCCAGGCACATCGTTGTCCATTGTCTTTGGGATGGCAATTACTTTAACACCTTCCTGAAAAAGACGAACACCATAACTAAGCGTGTCATCCCCTCCAATCGGAATAAGATGATCAATCCCCATGAACTCCAGGTTCTTTAAAACTTCAGGGGTTAAATCGTTGGTGTCTTGGTTGTATTTCTCTTTTAAATGAGAAGGGACTTCACTTTTAGGAACATGACTCGGGCGCGTTCGTGAGGTGTGAAGGAAGGTACCACCTGTCCGACCCGCTTTATTCACCACTTCTTCAGAAAGTTCAATGAAGTTGGCTGAGTTATCATACTTTTTGTCACGCACCACATCAATTAATCCTTGCCATCCACGGCGAATTCCAATTACTTTATAGCCTTCGCGAATTGCTCTAATGGTTACAGCGCGAATGGCAGGATTTAGTCCGGGAACATCTCCACCACCAGTTAAAATTCCAATTGTGCCTTTGTAAGTTGCCATAGATTTAGGTTTTTAAAGTTTGGTTATCGATTCAATTGCGGATAAATTTTCCCCCCCCCCAATATACATTTTTTTTCTTAATTTTTTTTGTGAAAGACTGTGATTTTTTTTACCTCTTGAAAAATTGTCGAATTTTAACGTATTAAATTGATTATGTGTATTATTTATTTCACAAACTACCAACCATGATGTTTCACTTGGTGATATTTTTCACTTCTGCCTATGTGAGTATTTCAAACATTAAACATTGCGGTTATTTAAACTGATTATGAATAACTTAAGATGGCACAAAATTGGACTTTTTATCGAAAAAACTCTATATTTTTGTGTCAATCTTAGGTAATTGTTTTAGGACTGACCATATGACCCATAAAGAAATATCGAAACTTCTCAACGGACGAATAATCATAGGAGAAGGCAGTGAGAGCACCAATTATCAATATGCCTTCGCATCGGATTTGATGAGCGATGTACTTACTGTTGATTCAGAAAATTTGATACTAATAACCGGCCTTGCTAACCTTCAAGCAGTTCGTACAGCTGAGATGTCGGACATTTCCTGCATCATAATTGTACGAGGGAAAAAAGCATCGGAAGAAATGATTCAACTTGCAGCAGAAAGTAAAATAACGCTAATTGAATGCAACTACACAATGTTTAGAACTTGTGGTTTGTTGTATCAGGCAGGGATAAAACCACTTTACTAATTATGCAACTTGAATTTAAAGTCATGGGAGGCGACTTTGCCAATGCAGGATACGCCTCAAGCGAAATAAAAAAGGTTTTGAAACAAATCAATATTGACCCCAAAATAATCAAAAAGGTTGTGGTAGCACTATACGAAGCTGAAGTAAATATTTGCGCCCATGCTTATGCTGGTAAAGTTTCGGTAGAAATCACTCCTGAAAAAATTTCTGTTGAAGTTAGTGATAAAGGCCCAGGAATTCCCGATATTGAATTGGCAATGCAGGAAGGATTTTCTACAGCAAGCCCGGCAGTTCGCGAAATGGGATTTGGTGCAGGAATGGGACTGCCAAACATTAAAAAAAATACCGATTTTCTTGACATTCAATCCACAGTTGGAAAAGGCACAACACTTAAATTCATAAATTATCTGACCTGATATGTCGGCAGAACAATTTCATCACGCACTTAAAGTAAATTTGGAAAAGTGTTACGGTTGCACACACTGCATGAGCGTGTGTCCAACAGAAGCCATACGCGTGCGTGAAGGGAAAGCCATAATTTACGAACACAAATGTATCGACTGTGGCATGTGTTATCGAGTGTGCCCGGTAAAAGCAATAGAAGTAGAGCAAGACGATTTTAAATCAATCTTTAATTATCAACGAAGAGTTATTCTTTATCCAAGCGTTTTAACAGGTCAGTTTTCACCTGAAATATCTACGCTTCAAATTATTGCAGCCTTGAAACATCTAGGTTTTACCGACGTTTTTGAAGTTGAGCACGGAGCCGATTACCTAAGTCAGGCAATGCAGGAATATATGAACAAAAATTCCGGCAATAAACCGTATATTTCCTCATTTTGCCCTGCCATTGTACGATTAATTCAAGTAAAATTCCCCTCATTAGTTGATAATATTATACAATTCAAGCCTCCCTTGGATATAGCTGCCGTTTACTACCGAAAGCGCCTTATAGATGAAGGTGTAGCTCCTGAACAAATAGGTATATTCTACCTTACCCCCTGTGCAGCTAAGATTGCCGCTGTAAAAAGCCCTGTTGGCGAAGATCACTCATCTATCGACGGTGTGATAAACCTCGACTTTATTTATAATCGGATTTTAAAAGTAATAAAATCTAATCCGGGTATTGATACATCAGGCATTCAGGTTCCAACACTTCGGCATCAAAGCATTCGCTGGGCACTAACCAATGGAGAAGTTGACCGATTTGAAGGCCGCTGCCTGGCAATAGACGAAGTTCATAATGCGATAGAATTCTTGGAAAAACTTGAAAATGATGAAATTCCACCGGTTGACTTTATTGAAATCAGAGCTTGCGACGAAAGTTGTCCGGGAGGCATACTTAATGTTGAAAACCGATTCATAGCTGTCGACAGAATAAAAAAACGTGCAAAAGCACATAAAGACTATCTTTCTTCAAATCCTACGGAAAACCCGTTAATGCAATACAAAACCCACTTAGATGAAAATTGTAACCTAAAGCCAGTGCAGCCACGATCTATGTTGATTATCGATAAAGATACAAACAAAGCCCTGTCGAAACTTGAACGAGTGCGTGAGCTGATGTGCTACCTTCCGGGCGTTGACTGTGGAATGTGTGGCACCCCAAGTTGCCGTTCATTGGCAGAAGATATCGTTCAAAAAGTCGCCAAATTATCGGACTGTGTGTTTATACGAACCAAAATGCAAAAAGAAAAAACTCTTGGAAATAACCTATCCTACGAAATAACAAAAAAAATCTGGGGCGAAAAATGTATGGACAAAGATTGTCACCGTCCGGGAGCAAAACACAATAATCACAATGCAAAAGAAGACTAATATTAAAAACTACTGCTATGACTGTTAAAGATATTACCGACCAATTACAACTAAAAATTTTCGCCGGAGCTAGTGGAATGAATCGCGAAGTTACCGGGGGATATGTATCCGATTTGCTCAGCGATGTTATGGGACACGCGCAAGAAGGACAACTTTGGATTACCCTGCAAACCCATAAAAATGTAATGGCAATTGCCTCGCTTAAAGAGCTTTCGGCAATAATTTTTGTTCAAGGTTTTGAACCCGATATGGATACGCGCGACCTTGCCGAGAAAGAAGGAATTCCATTACTGGGAACAACACTCCCAACCTTTGATATAACCGGTAAAATCTACAATCTGCTAACCTAAATGCCGCTATTTAAAGCCGACATGCACATTCACACCGTCCTCTCCCCCTGTGGCGACCTCGATATGAGTCCGCGAAATATTTTACAACAAGCCAGGGTTAAGGGACTTGATGTTATTGCCATCACAGACCATAATTCAACATTAATGTGCAGGCCTATTGCAGAATTGGGCAAAGATTATGAAATTACCGTAATTCCGGGAATTGAGATAACCACCAAAGAAGAAGCACATTGTCTTGCTTATTTTTTTAATTTCCAACAAGTTGAACAAATGCAACAATTTGTTGAAACCAAACTGCCTTTTTTTCCTTATGATCCGGAAATTTTTGGGCATCAACTCGTGGTGGATGCTGATGAGATAATACTTCAGGAGATAGAAACTTTACTAATCACGGGCCTAAATGCCACCCTGGAAGAAATTGAATCTACAGTACACAAAATCGGAGGCATATTTGTTCCGGCACACATAGACCGGCCTAAATATTCAATCATAAGTCAATTGGGTTTTATTCCTATCGATTTAAACGTGGATGCCATTGAAATATCAAAGCACACATCGCCGGAGATATTCTGTCAAAACAATAAAAATTACACCAAATATTCGTTCGTGCAAAATTCCGATGCGCATTATCCCAAGCACATTGGCGAGAGCTACACAATCTACGACATCCAAGCACCAAATCTCGAAGAGATTTTCATGGCACTTAAAAACATGGATAACAGGAAAATTTTTGCAACGCACAACCTAAAGAACTAACCCGAGTTCACCTTATGAAAGATATTTCCCTACATATACTCGATATAGCCAACAACTCAGTCAGTGCTGGGGCAACACTTATTGAAATTGAAATATACGAACAACCCTTAGCGGGAATTTTAACCATAAAAATAAAAGACAATGGCCGTGGTATGAAACCGGAAATATTGCAGAAAGTGACCGATCCTTTCTATACAACCCGTACAAATCGGAAAGTTGGAATGGGAATCCCCTTATTAAAACAAAATGCCGAACAAACAGGAGGCTCGCTGAAAATTCAATCTGAAGAAAGAGTTGGAGCCGAATTAACAGCGGTTTTTAATACCAACCATATCGATTGCCCTCCCTTGGGAAATATTGCTGAAATTATGACAATTCTCATAACAGGAAATCCCAAAATTGATTTTCTTTACACTCACAAAATTGAAAACCAGGAATTTAGTTTAGACTCGCGTCAAATCAAGGAAATACTTGAAGACGTACCAATTAACAGTCCACCCATGGTAAGATACATTCGCGAAATGTTAACCGAAAACATTGAAGAAATAAATCAGAGTAATTCAAACCAATAAAACTTAAAAAAATGACAAAAGTAAAATCATTGGCTGATTTACGTAAAATGAAGGAAGAACTCCAAAACAAAGTTCACCTTCGCGAAAAAGGAGACAATGCTGAAAGCCTTGTACAAATCAGAGTAGGAATGGGCACAAGCGGAATTGCATCCGGAGCGAAAGAGATTTTCAACTTTTTTGTAGAAGAGCTCGAAAAACGCAACATTGAAGCCGTAGTAACGCAAACCGGCGACATGGGATATAATTTTGCAGAACCCACAGTTGAAGTTACCCTGCCAGGTAAAGATCCGATAGTCTTTGGAAATGTAACAACCCAAAAAGCTGACAAAATTATTGAATGTTACATTAAAAACGGTGAACTGGTGGAAGGAATTTTACCCGAGAATTACGATAAAATAGATAACAAATAACGGAGGGAAAAACACATGGCAAAATATTCAATGCACTTGCTTGTTTGCGGAGGAACCGGTTGTCGTTCAGCGCATAGCGCAAAGATAACCGAAAATTTCAAGAATGAACTTGACGCAAGCAATCTATCAGAAACCATACAGGTAATTGAAACCGGATGTTTTGGCTTTTGCGAAAAAGGGCCAATAGTAAAAATTATGCCCGATAACACTTTTTACACCCAAGTAAAACCTGAAGATATTAAAGAGATAGTTGCAGAGCATTTAATTAAAGGCCGCAAAGTAACTCGATTGCTTTACATTGATCCGGAGAAAAAAGAAAAAATAGAAGACTCCAAACACATGGGATTCTATCGTAAACAATTGCGGATAGCTCTCCGAAACTGCGGTTTTATTGATCCAGAAAATATCGACGAATACATAGCCCGTGAAGGGTATGAAGCCCTCGGAAGATGCCTGGCTGAAATGACTCCCCAGGATGTTATCAATATTGTTAAAGAATCTGGACTAAGAGGTCGTGGAGGCGGAGGATTTCCCACAGGATTAAAATGGGAATTTGCTAGTAAATATCAAGCCGATCAAAAATACGTTGTTTGTAACGCTGACGAGGGCGACCCAGGCGCGTTCATGGATCGTTCTATTCTTGAAGGCGACCCACACTCAGTAATTGAAGCCATGGCCATCTGCGGTTATGCCATTGGAGCTACCAAAGGATTGGTTTATATTAGAGCTGAATATCCTCTTGCAATTAAGCGCCTCCAAATAGCTATTAAACAAGCTCGCGAATACGGCCTTCTAGGGAAAAACATTCTCGGGAGCAATTTCGAATTCGACATCGAGCTACGTTATGGAGCAGGAGCCTTTGTCTGCGGCGAAGAAACAGCCTTAATTCATTCTATGGAGGGACTCCGTGGTGAACCAACCGTTAAACCACCATTCCCAGCAGAATCTGGGTATTGGGGTAAACCAACCAATGTAAACAACGTTGAAACCTTTGCAAATATTCCGGTAATTATTCTAAAAGGCGGAAAATGGTTTCGCTCAATAGGAACAGAGAAATCGCCCGGAACCAAAGTATTTGCGTTAGCCGGTAAAATTAACAATGTGGGATTAATTGAAGTTCCGATGGGAATCACCCTCCGAGAGGTTATTTTTGAAATTGGCGGAGGCATTAAAGATGGGAAAAAATTTAAAGCTGTTCAAACCGGAGGGCCATCCGGAGGTTGCTTAACCGAAAAACACCTCGACACTCCCATTGAATTTGACACCCTTATAGCAGCAGGGTCTATGATGGGCTCGGGAGGTATGATTGTTATGGATGAGGACGACTGTATGGTGGCCGTTGCTAAATTCTACCTCGAATTTACCGTAGAAGAATCGTGTGGAAAATGTGCCCCCTGTCGAATTGGCAATAAACGTTTGCACGAAACCCTCGAGAAAATCTGTAAAGGGAATGGAACCCGAGAAGATATCGAATTGCTTCAAAACATGAGCCGGGTAATTAAAGACACAGCCCTTTGTGGCTTAGGCCAAACATCTCCCAACCCTGTTCTTTCAACCATCGATAACTTTTGGGATGAATATATAGAACACGTAGACCAGAAAAAATGTCGTGCCGGAGTATGCAAAGATTTAATGCAATATGTAATTAGGGCCGAGAATTGCGTTGGGTGTACTGCCTGCGCCCGTGTTTGTCCAGTGGGTGCAATTTCTGGAGAACGCAAGTCGGTTCATAAAATTGATCCCGCAATCTGTATTAAATGCGGCGCTTGTATTGAAAAATGTAAATTTGATGCAATATTCATTCAATAGGGAGGAAACTAAACATGCAATTTGTAAAATTAACCATAGATAACAAACCCGTAGAAGTTCCCGTAGGGACTACCATTTACAAAGCTGCTAAAAAGCTAGGCATTGATATACCAGTGCTCTGTTACATGAATCTGGAGCATATGGGTATTGAAAACAAACCTGCCGGATGCCGTATTTGTGTTGTAGAGGTAGAAGGACGAAAAAATCTTGCCCCCTCCTGCTCTACCAACGTAACAGAAGGAATGGTTGTACGCACAAATACCATGCGCGTATTAAATGCTCGTCGCACTGTTCTTGAGTTTTTACTATCGGATCATCCTAAAGATTGTTTGATTTGCCCTAAATCAGGACGTTGCGAACTTCAAGATTTAGCTATTAAACTTGGAGTACGTAAAATTCACAATGAAGAAATAGCGGAGATGTCAACCTACAAAAAAGACTTTTCTCCATCGATCATACGAGATTTGGATAAATGCGTTATGTGTCGCCGTTGCGAAACTATGTGTAACGATGTTCAAACAGTTGGCACATTAAGTGCTATTAATCGTGGATTTATGTCAGCGGTTGCTCCGGCTTTCGAAATGGATTTAATTAAATCGACATGTACCTACTGCGGACAGTGTGTGGCTGTTTGTCCTACCGGTGCTTTAACTGAAGTAGACCACACTCCGGAACTGGTTCGAGCCCTTGCCGACCCGAAAAAAGTAGTTGTGGTACAAACAGCTCCGGCAGTTCGTGCTGCGCTGGGTGAAGAGTTCGGAATGCCCGCCGGAACACTTGTAACCGGTAAAATGGTTGCCGCACTTCGCCGCTTAGGCTTCGACTACGTTTTCGATACCGATTTTGCTGCTGACCTTACAATTCTTGAAGAAGGTACAGAGCTTTTAGACCGATTGACAAAACATCTGAACGGACAACCCACAAAGCTACCCATATTGACATCATGCTGTCCGGGTTGGGTTAATTTCTTCGAACAACAATTCCCTGATTTGTTAGATATTCCGTCAACAGCACGTTCGCCACAGCAAATGTTTGGAGCCATTGCAAAAACCTATTTTGCCGATAAAATTGGCGTAAAACGCGAAGACATGGTTGTAGTTTCCATTATGCCATGTTTGGCGAAAAAATATGAATGCCAGCGCGACGAATTTAAAACCGATGGGAACCCAGATGTCGACTTCTCAATTTCAACCCGAGAGTTAGCCCACCTCATTAAAGAGGCCAATATGGATTTGAACAATATGCCCGATGAAGATTTTGATAATCCATTAGGTGAATCAACTGGAGCAGGCGTAATCTTTGGTGCAACTGGTGGTGTAATTGAAGCTGCCTGTAGAACGGCTTATGAGGTTTACACCGGTAAAAAGCTCGATAAAGTTGACTTTGAACAACTACGTGGTTTAGAAGGAATTCGTGCTGCCGAAGTTGATTTCAACGGTTTTAAAGTAAAAATTGGAATTGCACATGGTTTAGGAAATGCCCGTAAATTATTAGAAGACATTAGAAAAGGCAAATCAGAATTCCATGCTATCGAGATTATGGCCTGCCCAGGAGGTTGTGTTGGCGGAGGAGGACAACCACTACATCACGGAAATTCCGAAATTTTGGCAAAACGCGCTGCAGCCCTTTATCGCGAAGATGCTAACAAACCTATACGTAAGTCGCATGAAAACCCGATGATAATCGAGTTATATGAAAAATTCCTAGGCAAACCCATGAGTCATAAAGCCCATGAATTGCTACATACTCATTATCACGACCGTTCACCTAAGATTAAAATTAAAGACTAATTTTGTAACCTAAACATTATATCAATATGGCAGAATCAAGAGTAGCGTTAAAACGCTCAGAAGTTGAACAATTAAAGGCAGTTTGCCGTGAGTTCAACAACGATCCCGGTGAATTGATCAATGTACTTCATAAAGCTCAAGGAATATTTGGATACCTACCTGCAGAAGTTCAGGAAGTTGTGGCACAAGAACTAAATATTCCGGTAGCCAAAGTATATGGTGTGGTAACCTTCTATTCCTTCTTCACCATGATACCACGCGGACAGTACCCAATATCTCTGTGTACCGGAACAGCTTGTTACGTTCGTGGTGCCGATAAAGTGCTCGATGAATTTAAGCGTCTTTTGAAACTTGATGTTGGCGAAACCAGTGCCGATGGAAAATTTTCGCTCAACTGCCTGCGTTGCGTTGGTGCTTGTGGCCTAGCTCCCGTGGTTTTGGTTGGGGAAAAAACTTACGGACGTGTATCGCCCGACCAGGTGCGTGAAATTCTTAAAGAATATGGTTACGAAGTCTAGATTTGATTTTACTATCAAAGAAAAAGGCTGCTTAAGCAGCCTTTTTCTTTGATAAGAAATTAACATCGTAGTCATGTATAGAGGTTAGCAAAATTTACTTTTCAAAACAGTTACCTTTGATTTAATGCGGCCCTTATTAAAGGGCACACTACTGAAACTAATTTCAAAATCTGTGGTAGCATACATCCAATCAAAAGGAACGGTTAATATTACGCCAATCTAAAAAATTACGTGAGTATCTAATGATGTAAGATCATAGAGAGGGTGGGTTTGTCAAGTAAACGAACGATTTTAGCTTACTATGGAGATTTAGTATTTTCACTTAAGAAAAAAGTCTTTTATATATCAGGGCTTTCCAATAGAATTATTCTCAATCAGATTTATATCCACCTAACAAGATTAAAATCCATGGGATAGACTAAATCGGAGTGTTTAGGAGCTAGACGAATAGAATATTCATACATACCCGGATTTACCAGCTCTATATTAACAGAATAAAAGGCAAGTGTATCCATTAGTTTAACTAATTCCATTTCATAAGTGGCTTCAATTCTGCGCTCACCATTCTCCTTTTGCTTGGTTAGCACTACAACTACAGCAATTTCATTAGGGCTAACATCTTTCAAATCAAGCATAAGTTCACCGTGATAAGGTTGTCCCAAGAAAAAATCCTTTTTTGTACTATCTGGGAAATCTATCGATATTACTTCAACCTGATTCCAGCGAAGTAACATCTGTTTTTTCCATGAAGCCAAACGGGCTGCCACCGCGTAATCATCCGCTGTAACTTTACGATGACGCATGGTTAATGGCACATAATATTTCTTCATATAGTCGTTAATCATACGACTAGTAGTGTAGTGAGGCGCTATTTGAGCTATGCTGTTTTTAATTGTACGAATCCATTCCACCGGAATTCCCTTCTCGTTACGTTTGTAGAAGAGAGGGATTATCTGATTTTCAAGAATGTCGTATAGTTCAAGAGCATCAAGCTCATTCTGGAAATCAGGGTTTGTATAGGTTATCTCATCGGTAAGCATCCAACCGGCTCCCGGTCTGTAGCCTTCCAAATACCAACCGTCGAGCACACTACAGTTTAACACACCATTTAGAGTTGCCTTCATACCACTGGTCCCAGAAGCTTCTAAAGGTCTTGTAGGTGTATTTAACCAAATGTCAACCCCTTTTACGAGTCTCTTAGCAAGTTGAATATCGTAATTTTCTATGAAGATGATTTTCCCGATAAATTCAGGTCGGCGGCTAACTTCAACAATCTGCTTTATTAAATCCTGCCCCGGTTTATCGTGCGGGTGTGCTTTCCCTGCAAAGATAAACTGCACAGGATGCTCAGGATTGTTAACCAATTTAGCCAATCGCTCAAGGTCGGAGAATAAAAGATTGGCACGCTTGTAGGTTGCAAAACGTCGTGCAAAACCGATAGTTAGAACGTTGTCGTCTATTGAATTTAATACTTTCTGTAGTCGTCTAGGATTATCGTTTCTTTTAATCCAGTTGTTTTTATAGCGAGCTTTGATATATTCCACCAATTTTTTACGTAAAATTTGGCGTTTTTCCCAGATAATTTCATCGTCCACTTCATAGATTTTCTCCCAATAGGCAGGATTCGAATTATCGGTTAAAAACTGAGGACCAAACTTTTCTTCATACAATTGTCGCCATTCCTTGGCTGTCCAAGTAGGATAATGAACACCGTTGGTAACATGACCAATGTGAATTTCTTCGGGGAAATATCCTTTATATAGATCCACAAACATTTCGCGCGAAACTTTGCCATGCAATTCGCTAACCCCATTAACATCCTGGCACAAGTTTGTGGCCAAGACACTCATTGAGAATTTATCGTTGACATTTCCAGGATTCCATCGGCCGAGATCCATAAACTGATCCCAGGAGATATGTAGTCTTTCGGGTGTATGGCGGATATACATACGCATAAGCTCTTCCGAGAAAGCATCGTGTCCGGCAGGTACGGGGGTATGTGTGGTGAATAAACTACTATGACGAACTACCTCCAATGCCTCTTCAAAACTTAGATGTTTTTCTTCAATAAGGTTACACATTCGCTCAAGATTGGTAAAGGCTGCGTGTCCCTCATTGAGATGATAAACATCGGACTCAATTCCCAAAGCGCGTAGAAGTCTGATACCGCCGAAACCAAGAACAATTTCTTGTTTTAGTCTGTTTTCCCAGTCGCCACCATAGAGTTGATGGGTGATAGTTCTATCGAGCTCATTATTATCGGCCAAATCAGAATCAAGCAAATAGAGTTTAATTCTCCCAACGGCTATTTCCCAAACTCTCAATTTCACAGGTCGGGCTGGCATATAAACGGTAACCAAAAGAAGGTTCCCATCTTTATCGCGAACCGGAACTGCTGGAATATTGTTCAAATCTTGATCTTCTAATACAGCAATTTGTTCACCGTTTATGTTAAGTTGTTGAGTGAAATATCCTTTCCGATACATTAAGCCAACACCAACCATATTGATTCTGGAATCGCTGGCTTCCTTGAGATAATCTCCGGCAAGAATTCCAAGGCCACCGGAATAAATGTTTATATTGTCGTTCAAACCATATTCCATGCTAAAATAAGCAATGGATGGTGACGGTTCAACGCTATCAGCCATGTAGTCTTGAAACCTGCCGTATACTTTGGTATACAAACCCATGAATTCAGAATCGGACTGAAGTTGGAGCAGTCGTTCCTGAGATGTGTTGTTAAGTAATACCAATGGGTTCTTTTTGCTCTTCTCCCACAGATCTTTGTCGATAAATTTGAAAAGTTGACTTGCCTCGTAGTTCCACGACCACCATACATTCATAGCTAAATCAACCATCCCTTCAATTTTCTTGGGAATATTGGTTAAAATTCGCATTTTACGCCATGATGGTTCGTTAGAACGTACATCAATTTTAACCTCAACTGGTTTTTTAAATACGGTGGGTTCTACAAGTTTGTACCGTTCAACGTTTTTGGTTAGTCCAATACTGTATGCTTCCAAATAATGAACTATAAATTCCGACCATTGTGCCTTATTTGAAATCTGCTTGGCATTAGTGCGGCTTAGTTCTATTTGTTCTTGAGTGAAACTTAGATATTGTACAATCGTTTGAGTAATAGTTTCAACAACTGTTTCAGCATTGTCTTCATTCCGTTCAACAACAAGAGTCCCAGAAATAATATCGTTGCCGTCGTAAAGAGATTTTTGCTTTAGAACCCATTGTCCGAATCCAGCTAAAGTTGTGGTGATGGTTGGTATGCTGAAAGCAATAGACTCTAACGGAGTGTATCCCCAAGGCTCGTAATACGATGGGAAAGCTGTCAGATCGGCACCAATCAACACATCATAGTACGGTAAATTAAAGATACCATCTTTACCATTTAGATAACAGGGCACAAAAATAATGGCTATATCTTCCGGTTGCCCCAACCCCTTTTCATTAATTCTTCGAATTACAGCATCGTTATAAAAGTCGTGTAAGTTGTGGGTATGAAACGGATTGGGTAATGCAGAGCCTTCTTCATTCTTATCTAAACGTTGCAAAAGATCGTATCTCGGACCATCATGATGAGCGGGAACAAGGATTAACGCCACAACTTTTTTCCCATTCCGATTCTGATTCTTTAATTCTGCAATAGAATCTATGAACAGGTCTATTCCTTTGTTACGAAACTCATAACGTCCGGAATTTACAACTATCAGCGAATCATCGGGGAAGGTATTACCAGTAAGGGCTTTGGCAATTTTGAATATTTTTTCGCGTGCTACTTTTCTCTTTCTTGGATATTCTTCTCCCTGTGGTACAAAGTTGTCTTCAAAGCCGTTGGGAGTAAGCACATCTACTTTTCTGCCGAGAAAATATTCACATTCTAAGGCTGTAGATTCACTTACTGTAGTAAAAACATCGGCTACTAAAGCTCCGTTTTTCTCGAGCGAATGTTTGGCTACCACATTGAATTCCTGAGCTTTGGCATCGGCCGAAAACTCCTTCAGGTATTTGTAAAGTGGTTGGTTGTTGCTGGCAATACAACGCCCTACCATGGTAGCATGGGTTGTAAACATTGTGCAAATATAGGGAGCATACTTCTCAAGGTATAATACACCAGCAGCCGTCATCCATTCATGAAAATTTGCGATAACATTTAACCTTGGAGAAAGGTTGTAACGGCAGAAATCTTCTATTACTTGTCCGGCAGCATATCCAAATAAGGCTGGTTCAATAAAATCCCATCCCCCAGTAATAGAATCCACTTTATAATTTTCCCACAGTTCGGTAAAAATTTCATCTTTTTTGGCAATAAAGGGTGTATAATCAATTAAGATGGCTGTTGGAGTTCCCGGAATTTGCCACCGACCAATTCGAATTCGAAACCCCTTCTCCCGAGACGCAGATATCCAAGATGCAAATAAACTCTTGTCTTCTTTAAATTCAACGTGATCGTTAGATTGACGAGCGTTGTCGGGACCGATGTAAATAATTTTTGCATCGACAGCCTTAGCAAGCTCGATCGATTTTGTACTAACAACAGTGTAAATTCCTCCTACTTTATTGCAGACCTCCCAACTGGTCTCAAAAATAAAATCCGGTTTTTTCTGACCTTGATTCATCGTTTTTATGTTTTAATTGTTTCGTTAATTGACAAAGGGATAGCTGTCCCCCTAAATTTTATTAAGAGGTCACAGCTCTTCATTAATTTATAGCTCGACACTCCTATTGATCCTTTGATTTTTTAATGGTTGTCGACTTCTTAACGGTTGGTGTCTTAGTTTTCTTAGCGGCGATAGGAGTTTCTTTTTTTACGGTTTTCTTTGGTGTAGATTTTTCGTTTTTAGGCTCGCTTATTATTGATTCAGTTACTGCTTTGGTTGTTGTTTTCTTCTTGGTTGATTTTGTGTTAATACTCAACAAATGTTTAAGTTCCCTGATGATCTCTTCCTGGCGTCGGTTGATTTTGGTTAATCGTTCAACTTCATGTCGCACATCGCATGTGAATCCAGTGTACAACATAAAATCGTTAAGAACGTTTCGGAAGTTGATATACGCTTCATAGGGTGACCCAAAAGGGTTGAAATATTTGTGTACTTCACCATCCGAGAACCATTTGGTTGACATGTAATAAAAATGATCACTGGCCTGCAAATATCGGTAAATTTTTTTAATTTCGGAATCGGGATGGTTATTTATAAATTCCTGCATTTCATAAAGCTTGTTGAATGCATCTTGTTGCAAGTCGTTTCCAAGCCAGGCCGTAAGGTCCCTTTCCTCGTCTGCCCATGAGGTAGGATAGTCAACACTTATGGGCGAAATTGGCTGAAGTTGCCTTATAGCCTCTGATGGAGTAACAAATTCCAATTCCTGGGGATGTTTAAGTATTTCGGATGGCAAATAACGAAGAAAATCGAATATTCCTGTTTCTGAACGTTGGTGTTCACCAATGGTTTCATAATCCATGAATATATTAATAATCTCCTCTTTGGACTCGATGTTTAAGAGCCATGAAACATACTTCTCTGCTGTCAATGGCCACTGGTCCCAGCTTTGATTGGAGAATCGAAATGCTATATCATCGCTGAGTTTATAATTGCGAAGCAGCACCTTTTGCTTTGGACATACCGGATTTACATAAACAAAATTCGGACTCCTCCATCCAAGGATGTGTTTAGCTCCTTCAGCCAATACTCCATCGAAGCCTAGTTCGAATACATCAGCCCCGATCTGATTGGAGTAAACAAGCTCGGTATTGCGAAAAACTTTTGGTTTGTAGCCAAATAATTCTTCAATTTTTCGAGTATGGGCTCTTATTTGTGCGTGAAATTCTGCCTTATCTTTTAGTGATGCCAAGGAGTGAGCGTAAGTTTCGGCCAGAAACTCCACTTTCTTTGTTTTCGCCAATCGTTGAAACGATTCGAGCACATCGGGGGCATATTCAAGCATCTGATCGATGAAAGTCCCCGATAAAGAGAAGGCTACCTTGAATTTCCCTTTATGTTTTGTCAAAAGGTCATATAGTAGTTGATTGGCAGGTAAATAGCAACGTTCGGCTATACGTCGTATATAATTTCGGTTGGCATAATCGTCAAAATAGTTGTGATTTAGCCCTATATCGAAGAACCTGTAGGTTCTTAAACGAAAGGGCTGATGAACCTGAAAATAGATACAAACCTTTTTCATAATGACTCAGTTATTTGGTTATTTTTTTATTTCCTCAATTCCAACGCTTTTTGATAAACTTGTATTACTTTGGCAGCGGAGTTATCCCATTTTAAATTATCAACCTCAGCCTTGCCAAAATTTTTAAACATTCTGGGTAATGCCCGATAATGAATCAATCCATAGATGGAATCGGCCATGGCATCCACATCCCAGAAATCGATTTTGATTGCATGTTTCAATACCTCTGCAACTCCAGATTGTTTACTTATAATTACAGGCACATTGCTCCGCATGGCTTCCAAAGGCGAAATCCCAAAAGGCTCCGAAACTGAGGGCATAACATAAACGTCGCTCATGGCAAACATTTTCGTAACCTCAGGACCTCGCAAAAATCCTGTAAAGTGAAACTTATCGGCTATTCCGAGTGCGGCAACGTTGTGTATTATCCGATTGAGCATATCGCCGGAACCAGCCATTACAAATCGAACGTTGATATCCTTCTGTAGTACTTTAACAGCCGCCTGTACAAAATAGTCGGGACCTTTCTGGTAGGTGATTCTGCCTAAAAATGTCACAATTTTTTCCGGCAGATGTTTTTTATAAACCTCTCGTTCACGCTCGTCGGCTTCTACCGCATTATGCACTGTGATAACCTTTTCTGGTGAAATTCCATAGCGGCTAATCACTATTTGCCGGGTAAAATTACTGACGGAAATAACCAAATCGGCTTCCATCATTCCCATTCGTTCGATATTGTACACCTGTTGATTTACGTTTTCTCCGCTACGGTCAAATTCAGTAGCGTGAATATGAACAACAAGGGGTTTTCCGGTAGCTCTTTTAGCGGCAACTCCGGCAGCATAAGTCAACCAGTCGTGAGCATGGATTAAATCGAAATCTAGCTCCTGAGCCAATGCCGCAGCAACTACAGCATAACGGCTTACTTCCAGCATAAGATCTGCTCCGTATTTGCCTGAAAATCGAAACTTTCTGCCTAAAATTTTTTCGGTTTTTGTAGAGTCTTTATCGATATCTTCTCCAACCAAAATGCTAAATTCCTCTGGCGATAAATAGGGTACAATATTCGACCCTATTTCAAAATACCGCATTTGTTCATAGAATTTGCCAAAACTAAACCTTCGTTCGGAAAACTCGACCTCTTCGGCAGAGTGAAGCTTAATTTGGCTTTGGTCTTCGTCGCCATACACCTTTGGAACCACAAAGTCGACTTTAACTCCGTGATAGGCAAGCCCTCGTGTTAATCCATAACAGGCTGTCCCTAAACCTCCAGCAATATGGGGCGGAAATTCCCAACCAAACATTAATACTCTCATGGAACTAATTTTTTGCAGTTTTATAATTGGTTAGCAACAAGATTATCCATCAACATTTTAATTTGAAGCACAGCTGCAACACTCCATGCTTGAGATATAGCACCTCTAGGTTCATGGGGTGGATCGCCGTCGTATACTTCATTTATGGTGCCTATTCCTGCTGTAAGCATATCATTTTCAAAACCGAAAAAGAGTTTGTTGAGTTCAGGAAGTGCATCTTTCTGGTATACAGAAACCAAAGCCTTCGCATAAAACTCAAGCAGCCATGGATGAACAGTTCCCTGATGCAAGGCTTTTTCACGTTCATCAGGACTTCCAATGAAATATGGACAATAGCGCTCATCAGCAGGTTCGAGTGTTCGTAATCCTTTTGGGGTTAGCAGCTTGTGTTTAATAGTTTGTATAACATCCATTTTTTGGGTTTCGCTGAGCATGCTGTATGGCAATGCTGCTGCAATAATTTGATTGGGGCGTATCGATTTATCGGGCTGATGGGTAGTGCAAAAATCTGCAAGATATCCTTCGGGCAACCAAAACTTTTGAATAAACGAATCTTTGGTGACTGCGGGGATATGACTATAGGTTTGAAGGAATTCCGTATCTTTTGCTACTTTGGCAATTTCTAAACTAAACATCAGTGCATTGTACCATAACGCATTTACCTCTACCGCAAAACCTCTACGCGGAGTTACCGGTTTGTTTTTCACCACTGCATCCATCCACGTCTGAGGGTAATTTTCCTCAGCTATATATATCAGGCAATGGTTGCTCATTTTTATACCGCAATCCATACCATTGTAATAGCTGGCAATGATACTTTTAATGGCAGACCAATATTTGTTGGCTATAAACTGTGGCGACACCCAATCTTGCAGTTGCTGAATTGCATAAATAAACCATAAAGGGGTATCGGCACTCGGACAATAATTTTCCACTTTCTTATTCAATAAAGGTGGAAAAACGCCATTCGATAACTTGTTTTGGGCAGTATCTAAAATATTTATAAGGGTTTGCGGATTATTAGATGCCAAAGTTAATCCCGGTGCAGCAATAAAGGCATCTCGGGTGCGGGCATCGTACCAGTGGTATCCTGAAATAACATAGGTTGATTTTTTCCTTTTTTCAATAAATTGCTGAGCAGCATTATAAAGGCAATTTTCAAAATTGTACCTTGGGATTCTGTTGGTCTCAATCAATGTAAACCTACGTCTGATTTTAGAAACAGGCAATTCTTCCGTGCCAGCAGAAAACACAACAGATTCTCCTTTTTTAAGAGGTATCTCGAAGAATCCCGGTGTGAATAGATCTTCCTGGTATTCGTACCCTCTCTCCTGCTCCATTGGATATTCAACGTTATAGTACCAATCGGGCATATGAACAAAGTCGGGTTTTTTGTTCACTTGCATGTAAAGGTATGGGAAGCCGTCGTACATGCGAATTCGAATACCATTTTCGATTATTTCAGGACGAACATTAGCATCAAGGTTAGCTTTCGATAATTTGTGTATATTGCGAAATGCCAAAAAAGGCTTTAATCGTAGTGTAAGTGTTTTTGGTGACTCTATGATTGTGTACTTGCTCAAAACTCTGAAATCTTCATCATCGAGCACTTGTTCCACAATAATTTTAACACCTCCCACATTGTATAAAAGTTTAGGCAAGGTATCGGTTGTAAGTTCATCAATATATTTATGGCCTTTGGGTTCAAAATACCCTCCACTATACTTTCTGATTCCGAGGTTAAACTCATATCCGTTGAAAACAACAGAGGCATCCAACATACTTAACAAAACAAACCGCTCGTTATTGAATGCATCAACCGGACAAACCAGTAATCCATGGTATTTCCGGGTATTACAATTAATTATTGTGGTGGAACCATAAGCTCCTGAACGGTTTGTTCGTATAAATTCCCTTCGCAGGGCGAATTCCAGGTTGGTTAATTGGCTTTTTTCAAATTTCAGATAACTCATGGCAATTTCGTTTTGCTGTTTGGGTTTGCTAAAGATAGTTTTTTTTTTTGTATTTAGGAAAAAAACGTGTCATTTTCGGTTGATTTTATTTACCCCTTTGGTTTTCTTAAGTTTCGATATTACATTTTCCAAATCCTGAACATTTCTTGTGTATAACTTTATCGAACCTTCAAAAATACCATCATAGGCTCGAAAGTATATTTCGCGAATGTTAATATTCAAATCCGTACTTAAAACATTCGTTAAGTCCCGAACAATTCCGACACGGTCGATCCCTTCAAAAGTAAGTTCAGCTATAAACGCCTTGTGTTCTTCTTTCAGAAATGATACCGGCACAATTTTATCGCCATGCTTAGCATTCAAATCCATGGCTACCGAACACCCTACCTTGTGTATGGTAATCACTCCTGGCACTAATTCATACCCCACGACATCGTCCCCAGGGATTGGAATGCAACATTCGGCCGGGACATATTGCTTTCGCTGGGATTTATCTTTTTTCTCGTCTTCTCGAGATAGAATGAACTGGAAAAAATTTATCTTACGTTCTTGGGTATATTTCTTCAAAATTTGCTTAAAGCTCTCCGAATCAAGGTTGTCTTGAGCTACTTTTGCTAAAACGTATATATGAGGATCGTTTTCAGAAATCTGATAATGTTGCCGAAGTTTTTCAATAATTCGTTCGGTGAACTTTATTTGAAGTTTCTCTAAAAGCTCTTTAATTTTGGCCTCACCCTTGGGAGCTAATTGTTCTGCTTCTTCGTGCAAAAACCTGCGAATTTGCGTTAAAGCATTTACTGTGGTTGCATAATTTACCCACTCATGGGTGGGTTTCTGAACGGTTGCTGTGATAATTTTGACTTGATCACCGGACCGAAGTTTAAAATTCAGAGGTCGTTGTTCATGGTTAACTATTGCCAAAGCCGCTTTTTCTCCAATCTGTGGTCCTAAGGCATAAGCAAAATCGAGAACCGTTGCGCCATCGGGAAGATAGAAATGTTCACCTTTAGGTGTAAAAACAACTATTTCGCTGTTTTTGATCATGGAAGTCAAGTATTCTGACGTGCTCGAAACGTCAACCTGAGCATCGCTGGTCAAAACCTTTTTAATCATCGACAGCCACTTTTCCAGCTTAACTTCATTGGATTGCCATCCTTTGTAAAGAAAATGGGAAGCAATTCCATTTTCGGCGATGGAATTCATGCGGTACGATCTTATCTGCACTTCAACCCATTGCCCTGTAGGTCCCATAACAGTAGAGTGCAGAGCCTCATAGCCATTTTCCTTGGGATTGCTTAGCCAATCTCGAAAACGCGTAGGATGTGGCTTGTAACAGTCGGTTATATAAGAATATATTTTTAAGCACTGCTCTTTTTCGGTGCCTTCATTTTCTTTGGGTTCAAAAATAATTCTGATGGCATAGATATCGTAAATTTCTTCGAAAGGTATTTTTTTTCGCACCATTTTTTTGTAAATGCTGTAAATGCTTTTCGGACGACCATCAATTTCAAAGTCATACCTTTGTTCCGTAAGCTTTGCTGCAATCGGAAGACTAAATTTATTAATCAACAAAATACGTTGTTGCTCAGTATCTTTTAGTTTTTGTGCAATTTTAGCGTATTCCTGAGGTTGGGAAATTCTGAATGCATTATCTTCCAATTCGGTTTTGATTCGATATAGTCCGAGTCGTTCGGCTAAAGGGCCATAGATTATTAGTGTTTCTGAAGCTATTTTAAGTTGTTTGTGCCTTGCTAATGAATCGAGTGTGCGAATGTTATGTAAACGGTCAGCAAGCTTAATTAGGATTACCCGATAATCCTGAGCCATGCTAATAAATATCTTCCGGAAATTTTCTATTTGAGCAGAATCGTACATATTGTTCATAGCGCCACTAATCTTGGTTAAGCCTTCAACAAGATTAGCCACATCGCTCCCAAAGTTTTCGCGGACATTATCAATGGTAATATCTGTGTCCTCCACCACATCGTGCAACAAAGCGGCAATAAGCGCATTTTTATCCATGTTCAATTCCTGCGCACATATTTTTGCCACATTTATGGGATGTATTATGTAAGGCTCACCAGATTTTCTGCGTATTGGGAAATGGGCATCGTAAGCGAATCTGAATGCTCTCCTAATTTCCTCTTTGTCCTGCTCAGTTCCTCGATTTTGAAAGGCGTTTATGATTTCCTCTAATTCATTTTCAATATTTTGAATCTCCAGCTCTGTAAAATTCATATTTAGTACTCTGTTTTGTGTCGAATCTTAAAGATAGGAAATTATTCTATAATCGTCAAGCGAAAAGCAAAATTATTCTGGCTTGCAGTAAGGGTTTCAAAATAAATTTTAACTATTTAACGTTTTTATCTCTTTCATATCTATCAAATAAAATGTGTCGTCTGTTTCCGCCGGCTGGCTCATGAGGTTAGTTTGGTCAAAAAAATAAAAAACAATACTTTTGGGATTAAATTGTTTATATGCTAACAAAAATTGCCATTGTCATACTGAACTGGAACGGCGAAAGTTTTCTTAAAAAATACCTGCCCACTCTTTATCAAAACTCTGATTTACCGGACACTAAAATCTGGGTTATTGATAATGGTTCTACCGACGGTTCTATTTCTTGGATTGAAAAAGAATTTCCTCAAACTGGGCTGATAAAACTTGATAAAAATTACGGTTTTACAGGAGGCTACAATCTGGGACTAAAAAAAATTGCTGCGCAATATTATGTTTTACTTAATTCTGATGTAGAGGTTACCCAAAATTGGTTAAAAGCTCCCATTTCTATTCTTGAAAACAATGCCGATATTGCAGTTGTTGCTCCTAAAATATTGTCGGTTGCCAAACCTAAAATGTTCGAATACGCAGGTGCGGCGGGTGGATTCATCGATTATTTGGGGTTCCCGTTTTGTCGTGGAAGAATTCTAACAACGTTGGAAGAAGATAACAATCAGTACGACTCGTCGATACCTATTTTTTGGGCAAGTGGGGCTTGTATGTTTATTAAGAGCCGTTTATTTCACGATGTTGGTGGCTTCGACGACAATTTTTTTGCGCACATGGAAGAAATTGATTTATGTTGGCGCTTGAAAAACCTTGGATATAAAATCTATTTCACGCCCGAATCGGTAGTTTATCACGTTGGTGGAGGAACTCTCCCAAATGAAAACCCGCTAAAAATCTACCTCAATTACAGAAATAATCTTCTGCTTCTTTATAAAAATCTTCCTCGTAAAAAGTGGATAAAAATTTTCCTTATCCGAATTTTTTATGATTCGGGAGCTTGTGGCATTTTTATTCTTCAACGAAAGTTTAACTTCGCAAAGTCGGTTATCAAAGCTTACCGCGATTTCTTCCGAATGCGAAACCAATATAACTCACTTTTGTGGAGAAAAAACATTTCCCTCCCCAAAGAAATTCTGAGAAATAGTATTGTATTTCAATACTTTATTTTTGGGAAAAGAAGGTTTTCCGAACTTCGGTTGAAATAAAAATAGATTACTGCACCCAGAAATATTCCAGTAGTTCGTTAACATCGTCCACCGAAAGGTTTGATTTGAAATCGAACACTTTATCAATAGCCTGACGTAACTCTGTGGGTGATATCCAGCCATCGTTATTTACATCAAACTGCTTGAATTTAGCAGGCATTTTGTCGTATTTTTTTCGTGTTACCTGCTGACGTTGTTCCGAATAATAGGTAGCCAGATGTCGCCGCTCAACGGCCTTTGGGTCGAAAAGCAATGCTACCATATGATACGTTGTTAATCGAACGCCTGTTGGGCCGATACCAATAGCATCACGTGGGGTGTTTGGTTGTTCGTCGCGATAATCTGGAACACCATCGCCGTCGCTATCGATCGGACAACCGCGGAAATCCACAATAATTCCCTTAGGTGTATGGGGGCATTCGTCGTTAAAATCATCAACACCATCGCCATCTTCATCCTCTCCGTCGGTAACAACAAACTTCAGGTTTTTGAACTGCTCAACGGCCGCAATTTCACTTTGCGGACTAAATAGATCGAGGCGTAATGAAACGTAGGCGTAATTTATGATATCGTTTTTATAGAAACCATTTTTTGCTTTTCGATCATCGATATAATCGGTGAAGGAAAAGCTGGTTGCATTGGCAAATCGTAATGTCAACCGGTCGGTTACAGCCAAATTTAAACCTAGTTCCAACGGTATCGCAAACGACATTAGCGAATAATCTTTATTTTCAAGATTTACTTCACGAAGATTGGTTTCGTAGCCGTAATCCCGTGGCACTATGGTTCCATCGGGTAGGCGTATGGTTCCATCGGGATGGTATTGATACGGCTGTCCGTTATGTTCCCTATCGCCCCTGGGAGAAAATTGAACAGTTTGAACACCTAACGAAATATATGGATGAAACGGACGCTTGCGAAGCAACAAATGATTGAAGTTGTAACTAATAGCTGCTCCTCCCATAAATAGATCGGATTGAAAATTTCGGTTTTGGGATAAATCTTCTAGGTTTCTTTGATAGGCTGAAATTTTACCAAAGAGGGCATAAAGATCAACATCAAAATAGCGCCCTAGCGATCTGGAAATGCTTATCAAGTTGCCTCTATTACCGACTAAAGGATTGTTGTAGTTTGAGTTAATATCTCCATAGAATGAAAAAATCCCTTGTCCGAATCCAAAAACAGGTTTAAATGCACTTTTGAAGAGATCTAAAGGCTCTTCATCTTCTGTTAGCAACAATGTTTCGTATTCTTCATCGATTTGTGCCTTCAATGAAAATGCCGTTGTGGTTAATGCAGCTACTAAGAACAGTTTGCAAAATATCTTCAGATTCATTGAATTTTATTTAAACCATTGTTGATTTGCAATCATTAACGCTTCCTGAACTGTTATTCTAACTCCGTTGTTATAAGCACAAACAAACGCATCGGTAATTGGGGTTGTAGCCCAAATCTTGTTACGGTGATCTCGGGCATCTTTGTAAATTGTAAAGTTACCAACCGTGTATTTATGCCATCCTTCATGAAGTTCAACCTGAACAGGTTCGTGAATATTGAATCGTTTAAAATAATCTTTCCGAACAAGTTTGTGGCTGGCAGCAATCTGCACCCGATAGGTTACTCCACGGTCGGGGAGGCTTACATTAGCAATTTCGGGTCGCTTAATCTCACCGGCAATCTGATCGCGTTGGGGAGTAACTTCGGTCTGAGTTTTCTTTGCTTCTGCCAATTTCTTATAACGGGCAAGTTCTTCCGGAGTGAGAGTTTCTTCGAAGGTTTTTTCCTCGGAAAGAATTTTGCTTATTTGATCAGAGGTGGCTACCCCTTTGGTTCCCGTAAACGTACCTTCATCAGAGAGAACATCCACTTTCCGGTTCTTTTTTTCTTTCTCCATTTCGGCCAACTGTTCTTCTTTCGACAACTCAACGGTCTGTAGCATATCGGCTTCAAAGGCATTCAAGTCTACATTACGTTCGGCTATGTTTATGGTATAGGTTCGGTCGTCTTTGGAATAAGAAAATGTACCGTTTATAATAAATGCCTGATTTGGAAAGTCTTCGGTTTGGATTAGTTTGTATGAAACTATAAACAGCTTATCGCTGGGATCTTTAGGCAATTCCATCCACAAAAATTTTACTGTACGGCCTGTTACCTGAAATATAGCTCCCTTTGTTTTATTGGCAACTGCCCTGTACCCTCGAGGTATTTGTTCTTCAATTTTCCCGAAACTTGTTAAATCTGCCTTACTAACCAGCAAATTAACCACTATTTCGTTGTCTTCGTTCATGTAGGGCTTCTGACGAATACAGTCTATTGGTTTCAGTGTTATATCTCCGTATTTATATCGCTGCGAGGCCAATAAATCCGTGACTCCCTCCACCTGAACAACTTTCATTTTATGGGGTGTTATTGCCTTTTCCTGAATTTTGTTGTTGTCGATGTATCGAAACGATCCAGTTATGGTAAATTCTCCTGAAATAGGCGGAGCAACTTCAATATTCATCGCCACCTCTAAAACTTCGTCGTAAGGGAGGTTAAACCAATGAATTATAGCCTTCTGCTCTTCGAACGAAAATTGCCCTCCATGTGTTTCTCTTGGGGTAGCTTTAAAACCATTGGGCAGTTCAATAGTTAATCGGGCATAGCGATCTATTTCGCCTTTGTTTATTGTAAACCGAACGGTAAAACGGCTTCCGGAGTTTACTTGATTTGGGAAAGTATGTGTTATTTCAACGCCTCCGAAAATGGCCTTGATTATGAGGATGATTAAAATGTTAAAAATTAATAGTAAGGGTTTAATCATGTTTTCGTGCCTATTGTTTCGGTAATCATCCTAAGTTTCAACGTAAAAATAGAGTATTTGTTTCAAATAATCAAATTTTTAAGGATTTTTCATAGGGTTGGTGAAAATTTTTATCGTTAGACGTTGTATTTCATTCAAAAAAATTGCTTGAATAAATTTTTATATAACACTTTATCTAATAGCGTTTTACAATGGTTAATGATACTTAAAACTGCTTCCAAACAAAAATTCCCTCAAGATGCTTGTTGGTGGTATATTTTTTTCGGGAATAGGCAACAAATAAGAGAAAAATTTGAGCAATCGGGTTGCTTCAGCATATTCCGGGCATAATGGCGAAACCTCCCGAAGAATTGGTTCGGCATACTGCTTTAAAACCCCCAACTCGAAAAGCAATGCGGAATTGTACATTACATCAGCCTCTTCCTGGAATGGGAAAATATATTTTTCCTCACCTCGCCGAACACTTGGCCAACGTTTAATTGTGTCCTGAGCGCTATAACCACGGTACTGATAGTCGCGCACTATTCGGCGGATAAGACGGTTATCTGTTGTGGGTATTCGGTTGTGTGCATCCATGCAAAGAGCCGTGAGAGCTGAAACGTAGATTTTGAACTTTTCTTTATCCGGTATTTGATTTGTCAAACGGGGATTGAGGGCATGAATGCCTTCGATTACAAGCACGGAATTTTTCCGCATTTGGAGGAAGTCTCCACAATAAGAGCGTTGTCCGGTTTGAAAAGAAAATCTCGGAATCTCTACAGCTTCACCTTGCAGTAGTTTCAAAAGGTGTTGATTAAATAATTCTATATCAAGTGCTTCTATGTTTTCGAAATCGTATTCGCCATTTTCATCGCGTGGTGTTTTTTCTCGGTCAACGAAATAGTTGTCAAGGGAGATTACTTGTGGGTATATCCCCATTACCTGTAACTGTACTTCAATTCGTTTGGCGGTAGTAGTTTTACCGGAAGAAGATGGACCACTTAGCAGTATAATTCTGGGAATTGGATTTCTTCCCAGAATCATATCCACAATCTTTATTATTTTTCGCTCCTGAAGAGCTTCGCTAAGCATTATTAGATCGGTGATTTTCCCTTTCCGATTCACCTCATTAAGTTCACCTACGGTACTAACTCCTATAATCTCGCTCCATTCTTTGTGTTCGCGAAATATATCAAACATTTTGTCCTGTAATACAATGGGGGCTACATTGGTGGGGTCGCTGGTAGAGGGAACTCGAAGCAGCATTCCATCGTAATACTTAAACAGATCGAATATTGGAATATATCCGGTGGATGGGGCTAGATACCCATAAAAGTAATCGGCATAACCATCGAGCCAATACACGCTTGTATACATTAAATTGCGGTTTTCAAAAAGTTTAGCTTTGTCTTCGCCGTTTTGGATACGAAAGATTTCGATGGCCTCGGAAGTAAGAATTTCTTCACGTACAAAGGGTAAATCGGCATCAACTATTCGCCGCATTTCGGTTAATATATCCACTATTTCAGGGATGGAAATTTCTTTGGGTTCATCATAAAATTCGCAATAGTAGCCGTTGGAAACAGAGTGTTGAATGGTAAGTCGTCGGTTTGGATAAAGGTTTTTTACGGCCTTAAGGAGTATGAAACTTAGGGAGCGCACATACATCCTCATTCCATCCGGGTGGGTGTAGTCGATGAATCTTACGGTTTTAGGTTTGAAAATGGCGTAGTCTAACTCTTTTAAAGAGTTATTAACCATTGCGCCTATGGCTCTGTGTTTAAGGTTCAATTTAATATCGGCAGCAATTTCAAGAAGAGTAGTCCCCAAAGGATATCTTTTTCGCTCTCCGGTGTTTTCGATGATAATTTCAATGTTTTTTTGCTTAATCATGGCTACTGGTGGTTATGTTATACGTAGAAAGACTACTATCACCCAGGATTTCAGGACGGTTGTCCACAATCAACAGAATTTTAATGCTTTTCTCCCAAAACTTAGCGAACCATTCTCTGTAATCGAATGGGGTATATTTCCCCTTTTCGCATTCAAGTAGGGAAATCAGTACTTCGCCAGGAAAATTTTGTTCGTAACGTACTCCAACAATGTTGGAGTGAAGCTCTTCCGCTAATGGAAGAAGCAATTTTTGTTTTTTCTCTCCAATGATATAGGGTCGTGTGGTATAGGATAAGGCATCAACCGTCCTATAACTGAGTCCGCACGGACAAATTGAATTTTTGTTGGCAATGACTTCTATTCCGGTATTATAGCGAACCAATTCAGGATGTTGAATGTGAAGTGGAGTGGTTACTAACCTCCCTCTACCCGATGTTACGGGGAAGCCGCTTTCATCCAAAATTTCGTGTAACGAAAGAGGTTCATACAAATGGTAATAGTCGTAACGGCAGGTGGCAATCATTGAGCCGTAAAAATAATCCGATATTAATCGAACAATGGAGCAGTCAAAAACTCTTTTTAATAGTTTTTCAGCACCTTGTGTTATATCGTGATTAAACGCTATGATTAAGTCGGGTTGAATTGTTTTATTATTGGTTCGCTGTAGATATAAAGCAAGTTGCGATAATATAGCCGGACGCGCTGCAAGAATAAAGTTCTGTTGGTTTTGCAACTCCTGAACAATGTATCCTAGATTATTGGTGAAAGGGATTATGTAACTGTTTCTAGTAAGTCCACTAAGAAGTAGCCGGCTTTTATTGGGAGTTATCCAGACCACTTTTTTACCGTAATTGCCGTGCCATGATAAAAACCGTTGGAAGGCAGCTGCCATAGCAATTTGGCGTCCTTTTATATATTTGTTGTTCGGGGGTAAAGTCGGATTCGTATTAATGGGAATAGATTCAAGTTCTTCCAATCCCCTGAATTTAAACCACTTAACGCCATAACTCTCTAATCGTGAGCGAAACGAGGGGTTATTTCTGGCTCCGGACTGAATGGTTAGCTTAAGTTGTTCGTTTATGATTTTGTATATGTCTTCTCGGAAAAGAGTTTCGGTTAACTGAAATAAATCGAGCAGTCGTTTATGTCGGAAATATCGTAACATGGGTTAATTTGATTGGTTTTGCAAATTTAAGTTTTTTCCATTAGCAACGTTGTTTTGGTGTGAAAAATATCCTTAAATGAATACTAGTGTAGCGACTTAAAAGGTTGCTCTGATTTCCCAAATTTGAAATTAATGGGATAGTATTTCGATGTCGTCAAAAGAAAAAAGGCTGATTTAAAATCAGCCTTAGGTTAAAAATATAAGTCTCGCCTTCCTTGTTTGATTTGTTCTAAGCGTTCGATTATTTCCGGAAGGTTTTTCTGATTTTTGAGTTCGTTTTTCAATGTTTTATGAATGAGTTCCCAACCTTTCTTGTAAGTATGCTCCGGGGCATAATCCTGAAGGTATTCGGCCAGGGTTAACAAAGCATTTGGGGTACAAAAACGTTTAATAAATCCGGGAACCGAAAATTCCATAAAATGTTCACCGGTTCTTCCAAGTCGGTAACAGGCCGTACAAAACGATGGTATGTTGCCTTTGTTAATGAGTTCATCAATTACTTCGTTTAACGATCGATTATCATTAATTGTGAACTGCTCGCGGTTAAGATTTTGCTGTTCGTTTTTACTTTTTTCGTGATAGCTTCCGAGTTCAAGCTTGGTTCCTCCATCGATTTGAGAAACTCCGAACTCTAATACCTCATCGCGCACGGCAGCAGATTCCCTGGCAGTAAGTATTAATCCAGTATAAGGGACAGCAAGCCTTAGAATAGCTATAATTCGGGAAAAATCGCTATCGGAAACAAAGTACTGTTTTCGAACATTAATTGCTGAGGCATTGGTTATTCTGGGGAATGAAATGGTATGTGGACCTACATTGTAGCAGGCTTCAAGATGATTCGTATGTCGGACTAAAGCCATAACCTCAAAGCGCCAATCATATAATCCAAACAGCGCTCCTAGACCTACATCATCCTGACCGGCTTCTTGGGCTCGGTCAAGAGCGGTTAGTCGCCATTCGTAGTCGGTTTTCTTTCCTCCTAAATGATACCATTTGTAAGCCTCGGGATGGTAGGTTTCCTGAAAAATCTGATAGGTACCTATCCCTGCTTCTTTAATGGTTCTGAATCCCTCTATGGTGAAGGGGGCAGCATTGATGTTTACTCGACGGATCTCGCCCTTACCTTTTTTTACGCCGTAAACAAGACGCACGGTATGTGCAATATACTCGGGGTTATATTTCGGATGTTCACCATAAACCAATATCAGACGTTTTTGACCGTTGTCTTCTAGAGCCTCAACTTCCAGCACAATCTCCTCGTCGGACAGTGTCATTCGTTCCTGGGAAGTATTGGCGGTTCTGAATCCACAATAGGAACAATTGTTGGTGCAATGGTTTCCAATGTAGAGTGGAGCAAAAAGTACTATCCGATTACCATAAATGGTCTCTTTTATAGTTCTGGCTCCATTTTTAATTAGTTGAACCGACTCAGGATCGTTGGCTGCAATAAGCGTTGCTACCTCTTCTAGGTTTAATCGATTTTTAGCCAAGGATTTATCTATAATTTCCTTCACTCGTACGGGATCGGGTTTGGCATTAACCAAATATTCCCAAATTTC
Source organism: uncultured Bacteroidales bacterium (assembly GCA_937981765.1). Classification (GTDB taxonomy): domain Bacteria; phylum Bacteroidota; class Bacteroidia; order Bacteroidales; family Salinivirgaceae; genus JAAYQU01. The sequence continues at coordinate 192,708 of CALJOM010000007.1, forward strand.
ACCGGGTTCGATGAAAGGTTTCATTGGCTCATCGGGAATACGATATTTTTCTGGATTGAAACGCATGGGTGTTTTATTTATAAATCGTGTTTTGATTTAAGCATGGCAGATTTTACCTGAACTCCATACAAGCGTCCTAGCTGTCCGGTTAAGGCTCCAACTTCATCGGTAGTGCCTTCGAAAATAATGGTTATGACGCTTACGCCTTTTGATGGCAAAGGAACACCCTGACGTCCTAAAATAATATGAGAAAAGGTTGATAAAATTTCATTCAATCGATGGGTTACACTTCGATCTGTAATCAAAATAAGTGCGGCTCCTATTCTCTTCTCCATCAGAATATTCCTTTGGGTCGGGATTACTTGTTCTCTTCGGAATGGAGATTCCATTCTTCAGATTTTTTACAAAGGTAATAAGTTTTTAAATGATACGTTTATAAATGAAAATTGTTTTGATAATCTTAAATTTTTTAATGCTACCTATTGAGATTTAATTTTTACTTGAATATTCGATGCGCTTTATTGGAATTCGAACAATAAATTCAGACCCCTCTCCTACTTTACTTTTTACGTCAAGAGTCCCATTGTGTTCCATAACGATGCCATAAGTTATAGATAATCCTAGTCCTGTTCCTTTTCCAACGGGCTTGGTTGTATAAAATGGATCGAATATCTTGTTTAAAATCGATTCAGGGATGCCGACTCCTGTATCTTTCACAGATAATTCCATCATTTGATCAACTTTTCGGGTGGTGATAAAAATTTTCCCCTCGCTATCAATGGCGTCGATAGCATTACTAACAAGGTTCATAATCACCTGATTTATCTTACCCCCCAAACAGTCTATATTAGGGAGTTCTGGGTCAAAATTTTTAACAATTTCGATCCGGTTTTTATAATTATTTTTTAGTAGAATCAATACTCCTTCAATGGCTTTGTTAACATCGTATTGTATCCATTCGGAGGTTTCGGCACGTGAGAAATTCTTAAGTCCGGCTACTATTTCGGCAGCCCGAACAGCACCTAAATGAATGTCATTTATTGTCTGGTCAATAGCTTGAATCGTTTCATTAATTTCAACATCTTTGCAGTAAGCAACGATTTCGTCTACTACTTGCTCTTTGTTGCATTCATTGGTAGATAATTCATGTATTTTACTTATTACGGTTTTTATATCAGCAAAGTCGCGCATTAAACAGTTGGCACCGGCAAACACAAAGTTAATTGGGTTATTAATTTCGTGAGCAATCCCTGCTGTTAATACTCCTAGGGAGGCCATTTTTTCAGATTCTACCAACTTGGCCTGAGTGGTTTCTAACTGATGATTTTTCTGGTTGAGTTCTTCATTCATCTCAGCAAGATAGTCTCTTTGTGAACGAATTTCTTCATTGGCTTGCTGAAGATTTGCATTCACCAATTTTAACTCCTCATGTTGCGATAAGATTTCTTGATTGGCTCGTTCAAGAAGATGATTTTTACGTTCAATCTCATAATGAGCCTTTTGACGTTGCCGAATATTATAAATGAGAACAATGGAGAGAGCAAGAACAATTGACAAGGCTAATAAGCTAATAAATATAATTACTCTTTGTTTACTATTAACTTCTTTATGATATCGGATTATTTCTTTATCTAATTGTTGTTGCTTTAGGAGTTTTTCATTTTCATGTTTAGTAATAAGTTCTTCTAACGATTTGTTTTTCTCGGAACGTAAAATGCTGTCCTGAGAGCTAATAAACAATTCCGCATATTGCAGTGCTTGCTCAAAGTTTTTAATTTTCTTATAAGCCTTATAAAGCACTTGAGATGTTCGGTTAATTTCGGGAAGAAGGTTGGCTTGTTGGGCTATTTTGAGGGCTTGTTCGGCATTAATTATAGCCGTTTGCAAATATTTAAGCCGGGTTTGTTCAGAGATGTTTGAAACTGCGGCTAAATCAAAATAAATATTAGCCATAGTTCCTTTAATGGAAACAATAGACACCTGGTTACCAATTTCCTGAGCCAACGCCAAACTTTGTCCTAAAAAAAAGAGGGCTTGTTGATGATTACCTGCCGAATTATGAACACTAGCTATGTTAGCATAGGTTAACGACAAGGAATTTTTTTCTCCGATTTTCTTTAAAATCTCCAAAGATTTTTGAAAATACTCGAGGGCGTTATTAAAATCTCCAATCTTTAAATAACAGCTTCCGATGTTATTGTAAAAATAAGATATGGCGCGCTGGTCGTTGGTTTCCAAAACTACTTCAAGAGCTTTTAAATAGGTTTCTAGGGCATCATTGGTCCGTTTTTGAGCTAACTGTACCAAGGCAATATTGTTATAGGTTGTAGCAACGGGTTTTCGTAAGCCCAAATCTGTGAAAATATCAATGGCTTTCAAATAATTTTGAATGGCTTCCGTAAAAAAACCTTGATAATAGTCGGTTATGCCAATATCCACGTAAGTTCGGGCTATGGAACGGCTATTACCGGTATTGGAATAAATAATCAGAGCACTATCGAGCATCTGACGACTGAGAACGAAATTCCCTTTGGATTGGTAAACTGCTGCACGACTTCGGTAAATATCCCCAATTGCATTTTTGAAAAAGATGGATTGTTTAATATTTTTTCGAGCAATACTATCGGCCACGGAATAAAAATAGAGGGATGAGTCGGCGTTTACCGTCTCGTAAACATACCCTAGTTTTTCCAAAATAAAGGTTACTCTAGATGAATCGTTTGGAAGAGAGGCATAGATCGTATGAAGGCTGTCGAGCGATTGACTAAAGATCCCAAAGTATGTAAAAAAAAAGAGCAAGGGATAAAATATTTTCATAGGCCAATTTTCTGGTTATTAGGTCGAGTAAAAATATGAATTTTTTCACATCTCTGCAATAGCAAAATTTTGACCACCAACATGAAATAAACCTACCACATGATTCAAATTTATGCTTCTTGACGTATATTTGCAAGGTAGACATAATACTTATGATACTCACGATTATTGTAGCCACGTTGATTTTTTCGGTCTTTGGATTTAGCGATCCTGCTTTCCTAGCTCGTTATCTATTTAACGCCTATCGGATTGTTTATCACCGGGAGTGGTATAGGCTTCTAACCCACGGATTTCTTCATACGAGTTGGCTGCATCTAATTATCAACATGTTAGTTCTCTATTCGTTTGGCGATTTTTTAATTACCGTATTTGGATATGCATTTCATTTTATGAATGCTGAATTGCTGTTTCTGATTTTTTATTTGTTTGCCATTATGATTGCCTCGCTAAATAGCTTGCGAAAACACAAAAACAACTACTACTACAACGCTGTTGGTGCAAGTGGAGCAGTTTCGGCAGTAGTTTTTGCTGCAATATTTTTTGCTCCTTATCAGCGCATCTTATTCTTTGGTTTTATACCAATGCCAGGGATTGTTTTTGCTGTTGCATATCTGGCTTATTCCTATTATATGGCCAAAACCTCCAACGATCAGATTGATCATGATGTTCATTTTTACGGAGCTATTTTTGGTTTTATATTCCCGATTATATTACGCTACGACCTATTGATGTATTTTATTCAGCAACTATTGAATCCATGGTAACACTATGAAGGCTGTTTTTTTCGATCGGGATGGAGTGATAAACGATAATAGTAATCATTATTACGTATATAAAAAAGCTCATTGGAAATTCAATCCGGGGATTGTCGAGGTTATGAAAAACTGTTGCGGAGCAGGGTTTTTAATTTTTATAGTAACCAATCAAGGGGGTATTTCGCGAGGAATTTATACAAAATATGAACTCGAAGAACTACATAGAGCAGTATTCGAACCTTTGAAACCTATGGGTATTGAAATTACAGATATTGCAGTTTGCCCCCACCATCCATTGATTGAGCATTGTTTATGTAGAAAACCCAAACCCCTTCTCCTTGAAAAGCTCATAGCCCGATATAATATTAATGTGGCCCAGAGTTGGTTTATTGGCGATAGCGACAGAGACCTGCAAGCCGCACAGGCAGTGGGATTAAAATGTTTACAAGTTACTCCGAACTCAAATATTTTGGGTGAATCGAAAATTATTTGGGAATCGTTGCATTAATTTTAGTAAACGCACAATGTTTTTGCTTGTTAACATACTAAATCACCTTTTCTCCACTTTCATGCGATTTATGCCTCGTTAATAGCAAGAAAGAAATAAGTTTAACCAAGCTCCCCGATTTAGTTCAACAATTACCTGGTTTTCAATCCGGTAGCTCTTCGAACAATATGTTCGCCGTAACGGGCTTTTAACTTATCAATACCTCGGTAAAGATGAATTAAATTGGGTTGAGAATCAAACAAACTTAGTTGCTGAAACCCATTAGATAGCCCGCTTAACTTAATCCCTACAAGTCGCACCAACATGCGGCGGGTATACAGTTGCTCAAACGACTGTTTAACCACCTCTATCAAACGATGGTCGTAGGAAGTGTATTCAATGGTGGACTGCTTAGTATGAGTGTCGAAATTGGCATAGCGAATTTTAACCGTAACACACGAAGCTAATTTCTGCTGTTGTCGGAGTTCAAACGCCAGATTTTCAGTCATCGCAACTAACAAATCCAACATTTTGCCTACATCGGTAGTATCCTGCTCAAAAGTATGTTCTGAACCAATACTCTGGCGCTCTTCGTAGGGTTTAACCGGAGAAGGATCGTGCCCATTGGCTTTGTTCCAAATATCCACTCCATGCTTGCCCAAAACACTAACAATCATTGGTAAAGGAATTGTACGCAAGTTGTATATTGAACTAATACCCATGGTTCGGAGCATTTGGAAATTTTTATTACCAATTCCCGGGATTTTTCGGATAGAAAGAGGATCAAGAAACGGCACAACCTGCTGTTTAGGTACTTGAATTGCTCCATTGGGTTTAGCTTCCCCAGTGGCTATTTTAGCCACTGTTTTGTTGAGCGACAAACCATACGACACCGGCAAACCTGTTTCTTGCATAATAGCTTTTTTTAGTTCGGCTGCCCACTTTGTTACACCAAAAAAACGATCCATTCCGGTTAAATCAAGATAATGCTCATCGATGGAAACCTTCTCAAAAACAGGTGCCCTATCGGCAATAATCTCTGTAACCATACGCGAATATTTGCTGTAAAGATCGTAATCACCTTGAACAACAATTGCTTCGGGGCAAAGTAATTTTGCCATTCTCATTGGCATTCCGGAATAGACCCCAAATTTACGAGTTTCGTAGCTACATGCCGAAACCACTCCCCTGTCGGAAAAACTTCCCACAATAAGAGGCTTTCCCTCCCACCGTGAATTATGCAACCGTTCCACTGAGACAAAAAAAGTATCGAGGTCGATATGCATAATTACCCTGGAATCGGAAATATCGCCCCCGGGAAGATTGTCAGACTCCAATACCATTTTATTCATAGACTTGTTTATTTTTGACAAAAATTTGCATCATAATCGTTAAAGTATTATTTTTGATTAAATTTTAATCCAAATTTAGACTACAATATAATCATTTTTTTTTGTAAAAAACAATTTCAAAACCATGTTTTTCAGTTCAAACATTAAGCTCCTACGTAAACGAAAAAAACGCACACAGGATGAAGTTGCCGCAGCACTGAATATGAAACGCTCAACCTTAAGTGGATACGAAAATCAAGTTGCCCAACCATCAGTAGAGGTACTACTAGCTTTTTCAGACTATTTTGGAATTACGGTAGATACTTTACTAAAAGTTGATTTAACCACTCTTCGCGAGAGCGAATTATCGGAACTGGAACGAGGCAACGATATTTTTGTACGCGGAGGAAGAATTCGGATTTTAACAACCACAGTAGGGAATGATAACGAAGAAAACATTGAACTCGTTCCCGAAAAAGCCAAAGCCGGTTATGCAACAGGCTATGCCGATCCGGATTATATTGGGCAGTTGCCTGTTTTTCGCCTCCCTTTCCTCGACCGTGCCAAAAAATATCGAACGTTTCAAATTTCAGGCGACAGTATGCATCCGATTCCTAATGGAGCTTGGATTATTGGAGAATTTGTTAAAGACTGGACAACCATAAAAAATGGAACTCCTTGCGTTGTTTTAACTACTACCGAAGGTATTGTGTTCAAAAATCTGAACAATCTTATTGCCGAATATAGAGCGTTTGAATTCGTTTCTCTGAATCCGGCATATAAACCGTATCGACTACCAGTAAGCGAAATTCTGGAAATTTGGAAATTTACCCATGTTATTCATAACCAAATCCCTGAAACCGGAATTAGCTTAGAAAGTTTGATGTTATCGATTGAAAATCTGAAAAAAAATTTGCTATATCGGTAAAAAGTCATCCAAATAGCTAGATTCTTCTAAACGAAAGGTGCACCGAAACAACCATGTGAAGGTTTGGCTTATCAACTCCCGAACACCTAAGCAACATCAATTAAATATTTTTTATATTTTTTATTTAATGGAATGGAATAAATTTATAAAACCTCACTCGTTCTTAATCAATTTCTGAACTATTTTCTTTATTATAGGCATTAAAATCATCAATGTAGGCAACGCTATTATAAAAGCAAATAGCCATGCCATAAGCCATTGTTTAATAAATCCCGGAACAAAGCCTATATTTTTGGCTGTTCCTACAAAAGTTACCACAAAAGTCATCACCAAAACCATCAATAACATGGTAAGTTTTGCTTCATGTTTTTTATCAATTTTCATGGCCTTTATAATTAAAATGTTTTTTATTAATGAATATTTAAAGCACTTAATAATTTGCTTTTAGAAGGGACATAACCTCGTGCTACAACTTTCCCGTTCACTATAATTGTTGGCAGTATCCATGTATTGCGATTGATTATTTTGTCAATCGAATTAACTATTGTTATTTGTGCCTGTATATGTTCTTGATCCATCATTTTTTCAATTGATTTGATTATTTTGTCGCATTTAGTACATTTTTGGGGAGGACAAAGAATTTCAATAGTATTTATACCACTCATCATAATTGCATTTTTATCATTTCGCCTTTTAATTCACACGCTTTTGCTAAAGTATTGGTAATAGTGCCAAACTTTAGTATATTTTTGTGCCAATTGGCAAGCTGACGATCGTCAACATCGGTATCAACCATAAGCGTATAATGAAGAACTGACATATAAGGCGGATTATCATTGCGAAGACCACCAATGGTTATACTTGCCTTACGATAAGGCAGATGGAGTATCTCCGAATAACGTTGTACGTTCTTAAGCATACAAGCAGCCAACGATGTTAAAAGCAATTCTGCCGGATTAGGCAAGACATCATCACGTCCCGATGTTGCATCAAATTGAATTTCGCTTTTGTTGGCTTTTGCAATGGCAATTCCTCCATTTAGCAAATGGGCGTTTATTTCGTATTCAAGCATAGCTTTACAATTTTAGTTTTTGATATAATGCTTCAAGACCGGTTCGGTAAATATTTTTTATGGTTTCTTCGTTTTCTTTAAATGGATAAGCAGGAATTAAATTTAATGTTTGTTCATAGGTTAATGCAGAATTAAACAATACATCAGAAGCTCCTTTAATCATTTCGTTTACTGCTTCTTTTGCTTGCTCTTGGTTCATTCCGGTTTTGAGAGCTTGCAAGTAAAATTCGTTGAACAAAAACCACAAAAAAGTAGGTCCCATGCCGGTAATAGTGGCATACGATTCAAGTAATGGTTCATTTACCTTTTTAAAACTTCCCAATGGTAAAAATAACTGTTTAATCCAAGTTTCTGTATTTTCATCTATTTCTTCGGATGTACAATACACATTATAACCTTTGCCCAT
>CALJOM010000008.1 GCA_937981765.1 uncultured Bacteroidales bacterium
TACAGCCTCGGGAATTGAAAAATTAGAGTGGTTCAGATTGAATTATCCTAATCTTGAAAACGAAATTCCACACTATTATATCGCTTCTTTTTTAGGACTAACCTCAACTTCATTAAGTCGTTTGCGCGGCACAAAAAAATAATTTTCAAACTCATTTCTTGCCAAATGTAAATGGGTTCTGGAATAATAGTTCCTAATTTTGCAGTGGAAATTTCAATACTAAAATTTTGGAAATATGAAATTGTTATTCATCTTGACAGCTTTTTTACTTTTAGGCTGCCAAAAAATAGACGAAATTGGTGTACTTGTACCGCCTACTGTTGACCAGGACCCCAATCTACCGAGTGTAAGTGTGAATGTCGCAGGACGACAAAGACTCATTCACGTTCGCACCTTTGGCAGTGAAAGCAATCCGCCTTTGTTTATACTTCATGGCAGTTTTACCGATACCCGACCCTACCGCAACATCTGTGAAAGCCTTTCGGACAAATACTACGTGGTAATATGGGACCAAAGGGGATGTGGGCTTTCCGAACGCATCAGCGAAGATGAATTTACGCTGGAAAGTGCCGTAGAAGAAATTAATGCGATGAAAGCCATTTATGCTCCTAACCAAAAAGTAACCATCATCGGGCAGTCGTGGGGTGGCGGTTTGGCTACGCTCTACACCTCCAAAAATCCTGAAAAAGTAGAACAATTGTTACTCATCGAACCAATGCCTCTGACATGTGATGATATGCAAAAACTATACAAAACCATTGTGCAGTTTCGATACGACAATGGTTCGTGGAACAATATGGCGCGACACGGGCAGGCCATTAGCCCCCGCGACCACGAACAAATAGACTACCGCGCAATGATGATACTCAGAAGTACAATGACAGCAGGCTATCATTGTGACGGCAACAACCCACCACCTTGGCAGGTGCATCGGGTAGGCGGTTTTTTGGAATATGTCCGCAATAAAAGGCTGGGTAACCCAATGTCCGGTTTTACTTACAATTTTACCCAAGGCATTCAAAACTACACCGACACCGTGCGTATTTTGGGAGGCTCGTGCAGTTCGCTGGGCTATGAGATGCAACTCTATTATTCCAAACCTCACTTCCCAAATGCCGAAGTGGTGGAAATAAAAGATGCAGGGCATCGGATGAATATGGAAAAATTTGACGAGGTGATGGTGGCCATCAAATCATTTTTAAAGGAGTATTAGATGATGAAACACCTATTTTTCTCATTGGCTTTCTTGATTTTGAACATCAATTTTGTTCAATCCCAAAACTTCTTTGGCTTGCTCAATGATGGCAAACACACAATTTCTGCGGGGTTAAATGCAAATCCCAATCTTAATGCTAATGCAGACTATTTTTTAGGTTTCGACAATCAAGGAAAATATATTGAACGATATGGCTTCGTAGCACAAGTGAACTGTCCGATATTTTCACAAAAAGGCTTTGACTTTGATTTTCGCGTAGGAGCCGGAGCGTTGATAGCTTTTTCTGACAAGTTCAAATCCATTGCCGGATTGAGTTGGAACATATCGAGAAGCAAAGACCTAAACGGACGCTACGTTCATTCAGGCTTTAAAATTGACCTTCTTCCTGGTTATTATGGTAACAAATGGGTTTTTGCTCCTCACGTATCGCTTTACTATCAACCTTGGGTTAATATTAAACACAGTGAATACGCCATAAACACCTTTCAGGATTTGTATCCCAATGGAAATGGGCAATTCATAGCACCCAAAGATGGTTGGTTTTATCAAAATAACATCACGCTACAAACAGGTATTAGTGTGGCGTATTACCAACCTAATTGGCATTTGATACTTGCGGCAGGATTTCAGCATCAACCAAACAGGCTTGGGTTAATTGCATTACCAGACATCGGTATTATGCCATTTTACGGGGGACTGAACTTTGGATATAAAATTTTTGGTGATCAATAAAAAAGAAAAAACAGCACACAACAGCAGTTTGGCGTAATGGCGGGTGCAGTGCTTCGTATGCCAGTTTTTCGTAAATTTGAACGGTGTGATTCGTATAAACTTTTGTGCTAAAAACCCGCCACTGCGCCAAGCCGCCAACCGTTACCAACCATATTTCAACTAGGGATAATTTTCATTAACCCCATAAAAGTCGAATTTTTCCATCCACCGCAACTCAACAAAACACAATTTTGAACAAATAAAAAATTTGTTTAGCTTTGTGAGTTATATGTAGCTTCTCCCACAAAGATTAAAGATTTATGGTAAACCTGTTTTATAAACGACTGTTTGGACAAATTCCTTCGACCGAAAAATTTGTTTCCCGCCTGGAATCGCTGCGCGAAGAGATGGAACGTCATAAACAATTTGCATCGAATGAAAAATTACTTCGATACCAAGAACTAAAAGCATTAACTGAAAGCAGCGAATTTCAGCAAAAAAAGCAACAAATTGTAAACCTCAAATACAAAGGCTCTCCCGAACATCAAAAAGAAAGTGAATATCTCGCACTGAAAAAAGATAAATATCTATCGCAATACCTTGAGGTAGAACAAAGCAACGATTTGAAAAGACTAGAAACCATTGTTAATTCTGAAATATTTTTCAAATACTCTGAGCTGAAAAAAGTAATTGACTCGGGAGAAATTGAGGCCATTCGTAAAGAGATGGAGCAAAACTATAAACAGGAATTTTCGCTCAGAACACGCCTCAAAGAACTTGCCTCCAACTCCAAATTGAAAAAATATTTTAAAATCGTTCACTCAGAGGATTATCTCCGCTTCAAAGCCTTGGAGGATTCCCCAAAAATATCGCAATACCAAATTTTACAGAAAGAGGTAGAAGCTTTTAACTATAAATTAATTACCAAAGAAAATCAACAACAATATTCCACCGAGCTGGAAAACAGGAGACAATTGAAACAGCTTGAAAACGATCCCGATATCAAATTCTACCTTCGGTTCGTAAAGAAGGGCTATCCTGAGATGATTTTACGTGTTCTACAATCTGCCGAATATGGCGAATATGTTGCATTGAAGGAATACCTAGAGTCGCCCATTCATGCCGAAAAAATCAAGGAATACACGTTTGAAACCAGCGAAGCTGCCAAGGTTTTAAACATGTTTGAGGAGGTAAAAAAATCGCCGGAAATTCAATTTTATACCAAATTCACCGGCTCAGAAAAATATAAAACCTATTTGAAACTTAAAGAGAGCCGTCAGGTTGAAGAGTTTAAGAATCTTGAGCAGCATATTAAGTCGCAGGAATTTCAGCAGCGCAAAAGCTACCTTTTGGATCCCAGAAAGTGGGAGAAAACCGAAGAGTTCCAGTTAGAGCAAGAATTGCTCTCGCTGAGCAAAGACCCTGAAATACGCTGGTATTTTGAAAGTTTGAAGAAAAACAAATTTGCCGAAGTTCAACAATGGGAACTGGTGTTTGACGACCGTTTTGAAACCCTAGATTCGTCAAAATGGCTAACCATACCTTTCCAGGGCATGCAGAATCTTAACGGTAAAAGTTACGTGCCGGAAGGTAACCGTCAGTTTCACACCAACGGTAAAAACCTCCACATTTTGAATCCGGGAATTAGAATCGAAACACGAAAAGAAAAATTTAGCGGGTTGCGGTGGCAAACATCTTCCGGCTTTAAAATGCGTGATTTTGAATATACAAGCGGGATTTTAAACACCGGTCACACGTTCCGTTTAAACAGCGGGAAAATAGAAATTCTGGCTGAAATGGGAAATCCTGAAGAGGTGGTGCATGCGGCCTTTTTAAAATCCGACGTTATTGCTCCGCATATCGACATTTTTTGTACAGGCACCCACAAAGGTTTCAAGGCACGCTTTTTCAGCAACAATCAACCAGTAGCAACGTTCGAAGAAACATTTAAAGGTATCGACCCTTCGCAACCTTTTCATTACACCCTTTTGTGGGAAAACAACATCCTTGAATGGCAATTGAATGGGTTCCCAATAGCCCGATACACCGGCCCTGTTCCGACAAAAAGTTTATACATCGGACTATCAAGCGTTTTGTTGAAAGAACCATCAGAATTGCCGGCATCTTTTACCATCCATTCGGTAAAAGTGTTTCAACGCAAGCAAGCCTAAGACTCAATGAGCAAGAAAAGTTTCCGTATTTTATTTATGGGGACACCCGAGTTTGCGGTAGAATCGCTGCGTAAACTCCATGAAAACTTTGAGATTGTGGCGGTAGTTACAGCCCCCGATAAACCCAGAGGTAGAGGGCAGGAATTATCGCCAACTCCGGTAAAACTATGTGCCCAAAGCTTGGGATTACCCATACTTCAACCCACCAATTTAAAAAGCCCCGATTTTATCGAAGCGCTTCGGCTATTGAATCCCGACCTTGGTGTGATAGTTGCCTTCCGAATGTTGCCCGAGGCGGTATGGTCGCTTCCCCGACTGGGCTCAATAAACCTTCATGCAAGTTTGCTTCCACACTATCGTGGCGCTGCGCCCATAAACCACGCTATTATCAACGGAGAAACCGTTACCGGGGTAACCACATTTTTTCTGAAACACGAAATCGACACCGGCAACATTATCGACCGCCTCGAAGTTCCGATTGAAGCTACTGATAATGCCGGCTCACTACACGACAAGCTAATGTACCTCGGAGCAGAACTTCTATGCCAAAGCGTTGAAAAAATTTACAACAATAACTATACGGCTATCAGCCAGGATTCGCTCATTAGTGGTGAATTAAAAAGCGCCCCAAAAATTACCAAAGAATTTTGCCAGATAAACTGGAATCAGCCAGGGAAAATGGTACATAACCATATACGCGGATTGAGCCCCTATCCCGGAGCATACACCCACGCCGACATAGGAGACAAACCCACTTTGATTAAGATTTACCAAGGCTTTTTCACTCAATCAACAAAACAAAATCCAGCAGGAACGGTTTGTTTAGAAAAAGGCACTCTAAAAGTGGCTGTGGCGGATGGCTGGTATCACATAAAAGAACTTCAGCAAGCCGGAAAAAAACGAATGAATGTCCAGGAGTTTCTTAATGGATTGCAACAAAAAACCATCGAAAAATTTTATAGTTTGTAAAGCAGCTTTCGCTCGATAAAAGTAACTCAAATTCCCCGTTTAAAACAGATACTGATGCGTCGACTTATACAAATAACATCCCGATTTATACCCCGCGAATGGCTTCAACGCTTTGGACTTGCTTTCCTGCGCTTCATGGCCATATTCCTTCGCGGTAAGCGCTTTGTAGACCCAATTGACGGCAGTTCGTACCGCAAATTGTTATCCTACGGCCGCAAAGAAATACGCCCTAATGCCCTTGCCCCAAAAACCGCAAGCCTGGAAAGGCATCGTCTGATATGGCTATTTCTACAAAACGAAACCAATTTCTTCACCCACCCACACAAGTTTCTACATGTAGCCCCGGAATACTGTTTTTTAAAGCCTTTTAAAAAACTGAAAAATATCGATTACGTTACCGGCGATTTAAGCTCACCCTGGGCCAATATAAAACTAGATGTAAGAAGCCTGCCTTTCGATGACAATACCTTCGATGCAGCCATGTGCAACCACGTATTCGAGCACATCGACAACGATCATCAGGCAATGCGGGAATTTTACCGGGTTTTAAAACCCGGAGGCTGGGCTATTTTTCAGGTTCCCATTCGCTGGGAACAAAAAACGGTGGAAGATCCCACAATCACATCCCCCGCCGAACGCGAAAAACTTTTTGGTCAGCGCGACCATGTTCGATATTATGGATACGACTACATTCACCGCCTGCAAAATGCGGGATTTGAGGTGGAAGTTATTGACTATACTACCAAAATAGGCAAAGAAAAAACCGCGCTTTATGCCCTGATGCCGGATGAAAAAATTATTTTTTGCCGCAAAAAATAAAACAACCTACCCCCCTATTTCGTTTTATTGGAAACCATTTTTCACAACATGTCGTCGCAAACAACAAACAAAAATCTGTTAAAACGGCTCTCCAAATTAATGGAGAAAAATAAGGAGTTGTTGCAGCAATTGAAAAAACTACAAGAGGCCTACAATAAAATCCTGGAAGAAAACGACCGCCTGCAAGCCAAAATAGAACACCTGAAAAGCAAAGGAATAACCGATACAGAATCGTCAGAAACCTCCACATTGCTACGGTTCAAAATGGCAACCGTACTTTTTGTCGATATCCAGGGATTCAGCAAACTGCATCAGGAAACAAACTCTCATGAAATAATCGACGAACTGGATAAAATATTTTTTGAATTTGACCAAATAGCACAGAAATACAACATTGAACGAATAAAAACCATTGGTGACACCTATATGTGTGCCGGCGGAGTTCCCGTAAAAAACATCACTAACCCGATTGACGTAGTTTTGGCAGCTCTGGAAATGCGCTATCAGCTCTACGAAATGGAATCAACTCGTCGACAAAACGGCAATGCAATTTGGGATATCCGTATGGGACTTCATACCGGTCCCGTAATTGCCACAACCATGGGTAAAAAGAAGGTATCCTACAACCTCAAAGGCGATACGGTAAACATCGCCAGCCGCATGCAGGCAGCAAGTCAAAAAGGAGAAATCAACATCTCGGTGATGACCTACGAGCTCATCCGGGAATATTTCGACTGCGAATATGTAGGTAAAATGCCCGTAAAATACATGGGCGACGTTGAAATGTATCGTGTTTTAGGGCTAAAAAAAGAATTTTCCTCCGACCCTAAAGGGATTTTTCCCAACGAAACATTTACCGTTAAATACCTCTTGCGACAATTCAGCGATTTGCAAGAAATTATTCTCGACAAACTGGAAAAAGAACTTCCCCCATATCTCTACTACCACAATTTTAAACACACCATCGATGTAGTATCACAGGCAGAACTAATCGGGATCGGCGAAGGAGTTAGCGACCACGATCTGTTGCTGCTGAAAACCGCCGCACTCTTCCACGATGCCGGCCATACTATAGGCTACGACAATCACGAACAGCTCGGTACTGAAATAGCTCGAAAAATACTCCCAATGTACAAATACACTCCAGATCAGATAGATAAAATTTGTGAATTAATCATGGCAACCAAACTCCCGCCTAACCCAAAAACCCTTCTTGAAAAAATAATTTGCGATGCCGATTTAGACTATCTGGGGCGTGCCGACTTTATTCCCGTGTCCAATACCCTTTACGAAGAACTAAAAGCTCAAAACAAAATTTCCGACATTAACGAATGGAATAAACTTCAGGTGAAATTTATTTCTAACCACCAATATTTTACCGAAACAGCCAACCGATTAAGAGAAGTAAACAAACAGAAACAGATCGAACGCATCAAAAAACTGATAAAATAACATTCTCAATCTTAATAACTTTTTATATCTTTAACTGCTGAAAACGGTCAAATCCAAACCATATTTAACAATCTGATTTTAAATCAAATAATAAAACTCGCATTAGTATATGAAAACACTATTGAAAAACATCGGATTAGTTATACTATTTATTGGAGTAGGAATAACTGCCTACACATCCTCCACCACAGTAAGCAGTAACACCGGATTAATCACCGGAGCCATACTAATGATCGTAGGATTAATTGGCTACATTCTTATCAACCGTTATATAGACTAATCCCATCCTAAGCTAAATCAACTATCCAGTTGTCGACAACCGGATAGTTGATTTTTTTACAAATGCCCCATGATAGTTAACGGCAAACACTATCGCACCGTCTGGATGGAAGATAAAACGGTATTTATGATAGATCAGAATGCATTACCGTTTAAATTCCAAATTGTAGCCTTTACCAACTACCTCGATGTTTGCACAGCCATTCGCAACATGACAACCAGAGGTGCCGGAGCTATTGGAGCAGCCGCTGGTTTTGCCATGGCGCTGGCAGCCAGACAAGCACCCAATGAAGAATTCCTGGTCAGAGCCAAGCAAGAAATTGCCTCAACCCGTCCAACAGCCTACAACTTATTTTACTCCTTGGAGAAAGTTTATCAAAAGTCCAAAATATCAACTGAAGAAGCAATTTATGAAGCACAAAGGCTTTCCCAGGAGAATGCAGACCAAGGCGAAAAAATTGGAGAGTTTGGGGCAACACTTATTCGAGACGGAATGCACATTGAAACCCATTGCAATGCCGGCTGGCTTGGCTTTGTGGACTGGGGGAGCGCACTGTCACCTGTTTATAAGGCCAAAAGGCAAGGGAAATCGGTACATGTATGGGTAGATGAAACCCGCCCGCGAAACCAGGGAGCTCGACTTACAGCTTGGGAATTGTACCAAGAACAAATATCCCACACTATTGTTCCCGACAATGCCGGGGCTTTTTTAATGGCTCAAAACAAGGTGGAAATGATTATTGTTGGAGCCGATAGAATTGCGGCAAACGGTGATACAGCCAATAAAATCGGCACACTCGAAAAAGCAATTGTAGCCCGCTATTATAACATACCGTTCTATGTAGCAGCCCCTTCGTCAACCTTCGATAAAAATACACCAAACGGTAAGCACATTATAATAGAAGAACGAAATTCAGAGGAAGTAACCCACATAACAGGGCAAGACCCGAAGGGAAATAACCAAACTCTACTAATATCTTCTCCGGGAAGTCCGGCATTTAATCCCTCTTTCGATATTACCCCTGCCACTCTTATAAGTGGGTTTATAACCGACAGAGGAATTATTCCCGCAACATCAGAAGCTATTAAAAAACTACTTGAATGATCTCGCTCTTCTTCCTTCGGCAAAAAAAAGCTGTCGCTAAAACCATGCGTAGATTATACCAACGACAACTCACTACGGCAAGTGGAGGAAACATCAGTGTCCGAAAGGCGAGTTACCTCATAATAACTCCATCACAAATAGACAAAGGAGCATTAACCTACCGAAACATTGCCATACTGACCTTGGAAGGGAAAAATCTCACACCAAGAGTCAAAACCAGTATGGAAAGTGAAATGCACCGTTTAATCTACCAAACACGCCCGGATGTAAATGCCATTGTCCACGCACACCCTCCTTTTGCAACAGTCTTCACTGCAGAGCCTAACCTTTTGAATACAAAAATCACCGGAGAATCTTATTTCGTACTTGGAGAGATAGGTTTTGCACCCTATAGAATGATGGGAAGCCTACAACTTGCTGAAATTACTGCCGAAATAGCTCAAAAACACAATGTTATTTTCCTGCAACATCACGGAGTAGTTGCTTTAGGTAAAGAGCTAACCGAAGCCTTCGACCGGATGGAAGTGGTTGAAAACATTGCCAAAACAACTACTGCCAGAAAAATATTAGGTATTGAGGCTTATATCCCAGAAAACGAAATCGAAAACATTAAAAACAAGTTCAATTTACCTTGACCGTTGTTTGTTTAAAAACACATATCGCTTGTTGATAACCCCCCACCGTTCAAAAAAAACATAATTTTTCTCGAACAATTTAAGAGGAATCAACAAAAAAAAGTTATTTTTGATAGGCATTTGAGAATAGTTTATCAACCATGAATACACTAACCAAATTTTTCTTGATTTTCTTTCTTTTCAATACAGTTCTAGACATAAAAGCCCAGTGCGACCAATCCCTGTTCGACCAATCCAAACTAGAGCTTGGCAAACACACCTATTTGCAACATTTTCGAATCAGGTCGGCAAAACATAACCCCAACGCCACCAGCGCCCAATTTGCGGTACAGCTCACCAAAGGTAACACATATTTAATTACAGCCGTAAACGATGCCAGCCTTCAGGGAAAAGCCATAGTAAAATTATACGACGATTTTAAATACTACACCGGGAACTTAACTGCGGATGAAAGAATACTAAAAGGCTTCTCTTTTACTTGCAACAAAACTGGAGTATATTATCTCACCGTAAAATTTGACAATAATGGGCCAGGGTGCGCCTTTATCTTTTTATCGCTTATTAACAAAGAATAGAAATTTAAGATTGGTAACGAAAAATTGTGTTTCTGTATTTAAAAAACTACCTTTGCCCTTAGGAAATTTCAGACTCCATGGAATTAGATGAAATAAAACAGGTTATTAAATACACCAAAGAAAACCAACTCACGCGGCTTGATCTCTCAAACCGTGAAATTAGAGTTCTTCCTCCTGAAATTGGAGACCTAATCAACCTGGAGCATCTCGACCTGAGCTACAACTATATTGAAGAAATTCCCCCTGAAATAGGAAAATTGGTAAACCTGAAATCGCTTCTTCTTTTACGAAACGAAATTCGATATATTCCGCCCGAAATAGGAAACCTCAGAAGTTTAGTGCTGTTGGATATAAGTCATAATCGTTTCTACGAACTTCCACCAACCATAGGCTACCTTACAGAATTGCGTACTCTGGATGCTAGTTATGGACTCCTAAAGAGGCTCCCTATTGAATTCATATATCTGTTAAGTCTGCGCGAACTCTATCTTGAAGAAAATCCTTTCGAGTTTCCACCGCTAAAGGTAGTAAAACGTGGGCTTTATGCCACCATGCACTTTCTTACTGCCGAAAAAAAGAAACTCGACGCATCAAAAGTAGTGATTCAGGTTTTTAACCTCCCTGAAACCTTGCACAAACCATTCCGGCAATATCTTGGCTATTTCAACGACATTATTTCATCCATAAATCAACAGGAAGTATTTTTCGATATTAAGTTCATCAAGCACAATTACGAAGGCGAGTTAGAACTTAAATCAGAAGTAACAAACTATTTGTACGATTTTCTGCATTTTGTTCGCGAGAAAATTGAGGAAGTTAAAAACGATCCTAATCCACCAAATTTAAGTCTTTGGGATTTACAAATTGCTGAACTTCGCACCCACATCGATCAGGTGAGCCGTGCTATTGACGATAAAGTCAATGAGATAAAAGAGTTACAAAATAAGTTAAACTTCTTTCTGGAAACTCTTGATAAAAAAACCGGACATAAAGAATAGCACAACAGAATGTTTATTAAATTAATTCCAGAAATTCGCTTAATATCATAGCGGTTGCTCCCCAAATTTTGTGGTTGGCTGCCTGCCAATGGGGCGCCTCAAACCTGTAGTTTTTTCCCTCAAAAATTCCTGACTTAACCGAATCGAAATTAAGTTCCGAAACTGGTATTTTAAAAACTTCCTCCACCTCCCGATAATCGATTTTCCCATAACCCAAAATAGGGACTACAGCCACAAAAGGATGTACCATTAGATCGCTTACGGGAATGAAAAGAGGGCTGAGTTCTCCAATGATCTGGTTTTTACTAACAAAAACACCTATTTCCTCCATTGTTTCCCGAATGGCTGTATCGAGAGGTGATTGATCGAGCAAAGGATCGAACTTGCCTCCGGGAAAGGCAATCTGCCCACTGTGTGCTCCATTATACACGGTTCGTTTAATAAACGTGATTGACGGAATTCCTGTTGGAAAATCTACAATCAACAAAACCGCACTTTTCTGAGGATTGGCATTTCCGGGGTAAAGCCTACGATTGTTAGGCATTAGCCTACGGTGTGCCTTCTCGCCCGGGAGTCCTGTGGCTATATTATTTTGAAACCGATGAATGAAGGTTTCAGGATTCATTACTACTCAACGGTAATAAGTGAATAGCTTTTCTTGCCTTTTTGAATTAGCAGATATTTATTGTTAATCAAAAAGTTGCTGTCCACAACCATATCCTGCTCCGACACCTTTTGTTTGTTGATACTTAACCCTCCACCTTGGAGCGTGCGACGGAATTCGCCTTTTGATTCAAAAATTGGCGTGGCTTCGGTTAATAAATGAATCAATGTAAGTCCATGGTTAAAATCATTTCTGGAAATAGTAAAAGTGGGCACACCGTCGAAAATTGCCAGCAAAGTTTTTTCATCAAGTTGCTGCAGCATTTCAAATGTTCCCTTTCCAAAAAGGATTTCCGACGCCTGAGCTGCTTTTTCGTATTCTTCGGTACCATGCACCATTACCGTAACCTCCGAAGCTAGCCGCTTTTGCAACAAACGCAAATGGGGTTCCTTATTGTGGCTTTCGATTAGGTTTTCTATAGTTTCCTTGGTAAGTAGGGTAAAAATTTTGATATATTTTTCTGCGTCCTGATCGGAAACATTCAGCCAAAATTGATAAAACTGATACGGACTGGTATAACGGGCATCCAGCCAAACGTTTCCTTTTTCGGTTTTTCCAAATTTGCCTCCATCGGCTTTGGTAATCAACGGACAAGTTATTGCAAAAGCCTCTCCTCCCAATTTTCGACGAATAAGTTCAGTTCCGGTTGTGATATTTCCCCACTGATCGGAACCCCCCATTTGCAGCTTACAGTTGTAGGTTTTGAACAGTTCCAAATAATCGGTGCCCTGCACAAGTTGGTAAGAGAACTCGGTAAACGACATTCCTTCCTTATCTTCTCCACTAAGGCGTTTTTTAACGCTATCTTTGGCCATCATGTAATTTACGGTAATGTGTTTCCCGATCTCCCGTATAAAATCAAGAAACGAATATTTCGACATCCAGTCGTAGTTGTTGACAACAATGGCGCTGGACGGAGAATCGTCGAAACGCAGGAATCGCATGGCTTGCTGACGGATTGCTTCCTGATTATAGCGCAAGGTTTCAAGATCGAGCAGATTTCGTTCTTCGCGCTTTCCGCTTGGGTCACCAATCATTCCCGTGGCTCCACCTATAAGCAGAATGGGCTTGTGGCCGGCCTCCTGAAAATGCCTGAGCATCATGAGCGATACCAAATGCCCGATATGAAGCGAGTCGGCAGTAGGATCAATACCCACATATCCTGCTACACGTTCTTTGAGCAACATCTCTTCTGTCCCCGGCATTATATTATGAACCATTCCACGCCAAGAGAGTTCTTCTACAAAATTTTTCACCATACGCTGTACTCAAAATATTTGTCCTGCAAAGATGGTGATTTTTTATTCTTCTGCCAATTTGGCCATGAACTTTTGGTTCTCGATAATAAACCGTTGATGTCTGCCTTGACCGATCAAACCCTTGGAATCGTAAGCCTCCACCTCAAATTCAATGCGGCGACGATCAACCTCTACAACTTTACTGATGGCATAAACCTTGTCGCCCGGCAGGGTTGCCTTAAGATGCTTTATACAAATTTCTGTCCCAACGCTCGAAAATCCCTGTGGCAAAAATTCCTCGAGGCTTCGATAGGCTGCATTTTCCATAAGTGCAACCAACGCCGGTGTAGAAAAAACCTTCGCAAGCCCCGATCCGTACTGAGCAGCTGTGTGTTTTTCTTCAACAATCTGTTCAACCTTAAAGGTGTGTCCTACTGGTATCTTTATCTCCATAATTTTTGTAATTTAAGCAGGTTACCATGCTGAATTAATTAGTCCTTTCCCGCGAATAAGATTGTAAATGGTAAGACCAATGTATGAAATCAGAAAATTAAGTCCCGATATAATGACTGCATACATAAACAAAGCCCCCAACACTCCCAAAAATGCGTTGATTTGGGGTGCATAGGTTAATAATTTTAGGTATTGCCAAAAATTTCCCAGATAGAGATGCAAACCAAAAGCCTCTATCAGCATTAGGATCAAATTATAAAAAAGCAATGCCAATACGATAGTAACTAAACCGCCTTTTGCTCCTTTGATATCCTGAGGACTTAGCTCCATGTGCGATGCAACACAAAATGAAAAATAAAGAAAAACCCAGAACATCCAATTGGCAAAATTAGCCCTGTTGAAAATTGTCTGAAAAAACAACGATGTAGTAACTTTAAGACTTTCAACGACGGAAGTCATACCGCCTGCCTGCAAATCCTGCGCCATGGCTACCGAATGCTTTTCGATAGAAGAAAAAGCCACTAAAAAGCTTGGCATAAGGTAATATAGAGCAGCATAAAGAACTAACGACCCAAAAAGAATGGGGCCAATTCCAATGAAAAAGTTGCCAATTTTTTGATAAGTACTCTGTGTGTTATAGGAGTGGTTTACATAGCCCAGAGTTCCATCGTCAGGATTAGGATTGTAGAACCTGATTTCGTTAATCTTATGCCCAAAAATAATGCAGAAAATGGCGTGGCCAAGTTCATGCACCGGCGTTCCAATCCACCCTGTAAAAACAACATCCATTTTGTAACCTACCGATTTTACATAGGTTCGACGTGTAAAACGTGCCAGCAAATAAAGAATCAATCCAAAAATAAAAATTAATCCCAAAAGCCAAAGCAACTGTCCGAAGGTTGTAAGAACCACGTCGGACAAAAATTCCAAAATACTATTCATCGTTTTCACATATCCGTTTGATTAATGACAGGACTAAAATACAAACTATTTCTTTGAAAAACACGAAATGGATTTTTTTTTACCTCCCCTGATTAAATACGGGTTGCAAAGGGCAGCGTAACCATTTGAAAAGGTGTTCTAAAACTATTTTTGTTGAAACTTATGGTTAGATTTTATATCTTCGCCCTCAAAAATAAGAAACTATGGGCAAGAAGTTAACCTTTGGAATTCTGCGCGAAACAAAAATCCCCCCCGATAAGCGAGTCCCGCTCACTCCCCAACAAGTAGTTGAAGCCGAAAAAAAATATCCCGAAATTGAAATATATGTTCAACCCAGCGAACTACGTTGCTATACCAACAATGAGTATGAAATGGCTGGCGTTAAGATGAGCCAAGATTTAAGCCATTGCGATATATTGATCGGGGTTAAAGAGGTTGATAAAAAAACGTTTATTGAGGATAAAACTTATTTATTTTTTGCTCATGTAGCCAAAAAGCAAGCCCATAACCGAGCAATGTTGCAGGAGATGATGCGGAAAAAAATTACCCTTATTGACTATGAATACCTAACCCACCCCGAAGGGCAAAGAATTATAGCTTTCGGACACTGGGCTGGAGTAGTTGGAGCTTTCAACGGAATACGTGGCTGGGGATTGCGTAGCGGGCTGTTCAACATCAAACCGGCTCATGAGTTTCATGATATGGCCGAAATGTATGAAGAATTAAAAAACATTAAACTTCCACCGATAAAAATACTCGTTACAGGCGAGGGACGTGTAGCCGGCGGAGCTTTGCAAACCCTAAACCAGCTAAACATAAGAAAGGTTTCGGTAGATGAATTTCTGACACAAAACTTCAACGAACCGGTACTTTGCCAAATTGGCCCCAAAGATTACGTTAAGCGCAAAGACGGGAAAGCATTCGATTTCGAATATTTTGTGTCGCATCCCGACCAACACGAGAACAACTTTACACGTTTTGCCTACGTTACTGACATGCTGGTAACATGCCACTATTGGGATAACCGATCGCCTCGCTTCTTAACCCCCGACGATTACAAACACCCAAATTTCAGAATTGCAATGATTGCCGATATAAGTTGCGATATCGATGGTCCTCTTCCAAGCACATTAAAATCCTCTACCATTGACGATCCGTTCTTTGGATACAATCGGTTTTCCGGAGCCGAAGATAACCCGTTTGGAGACGACAAAGTAGTAACCGTAATGTCGATAGACAATCTACCGTGTGAACTTCCCAGAGACTCTTCCAAAGACTTTGGGCGTATGTTTGTCGACCGTGTTATCCCCCATTTCCTTAACGACATCGAGCACGTTATAGAAAGAGCTACCATTCTCAGAAATGGACAACTAACACCTCGTTACCAATATCTTGAGGCCTACGCCCGCGGCGAATAATAGGGAACCTTAAAAAAACAGGCTTAAAAATCTGGAGTTATCCATACTAGGGGCATCGACGAAACGTGCCCCTACTTTTTTTAACAGCACATTTTCAAAGCATCCGTTTTGTAACAGTTTCTTTGTTTCGGCAAAATAAAACTATATTTGCAGCCGTTTACTTCGTGGTTGAGAAAATGAACAACAAATCTTTACATAATTTTTCAAAACTTACTCCATCATGGCTATTATTCCCGCTAGCCTTGGTTATTGGGCTGGTTGCGTTTTTGATGATTAACAATACTTTATCAATAAACCAATACATTGACATTCAAAAAGATGCCTTTTATTCGCTCAATCAATGGTTAGGGCAATTCCGGTCGTTGCAGGTAAATCTGACACAACTAGGCGATGCCCTGGTAATTTTATCGATTCTCAGCGTTTTGTTTTTGTATGCTCCAGCAATCTGGGGGGCATTAATTAACGCGTCGCTTGTATCGTTGATAATCTCCCCTCTTCTAAAAAGAATGTTTGCAGTACCCCGTCCGGCAGCGTTTTTCGATAACCACACCATTGTCATCGTAGGCAAAGTACTTACTGGTCACAATAGTTTACCTTCGGGACATTCCATAACGGTTTTTACCTTACTTACCGTAATTTTTATTGCTTTTTTGCCAAAGAATACCCTAAACAAAGTTGGATGGGGTTTAATGTTTCTTTTCATCAGCTTTTTTATTGCCCTTTCTAGGGTTGGAGTTGGAGCTCATTACCCGTTGGATGTGGTTGCGGGAGCAATAGTGGGAATCTTTTGCGGCATGTTGGGAATTATTATTCAACAAAAACTTCCACTCTGGAATTGGATCGGCAATCGCAAATTTTATCCGATTTTTATAGTACTGTTTGCAATATGCATTGCCATTCTGGTTGGAAAAATTATGCGCAACAATCTATTGGTTTTCTATGTTGCTACCGTTTGTTTAATCGTATCACTTGTTAACACTATTTATGCGTATGCTAAAAAATAAACTCAGCACCTCGGTTTTTGTCCTGATTTTAAGCGTGATAAACGCCGTACTCTTTCATTTTCCGTTTTTCAGATTTGTATTTGAGAATGTTGATTATAAAAGCCTCAACGGATTAATCATCGTCAGTTGTTTAATGATTTTGATGGTTGTATTCAACTTCTTTATGATGTATTTGATTTTCAGCATTTCGCGCCTTTTTGGCAAGGGATTAATGATAATTTTGTTTCTCTGCAGTTCTGTTGCGCTCTATTTTATAAACACTTTTAACGTTATTCTCGACGAAAGCATGATGGGTAACGTTGCCAACACAAACTATCAGGAAGCCAGCGGTTTTTTCTCCTACAAGATAATACTCTACATGATAATTTTCGGGATTTTTCCGTCGGTATTTATTTATAAGGTAAAGATTGAACGAGAAAAATTTAAACGGTTTGCAATAAACGCATCGGTTGCATTTCTGGTAATTACTGCAATAGCACTAGGTAACGCCCGCAACTGGCTATGGATTGACAAGCACTCGAAAGTATTGGGTGGATTGCTTATGCCTTGGTCATATACAGTGAATTTAGCCCGTTATCGTATTCATCAAAGCAAAATCAACGAAAAAGAAATCCTTCTCCCCGACGCCACAATAACCAACGATAAAAAAGCTGTAATGGTTTTGGTTATCGGAGAATCGGCCCGAAGGGCTAACTTTTCGCTGTATGGTTATGAAAAAAACACTAACCCGCGACTTTCAAAGGTAAAAAACTTACGATGGTTCAACGCAAAGTCAGCAGCCACATATACAACAGCTGCTGTTAAAAGCATTCTCGACCATAAAGAGACAGGCAAATTATATGAAATTTTACCAAACTATTTATTCCGTACCGGGGTAGAAGTAGTGTGGCGTAGTACCAACTGGGGCGAACCTCCCATCCACATTAAACACTATCAGCGTCGTGAACAACTTATGCCTATGTGTCAGGGAGAAGGATGCGAGTACGACGAAGTGTTACTGGCAGGGCTCAAAGATCAAATTTTAGCTTCGGAAGCGCCTAAAACTCTTATCATACTGCACACCAACACAAGTCACGGGCCCCAATACAGCAAACGATATCCCCCTCAATTCGAAGTATTTAAACCCGTATGCCATACCGTTGAACTACCAAAGTGTTCGCAAGAAGAATTGTTAAATGCGTACGACAACAGTTTGGTTTACACCGATTATTTGCTTTCAAGGATTATTGAGGAGTTACAACAGTTAGACGGATACGACAGAGCTATGATTTATGTGTCGGATCACGGACAGTCGCTAGGTGAGAAAAATCTTTATGCTCACGGTATGCCTATGAGCATTGCCCCGAAAGAACAATACGAAATCCCGTTTATCGTATGGCTTTCAGATAGCACTCGTCAACTCAAGGATAACGACATGCTCTCTCAATACCACATATTTCACAGTGTTTTGAAGTTTCTGGATATTGAAAGCCCCGTTTATAACGAAGATTTGAATATTTTCAAATAACAAATCTTGTTTTTTATTTGAGCATAGGAATTATTTTACGGAGCATTTCAGCGAAGTAGTCTATCTCTTCAAAGGTGTTGTAGAAAGCAAAAGAGGCGCGCACGGTGCCAAAAATTCCCAATCGGGTCATTAAGGGTTGAGCACAATGGTTCCCGGTTCGTACGGCAATGCCGGTTTTGTCGAGCAAAACTCCTAAGTCGTAGGGATGAATGCCATCAATTAAGAAAGAAACCACAGCGGCTTTCTCATCGGATTTGCCATATATAACAACCCCTTCTAAATCGGACAGCTTTTGCTCAGCGTATCGAAGAAGTTTATGCTCGTAAGTTGCAATTTGTTGAACTTCAAATTGGGATATAAAATCGATAGCTGCTCCAAAACCAATTTGACCGATGTAGTTAGGCGTGCCGGCTTCAAACTTATAGGGGAGATTATTAAATTCGGAATAAGTGTTGGTAACTTTTGAAATCATTTCTCCTCCGTAGCGATAGGGCGGTAATGCTTCGAGCCATTGTGTTTTGGCATAAAGGACACCTATTCCGGTAGGACCGTATATTTTATGTCCTGAAAAGACATAAAAATCAACATCCAACGCCTGAACATCTACCGGAATATGTTGAATTGCCTGCGCCCCATCGACTAAAACAGGGATTCCCAGGCTATGAGCTTTATCAATTACGTCTTTTATTGGATTTACTGTTCCCAAAGCGTTGCTTACATGACCAACAGCAACCAACTTAGTTTTTGCATTAATTTTAGCGTAAAAGTCGTTCATATCCCACTCGCCCGAATCATGGCAATCAAAAACCACAAACCGGGCGTTATAGCGTAAAGCAATCTGTTGCCAGGGGACAAAATTGCTATGATGCTCGGTTTGTGAAACCAAGATCTCATCTCCGGGTTTAATAAAGGCACGGCCAAAAGTCTCAGCTACTAAATTAATGGAATCGGTTGTGCCTTGTGTAAAAATAATTTCGTCAGAGGCAGCAGCGTTGATAAAGCGCGCTATCTTTTCCCGGGCAGCCTCCGCTGCATCGGTACAAACATTGCTTAATTGGTGCACACCCCGATGAACGTTAGCATTCCATCGAGAATGATACTCGTTCACAATATCAATTACCGTATTGGGTTTTTGGGTAGTAGCAGCATTATCAAAATATACCAAAGGCTTACCGTTCACTGTTTGTGACAGTATGGGGAATTGGGAACGTATTTCTTTCAAATCCATAGAATTTTCTTTCTGTTACGAGCACAAAGTTAAACAAATTTCGATTCTAAATTTTTCATAGATTCACACATTCCCACGCCCTAAGTTACAAATTGAGCCTTTATGGATTGCTTTCTAAATAACCTCAGAATTCATGAAAACTCAAACGATAGGTTACCTTCGGTTTGCGCAATAAGCACCTTCGACCAAGGAAAAATAATTCAGGAACAATCGATTCGTTAACGGGATTTGTGTAACTTTGTTGCTTCAAAATAAACCCAATCGATGTTCGAATATTTAACCGGAAAAATCGTAGAGTTAAATCCAACCTACGTAGTAATCGATAATCAGGGCGTTGGCTATTTTGTAAATATCTCGCTAAACACATTCACACAGTTGCAATCGGCCACCAAAACAAATACAGTAAAAATCTTTATTCACACGCAGATACGAGAAGATGCACATTTGCTGTACGGCTTTTGCGACAAAAACGAACGAACACTCTTCCGACAGTTAATTTCGGTTTCAGGAATCGGGACTAACACTGCACGAATGATGTTGTCGTCGATGAATACCTTGGAACTAATTGCAGCTATTGCCGGTGGCGATATTAATGCCCTGAAAAACATTAAAGGTATTGGCTTAAAAACAGCCCAGCGTATTGTAGTAGAATTGAAAGATAAAGTGTCGGGCGAGCCGGCCGACAGTGAAATTTTTGTAATTTCAAACAATACAATTCAACAAGAAGCGTTATCCGCTCTTGTAATGTTAGGGTTTCCCAAAAAATCGGCCGAAAAGGTTGTAGCCGATTTAATGAAAAAGCAACGCGATATTACGGTGGAGGAATTAATCAAAAATGCACTTAAATTACTATAAATCAATCGTTAGCAAATCATTGCGGGGGGTATTTTTCCTAATTTTGCTTTTTTTCTTTTCGAGTATAGTTTGGAGCCAAAACGTTAGTGAAACGGCCAAACGCCTTCCCTATCCGTTTGAAGATCACAGTGGTTTGGTGTACGATACGGCTAAAGCAGTTTCTCCACTGATGTTCTGGCCGGAAGATTTAATCAAAGAAGAGGTAATCTATAACCCGCTCACCGGAGAATACCTTATTCGACAAACCATTAACGGAAAGGTCGATTTTAGGCCCCCAGTACGAATGTTGCTGAAAGAATATATCGATTACGATTTTAACCGCTCAGTAACCGACTTTTGGCAACAACGAGCCCGCAGGGAAAAGTTTGAGCATCAAAGCGGATTAATACCAAAACTCTATGTTGGGGGTAAACTTTTTGAAACCATTTTTGGGTCAAACACCATAGATATCAAAGTTCGCGGACAGGCAACCTTAACCTTCGCCGTGCTGTTTACTCAAACTGACAACTACGCGCTCCCCCTTACCATGCGGCGAAATACAACCTTCGATTTTGATGAGCGAATTCAAATCAACGTCAACGGAAAAATCGGAGAAAACCTGGAGGTAGAAATAAAATACGATACCGAAGCTGCTTTCGACTTTGAAAACAAAACCAACATACGCTACAAAGGCGATGAAGACGATATTATTCAGCGAATAGAAGCCGGAAACGTTTCTCTACCGCTAACCAGTTCGTTAATTCGAGGAAATCAGAGTTTGTTTGGCATACTCACTGAGCTAAAATTTGGGAAATTAAATCTTACAACCGTCTTTTCACAACAAAAGAGCGAAACCCGTACCATCCAGGTTGAACGTGGCGCACAGAAAACCAAATTCAAAATTAAAGCCGACGAATACGACGAAAACCGCCATTTTTTTCTGAACCACAGTTTTAAAGATAATTACGCACCTGCACTTCAGTTACTACCTCTGATACAATCGGGCGTCTCCGTACAAAACATTGAAATATGGGTTCTTAACCGACAAGGATCTGCTGACAACACACGAAACATTTTGGCCTTCATGGATTTGGCCGAAAACAATTCTGCAAATCTTCAAAACCCAAACATTAGTGCAGGCAACTCTCTACAACCATCCAACAACGCAAACAATCTTTATGAAACACTGGGAACCTTAAACGGTATTCGCGATATTTCCACGGCTGCAGGGGCTTTGGCTACCTTAGAAAATCAGGGATTTCAACTTGGGCGCGATTACGAAATTATAGAAAATGCCCGAAAGCTCAGCCCTTCCGAATATAAAATCAATCAAACACTGGGATACATTTCACTGAACACACAACTTCGCTCCGACGACATTCTTGCCGTTGCCTACAAGTACACCGTTGGCAACCAAACCTACACAGTAGGAGAATTATCCAACGATTTGGAAGCCCCCAACACTCTGATTGTAAAACTCATCAAAGGATCAACCTTCAGCCCCCGTTTCAAAAATTGGAGCTTAATGATGAAAAACGTTTATCGACTCGGGGGAACCCAGCTCAACCGCGAAGATTTTATACTCGATATAGCTTATTACGACGTAAATACCGGAAGGGAAACATTCTCGCTAAAAGCTACCGATTATCCTGAAGTTGATGGAATCCAACTTCTACGAGTAATGAATCTCGATAACTTAAATTTACAAAACGAAAGAACCGAAAATGGCGACGGAGTTTTCGATTTCTTCGACGGAATAACGGTAGATGCCGCCCGTGGCTTAATCTATTTCCCTGTTTTAGAGCCATTTGGCAGGCATTTGCAACGAAAATTCGGAACCACACCCCAAGCTTTGGCTGCCGCCGACAAGTACGTATTCCTCGAACTATACGACTCAACTAAAACTATAGCCCGCCAATTAACGGAAAAAAATAAATTTTTCCTGATGGGAGAATACAAGTCCGGTGGAGGTTCCGAAATTATGCTCAACGCCATGAACATTCCGCAAGGCTCCGTTAGAGTTACCCATGGCGGACGCGTTCTCCAGGAAAATGTAGATTACACGGTCGATTACATGATGGGACGCCTCACCATTATTAATCCTTCCATTCTGGAAAGCGGAACCCCTGTAAAAATCGTCCTTGAATCGCAAAACCTCTTCTCCATTCAAAACCGAACTATGATGGGGGCACACTTGACCTACGATTTCGGGTCCAAATTCAACATGGGAGCCACCATACTTAACCTTCGCGAAAACCCTTTTGTTCGGAAAGTTAATATAGGCAGCGAACCCATCAACAATACCATTTGGGGATTAAACGCCAGCTATAAGAGCGAAGTCCCGTTTCTAACCAAACTTGTGGACCATATCCCACTAATTAACACAAAAACAGCATCGTCTATAACCCTCGAGGGAGAATTTGCCCATCTCATTCCGGGACACAACAAAGTTATCGGCAACACAGGCAAAGCTTTTATCGACGATTTCGAGGGAGCATCATCGAACATTTCTATAAATCAATATTTTGAATGGAGATTGGCTTCAACGCCCAGATTATTTTCAGAAAGTAACGCTCCGCCAAACGACCTTAGCTACCGCAAACGGGTAGCCCACCTCTCATGGTACAACATCGATCCTAGTTTCTACACCTCCAGAACCCCGGTAAGCAAGAATGCTCTGTCGAGCCTTTATACATGTCAATTCCGCGAAAACGAACTATTCCCCAACGTAGATAATCAATATAGCCTATATAATAACATCGTATCGTTCGATTTGTCGTATTATCCCAGAGAACGCGGCACTTACAACTATGCTTTCGACCGCCTCGATCAAAGCGGATTCCTGATAGACCCCGAACAAAACTGGGCTGGAATTCAGCGTGCACTTCAAATCAACGACTTCGAGAACATGAATATCGAATACATTGAATTCTGGCTAATGGATCCTTACGCGGAAGATGCTGAAAGAGAGATAGTAAGAAATGCCCGCAGACCATCGCTCTACATCAACCTTGGCGATGTAAGCGAAGATGTTCTAAAAGACGGTAAAAAAAGTTTTGAACAAGGATTACCTAGAACCGCTGAACTCACCAACGTTACAGAAACCGGATGGGGACGTGTGCCCACCCGACAGGCCGTATCGCTAGCCTTTGACAACAACCCCAACGCAAGACAATATCAAGACATTGGATTGGACGGACTTAATAACGACGATGAACGAAACTTCTTTCTAGTAAATAATCCCACCTACGATATCCTTCCGCAATTCATTAAAGATAAAATCTGGATCGATCCATCGGCCGACGACTTCCGCTATTTCCGGGGCGCTGTCGTGGATAACGACCCCCTGGCTGCCGACGACATTATTGAGCGATACAAATATTTTTCAGGAACCCAAAACAATTCTCCCGTTAATACCAATAATCTCTTTACCGAGCAATCAACATCCAGACCCGATGGAGAAGACATTAACAACGACTTTACCCTCAACCAATCGGAAAACTATTTCCAGTATTATGTGGACCTCTCGAAAGAGAACCTCGAAATCTATAAAAAACACATTGTTGATGAAATAACCGTCAACAAACGCATGCCCAATGGCGTAACCAAATCGGTTCGTTGGTATCAGTTCAAAATTCCGCTACGAAAACCCGACGAAAGAATAGGAGAAATAAGCGATTTTCGTTCCATACGATTTATGAGGATGTTCCTTACCGGCTTCGACCAACCCGTAATACTACGTTTTGCCAGACTCGACCTAGTGCGAAGCGACTGGAGAAGATACGAATATCTTCTTGAGGAAAATTCCGAAAGCCTCAACCCAAACGTGAACCTCGACCAAATGGTGTTTGAAATATCTACCGTAAACATAGAGCGTAACTCAGCAAAAACCCCTGTAAACTATCTGTTGCCACCCGGAGTCAGCCGCGAAATCGATCAAGCAGGAACTCAAGCCGTACAGCGCAACGAACAATCACTGTCGCTCAAGGTAATAGACCTCCCCGATGGCTATGCCCGCGCTGTGTTCAAAAATATCAACATGGACATGCGCCGCTATGGAAAATTACAAATGTTTATCCATGCCGAATCTGTGCCTCTCTACGATCAAACCTACGATAATGAAGTAACGGTTTTTGTGCGCATCGGTACTGATTTCAGAGAAAATTATTACGAATACGAACTCCCGTTACAAATTACCCCCCCGGGGCGTTATCCCGACAACACCTGGGGAAGAACGCAAGTATGGCCCATTTACAATAATCTTGAACTCCCATTAGCCGCGCTTCTTGATGCCAAAAACAAACGAAACCAGGCTATTTTGGAAGCCGGAAGCACCATTACGTTACAGTCGGAATTTTTCGTACCACACGGTAAAAACAAAATAAAAGTTAAAGGAAATCCCAACCTTGCCGAAGCACAAGCCATTATGATTGGGGTAAGGAATCCCCGCAACGATGGGCGCCCTAAATCCGTGGAGGTTTGGATTAACGAACTAGCGCTAACCGATTTTGTTGACGAAGGCGGTTGGGCTGCTACCGGAAGATTATCGACACAATTGGCCGATTTTGCAAATTTTTCCATTTCCGGAAGCACCTCCAGAGCTGGATTCGGGTCACTTGAACAACGCATGCAAGAACGCCAAATGGAAAACATTGCTCAATACGACCTTTCGACCAGCATTGAGCTCGGAAAATTCTTCCCCGCAAAAGCATTGATACGCCTCCCATTCTATTTCGGTTACGGTGAAACCTTCATAACCCCCAAATACAACCCTCTCGACCAAGACGTTCCCCTGGATATCTCACTCAGCAACCCGAATCTATCCAAAGAAGATAAAGACTACCTGAAAACCATATCGCAAGACTATACCCGCAGAAAAAGTTGGAACTTTACCAACATCAAAATTGGAAAACCATCGCAGAAAAACCGCTTTTGGGAAATTGCCCATTGGACCGGCGGCTACTCCTTTACAGAAACTCACATAGAAACTCCGAATGTTGAATACAACAATCAGCGAAATCACACAGCCACACTGGGTTACGTTTACAACTACAATGCAAAAGTTTACGAGCCGTTTAAATCGGTTAAATTCCTATCTTCTCCAAGCCTCTCAATTATCAAAGAGATTAATTTTTCGTTAGCACCTTCACAAATTGCTTTTAATTCACAAATAAATCGTCGATACGATGAGCTGCTTCGACGGAATCTTAACAACCCTAACCAAATTTTCACACCTACTTACAATAAAAATTTTCGCTGGACACGAAACTACCAAATAAGCCATAACCTCACTCGAGGAGTAAAAATCGACTTTCGTAGTAACGTAATTGCCCGCGTTAACGAAGTTGAAGGACGTTTAGACCGAGAAATGTCAGATTACGACCGCCTTCGCGATACCATTTTGGTAAGCCTAAGAAATTTGGGTGAAATTACCGACTACAACCACACGTTTCAAATAAATTCCACCCTTCCAATCTCCAAAATACCCGGTTTTAAGTGGATTAGCGCTACAGCAACCTATTCCGGACAATACGATTGGAAAATAGCTCCCCGCCTCGGAACCAATGCTCCAAAAATCGGGAACCAAATTCAGAACAGCAATCAACGAACCCTAAATCTGGGATTTAACACCAACCGCCTTTTCACATCCATAAAATATATCGACCGTATTCATAAAAAATTCAAAACCCCAGTTGACAAACGGTTCAAAGAAAAAGAAACTATCGAAGTACAATATTCCCAATCGAAGCTGAAAATAGACGCCCGAGAAAAACGCACTATCAGCCATAAACTCGAAACAACCGACATTTCTGCCCAACTTACCGATGCTGAAGGGAATGAAATTAAAATAGATTTTGAAATAGACAACGCCAACCGAATTACCATTATCCCAGAAGAAAAGGTTGACAACGGAACAATTGTGGTTACCGGAAAGCGAGAACGTTCGCAGCCAATAGCCCAAATCGTGGCCGAGTATTTTGTAAGAATATCCACCGGTCTGCAAAATGTTAATATTTCCTACAACGAAAACCACGGAAGCATCGTAAACGGCTATATGCCCGATGCCCAATATTTTCTGGGAACCAGCCGCAAGTACAACGCTCCCGGGATTGGCTTCTTGTTAGGATTTACCGATCCAATGTTTATTGAGCGAGCCATTGAGAGCCAATGGTTATCGAAAGAAATCGACCAATCGATTGTTAATCCCTACACCCTAACGTTTGCTCGTAGAGTTAACATTAAAGCAGTAATTGAACCACTGAATCAACTACAAATCACCATAGATTGGATTCACAATTCAACATTCAACGAAACCAAACAATATTTTACCGTCAATGGAGAATACCTCCAGGAAAATGGAAGATATATAGCTTACAATCAGCAACTTCAAGGCAATTTTACCCGCTCATTCCTAGGTATAAAAACATCTTTCCAAAAAATCGACAAAACCACATTCCGAAGTCCGGCAATATACCACTTCATGGAATACCGAAAAACAGTGGCCTGGGAATTGGCAAGAGCAAGAGCAGCTGTTGATCCGAACTACAACCCCGGCACAAATCCAAACGACTATCCGTTTGGGTACAGCGAAAACAGCCCCGACGTACTACGTCACGCTTTTCTGACAGCATTTGAAGGCAGCAACCCAAAAAAGATTGATAAAAAGCCCGGCAGCATAATACCATCCATTCTTTCAGCCGCACCCAACTGGAAAATCGACTACAAAGGTTTATCAGACATCTCATACTTTAA
This sequence comes from uncultured Bacteroidales bacterium, assembly GCA_937981765.1. Taxonomy (GTDB): domain Bacteria; phylum Bacteroidota; class Bacteroidia; order Bacteroidales; family Salinivirgaceae; genus JAAYQU01. The sequence goes on from CALJOM010000008.1 coordinate 26,972, forward strand.
GCGTTATTTCCGCGGCATAACACTAAACCATGCTTACACAGCAAACTATACTATAGGATCCTTCCAGTCGAACCCCGATTTTATTGCCGGACCCAATGGATATTCCAACCAGATGAATATTGAAAACACCTACTTTATTCCGCAATACATTCTAAACACTGTATCGTTCCAAGAATCGTTTAATCCCCTAACAGGACTAAATCTTACCTGGAAAAACGGCATCAACACCGGGCTATCTTTCCGCAAAGACCGAACCGTCTCGCTCAACCTTACCAACAGCACAATTAGCGAAATACGAAGCTGGGACATCTCTCTGCGCTCGGGCTACACCATTAAAGACGTTCCCATTGTGTTCAGAACACAGGGCGGACAACAACGCAAATTTGTCAGCAATGTTAACATAAACGGCGATTTCACCGTTCGCGACAACGTTACCTACAATCATCAATTCTCGAACATAAACACCGCTGGATCAATTACTACGGCCGCTGACATTTCAGAAAGGATATCCGGAAAAATTAACTATGCCTTTAAAATAAGTGCCGATTATCAATTCAACAAGAACTTAAACCTGCGAGGTTTTTATGAACATACTGTTGATAAGCCTTATATTGCCACGTCATTTAGAACCGTTAGAGCCAAATTTGGCTTTAGTGTAAACTATCGTTTAACGGAATAATGCGAAACAATTCGATTTTATTTTCAGACAAAAATTGTATTTTTACCCAAAATTTAATTTTTAGCGTCTACGAAACTCCTAGGCATATGAACATTCGGAAAATAATTCTTATACTGGCCTGCATAACAACCATGAACACCGGACAAGGTCAAAGCATTGTTACAGAAAAAGCCGATGCCGCTTTCAAACGTGGAAAATATTTCGAAGCCATAGATTTGTATAAATACGCCTTTGCCAAAGCCAAAGATCGACTGACTAAAAATTACATCAACTACCAAACTGCCTTATGTTATTACAAAATTAACGACTACCGGCAAGCCGAAATTTGGTTTAAAAAAGTTACCCGTCGAGACCCTCATTCCAACATGGCGTTTCTGTATCTTGGGCACGCCCTTCATGCCAACAATAAACTCGATGAAGCGGAAGAAAATTTGAAAAAATTTTTGGAATTTTACCCCAACGACCCTACAGGAACCATAAGCCTGCAATCGGTGCAGTTAGCTAGAGATTGGACAACCAACCCGACACGGTATAAAGTAGTGCCAATGTATTGGTTCAACTCTAAGTATTCGGATTTCGGCATAGCCTACGCCAGAGACAACTACCGCTCCGTAATTTTCACATCTTCGCGTGAAGGAGTAACCGGTGGAAAAATCAATCCGGTAACCGGAGAATACTATACCGATTTGTTTATCTCAACCATGGACCGCAAAGGTAACTGGTCGAAACCCGAACCCATTGAGGGAGAAATTAATACCGAATTTGAAGAAGGTGCTCCAAGTACTAATGCAAAAGCCAGCATAATGTATTTTACCTCAGTTCGGGAAAACGATAAAGGGCAATTAACCACTCAGATCTATGTAAGCAAACGAGACGGCACAGGCTGGTCGAAACCCGAGCGTGTAGTTCTATTTGAATCCGATACTATCGCTGTAGGGCACCCCGCATTATCTCCCGACGAAAAAATACTCTATTTTGTGACCAGCGCCCCCGGTGGATTAGGAGGGAAAGACATCTGGTATTCAACTTTGGAAGGAGGCAAATGGAGTCGTCCCAAAAACATGGGACCTGAAATCAATACCCCAGGCGATGAAGTTTTCCCGTTTGCCCATCCCGACGGAACATTCTACTTTAGCTCCAATGGACATCCCGGAATGGGTGGGCTGGATATTTTCCGAGCCAATTTTACGGACGGACGTTGGATTGTGAAAAACATGCAATTCCCCATAAACTCTGTGAGGGATGATTTTGGGATAATCTTCGAATCCAATGTGGAGAGAGGCTATTTTTGCTCCAACCGTGCTGAATCAAGAGGCAGCGACGATATTTTCCAGTTTAACCTGCCTCCAGTTGAAATAAAACTTATTGCCAAAATTAAAAGCGAGCGAACCAACGAGGGAATCTCCGACGCATCGGTTAACCTTATCGGAAGCGACGGTACCAACGAAACCAAATCAACCGAACAAAATGGGACCCTAACTCTTATATTAAACCCAAATACCGACTACAGCATCATAACCCGCAAAGGAGGCTTCCTTGCCGGAAGGGGGAAACTATCCACCTACGGAATTACAGAAAGCAAAACCATAGAGTTGGATATCTACATGACCCCAAACGATGCTCCAAGGCTGGTTAATGTAATGTACGATTTCGGTAAATGGGAACTGCGGCCAGAATCGATTACAGCACTCGAAGAACTTGTCCAAATATTGCGCGACGACAATCCCAACATCACCATAGAACTCAGCGCACATACCGATGCCCGAGGAAGTGCTCAATTCAACAAAGAGCTTTCGCAGAAACGGGCACAATCGGTTGTTGACTTCTTGATTCTTTATGGTATTGATGCAGAAAGACTCACCGCCGTTGGTTACGGTAAAGATCGGCCCAAAATAATTAGTCCCAAAGAGGCAGCAGAATTCGCTACAATGCCGGGTTACGAATTTTTAAAAGCCGGCGTGGCGCTTACCGAAACCTATATTAATAGTTTGCCAACCGAAGAAATGAAAGAAATTGCACACAGCCTTAACCGCCGAACCGAATTCCGGGTAACCGGCACCGACTACGTTCCAAGGGTACGCAGAAGAAAATAAAAGTTTTTTAACACCCCCTAATGCTGAGGAAAACCCTCAGCATTTTTTGTAAATACTCTTGACTTTTGAATTATTTATTTATATTTTTGTTCTAAACGGTAAATATCAATTATCGCCACGCTCACTGCGAAAGCTAATCGCTTAAAACAAGAAAAAGCATAACCTCTAAAACCCAATTTTGCTTAAAATCAAGCATTTAAGAACAAAATCCTATACCGCCACCGTTTGCTAAATCGTTAAACAGTCAATAATTATGGAAACTATGAAAAAAGTAAAGCAAATTACCCACTTGGTAATGCTGAGCGCGACCCTGTGGTCGATCTCCGTTTTTGGACAAATAAGCCAGGGCGGAGTACCCATCAGTCTAAAAATTGAGGATAAAAGCCAACTTTCGGAAGTTCCTGTAAAAGTAATGCCCGAAATTAATGTAGAGGCGCTGCGGGCTGAAGATGCCATTTTTGATCAATTAAAAGACCGGCCATGGAGATATGGAATTGTTCATCAAGTATCTTATTCGCCAGAAAATTCCGGAGTAACAGATATTCTTGAAGATGGAACAAAAATCTGGAGATTGGGTATTGTATGTCCAGGCGCATTATCCATCAACATTTTATTTAAAGAATACGAAGTTCCCAAAGGGGCACGACTTTTTATCTATTCGGCCAATGGCAAGGAAATTTTAGGGGCATTTACCGATTTTAACAACCAGCCTGACCGATTTTTTGCTACCTCCTTCCTATTCAGCGAACACGTAATTGTAGAATACAACGAGCCCAAAGAAGTTGATTTTGAGGGAAAATTAACCATAGGAGAAATAACCCATGGGTACCGAACTTTAGCCGATTATGTAAAAAGCTTTGGGCAATCAGGAAGTTGCAATGTCAATGTTGCATGTCCACAAGCAGCTGGAATGGAAAATCAAATACGTTCAGTAGCCATGATAGCCTCAAGCAATGGAGTTAGTCAAGGATTTTGTTCCGGAGCATTAATTAATAATACAAACAACGACGGAACCCCCTATTTTCTAACAGCAAACCATTGCGGCTCCAGCTCCAACTATCCAGCAGGATCATCGTTTTACATATTCAACTGGCAAAGTGCCACATGTTCCAATCCCGCATCATCACCAGCCTACCAATCTATTTCAGGTGGAACCACCAAAGCTTATTACAGCACATCCGATTTCTGGCTAATTCAGTTAAACACAGCTCCTCCCTCGAATTATAATCCTTACTACTCCGGATGGAATCGTACCACACAATCGTCCATAACCGGTAAGATTTGGGGAATTCATCACCCAAGTGGAGATATAAAGAAAATTAGTTGGTCGAATAATGGCGTAACCACCACCGCCTATGGTGGTGGATCAGGAACAACCCATTGGAAAATTGTTTGGAGCGATGGAACCACCACCGAAGGAGGATCCTCAGGGTCGCCCCTTTTCGATACCCAAGGGAAAATAATCGGCCAACTTCATGGAGGAGCAGCATCATGCACAAACCCCACGGGCGCCGACTATTACGGAAAACTTGGGGTGTCGTGGACGGGTGGTGGAAGCAACACCACACGGTTGAGCAACTGGCTCGATCCCACCAATAGTGGAGCAACGGAAATTGAGGGATACGACCCCTACGCCTATACCTGCACACCCCCAACCCAGCAAGCTTCCAATTTTATAGCTTCTGACGTACAAGATAATCAATTAACCATATCCTGGCAACGCGGAAATGGAACGGGTGTAATTGTCTTAGCAAGAGCAGTTTCGGCCATTTCAAATCATCCGGTGAATGGAGTTAACTACACCGCAAACTCAACCTTTGGCTCAGGATCTGCTATCGGAAGTGGGTTTGTTGTCTATAAAGGAACCGGAACCTCCGTTACTGTAACCAATCTTCTACCCGGAACAACCTATCATTTCGGAATTTACGAATTTTTCACGGCCGACAATTGTTACAGCAGCAATCCACTAACCGGATCACAGCAAACTACAGGAACAGCCCCATGCAACTACTGTACAGTAAGCGCAACGAACGATGATAACACAGGAATCACCCGGGTTTCTTTCAATACCATTAATAACACCTCACCCGGAACCCCTTCATACTCCGACTTTACCAACCAATCAACCGTGGTTCAGAGAGGAAACACCTATACACTTTCCGTATGGGTTAACACCGATGGAAACTACACCGTCCAAACCAAAGCCTGGATCGATTGGAATCAGAACTGTGAATTTGAAACCTCCGAAGAATACAATCTAGGTTCTGTAACCAACAATCAAAACGGATTAACCAGTCTATCCCCATTGAACATTACCGTTCCTAATGAAGCCGCCTTAGGCCAAACCAGAATGAGAATCCGTGCTGTTTATGGTACGACAGTAAATCCGGCAGCCTGTGGAAATCAAAACTACTCAGAAGCCGAAGATTACACCATTAATGTGCTATCTGCTGGTGTTTACGCAAACTTTACAGCCTCCCCCACAACTGTCGAAGTTGGACAACCCGTTACTTTTACCGATGCTTCGGGAGGAGGGCAAATAACCTCATGGCAATGGAATTTTGGTGAAGGAGCCTCACCAGCTACCGCAGCAAGTCAGGGCCCACATCAAGTAGTTTACACAACCACCGGCCAAAAGACCGTAAGCCTTACGGTTAACAACAACATCACCGAAACCAAACCCAATTTCATCACCGTAACCGCCCCCTGTACAACTATAAACACCTTCCCATGGGAAGAAATTTTCAACCAAGCATCATTGCCCAACTGCTGGGCTATTCAACAAACCCATCCAACCAACACCTGGACAAGTACCACCGGATATAACATCGGAACATCCACAACCGTTGCACCACATACCGGCTCACACTTCTGGTATGTACCATGGATTACAGCAAATCAATCAGAGTGGCTTCTCACTCCCGTATTTGATTTTACCAACTTATCAGAACCCACCATTTCATTCTGGTTCAATGGGTCATACCATTGGTCAGTGGTTAATAACAATTGCGACCTTGACCTAATGGTTAAGGTAAATAATGGCCCCTGGACAAAAATTTGGGGTGAAACTGATCATCCCGAATGGACAAGCACAAACGTTAACTATGTTTGGCTACAAACAATCTTGCCATTAACCCAGTACGCAGGCCAAAATAACGTACGCTTTGCATTCCGCTATACCGGAAACGATGGAGCCAATTTTGCCATCGACAACATACGCGTTTGGAATAATCAAACTACTCCAACTACTTATAACCTAACCATCAATACCATAGGTCAAGGCACTGTTAATGTAAATGGAAATGTTTATACCACTCCACTAACTTTTAATGAAGGAACCGTTGTAACCATTCAGGCCCTCGCTTCAACGGGATGGCAATTTGAAAGTTGGTCGGGCGATGCCACCGGAGCAACTAACCCAATCTCGGTTACCATGGATGGGAATAAAACCATTACAGCAACCTTTATTCAAACCCATTTTACGGTAACCTTTAATGTTAAAGATCAACAAAATCAACCACTTCAAGAGGCAAACATCACCATAACCCCAGGCAACATTTCGCTAAACACCAACACTTCCGGAATAGCCACCACTCAGCTACAAAATGGCTCCTACACTATTAATGTCTTTAAATCGGGGTACATTCCTTATGAAGGACAATTCACCGTAGCAGGGTCAGCCATCGATCTAACCATCACCCTGAACGCAGTAACAGTAGAAACCATTAGTGCCAACAACATCCATCTTTATCCAAATCCGGCAGCCAAAACCATAACTCTTGTAAGAGAAATTGCCGATAACGCCACAGTGACCATCTACAACTTTAATGGAACAAAAATGAAAATGATAGCTTGGGATGAAACTACTCTAAAAATTGACATAAGCAATTTCCCCGCCGGAATTTATCTAATTCAAATCGATGGTAATAGTAGCTCTTCATTAACATTCACAAAACAATAACCATGATTTCACAAAACAGAAAGCAGGACAAAGGTCCTGCTTTCTGTTTAATAACCCACCAAAAAAAACAATTACAAAATTCAACCCCCTTGAAAAGCTTACCACAATTGGTTGTATAACCGCCGTTGATAGCATTGATAATTGAATTGCAACAAAATAAGCTTTTTGCTGTTTTCTGTTAATTAAAACCTAATATTCACATTTTAGTTGGAATAATATTTTTATTGATGTAATTTTAGCAGATAATGTCTGACATAAAGCATAACTGGGTTTATAAAAATGTCACCTATTATACATTATTCGCGATGTTTTTGCGTGATGGATTCTTTGTTTTTACCCATTTGGGCAACCTCAGGCAAAAATCTCTGGCAAGGTGTCTTGAGCATTTGGAGCTTAAATATTTCAGCCAATCAAATAATCCCAATTAAATTGTCATCCACTACATTTTCATATTCAAAGAATGGTAGCCATACAGAATTGTGCACAATATCAACAACACCTATAAAACTATTTACCCTGGCTATAGAGGAGGGCAATCCGGTTTTAAAAGCAAGTCGGGAAATAAATTAGAAATCCCAGTTTGAAGCCAAAGCTAACCTTTTAGGACAATTCCCTAAAGAGACTTACAAACAAAAAAAATCGTAATATCATCCCCTTAAAACCTGCTACATACTAAATTTACGCTTACCCGCCAACAACAACCATTGCTTTATTTAATTCATTTTCGAAACAGCACTCATAACCATTTCAATTCAACCAACACAAGAAGAATCCCAGATGTGCCAGAAAGAACAAATTTTATTTTTGAAAGATTTTGAAATTAAAAATACCAAAATACCTTTATCGGCAGAAAGTTTTGATAATAACTCTCAAAACAGAAGATACTGCTATAAACTACCCCATGATATCGTACGGTTTTATCTCTCAAACGATATGTCTAAATTAAATAAAGGGCAGACTGCTGAAATCACGATAAGTTTCGATAAACCATCGTCAAAGCCAACCATACCAACCCAATCTTAAAAACAATTGCTTTCGATTCATAAACCAATATTAAGGGTAATTGTTTTAATTTACAATCTGGTGAAACCTAAATTCAAGTAGTAAATGCAACTTTTGAGAACGAATCAATAACAATATTTTTCAAGACAAAAGAGAAAGAAAAAATTCTTTCCCTCTTTGCCCTGATGGAATAGTGTATATTTGCCGCCGTTCTCGCCAAAAAAAAGTTGCAAAATGGGACACATAACCAATGAACAAAGGTACACAATTTCTGTGATGAAAGCACAGGGGTACACACAAAAAAAGATAGCTGAAGCTATCGGAAAGGA
>CALJOM010000009.1 GCA_937981765.1 uncultured Bacteroidales bacterium
GTGGTCGCAAAGTTAATGCTTTTTCCACTTATCCTCCAAATTTTTTGCCCTCTTTTTTTTTCCTCACTCCCGAATGAGAATTTTCCCCTTCAAAAGCGGCTGCAAAAATAGTGTCTTTTTTGATCCCTTCCAAATATTTTCCAGTTTTTTTGAAGAAAATTTTCTTATCCCCTAAAGGGATTGATTCACAGCTTGTTGAATTCTTAGCAAATTAACCTATTATGGTTACTTTTTGCTCCCAAAGGCTAAATCACCAGCGTCGCCAAGCCCCGGAACTATATAGGATTTTGAAGTAAGTTCATCATCAATAGCTGCTACCCAAAGGGTTGTGTTTTCAAATTTCAAGTTTTGAGATAAATACTCAACACCTTCCTTAGAGGCAATAATTGTAGCAATATGTATATGTTCCGGAATACCGTTTTTTAATAATGCTTTACATGCTAAAACCATGCTTGCACCGGTTGCCAGCATTGGGTCACTTAGTATCACTATTTTATTATCTAGAGATGGTGTGGAAATATGTTCAAACTTAATGGTAAATGAACCGTCAGGCTCGTAGGCACGATAGGCTGAAATAAAAGCATTTTCTGCTTTATCGAATATTTCAAGCATTCCTTGATGCATTGGAAGCCCCGCTCTTAAAATGGAGGCCAACACTGGTTGAGCAATAATAGTTGGCACTTCTGAAACACCGAGGGGGGTTTGAATAGTTCGTTTGTTATAGGGAATTGTCTTGCTTATTTCATAGGCCATGATGGAGCCTATTCGCTCCATGTTTTTGCGAAATCGCATGCTGTCTTTTTGTATTTCAATATCACGCATTTCAGCTAAATAGTGGCAGATTACAGAATTAGCCGTGCAAAGGTTTTCTATTTTCATAGTTTCAGATTTTTCACAGTTTAAAGAAGATCATTATCGGCGAAACTAAAATAGTCATCTCCTGCAATTATAACATGATCTAATAGATTTATTTGAAGAAGGGCTGCCGCCTGTTTTAACTGTTGTGTTAAACCTTTATCAGCGTTGCTTGGAGTAAGATTCCCGGAAGGATGGTTATGGCAAATAATAAAAGAAACTGCATTTTCGATAAGAGCCTTTTGTAAAATTACCCTAATATCCACTAGGGTTGCAGTAATCCCTCCTTGTCCAATTTTATGTTTAGCTATAATGTGATTAGCATTAGATAGATAAATCACCCAAAATTCTTCGTGAGGTAAGCCGTAAACTAGCGGAGCTATACAGTTATAAGCATCGGCCGGGGATGTAATCTTTATGGTTTCTTCGTTACCCTTGGCTACCGATATTCTTCTGGCGAGTTCAAGGGCTGCAATAATTGAAACAGCTTTTGCGGCTCCAACTCCCTTGAATTTTTTCAAAGCCGAAATGTTAGTCTTTAGAAGTTCAGATAAGGAATGGTTGTAATGTTTTAAAATGCGCTTTGCAAGATCAACAGCACTTTCTTCATTATTGCCAGATCCGAGAAGGATTGCAATCAGTTCGGCGTTGGAAAGAGTAAGTGCTCCCTTTTCAATTAGTTTTTCTCGTGGACGGTCTTCTGTGGACCAGTGTGGTATTGAGAGTTTTTTATTTTCGCTCATTACAAAATTGCAAACATGTTCTGGACTGTTCAAATCTATAAAAAAAAAGGGACAACCTGATGGTTATCCCTTAAATATTTTTAATAAAGTTACAGAGCATTGACAAATTTAGATAGCTTCGATTTGAGGTTTGCAGCTTTATTTTGGTGAATTATACCTCTTTTAGCTAACTTATCAAGCTGGGATATAACTTTGGGTAAAGTAGCTTGTGCTTCTTCCTTATTTGTCATCGCGCGAAGTTTGCGTACAGAATTCCGCATAGTTCTGGCGTAATATCTGTTGTAAAGCCTGCGCTTTTCGTTTTGACGAATTCTTTTGAGTGCTGATTTATGATTTGCCATTTTCGTATAATTCTTTTAATTATAATTAATGATTGAGTAGCCCGTAGGGGAATCGAACCCCTGCTACCAGAATGAAAATCTGGCGTCCTAACCGCTAGACGAACGGGCCTTTTAGCTCGAAGGTGTTTTCCTCGTTTGCGGTTGCAAAAGTAGATATATTTTTAAAACTGACAAAATCTTTTGAAAAAAAATATCATTTTTCTTTTGTCAAAAAAAATCATAACGCTGAATTTCAAAATGTTAAATAAACAACCTTTTTCTCCTTAAAATAGGGAAGTTTAAAAAAAGAATATATATCGAATTGTTCAGTAACAGCTTTAACCGATTGCAATTCCGATTGAAGGTTCCCTCCTTTCAAGTAGAGGATTCCGTTGGGCAAGGCATTTTTATCGTTGGGTGAGATAAGATGGCGTGTGAATTTTATGAACGTTGGAATATCAGTTACAGCACGACTTACCACAAAATCGAATTTTTCTTTTACGTTTTCAGCGCGTGTTTGTGTTGCTGTTACATTTTGTAACGATAGTGCTTCAACAATATGATTTACTACAAAAATCTTTTTACCGATACTATCAATTAAGTGAAATTGAACTTCCGGAAACATAATTGCAAGGGGAATGCCGGGGAAACCTCCTCCAGTTCCCACATCTATTATCCGAGTGCCCGGTATAAACCTAATTACTTTTCCAATAGCCAAGGAGTGTAAAACGTGGTGCTCTGTTAAGTGTTCAATATCTTTTCGGGAAATAAGGTTAATTTTTTCGTTCCACTCTTTAATCATCAATTCAAATTGTGATAGTAGATTTATCTGCTCCTGTGAAAAGTTAGTGAAAAATTGTTTTATTTGCTCCATTGGATATTACAGGTTCTGCTTTTTATCGCGTAGTATATTGTATAACAATTCTTTGGCACGGAATAGCTGAGCTTTAACGGTTCCTAACGGGAGCTGCAGAATTTCGGCTATTTCCTCGTAACTTTTTTCTTCAAAATAACGCAACTCTAATAACCGACGATATCGGGGCTTCAGGTTTTTAACAATAGTTCTTACTATTCGTGATTTTTGCTCAAAAATCAGTTGTTCTTCGGGATCTTTTTCGGGATCTTCAATCTGTATAAATTTTCGCTCGTCGGAACGGGTATGCAAAATGTCTTCATGGTTTTGAGCCATTAAGCAGTTTTGTTCTTTCTTTTTACGCAGAAAGTCAATACAGTTGTTGGATGCTATTCTGAAAAGCCAAGTACTGAAAGCGTATTTTGGTGAGTAACGTTCGATGTTTTTAAATGCCTTGCCAAACGACTCTATGGTGAGATCTTCAGCATCTGTAGGATTATTAACCATTTTCAGCAGCATGTAGTAAATAGGGTCGCGATAGCGTGCCAGAAGTTTGGCAAATGCTTTCTCATCGCCTTTTTTGGCGCGCTCTACCAATTTTAAATCTTCGAGGGCACTTTCTGAGAAGTTGGGGTTTATTTCCATGCTTTTTTGCTGCGGGATATTTTACTTTGAGCCAGAAATGTTACTTGAATAAAAGGTAGCACAATATCGAATATGGGTGCCCATAGCATTAATTTTTTTTCATCCAATGTTTTTAGGTTCATTCTAGTTATTGACATAAAAGTTATCAACCTTGCCATGAATAAGATGGATGAGGCAACTAACCATTTGATACTAAACATCAATATAACAGGTAAAAACCAAGAAAGTTCACGAGTTATGGGTTCTGCAATTAACAAAAGTTTATGTTTGGTTTTATAAAGCGATGATGATTTAAAATGACGTTTTTTCTGCCATTGCCACTTTCTAAAGGTTTTTGGAGGGTCTGAAATAGTATGTGATTCCGGATTAATTTCAGCATAGCAATTGTTTTTATTGGCTACGGCGTTTACAAACAAATCATCGTCACCGGATTCAATATGTGCATGTTTAGAAAACCCTTTTTCGGCATAATAAATGGATTTGGTGTAGGCAAGATTCCTCCCAACTCCCATATATGGGATTCTTGCTTTAGCCATTCCTAAGTATTGTTGAGCTATAAAAAAGGTTTCGTATCGAACAATTTTATTTAGAAATGAATCTTCCTGAGCATATTTCCCATATCCTAAAACGATACTGTAACCTTTGCTGAATGGGGTAGTCATATGTTCTATCCAATTTTTTGATGCCGGAACGCAATCGGCATCTGTAAGAAGTAGGTGTTCGTATTTAGCTCCTTTGATGGCAATGGTTAATGCCACTTTTTTCCCATGCGAAAATTTAGAGTCGAGTGGAATAATGGTGTAGCGTAACCGGGGATATTTCTGAACCAAAATTTTCATCAGATCTATGGAACCATCGGTGCACGCATCTAAAGCAACAAACACTTCGTATTCCGGATAATTTTGCTCTAACAACAACGGTAAATTTTTCTTAAGATTTTCCTCTTCATTGCGGGCACAGATAATAACCGACACGGGGGGGAGGCTTTTCTCGGAGTTGCGTTCGTGAATTTTCTCTTTTATGGACACCCTGAGATAAATATAAAAATAATAAAAGAGCTGTATGAGCACAGCTAAAAGTGCTGCAACAAACACAATAATTTGCCAATTATCTGACAAATAGAATGTTAGATTCTTGTAAAAAGGCTCCATGAGGGTTTATTTTTCAGAACGCAATTTTATCAAACATTTGCGAAGTTGCCAAGAAAAATTTTGCCTTTCAAGTAAGTTAATTGCTTAAATCTTTCGATATCTAATTATCTTTGAAAAAAAATGCAATCCTTAATAATTCTATTTACACTTTTAACCCTATATTGCCCGAGCAATGGTAAAAACTTGATTCGGGATGAATACAAATTTTCAGACAGTTTAGAACTTAACCCATCCGTACCTAACATAATTCTCCCCTCCCTTTTGATAGCAGGTGGGTATATTGTCAGTAAGGTTAAATACCTTAACTCTATAGACCGTCATTTTCAAGACGTTGCCACCAGAATCGGCCCAACAGGGTTGGATAGATATCTGTTAGGGGCACCGACTCTTTCTGTATTTGTATTAAAAATTTCGGGATTTGAGGGCAAAAATTCAATAAGAACAGCAAGCCTGGCACTTGTAGGATCAATGGCTATTCAAACGGCGCTAGTGCAATCGCTGAAATATTCAACCCAAATGATGCGTCCCGACAGTTCAGCCAGAAATTCCTTTCCTTCTATGCATACCGCTTTTGCATTTGGAGGAGCGGAATTTCTCCGAATGGAATATTGGGATAGAATGCCTTGGATAGCTATCGGTGGGTATCTTGCTGCAGGGACTGTAGGTGTGGCAAGGATTTCCAATAGTAAACACTGGCTTTCTGATGTTATAAGCGGAGCCGGAATTGGAATTTTGAGCACAAAAATTTCTTATAGTTTGGTTTATCATGTAAAAAAACGGAATGATGTTAAAAACAAAGCTATTTCTGTTGTTACTCCCTATGGTAATACAAAATCGCAAGGAATTTCGGTATCAATATTTTTTTGAACTTATTTATTACCACTGTGTTATAAAAATTAAAGCTCCAAATTTTGGGTGTTGGACGAAATTTTTCTTGAAACGATAAGGTGTTATTTTTGTAAAAACATTTTGAACACAGCGTTGGTTGTGAAAAGATATTTTCTTAAATTGATTACATTTGAGGGCAAATTTTCAGAGCATTTATGAATAAAACAAAAAAATATCTTTTTACGGGATTTATCCTTTTTCTGTTAGCTCTAACTTTCTCCAGAATTGATTTTCGACACTTATGGAAAAAGGAGGCGAAAACACATTTCAGAACACTATCTGCCATTATAAATTCGGATACGCTAATTGTTGTACACGACCACAACATTGTGAATTACTTTAGCTACCGAGGAAAAGTAATGGGTTTTCATTACGATATGGCTAAAGAATTTGCCAGACATTTGGGATTAAAACTTAAGGTAGTATTATGCAACAATATTGAGGAAGCCATTGCTTTGGTGAATAACGGAGATGCCGATTTGATAGCAATGAATCTTACTATTACTCCTCAACGGGCACAAAGAGTGTCCTTTGCCCGTCAGTATTCAAACACAAGGCCTGTTTTAGTTCAGCGCAAACCACAAAATTGGCAACAGCTCTCCAGAAGTGCGTTAGAAAATCAACTTATCCGAGTTCCGGCACAACTGGCCGGCAAAGAAATTTATGTTCAGGAAGGAACCGTTCACGAGCAGCGTATTTTAAAATTAATCAAAGAAATTGGGGATACTATTTACATTAAAGTTATTCCGGGATATAACACCGAGCAATTAATTTCCATGATAGCTAATGGGGAAATAGATTATACAATATCCGATGAAGATGTGGCGATGCTAACACAAACCTTCTATGAAAACCTCGACATTCAAACGCCCTTAGGAATTCACTATAATCTGGCGTGGGCAGTTGCGAAAGGAAACACCACCCTGTTGGACACAATCAATTCCTGGTTAGAAAAATTCACAGGGAGCGCATTATATAACGTTTTGTATAACAAATATTTTCTTTCTCCCAAAGCCACTGTAAGAATGTCGAGCGAAAAAGTTTCTGTAATCGGAGGGAAAATTTCTCCTTACGATGATATAATTAAAGAAGCAAGCGCAGAAATAGGATGGGATTGGCAATTGTTGGCCAGTCTGATTTATCAGGAAAGCCGATTCAATACAGATATTGTGAGTTGGACAGGTGCGTTTGGACTTATGCAGCTTATGCCAGAAACCGGAAGAGCATATGGAGTTAATGCAAACAGCTCTCCTCGAGAGCAAATAAAAGCCGGTGTACGATTTATCAAACAACTGGATAATATTTTCCGCGAACAGGTACCCGACTCGGTTGAACGAATTAAATTTGTTTTGGCGGCATACAATGTTGGACCAGGCCATGTGCTCGATGCAATCCGTTTAGCCAAAAAGTATAATAAAAATCCACAGGTTTGGACCTATGAAGTTGATAGCTTTTTGTTAAGAAAATCGAGGCCAAAATATTATCTAGATTCGGTGGCAATGTTTGGCTACTGCAGGGGCGAGGAACCCTATTTGTTTGTTAACGAAATTCTTGACCGGTATTATCATTATAAACAGCTTGTTCCATAATCCGTTCCTAGGATTTGCTCCCAGTAACCTGATTAAACAATGTAAGATACTGCTCCCTGTTTGCAAGCACAGAATATTTTTCTTCAACACGCTTGCGACCATTAGTTCCCAATTTTTTTCGTAGGGTTTCGTCTTCGATCAAAATAGAAAGGTATTTAATCCATTCATCGTCGGATTTTGCAAGAAATCCGTTTTCTCCGTGTTGTATAATTTCGGTGTTAACCCCAACCGGCGACATAATGGTTGGAATTTCCAAAGCCATATATTGTAACCCCTTAAAGCCACATTTACCTCGCGACCATTCATCATCGGGCAAGGGCATAATTCCTATATCGATGGAAGAAAGCTGTGCAATTTCATCTGGAGCATTCCATCGGTAGAATTTCAAAGGCAAATCGGTGTTTTTAGGTTCTACATCGGCTATAACTAGAAACATCACTTTGTTTCCATATTTCTCATGAATAGCTCTTAAGACTGGCAAAATGGTATAAAAATGTTTTAGGGTTGTGCTGGTGCCTGTCCATCCAATGGTAATATTATTATGTTTGGGTTGTTTTGTAGAAAGCAGTGGTTTATGGTAGGTGGTGTCTATTGTGGTTGGAATTATTGCCACGTTAGCGTTATATTGACGTGCGTAATCGGCAAGATATTGATTTCCAACAATTACCAGGGAAGCTATTCGGCAAATATCGGCAGTTTTGGAAGGTCTTTTCAGCCATTTGAGTTTCTGATTTCCGGGAGAAGTGTCGTTAAGCCAGATGCTATCGTCGAAATCGAAGATAATAGGTGCCTTGAGTCCTCGAAACATACGTTCAAAAAACGTAGTACCTAACATATACGCTTCGCGGTAAATAAAAACAGCATCGTAGTCTCTACAACGGAAAACATCTCTCAACCGCTTTATGAATCCCTTAACAACAATAAAAAGCTTTATCCCAAAATTCCCGTAGCTATAGAAGTAACGGTCGTCCCATGCTGAAAGCAGATTAGAGTAAGTAATTTCATAATTGTTCTCCTGCAGATAGGAAATAAAATGCTCACAACGAAACCGTTGTCCGGGAGATCGCCCCAAACGGTGCGGCACTATGTACAAAATGCGTTTTTTTTTCACAACGAACGATATATTTCTAGATATCTGGCAGCTCCTTTTTCCAAAGAAAAAATAAGGTTCGACAAAGATACAAAGGTTTGTTTTTCGTAAGGATACCCTTTTAAAAACTGTTTCCAGCATTCATCGAAATGAGCTTGGCTAAATTCGTGCACTTTCAAGAATGGGATTTTTTCGTAATAAGTATCAATATCACCAACGCCAGTGTTACTGAAAACAGGAATTCCCATTCCCAACAATTCTCCTAACTTGGTTGGCGAGGATGCCTTTTTGCTAAACGTTGGTTTGATAAAACTAACAGAAACATCGAACAATGCTAACAAATCTGGAAGTTCGTTTCGTGATGCTGCGATAACCCGTAAATCGGAAAGGTCTAATGATTGTCTCTTAAATTCATCAATAACAATAGATTCGTTTTCCATGGTTATAAATAAAAATATGGCCTCTGGCCGGTGCTTTTGTTTTAGTACCTTAAAGAAAGAAACCATCTCCGGTAAAAGGTACCACGTTCCGATTGATCCAAGGTAGCCTAACACAAAACTTGAATTGGGGATTTTTAATTTTTCGCGCCACATTTGAGCTTTGTGCTCATCGACATTCTGAGGACTAAAGTGGTTCAAATCGGCACAACAAGGTATTACCCAAATTTTATTGAGAGGAACATACGGAGTTATATTCAAAACAATTTCATGGGCGCCTGAATGAGTGAGACTTACAATAGAATCGGCTTTCTGACAAAAATCGATTTCCTTTTTCTTAAAAAACTTATAAACCGTACGGAAAAGAGGATTGGATAGTTTCCAGATGTTCCCTTCCACGCGCTCGTCGGCCCAAAATCCGCGCATGTCGAAAATAAATCGCGATTTATATTTCTTCTTTAACCAAAGTCCAACCAACGCTGAAATATAGCTCCTGCTGTGAATTATATCAACAGAATGTTGTTTATAAATCTTTCGTGCCGCTACAAAAATTTTTACAATATCGATAAGCGTGGATACAATAGGCGGGTTTTTAGTGTAAAGAATAGGAGTCCACTCAATACCGCTGCGCAAAAGTAAATCCCGAATTTCCTGCTTCTTTACCAAATAGCGCTGTTTTTTTTCGGCACTGATAATATGTATTTTATAACCCGATTGAACCAAGACCTCTAGATAAGGTATGATCTGCGATTGTCCTAAAGGGTCGGATAACCCGTCGTAACTAATGTAAAGAATAAAGGCACTCTGTGGCATAGGCTCTGATTTGTCTGAGGACATCAAAGAAATATTACATCCAGATTTTTTCCCAAACATACACAAAAATTGGCGTTGAAAGAATCCTCTCCCGAACAAAGGTTATCTCTTGACAAGAAATCCCTCAGTAACAATAACCCTACTGTTTCGGTACGATAACATATAAACAATTGATTCAGAGTTCTGAACTTTTTTTTAGCTAAAATGTTATTCTTTTGGTATCAGTTTTTTGTGGAGAAATGTCCCAACAATCCAACAGTAAAAATTAAAATGAAGCCGTATCATTTAATGACCAAAGAGGAAAAGAAGGAACTGGCACGAAAAGAAATTATCCGTGTTGCCCAAATTGTGGGCAAGTCGCCCACAAAAAATGATTACAAAAGCATTCACGACACCAAAATTTCGTACGGACAAATTGTTTATTTATACAAAAAGTGGAATTTAGCTATCCGGGATGCGGGACTCAAGCAAAATAGAACTCCCTTGGCAGCCTCCCACCGAGCTTCAAAGTTAGAATTAATTGAACCCTTTATAGAGGTAGCTAATAAAGTAGGCAAGATGCCTACTTATAGAGAGTTCTGCCAATTTTATACCATCCCCCTCTCACTCTTTATTAAGTATTTTGGGAGCTGGAACGACACTAAACTATATATCTACACGAAATATCGGGATCGACTTACGTTTCTTCCCCCGCGTGTAACAGCCAAACGACACAGAAGAACCAAAGCGGAAATTGAGGCAGAGAGAAAAAAGGGGACTCCCCCTCCGGCTTAAGGCTTTTGGTTATTGCATTTTGTAAGGGATCCGAAAACTGAAGCGTTCAACTCAAAACCCACTAATAGTATTATAGAGTTTATCCTTACCCATACTAACAAAATAATCAATGTTCCCAACGAACCGTAAAGGGTGTTGTATTGGCCAAAGTTACTGATGTAGTTACTAAAACCAACCATCATTAAAATACTTAACAATGTCGCAAGAATTGCCCCGGGAGAAAAAAACCGGAAATTCGATTTTTTTGCGGGAGCCAAATAGTATAAAGAGGCGATTGAAAAGTAAATCAGAAAAATAGTGATCACCCACTTGGCAAGAATCAAAAGATAGTAGGTTAGACCAACCTTGAGAAGGTGATATTTTATCAACAAATCAAAAACCTTAGAGCTAACAGTTGTAAGGATTATAGCTACAGTGACAAAGGTAAACATTATCAGAACCAGACTTAATGCCACTAACTTCTGAGCCCACCAGGGACGTTTCTCGATAGAATTTACCGTTTCATTAAAGGCTGATATCATGGTTGAGAATCCGCTTGCCGCAAAATAGAGAGCTCCCAAAATACTTACACTTAACAAAGAACGTCGGGGATTGGAAAGAATATCAAGTATGGGTGTTTCTACCATCTCGTAAGCGGGTTTTGGCATTATTGAGGAAATAAACTGAAGTAGTTGTTCCTGATAGTCTTGTATGGGTAGGAAGGGAATAATGGTAAATACCACTATTATGGCTGGAAACATGGCCATAAAAAAGTCGAACGCAATGGCTGAGGCCTTAAGAGCCATGGCTCCCTTGGTTAACCCATGGTAAAAACTGGTTCCTACGTCCCACAGGCTTAATCCGAAAAAGCCCCAGGGTCGTATATTCAACAAAGGCTTACGAATTTTAATCACCAACCAACGCGAAAAAACGGCAAGTTTTTTTGTAAATAGCATGTTTAGATGGCTTTGAGGCTAAGATCGAGACCCTTAACATTGTGCGTTAAAGCTCCCACAGAAATAAAATCCACGCCGGTTAAGGCATAGTCACGGATATTTTCAATGGTTATGCCACCAGAACTTTCTAATTGAACTGCCCCGGCAACACGCTGTACGGCTTTGTAAGTTGCTTCTATGGTAAAATTATCAAGCATAATACGATGTATGCCTCCAATGTCAAGAATCTTTTCTATATCGGACATTGTTCTAGCTTCCACCTCTATTTCCAGCGATAAATTATGGTTTTTCAGATAATCCTGAACCCTACGAATAGCCTTTTCAATTCCTCCGGCATAGTCAATGTGGTTATCTTTAACCATTATCATGTCGTAGAGTCCCCAGCGATGGTTGTGACCGCCGCCATGCCTTACTGCTTCTTTATCGAAATAACGTAAACATGGAGCTGTTTTACGAGTATCGAGTAGTTTTGCTTTAGTATCGCTGATTTTTTCTACGTATTGTGCTGTTTTGGTGGCAATTCCACTCATTCGCTGCATGAGATTTAAGAGAACCCTTTCCGCTTTCAAAAGGGCATGCACAGGTCCCTCAGCTTTAAAGGCTATATCTCCTGGGCTAATTCTGTCGCCGTCGCGTAAGAGTGGAGTAAATGTTATGGTTGGGTCAACATAGGTTAGCACCATCTGGGCAACGCTAATTCCTGAAATGATTCCGGAATCTTTAACCTTTAAAACCGCCTTGTTTCTGGTTCCCGGTGGAATGCATGCCATCGAAGTATGATCGCCAAGGGCACTGTCTTCAAGAAAAGCCAGTTCAATAGCCCTTAACCTGAATTGTTCGATTTGTTGATTAAAATTGTTCATTCACAGGCTCGATTTTGAGTTGATACATTTGAGGTGAATTATCCTTTATGGCGAAGACCATAATTATGGAGAACCTGTTTGTGCCAGATTTATAATAGCCAATGCAATAAATAAAGTTTTGGCGTTCGTTTACCTCGGTTAAAGTAAACTTGTCGGGTTTGTGTGTAGCGAAAAACTTCTCTAACACAGCTACAAGCTGATTTCTGGAAAGGATAATATCTCTGTTTCCAGAATTATAATCCACATAATTGTTTAAAATAGGCCGTAAGATTTCTGCTTTCCCCGAGTAAAAACTCTCTAAAACCAGTGTGCTAAGTGCAGGCTCCGGGGAAGTATTGCCCACAACCCAAAAGCAAACAGTTAAAAACCTAATTATCAGCCAATTCATTCTGAATATACAAATTGCTCACAAGGAGGTTAAAGATAATCATTTTTTAGTTACCCCGACATTTGTATTTCCCTCGAAAAGAATGGAATTGTTTTACTGGTATTTACCTCAGAATAGTTGATAGTAGGTGAATTAGGTGATTTTGGCACTAAATTTTAAAATACGTTCGGTAACTAATTTTGAACTGATGACAACCATTGGTAACCCAGCGCCGGGAACTGTTGAGCCGCCAACATAAAACAAGTTAGAAAATTTTTCGTCATAGTTTTTAGGACGTAAGGCCCCTATTTGCAACATGTGGTGCGAAAGTCCAAGCCCGGCCCCCTTATAAATGTTGAATTGATTTTGCCAATCTTCGGGAGTGAAAATCTGTTTAAAGACAATCTTGTTGGTGATATCTTCGCCTATACGTTTCGAAAAATCGGTTAGAATGCTGTTTACAATTTCGTGTTTATCCGACCAATCGGTTTTAAACAATAAATTGGGTACTGGACAGACAAAGAATAATGCTTCACACTCCTCAGGGGCGCAGGTAACGTTGTGTTTTGAAATGACATTTACATAATAATATGGTTTTTCAAGCACTCCGGGATTACGCATCACGTTGCGGGAATAGTCCTGATAGTTGGAGCCCAAGAAGTAGTTATGGTGTTCCACTTGCGGAAGCTTGGTATTAACTCCGACATAAAAGGTAAGGTACCCCATTGTCCAGTGCATCTTACGGAGTCGTTTCTCCGAATATTTTTTACGCTTCAGAACTTTACCGCGAAAATAGGCAGCATCAGAGTTGATAACAAAAATATCGGCCTCCCAACGCTTCCCGGATTGGTCGATTAGAGATTTAACACGGTTATTGGCGTTCTCAAAATCCACTATCTCGGTATTGAAATAGAAGGAGACCTTATGAGATTTAAGAGCCTCAATCATTTTTTCGACAATGGTGTACATTCCACCTTGGACATTGTAATACCCGGTGTGTTGAAACTCGATATGCGACAATAGGGTGTAAATTCCGTTGGTATCAAAAGGTGTTCGTCCCAAAAAGAAAGCTATCAGCGAAATAATTTCTCTCGCTTCGGACGAGGAAAAATATTTCCCTGTTTGTTGCCAGAACGATCGGAGCAGAACTGGAAGATGCGACGGATTTACCTTGGTAAGAGCCATCAAATAGGCAGGTAGGGAGTCGAAATTCTGTTTTATGGCTGTCTGGACCGTATCGTTATAAATTTGCTCACATTTTTTCAGATAAGCATCTATTTTTTTTCTAAACCCGGGTTCTACAAATTCAAACTGTTGACTCAACTTGTCTAAATCCTTATAAAGGATAAACTTTTTTCCGCTACCGCTGAAATGAACGGTATAAAGAGGGTTCAGCTCAACAAAATCGAACGGCATTGATAAGCCGCAATCTTGCATTAATTCTTCGAACTCGTAGGGCATACTAAAAAAACTGGGCCCAACATCGAACGTAAATCCCTCTTTTTTGATTTGATTTAATCTTCCACCAGGCTTTGATGCTTTCTCAACAAAAGTTACATCGTACCCTCTACTGGCAAGACGCAAGCCGGTAGATAATCCTCCCAGCCCGGTTCCAACAATTAATACTTTCTTTTTCATGCGATTACAATTTTGTTAGTATTTCGGCACAAATTTCTTTACGTAACCATTGGAATTGCGGTTCAATAGTGAGTGTTTTTTTACACAATTCCCTGGCCTTTTGTGGTTGATTCAGGTCGAAATAAACGGTAATAAGCGTAACCATTAGATTCAGGTAGTTCCAGTTTTGCTGGTTTCCCTGAGATGATGACTCCATGATTTTTAATGCTTTAGTGTAAAATTCAAGAGCTTTTATCTTAGACCCTCCCATAACTTCAGGAGTGTAATAGGCAATGTTTCCTAATTGAATTAAAGCTAAAGGATTTTTCTCATCAAGCTCTACAGCTTTTTGGGCATATTCAAGGCTTTTGGTACCAATAAACGGAGCACGGTACCAGGCTAAGCCGATTTCGAAACCAACAAATGCAGATTTGTAAGCATATATCATTGATGGCTCGTAATTTCTGGCTTTAAGTTTTTCCAAATTTGCGGAGGCTTTTTTCAGATATTCCCTTGCCTCACTTTTTCTATCGTTTCCTAAACAGTAGGCAATATATCCATATTGATAATTTATCAAATCCAAAAGCGCACCGCTTGGAAGCCAGGGTTTTGCCTGTAACGAATCGATAATTGTTTTCCAACGAGCCATGTTTCCCTGAGTATAGGCCTGATAAATATTTTGACTTGTTTGGGCAGTAATGGTCAGAGATAATGTCAGCATTAAGATCGCAAATAAATATTTCTTCCTTTCCATAGGTAGTTTTTGTTTTTTCTGTTCGACCAAGCTTTTCGCATAACCTGCAGCATGAACCACACGTGCGTAGGGAACAGTAAAACACTTTCCCATGGGTTTTGTTTGGAAACTAGAGCATAGGAAAAAAGATTAAATAACACCATAATGATAAATAACCAGAACCACTGAATAGAAAAGATCAGAACAGGGATGAAGCCTAGAGTAACAATTGCCCAGAACAGAAACGCCAAAAATGGGCTGTTGCCAAAAAACATGAAAATATTTTTGGCAAAACCATTAATTGCATCCTCATAGGTGGAATACATTCGACACTCAACCCGTTTTTCACCGGTAACACACCCTACTTTTATTTTATTGCGTTTAAAATGGCGAGCTATTGAGATATCTTCAACCGGAGAGTTTCTGAATTTTTCGTGAGGGTTTAAAGCGCGATAAACCTCAGCGTCAAAAAGCATAAATTGTCCGTTAGCTGCTGCATGCGACGCAAAGGGCGAAACACGCACAAAAATTAAAGGGAGCAATGTGAGCAAAATGTAATTCATTAAGGGCACAGAACGTTTTTCTCCATTGGTGAGCATAATTTGTTTTGGGAAAATTGAGAGCAGTCCCAGATGATATTTTCGACAATATGCCACAGCGTCGGAGATAATAGTGCCATAAATCCGAACATCGGCGTCAACAAAAAGGAAATACCGTCCAGAGGCTACCTGAGCCAATTGATAGCATGCATGGTTTTTCCCAAGCCATCCGGAAGGCAGTGGTTTCGACTCTATAAGCCGTATACGATTGTCGAGGCTGGCAAACTGAGTAACAATCTCTCGGGTTCTATCGGTGGAGTGGTCGTCACAAACAATGATTTCGAGGAAAGGGGTTTCGATTTGCCTAAGCAACGACAGTAACTGCTCTATGTTTTTCTCTTCGTCCCTGGCAGGAATCAAAACCGAGACTTTTTCGTCGGTGTTCAATCTGGTTGAGAATAACCTCTGACGGAACAGCAGGTTCAGCAGTACATTACCCCCTTGAAAGCCCGCAAAACAGAAAACGAACAATACCAGAAAATCGGTCAGCATGTTGTAGTTTTGTGATTGGTTAGCACCTGATTGTAAAATTGCGTATAGGCTTGTTCCAGGTTTTCATTTTTTAGCTTCCCCATGGTAAAGCCTTCGGCATAGATAAACAGCGAAGGTTTGGGGCGGGAAAAATATTCCACAACGTTGGCAACAAAAAGCACTTGTGTTTCATTTCTAACATGCTGAACAATTCGTTCTATCCCTTTTTGAAACTTAAATTCCGTTGTGTGCATCGAACTTATTTTTCCTTGCGGAAACATAATCACCATATTTTCCGGCTTCTGCAGAAGTTGCGTGGTGTAGGTCAAACTTTCTAACATCGAACGGGAATTTTTACGAATTGAGTAACCGCCCGAATAGCGAAAATACCAATGTCGGGATAACTGTTCCTCCAACATCATAAAATGCAGCTTTCTTTTTAACAACCGTAAATTCAGATACTCCAACCAAAAACCATCCCACCAGCTAATGTGGTTGGCTATTATCAAAATGGCGTTCTGGTTATCGTTAAACCGGTAATCTATGGTTACTGCAGCAAATTTCCAACGAATTAAAAAACGTGTCAGTATTTTAAAAATGGGATAGATAATTTTATGGTGCCGGGCTTTTATCATACTCCAAGGATTTCAAGAAGCAACAACGCCGAAAAAAATCCAAACTGCGCCATAAAGATGGGAATTGCCAATGGATTTTGGGTAGAAATTTTAAACAACTTCAGAACGGAAACAAAAAGAAAACCTATAAACCACCAGGCGATGTAGTTCTGAATTGGGATTTGATTTTCACTCCAATACCACATATCCATGTATGGGGCAACTTGTTCAACAATAATATCGTAAACGAGCATTATGGTGGGAGCTGCCAAAAGTTGCCTCCAAGACTGCTGGAAAAGTCTGTTGGCCAAACTTAAAGAGGTGTAGGTTAATAACAACCAGTTGAATCCAATAATCAAAGGGGTATCGAAAACTTTGAGTCCCAATGCCTCGCCGTAATGATAATTTCCAAAAACACGTCCGGATTGAACTCCTACAACTTCGATACCATATCCAGACAAGGCTATAAGAAGAACAACAGCAACTTCAACCCTAGAAAAACTATTGTGATAAACAGCCATTAAATAGAAACTCAGGCACAACGCCAATGGAGTTAGTAAAATAAAATAAGGCCTTAACCAAGGCAGGGCAAATCCTACTACAGCTACCGTATAAAAGATGAGTATAAACCGAATAACGTTTTGTTCTGGAAAAACATTGGCAGGAAACCATCTCATGGTAATCTTCATCTATTGATTATGTTCAACCCAGATTAACGAAGCAACATTAAACCCAGCATTCTCGGCCAAATTCAAAAATTTCTGTTTTACGGAATCGGGAATTGTTCTTTCTCGGGAAAGTATCCAAAGGTATCGAGTTCCGCAACTTACTATCATGGCATAACGATAATCGGCATCTAAAATCACAACCTTGTAGGGAGCATAGAAAGGCCCGAAAAAGGATACTTTTAACGATGCTTCATTGCCAGAAGAGGCGAGTTTGGCTTTGCCCTCCACCTGAGACCATTTGTTTTTTGAATTATCGTAACCACGATTAATTACACGGATAAATCCACTCTCTTTTAAAGTATATTCAGCTGTAACATTGTTTAATCCACGTTCGAAACGGTGGTTTAATCGGGCTATTTCATACCAGCGCCCCATGTACTTCTCAACCTCAAAAGGGGCTACCGGGTTCATACCTTGGGGAATTCTACAACAGGAAATAAAAAACATGGCTGAGATAATACAAACACATAAAAACCGAATACGATTCATAGTATCATGGATAAAGGTTAGCAAGCTCCATTTTTCTCAATTCACAAAACACCCGGCCGATTATTTTTTTAAACCATACAGTAAACTCTTCGGGAGATTTATCAACTTTCTCCAAAATTTCGTTGAAAGGCATATAGATATATTCTTCTACCTCTATAGGATTTGGTTTTGGCTTCTCATCACTAAAGGCCAGAAAAACATGGTCGAACTCATGCTCTGTAAGGGCATTGTTTAAGGGTTCGTTATACACAAAGTCAAAAATTTTGGTCATAGTTGTGGCAGTAATTCCCATTTCTTCAATCAAACGCCGGGAGGCTGCCTGTTCGTTGGATTCTCCTAGAAATGGATGCGTACAAGCGGTGTTTTTCCAGAGTCCGGCTGAATGATATTTTGATAAAGCACGCCTCTGCAGCAAAAGTTGACCTTGGGAGTTTACAACAAACACCGACCCCGCCCGATGCAAGGCTCCGCACTTATGCGCCTCCAGTTTTTCCATTTCTCCAATTGGATTGTCGTATATATCAACAAGAATAACTCTATTCTCCATGGCTAAAGTCGATTTAATGAATGCAAAAACACTACTTTAAGTATGATAAAATATTTCCGTAAATTGCAAATCCGCACCCGTTCTGATAAAATACGTTCGGGAGGCATTTCCCGAATTTTATTAAAAAGCGTACGATAATAGTAATAGGCTAGTGCAACTGCCAAGCGAGGCCTGCCACTCAACAATCTGATTCCCTGAATAGCTTGGTTGAAATCGTTTTCTATAGAACGTTCAATTGCTTGCTTGGTAGTTGAATCAAATTGCCCCTGAAACAATTCAGGGAAGTAAGTTCTGCATAGTTGATCTTTATCTACGTTTAAATCGCGTAGAAAATTAACTTTTTGAAAAGCCGATCCCAACTTTTGAGCGGAGTGCTCCAACTGGTTGTAGGTTGTTTGGTCGCCATTGCAAAAAATCTTCAGGCACATCAATCCTACAACATCGGCCGAACCATAAATGTAGCGGTTCATTTCTTCCTCAGTAGCATAGTCGCTCTTGGTAATATCAAGCTCCATACTATGCAGAAAAGCATCGATATGAGCCTGAGGAATGTTGTATTTTTTTACCGTTTTGACAAACGAAACCAACACCGGATTGCTGCTTATTCCGGTATCGAGTGCATATCGTAGCTGCTGTTTTAGATCGTTGAGCAGGAAACCCTTGTCGTAATTATGAAAACTATCAACAATTTCATCGGCCAACCGCACAAAACCGTAGATGGCATATATAGCCCTGCGCTGCTCCTCATCGAGCATGGAGGTAGCCAAAGAAAATGAAGTGCTGTAATTGCGGGTAATCACGGCTGAGATTTGAAAACAGTTTTCAACAAAAAAATCAATTCCCATGCAAACAATTCAGATGTGTGGTTTAACTATATTTCGAAGGTAAAATTACATTTTTTTTGTACATGTAAATCTTCTATCTTCAAAAATTGTTGCAGGGGGAAAAATTACATTTTCGGAATCAACTTAGCTTAATATTAACATTTTGCACAAAAACAAGACAACACTATCACAATGAGTCCGATAACCTGGTGAATTTTTCACTTATAAAGATTAAACCATCATAATGACAAAATTTTGAAACAAACAAAAAAATCGTTATCTTAGCCGAGAGAAAAGAATTATCAATCTTAGGATAACTCAACCGGAATATGAAAATCACATCGAACTTCGACGGAGGAAACATCGAAATTATCGAAGCCTCAACCCCAGAGAACATACGCCTGGCTATCCAAAAAGATACACGAAGCAATTTTTTCCAATGGTTCTACTTCCGACTGGAAGGAGCACAAGGCTTCCCCTGCCGTATCTCGATAGTGAACGCATCAGAATCCAGTTATCCGGAAGGTTGGATAGGCTATCGAGTTGTAGCCAGTTACAATTTACAAGATTGGTTCAGAGTACCAACGTCGTACGATGGAAAGGAGCTCCATATAAACCACATGCCCGAATACAATTCGGTATATTACGCTTATTTTGCACCATTTTCCTATCAACAACATTTAGAGCTGATTCACCGTGCGCAAATGAGTCGGCAAATGGTGATTGAAAATTTAGGACAAACCGTTGAAGGACGCAATATTGACATGCTCATAGCCGGCGAAGTTTCCGACAGCAAACCCCGTATTTGGCTGTTGGCGCGTCAGCATCCGGGAGAACCAATGGCAGAATGGTTCATGCAAGGAGTTATTGAACGACTAAACAATCAGGCCGATCCTGTTTCTCGTTATTTGCTCGACAAGGCCGTTTTTTATTTAATTCCTAACATGAATATTGACGGCTCAATACATGGAAATCTCCGAACCAATGCCCTGGGACACAATCTGAACCGAGTTTGGGACAATCCCGATCCCGAAACAACTCCGGAAGTTTATTACGTGCGCCAACGCATGCTGGAAACCGGTGTTGACCTCTGCCTTGATATTCACGGCGATGAAGGGCTTCCCTATTGCTTTGCAACATCGAATGCCGGAATTCCTTCGTTTAGCAAGCGTCTTGCAGTGCTTGAAAAAGAATTTACCGACACATGGAAGAGAGTTAGCCCCGATTTCCAAACCGAACACGGCTACGAGGTTGATAAGCCAGGAACTGCTAACCTGGGAATTTGCAGTAAATGGGTTGGTGAAAATTTCGATTGTCTGTCGCTAACCATAGAGATGCCCTTTAAAGATAATAATAACCTTCCCGACTCTATCCACGGATGGAGCTCGGAACGAAGCAAATGTTTCGGCGCCTCTGTTTTGGAAGTAATTTGCCAGATGCTGAACAAAATTTCCTGAAGCTATGCCCACCTTTGAGGTCATAAAACGACGTTTAAAAAATAAAAAAGTAGGAATAGCCGGCAGTGGTGGACTTGGTTCAAACTGTGCTGTGGCTTTAGCACGCGTAGGTGTTGGACATTTGGTTATTACCGATTTCGATAAGGTTGAAGAATCGAACCTGAATCGGCAATACTACTTTTACGATCAAATTGGTATGCAGAAAGTTGACGCCCTTGAAATCAACCTGCGCCGAATAAATCCAAACATTGAAATAACCAAACACGATGTAAAGCTAACCCCTTCCAACATTCCGGCCATTTTCAAAGACTGCGATGTTATTGTGGAAGCTTTCGACAAAGCCGAAATGAAGCAAATGATATTAGAAACGGTTTTATTGCATTTCCCGGAAAAATATCTCGTAGCAGCATCAGGTCTGGCAGGATGGGGAGCAAATGAAAAAATTACACAAACTTCGTTTGGAAAACTTTATCTTTGCGGCGACTTTGAAACCGAAGTCTCCGAGGAACTTCCCCCATTGGCCCCGCGCGTTGGAATTGTATCCAACATGGAAGCCAATATTGTTTTGGAATTACTTCTTGGAGAAATGAGACCTTAACCATCGGCGTTGTATCCAAAAACGAAATCTGTAAAAAGATGAAAATCACGTTGAATAACACACCCGAAGAAATACAAGCTGCCCAATTGACTGTTCAGCAATTGCTCGAACGCAAGAAATTTACATTTAAGCTGATTATTGTAAAGATTAACGGGAAAGTTGTTCCCAAACAAGAGTACGAAACCACTCAAATTCACGACGGCGACGATGTGGTTATTTTCCACCTGGTAAGCGGAGGTTGATGTTTAGACCTATTTTATGAAAGAAGCTATAAAGAAAATAATCAGCGACAAATATTGCTTAACCGCCTTCATTTTTGCGGTGTGGCTCATTTTTTTCGATTCCAACAGCATAGTTGAACGGATTCAGATTATCCGTAAAAACCGGAAAATGGAACAAGCCATAGAATACTACAAACATAAGATTCAGGAAGATACACGAAACCTTAACCTTATGCGCACCGACCCCGAAGTATTAGAAAAATTTGCCCGCGAAAAATACTTTATGAAACGCGACAATGAAGACATTTTCATTTTTGAAATAGAAGAATAATGCTACAACCCGTTACCCAAACCACTTCCGCAACTTAGAAACTAATCCAACTTTCTCAACGGCAAAAAACGTTTCGGTTTGTGCGCCAAATCCTAAATTTCTTCGTGCAATATCTGGAATTGAAGAGCCAGTAAAATCCAAAACCAACCGTTGCCGGGCATACCGGCGAATAACATTATCAAGTAACCAAAACATGGCTTTCTGTTCCTTCCCCTCCAAGTTTGATGCGCAGAGCAGAAAATAAAGTCTTTCGGCATAAACACAAAACAAACCAACAGCCACGGGATTTTTACCAACATAGGCAGTGGCAATAAACGGCTCAGCATACCGGTTCATATTATGCCACAAGTTCAACAGGCGAAGTTTGTGCGGAGCTGTAAGAGATTGTGGTTCCCAGGAAATCTGACACATTAAAAAATCCCTAAAGTTAAGACCAAAATCAATCACCAAGCTACTTTTTTCTGCCGCCTGAATATTCCTTCGGGTATTGCGGTTATAGGCCGCGGCAATCTTTTCATATTCGCAATTTAAGTCCAAAATATGATTGGTTCGCTCAATTACCTTAAACTGTCCAAAAGACTCCAATTGGCTGCCGATGGATAAATTTACCACAACAAACCGTGAAGGAATAGCCGAAATCAGCGTACCAACTGTATTATGAGCAGGCAATGATTCGCCAATCAAATCAAAACGCTGAGTGATGAAGGGCTGGTAAATGTATTGCAATCCCATTTTTTTTCGAAACGGCAAAGGCAAAGCCAACCTGTAATTGTCTACAACCAAAGCTCCCCATTGGGAATCGGACATTGAATCGATATACCACCACTGATTATAAATCATGGCTGTGTCTTTAGGGTTGCTGAGCAAATGCCACGTGTCGAGGTTGATATCTTCCCTTTTAATAAATTGAATATACATTCTATATTTTTTTTTACTGTCGTGATTTAATAATGGTGAAGCCCTTCAACGTTTGAGTATTCGAAAAAACATCGCGTAAATAAACAAGTATAAGGTAATCGTTTTCGGTTTGCCCATAAGACCCTTCCAAGCGAAAAAAATCAATTTCGGAAGTTTGTGGTATGCTAACCACGTATTGATAATCGTAAAAACCGTTTTTTAGTAAAATCGACCCTCGATATTCCTTAGCTTCGGGCACATAGAACAGTTGGTTTCTCTCAGAGAAGGCGTATCCTGATAGATTACCGAAAACATAAACCTGTCCGTCGAGAAACGGATTGGGAACCTGCAACCGAAAATGTGCATAAAAATAGTCAGACTCGGTGTTTGGATCGAACGCACCAAATTTGTCCACAAGCATAAGGCTGTTAAAATCCTGAACATTAGTATAAGGCTGCCCAGCCCGAATTCTATCGGAAGGCAGAAAAACATGGGTTATACCCTTGATTATTTCAACCCGCTCGATCGAAGGATTATTTGCCGATAATTCGCGCAGGCTAACCGTCCGGAATTCGTTATAAGGATTTATTTGCTGACGGTAAGAAAGACGTGTATCCCTGACAAATTCAGGTCTTTCGATTTTAACTGCTTGTTGCCAGATTCCATTGGGAAGTATTATAACCGAAATGTCGGAAAAAACATCCATAACGCGCTCCTCTCTCAAAGCAACATCCACCAGAAGTTCGTGAGAACCTCCGCGCAAATCGGTGCGGGATTCGGCCCTAACATTAGCCATGATATCGGTTTTGCTCTCAAAAACAATAAACCGACGGGAGAGCACTAAGCGGTTTGTAAAACCATCAAAAACTTTCAACAGGTAATTTCCAGAGCGCTTTATTGCAACATTGGCATTCGGAATCTCAAGCCGGTAATGACGGTAAGAAATAGCCGAGCCTATGGATAATTGATAATCGCTCAGTGTGTTTTGTCGGAATCCATCCAAAAAATTCGATACGTCTAAAAACTGATTTTGCCACAAGGCATCCCAGTTTTCAACAAGATAGTAGTAGGAATTAACATTCTCATCCAAATCGTCGAAACTAAGTTCAAGCAGTGTTTCTCCGCCTAACGGCAATACCGGATAGGATAACGGGCGTCCTTTCTGGTGAAACAATACGGTATGAATATTTGGAACAAAAATGTCGTTTCCACTTAGAGAAGAAAATTGCTCAGCCTCGTTTCTATCTTTTACCACAGCAACCCCAAAAATATTTTGAGGATAAAGCCAACAAAATAGAAAAAGAATTGTTAACAAGATAGCTTCAAAGTAGAGGCAATTGAATTTTTGTATATTTGTGAACATAAACCAGACCAATGAAAAATACTTAACCGATGTCAAAGGTAATAAAATTACGAAAAGGACTCAACATTCCCATTGTAGGAGAAGCTCAGAAGGAGCTTAAAGAGATACCCCACCCGAATACCGTTGCCATTTCACCTCCCGATTTTAAAGGCATTACACCCAAGCTCTCGGTAAAACAAGGGGATCGCGTGTTGATAGGCACCCCACTGTTTTACGACAAAAACAATCCTAAGTTAGTGGTTGTATCGCCCGTTTCCGGAACCATAGAAAGCATTAACCGCGGTGAGCAACGAAAATTACTTGAAATCATCATCAAATCCGACGGTAAAAATGAACTGCTGGAGCAAGAGCCCATAAATCGTTCATCGCTGACAAAAGAAATCATTATCGAACGGATGCTGCAATCAGGCTTATGGCCAATGATTATTCAACGACCGTTTGGAATCATTGCCAATCCTAACGACACCCCTCGCGACATCTTTGTCTCATGCTTCGACACCTCGCCACTGGCTCCCGATTTGAATTTTATCATATCACAAGATAAGCTTGGATTTTTTTCCGGGATAGAAATCTTACGGCAACTAACATCTGGGAATGTGCATTTAGGCATCGATACTAACAATCGCGGAATCTTCGATGAAGCACCCAATGTAGCCAAACACTACTTCGAAGGACCTCATCCGGCAGGGAATGTAGGAATACAAATCCATCACGTTTCCCCGATCGGCAAAGGCGATCTTGTTTGGACAGTTCATCCGGAGGATGTTCTAACCATAGGACGATACTTTCTGCATGGGCGTCTGAATTTCTCAAAAATAGTAGCCATCACCGGCAGCGAAGCAAAAAACCGTTTTTATGCTAAAACCATAGCCGGAGTATCGTTCGAAACCCTCCTAGATAAAAATTTCGATCCCAATCGAAACATTCGCTTTATATCGGGTAACCCACTTACCGGAACACGTGCACTAAGAACAGGGTATCTGGGATTCTACCACCATCAGGTTACTTTAATTCCCGAAGGCGATTATTACGAATTTATGGGTTGGGCTGCACCAAGGTTTAACAAATTTTCAACTTCCAGAACCTATTTCAGTTGGTTATTCCCAAACAAAAAATATGTTTTCGACACCAACCTTCATGGCGATGAGCGTGCGTTTGTGATGACCGGTGAATATGAACGCTTCCTGCCAATGGATATTTTACCGGTTTTCCTACTCAAGGCCATAATCACCAAAGATATCGAACAAATGGAAAACCTTGGAATTTACGAAGTAATAGAGGAGGATTTTGCACTCTGCGAGTTTGCCTGTACATCGAAAATCAAAGTTCAAAAGTTGATAAAGGAGGGCATAGACTTAATGATTAAGGAACTAACCTAACTCCAGACATTCCCCGTTACGAAAAATCAATAAAACGTTTGTTGAAGGATAAATCGAAAAAACATGAAGAAAATACGCAAATTCCTCGATACTATAAAACCTCAATTTCAGAAAGGAGGTAAGTTTCACTGGCTACACTCCACGTACGATGCCTTTGAAACCTTTTTATTTACACCCAACACCACAAGCCAAACCGGAACTCATATTCACGACGTAATTGACCTGAAGCGAACCATGTCGACCGTGATATTGGCCATGATTCCGGCGCTGTTGTTTGGCATGTACAATGTAGGATATCAGCACTATTTGTCGCATGGAACAATAGCAGAGCAAGATTTTTGGGCAATATTCCTGTTTGGAGCACTAAAAGTGCTACCCATTGTTATAGTTTCCTACGTATCGGGCTTAACTATAGAATTTATTTTTGCACAAATCCGAGGCCATCAGGTAAACGAAGGGTTCCTGGTATCGGGAATGTTAATTCCTTTGGTTATGCCCCCCGACGTTCCACTCTGGATGGTAGCCGTTTCAACAATGTTTGCCGTAATTTTTGGGAAAGAAGTTTTTGGCGGCACAGGAATGAATATACTGAACCCAGCGTTAACAGCCCGTGCTTTCTTATTCTTTGCCTATCCATCACACATGTCGGGCGATTTGGTTTGGATAGCCGAAAAAGCCGATGCCTACTCAGGAGCAACCCCCCTAGCATTAGCAGCAGCCGGACAGCCCCAAACCCACTCGGTTATGGACATGGCAATAGGGCTCATTCCTGGCTCCATTGGAGAAACCTCTGTAATTGCCATAGGAATTGGAGCATTGATATTGTTAGTAACCGGAATCGGAAGCTGGCGAATTATGCTTTCGGCAATCTTGGGAGGACTAACCATCGGAATTCTTCTAAATCTTTCGGCCACTCCAACCAATCCATTTATGGCTGTACCCTTCTGGCAACACCTGGCAATGGGAGGCTTTGCATTTGGGATTGTTTTTATGGCTACCGACCCGGTAACAGCAGCCCACACCCAAACCGGAAAATGGATCTATGGCTTTTTGATTGGATTTTTTGCTATTCTTATCCGGGTGTTAAATCCAGCCTATCCGGAAGGAGTCATGCTAGCTATACTTTTTATGAACATTTTCGCACCACTGATTGACTACTATGTTGTTCAAGCCAACATAAAACGACGCATAAAATACGCAAAATCTCCAGAACCCGTAAAATAAAAAACCAATGAATACTCAGGGAAATACCTATACCATTGTTTATGCCTCGGTAATGGTGATACTTGTTGCAGCAGGGCTTTCGTTTGCGGCCATTAAACTGCAACCATACCAAGAAAAAAACATTAAAATTGAGAAAAAACAAAACATTTTGGCTACGGTTCATATAGGTACCGATGCAGCAAATCAACCAAACAAAGAAAAATACATAACAGAGCTTTATCAGAAACATATCACCGAAAGCTTTATTGTTGATTTCAATGGCAACAAATTGGATGGCTCAGCCTTTGATGTTGAAGTAACAGCCGAATACAGAAAAAACCCGGAACAACGACGTTATCCGGTTTTCGTTGCTACTTTAACCGACGGCCAGAAACGCTACATCCTGCCACTTTATGGAAAAGGCCTTTGGGGCCCAATTTGGGGATACGTAGCTCTAAAAGAGGATTTCAACACCATTGAAGGAGTAATTTTCGATCATAAATCCGAAACCCCCGGACTTGGTGCTGAAATAAAAACCCCCGAATTTCAAAACCAGTTTGTAGGAAAAAAAATCTTCAACGAAAATAATCAACTTAGCTCGGTACGGGTTATCAAAAACCAAAACACCCAAAATAACCACCATGCGGTTGACGCAATTTCGGGTGGAACAATTACCAGCAACGGAGTTGATCAAATGCTGCTGGATTACCTGAAAGGTTACGAAAAATTTATAGAATCGCAAAAACATAGTAGTTATGAGCAATAGAGAGCCTTTATTTTCAGAAAAAAATAGAAAGTTAATAACAGCCCCACTAGGCCAGAGCAATCCCATAACCGTTCAGGTATTGGGAATATGTTCGGCACTTGCCGTAACCGTTAAACTAAAGCCCGCCATAGTAATGGCAATATCGGTTATGGCTGTATTGGCAGTTGCTAACGTAATAATCTCCCTTCTTAGAAACACAATTCCGACACGAATCAGGATAATTGTACAATTGGTAGTGATTGCAGCATTGGTTATTCTGGTAGACCAAATACTGAAAGCCTTTGTTTACGACGTATCCAAACAACTATCCGTGTTTGTTGGATTGATTATTACCAACTGTATTTTGATGGGACGCCTCGAAGCCTTTGCACTTGGCAACAAAGCTTGGCCGGCGTTTCTCGATGGAATTGGCAATGCCGCCGGTTATGGTATCATCTTGGTAGTTGTAGCTTTTTTTAGAGAACTACTTGGTTCAGGAACTTTGTTAGGCTACACTGTAATTCCCGAAAGTTGGTATATCAAAAATGGAGGGTTTTATGCCAATAATGGGATGATGATTCTACCCCCTATGGCATTGATTACAGTTGCCGTCATAATCTGGATTCAACGATCTAGAAACCGTTCACTGATAGAAGAGAACAAGTAACACCAAATAATTTATCTCCGATATGGAACATTATCTAAACATATTACTACGGTCAATATTCATCGACAACATGATTTTTGCCTACTTTTTAGGCATGTGTTCCTACCTGGCCGTATCCAAAACCGTAAAAACGAGTATGGGACTCGGGATAGCTGTGGTATTTGTACTAACTATTACCGTCCCTGTCAATTACTTATTGGAAAATTATGTGTTAAAGAAAGGATCTTTTGCCTGGCTCGACGAATCGTTTGCCTCCATGGACCTGAGTTTTCTGAGTTTTATCATGTTCATTGCAGTAATTGCTTCCATGGTTCAATTGGTTGAAATGGTAGTGGAAAAATATTCCCCGGCGTTGTATTCATCGCTAGGTATATTTTTACCACTTATAGCCGTCAACTGCGCAATTTTGGGAGGCTCGCTATTTATGCAGGAAAAAAACTATCACAATATTGGTGAAGCAGCAATCTTCGGGTTTGGTTCAGGAATCGGATGGCTTTTGGCCATTGTAGGAATTGCCGCCATACGGGAGCGACTTCGTTATTCAGATGTTCCAGCTCCATTACGTGGCTTGGGAATTACTTTTATCGTTACAGGTTTGATGGGAATAGCCTTTATGGCCTTTATGGGAATAAAATTATAAACAACAAAGACCATGTTTTTACAGATATCAAACATAACAATTATTGTAGCGGGCACCACCGTTTTCCTTGCCATAATTCTACTTTTGGTTCTCCTGCTTCTTTATGCAAAAAAGAAATTAACCCCCCAGGGTAAGGTAAAAATAATAATAAACGGAGGAGAAAAAGAACTGGAGGTATCTCCGGGAAGCTCGTTACTAACAGTTCTAGGCGACAACAAAATATTTCTTCCTTCGGCCTGTGGAGGTGGCGGAACCTGTGCTATGTGCCGTTGCCAAATCTTCGATGGAGCCGGAACTATTCTACCCACTGAAATCGGGCACTTTACCCGTAAAGAACAACGCGATCACTGGAGGCTTGCTTGTCAAGTCAAAGTTCGCGACAACATAACCATGGAAATACCCCACGAAGTATTAGGTGTAAAAAAATGGGAATGCGAGGTTGTTTCGAACAATAATGTTGCAACCTACATTAAAGAATTTGTTGTAAAATTGCCCGAAGGCGAAAACCTTAATTTTAAACCCGGAGGATATATACAAATTGATGTTCCCAAAATTGAAGTTGACTTTAAAGACATAGATCCAGGAGAAAAATTCCGCGACGAATGGGAGAAATTCAAGATGTTTGACCTTAAAATGAAAAACCCCGAACCAACATTCAGGGCTTATTCAATTGCAAATCATCCTGCCGAAGGGAACATAATTAAACTAAACATACGGATAGCAACACCGCCGTTCGACAAATCCAAAGGTGAATTTATGAAAGTAAATCCTGGGATATGTTCGTCGTACATATTTTCACGAAAATCAGGAGATAAAGTTACCATCAGCGGCCCCTACGGAGAATTTTTCATCAAACCCACCCAAAAAGAAATGATTTATATTGGAGGTGGTGCCGGTATGGCTCCGTTGCGATCTCACATCTTCCATCTATTCCATACCGAAAAAACAACCAGAAAGGTATCCTTCTGGTATGGAGCTCGCTCGTGGAAAGAAGTTTTCTACTGGGACGATTTTAAATCCATTGAAAAAGAATTCCCCAACTTCAAGTTTAATTTGGCTCTTAGTGAACCAAAACCCGAAGATAATTGGACAGGATACACCGGCTATATCCATACGGTTCTTTATGAAAATTACCTTTCAAAGCACCAAGAACCTGAAGATATTGAATATTACCTCTGCGGCCCCCCGGTGATGATTGATTCTGTAAAAAAAATGTTGTACGAACTGGGAGTCCCGAAAGAAAACATAGCCTATGACGATTTCGGAGGGTAAAACATCCGCAAAAAAGCTGTCTTGAAACGACAGCTTTTTAATTTTACAATAATTCAATAGTCTGATTCGTTAAGGTTCGTAAATTAGCACAATTTTGTATTTTTGCAAAAACCGCAAAAATTAACACCAAACAAATAAAACTCCATGAAAAAAAATGCATTAATCACGCTAACAATTATAATATCTGGTGCAAGTTACTCCCAAAAAACCGTATCGTTTGGCATAGAAGCAAAACCAACGTTAGGCTGGATATCATCCAACACCAAAAGCGCCAGCAATACCGGAGCGGCTTTGGGAATTGGCTATGGAATATCTTTCGCACAAATGATGACCGAAAACTGGGGATACAACTCAGGTTTATCCATGAACCACATTACGTACAAAATTCGATATCGCGATGCTATAGTTTTTGAAACCTTCGATTCAACCTACAACGTTCCGGCAGGATCCACAACCGAATATCATACCCAATCGATAGAACTACCCCTGGGGTTAATTTTCAAATCGAGACAAATTGGCTATTTAAGCATTATTGGGCACGCAGGACTATTGGCCAACTACAACATCAAATCAAAAGTAACCATTACATCTATTAATGTTGATGGTGAAACAGCAAAAAAGGAAATTCATCCATTAGGAGCCAGTTACTATTTTGGAACAGGAATATACTACAGCCTGGGAGGCTCCACAGCGATAAAAGCAATTCTAACGTTCAGCAACGGACTTACCGATTTAACCAATGACCGAAACCATAGGGAAGATCAAATCAACACTTACCGCCTAGGTCTATCAATCGGGCTAACCTTTTAAAACACAAACTAACACCAATGAAAATAGCCCTTGCGCAACTCAATTATACAGTGGGCGATTTTGATAATAACACACAAAAAATCATTGCCCAAATAAAAGAAGCCAAGCGTAAAAAAGCGGATTTAATTGTCTTTTCAGAACTTGCCGTATGCGGCTACCCACCGCTGGATATGCTGGAAAAC
This sequence comes from uncultured Bacteroidales bacterium, assembly GCA_937981765.1. Classification (GTDB taxonomy): domain Bacteria; phylum Bacteroidota; class Bacteroidia; order Bacteroidales; family Salinivirgaceae; genus JAAYQU01. The sequence continues at coordinate 30,711 of CALJOM010000009.1, forward strand.
AAATTTTTTATTGAACGCTCACTAAGAGCCATTAACGACATCCAACTTCATTGCGACGGAATCACAGCCATTGTAGGAGCTCCATCTCCTAACAACACCACCAACGGTAAAGCGCTGTTCAATTCGGCATTTGTGATTCAAAACGGACATATAGAAAAAATCATCAACAAAACCCTTTTACCCAACTACGATGTTTTTGATGAATATCGCTATTTTGAATCAAATTCCGACTTCGACACCATTCCACTTAACGGAATAAAAATCGGCATTACAATCTGTGAAGACCTTTGGTTCGATCAGCCAAAACTCACAGCCGCAGCTCGGTCAACCCTTTACAGGCAAAATCCTATGGAAAAATTGAGTGGGTTAGGAGTGCAACTAATCATAAACTTGTCGGCCTCACCCTTCTCAGGCTATCAGGAAAACATACGCAACGCCATACTTACAAGAAATGCATCAACCTACAAAGTTCCTATAGTATACGTAAACCAAATTGGAGCAAATACCGACCTTATATTCGACGGGCGTTCCAAGGTCATCAATGCAGAGGGCGAAGTGGTGATGTCTCTGAAACGCTTTGAAGAAGATTTTCAACTAGTAGATTTTGAAAAAATCGGACGCCTGAATCCTATCCATACAAATTTTGACATTATCGAAAACATTTACCATGCATTGATTTTGGGGATTCGCGATTTTTTTGCCAAAAATAGCTTTAAACAGGCTGTTATTGGACTTAGCGGAGGATTAGACTCAGCCGTGGTTGCTGCATTAGCAGTAAATGCCCTGGGAAACGAAAACATAACAGGGCTTTTGATGCCCTCAGAATTTAGCACACAACATTCAATTGACGATGCCATAGCCTTGGCAAAAAACCTTAAGATAGCCCATAAAATAATACCTATAAAGGCAACATATGAAGCCTTCAACCAGACACTCGACGCAATTTTCAAGGACAATACCTTTGGCATCACACAGGAGAATCTGCAAGCTCGCATTCGGGGAACGCTACTTATGGCTTATAGCAATAAATACGGGCATATTGTTCTTAACACTAGCAATAAAAGCGAACTTGCGGTAGGATATTCCACTCTTTACGGAGATTCCAACGGTGCTCTCTCCGTAATTGGAGATCTATACAAAACCGATGTTTATAAACTAGCCGACTTTATCAACCGGCACAATTATGTAATTCCCCAAAATATAATAACCAAAGCTCCATCGGCGGAACTACGCCCAAACCAGAAAGATTCCGACTCCCTGCCAGAATATGAACTTCTGGATAAAATTCTTTACCTTTTGATTGAAAAACAACTTCCTCCGGCCGAGGTTGCTGATTACGGCTTCAGTCCTGAACTTGTTGGACGAGTATCCGACATGATTTTCAATGCTGAGTATAAACGATTTCAGTTCCCTCCTATTCTAAGGGTTTCAACAAAAGCTTTTGGTTCAGGCCGAAGGTGGCCACTTGTAGCAAGAAACTTTCAGAAATTGTAGGCTAAGCAGCAAAAATAAAATTAAAAAGAGCATTCGAAAGATTTCCAGAAAAAATGTTGTATTGCAATTCCAAATGATTTTGAAAATAGCAATCTCAATGTTAGGTAATAGCGTAATTCAGAAAAATTTTTAGCTGAACAAAAGCATAAATAGAGTAACATTAGATTTAAATAACCTTCCTCCAGCCGGGTATCAATTAACCATTGTTGATGGTAACCAAACAATTACAAAAACTATCCTAAAACAGTAATTGTCATGTAAAAAAGAAGCCAAAACATGGCGAACTTTTTTATTTTTGAGTTCGAACTTATACTAAAACAAGCTCCGTTGCTTAGCAAAATGGTAAATTAAGTCAACAATTTCGTGAGTAGCCATGGTAGAACGGTTAAATACCAAATCGAATAACTCACTCTCTGGCTTATCTCCCCGGTAGAATTTCATGAATGTTTCCCGGCGTTTGTCTGTTTCCTTTACCTTAGCGGTTGCTTCCTGAGTTGATATTCCAAATCGTATTTTAATTTGATTCACACGCCAGCAAAATGGGGCCATTAATCGAACGTGTATGGCACGTTGAATATGTTTGGCTACCACACATCCTGCCCTTCCAACAATAATTGTTCTCCCCTGCTCGGCATAAGAACGTACAATCTGGGCTAATACACGTTTTATCTGATTATCAGTTAAATACCTATCCTTGGAAAAAACAGAGAACATTTCATCAATAATACTTTTCTCTTCTGCCCCAAATATGTGGGATATTTCGTTGGGTGCCACATCTAAAGCATTGGCTGCATCGTGCAACACTTGGTGGCTTATAAAAACCCAGTGTTTATTCTGGTCGGGAATGGTTTGATTAATTTTTTCAGCCAAAAAACTAGCAATCTCACTGCCATAACATCCGTATTCTCTAGAAATTGTGATTACAGGTCCAGGTTCTGGCTTGGTTAAACTCTCTTCTAATTGCCGCCGTTGATTCATGTAGTGTAAGAAAAGATTTTCCATGGCTCTTTTTTTTCGACAATTTACAACTTTTTATCCAAATATAAACCTTATTTTTTAAAAACAATCTCTTGTGGTCGATTGTTTACAAATTTGTTATCCAATTTTTTATCTCTGCAGGTAGTTGCAAACCATTTTCAAACAAAGGGAAAATTCACAACAAACCTGGTTATTAGTCTCTTAAAAAGAAGCATTAGTAAATTATTACGAAAGTTAACCGTCGCTGTAATGAACGCTTTTCTAAGCATCACCCTCTCCGGATGCTGGTTCATTCTCTCTAAGCAAAAAAGCTCACAAATGGAATGGATCGCTCGGTAATAAATTTGTGAAAGAAGCCGTATTTTTAGGACTTAATATCATTCCTGGGTATGGAGTAGCAGTATTTTTAGATGCCTTTATTCTGAACCTGGTAGAATTTTGGACAGGGAGCAATCCGCTTGGGTTAAATCCCGGCGACAATACTATTATGTATCGTGGTCAAGAATTATTAGTCAACGTTCAAAAGTCCCAATTTATCATAAAAGACTCTCAAGGTAACATTTTGAATGAATTGCGTTTCAATACCGAAGATAACACATGGTACTCTATCCGGAACAGAGAATCTGTTAAGCTTATAACCATTGGCACAGAAACTGTGGATATTTACACAGCCTCAGGCGAAGTATTGGTTGTCCCCAATACCAACATTTAGGACAAATGAATTAATATTCAGCAATAAAAAAGGCCTTGAATAAGGCCTTTTTATTGTGAGAGCAGTGCTCGATATATTTTCACATTTTCACTGTCGAAGCAAACAAAAATCACTTTTTCAATGGAATGCAATTTGTCGGCAAATTCCTGTACGGTTCTAATAGCTATTTCGGCAGCTTCCTCTTTAGGATAACCATAAACACCAGTGCTGATATTTGGAAAAGTTATTGATTTTACCCCCAATCTATCTGCTAACAATAGGCTATTTCTATAGCAATTGGCCAACAATTCCGGTTCGTTTTTCATACCACCCTGCCATATAGGGCCAACGGTATGAATTACAAATCGTGCAGGCAAATTTCCGGCATCAGTATAAACCGCCTCACCCGTAGGACACCCTCCACTTTGTTGCCTAATTTCGGCACATTGCTGAGCAATAATTGTACCTCCCACCCTATGAATGGCTCCATCTACACCTCCTCCGCCAACCAGTTTGGAATTTGCTGCATTTACAATTGCATCGCACGGTATGGAAGTAATATCACCTTGTATTAGCTCTATTTTCATGAGTTAAGATTTAGTAAAACCTCCTCAAGAGAGCGTTTCGGAACATGATGCCCACCACGTTCATCTCTGTAATATCGAATTTGCCCATCTTTAACCGGTTCTATAAAAATTTCCTCGCGCCCTTTGCCAAGAGCCAACACAAGCAACACTTCCAGATGCTCCTGAATATTAAAATGTTTAACAATTTTTGGACGATTAACCGCGGCAATAATACACCCGTTATATCCATCGTTGCAAGCTGCCAACATAATTGTTTGGGAAGCAATTCCATGATCATAAACACAGGTGGGAGCAATGTTTTTATCGTTAAGTAGAATAATGTATGCTGTAGGCTGCTCATGAGGTTCAGGACCGTTCCAATCCGGTAAATATCCAGCCCATGATAAACATTCAAATATTTTTTGATTATCCTCAGGCTGATTAAAAATCATATACTTCAGCGATTGTTGATTTTTCGCCGAAGGTGTAAGCCGGGCCAAATCGACCCACTCAATCAACTTCTCACGAGGAATGGAAACGCTATTGTCAAACCTACGGGTACTGCGATTACGAATCACAAGATCACGAAAGTTATTCATACGGCCTAAATTAAATGAAGTTCAAAACTATTGTTAAATGTTTCCCAAAATAATGTTTTTTTGGAAAACGTGCAAAAAACTAGCCACCCTAATTTCAAAAAACAAACAAAGGGCATTTTTCTAATTTAACCCTCATATTTTCATCCGCAATGTCATTCGTAGGAACAGTTAATGTATTAAATCACTACAGAAGCCAAAAACTACCGATACAATAAAAAAATAGCCCAATGAAAATATTCAATCTAAGGTTCAGAAAAAGGTTAACAACTTGTTTCAAAAAATACGGCATGAAATAGCTATCTTTGCAAAAAAAATCGTCATGTCCCAAAAAATCTTAATTTTCGATTTTGGTTCGCAATACACTCAGCTAATAGCCAGAAAGATACGCGAATTAAATGTTTATTGCGAAATATACCCTTTTAATCACTATACGGAACCCGACAACTCCGTTGCTGGAATTATCTTAAGCGGAAGCCCCTTTTCGGTTCGCGATAAAAACGCCCCCACAATCGATTTAAAAAAACTGCGTAAAAAATACCCTGTTTTAGGTATTTGTTACGGAGCTCAATTAATGGCACACACACAAGGAGGCGAGGTAGCCCCGTCGACACACAGAGAATACGGGCGCGCTTTTTTATCAAAAATCGACACACAAAATCCACTATTCAAAAATTTCTCCCCCAATAGTCAGGTGTGGATGTCGCATGGCGATACAATCGTAAAACTACCTGCCAACTTTGAAACCATAGCCAGCACCGATAATATAACCAATGCAGCCTACCAGATTAAAGGCGAACAAACCTATGGCATACAGTTTCATCCTGAAGTTTACCACTCAACAGAAGGGGTTCAACTATTGCAAAACTTTGTTTTAGATATTTGTAAAGCACAGCCTGATTGGACTCCAGCTTCGTTTATAGAGACTACCGTTAACGATCTTCGTGAAAAAATCGGAAGCGATGTGGTTATTCTTGGACTTTCAGGCGGAGTTGATAGCACAGTTGCGGCCGTACTCTTGCACAAAGCCATTGGAAGTCAACTACATTGCATATTTGTAAACAACGGATTGTTGCGTAAAAACGAATACGCTACTGTTTTGGAAAGTTACCAGCAAATGGGTCTCAATGTCCGTGGTGTAGATTCCAGTTCATTGTTTCTCAATGCACTGAAAGGCGTTGCCGATCCGGAAAAAAAACGAAAAATAATTGGCAAAGCTTTCATTGAGGTATTTGAAGAACAAGCCCGACAAATTCCTAATGCCAAATGGTTAGCACAAGGAACAATCTACCCCGACGTTATCGAATCGGTATCGGTTAATGGACCATCGGTAACCATAAAATCACACCACAACGTGGGAGGGTTACCCGAAAAAATGCACCTTAAAGTGGTAGAACCCCTTCGATTGCTGTTCAAAGACGAAGTACGACGTGTGGGCAAATCTCTACAAATCTCCGAAAAATTTCTCGACCGTCATCCCTTCCCCGGGCCGGGATTAGCAATTCGGATACTGGGAGAAGTTACTCCCGAAAAAGTTGCCCTGCTACAGGAAGTCGACAATATTTTTATCACCTCGCTTAGAGAATATAACCTATACAATCAAGTTTGGCAAGCCGGAGTAATGTTACTTCCGATTCATTCGGTTGGAGTTATGGGAGACGAACGAACCTACGAACAAGTGGTAGCCCTGCGAGCCGTAACATCCACCGATGGCATGACAGCCGATTGGGCACAACTCCCCTACGAGTTCCTGGCTCTGGTATCGAACCGAATTATCAATCAAGTAAAAGGAGTCAATCGTGTGGTGTACGACATCAGCTCGAAACCACCGGCGACCATAGAGTGGGAATAATCCTTAAGCCTAGCAAAAAATGGTTCTGGATTAAAACATTTTGGCAAAAATATCGTTAAAGAAGTAAACAAACCTTGGGAAAAGCTAAAAAATAACGTAAATTTGCAGAAGCTATTTTTATGCTATGGCAAAAACAAAAGAAGAGTTGTTAATAGAAGTACGGGCAAAAGCAGAGAGGTTAGCACAACTTTACAAAAATTGCAAAGAAGCTAATACGATGCTTTCGGCCGAGATTCAGGAAATAAAAGCCAGACTCGATGAGAAGGAATTGCAATATAAAGAGTTGGAGCAAAAATACATTAACCTGAAAACAGCACAATCTTTTGCAGAAACCGGAGAAAGTAAAGCCGAAGCCAAGCAAAAAATTAGCGAAATTGTGCGGGAAATAGATCAATGCATTGAAATTTTAAAACGGTAAATCAATGGATAACGATCTCACAATAAAGGTAAACATAGCCGAGCGCTACTATCCATTGAAAATTACGCAGGCGGATGAAGCGAGAATTCAGGAAGCAGCACGGCGTATTAATGATACCGTTTTACAATACAAAAGAATATACGCTAACAAAGACAACCAGGATTTTCTGGCTATGGCAGCGTTGCAATTTGTTTCAAAACTAATTCAGACAGAAAGCCATTCAAGTGATAATGAGTTTATTGGAGAGCTGGAAAAGCTGAATTATGAACTAGGATTAGTCATCGATGCAGATTGATCAGAGGGTCTTTTACATAACGCATTATAGCCCGCACCAATTCGTTGGAGTTTGGAAAAATCAACACCAATAAACATTGGCATAATGCTAAATTGAGCAATGATAGGCCACACCCCTACTCGGTAGGGTTTCTTCACAGAACAGTGGAAATCAGACCTCAAGTTGCAATGCCACCCATTCACATAAGGGTTTTTACCTTAAACCACAACAGAATTCGGTGCGGGTTTTTTTATTGTCCAAAATCATTGAAAAATCAACAGACTCAAACAAACATCATATACTTAACCCTTTAATTTTCAATACAATGGAAATAACAATAATTCACCTACTGCTGATTTTCGGAGCCTTTGTAGTCGGCTCCGTAATATCATATTTCGTTATACAGAATACTCTGAAGAGAAAGGCCAGTAGAATTATTTCCGAAGCTGAGTCGGAAGCCGAAGTAATCAAAAAAGAAAAAATACTTCAAGCCAAGGAAAAATTTCTGCAATTAAAAAGCGAGTACGAAAAATACGTTGCCGAGAAAAACAACAAACTCGTAGCAATGGAAACAACCGCTAAACAGCGGGAAATACAAATAGCACAAAAACTTGAAGAAACCAACCGTAAAAGCAAAGAAATTGACGCAATTCGTGAAAACTTGAACAGTCAACTTGAAATAGTAGAGAAAAAACGCGAAGAAATAGAGAAACAACAACAAAAAATACTCGAAAAATTAGAAGCCATTTCAGGACTATCTCAGGAAGAGGCAAAAAACCAATTGGTTGAATGGTTAAAGGCAGAAGCACGCTCTGAGGCAATGGCCTACATTAACGAAGTTATGACCGAAGCCAAAATGACTGCGGCTAAAGAAGCTAAACGGATTGTTATTCAAACCATCCAACGAGTAGCCACAGAACATGCCATAGAAAATTCGGTAACCGTATTCAACATCGAAAACGATGAGATCAAAGGACGTATCATTGGTCGCGAAGGAAGAAATATCCGTGCACTGGAAGCGGCAACAGGTGTTGAAATCATAGTGGATGATACCCCTGAAGCAATAATTCTTTCGGCATTCGACCCTGTGCGTCGTGAAATTGCGCGCCTTGCACTTCATCATCTGGTAACAGACGGAAGAATACACCCGGCACGTATTGAAGAAGTTGTAGCAAAAGTTCAGAAACAAATTGAAGACGAAATAATAGAAACCGGGAAAAAAACCGCTATAGACCTCGGAATACATGGGCTCCATCCCGAACTAATCCGTTTGGTTGGAAAGATGAAATACAGAAGTTCCTATGGACAAAACCTACTGCAACACAGCCGCGAAGTAGCCAACCTATGTGCCATTATGGCCTCTGAACTCGGCCTCAATCCCAAACTTGCCAAGCGCGCCGGACTATTGCACGATATAGGAAAAGTTCCCGATGATGAACCAGAGCTGCCACACGCGATTCTTGGTATGAAACTCGCCGAGAAATACAAAGAAAAACCTGAAGTTTGCAACGCCATTGGTTCGCACCACGAGGAGGTAGAAATGACCACTCTCCTGGCTCCAATTGTTCAAGTATGTGATGCTATTTCCGGAGCACGGCCGGGAGCACGTCGTGAGGTTGTTGAATCCTACATCAAACGTCTCAAAGAGTTGGAAGAGCTTGCATTAAGCTACAACGGAGTACTAAAGACATATGCAATTCAGGCCGGTAGAGAACTTCGAGTAATCGTAGGAAGTGATAAAGTTACCGATAAAGATGCCGAAATGCTTTCTCACGACATAGCTAAAAAGATACAGGATGAAATGACCTACCCGGGTCAAATAAAAGTTACTGTAATTCGTGAAACACGCTCGGTAAGTTATGCAAAATAATTCCCTTGGTTGCGCCCCAAAAGCCAAAACCTATGGACCAGGTTTTGGCTTTTGTATATTAAAATTTTCCCAATTGTTGGGAACTTTTTATATTTACATTCTTATTTAACAATCCGTCAAATGACCTCTGAAATATATTCACAACTAAAAGGCAAAAACATTCTGGTTACCGGTGGTGCAGGGTTTATTGGCTCAAACCTCGCAGAGAGATTATTAACCATCGGTGCCAACGTAGTTGTTCTCGACAATTTTATTACCGGTAAGCGTGAAAATATTAACCACCTGTTAAATCACCCACATTTTAAACTCATTGAGGGAGATATCTGTAATTATGAAACCTGTTGGCTAGCAGTTCAAGGGATCGATTTAATTTTCCATCAGGCAGCTTTAGGTTCAGTTCCACGCTCCATAGAAAACCCAATATTAACCACACATATAAATATATTGGGAACTGTTAATGTCCTGGAAGCAGCTCGGAAATATGGCATTAAACGAGTAGTTTTTGCAGCCAGCTCTTCGACCTATGGAGACAGCAAAGCCCTACCCAAAGTGGAAGACAAGCTAGGTAAACCTCTTTCGCCCTATGCAATAACCAAATATGTGAACGAACTATATGCCGAAAATTTTTCGCGACTCTATGGAATGGAAACCATTGGGCTGCGGTATTTCAATGTTTTCGGACCACGACAAGACGCACAAGGAGCTTATGCCGCCGTTATTCCAAAATTTATAGAAACGTTAATAAACCGACAATCACCAAAAATAAACGGTGATGGCAGCTATAGCCGCGATTTTACGTATGTGGAAAATGTAATTCAGGCCAACCTTCTGGCAGCTACTACCACCAATCCTGAAGCCATCAATAAAGTATATAACATTGCCTACGGAGAACAAACAACCATAAACAATCTGTTCTACACCATTCGAAATGAAATTGCACAATATTTTCCCGATTGTGCTTCCATAGAACCCATTTATGGACCTTTTAGAACCGGCGATATTCCCCACTCAAAGGCATCCATAGAAAGAGCAAAAAATTTATTGAGATATAACCCTACGCATAACCTCCAACAAGGACTAAAAGAAACAGTAACCTGGTTTTTAAAATCGTAAAACCACTACCATGAACCTTCCAATCCAAATGGTTGATTTACAAACACAATATCAGCGGCTGAAACATGAACTAGAACCCGCTATACTGAAAGCCTGCGACCAAGCTAACTATATCAACGGACCGGAAGTAAAAGTGTTTGCTGAAAATCTAGCTTCGTTTCTAAACGTAAAGCATGTTATTCCGGTAGCTAACGGAACCGATGCCCTTCAAATAGCTCTAATGGCTTTGGAAATTAAACCTGGAGATGAAATAATCACCCCAAACTTTACTTTCATTGCTACCGTAGAAGTAATTGCTCTTCTGGGTGCAACACCAGTACTTGTGGACGTAAATCCCGATGATTTCAACATAAATGTTGAACAATTAGCCAAGGCCATTACACGCAAAACCAAAGCCATAATTCCGGTGCATCTTTACGGTCAATGCTGCAACATGGATGCAATACTCGAAATTGCCAATCAGCACAATATCCCAGTAATTGAAGACACAGCACAAGCCTTAGGAGCAACCTATTACGGACAATTGTACAGCGGAAAAGCCGGAACTATGGGCACCATCGGCTGCACATCATTTTTCCCATCGAAAAATTTAGGTTGTTTTGGCGATGGCGGCGCCCTTTTCACCAACGATGACCATTTGGCCGAAACTATTCGGTGCATCGCCAATCACGGCTCAAAGGTAAAATACTATCATCAGCGAATTGGAGTGAACAGCCGACTGGACACACTGCAAGCTGCCATACTAAACGTAAAACTTCAGCATCTTACCGATTTTAACCAACGAAGACAACAAGCAGCCAAATTCTACGATGAAGCCTTTGCAACCATAAAAGAAATAGACATCCCCGCCAGAAACTCATTTTCAGACCACATTTTTCATCAATACACCATAAAAGTGCCTGAAGGGAAAAACCTGCAGCTTCAGGAACATTTAAAAAACCACAAAATTCCTTCTATGATTTATTACCCGCTTCCCATACACCGTCAGGAGGCCTTTCGTCAAAATATTCGCTGCATAGGTCAGTTAAAAATAAGCGACATGTTAACAAAAAGTGTAATTTCGCTACCGATGCACACTGAATTAACCCAAGAGCAGCTAAGCTACATAACAGAAAAAGTTATTGAATTTTTCAGAACCTAAAAAAACACACATGAAAGAAAATGTACAGATTCACCCCTCGAGTTATGTCGACGAACCTTGTCAAATAGGAAAAGGAACAAAAATCTGGCATTTTTGTCATATTATGCCCTATTGTTTGATAGGAGAGAATTGCAACATAGGACAAAATGTGGTAGTTTCTCCTCATGTTCAGCTTGGCAACAATGTTAAAGTGCAGAATAATGTATCGATATATACCGGTGTGATCTGTGAAGATGATGTTTTTCTTGGCCCCAGCATGGTGTTCACCAACGTTATAAACCCCCGAAGCGCCATTGTACGCAAAAGCGAATACAAAACAACCTTAGTAAAAAAAGGCGCTTCCATTGGAGCTAACGCAACCATAATTTGTGGAATTACCATCGGAGAATACGCCTTTATAGGAGCCGGAGCAGTAGTAACAAAGGATGTCCCCCCCTATGCCCTGGTTGTTGGCAATCCGGCAAGACAAACCGGTTGGATAAGCGAGTATGGGCACAAACTATTTTTCGACGAAACCGGAAAAGCCATTTGCCCAGAATCAGGACAAGTATATCAACTCATAAACAATTCAGTAATTAGAGTTCAATAATTATGTTGAGATCATACTTTTTCATACCAGCATCCCGGCCTCGATTTATTCAGAAAATTAATTCACTGAACGCCGACAATTTTGTTTTTGACCTGGAAGACGCTATTGCCGAAAACGATATTGAAACCGCAATTGTTAACCTTAAACAAGTTCCCGACGTAACTCCGTACTGGATACGACCGAGGCTTTTCAAAAACAACCAGGAAATAAACAACAAACAACTGGAAACACTTTTCGAAATGGGATTCCGGCGTTTTTTCCTGCCAAAACTAGAAACACCCGAACAAATTTCGGATCTTAACAACATTTTTGACTATTACGACATAAAGGATTTTGAATGGATTCTGCTTATCGAATCCCCCTTAGCCTTAATAAATATTAAAACCATGCTTGAGTCCGGAGAATATCCAGTTAAAGGTATTGCACTGGGTGCACAGGACTATGCTTCTAAAACACAAATGCAATTCAGCGAACAACGAATACAATGGGCAAGAACCAAATTGCTCAATGTAGCCTATGCCCTCAATGTGGAACCTATAGACTACGCCAGTATGATAATTTCCGACATGAATCATTTTGCCAACGACACTCTAGAAGGTTTCAGAATGGGCTACCAGGCTAAAATAATCATTCATCCAAACCAACTTAAAACACTTCAAGCGCTTGAATATTACAGTATAGATGAAATCGATCAAGCAAAACGATTAAGCCACATTATTGATCTTTCCAAGGCCGAAAAAATGCACGCCATAGTTGTGGAGGGGAAAACTTACGAACGCCCACACCTTGAAAGAATCAAAAGAATTTTAGATTACGCAGAAAAAAGAAATCTCTTGTAGCAACTATCACCATGAAACGATTCGCCCTGATAGGACTTGCAGGATTTATTGCACCAAGACATCTGAAAGCCATTGCTGAAACCGGGAATCAACTTGTTTCTGCCCTTGACCCCAAAGACAGCGTAGGAATAATCGACTCCTACTTCCCCGAATGCGATTTTTTTGTAGAATTTGAGCGATTCGACCGCCATTTAGATAAACTCCGCAGAAACGGAACACCCGTAGACTATGTTACCATCTGCTCCCCCAACTATCTTCACGATGCACACATACGCTTTGCCCTTCGCCAGCAAGCCGAAGCCATTTGCGAAAAACCACTTGTGCTCAATCCATGGAACGTAGATGCACTCGTTGATTTACAAAAAGAATACGGAAAAAAAATCAATACGATACTCCAACTTAGGCTACACCCAACCATAATTGAACTAAAGAAAGAAATTGACAAACAGACTAATACCATTTTCGACATTGATTTAACCTACATTACCAGCAGAGGTCGTTGGTACGATTATTCATGGAAAGGAGATATCAGCAAATCGGGAGGAGTTACAACCAACATCGGCATCCACTTCTTTGATATGCTCACCTGGATATTTGGAGAAAAACAATCGTCGCAGGTGTTTTTGCGCGATAATCACACTGCATCGGGATTTTTACAACTCAAAAAAGCCAACGTCCGGTGGTTTCTCAGTATCGATGCAAAGAACCTCCCCGCCGAAGTAAAACACAAAGGGCAGCGAACCTATCGCTCAATAGTAATCTCGGGAAAAACTCTTGAATTTAGTGAAGGTTTCACCGATTTACATACAGAGTCGTACCGAAAGATACTCAATGGAGAAGGCTTTGGACCTGAAGAAACCCGTAATTCTATTGAAATCGCTTACGAAATAAGAAATCAATCTATAACTCAACATGGAGAAAAACACCCATTTATTCAAAACATATAAAATTCAAATACTATGGCTATTTATGACGATATTCTGGCAGGAAAAGCGAACATCAGTGTAATAGGATTGGGTTATGTAGGATTACCCATTGCCCTGGAGTTTGCCAAAAAAGTTCGGGTAATTGGTTTCGATATCCGAGAAGATCGTGTAGAAATGATGAGAAACCATATCGACCCAAGCAACGAGCTCACTTCAGAAGATTTTAAAAACACGAACATTCTTTTCACCTCCAATCCAGAAGACTTAAAACAAGCCCATTTCCATATTGTAGCCGTTCCAACACCTATCGATGATCACAAATTGCCCGATCTTAAACCGCTCTTATCAGCAACCCGCAGTGTTGGGAAATGCCTAAAAAAGGGCGATTACGTAGTTTACGAATCAACTGTCTATCCGGGCTGTACAGAAGAGGACTGTATTCCCATTCTTGAAGAACTAAGCGGACTAAAAGTTGGTAAAGATTTTAAAGTTGGTTTTTCTCCAGAAAGAATAAATCCCGGAGACAAAGAGCACACAATTACCTCCATCCTTAAAATAGTTTCCGGCAACGACGCTGAAGCCTTGGATCAAATAGCCAAAGTTTATGAAATGATTGTAAAGGCCGGAATATATAAAGCCTCGAGCATTAAAGTAGCCGAAGCAGCCAAAATTATTGAAAACACCCAGAGAGATGTGAACATTGCACTAATGAACGAACTATCACGGATATTCCACAAAATGAACATCAACACCTACGAAGTTCTTGAAGCCGCAGAAACAAAATGGAACTTTCTTAAGTTCAGCCCCGGCCTTGTTGGTGGGCATTGTATCGGAGTTGACCCTTATTACCTACTCTATAAAGCCCAGCAATTAGGCTACCATCCTCAAATCATCGATAGTGGACGAGCAATCAACGATGAAATGTCGCAATGGATTGCCGCGGAAATAGTGAAAAAAATGGCGGCTAAAAAGAAAAACCTTCACGAAGTCGATGTTTTAGTTCTTGGAATTACGTTTAAAGAGAATGTAAGCGACATCCGAAACTCTAAAGTAGCCGAACTAATCCACGAATTAAAGAGCTTTCAAGTAAACGTCGACACGTACGACCCATATGCCGACGCTGCTGAAGTACAACACGAATATGGAATTTCACTAAATGCAAACCCCACGAAAAAATACGATGTAATTGTAGCAGCAGTTCAGCACAATGAATTTAGACAATTAACTGAAGTCGATCTTTTGAAATGGGTGAAGCCCAATGCACTACTCGTTGATATAAAAGGTATCTTCAGAAACAAAATTACCCAGTTTGATTATTGGAGTCTGTAATCTCATCACCATGGAAGAAATAAGAAAGAAAAACATTCTTTGGATAGATCGCGTAGAGTCAACCAACGATGAGATGCGCAAAATACAAGATCCAACCAACGGATTTTGTATTGCCACGCATTTTCAGGAAAAAGGCAGAGGACAAATGGGAAATCGTTGGGAAAGCGATTATGGCGCTAATCTTTTGGCAAGCTACTATTTCGAACCATCACTCCACGTAGAAAATTCTTTTCTTATATCCATGGCCGCAAGCTTATCTATAGCCCAATTTCTAGAAAGCTATGTTTCCGGTGTCAATATTAAATGGCCTAACGATATTCTTGTAAACCGGAAAAAAATCGGTGGCATTTTAATCGAAAACGAAATTCAAGGAAATCAAATAACGAAAACAATTATAGGCATTGGGATAAATGTTAACCAAAAGCAATTTTCAAATCTGCCGCACGCAACAAGTCTATACATAGAAACCGCAACAGATTATGAAATTGAAAGTTTAGTTTTGGAACTACAACGATTTTTAATTGTACAATTTAGCAACATGACTCAGCATTCAGACACACTCAAAACAGACTATATGGCTAGACTATACAATAAAGATAAAGGGACTTATGTTCAAAACCAAGAACCGTTTGAAGCAAGCATTTTCGATGTGGCGTATGACGGAAAACTAACCTTACGCCTAAAAGACAACACATTTCGGCACTTTTATTTCAAAGAAGTAGAAATACCTTTGGAATAAATTACCCATTGAACAATCTAATAAATATCTTTGGCATAAGATAGAGTTTTTTTTATCTTTGCGATCCCATTTTTTCAATCAAAATCATGCCTGAAGTAACAATTATTATAAGAAATTGGAAACCAATTGCCCTTACAGCAGCTATTGGAGCCACAGTATCGCTGATTGTAAGTCTCTTTATACCTCCACAATACAAGTCAACAGTAACTCTATTTCCGGCAAAGCTCGCATCTACCTCACAAATAATATCACAAGACCTGGGTGTAAAAGATTTTATGGGATTAGGAGAAGAAGAAGATCTTGAGCGACTGCAACAAATTCTTCTTTCGGAAGAAATTCGTAATTGTATTGTTGAAGAGTTCAATCTGATGGATCATTACAAAATATCTCCCGATACGAAATACCCCCAAACTCAGCTAAAGAAGGAATACACAAAAAATGTTGAGATACACAAAACCCGTTTTTATTCTATAGAAATATCTGTAACCGACAGAAATCCCGAAACTGCAGCCAATATCGCTAATCGTATGGCTGAGCTGATTGACACAATATTCTGGGCAATGCAACGGGAAAGAGCTGAAAAAGCCTACAATATTGTAGAAAATGAATTTAATATAGTTCGTCAAAACATTCGACTAATTGAAGATTCACTCCAAAAAATTCGTAATTATGGGATAAACAACTACCGTGCAGAAGCCGAAGTTCTAAATGCCGCTTACGCTGAAGCAATAATAAAAGGTAACTACTCAGGAGCAAAACAGATAGAACAAAAAATAGAGAACCTTTCAAAATATGGGGGTGGTTCACTATCACTATTAGGTGAACTGGAACTTGAGCAAAAACGACTCTCATTTTTGCGCGACAAATTAGCTGCAGCTAAGATAAATATGGAGCAAATAATCCCGCGCAAGTATATAGTAAACCGTGCCATGCCCAGTGAAAAAAAATCGTGGCCAATTTACTGGTTCAACATGTTGATTGGCAGCCTGATTATGGCTGTTGCAACTTTAATAACCCTTGCCATCCTAGAAACAAAAAACAACAAGCAATAATATGGAGAATCTTTTTAGTAACCAACGTCTGCTTCATGTATTTACAAACCACTGGAAATCAATTTCTTTGACAACTTTTATTGGAGCAATCGTAGTAGCGGCATCAACCTTTTTGATAAAACCCAAATATAAAGCCTATGCCTCTGTTTATCCCACAAATTTAGGAGCATATTCCAAAGAGAGTTTTACAGAGCAGATGTTAGCCTTTGTATCTTCCACAGATATTGCCAAGGCTGTAATAGATGAATTAGAGCTTGATAAACATTGGGGAATATCAAAGGAAGACAAAACTTACAATTACAAAATTTTCGAATATTATTACGACTTTATCAACATTCGAAAAACGCCCTACGAATCGATTGAAATCTCAGCTCTAAGCACCGACCCAAAGCTTTCGTATGCTATAATTAATGCGATACTGAAAAACTATAACAATAAAATTCGTAACATTCATAGTAAAAAAATAAATGAACTAATAACGATAAATAAAAACATTGCTGCGACTATTGAATCAGAGATAGAGATAACCAAAAAGACAATTCAGCAAATAATTGAGCTTTCCGGAGATAAAAGTTTAGCACCAGCATTAACCATCGACAATAAGTATTTTCAACTAAAACCTAAAGAGCCCAAAATTAGAATCACCGATTATAGCAATATGACAGAAAGGCTTAAAAACTACGGTACAGAATTTATTTATAATTTTTCTTTATACAATCAACAAGTTGAACTTCTGGCAGGAATTCTCGTTAAAAATCAAGAACTTATAATAGAAAGAGATAAAGAGATAGATTACTATGTGTTGGTTTCATCGCCGTTTGTTCCCGATAAAAAGACCAGCCCTAAGCGTGGTGTAATAACCCTTTTAGGTGCTCTTTCATTTTTTTTACTTGCAGTAATATTCTTCAGTATAAAAGAAAGTAATCTTTATCCTGTTGAAAAATAAAACATCCGATTGGTTTTTTGCACTTGTCGCCCAGCAGAAAAACTTTTTTCTATTAGGGGTTGCGGCTGTTTTGGGGCTTTTAATAGTATATCTCGTTTCAAAAGAATATTTTTATTGGTCGGCACTTCCGGTGTTAATAATTTTTGCTTTGATTGTTTTATATTCCTATCGATCGATATTTTTTTTAATTCCATTCCTAGCACCATTAAGCCTTCAACTTAGGTTTTTCGTTGAAGTTGAAAACGATCTAAGCCTACCTCTAGAACCTCTACTTATAGGCGTATTATTTATTACCCTATATAAATTTATTTTTGAGCCCGGCTCTTTCAATAGGCAAATATTAAAACACCCTGTATCCATAGCCATTCTGATCAACCTGAGTTGGTTGATAATAACCTCATTTACCAGTACCATGCCGTGGGTTTCCTTTAAATTTACCCTTAGCAGAATGTGGTTTCTTGCATCTTTCTTTCTCATGGCTGCTCATTTGTTCAGTAAAAAGGAAAACGCCTTTAAATATTTCTGGCTCTACATTATTTCTTTTATCGTAATAATAGCCTATGGCACCTCCCGTCTTAATGAATATGGATTATTTAATAAACAGGCTGCTAACTATTCTGTGGTGCCACTACTGCCAGATCATACATCGTATGGAGCAATTCTGGCAATGCTGATTCCTTTAATTATTTTCTTTTTGATCAAAAAAGGATACTCTGAATGGCAAAGAATTGGCATTTTCGTTGTTTTTCTAATTTACATCGCTGGAACTGTCTTTTCTTACACAAGAGCGGCGTGGTTAAGTCTGGGGGTTTCGGTGGTTATATTCATTCTACTATTACTACGACTCAAATTACGCACTTTGGTTATTATTGGCGCTTTTACCGGAATAGTTCTTATCTCTCTTTGGGATAATATTATAATGCATTTGGAAAAAAATACTCAAGATGCATCCGACGATCTTTTGGAACAACTCTATTCAATAACCAACATTAGTACCGACGCTTCCAATCTGGAGCGAATAAACAGATGGAATTGTGCCCTAAGAATGTTTGATGAACGACCTGTTTTCGGTTTTGGCCCAGGGACATACATGTTTCAATACGCTCCTTACCAAATCTATTCCGAAAAAACCATAATCAGCACAAACTTTGGTGAAGTAGGAAATGCCCACAGCGAATATCTGGGATATCTGTCAGAGAGTGGCATTTTAGGAGCTCTTACCTACCTGATAATCTTATTAACCATCTCATCTACTGCGTTTAGGGTTTACCACTATGCCAATGATCCTGAGGTGAGAAAACTTTCGATTGCTATTTTCTTAGGGCTATTCACTTATTTTGTACATGGCTTCTTAAACAACTTTTTGGATATTGATAAGTTCTCCCTTTTATTTTGGGGATACGCTGCACTACTAGTTTCTCTTGACATTTTTTATGTTGGTAATAATTCTGAAACTGGGAGTCTAACAACTCAAAGCAATCATCAATGAGTTTGCAAAACAAGTATTTGTTAGCGATGGTATGGTTCGCTTCGCTTTTATTTATCGTAGTGGGAATAATAAATCAATCGCTGGTTTTTATCCTTATTCCTCTAGCCCTACTTATCTATTTTTTTTCGTTCACCTCCCCAACTTCTTTTGCAACCACCTTATTAATATCAACAGCAATTAGCGTACCCTTGTCTTATTTCACCAAATTACCATTCGATGTTTTCTTACCGTCGGAGTTATTTCTGGTCACGATTTTACTTTTACTAATGGTTCGACTTATCCAAGGAAAAATCCTCCACGAAATACTTTATCACAAAATAACCGTTGCAATTCTTGCCTATCTTTTTTGGTCCTTATTGGTGAGTTTGTGTAGCGAACTGCCAATTGTTTCCTTAAAGGCAACGCTTGTCCGGACATGGTATTTCGCCGGATTTTTTCTTTTTCCCTTAACACTATTTCGTCAGAAAGCTTTTTCGGATAACCGTTGGGTTACAATTTTTATGATTACATTCTCGGCGACAATATTTTACGCCCTATTTCGCCATTATTATTATGGGATATGGATAAAAAAGATAGCCTATTGGGCAGCCTATCCTTTTCTTCCCGATCACACAGCTTACGGAGCATTGTTGGCTTTGTTCATTCCCCTGTTAGCAGTATATGCTTTTTCGAATCTTTATTCCCGAAAATGGCGGATTGGATATTTCCTTCTTCTTGTTTTATTCTCAATAGGTTTATTATTTAGCTATTCTAGAGCCGCATGGCTAAGTTTGCTAGCCGGCATGCTGTTCTTATTCATGGTTAGGTTGCGTTTATCTATCAGAACTTTTGGAATCATTATTTTCTCTGGCGTTATATTCATATCGATTGCTTCAGGAACTATTATAAGCCACCTGGAACAAAATCAAAAAACCTCTTCGCTCGAATTGGGCGAACATTTTCAATCAGCCACCAACATAACAAGTGACATTTCAAACCTGGAGCGAATAAACCGCTGGAAATCGGCCTTTCGTATGTTCCAGAAGCGCCCCTTTTTTGGATTTGGTCCGGGAACATATATGTTTTGTTACGCACCATATCAAATGTCGTACGATAAAACTCCAATCAGCACAAACTCCGGAGACTTAGGTAATGCTCACAGCGAATATCTGGGGCATCTTTCTGAGATGGGAATTCCCGGCTTTGTGATTTTTCTGACAATTATATTCCTTGTTATTTACAGAGCTTTAAAACTACTTGAGTTTTATAAATCGAGCAAAGAATATTGGATAATTCTCGGCACAAGCTCCGGGCTAGTTACTTACTTTTTTCACGCACTGGTTAACAATTTTCTCGATATTGATAAAATTGCCCTGGGCTTTTGGGGATTTATTGCTGTTATTGTTTTTTATGATTTGGAATTAAAGTATCCTAGGACGGAAACTCTAAGCCCAAAAGCGTAATATCGTCGAAATAATTACTATTGCCCTTAAACGTTTCAAGTCGTTCGATAATATTTGTCATTATTTTCTCGATTGGGAAATCTTGCATCAATTCATACTCAATAATTCCCGTACCGAACTCTTGCTGATTTTCATTTTCGAATTCAACGATTCCATCGGTAAAGAGTACTAATCTTGAGCCCGGGTCAAGATATTCCTTCCCAACTTCAATGTTGGGAAGGATATCAAACATTCCAACACCAACACACCCGCTCTTAAGATATTTAATGGTATTAGCTCCGGCTTGATAGAGAATGGGTGGGTTATGACCAGCATTGATGTAAGTGAGTTTTCGTTCGTGAGAATCGTATTGCCCAATAAAGAGTGTTATAAATTTCTCTCCATTGGCATTTTTCATCACCCGTTGGTTTAACTCATGTACCATATCCTCTATTTCACGGTTGGATGTAAAAAGTGCACGTACATTTGCCTGAAAGTTGGACATTAGCAAAGCCGCCGAAATACCTTTACCTGAAACATCAGCTATGCAAAAGCCATAAAGATGATCGTTAAGCTGAAATACATCGTAATAATCTCCTCCCACTTCAAAGTGCGGTAAGTAGTAGGCAGCTGCTCGAAAATCGTTATTCTTAGGTAGTGAAGAATGGCTTGGAATAAGCATCGATTGCATACGACTTGCTAAGTCCAACTCCTTTTTCAAGACTTCCTGCCGTAGGTTCTGATTATAGAGATTTCGATTCTCAATAGCAACGGCTAAAATGTTGGTTAGTGTTTGTATAAAATGAAGATGCTTTATAGTGGGACTCATACCGGCTCGCTCCTCCTCTATATCGCCAATTAACAGATAGGCAATAGGGCGTTCATGGTGAAAAACAGGAATTAATACGTCGAAATAGGTTAACACGCGATTGAGTGTATTCGTAAGGTTGGTAATTTGAGTGTAGTAAATTAAATCGTCGGGCACTTTAATTTCATCCACCACTGTGTGAGGTACGCCACTCATAAGTATCCTTTCCCATTTTTCGTTGTAGATATAGAGTAATATTTTACCAATATTAAGATCCTCTTTTAAAATGTCATGGTATTTTTCCATCAAGGTTTTAATGGGAAGATTCTCATTGATTGCCAATGTAATGTTCAAAAGAAAATCGAGTTTAAAGTTGCAAAACTGCAAACGCTTCAACGATGCCTTTTTGCTTTGATCTAAATTGCGGTCTATGTTCATACAGTGCAATTTATATTTAGCTTCTAAGTTAAAAATATTTAGCGATTATTACAAACATGTGAAAGAAAAAAATAGCCATTGAGCAAAATCCTCAACGGCTAATAAGATTTCACCTTCAATGCTTTAGGCATTATGTTGTCTTACACGCGCTCTGAATAAGCATACTCACGCGTGTCTACCTTTATTTTATCACCGATGTTGATGAAAAGAGGAACCTTGATAGTTGCGCCGGTTTCTAATGTTGCATCTTTCATAGCAGTTGATGAAGCAGTATCGCCTTTAACACCGGGCTCCGTGTAGGTAACTTCCAAGATTACATGAGAGGGTAGTTCAGCAAATAGCGGAGTTTCGGAATCGGCATGAAACACAATTTCCACATCCTGCCCCTCTTTCATAAGGTCGGCTGCTTCGATAAGTTTTTTCTCCAGAGTTATTTGTTCGTATGTTTCCTTATTCATGAAAACATAGCCAGCTTCCTCCTGATAAAGGTATTGATATGGACGACGCTCAATACGCACAATGTCTATTTTGGCTCCCGAAGGAAATGTATTTTCAATTACCCTTCCGGTTTCCAGATTACGTAATTTGGTACGTACAAATGCAGCTCCCTTACCGGGCTTTACATGTAAAAAATCAATAATCTGATAATAACCATCCTTGAAAGCAATGGTTAGTCCTTTTTTGATATCTGAAGTATCTGCCATAGAAATATAAATTTTTCGTTTTACAAAAGTAGCTACTTTTAACGATTTAAAAAAATGATTTGCACGGTTTGGTTAAAAACTCCTTTAAATAGAAAGGGCTTTCGTAGGCAATGTTGGATGTTTCATTGTTGGTTAATTTAATTATTGCCGCCTCAATAATGTAACGTGAGGAAATTTTAATCTGGGGATGAAATAGTGCGTTTGGATTTTGTATTACTTTACTTGCTTTAGGGACCCCATCGCCAACAAAATGAACCCGATTTTCTGTCAAAATATCGTGATATGAATCCGACGTCAAAATATGTGGCTCTATAGGATATAACAATTGAAACTGCCGCGTGTAAATGCCGTGATACACTTCCATTCTCCTGGCATCTATCATAGCGCAGATTAAATCATTGTCAGCCCCTGAAGATTCTGCAACACAGGCTCTGGCAAGAATTTCGGTAGTAGGGACAACTACAAGCGGAATATTCAAACCGAAACAAAGGCCTTTGGCCATAGAAAGCCCAATTCGTAACCCGGTATATGACCCAGGACCATTACTGACAGCAACCGCCGACAAATCGTTTGAACCAATCCCTGCTTCACACAAAATTTTCTGAATAAAAACGGACAAGTATTGTGAGTGAGCATTGGGCTCGGTGGTTTCACGCAAGGATAAAAGTTTTCTATCTGCAAAGAGTGAAACAGAGCACAAACTTGTAGCTGTCTCGATGCAAAGAATGTATTTCATAAAAACTAAAGACTTAGGGAGTGCAAAGGTAACAAAAGCTTAGAGTTTAATCTTCACTCCACGGTAAAAGTCAAGAATTTTCATTTTCACTACAAAGTCGTATTTTGCCTGAAGTAATTGCATAGAGGCCTGATTTAGGCGTGCTTTCTCTTGTGAATAATCGGCTGCGCTTATTGTTCCGGCGTTAAACCGTTGTTCCGCAAAACGATACGCTTCCCGGGCAGCTTTGAGCGCCTCTTCTCGCGATTTAAGATTTTTTTGGGCTATCAACACGTCGTTGTATGCCGATTGAACGGCTTTAAAAATATCCTGTCGAGTTCTATCCAAAGCGCTTTCTTTGGTTATAATCTGAAGTTGAGCATTTTTAATGTTGGTCCGATTTTGGAAACGGTTAAATACGGGTATTGAGAGACTTAACCCAATTTCAGCCTGTTTTCGATCCTTAAGTTGGTCGAAAAACGGATAATCGCCTCCGGTTGGGCTTATTGCCTTGCTATTGTATGGAAACGATAAACCACTGCTGAGATATAACGAAGGATAAAGCGCAGATTTTGCTATAGCTAAATCGTATTTTGCCGATAGCAGAGAGTTTTCCGCTAATCGCATTTCGGGTAAAAATTGGAGGGCTTCTGAAACAAATTGCTCAATGGATGAATTCAATTCAAAATCAACGGTTAAGCTATCTAGATCTGGGACTACAATATCAAATTCGGTGTTGCGAATATTCATTTGCTGGCTCAGTAGAATTTTGGCCATCTGCACCTGACTTTGGTAGCGATTCCATTGTGCCTCCTCTTCTGCTTTTTGACTAAAAAGAGAATACAGCTCCCCAAATGGTATTTTCCCAGCATCGACCATTTTTTTGGCACGCTCTATTTGTTGAGATGTAATCTCAATCTGACCGACAAGTATTTTTGATTGTTCCTGATTGTAAAGAATGGTTAGATAGGAATTTACTACCTCAAGCGTAATTTGATTTTTTAGCAACTCAAGGCGTTCCTTTCCACTTGCTAAATCAAGCTTACTCCTATTTATTAAGTGATATTTGCGAAACCCTTCAAAAAGTGCAACATTAGAGCTTATTCCAACCGAAAAGGAGGTTATTCTTTCGTCAATAAACCGAGTTCGTTCGAAATTAAACGTTTGGCCAAAATATTCCGAGAGCCTCGACGATGCCCTCAAATCTGGCAATAAATCGTATTTGGTTTGCTGATAGTTGTTTTCAAGATATTGAATTGTATATCCCTGCTCTTTAATGGTTAAGTTATTTATCAATGCAGAATCTACACATTGTTGAAGAGTAAAAATTGATTGTCCGAAAGCATTTCGGGAGAAAAAAATTAGTAAAGCGGTCACAAGAGTTGAATACTTCATTGGAGTAGTTTTTGTCAAAAATACAGATTAAAGACGCTCACAAGGTATGAAATGTTACATTGGGCAAAAATATTTTCAGCATTTGCAACTTACTTTTTCCTTATATATCTGAAATTGTGTATTTTAAAACACAAAAAAACAGATACGATTTTTCAAAAAAAAAATTGCAACATCCCATAGCACTAATTACCTTTGCAAAAAAAAAATTCACCCTCGCAAACGTTTTAATTAATCCCCGGAACAATCTAATAACCATAAAATAATATCATCTATGAAGACTTCACACATTGAGCACATTGGTATCGCCGTTAAAAGCCTCGACAACGCAATTCCATTCTTCACCAAACTTTTGGGTACAGAATGTTATGCAATTGAAGAAGTAAAAGACCAGAAGGTAAAAACAGCCTTTTTCCTGGTTGGGCAGACCAAAATTGAGCTATTGGAATCGACCGACCCAGAAGGCCCTATCGGAAAATTCATCGAAAAAAAAGGCGAAGGAATTCACCATATTGCATTTGCGGTGGATAATGTTAACGAATCTTTAAAAGAGGTTGAGGCCATGGGCATAACACTAATTGACAAAGCCGGGAGAAAAGGTGCTGAAGGGTTAAATATTGGTTTTCTGCATCCAAAATCAACGTTTGGAGTCTTGACTGAATTATGCAGCAAATAAATTGAACATCGTCTGTTACAACTTTAAATTTTAACCAATGACAAACCAAGATAAAATCAAGCAGCTAATAGATCTGCGGGCCGAGGCTAAACTTGGAGGAGGATTAAAACGTATTGAGGCCCAACATGAGAAAGGGAAGCTAACAGCCCGTGAAAGAATTGAAAAACTATTGGATGACGGTAGTTTTGAAGAATACGACATGTTTGTAACCCACCGCTGTACAAACTTTGGGTTGGATAAACAAAAGTTTTTAGGCGACGGAGTTATTACCGGTCAAGGCACCATTGATGGGCGTATTGTTTTTGTTTTTGCACAGGATTTCACCGTTTTTGGAGGGTCATTATCCGAAACATTTGCACAAAAGATCTGCAAAATTATGGATATGGCCATGAAAGTAGGAGCTCCGGTAATTGGAATAAACGACTCAGGCGGAGCACGTATCCAGGAAGGAGTAACATCTTTGGCCGGTTATGCCGAAATTTTCCAACGGAATATTCTTGCATCAGGCGTAATTCCTCAAATTTCCGCAATTTTTGGTCCATGCGCCGGGGGAGCTGTTTACTCACCTGCATTGACAGACTTCATAATCATGTCGGAGCAAAACAGCTACATGTTTGTTACCGGACCCAAAGTGGTAAAAACCGTTACCGGCGAAGACATCACTACCGAGGAGTTAGGTGGAGCCGATGTTCATGCTTCAAAATCGGGTGTAGCCCATTTCAAAGTTGAGAGTGAAGAGGAAGGTCTTATGATAATTCGTAAGCTTCTCTCCTATCTACCTCAGAACAACCTGGAAGAACCACCAATTACTGAGTGTAACGACCCAATTGACCGCAAAGAAGATGCACTAAACTCAATAATACCCGATAACCCCAATCTTCCCTACGACATTCACGATGTTATTCATTTAATCGTAGATTACGGGGAATTTCTTGAAGTTCACAGCAACTATGCCAAAAACATTGTGGTAGGATTTGCCAAGTTGAACGGTTATCCGGTAGCCATAATTGCAAACCAACCCAACTATCTGGCAGGGGTACTTGATATCGAGGCCAGCCGCAAAGCAGCCCGTTTTGTCAGATTTGCCGACGCGTTTAATATTCCGATTCTTACCCTGGTAGATGTACCCGGCTTCCTACCCGGAAGTGGGCAAGAATACGGAGGAATAATTATTCATGGAGCTAAGCTCCTTTATGCCTATGGAGAAGCAACCGTACCCAAAATTACCGTAACACTCAGAAAATCGTATGGTGGTGCTCACGATGTGATGAGTTGCAAACAACTCCGTGGAGACCTCAACTATGCTTGGCCAACTGCTGAGATTGCCGTTATGGGAGCCAAAGGCGCCATTGAAGTACTCGAATCGCGTAAAATTCAAGAAATTGCCGATCCGGAAGAACGAGCTAAGTTCATTAGGGAAAAAGAAGCAGAATATCGCGAAAAGTTTGCCAATCCATACCAAGCAGCTTCATACGGTTATATCGACGATGTAATTGAGCCCCGA
Source organism: uncultured Bacteroidales bacterium (assembly GCA_937981765.1). Classification (GTDB taxonomy): domain Bacteria; phylum Bacteroidota; class Bacteroidia; order Bacteroidales; family Salinivirgaceae; genus JAAYQU01. Next base: position 57,271 of record CALJOM010000009.1, read on the forward strand.
AACACACGTTTCCGCGTAATACGTGGTTTTGAAATGCTTCAAACCAAAAAACAGGTTAATCCTCCCAAAAAGCATGGCAATATTCCACTATAAAATCGACCATTTATGATACTCATTGACGTAATTAGCCAAAATAACGGGTGGACCGTGGTAATCGTTGGGATAGGCGTGGTATTCATAGCGTTATATTTTCTGGCGTTACTCTTCAAACTCATCCCTAAGATTATCAACTTTAAATTCCGTTACGACCTCAAAAAGAAAGGTGAAGTAGTAGACCTTGAAAAGAAAACTGCTGATATAGATATTGAAACTAACACAGCAATTTCAATGGCTCTATTTCTTTTCCTTAGCGAAATGCACGACGAAGAAAGTAATGTTATAACCATTAAACGATTATCTCGTCGCTATTCTCCGTGGAGCAGTAAAATTTACAGTGTGATGAACCACCCCGGCAAAAAATTATAAAAGCCGCAACAATATCTAATATAACAGCTTTGCAAAACAAAGTATCTTTAAGCAACCACCTATGCTCTCATAACATTGCAAATACTTTAAACTTATGAAAAATTACTCGTTCACCATAAATGGTCAGAAGTACGATGTCCACATCAAATCCTTCGAGGACAATATCGCTGAAATAGAGGTAAACGGAAGCGTTTATAAAGTGGAGGTTCATTCCGAAGTTAAAAAACCTAAAACCCCCACATTGGTTCGTAAACCGGCAGAAAATAAACCCGGAGAAGGAACCATTAAGCGCGTGGCATCGAATGGCGGACATCTTCTTAAAGCACCACTGCCTGGAACTATTTTCAAGATATTGGTAAATCCAGGCGACTCGGTAACTAAAGGTCAGATCGTTTTGATTATGGAAGCCATGAAAATGGAAAACAATATTCAGGCAGACAAAGATGGGATTGTCAAAGAACTAAAAGTAAAAGTAGGCGATTCTGTATTACAAAACGATGTTTTAATGGTAATTGAATAAGCCACATCAGCTAAAAAAGACAATTATGACAAAAAAACTGTTTTTAATACTTGCCACATCGTTTATCATATTCCCATTTGTTGGTAAATCAATTACAAAAGAGGAACTTGTAACCGGCAAGTGGTTAAACAAAAGCCATGGATACTATCCAACCCCAGTGGCAGAGGATATTGCAAAGCGCAAAATAGAACCGGTTGAACGCTATAAGTACCTAAAATTTAAGGATGACGGCCATTTTTATATGGACTCCTCCAAAACTCGTTATACAGGAGTGTATACCATCTCAGGCGATACAGTTATTTTAACGTTCAATCCGCAAAAAATTGCAAGCTTTTCACGCAATACAGACCCTAACGATCGCTCGGGGAATTACAAAGTTACCGAGAAAATTGTAGAATTAGGAACTCGCTATGGGTTCATCAATTCCATAGGAGAATTGATTATTCAGGGCTTGACTTACAAACATTACTCCGAATCGCTGGCCGGAGTTATCTCCTTCTACGAGTTTAGTAGTTTTCCGAATGTCACCCGAGGACATCTAATAATGATCCTTGTAGGACTACTCTTTATTTTCCTGGCCATAAAATACGATTATGAACCCCTACTACTTATACCTATTGGAACCGGAATAATCCTGGGAAATATACCAATGTTCCAGGCCATTGATTTTAATCTTCAATTGGGCATTTACGAACCAGGAAGCGTATTGAATACCATTTATCAAGGGGTTGTGCAAGGGTGGTATCCGCCTTTGATTTTCCTCGGAATTGGAGCCATGACCGACTTCAGCTCCCTCATATCCAACCCTCGACTAATGTTATTAGGTGCCGCTGCACAAATAGGGATTTTTGCAACGTTTATCGGAGCCCTTTGGCTTGGTTTTGCTCCCCAAGAAGCAGGAGCTATTGGAATTATTGGAGGTGCTGATGGTCCTACTGCTATATTTCTATCTTCAAAATTAGCCAACGGAACAAACATTATTGGATACGACGTTTTAGGAAATGCCATTCTAGCCAAAAACCTCATCGGGCCAATTGCAATTGCTGCTTATTCCTACATGGCTCTTGTACCGGTAATTCAGCCACCGGTAATTAAACTACTCACTACCAAAAAAGAGCGTCTGGTTCGCATGCGGCCCCCCAGAAGTGTTTCAAAATTGGAAAAAATACTTTTCCCAATTCTTGGAATGTTAGTTACCCTCTTTATTGCTCCATCTGCACTTCCACTACTTGGAATGTTGTTTTTCGGAAACCTTCTAAAAGAAAGTGGAGTAACCAAGCGCCTTGCCAACACTGCCAGCAACGCCTTGATTGATACAATAACCATGCTGTTAGGAATCACCGTGGGAGCCTCCACTCAAGCCGATGTATTTCTCACACCAGACTCTATTTTAGTGTTTGCATTAGGCGCCGCATCATTCATTATAGCCACCGCCAGTGGAGTTTTCTTTGGAAAAATAATGAACTGGATTTCATCGAAGGATAATCCCATTAATCCTATGATTGGGGCAGCAGGTGTTTCAGCAGTACCAGATAGTGCTCGCGTTGTACAAACCATGGGACTTAAGGAAGATCCAACCAATCACCTGCTTATGCATGCCATGGCACCAAACGTTTCCGGGGTTATTGGTTCTGCAGTAGCAGCCGGAATTTTATTAAGTTTTCTTCTCTAAACAGAGTCAACAAATAAAAAAGGCTGGTTGTTACCAGCCTTTTTTATTTCAAAAGCCATATCCAGCCACCTGCAGCTGATCGTACGACTTAATAGGTCGCTCTGGCTTCAGCACATTGGAGAGAAATTTATAAATCTTAACCCGAATCTCTTTAGCTGCTTTAGTATCCATACGATCAAACGAATGACCTCCGGGTAGGTTTTGAAAAATTTCATATTCAAATTTTTTCCCTTCCGCTTTTAAAGCTCGAATCAAGCTCTCAACTTCTAATACGTGAACATCCTCATCGTTTGTGTTGGTATGAATTAATAGCGGAATGTTTTCAAACTTGTGAACATTCCAAACCGGAGAACGGCGTCGATATTCCTCCACATTTTCATTCGCAGAGGCACCAATATGGTAACTTGCCTCAAAATGAGCACGATAAGCATCGTTATAATATCCCATCCTTGCAACCAAATCGCTCACAGGAACTCCAGCAAAGGCAACCTGGTAATCTTTAGGATAATTAAAAACATTAAGCAGAGCGATCAGCCCCCCATGACTCCAACCAACTATCCCAACTCTTTTGGAATCAATAAAGGAGAAATTATCTATCATGTAGTTTTTACTGGCAAGGACATCCTCTACCTCTAAACCACCATAATCTATTTTCTGGTAAAAATCTTTTCCATAACCCGTACTCCCCCGATATTCGGGAGCAACCACCACATAACCCTGCCAAACCATCTCGCGTACAATGTGATAGTAATAAGTAGTAAAATCAGCATGAACACCACCATGAGGCAAAACAATCAGCGGATATTTTTTCGAGGTGTCGATATTTTTCGGAAAAAACGCATATGCCCAAAATTTCACAGGGTTGCCAGCCCCTAAGGCCGTTGAGTTTTTCTCTTTTGCCAATGGGGGCCCGGTAATAAAAAACTTGTCCAAATAAGCAATATCTTTCAAACGTTGAAACCACAATACATCGTCTATTAATTTTTCAACAACATCTAGCCGATGCTTTAACGTTTCATCCAGTGTTTTGATGTTCAAGTCAGTTGGGTCAGACTGTCCTATGGCCACAAAACAACCCAACATAAAAAAAGCAAAAGAAATGTTTCTCATATATTGACATTTAAATTATAATTACAATCAAAATTAATTCATCCGCATTCCAACAACTTTCCCATAAAAGTCCAATCAAGATAACACGTTAACATTTCGATAGAAATTTGTTAACAAATTTAGGCGAAAAAAACTAGCTTAATACATTTTCCATTATTTTTGTAATGAAAAGCACAAACAATTAGAAACCCAGATGCAGCAAAAAGATATAAAAACCGCGCTCATCTCTGTGTACGATAAAACAGGATTAGAGCCCCTACTGTATCAACTCAACAAACTAAATTGCAAGCTCTTAAGCACCGGAGGAACTTTAAGGTTTATTCAAAAGCTGGGATATTCTGTTAAAGCTGCTGAAGAGCTTACTGGATATCCCTCTATTCTTGGGGGAAGAGTGAAGACCCTACATCCCAAAATCTTTGGAGGAATTTTAGCCCGTTCGGAAAATCAATCCGATATTGAAGACCTCGTAAAGTACGACATTTCAACCATAGATATGGTTGTGGTAGATCTCTACCCGTTTGAAACCACTGTAGCATCAGGAGCAAGTCACGATGAAATTATTGAAAAAATTGATATTGGCGGCATATCGCTCATTCGGGCAGCAGCAAAAAACTATAACGACGTGTTAATTGTAAGCCACAAAAACCAATATCCTAAAGTAATCCAATTATTAGAAAAAGGTTATACCACATTGGAAGAGAGAAAAGAATTTGCCCGTGAAGCCTTTGCCGTAACCTCACATTACGACACTCAAATCTGGCATTACTTAGGTGGTGATCTATCGCAACACTTGCGTGTAAGCCACAACACTCGGAAAGAACTGCGTTATGGAGAAAACCCTCATCAAAAAGGTTTCTATTACGGCGACATTGAAAAGTTATTCGAAATTTATGGAGGAAAAGAATTGTCGTATAACAACCTTTTGGATATCGATGCTGCCGTAAATTTGATAGCAGAATTTGACGAACCAACGGTAGCCATACTTAAGCACAACAATGCATGCGGAGTAGCTTCACGCGACACACTACTCGAAGCATGGATTGATGCTTTAGCCGGAGACCCAATTTCTGCCTTTGGTGGAATTATAATCACAAACCGTAAAATCGATTCCGCAACGGCTACCGAAATCGACAAGCTATTTTATGAGGTTTTAGTTGCACCCAATTTTGAGGAAGAAGCCCTTGAAATTCTCAGAAAAAAAACCAAACGCATTATTCTCAAACAAAAGCCTTGTGCATTACCACAGTGGCAGTATCGAACAGTTTTAAACGGAGCCCTTGTTCAAGAGAAAGATTTAGCAATGGTGCAACCGGGGAATTGGCATAAAGTCACAAAAACACATCCCTCCTCGTCAGAAGAAGCCGATTTATTATTTGCCAACAAAATAGTAAAACACACTAAATCGAACACCATAGTTTTAGCCAAAAATAAACAACTCATAGGCAGTGGAACCGGACAAACCTCTCGGGTTGATGCCTTGAAACAAGCTATAGTTAAAGCCAAATCTTTTGGTTTTGACCTAAAAGGCGCCGTTATGGCTTCCGATGCCTTTTTCCCATTCCCCGACAGTGTTGAAATAGCATGGAATGAGGGTATTAGCGCAGTTATACAACCCGGAGGAAGCATAAAAGATCAAGAATCCATCGACTTTTGTAACCAACACAGCATGGCGATGGTAGTAACAGGAATACGACACTTTAAGCATTAAATAATTATAACCATGGGACTTTTTTCATTTTTAACGCAAGAAATAGCTATTGACCTTGGGACAGCCAATACCATAATTATCCACAACGACAAAATTGTGGTTGACCAGCCATCCATTGTAGCCATGGATATTCCCACAGGGCGCGTTGTGGCCATTGGCGAAAAGGCTCAGCAAATGGAAGGCAAAACGCACGAAAACATTCGCACTGTACGTCCACTAAGAGACGGAGTAATTGCCGATTTCCAAGCTGCAGAACAGATGATTCGAGGCATGATAAAAATGATTGACAAGCGAACCCGAATGTTTTCACCGGCCCTTCGAATCGTGATTTGCATTCCGTCGGGCAGTACCGAAGTTGAAATGAGAGCCGTTCGCGACAGCGCAGAACACGCAGGAGGCCGTGAAGTTTTTATGATTTATGAACCCATGGCAGCCATGCTGGGCATAGGAATCGATGTAGAAGCTCCAGAAGGAAATATGGTTGTTGACATTGGTGGAGGAACTACGGAAATAGCCGTTATTTCTCTGGGAGGAATTGTAGTTAACCACTCCATCCGAATCGCAGGAGATGACTTTACGGCCGATATTCGCGAATATATGCGCCACCAGCACAATATCAAAATTGGAGAACGCACAGCCGAATTAATTAAAATTCAGGTTGGCAGTGCACTTCCCGAATTAGAGAATCCTCCGGCAGACTTTATTGTTCGCGGCCCTCACCAAATGACGGCTCTTCCGGTAGAAATTCCGGTATCTTACCAAGAAATTGCTCACTGCCTTGACCGAAGCCTCTCCAAGGTTGAAGCGGCAATTTTATCTACTTTGGAACAAACCCCACCGGAACTTTATGCCGATATTTACCGAAAAGGAATATTTCTAGCAGGAGGTGGTGCACTCTTGAGAGGTTTAGATAAACGACTTGAAGAAAAAACCAAAATTAAATTCCATATAGCTGAGGATCCACTGCATGCTGTAGCACGGGGTACTGGCATTGCCCTCAAAAATGTAGATAAATTCCAGTTCTTAATACGATAACACTAATACAAGTCCGATTAGGACTTGTATTTACTCTAATCCGTTTGACTCATGCGAACCCTGATTCGGTTGCTTCAGGCTTATCACATGTTCATTATTTTTCTGGCATTGGAAACGTTTGCATTTTTAATGCTTATCAACCATAACCCATATCAAAAATCGAAATTTACCAATGCCGCACTTTCTATTACAGGAGAAATTCTGCAAAAAATAGAAAAAGTGAAAAACTATTTTTACCTGGCCAAAATAAACCAGCGCCTGGTTCATGAAAATGCACAATTGAAAAACTCACTAATCTCCTCATTAAAGTCAAACCGTATTACAGCAAAGGATTTGAGTGATTTAGTATTCGAAAAACATTGGACATTTATTGATTGCAACATCGTTTTTAACAGTACTAACAAGCAGCAAAACATTCTAATAATTGATCGCGGAGCCAAACACGGTGTGGTTTCAGAAGCAGGTATTGTTACTGAAAAAGGAGTTATCGGCATTGTGCGTAATGTATCGGCAAATTATAGTAATGCTCTCAGCTTACTTAACTCTCAAGTAACCATTAGTGCACGTTTGCGAAAGTCTAAACACTTTGGAATACTAAAGTGGGATGGAAGGTCACCCAAATACTGTTATATGTTCGACCTTCCCACTCACATTAATATTGAAAATGGCGACACGATAGAAACCTCTGGATATTCATCAATTTTCCCAGCCGGAATACCCATTGGGATAGTAGAAGACTTTGACAAGAGTAACGATCCAAATTTCCTGAAAGTTAAGGTAAAACTACTGGAAGAATTTGGAGCGTTATCACACGCATATATTGTTATCAATAAATTCAAAAATGAAATCGACAGTTTAAAAAACCTGTCCCAATGATCAAAGAAATTTTAACGCCGTTTGCTCGTGCAATTCTACTAATAGCACTCCAACTTTTGGTATTAAATAACATTGAATTAGGAGGTTACATCAATCCTTACCTTTACATTTTGGTAATTTTATTACTTCCTACTGATTTACCCGGCTGGTTGCAGCTAATTATTTCGTTTTTTACCGGCTTCATTATTGATCTATATTCGGTTACGCCAGGCATGCATACATTTGCGAGTGTAGCACTGGGCTATTTTAGATTCACTCTCTTGAAATATATGGCGCCTCGAGAGGGTTACAACAAGAAACTAACTCCATCGGCACAAGAACTAGGGCTCGCATGGTATTTTCGATACACCTTAATTCTAACCACAATACATCACACAATACTATTTTTTATTGAGTCCTTTAGCTTTCAAAATTTTTTCCAAACCCTCTTGCGAATAATTCTCAGTATCGCTTTCACAGAATTGTGTATCATAATTTTTGAATATTTCCGAGGTACGGCACGCTCTTCACAACTATCCAATTAAATAGAGAAATTTGTAAACCCTTGTTAACAAGTTGTAATATCCTCCCATGAAAGATGAATATTCAAACAAACCCGTGATTATCGGAGCCATTGCGGTTGCTGTTTTGTTCATCTACATCGTAAGATTGTTCATACTTCAAATGTTTGAAACCCAGTATCACGAATCGGCAACAAGCAACGTGCTACGGTTAATGGTACAATACCCTAACAGAGGCCTTATTTACGACCGCAACAATAACTTACTTGTTCATAACGAAGCCGTTTACGACGTTATAGTGATACCCCGACAAGTAAAAGAATTCGACACTGCTGAATTTTGCAAAATCTTGGGAATTGATAAAGACTACGTTCAGAAACAACTTATAGCAACCAGACGCTACAGCCGATTAAAGCCAAGCATATTTCTCAAACAGATTTCAAGTTATGAAAATGCGCTTTTTGTAGAAAAGAACTATAAATTCCCCGGATTTTACACTCAAACACGAGCCATTCGTAAATATCCAGAACATAACTCCGCGCACCTTTTAGGCTATGTTGGCGAAGTCTCCGACCAGATAATAAAACAAGACACAAGCTACAAAAGTGGCGACTACATAGGAATCAACGGGTTGGAAAGAGCCTACGAGCACTTACTCCGAGGACAGAAAGGTGTTGAAATCTTTTTAGTAGATGTACATAATAGAATAAAAGGACGTTTTAAAGAAGGTAAATACGACAAACCTGCCATACCAGGACTCGATATTCAAATATCCATTGATGCCAATCTGCAAAATTATGGGGAGCAACTTATGCGAAACAAGTTGGGAGCCATCATTGCTGTGGAACCATCAAGTGGTGAAATACTATGCATGGTTTCTGCTCCGAGTTTCGATCCCAACCTTCTAAGCGGCAGGGAACGAACTTCAAATTACAGGATGCTTGAGTTAGACAGTTTGAAACCATTGTTTAACAGAGCACTTCAAGCACAATACCCTCCTGGGTCCACCTTCAAACTTATTAACGCTTTGGTCGGACAACAAGTAAACGTATTAAACCCAAATACCACCTACTCTTGTTTTGGAGGGTACACCGTAGGCAGGTTTCATTTAGGCTGTCATAGTCATCCTTCTCCACTTCGATTGATTGAATCTATTGCCATGAGTTGTAACACCTATTATTGCCACGTTTACAGAAACATTCTCGACCATCAAGGGCAAATCAACTTTCGTAAAAACTTCATGGCCTGGGCATCTATGGTAAAATCCTTTGGATTAGGGGATAAACTTGGATTGGACTTCCCATTTGAATTACCAGGATTTATTCCCGACACCAGCTTTTACGACCGACGCTTTGGGAACAAACGCTGGGTTTCCCTCAACATAATTTCTAACAGTATCGGACAGGGAGAAATTCTAACCACTCCTCTCCAGATGGCAAACATGGCATGTGCTATAGCCAACCGGGGCTATTATTACATACCCCATTTTATCAAAAAGATAGAAAATCAAGACCACATTCCTGAAAAATATACAACACCTATCCACACCAAAATAGACCCCAAATACTTCCCGATAGTAATTGAAGGAATGTTTCAAGCAGTTAATGGTGGAGCAGGCTCCACAGCGAGAGTGGCTCGAGTTGATGGACTCGACATATGTGGAAAAACAGGTACAGCACAAAATCCCCATGGAAAAGACCACTCTATTTTTATTGCCTTTGCACCCAAAGACAACCCTAAAATTGCCGTAGCCGTATATGTAGAAAATGCAGGTTTTGGAGCAACATGGTCTGCCCCAATCGCCAGTTTAATTATTGAACGATATTTGAAAGGGGAAATAAGCCCTTCACGAAAATATTTGGAAGACAGAATCTTACAAGCAAATCTTATAGATGGAAAAGCGTCAGGTATCTAACATTTTGGAATCGCTCGATTGGATCACCGTGGGACTGTACCTTCTGCTGGTTCTCATGGGATGGTTGAATGTTTATGCAGCCGTCTATAATGAGGACTACCACTCAATTTTCGATATTTCTCAACGATATGGAAAACAAATGCTGTGGATCCTAGCAGCAGTACTTCTGATTATAATCATATTGCTAATCGATGTCAAGATTTATGTTTTCTTCTCATACTTCATTTATGGCTTTGTCATATTACTGTTACTTTTAGTACTTACATTAGGTGTCGAAGTGAACGCCTCCAAATCTTGGTTCGAAATAGCCGGAATACGAATCCAACCCGCTGAATTTTCCAAGGTTGCAACTATTTTAGCTCTAGCCAATTATCTTAGCGATCCCAACCGTCGACTTCTTCAATTAAAAACACTATTAACCACATTAATCATCATTGCCATACCCATGGGATTAATTCTGCTGCAAAACGATACTGGAACGGCAATAGTATTTGTATCTCTTATATTTATGCTATACAGAGAGGGACTGCCAGGATGGATCCTATTTCTAGGATTTATGGCAATTGTTGTTTCTGTTTTAGCACTTACAAAACCTTTTATTGTTCCAATGGCAGTAATTGTTATTATAGCCTTAATTTATGCCTATTCCATTAGCAAACAAAAGGACGATGTAAAACATTTTTCTCTTGGATTCTTCACTATAATTGGGATCTTTGTCGGGATAAAATACTTGTTTTCACTGTCGATTTTATTGGAATGGATTGTGATGGGAGTAATCTTAGCCTCTCTACCCCTTCTTGTCTATTATGCATTTCTGAAACGAGGCGCTAAAATGCTTATAATTTGGGTAATATCTATTTCCTTTATACTATTTTCATACTCAATCGATTATTTTTACGACAACTTCCTTCAGCCACATCAGAAAGACAGAATTGATCATGTATTGGGCATAAATTTCGATCCCCAAGGAGCCGGATATAATGTTCACCAATCAAAAATTGCTATTGGCTCCGGTGGATTCTGGGGAAAAGGTTTTTTACAAGGAACACAAACCAAATTCGACTTTGTACCGGAACAGAGTACAGATTTTATCTTTTGCACCATTGGGGAAGAGTGGGGGTTTGTAGGGTCAACCACGGTTATCATGCTTTTTTTAGCCTTATTGATACGAATCATTATACTTGCCGAACGTCAACGTAGCCATTTTAGTCGAATTTATGGATACGGAGTATTTTCTATACTATTTTTTCACGTAGCCATTAATATTGGAATGACTATTGGGATAACCCCTGTAATTGGCATTCCACTCCCATTTTTTAGCTACGGTGGGTCTTCATTATGGGCTTTCACTATCTTGTTGTTTATTTTCTTAAGGCTTGACGCAAATCGTAGATTTTTGGTTAAGTAAATCTTGTGAATTTCATAAAAAAGATATAATTTTGCAGTCCCCTAGGGGAGATACCAAAGCGGTCAACTGGGGCAGACTGTAAATCTGTTGGCATACGCCTTCGGAGGTTCGAATCCTTCTCTCCCCACAGTTGCGGGAATAGCTCAGTTGGTAGAGCACAACCTTGCCAAGGTTGGGGTCGCGAGTTCGAGTCTCGTTTCCCGCTCAAAAAACAATAGCAATTGCCCAGGAGATGTGCAATTAACTCTTGCGGGAGTAGCTCAGTTGGCAGAGCATCAGCTTCCCAAGCTGAGGGTCGCGGGTTCGAGTCCCGTTTCCCGCTCTATAAAAAAAGGCAGTACTGGGTACTGCCTTTTCTGCTTTTTTTGGTATTAGGCTACTATTTCTTCACAATCTTTTGAGTTACTATATCTCCATTGAGGGTTTCAGCTACTATAAGGTAAATTCCTGGAGATAATCCAACTAAATTAAGGTGCGATCCCGGTTTTTCAACCAATAAAACCGTTTGTCCCATCATATTCAATAAGCTTACTCGATTCATTTCAAACGAGGAGGCTAGAGAGGCTACTGATTCTACCGGATTTGGGTATAGGCTAAAGCTAAGCAATGGCTTTGTTTCTATTGAGACAATTTCTTCAAATTCAACGGTTACGTGCATAGCTCCAGTAATATTAGAAACCGTTAACTCCGTTTCAACAAAATTAGAGACCACCTCTCCATTTACAGTCCACTCTTTTACTTCATAACCGTTATTTGGTTGGGCAATAAATGTAACCGATGCATCGCTGGGAACAACTCCACCGGAATTAATTACTGCCTGACCGTATATCGCCGACAATTGTCCATTTCCTCCCACTACATTGTAGGTTACCATATAATGGTTTGCCGGGATTTCTACAAACGAAACCATCATTACCATATTCTGACTTACAGATTCCACTACATATTCCAAACCATCGTATAATAGATCATCTCCATTTAAGAACCAGGTATTGACTTTGTATCCTGTATTAGGATTAGCTCTGAATACAATCCTGGATCCTGAAGGCACAAAATTTCCGGAACTAATTACTTCTCCATTGTAAAAAGCCTCAATCGTTCCTGAACCATCCAGAGCCCAATAGGTAATTTGATATGCTTGTACAAAATAGGCTGTTAGATTTACATCCGAAGCTGGCATTGTGAATGAAAGGTCAGGATCGGTTCCCAACACTGTTCCAGTCTCATTCTCCCAACGTGAAAAGACATACCCCCAGTTAGCTACAGCCTGAAGATTCACATTGTCTCCCTCTTCATATTCCCAAGCCCCATATACAAAGCCACCCTCGTTGGGAATCACAGTAACATTTACATCATAGGTAATAGTGAAAATTGTAAGAAAATAGGATGCGGGAGCACCTTGATCGAAAAATATAAGAACCTGATAATCTCCATAATAGATATTAGCTTTTTGCTTCAGGAACGATTCTGCCTTATCGTCGAAGAATATTCGCAATCTGGCCTGTCCTCCACCTAAATTTGTAACCTCATAATTAAACCATGGAAATTCCATTATTCCATATTCAAAGGCTCCTCTTACCAATAACTGAGTAATCGACGAGGCACTGTTCCATGTGATTGTAATATCAACATAGTCTGGAATTTGTGAACTGTTAAAAATAGAGGAAGTCGGATCAATGGTGGCATTATACACTCCCGATTGAACAGCATTAATTTGAATTGAAGCTGTTTCTTGATTATTGAAGACTCCTACCAAAGTTATGCTCTGACCAACGGACTGTAGGTGCTGAGCTAAAAAATTCTGGTTTATTATCAATATAGTTCGTTGAATGGAATAATCGTCGCCTGGGATCAATGGAGTATTGTTATACGTTAGGCTAACCAACTCATTTGCATCAGCATAAACAATTAAGGTAAATAAACTCCCTGGATTACTAAGGTCATAGGTTAATTGGTCGGGATCGAAAATGGGTACCGTAGTCCCCACAACTTGGATGCCTAAATTAACAACAACTCCTGATCCAAAAACGACCCTAAATTGATAATAATCAAAAATTTGTGGATTAAGCGATTGTAGGTACGATGAGTTTATGACTAACTGATTACCGGAAATGGTGTAATCAGTTCCCAGGTCAAGCGTATCATTCGTATTTGTTTCCCAAACCTCTCGGATAACAAATTCTATTGACGATTCACTGCCGTAATCCACTGTAAAAACTAAGTCTTGAGGGTCGCTTAGTGCATACATAGCCTCATTAGGAGTGATTTGAGGATGAATGTATTCCATTAAAAACACATTAACTGAAAGATCAGATTGCACGTCCTGATACGTGTAATTTGACGTGTTTACTCCAGACGAATTGCCATTTATAACCCAATCCTGAACAACATAACCCCATGATGTTACAAAAAAATCAACATTTGCTCCTGCATTAACAGTTCCTCCAGACGGCAAATACTCTCCATTTACGTAGGCTTGAATCGAACCTGCATAGGGGTAATTTGCAATCTGGTAGGTTACCGTAAACGTACTTTTTTTGTTAAAATTACTGGTTTCTCCATAAACTGACACAGCACTACCCATGAACAGAAACAAGGTAGTCCAAGCAATTGATAAAAATAGATTCTTTTTCATAACTTTACAATTTAATTGGTTTCACAAAGGAAACCCAAAATCCATGGATTTGTTTGGGTTGGGTTGTTAAATAATTGTTAATAGTTGCTAACAATCTAAAGTGCTCTTAAAACTAAAACACTTCTACAATCTTATTTTGATAAACATACCAAACATATCCGCCGGAAACTTCATAGCCAGAGTCCCTTACAAGTTTTAGGTAGTTAGATACCTGCATTTCATGAGCGGGTAAGTTTGTTTGAGTAAATTTGTAATCAACAACCAGAACTTTTCCGTCGGGGAATTGTATTATTCGGTCGGGGCGGTAAAATCCACCACGTGGTTGAACAATCGCCCTTTCGTTGATTGTTTTAACTTCATTACTAAACCACTGTTGTACCTTTGTATTTGCAAGTGCCTTTGCCAGAAGCCGATATATCTCCTCCCGCTGGGTTTGATTTATTAGACCTTTATAAACAATACGGTTTATGGCAGAATACAAATCATCCACAGAGGTTAATTGCTCCAATATTTTGTGCATAATAGAGCCATACTTTGTTGGAGAAATCTCTTCCTGTTCCGGCTTCTCTGCAGGGAGAGTTTCCGAATACCGAACCTTTAAATGTATGTCTGTATTAACACCAAAATGGTTTAAAGTTATTGAGTGCAGATTCTGTAGCTTTTGGTGTTGCATTTCTTTCAATTCTCCCATCTCAAAAACATGTTCCGATGCACCTTTTTTTTCACAAAAACTACTAATCCAATTGCTTACAGAATCTTTTTGATTTTTGCTTTTTGAGAAAATGTGCAATGAATATTCGGCCCGTGTAAACGCCACATAGAGCAAATTTAGTGAATCCACGCAGCGATTGAAAATCTCTTCAGAGATTTCAGAATCAGCGATAGTGTAGAGATTTTTCTTACTCGGATTGATTAAAAGAGGTATTTTAACCGAATCTATTTCTTTTTCGATCCAGATCGGGTCGGTGGGCATACTGATTTGCCAATCGGCGAACGGAACTATAACGTGCTTGAATTCCAAACCCTTGCTTTTGTGTATGGTCATAACTTTCAGAGCGTGGGGCATAGATGGAGTAGGGATTTTTGTTGATGCACCCTTTGTCTCCCAGTAATCGAGAAAAGCTGTTTTATCCGAAATGTTGTTTTGGGTAAAATCGACAATGATGTTCAAAAGTCCCTGCAGATACGGTATCTCAGTTTCGCACTCATTGAGATTAAAACAGGCGATGATTTCCAGAACTAAATCGTAAAGGGGTAGTTGCTTCCAAAAATCATAGTTTTGAGTAAGTTTTGCATAGGGTTCGTGCATTTCCGGATTTTCAAACAAGGAAAGATCCTCTTTTTGTCGAACAAAATCTAGTAACCGTGCCGCAGTCGTGCGATAAAACGTGTTGCCCTCCGAATGGGTGAGGTCGTAAATGATGTTGATTATGGCTACAACCGCATTGCTTTGGTTTAGGGTTAAAACGTCATCTGTGGAAATCTGAAGATTGTCTTTAAAACCATCTAACGAAAGTAGATAATCGATGATGATTTTCCCATGGTAACCTTTGCGCGTTAATATAGCAATATCACCGGGAGAAGCCCCTTTATCGAGGAGCTTTTGAATGGTTTGTGCTACTTTTTGAAAGGTTTGGGCTTCATAGCCAAGGTCTTGAGACTTGATATCCTCAGTCTCAGCGTTGTTGTCTTCTCCTGAAAGCAATTCAATCCTTACATACCCTTGCCCCGAAGTTGACTTAGTAAAATTTTGCTTGCAACCGGAGTAAATATTTCTCAGCTTTTTTTTGTACTTTTCATCGGGTAAATCAAGAGTATTGCCAATATGCTCCAGCAGAATATCGAAAAATTCGTTGTTGAAATTAACCACTATCTCCTCACTTCGCCAATTATAAGATAGTGTTAGGTTATCTATTCCCAAGGATTTTAGTTGTTGTTCTACTTTTTCGTGAAGAAGCGTCCAGTCGCCATTTCTCCACCGATAGATTGCCTGCTTAACATCTCCGATAATTAGGTTGTTAACATGGCTTTCCTGTGTGTCGGGATTAAATTGCGACATACTCTCTTGTAGGAAAGGTTGTATGCTTTCCCACTGAAAAAGGGATGTATCCTGAAATTCGTCGATCATAAAGTGTTTGTACCAACTAGCCAGTGTTTCGTAAATAAACGGGATATCGGTGTCTTGGGTAATCTGCTTTAGAAGAATGGCGGTATTACTGAGTAAAAATATGTTTTCGAGCGATGAGATTTGTTTAACCTCTTCCCAAACATGCTTAAAAAGCCGGATTTGCCAAAGTGTAGGATACACCTCCTTAAAAAAGGCATATTCTGGGTAATTTTCCTTTATCTGGGTCAACAACTGGCTATAGAGTGGGTTTATTTTATCGAAAAAGGCATCAAAATCATTTTGAGATACGGTTTTAGTGACTGCTTTTGCAAAAATATCTTCGAATTCAAGACTTTCGGTTAAATTCCATATTTTTTGAATTGTATCGGCACTGTTATTTTCCGATAATTTAAAATTCAAAATCGTGGTTAGCTTATTTCCGGTTTTTCTGAAATAGTTGTTTAGATGGGACTTTTGCACTTCAACTTCCAGATTTTTTCGAAGTTCTTGATGTTGCTTTTCAAAATCTTGAATCCTAGTATTAATATTTTCTTGTATTGAAGCAATTTGCTGATCGAAATTTTGATTACTCCACAGCTGAATGAGCAAATCTTTAACATTTTCCCGCATCATTTTTTGCATGTATGCGAGAATTTCTCTTTTGATATTGTAACGCTTATTTTGTTTTACGATTTCGTTTTCGATAAATTTCACAAGCAGGTCCTTTTCGATGGAGTCGGATACGAGACTATCGAGAAATTGCATCACAGCGCGGTCGAGAATAAGTTCATCGTTCATCTCAATGCGGTAAAGCCCAGAAATGTCGAGTTCGCGTGCTGTGCTTCTCAGAATTCGTTGAAAAAATTGATCGATGGTTGCGATAGAAAAATTTGAATAGTTATGCAAAATATTGATTAAAAGACGACTAGCCCTTTCTTTCAAGTTTATCTCATCGATTTCCAGCGTTTGTAAAAGTTTTTTTGCGTAGTCTGATTGAGCAGGGTTTTCTGAGAGAAGATAGAGTTGTCTGAGAATTCGTTGCCGCATTTCGGCCGTTGCTTTACGGGTGAAGGTTATGGCCAAAATTCTAGAATATCTTCTTGGGTCTTCATCTAAGGCAAGAAGTAGATAACTTTCAACCAACTTATAGGTTTTTCCCGAACCGGCACTTGCTTTACAAATAGTAAGTGCCTTTTTATTAACTATGTTCATAAAATCAGAGCATAATTAGGGTTATTAATTCTTTGAGCAAGTCGCCGCCATCGGTACCGGCATCGTTAACCCCTTTGCTAAAGGCATCGTAATGTCGTAGGTAGCCAATAATGCGCTCAACTTTCTCTTTAGGATAATTTTTGGCTGCATCCTGATATTCACCAACAAAAAAAGCATTAATACCCAACACGTTAGCAAGTGTGTTTTTATCGTACCCTTTATAGGAGGTGTGAATAAGCAAAATTTTGGAAAAGTAGGAAAATAATTGGGCAATAACCACCTGAATGGGATTTTCCTTTTGATTCTTTGCAAAGTGTGCTATTATAGTGAAAGCCTTGGTAATATCTCGGCTTCCAATGGCTTTATTGAGTTCGAAAATGTTATAGTCTTTGCTTATCCCAACATTTTCTTCAATATGTTGAATTGAGATTATGGTACCTTTTGGGAGCAAAGTCATAAGTTTAGCCATTTCATTGGCTACTTTGGTAAGATCGTTACCCAGATGAGCTGTTAAAACCTGTGCTGCAGCAGATTGTATTTCATAACCCATAGATCGAGCATGCGATAAAACCCACTCAGGGACCTTGGATTCGTAAAGACGTTTCGATTCAAGAATTACTCCACTTTTTTCCAAAGTCTTATAGGTTTTGCGTCGCTTATCGAGCACTTTTCCACGATATAGAATGACTAGGATAGTTGTATTCATGGGCTTTTCTGCATAATGCAACCATCCCGACTCTTCGGCATCGTCGCCTTCTAGGCCTTTAAGCAGATGCCCCTCGCGAACAATAATTACCTGTCGCGAAGCCATGACCGGAAACCGACGGGCTTCTACAATTATGCTTTCAATAGAGGTTTCGTCGCCATAAACTATGTTCTGATTAAAATCACGTTCGGCTGGACTGAGGGCATTATTTTCTATATAATAGGCTATCTGATCAATAAAAAAATCTTCTTCGCCCATTAAAAAGTAAATCGGATAATAGATGCCGGCCTTAAGGTCGTCCATTATTTTTTCGTAAGACAAAAGTGGCATGGTTTAAAATCTCAGGTGTTTTACACTTTGTCCGTTATTAATAATTTCTTCCAAAGCATTGATTCCAATTTTCAAATGGTTGGCCACAAATTTTTCGGTTACGGCTTTATCGCTTTCCGCAGTTTTAACGCCTGTTGAGATCATGGGTTGATCGCTTACCAGCAAAAGTGCGCCCGCGGGAATTTGATTGTAGAAAGCAACCGTAAATATGGTGGCGGTTTCCATATCAATAGCCATGGCACGGGTTTTTTCGAGATATTTCTTGAAACGATCGTCGTATTCCCATACTCGTTTGTTGGTAGTAAACACAGTTCCTGTCCAATAGTCGCGGCCGGCATCGCGAATAGCTGATGAAATGGCACGTTGAAGCATAAAGGCGGGAAGAGCGGGCACCTCAGGTGGCAGATAGTCGTTGCTGGTACCTTCACTTCGTATGGCGGCAATAGGTAAAATTAAATCTCCAAGTTGGTTTTTTTTCTTTAAACCTCCGCATTTCCCCAAAAACAGGACGGCTTTTGGTTCTATGGCTGTTAAAAGATCGAGGATTGTTGCAGCATTTGGACTTCCCATTCCGAAATTGATGATGGTAATCCGCCCGTTGGAAGCGTTGGGCATTACATGTTTTTCGCCTACTTTGGGGACATTATACCACTCTGAGAAAAGCTGGATGTAATGGGAAAAATTGGTAAGAATGATGTATTGTGTAAATTCTTCCAAAGGACGGCCGGTATAACGCGGCAACCAATTCCTAACAATCTCCTCTTTAGTATTCATAACAACGGTCTTATTGATTATTTAAAAACGACAATCCACTAACTACAAGCTAATTTATTGCATAAGCCCGTATCTGTAAAGTGCCTTCCCAAAATTACTTCTTAGGCTTTTTGGGTGCGGGTGGCAAAGGGAAAAACGATTTCAGAATCGCATCGATTTGATTTCGCCAGGCGCCCCAGGAATGGCCTTCCTGAACTTCAATAAAATCAATGCTATATCCTTTAAAAATTAACACATCGCGCAGAAGTTTTGTGTTTTCAGCGCCATCGAAAAAGGTACCGCACGAAATAAAAAACCTGAGCGATAGTTTTTCGGCTTTGGCGTATTGACGTATTAAATCTTCCTGGATTGCAGGCGATTGAGCTGCAACCAGATTAAAAACCTCCGACCGTAGCAATCCTGCGTACAACGATGCCCATCCGCCCAGAGAAGTTCCTAATATGGCTCGATTTTCAGGAGCAATGGTGAGATTTAGTTCTTTTTCTACATGAGCCACAAATTCGTCAGCAAGAAAAGCTATATAGTTCTTATTTCCGCTATATTCTGATCTGCGTCGGTTTTCTTCTATATTGGAAGGATTTCGTGGGTCAATAAAGACAGCTACGGTAGGTTTAATCATTTGATGGCCAATCAGATTGTTGAGAAGGGTGGGAACGTTTCCTAATTTAGGATCGCTGTATTCTTGTCCGTCGGTAATGTAAATAATGGTTGATTGGTTACTGGCCAAAAAATTAACCGGCAGATAAACGAAATATGATACATCGTATCCCAAATTCACACTTTTAAAAATACGAGGCTCGGTAATGTTCCCCTTACCAACAGCTGTATCCGGGAAGCCCCAAGCCGATGGCTGCCATAAAGGCATACGAAGCTCACTGTTGGAATTAAATCCTGTATTTTGAACATAGATGTTGGCCGAATCTAAAATCCAGCGGGTTTTGTCAATCACAATTTTATAGTCGAGCCGTGCCGTTATCGGAAAGGCAGCTGACAGTATCCACAAATTGGTACTCTTTAGTTTTTTGGCTTCAAAGTCGCGCAAAATTTTCCACTGAGAAAAGTCGCCTGTAAAATGAACGGTCGAAGCAGAACCTCGATAAATAAATACCACATTCGTATCTCTAACAAATGGAATGGATCGGTTGGCAACTAAACTGTCCCAGAGAATGGATACAACCGAATCGCGAAGTTTTTGGTTTTGAATTTTAGAAATTTCTTGGAGAGTGGTTTGAAAGTCCGAAACGGTTTTAAAATCCTGGTAAGGATTATTTATCCGATATTTCTCATCAAACTCATAGGTGCATGATGTAAAAAATAGCATCAGAAAAATTAAACGATAAAATTGTTGCATGGCCTGCAAAAGTTAAAGTTTTTTTAAAAATACAACTTTTATGTTTTGAAAATGCCATATAGGGCAAGAATATTATACAAGCTCTCAAACTTTTTTTTGATAATCAACCATGGCGGCAGTAATAATGTCACGGGCTTCGGAAGCGTTGTAAATGTGAGTAATTTCACAATCGCGCCTATTCCCGGGAAGATCTTTGTAGGTTAAAAAGTAATGCTTTAGCCTGGTAATCACCAATTCGGCTTACTTCGTGAAAATGACCGTACACGGCATCGTCTTGCAAAACGGCAATATTTTTATCGTCGGCCTGATTACCATCAATCATGCGAAACCCACCAATGGGAATAGCCCTAACAATTATATTTCCGTGACTTATTGATTTTTTAGCTAAAACACAACTATGCAGCGGATCGCCATCGCCGGTAATATTGTCCCTCTGGAGGATTGTCCGGGCTATATCCCCTACCCTGTGGTCACATAAAGTTTGAGGAATGAAACCATACAACGCTGGCAAAACATTGGAGTATTTCTGAGAAAGATCGATTTTAAGATATCCGGAGGTTTTGTCTGTTTCGTACTTAACCGTATCGGCAGTAACCATTTCAATGAATAACGTTACAATGTTAGGAGCCTCGTCGACAATATCAATTCCATGCCACGGATGCGATTTGTAGCGAAGTCCCATTAGCCTTCCAATGGGCTCCATTATCTGATTTGCCATAATTTATTTTTTCCGCAAAGGTACAATGTTTCATCAAAACTTAACTTTACACTATTTAGGAATATTTGCTGTTTGATAAAAGACCCGCTCGTTGGCGGGTCTTTTATTCGAATTATTTTTTCTTACAACAGGATTCGGCATCGGCCTTTTGTGTTGATTTTTCGGAAATTTTACAACACTTATCGCTTTCAGATTTACTGCATGGCGTGGCGCTGCCACAGCAACGATATTCTTTATGAACACAATCGTGATTCTTGGCGGCGGCAGTGGTTTGAATGTCATTGCTATGGTCGGTTTTAAATTTACAGCATTCGGTTTTTTCTTTAGAGACTTTCACTGGGTCTTTATCCGCAGATACTGAGAGAAAAACAGCTGTTGTAAGTACAACCGCCAATGTACTGATCATAAAAATTTTTGTTCTGCTGCTCATAGCTTTTTGTGTTTATTTAGTGATGCAAACGCAAAAATAGAAAATATTTTATCAACCAATAAGCGAATTTGATTTTTAGAAAAGAAAAAATGGCACAATGAATTGAATAATTCCGACAATCTTTTTTATTTTTGTCTTTGGCAACAAACATTTCATAGAGAATGAACGACAAGAAAAAAATACTTATTGTCGAGGATAGCGTTCCGGAAGGAATAATGCTATGCGATATTTTACAGGATGAAGGATTCGATCCCATATTGGTACAAGACGCCGACGCCGGTATGAATGCCGTGCTTGAGGGAGGCTTCCAGCTGGTTTTACTCGATATAATGCTTCCCGGCAAAGATGGTTTTCAACTGGCAAAACAAATAAAAGCTTTCGATGAAAATTTGCCAATCATATTTCTTACCAGCAAAAACATGAAGTCCGACGAGGTGCAAGGGTTCTCCCTCGGTGCCGACGATTATCTTACCAAACCCTACGATCGTGATCTTCTAATCTGGCGAATGAGAGCAGTTCTTAAACGCAGAAGTTCTGTCCCACCTACGCAGGAGGTTTTTCAATTGGGAAAGTATGTTTTTGACTACAAAAATCAGTTGCTAACCCTTGGCACAAATAAGAAACGTCTTACTAAACGCGAAGCCGATATTCTTCAAATGCTTTGCGTTCATAAAGGCGAAATTGTTAAACGCGACGACATTCTCCTCTCAATCTGGGGCTCCAACGATTATTTTAACGGCAGAAGCCTTGACGTGTTTATCACTAAATTACGCAAATACCTAAAAGACGACCCTAACGTTATTCTAGTAAATGTGCATGGTGTAGGATTTGAATTAAGACTCCCCAATCAGTAGAAATAGAATGATACGGGAAAACATAACCCACATACTCAAAGAATTACCACCAAAAGTTACCTTAGTGGCGGTTTCCAAAACCCATGGGCCGGAAAAAATCATGGAAGCTTACGAAACCGAAATTCGCCACTTTGGGGAAAATAAAGTTCAGGAATTAATTGCCAAAAAGCCACTATTACCCGATGACATTCGGTGGCACATGATAGGCCATCTTCAACGAAATAAAGTCAAATACATCGCCCCGTTTATTCATTTAATCCATTCGGTAGATAGCGAACCATTGCTGGCAGAAATTGATAAGCAGGCAAAAAAATGTAATCGAAAAATCGATGTATTGTTTGAAGTTCGCATAGCCAAAGAAGAGACAAAATTCGGCATTCCTGTAGGAGAAGTTCAACTATTGATGGAAAAACCACTTCCCGAACTATATCCCAACGTTGAAATTTGTGGTTTAATGGGTATAGCTTCCTTCACCGACGACACTAACCAGATTTCTAAAGAATTTAAAGAAATACAAACACTTTTCAATAGCCTGAAAGAAAAATATTCAAACAAATACACCCGTTTTGAACATTTGAGCATTGGAATGTCGGGAGACTACAAAATAGCTCTTAATTACGGCAGCACCATAGTGCGTATTGGAAGTTTAATATTTGGAGAAAGAATGTATCATCAATAACCCAAAACAGATCTATATGTTAAGCCTAGAAACAACCTACGGAGGCCTGAAATTAAAAAATCCAATAATTGTTGGATCCAGTGGCCTCACCAATAGTGTGGATAAAATAGTTAATCTTGCTTCCAAGGGAGCTGGAGCTGTAATAATAAAAAGCCTTTTTGAAGAACAAATCATGTACGAAGTGAGTAAAACTCTCAACGGTGGACACAACTACCCTGAGTCGTACGAGTACATTGCCGAATATGTTAAATCAAATAACATTAAGAACTATCTCAACCTGATAACCGAAGCTAAAAATCGGGTAGATATTCCAATAATAGCTAGTATAAACTGCTATGAGGGGAAAAAATGGGTTGAATTTGTTAAGGAAATAGCCAAGGCAGGAGCCGATGCCATAGAAATTAACATTTATTATCTGCCGGTGGATAAAAACAGATCATCGGCCGACTATGAAGAGGTCTATTTTACTCTTTTAGCCAAATTAAAAAAGGAAGTAAATCTGCCCATCATTTACAAGTTAGGCAATCAGTTTACCAACCTTACAGCTGTCGCCAATCGATTAAAGGCCGATGGGGTAGCGGGAATTACACTCTTTAATCGTTTCTACGAACCTGATATTGACATAGAACGTTTGGCACTTACCAGCTCCGAAGTTTTCAGTACTCCCTCGGAACTACGACGGGTTCTTCGTTGGATAGCCATTATTCACGATAAAGTAAAAGGACTTGAAATGTCGGCCAGTACCGGAATTCATGATTCCAAGGGCGCTATCAAGTGCTTGCTGGCTGGAGCTTCGTCGGTTCAACTTTGTTCCACCATTTATAAGAACGGGGTTGATGTTATCCCTCAGATTCTCCAAGGAATTGAGCAATGGATGGAACGCAAAAATTTCCACTCCATCAAAGATTTCAAAGGGCTTATGAGTTATCAACAAATACCCGACCCTGCTGCTTATGAACGTTCACAATTTATGAAGCATTTTTCCAATTTGGAATAATCGATAAAATCTAAGGATAGAAAGAAGGCCAATCCAACGGGATGGCCTTCTTTATTTTTTTTGCATCGTTTATTATTAAGAAATAGCACCGGCTACAAGGAAGGTTGCAGCAAAAGCAATAATTGCGTAAAGTTCAGGGAATACCGCCAAGATAAGGGTATTTCCAAAAACCTGATACCCCGAGCCTATAGCGGAGATACCGTTAGCACAAACCTGCCCTTGCCGAATTGCAGAAAGTAGAGCTACCACACCTAAAGCGAGCCCCATGCCAAAAACTGCGCCAGCCTGCAACCACGTAATCTGGGGGGTTAACACATCTTGCAAAAGGATAAAACCCATAAAACCATACAACCCTTGGGTTCCGGGTAATGCACTCAACACAAGATAGTTACCAAATGCGTCTTCGTTCTTT
Organism: uncultured Bacteroidales bacterium; assembly: GCA_937981765.1. GTDB lineage: Bacteria > Bacteroidota > Bacteroidia > Bacteroidales > Salinivirgaceae > JAAYQU01. Next base: position 81,685 of record CALJOM010000009.1, read on the forward strand.
TTCAACGCACCCAGTGAAGCATTACCTGCTATTGTAACACCAAAGGCGCTACCAACTCCGGAGAGGATTATCATAATCCCTATCCCTAAATAGGCAAAAATAATTGGTTCCATAAAAGTGAATTTAGTTTGGTTATTAAATTAGTTTTCTAAATGGTTTGTATTTTTTTCCGCCACCAATAAATCCAGCATTTTTGTAGAACTCCACGAAGGTAAGCCTTATCGGATGAACAAACGATCCTAGGCCCGACATAAAGAGGTTTATTCCGTGACCAATAACTAGCACTACGACCATAAAAAATATTCCAACGATACTCCCAGCCATCGATACCGCCAAGGTATTGAAAACATATCCCAGGATAGCTGAAGAAATACCCAAAGCAAAAAGTCGGATATAGGAAAGTAAATCGCCCAATATTCCAGTTACCATGTTATAGGCAGTCCACAATCCAGAACCTAAATTTATAAGAGGATTCCGGGTTAGATTGTTGATTAGCAAAGTCATCACTCCACCGATTCCCAAAACAACGTATTGTATCGTGGTTATGGTTGCCGGTGTAAAAAACGCTGCCATTTTGAGTAGGTATACGGTAACTAAACCAACAATCAGAAAAACCCATCCGATAGTTCCGATGGCAAGTCTCCAGCCGAACATGCGGCATTCATTAACAGCCTTCAAAATCATCCCAAAAACAATCTGAACACCTCCCAGAATCAACGATAACTTAAACATTACATCGTTGATAGTGGTGTTATTGGCCTTCAGCATTGCTTGCAGATCTCTGTAAACCGGAAGGTCGGATTCGTAAAGGTTGATTCCAAAAAAAGTTCCACCAATTAACCCAAAGATTATAGTTGATAAACCTAAAAAGGAGATAAGGGTTAAGATTGGTTTTAGCTGCAATTTAACTTTTTGGTAGAAAAATATGGCTGCAATTGTCATCAAAATTCCATAGCCTGCATCGCCCAAACAAAAGCCGAAAAATAAAGTATAAAACGGAGCAAAAAATGGCGTTAAATCGAGCTCACCATACTTGGGCAATGAATAAAGCTCTCCAATAACTTCAAATTTTTCGGCAAATTTGTTGTTTTTAAGCAGAATTGGAACTTTATCTTCCTGGGTTGGTTTTTGCTGCAGGTAAACAATATTTTGCTGTTCTAAAAATGCATCTAATTCAGCAGACTTATCGGTTGGTATCCAACCTTCAACTATTTTGAGTTTATCGTCAGCTTCGGAAAGCGTATTTTGCTCTACCTTTAACTGATCAATTGACTCCATGAACGAAAGCTGAAAAGCTACCACGTCTGAAATGTTTGATTGTGCAAATTGAAGAAACTTTTTATTGGCTGCCTCAATCTCATCTTCGATGTGTTTCAACTCCTGTTCAAGGGTGTTTAGCGACTTATGAGGTATTTTTACCTCTTCGGCAATGATCTCAAATTCCTCACTCTCTTTCTGAAAGATGGCAAAATAAACATTTCCGCCGATTTCGTTTACAATGCCTATTGGATATTTTGTTAGCCACTCGTCGTTGAACTGACGACGGGCACAAATAAACAATCGGGTATTGATTCCATTGGCTTGCAAAGAATATATGGTTTCCAATGAAAAATGTCCCCACGGTTGGAGTTCGTTAATCTCTTTCTTGAGATGGTTTATTCTGTGTGCCTGTTGTTCAAGCCACTGTTCTAAGGCCTCTACATCCTCAAATATTTTTCGTCCTTGCTCAATATCTCCATGGGTTGGGGAAACTTCAACTTCCGGGGCCAATTTCTTTAACTTGCGAACAACACTTATTATCCTGTTAAGAAATAGCATGTTTTCGCGCATCTCGTCAGTATTGCCTCCCTTTTGTTCAGCAATGTGAACAACTCCCAGGGCTTTAAGGTTGTGAATAAAGGAGTTGTAATCCTTATGATAAATCAGAAATGTGTATTTGAGCATCGGGATAATCATACGGCTTCCTCCTCCATTTGTTGACGATTTTTAACAATCTTCTGCGACGATTTGGAAAGGTTTTCCTCATCTTCCATAAATCGTTTGATTTTTGTTATTGCCTCCTGATATCCCGGAATCTGAACCTTTTCGTATAGGTTTACCTTCTGGGTGGTTTTTTTCCGGGCAAAATCGAGCAACATCATTTTCCGATAAAGAAATTCAGTCTGGATAGAAGTGGTTGCCAATTGCTCCAAAATTTTTACCCCTTCGTAAAACCAGCCGGGATTGTTAAAAATACTGAACGGTTTTATTTCAAAATCAATCTTTTCCAATACCGGGGTTTTTACTCCGGCGATCTTTTTTACCGAAAGATGCACATCTTTAATTGCTACAAGCTCAGAATTAAACTCACCCCAGAGTTTTTGCATTTTTTCGTACGATGCAATTTGCTCACGCAAACGAGTATCGAATTTTTCGGCTTCGAGTTTTGCACGTTTAACCTCAGCCCGCAATGCCGACTCCTTGTTCTTTAAAGTAGGAAGAGCCCTCTCCCTGATGCGGAGTTGTTTCCTCATCTCCTGGAGCGAAGTCTTGTTGTATTGGAATTTAATAGCCATGGTTAAAATTTTTAGCTAACCGGTTGTTAGTTCTCTTTAGGCCAGTATTTATTCACCAATTCAGCTTTAATACCTACTTCGGCCGGTGTAAAATATTTTGCAAAAAGTTCCCAGCCAACATTGAGCATTTTCTCGGTATCGATATTAACATCAATGGCCAGAAGCCGTTCGGAATATTCACGGGCAAACTTTAGTGCCCGTTCGTCGTACTCGGAAAGGTCGAATCCGTTTTCCAGTTTGGTCCGGGCATTGGCTGCATCGGCGTATAAACGTACGGCGGTGTTCATAACCTGTGGATGGTCTTCGCGGGTCTTTTTACCGATAACAAGTTGCTTCAAACGAGAAAGCGAGCGGAATGGATCAACAATAACTTTTCCGATTTCGGAATCGCGGCGAAGGAAAAGCTGTCCTTCGGTTATATATCCTGTATTATCAGGGATTGCGTGGGTGATGTCACCTCCGGAAAGGGTAGTTACGGCTATAATTGTTATTGAGCCTCCGGTTGGGAATTGTACTGCTTTTTCATAAATTTTTGCCAAATCGGAATAGAGTGAGCCTGGCATACTATCTTTTGAAGGTATTTGGTCCATACGGTTAGATACAATACTCAATGCGTCGGCATAGAGCGTCATATCGGTAAGGAGCACCAGTACCTTTTCGTTTTTATCCACGGCAAAATACTCCGCGGCAGTTAATGCCATATCGGGAATAAGAAGGCGTTCTACCGGCGGGTCTTCGGTGGTTGAAACAAAACTTACAATACGGTCAAGGGCACCGGCGTTGTCGAACACGTTTTTAAAATATAGATAGTCGTCCATGGTAAGCCCCATTCCACCAAGAATAATTTTGTCGGATTTTGCTCGCAGGGCAACCATTGCCATTACTTGGTTAAATGGCTGGTCGGGGTCGGCGAAAAATGGAATTTTCTGCCCGGTTACCAAGGTGTTATTTAGGTCGATACCGGCAATACCGGTAGCAATGAGTTCCGACGGTTGCTTACGGCGTACTGGGTTTACTGAGGGGCCTCCAATTTCTCGTTCCTCTCCGTCAACTTCCGGGCCTCCGTCGATTGGTTTCCCATAGGCGTTGAAAAATCGTCCGGCCAAATCGTCGCTAACTTTTAACACAGGGGGCTTTCCGGTGAAAATTACCTCGGCATTGGTGGGAATATTTTCAGTTCCTCCAAACACCTGCAGTGTAACACTTTTTCCATTGATTTTCACCACCTGTGCCATACGTCCGGCTACAATGGCTATTTCTTCGTATCCAACATTTTCGGCTTCTACCGTGCAGGTGGCCTTGGTGATGTTGGTTAATTTGGTGTATATTTTTTGAAAAGCTCTAGTTTCCATTAGCAACCTTCCTTTCTGCCACTATGGCCGATATTTCTGATTCGTACTTTTTATATTTTTCTGAATGGAATTCGCTGTAATTCATCTGCTTGAATGCGTTAATGAGGCGTTTGAAATATGGATTCACCTCTTCAAACGATTCGAAACTAAATTCCGAACGGCAAATGTCTAATACTTTATCAACCAGTTCTTTTTGACGAACTATCGGGGTTGATGCGTCGATTTTGTCGAAGGCATCTTGCTGCAAAATTACAAAATCAACAATTTCGGATTTCCAGTAGCGTATGTGGTAATCGAGGGGAACTCCGTCGTCGCCAAGGATGTTCATTTGCTCGTATGCCTCTTTACCTCGAAGTAGAATATTCTTCAGCTCGGAAACTTTAGCAATCCAGTGCTCATCAGTACGAGTTACGATATATTCTTGCAATTCGGGATATTCGAGGTATTTTGAATAACTGTCGATTGGGTCGATTGCCGGGTAACGCTTACTGTCGGCACGTTGCTGAGAGAGAGCATAGAAACAACGTCCCACTTTTTTTGTGGATTCAGTTACCGGCTCCTTCAAGTTACCACCGGCAGGAGAAACTGTTCCGATGAAGGTAATTGAACCGGTGCTGCCGTTTTTGAGGTAAACGAAGCCTGCGCGTGCATAGAATCCGGCAATAATTGCTGGAAGGTCCATCGGAAATGCGTCGGGACCGGGAAGTTCTTCCATTCGGTTCGACATTTCGCGTAAAGCTTGTGCCCAACGGGAGGTTGAGTCGGCAAGCAACAACACCCGAAGCCCCATATTTCGGTAATATTCAGCAATGGTCATGGCTGTATATACCGAAGCTTCGCGAGCAGCTACAGGCATGTTTGAAGTATTAGCAATAATTGTTGTACGTTCCATTAATTTACGGCCGGTACGTGGGTCTTCCAATTCGGGGAATTCGGTAAAGATTTCTACAACCTCGTTGGCACGCTCTCCGCAAGCTGCAACAACTACGATATCGGCCTCGGCTTGTTTTGAAATGGCGTGTTGAAGCACAGTCTTACCACTACCGAAAGGACCGGGAATAAAGCCTGTTCCTCCTTCTACAATAGGATTTAATGTATCGATGGTTCGAACTCCCGTTTCAAGCAATTTAAACGGACGTGGTTTTTCTCTGTAAGTCTTTATGGGTACTTTTACCGGCCATTTTTGTACCATACTAACAGGAATCTCTTCGCCTGCATTGTTGATTAGTATGGCAATGGGGTCAATAATTTTGTAATTTCCTTGAGGAACTACGGTTTTTACACGATATTGGCCAGTAAACTTAAACGGAACCATAATTTTATGAGGTTGCCCGTTTTCATCAACCTGCCCAAGCCAACTTCCGGCTTCTACGATATCTCCATCCTTAGCCAGTGGTATAAACTCCCAAAGTTTGTTTTCATCCAAGGGTTCTGTATAGTCGCCTCGCTTAAGAAACACACCTTCCATTTTATCGAGGTCGTGCTGCAACCCATCGTAGTTTTTGGAAAGTATACCCGGCCCCAAAGTAACTTCGAGCATTGCCTGGGTGAAAATTACTTCGGCACCGACTTTCAGCCCGCGTGTACTTTCGAAAACCTGAATGTACGCCTTTCCATTGGCATACTTAATCACCTCCGACATTAATTGCGTACCTCCGAGCTGGATGTAGCAAATTTCGTTTTGTGCCACAGGGCCGTCTACTTCAACCATTACCAGGTTAGAGACAATGCCTGTTACCTTGCCTCTAGTTAACGTTCTATCGTCTTTCATTTATTGCAAATTCTTTAGGAAATTCGTAACTGTTTTTTAGTCGTGCTATGAGTTCTTCAAATAGTTTCTGTCCAACAGCAGGGTCGAGTTTTAGCCAGCGGTCCATAATTTCGTATTTGAGAACAAACCCTAGCACAACTTCGGTGCTAAAATAGTTGTGGGTATTAAGTTCGTCAATGTATCTCCATCGCAACTGGTCTAAATCGAACTCCTGTTCCAACAGGTTATCGGTTTCAAGTATGCTAATTATTTTTTCGATGATCGGATATTCATCTCCCAAACCAAAGTCGCGCAACGTGCTTTTTTTAAGTTGTTGGGATAATTCGTCATTTCCTAGAATAAACTGTGATGGATTTAATTTTTGCTTCCGAACAGTAATAGCCACTCGGATATTTTGAAGTAAAAAATTAAATCTGTACCATTCACGAATAAAGCTATTGGGAAGATTTTGCATAAAATTAAAATAGAGTTCTATCAGATTGTCTTCCCAAGATAACGATGTATTTGGCGGTGTTTCTTCGCGATAAGCCTGTACCAATTTGTTAAGATAGCTCTCTCGAAACGATTGCTGTTTAATTTTTTCTTCGATTTCATCGGCCGAGTAATTTCCTCCCTCAATGAATGGCTTCCCGGTTTTTAAGAGAGCATTGAGAATGTTTTGATTATCATGACGAAGGAAAATACAGCGAATGAGATACAAATCGGCTGGTACAAGTTGTTCATTGGCTAGTTCCATAAATTGTGCCCATGGCATGGGATGTTTCTTCATATCCAATGCCAGGTCGGGCAATCCTGCTACCAGATAATAGTAATTGCGCGACATTATTTATCTCCAAATAAAAGGGTTCGTAACTTTGGTCGTGCAAAGGCTTTAAAAAGGTTTTCAAAATCTTCGTCGGTAAAGCTGATTAGGTAACGGCCATCTTTGGGGCCAATTTTGAAACCTCCTTTTATTTGGTTGCTGAATCGAAGTTCTAATCCATTATTTAAATGTTGCTGTGCCTTGGCCTGGAAAAATTTTTCGAGCTCTGATTGTTTATCTTGCGGTAGAATTATGGTTAAATCGGCGGCTTGCGCTCCTTTAATCCACTGATTAACAGTTATTTCCAGAATTTGACGAAGAAAACTATCGTCTTTTAGAATTTCTTTGACTCCTTCGGCCGATTTTGCAGTAATAAGTTCCTGTATTTGTTGCTTAACCACATTTACAGTTTGTTTAACCGACATGTTAAGTTCCGATTCTGTATTTTTTCGAAGTGTATTCGCCTCTTCTGTGGCCTTGGCTATTATTTCGCCCGCTTGTTTCTGTGCCGATTTTATTATGTGTTCTGCTTCGGCTTTTGCTTTGTCGAGAATGGCTTTTGCCTCTTCGTTTGCTTTATTTACCCCTTCCTGGTAGATGCGTTGGGTTAACTCCTGAAGTTTGTTTTCCATATAACGATGCTTTTGATATCGGATGATTTGTTGGTTTCTGATTATGCAATAAACTTTGTGCCATTTTGGGCAAATTTATAAAAAATAAGTGTGCTATTCAACACAAAATGTTGTAGAATATTTTTGGGGTTACGATATGTTGATTTTTGAAACTTCCCGGTAACTACTAAAAACAATAAATTGCTGCTTCTCTGAGAAAGCATTTTGTTGAATTGTTCCATTTCCGAACCTCTATTTGGCGGCTTTAAAGCTTATGATAATTCCAATTTCATCGTGAATGAAATTGTCTTTCAGCTCCGCAAATACCCAACGGCTTCCGTAGTTTACTTTCCACTAGGGACGATTAATGGTAAACTGATTGGGGTTAACGCTGATTTCGTTGTTGTCAAAGGCTATGTTGGCGTTAAAAACTATTCTTTTGGTTATGCCTATTATGGTTAGGGTTCCCTTAACCTGGTGTGTAGTAACTATTTAGTCCTGTTGAACTTCTGGTTTAATTGGAATTTCCTCAGCAATTTCAAAAACGCCTGTGGTAAAGGAATCTTCAGCAAAGAAGTCGGGCGATTTTCAATGACCCACTAACTTTTCTTCAAGTTCGGTTCCAGCAATATCTAATGCTCGAATAGTATTGAGATCAATAACGATTTTACCCCCTTTGATGGTTCCATTGTTTACTAAAACCACTCCCCTTTGCAGCAAAACCATACCATGATGAGAACCTGCCGGTTTTGAACCTTTCCATTCCACTACCGATTCTCATGTACTGCGTTGTAAGTTTCTGCCTCCTGAGTTGCCGAAATTTCAAAAGCATCCCCTACCGACGCTTTATCGCCTTTGGGAACCCGCATAAAAGACCATGATAAGGGTGCAAATGCTATCAGCAATGTTAAAGCAATTTTTCCATATCATGACATGTTTGTTTTAAATATGTTTTCTTTGTTTTTAGTGGCAGAAGAAACAACTAACGTCTCCTGATTGTTCGTGAATAAAAAAAAGAAGATTTTTGTTCTCCCTTTTGAATGATTATAGAATATCGCTGGCTAACTCTGCGAGAGCACTCCGTTCTCCTTTCAATAGGTGAACGTGTGCAAAAAGTCCCTGGTCGCGCATCTTAGAGGTTAGATAGGATAATCCGTTTGAATGCTGATCGAGATAGGGGGTGTCTATTTGTTGGATGTCGCCGGTAAACACAATTTTTGAGCCTTCACCAGCACGGGTTATAATGGTTTTTACTTCATGAGGAGTCAAATTCTGAGCTTCATCGATAATAAAGAATACGTTGCTTAGGCTACGTCCACGGATATAAGCCAATGGTTCGATAATCAATTGCTGATCTTTTAGCATTTGGTCAATTCTTTCCGATTGTTTACTATGCTTTTTGTTTGCAGTTTTGATTACCCCAATGTTGTCGTATAGCGGAAGCATGTAGGGACCAATTTTTTCGCTAACATTGCCCGGTAGATATCCTAAGTCACGGTTAGAAAGTGGAATAATGGGGCGTGCCAACAAAACCTGATCGAAAAGATCGGCTTGCTCCAAAGCGGCAGCCAATGCCAGCAGGGTTTTCCCGGTTCCGGCTTTTCCGGTAATACTGATCAACGGAATATCAGGGTTTAACAATACATCAAGAGCAAACATTTGCTCGGTATTGCGAGGCTCTATCCCATAGGCATGTTTTTTGCTAACAGGGAAAATTTTTCCTTTTTGCTTGTCGTAAAAAAGTTTATAGCCGGTATCACTCCCTTTTTGAACAACGACAATGTGTTTGTTCGAATCAAGATTTATAGGGAGCTTAAGCTCCTTTGGGTCTAAAGGCTGATGGGTATGAAATATGTTGGCAATTTTTGAAGTATCGTCGATAGTTATTGTCTCAAAACCCGAAAAAATATCCATATTGGTTACTTTATCGGTTTCGTAATCTTCGGCCTTTAACCCAATGGACTGAGCTTTTAGCCGCAGGTTGATATCTTTGGAAACAAATATCACCGGTTCCTTTCGGGTTTCTTTAACCATTTCTGCTACGGCGAGTATTTTATGGTCGGGTGTTAACTCGGTAAAATTTTTACGTAGTTGCTCGGAAGCCTGATGAAAGGGAATTACAAAAAGACGCCCCATACCTTTTCCTAGTGATACACCTTTGGTAAACATATCCTCATGACTCAGCTCACTTAAAGCGCGGGCTATTTGCCGTGCATTGAAGTTTATCTGATCGAATCCTTTTTTAAAACGGTCGAGTTCTTCCAAAACAGGCATTGGAATAACCAGGTCGTTGTCCTGAAAATTGAAAATGGATTTGTAGTCATGAAGTAATACGTTAGTGTCGAGCACAAAAACTTTTTTTCGAGATGCCATAGGTTTTGATTTTTAATTTTCGTGTTTGTAAAGTTAACAATATTTTTGCCTGCGCATTCTGAAATGAAGAAAAATCATGAATTATTCCGAAACGCTGGATTATTTGTTTTCTCAACTTCCAATGTTTCAACGCATTGGAGCTGCAGCCTATAAAGCAAATCTCGACACTACCTTAAAATTGGACGAAATAGCCGGACATCCTCACAGGCAATTTTCCACCATTCATGTTGCCGGAACCAACGGTAAAGGATCTGTATCCCACATGTTAGCTATGGCGTTTCAACATGCCGGATTTAATACCGGGCTTTACACCTCGCCTCACCTGGTGGATTTTCGTGAACGTATTAAAATAAATGGTGTACCGGTGCCGGAAATATTTATAGTAGAATGGGTAGCTCATTACAAATCTCACTTAGAAAAATTAAAACCCAGCTTTTTTGAGATGACGGTAGCCATGGCATTCGACTATTTCGCCCAACAACGCGTTGATGTTGCAATTATAGAAGTTGGTATGGGCGGAAGGCTCGACTCCACCAACATTATAACTCCTAAACTATCGGTAATTACCAATATTGGCAAAGACCACATGCAATTTTTAGGTAACACGCTTGCCGAAATTGCCCACGAAAAAGCCGGTATTATAAAACCTACCGTACCCGCAGTAGTTGGCGAGTATCACCCTGAAACCATCCACGTGTTCGAAAACAAAGCCTATGAAGCTGGCACCCAACTCGTTAAAGCATGGGAAGAGTTTTCGTTAGAACAAAGAACCATTACTAAGGAATCGACACAACATTTCGAGCTTAGGGATTTGGCGAACAACAGAATTTATTTTGCGGAAATCGACCTATTGGGAAAATATCAACGGAAAAACATTGTCACGGTAGCTACAGCATTGAAGTATTTGAGCAAAACATTCCCCATAAATCTGGAAAGCGCTCTTCAATCGCTCAAAACGACTGCAAAAACCACCGGGCTCATGGGCCGTTGGCAAATTATAACCCGAAAACCCTTTGTGGTTACCGATATTGCTCATAACCCCGACGGCATCCGTGAAATTGCCGAAGCAATTAAATCGCACCAATACGAGCAACTGCACATGATTATAGGAGTAGTCAACGATAAGGATGTTAACTCCATGCTTCGACTATTGCCCAAAAACGCCTTATTTTATTTCACCCAGCCATCAATCCCACGAGCCATGCCCGTTGAAATCCTAAAAGCAAAGGCTCTGAAAATTGATATTCAAGGGAAAACCTTTTCAACGGTAGCAGAGGCATACAAGCATGTTATGTCTATTGCAAAACCCAACGACTTTATTTACATAGGTGGCAGTGCGTTTGTAGTGGCCGATATATTACTTTATCTAAATTCGTTAATGCAATGACTTCGTTAAAACCCAATCATCTTTCAGTATGTTTATCACCGTTGGAGTACAAAGCCTACCATCGCGACGGGAATGTTGTAGTATTGATTGATGTTATTCGTGCTACAACCGTTATTTGCACAGCATTAAATCGAGGCGCTGAGTGTGTTATGCCCCTGGCCGACATAGATAAAACCCTGGCCATGCGAGCCCAAGGTTATCTTGTTGCCGGAGAACGCAATAGTTTTAAACTGGAAGCCTTCGACTTGGGAAACTCGCCGATTGAATATACCTCACCAAGTATAAAAGGCAAGCGGATAGCCATAACTACCACCAACGGAACACAGGCCCTGGCACAGATTCCTGAAAACACTTCAGTAGTTGCAGGGGCATGGGTTAACCAACAAGTGTTGTTAGAGCACCTGTTGTCCATTAATACAGATGTTATGCTTCTATGTTCCGGATGGGAAAACACCGTTTCAATTGAAGATAGCCTTTTTGCCGGTCAAGTGGCCGAAAAATTGTTGTCGAGCGGGAAATTTTTTTCCAACACCGACTCTGTATTCATTGCTACTCAATTATCTATAGATGCGGCCAACAATGAACTCGACTTTATTCTGGAACACTCTCCGCGGCTAAAAAGTAAATTCGAGCGTTTAAAAAACGATATCGAATTTTGTATAACCCATAATTCCCAACCTGTGGTTCCGATTCTTATGGAAGGTAGATTTGTGGCAAAAAAATAAAAGAACTGAGGACGTCGAAATTTTATAAAGAAACGGACTGCAAAAATACGAAAAACTTTTCAAAAACTATTGTTGCAAAAATCGGTATTAGAATCGTAATTTTGCTGAAATAATTCTTCGATGTATTTTGCATGTTTTCAAACCAATCCGTTCAAGGCCTCAGAAAAACATGCCCCGATTTTTCTCCTTTTGAAATCTAGTTTCCGGAAGAAAAAATTCCATATCAGTAAAGGGTATTTATTGGAACAAAGCTCGTTTTCTTTTCGCACATACTCCCTTTCATTAAAAGCCGCAAAGGCTTTTTTTATTTTCCAAACGTGGCTAACCGTACGAACAAATTGGTTTATAAAATTCAGAATTCTGTCAGAAAATCCGAGAAAAAAATCCATTCATAACAACTTAACCTATTGGCAATGAAAAACAAAAGTTTAGTTTCAATCAGCGATTACAGCAAAGAACAGTACCTTGAGATTTTGAATCTGGCTGCGGAATTTGAAAAAAATCCGGTTCAAGACATCTTGAAAGGCTATGTTGTAGCCACATTATTTTTCGAACCATCCACACGCACACGCCTTAGTTTCGAGAGTGCGGTGAATAAACTTGGAGGTAGAATAATTGGTTTCTCCGATGCCGGAACTTCAAGCGTTCAAAAAGGAGAATCGTTAAAAGACACCATTTTGACCGTAGCCAATTACTCCGATTTAATTGTAATGCGACATCCCATTGAAGGTAGCGCACGCTTTGCCAGCGAGATAAGCCCAGTGCCAATAATCAATGCCGGCGATGGAGCTAACCAACACCCGACTCAATGCTTACTCGACCTCTACAGCATCCGAAAAACTCAAGGAACTCTTGAAAACTTAAACATTGCCCTGGTTGGAGATCTTAAATATGGCCGTACCGTTCACTCACTACTGGTGGCCATGTCGGAATTCAATCCAACATTCAACTTTATTTCGCCTGTAGAATTACGAATGCCTGAAGCCTACAAAATTATCCTCGATAGAAAAGGCATTAAATACTACGAGCACACTAACCTGGAAGATGCCCTCCTCTATGCCGACATTGTTTACATGACACGCGTTCAGAAAGAACGTTTTTCCGACCCCATTGAATATGAAAAAGTGAAGAATGCCTACATTTTGCGCAATTCTATGCTTGCCAATACAAAAGAAAACATGAGAGTGCTGCATCCCCTGCCACGGGTGAACGAAATAGCTATTGATGTCGATTCCAACCCGAAAGCATATTATTTTGAACAGGCACTCAACGGAGTTTACACCCGGCAAGCCATTATATGCAAAATTTTAGGTGTAAAGTAACCCTATTCTACTCATTTGAAAAACTTTAAAACTATTAACCATGAAAGATAAAACCTTAAGCGTCAGCGCTATAAACGAAGGAACAGTAATAGACCATATCCCGGCTGGTCAACTTTTCGACGTAATAAGCATTCTGGGTCTCAACAAGTTAGAAACCCAAATTACTTTCGGAACCAACCTACAGAGTAAAAAACTCGGTAAAAAAGCCATCATCAAAATTGAAGGCAAATTTTTCGACCCGGACGAAATTAACCGCATTGCGTTGGTAGCACCCCAGGCTAAGCTAAACATCATACACAACTATGTTGTAACCGAAAAACGTGTGGTAGAGGTGCCCGAAACTATTGTAGGAATTGTCAAATGTATGAATCCAAAATGCATCACAAACCACGAAGAGGTAACAACACAATTCACCGTAATCGACAAAAAAGAAGTAGCGTTAAAATGCCATTACTGTGAGAAGATTACCGACCGCAAACATTTCCAAATAAATTAACCCTTAAGTAACTAATCCTTGATTTAACTGCCGGTGAACTCTAAATTTCATTGGCAGTTTTTTGTTTTCGACAATAATTCAGTTACTTAGATGTGCATCTACTGTTGTAAAATCATGATTTTTTAAGAACACCAATTAAAAACATTGTGTAAACAACTAGTCGAGAACATTTTTTTAGAGAAAAACGTTATTTTTGAGGCGAGAACCATAAATAAAACCATTATGCAAACAATTCTTGACTTTTTTGAGAAAAGTGTTGAGAAATTTCCATCCAACCCTTTTCTAAAAGAGAAAATAAAAGACCAATGGCGGGTAACCACCTACGCAGAAACCCTACAACACGCACGCAATCTGGCTGCCGGGCTCATTGAGATCGGGGTTAACCCGGGCGATAATGTTGCCCTGCTTAGTGAAGGTCGGACTGACTGGGTTATAACGGAGCTTGCCATTTTGTATGCCGGAGCTGTTAATGTACCCCTCTCGGTAAAACTCGAACCCTACGAACTCGAGTTCCGATTACAACACTCCGAAAGCAAATATATGATTATTAGCAAATCGCAAAAACCGAAAATTGATAAAATTCGCAGTAACCTAACCTACCTTAAATCGGTTATTTACATCGATATTCTTGAAGATATTCTATCTACGGATTATCTGCTTGAAGATTTATTCACCCTAGGCAAATCGCTGCTCAAAGAGAATCCGGGCCTACTCGACCCGATTCGGCAAAATATCACCGGCTCAACCCCCGTTAATATCAGTTACACATCGGGCACCACAGCCGATCCGAAAGGGATAATACTTACACATAGAAACTACACAGCTAATGTTGAGCAAGCCTACAGCTTGATGGATATTCCTCCTACTTACACCACTCTGCTAATTCTTCCGCTCGACCATTGCTTTGCTCATGTGGCCGGGATTTACAGTTTTATGGGTAAAGGAGCATCTATTGCCTTTGTGCAGTTGGGAGAAACTCCTCAGCAAACCCTAAAAAATATCCCCATCAATATTCGGGAAACAAAACCCGATTTGTTGCTAAGCGTACCCGCACTTGCGAAAAACTTCCGTAAGAACATCGAAAAAGGAGTTGCCGATAAAGGAAAATTTACCGAAAAACTTTTCCAATTTGCTTTAAAAACAGCCATTTATTATAACGCCGAAGGTTATAACCGCGGTAAAGGACTCCGAATCCTAGTTAAACCCATGGTTTGGCTGTTCGACAAAATTTTATTCAGCAAAGTACGTGAAGTTTTTGGAGGTAAACTCAAGTTTTTCATTGGTGGCGGAGCACTCCTAGATATCGAACTTCAGCGCTTTTTCTATGCAATAGGTATACCCATGCTACAGGGTTACGGTTTATCAGAAGCCACTCCTATTATAAGTTCCAATGCTCTGCATCGCCACAAGTTAGGGTCGAGTGGTTTTTTAGTTTCAAATCTAGAACTTAAGATTATGGACGAAAACGGCAAAGAATTGCCGGTTGGACAAAAAGGAGAAATTGTAGTAAAAGGTGAAAACGTTATGGCCGGCTATTTCAAAAACGAAAAAGCCACCAAAGAAACTATCCGCGACGGATGGCTATACACCGGAGATATGGGCTATATGGATAAAGACGGATTTTTGTATGTTTTGGGAAGATTTAAAAGCTTGCTAATCAGTAACGATGGCGAAAAATATAGTCCCGAAAGCATTGAAGAAACCCTTACCTCCAAAACCCGTTTTATAAATCAGGTGGTGCTTTACAACAATCAGAATCCATACACAGTAGCACTGGTAGTACCCGATAAAGAAGCCATTAAGAAATTAACCCAAGAAATGGGATTAGACCCAGAGGATGATAAAACCCATGAACATATTCTGAAATTTATTCACGAAGAATTAAATCAATTCCGTGGAAATGGCAAATATGCCGGAGAGTTTCCGGAGCGCTGGCTTCCGGCAGCTATTGCAATTTTGGATGAACCTTTCAACGAACACAATAAAATGATGAATTCAACAATGAAAATAGTTCGCAATAAGGTTTACGAATACTACCGTCAGCGTATTGAAGATTTGTATAAAGCCGATGCTAAAAATATTGCCAATCCGGCTAATATTGCCGCCCTGAAAAACTTATCGCGCAATTAATATTTTACAAATATATGCTAAAAAGGCTGTCGAGTTTCGATAGCCTTTTTATTCAAGCCTCACAACAGTAATTCCATCGCCCCCGAGTTCCACGTGCTCATCACAGAAATCCATAACTCCGGGCTGAGTTTTTAGATAGTTGCGGATAACACTTCGCAGAACCCCGTTCCCGCGACCGTGAAGAATCTTAACCTCCTTCACACCAAACATTAAAGCATTATCTATCAATTCGCTGACAACCATCAGTGCATCATCCGGGAAGTAACCACGAACATCTATGTGCGGTTTGAACGCCATACGCTTTTTAGAAAGCTCCCTGGCGTATTCCATACTTTTGGTCTGGCGCGCTGCATTTTTTGCTTCCTTTTCCGATACTAACTGAAGCTTTGCGGGATCGATGGTTGTGATAAACTGCCCAAAAGCCACAACCGCCGTTTTTCCCGATATCTCAATCACCTGCCCAATAGAATCTTGTCCCGCCATGCGCACAAAATTGCCCTTCTCTATCGAACGTTGTTGCTGCTCTTCCACCTTTTTTGAGATATTGAGGCCTTTATTTTTGGCAACCTTTTTAATTCTCGACATGCGATTTTCTATCTCAGGATCCTCCCCTTTATCGAAACTTACAAACTTATCCTTTAACGTTTTCAGATTTTCCCGTGCCTGACGAATTTTCTCCTTATCGGCTTGCGATTCCTTAATTTGGCGTATGGTATTTTCAATCAGCTTATTTGCTTCACGAAGAATATTTTCGGCTTCCTGCTTGGCTTTTTCGGTTATCTCCTTTTTTATGTTATTTGCCTCTTCCAGAAAGTTTACCTGTTTTTGTAGCAATTCTTCCAAACGCTTTTGTTCAATGCGGATTTTTTCCCGTTTTTCTTCCCAATATTTTTTATCGCGAATAATTTCCCGCAGATACTTGTCGAAGTTTGCAAACTGTTCTCCGGCGCGTTGTTTGGCATCGTTGATTACTTCAACGGGAAGGCCAATCTTATGGGCAATTTCAATGGCAAACGAACCTCCGGGTTTCCCCTGTTCGAGCTTAAAGGTTGGTTCAATCCGCTGGGTGTCAAACATCATAGCGCCATTAATAACACCTTTAGTCTGAGAAGCATAGTGTTTAAGGTTGCTGTAATGAGTTGTAATAACACCAAACACACCACGATTGTTTAACTGATGAAGCACAGCCTCGGCAATAGCCCCGCCAATCACAGGTTCTGTCCCGCTACCAAATTCATCAATTAAAACCAGTGAAAACTCATCACTGTAACGAAGCATGGTTTTGAGGTTCCTCAAATGACTGCTGTAGGTGGAAAGATCATTCTCGATGCTTTGATCGTCGCCAATATCGACAAAAAGATTACGGAAAACACCCAGCCGCGAATCTTCCCGTGCTGGAATTAACAGGCCACATTGAGCCATGTATTGTATAATTCCAACCGTTTTCATGGCTACCGATTTCCCTCCGGCATTAGGTCCGCTTATCAACAGAATACGATTCTGTTGATCAAGCGTCAGCGTTAACGGAACAACAGACTTCCCCTCCCTGGTGAGGGTATACCACAGCAATGGATTACGTGCGTCGTATAGTTGAATTGTTGGAGTATCGAGAATATCAATAGCTGCTGCATCCAATTCAACACCAAGTTTTGCTTTGGCTCTGGTGAAATCGAAAAATCCCAGCCAGTTGTATGTTTCAATTAGCTCTGAGATATATGGGCGAATTATGTTGGCAAAAGCTATCAGAATGCGACGAATTTCTCTTTTTTCTTCAGCTTGATCTTCTTTGATAGCGTTGTTGAGTTCCACAGCCTCTACGGGTTCTATATAGACTGTTTTCCCCGTAGTAGACTCGTCGTGGACAATACCTTTAATTTGTCGTTTGAAAGGGGCCAAAACCGGAAGCATCAAGCGTCCGTCGCGCATTACAGGCAATGAATCCTTATCAACCCAACCGGAAGCCTGAGCAGTTTTAAAAATGCGATTTACAATTTTCGAAACCTGTTCCTGTTTTTGTTGAATCGACTGCCGAATTCGGCTCAACTCAGAAGAAGCATTATCGCGTATTGCTGCCGATTTGTCAACTATACGGTCTGCCTCGATGTAAACTGTTTCGTGATAAACTAACTGGGAAGCCAATTCGGCAAGCAACGGATAGCGCTCTCTACGCTCTTTGCCGGAGAAAAAGCGAAAAATATCGCGTACAGTAATCAGCGACATTTTAAGCTGAAACACCTCTTCGGGAGAAAAAAAAGTCCCCTCCGGGCGTATTTTATTGAGTGATCCCCTTAAATCGAAATAGTTTTCTGAGGGAAATTCTTCTCCATTTCGGATTAATTTCCAAAATTCGAAGGCTGTTTGCTGGGCATGACGAATCGACTCGGCATCGGTTTCAAAACGCATTTGCATTACCCAGTCTTTCCCTTGCTGACTAATACAAATGTCCGTTAATCGTTTCCGAATAATGTCGAAACCTATTTTTTTTTCGATTTCCTTAGGATACAGCACGCTTATTGTTGGTTAAGAATTTTCTGCAAAGAAACTACATCGTTTCAAAAATTTCAAAAGCAACCGAAAGGCTCTTTGGAACGAGTCGAGAAACGAAAAATTAAAATCAGTAATAAAGGTGTACAAAACCATGCTTTTTGTGCTCAACACCATCGTATCCCAACGCACGGATAACGTAGAAATAAACTCCGGGCGAAACTTTGGCACCTTTTCCGTTGCGTTGGCCGTTCCAACCTTGCCACCCTTCATCGTCGCCCGAATAATTGTAAACACGTTCTCCGTTGCGGTTATAGATGGAAATTTCGAGATGTTTGATAGAGCGTGTGCCTTTACCCGAAACACCGCTTTTCAGCTGCCCTGTGGAGATGGTTTTAAAGGTAAATAAGTCGTTTATACCATCGCCCGTTGGGGTAAATACGTTGGGAAGTTCGCCTAACATACTTTCATAAACGGTAATATAGTTTTGCAGAAATTTTTCATCGACACACCTTTTTTCGTTTCCCGCTTGCAGGAATGATCGTCCGGTGGCTACAAGCTTTACTGAATAATTTCCTGCATCGAGGTATTCAATGGAATCGGGGGGAATAAACGTGTAATATTCTTTCCACACCGTATCGGGTCTGTTGTAAAGCGACTCCGTGCGATGCCAAAATTCCCATCGATAACCTACAGCATTTTTGCTCCGGTTTTTAAACTGTATTCTGAATGGAGCTTGCCCACGGATGTTAAGTTCCTCCTCATCTAAATCATTCCCGCCGATAGAAGCCACAAAATTAGCTTCAACACTTATTGCCTGATAAAACAATGTGTCTTTAACATTGTGCCCTAAAATATCGGATATCTCAACCGTTATTCGGTAGAGTTCGTTTTCTCGTGGAATAGGCTGTATAAGCGGTGAATGTGCCGGCAGAAAAGTACGACTTTCAGTATCGGGCACCCAATCACCAAGAGTGGGATGCCAATAATCGATTTTCCAGACAAAGGTTGACGGATTAAACATCAATAGCGGTGAAGGTGGATTAGCGAAGCGATTGAAGTAACGTAATTCAGGAGTGGTGGTTATACCTCGTATTTTTAGCTCGTCGCAATCGGGCTGATAGAAAAGGTTAGAGTAAAGATTGTTGGCAAAAATTACGCAATAGAATGATGTATCGGTAGTTGAATTTTTAATTTGAAGCCGGTAATTGCCATTGGCAGTTGTTACTAACCTGGAAAGTGTTACGTTTGATTCCTGTTTTACCGTGTCCCAATTTCCGGGAGCATTGTTGTTGATTCGCATCCAGATAAATGTTGATGGCTCCGTGTAACTTCCCTCCAAGGTCATATTCACATTCCATCCATTGGGTTGAGGCCCGTAGAAAACATAAATAGGGTCTTGAATTGAACTAAACTGATATTGTGTAAATACAACGGTATCGGAATTTACTGCCGTTAGTTGTGCTTGTAGCAGATTAACCCAAACTGAAAAGAGGCTAAAAAGAATTTTTTTTGAATGCTTCATCAATCCCAAAGAGTAGTTCCGAATAGAAACGGTTGTTTTTCTGGTTTATTACATGACTGAAAGGGTTGAAAAAATAAAACTGCCGAAATATCTTCTCCGAACCTAGGTTGATTTTTCACCGAAGAAAGATTTTTTCGACAGTTTGTTAGAAATTCCAATACCTACTACTTAATCAGATTCTCTATTTCCGTTTTAATTTCTTCGGCGGTGTTGGTATCTATTAAAATGCGTCCGCAATATTCGCAATCGATAAGTTTTTTATGATAGCGAATTTCTACCATGCGTTGCGAAGGAATAATATTAAAGCAACCTCCACAAGAATCACGGTCAAAGGTTACAACGGCTAATTTATTGCGTGAGTTATTCCGTATACGGGTGTAAGCTTTGTAAAGCCTTTCTTCGATGGTTGCAAGCACCTTTTCACGAAGGGCATACAGTTTTTCCTCTTCTGATTTGGTTTCCTCAATAATGGTGTTCAGGTCGGAACGCTTAATTTCCAGGTCTTTCATCTTTTCATTGAGAATGTCCTGAGTACGATCCATATTTTCTTTATTCTTAGCAATCATATTTTGAAACTCTTTGATTGCCTTTTCGTATGACATTATTTCGAGTTTCTGGTATTCAATTTCCTTTTCGATAGATTCAAATTCGCGATTATTTCGAACATTATTTCGCTGCTCTTCGTATTTGCTGATAATAGCCTTGGCATTTTGAATCTCTGTTTTCTTTGCAGCGATTTCTTGTTCCAAAGTCTTAATATCGCTTTTAATTTTTGCCACACGGGTTTCTAGTCCTGCCACCTCATCTTCCAGGTCTTGAACTTCAAGAGGAAGTTCTCCCCGCAGCGTTTCAATTTTATAGATTGCATTATCAACACACTGTAAACGATACAAATTCTTTAATTTTTCTGATACCGACTCAACCGGGGTGTTTGCTTTCTTGTCTTTGGTAGTCATATGATTACAAGTAGTTTACTGGGTTTACACCATTTTTTGAAATAGAGATTGCAAAGTTAGGGAATTTTTTTGAAAAAACATCGTAAAATATTTGTATTGAAATTTTTTCGCTTTCGAAATGACCAACGTCAACAATGAATATTTCGTCACCAAAATCAACAAAGGTATGGTATTTAATATCGCCGGTAACAATGGCGTCGGCTCCCTGCTGTATGGCATCCAGAATCATCGACGAACCGCTGCCTCCTACTACAGCCACTTTCCCTATGGAACGATTGCTTATATTACTGAAGCGCAAGTATTTTACCGAAAGATGCTGTTGCACATACTTCAAAAATTCATCCTCATTCATCAGTTTTGGTAAAATGCCGATTCTGCCTATTCCTATTGTTGTTAATTCATTTTCAAGGGGGTAAATATCGTAAGCCACCTCTTCGTAAGGGTGAACTTTGATCATTTCTTCCACGGCTTTTTTAAGATTACCACGCTCAACGATAGTTTCCACGCGTACCTCCTTTTCCTGATGGATTTTTCCTTTTTCACCAACGTATGGATTTGCCTCTTCGTTGGCACGGAAGGTTCCGTAACCATTTAAATTAAAGCTGCAACAATCGTAATTTCCAATATTTCCGCATCCTTTCTGGAAAAGGGCATTCCGAACCTGCTCTGCGTTGGACTCCGGGACAAACACTGCTATTTTAAACAGTTGCTGGCGCAATGGTTGTAGAACGCTCACTTTCGACAAATTTAAGGCCGATGCTAGATAATCGTTAATTCCGTTTTTGGCTGCATCAAGATTGGTGTGCGCCGCATAAAGAGCAATATTGTTCCGTATCAGTTTTTTTAGGATACGGGTAGTGCGGTCGGAATCCACCATTCGTTTTATTCCGGACAGCATTAACGGATGGTGCGAAACTATTAGGTTAGCTCCTTCTGTCACCGCCTCGTCGACAACAGCCTCGGTACAATCTACACAAATCAGGGCTTTTCGAATGGGCCTATGAGTGTCTACCAAAAGTCCCGAATTATCCCATGATTCCTGGTGTTGTAATGGGAATTGTGTGTTGAGAAATGAAATAATTTCGTGAAGACTCAGTTCCATAACCTTCTCCATTTTTAATCAAAGATACAACGTTTTTTAACCAAATTGATTGTTTCTAAAGGTCGGAAGTTGTGAAGTCCGAACTTGAAGTCTGATTTTTAATCGAATAAAATCGTAAATTATCGCCTTCGTTTGATAACAACGGTCGTTCAAAAAAAATCGTCGGGTGTTCACCAAATAACTATTTCCAGATTTGGAAAAACTAGCGGGGTGTTTGTACTTTTGTGTTGACAAGGTTTTGCCGGAGATGCGTCCCAAATCCCACTTCCTTTCTTGTCCCACAAGCAAACCACTACAATACAGCGGCAGAACCCTCACTAACCAAAAAGCCTGTTCCTCCCCGGACAGGCTTTATTGTTTAGCTTCCAACCCTTCTAAAGCCATCATAATTTGCCTGGCCTTTTGAAATGAATTGCCACAAATTATGGGATCGGTCTTGAATCCGGCACATGCTTTTGGCCTGATAGGATCGGTATAGATAGAACAACGCAGGTCGTCGGTCAGATACAAACATCGTTCGCCGGCCTTTTTGCCACTTGGATGCAGTGGTGTGGGTGTAGAAATGGAAAGATAAATGCAACAGGCTGCACAATGTTCGCGACACTCCATAGAAAACCTGTGAACCTATAGTTTAATGTTGTGTATGGCAAAATCGATACGTGCAGTTACCTCTTCGCCCCCTAATAATTCAATAATGGAGAAGAGATCCGGCCCCTTGGCATCTCCTACCAGCGCTAACCGTAAGGCATTAGCCACAACTCCGAAACCTAACCCGTTTTGTTCTATGTAAGCCGAAACATCCGCCTTAATTTGTTGAGCTTCAAAGGGTTTAGAGGCAGCGATGATAGAAGCAATCTTAGCTAAGTGAGACACTAGTTCTGCTTTCCAACGCTTTTGCACTGTTTTTGGCTCAAACTCCACCGGCCTTTCGAAAAAGAAGTGCCCTTGTTCCCAAAGATCTTGAATAAAATAGAGCCTGTCGCGGATTAAATCCAGAACTTTGGAAATGTATTCGGTGCGGGCAACAATATCTCGTTCTTTTAACAGTTTGACAAACTCCACTACAAGAAAGTCCTTCGAACAAATCTGAAGGTGTTGATGATTAAACCAACGCGCTTTTTCAGGATCGAAGCGGGCACCTGATTTACTGACTCGCTCCAGATCGAACAGTTGACAGAGTTCATCCATGGTGAAAAGTTCCTGTTCAGTTCCCGGATTCCATCCAAGAAGTGCGAGCAGATTTACTACCGCTTGCGGGAGATAACCATCTTCGCGGTATCCGCGGCTAACTTCTCCCTCGGGCGATACCCAACGAAGTGGAAACACTGGAAATCCGGCTTTATCTCCATCACGTTTGCTAAGTTTACCTTTACCTTCGGGTTTTAAGATCAAGGGTAGATGTGCAAATTGGGGCATAGAATCAAGCCAACCAAAAGCTTCATACAGCAGTATATGCAGAGGCAACGAAGGCAACCACTCCTCGCCGCGAATTACATGGGTTATTCCCATTAAATGGTCATCAACAACATTGGCAAGGTGGTAGGTCGGCAGTCCGTCGGATTTAATTAAAATTTTATCGTCGAGGGTAGAGGTATTTACTGTGATATGTCCGCGAATTATATCGTTCATTTCCACCTCTCTGTTTTGCGGTATTTTGAACCGAACGGCATAGGGTGTACTGTCGGCTATTAATCGCTGAAGTTCACTCTGAGGCATGGTTAGCGAATTCTTCATCGACATACGCGTTGAAGCATCGTAGGTAAACGTTTTCCCATTGGCCTCGGCTTCTTTGCGAAGTTCTTCTAACGTTTCGGGAGTATCGAAGGCGTAATACGCCCAACCATTATCAATTAACTGCTGCACATATTTGCGGTAAATTTCGGCGCGTTCCGATTGCCGATAAGGTTCGTGCGGGCCTCCAACCGTTTGCCCTTCGTCGATTTTGATTCCGCACCAGCGAAACGTCTCTATGATGTATTCTTCGGCACCGGGAACAAAACGCGTTTGATCTGTGTCTTCAATTCTAAGGATGAATGTTCCGCCATGTTTTCGGGCAAACAGATAGTTGAAAAGTGCAGTGCGCAATCCGCCAATATGCAAAGGACCTGTGGGGCTTGGAGCAAAACGTACTCTAACGGTCATAAGATTATCTTTTTTACTTTTCGGCAAAGGTACACAGAAATTCCCAAATTGCCTGATGCTTCATCGAGTTTTGAGTTTTAACCTGGATAATGGTTCTATGCTACGATTGTGGAGTTAGCAAAACATAACAAGTAGTAATAACAAAGTTTCTAATCCATGGCATTTTAGTTATCCATTTCCATTGGCGCCGGGGCTTTAAACCAAATTTTATCTGATAATTTGGGTTGATAAAATAATATTCCGCCTGCTCCACTCGATAGTCTTCTTGTTTTACAATTTTAAAAAAACGCTCAATAGTAATTCGGGTTTCCTTTATCTCCAGGGCATTGCGTATTTCATGCGGACTCTCTCGCATTAGGCTGAGAATACCCTTATAGGCAAAGGTCGGAAGCAAATGGATGTATGGCAACTTCGACACCCACGACTCAAATATTTGTTGATGCCCTCCATAAGGATTCTGCCATGGGGGAAACCCAACAAAAATTTTTCCCTTTGGTTTAAGAAATTTTTTCACATATCTAAAAAAACGTTCCTGATTGTGAATATGCTCTAACACATCGCGCATTAGAATTAAATCGAATTGTTCCGTGGAGTTCCACTCGTAAATATCGGTGAGAAAAAAATCCGGTTGCACCGGCAATTCCAATGTTGCATAGAATTTTTGAGCGTTGGCAATTTTGTTTTTGTTCATATCCACACCCACCGTACGACATCCCCGCTGCAGAAACGGCAGCATGTTTCCGCCTTCCCCGCATCCGATTTCGAGAACCGAAACGGTGGGATCAATTAGTTGTATCTTATCAATAAAAGGAATTACATAATGCTCTGTTGTATAGCTCTGTTCGCGAAAATATTGCTCACGGTTTTTATGTCGCTCCTGCATAATACTAATAAACGATTGTGAATTTCATTAACAACGACGGTTAAAGTGATTTGTTCGGTTGGAAATGATTTGATTTCTGATTAGTGCTTCAAAGTTATGCAAAAAAAACGAGGGCATAAGCAATAAACAATCAGGAAAATTTGCAAAGCTAAGTTTAAGTTCTCCACTAAATTGCAACACCAAGAAAAGTGTTCTATGGCTCATTCTCTTTAAAACAATGAGATTAATGTTTTTATCTATATAGTTAATGATTTGTTAAAAAATCAATAAAAACAAGCGTTAATTTTCATTTTTTCTATACTTGAGTGGAATTGTTATTAAAAACCATAGTTAATAATCTTTAAATTTAGCGCTCTGAAAAAGCAACTTCTTCAATCGGTACTCGGATTGTTATTATTGACAGTAAGTTTCAACACCTTCGCACAGTTACGTATTTTGCCTTGAGAGGTTAACGTTTTTGTATTTCTCTTCTCAGCCTGGGCAAAACGTTAAACCTAATACTTAGTTTTGTTTAGTGAAACACTGATTCTCAAAATCAATAAAAGGTAGAAAAATAATGCCTTACCTATTGTTACTTTTACTTTTTTTTGCTAATTTTTTACACACCAAAAACTGCTTTCCAAAGAAGTTTTATCCCAAACCTCCAAATCAGAAGAACTCAGAATAATAATTTCTACGGAACCCGCATTAAGATTTTACGCCATAATGAATTATCTGCAACTAAAATCTGAAAAATGGATTTATTTGTAAAAATGAAGGAACGAATTCCGTTAAGAACAACTATTTTTAAAATTTGAACGATAAAAAACGTCAGGGATTGGTTGATTCATTACTCTCATTACCGGTTTATGATGCAATCAGCGAAGTTTTAAGGATTCATTATAAGAATGCCTTGTTTACCAAAAGGAACACAAATACCTATTATGACGCCTTTAATAATTTACCGCTTTATTGTGTTCCCATGAACGGCGGGAGACCAATTTCGTGGTTGGAGTACTGGAATGAAGGGTATCAAACAAAGGTGGAATCATTAATTGAATACATTCAAAAAAATATGGCCCAAATTATTGAAACCACCATATAAAACTGCGAGAAACTTCTTACACAGAATTACAAATTATCAGGGGAAACAGCCATTTATATGGTTTTTGACGGGAATAGAGGAAGTTTCCAAAACGAGCAGATGATACTTATAGATCGAATGAACAAAGAACTTTATGACACAAACTCTATCCACAAGGTTTTAACCCACGAATTACATCATAGATTTTACGGAGAATAGCTCAACAACAACTTTTTTGAGAAAAAGAAAAAAAGAAATCGAAATAAGGCCCAAATATTCCCAAGTGCAATGATTTTAGAGGGCATTGCTCAACAGTTGCGATGGGGAGGTTTAGGCGGAGGTGTTACTCACCTTGTGGATGGGTACAAGACGAATTAGTTACACTGTTTGTAGTTACCTTCCATAATACAATGGTTAAATAATTCTCCTCAAGAACAAACTAGTGGGGAATCATTTAACTAATTATCTCACGCAAAGGGTACCTCATCTTTGTTGTAGCAAAAATCAAAGACTGGGGATATCTAAAAATTGATGGTTAGGAAATACCACACTAAAAAACTTTACCAACATATGCATAAACCAAAATGAAACAAACTCCCAACACAATCTCCTAACGGGCTACTTGTTTGATGTATTTTTCGAGGGTTTCTTTTAGTTTCCCCTGAGCAACGGGCTTGGTGAGATATTCATCAAAGACATCACTGTAGCGTTGTTTCTCGTGCTCGAGAGCATAGGCAGTTTGGGCAACAATGGGTAGTTCCGGGCGTTGCTGTTTTATTATTTTAGCAGCTGTGTATCCGTCAATTTCGGGCATTTTAATGTCCATCAAAATCAGGGCTAACCGAGGATTATTCACTGCCATGTCTATAGCCTCACGGCCGTCTTTAGCATGAATTATCTGATAACCCCATAGATTTAGCAGTTCTTCAATGTAAAGCAGGTTAATATCTTCGTCTTCGGCAATTAATACCAGAGGTTCAACCTCGAGAGGTTGCACAACATCCCGAGCTTGGGGATCGGAATCTACCGAAATGTAAGACGTAGTAAAAAAGAAGGTTGAGCCCTCGCTGGGTTTGCTTTCAACCCAGATTTTCCCTCCCAAAAGTTCCACAAAACCTTTGGCAATGGCTAATCCCAAGCCATTACCACCGTATTTTCGAAATTCCTGATTTTCTACTTGCCGGAATCGGTCGAAAATTATCTGCTGCCATTCAGGACTAATTCCAATACCGGTGTCTTTTACATAAAACAACAGATATTTTTCTTCTCCATCGGATTGACTCAAATGGTAACCAAACTCAATAAATCCTTGATTAGTGAATTTCACAGCATTGGAAAGCAGGTTGCTAATGATTTGGGTAATTTTTGTTTTATCGGTTTTAACGAAAGATTGTTCATCATTCAAGCCGGTTTTCAAATACAAAGAGATATTTTTCGTTTGCGCTTTTTCTTTATAAATGGCAAACAAATCCAGCAACACGTTGTTGATGCACACATTATCGTAATGAACGCGCTCCTGCCCGGTTTCCAGCGAGGAAGCTATAAGGATGTCGTTAACAATGTTGAGCAATTGGTGCGCGCTGGTTTCTATAATAGAGATAAAACTCTTGCGTTTTTCATCACTCTGTTTAAAATTCCCGAGCATTTGCGTAAAACCGAGAATGGCATTAAGTGGCGTACGAATTTCGTGCGACATATTTTGAAGAAAGGCTGTTTTTAGTCGCTCACTCTCTTCGGCGGCTTCTTTTGCCTTTTGTAATTTTTTTTCTAAAGTTTTACGTTCGGTAATGTCGCGCGCCGTAGCCACTATGCAATCTTCCCCAAAGTATTTGCCTTTGTTTAAGATTACATCCTTAGGAAAAATTTCGCCGTTTTTTCGCACTCCCCAAAATTCAAATTGTTCGGAGATGCCGGTTTCCATAACCCTTTTTGAAGCAGCTATAACGTTATCAAGATTATTGTAACCCGGAGCCGATACATCCGAAGGGCTTTTTCCGATTAGTTCTCTTTTCGGATAGCCATACATTTTGACGGCTCCATCGTTTACATCAACAAACCGATTGTTTTTGTCGAGAACATAAATTGCCTCGGTGAGTGTATTAAAAATGCCTACGAAAGTATCTTTGGTAAGAGTGAGTTTCTCTTCGGATTTTTTCATTTCAGTAATATCACGAATGGCCGCATAAGTAGGTACGAACTCATGATGATTTCCATCACGGAATTGAATCATCATTGGATAGGTTTTGCCGTTTTTACGAATTCCCTCTACCTCAGTGCGAGCTTCGTTAGATTCTAAAAGATTATCAATAACCTGTTGATGATATTTCAGGTCTATGAGCGATAAAAAATTCATTCCAACTAATTCCGGAATAGAATACCCGGTAATTTGGGATAGACTCCTATTGCAGTTTTGAATTGTGTAGTTATTATCGAAAGAAAAGAAGCCTACCAGAACGTCGGTATATAGAGAGAAGGTTTCTCGAAATTTGGCCGAAAAACTATCGGCATGTGTCTTTAGGTCGGATACAATTGTTAGCCGATACTTGATATTTTCCAAAGTAAACTCACTGCTGTTGATCTCAACGTCGACCTCTGTTCCATCGTTTTTTCGATGTCTAACAATTCCGTCAACCGAAATCAAGTCAGCAGAACTACTGGCAAATAGTGTACTTAGAAATAGATTAGAAAACTCGTCGAAAGAGTATCCATAAAACTCGCATGCCACAGGATTGGCATACACAATACGTCCGGTGTTGAAATCGCTAACCAGAATGTTTTTTTTCTGATTGGAAAAAATTTGCTCAAAAGTTTTATCGTTGTAACACATTTTACCTCTGAGCTGTTGAATTTCGTTCTCCAGACTGTTTACGTACCGTTGTAGTTCCTCGTTCGAAAGTTGGTTTACATCCATAACACTACTCTCCTGCAAATGGCTAAGCACTCAGTAAAAAAAATAATAAGCCATTAATAACTACCTGGATAAGGGTCAAATTCACTCATTAAATATACATCTTTTTTCCGTGAATCCAATCCCCCTGAAAACAAATAATTTTAAGCACTAGCGTTGACAACAGAATTGAACACCACGGGCAAAGTTTTGTTATTTATAATTTATAATAGTTCTTAATAAAAATCTATACCTTTGCTTGGTGTAAAAGCTCATTTCGCATGAAATTATCAGAACTCAAAACGGGAGAATCGGGGATAATTACCAAAATACTGGGGCATGGCGAGTTTCGTCACCGTATCACGGAAATGGGGTTTGTAAAGGGGAAAACGGTTCATGTTGTTAAACATGCTCCGCTCCGCGACCCCATTGAATACAGAATTATGGGATATAATGTTTCTCTCCGTCAGACCGAAGCCGACCTAATTGAAGTTGTTCCTGTTGATGAAGGTTCACTACCCGAAAACGATGCTCATCTGAACATTATAGATTCTCAACAACTCAAAGTAAAATCTTCCGAGGGTCGCAATACGATTGTTGTAGCTCTTGTTGGAAATCCCAATTCCGGAAAAACCACCCTGTTTAATGCCTTAAGCGGTGCCCGGGGAAAAGTTGGAAACTACAGTGGAGTAACGGTAGATTCGAAAAAAATCTCCGTGAACTACAACGACTACATCATAACATTTGTGGATTTACCAGGCACCTATAGCCTTTCGGCTTACTCTCCAGAAGAGCTCTATGTAAGAAACTTTATTTTCGAACAATTGCCCGACATAGTGCTTAATGTTGTTGATGCGGGCAATCTGGAGCGAAACCTCTACCTTACTACCCAGTTAATCGACATGGATATTAAGGTAATCATGGCGCTCAACATGTACGATGAAATGATCAAAAAAGGCATTCGCCTAAACCACCATGACCTTGCTTCACTGGTCGGGATTCCAATTGTGCCAACCGTCGGTAATAAAAATAAAGGAATTGAAACCTTATTGAAAAAAATAGTGGATCTTTTCGAAGACCGCGATCCTGTGGTTCGACATATCCACATTAACTACGGAACCGAAATTGAAAAAGCAATTGAACAACTGGAAGCCGTTATAAACAAAAATCCCGATATAACAGCCAGAAGATCTCCCCGCTATATTGCGCTGCGAATGCTGGAATCGGATGCCTATTTACGCGGCATTTTATCGAAGGTTGAAAATTTCAACGAAATTCATACCCTCACCAAGGAGTGGCAGAAAAGAATTTCGGCCTACTATAAAGAAAAAACCGAGACTGTAATTGCCGACGCTCGCTATGGATTCATTTCCGGAGCATTAAGGGAAACCTACACACAGAATCCCACTGATTATCGCCAAACTACCGAAATAATCGATAGTTTCCTTACTAACAAATATCTTGGGTTTCCGATTTTTTTCCTCTTCCTGTTTCTAATGTTCTACACTACATTCAATCTGGGAGAATATCCCATGGGTTGGATAGAGAGCGGAGTAGAATGGTTAGGCGGGTTTCTAGCCTCGCTTCTGCCACATGGCCCTTTCCGTGATTTGCTTATCGACGGAATTATCAATGGAGCAGGAAGCGTATTGGTTTTTCTGCCAAACATTCTGATTCTCTTTTTCTTCATTTCCCTGATGGAGGACACCGGTTATATGGCACGTGCTGCATTTATAATGGATAAACTGATGCACAAAATTGGTCTTCACGGAAAAAGTTTTATTCCCTTGCTAATGGGGTTTGGATGCAATGTTCCGGCAATACTCGGAACCCGAATTATTGAAAACAAACGCGATCGGTTTTTGACATTATTGATTATCCCTTTTATGTCGTGTAGCGCAAGGTTACCGGTTTATATTTTAATTATTTCGGCCTTTGCTTTGCCCTATCCTACTCTGGTACTAATGGGAATTTATTTACTTGGAATTTTTCTGGCCGCGATAACTGCTCTACTGTTTAAAAAAATCATTTTTGCCAAGCAGGATGCCCCTTTTGTGATGGAACTCCCGCCGTATAGATTTCCTACACCAAAAGTTGTGCTATTGAATATGTGGGACAAAAGTTTCGAATACCTGCGAAAAGTAGGTGGAACAATCCTCATTGCCGTGATTTTTATTTGGGCACTTGGATATTTCCCCAGAAACACTGCGCTGGAGCAACAAGCAAAAAAGGAAATGGCAATTATCGAACAAAGCCCCTATTCCGAGGAAATTAAAAGTGAAAAAATCGACTCCGTAATTGCTTCTTACAAAGTTCAATTGTTAGGGCAATCGTATTTAAGAAGAATTGGAGAAGTGCTTGAACCCATTTTAAGCCCGGCAGGAATGGACTGGAAATTAGGAGTAAGCATTATTACAGGCATTGCAGCCAAAGAAGTAATTATCAGCACCATGGGTGTTATTTACCAACTCGAGCACCTCGTGACACCCAACGAAACTCTCCAGGAAAAGCTGGCTTTGGTTGCTCAGCGCGAAACAAATCAAAAATCGATAGTAAAAGCGTTGACTTTTCTGGTATTTGTTTTAATCTATTTCCCGTGTGTAGGGGTAGTGTTTACGGTTAAAAAAGAAACAGGCTCGTGGAAATATCCGGTTTTCCTGGTTTTATACACCACACTACTGGCTTACATTTTAGCTGTGGGAGTTTATCAAGCGGGATTATTAATTATTACGTAACCTTACCAGAACATTATCATGATTCACGTGTTTAGAAGAAAAAACACTATGTGGCAATTTATAACCGTATATCTGATTCTAATTATCGCTGCAATAGTAACCTTGCGGACTTTCTACCGTTTTTTTTCACCTGAAAAAAAAAGCATTTGGGGTTGCCACCGTGGTTGCGGCAAATCGTGTCCGATGAATCAAAATTTTTCGGAAGGCGAATAATTTATTCGCCCCTTTCTTCATGATTGCACAATTCCAACCAATATTCCAATCCTCTTCGCATGTGTGGAATTACAATAGTGCCCCCTACTACCGAGGCAACTCCAAAAATTTCCATTATCTCTTCGAGAGTAACTCCCTCCTTATAACATTGCTCAAGGTGATATTTTATGCAATCGTCGCACCGTAAAACGGTCGAGGTTGCCAGGCCAAGCATCTCCTTAATTTTAGTTGAGAGGGCTCCGTCTTGATAAGTAATTGTGTCGAGGCTGTAAAGCCGCTTCACGATTTTGTTATCGGTGGCCAAAATTTTCTCGTTCATCTTAGCCCGATATTCACGAAATTCATTAATTAAATTACTCATTACCGTTATTTTTTAAACTGTTGCTTCTCCAATTAGTGTTGCTGAAGTGGCTTTAATAATTTTGACCAAAACTAACTGTCCGGAACTAAAACCCTTATCGGGGAAAACCACCACTTTATTCTGAGAGGTGCGACCAACTACATCGTTTTTCGACTTTTTTGAGTGCCCCTCTACCAAAACTTCGAATGTTTTTCCGATTTCTACCTGATTCAGTGCTTTAGAAATTTTGTTCTGAAGGGCTATCATTCGGTTCAATCGCTCTATTTTAATATTCTCGGGAACATCGTCGCGTAGTTTTTTGGCGGCATAGGTTCCGGAACGTTCGCTATATTTGAACATATAGGCAGCATCGAATTTAACCTCCTCCATAAGCGACAGGGTTTGCTGAAAATCTTCCTCGGTTTCGCCACAAAAACCACAGAATAAATCGGTAGTAAGGCTACAATCGGGAATTATGCTGCGAATGGCTGCCACCCGCTCCAGGTAATATTCCCGGGTATATTTCCGGTTCATGCGCTCCAAAACGATATTACTTCCTGATTGAACGGGTAGATGTATATGTTTGCACACGTTGGGATATCGGGCTATAACATGCAACAGATCGTTAGAAATATCTTTAGGATGCGATGTAGTAAATCGCAACCTAAGTTGGGGAAATTCTTGCGCCAGCATTTCAAGCAATTGGGGAAACGCTATGGTTTGTAGTCCGTTTTTCCAGCTGTAGCTGTTTACATTTTGACCCAGGAGCGTTATTTCATAAAAACCGTTGGCCGCCATGTGTTCCATTTCATGGATAATATCCTGAGGGTCGCGGCTGCGTTCACGTCCGCGAGTATAGGGCACAATGCAATAGGTACAAAAATTGTTGCATCCGCGCATAATGCTAACAAATCCCGAAATGGTTTTCTCATCGATGCGTTCAGGGTTTATTCCCGAATAGGTTTCAATATCATTCAGGTCGACATTAATTCCCTTTGCTCCGCTCCGAGCCCGATCGAGCAATAGAGGCAAATCGCGGTACGAATCGGGACCCGCCACAATATCCACAGCCTCGTGGGCGGCAAGTTCTTCACCAAGCCGTTCGGCCATACATCCAATAACCCCAACCAATAAAAACCTTTTTTTTCGTTTAATTGCCCGAAAATAGTCGAGGCGTCCCCAGATTCGTTGTTCGGCATTATCGCGGACGCTACAGGTATTTATCAATACCAAATCGGCTTTCTCAAGCTCGTGAGTTAAATCATATCCCTGCTGACGAAGTATTCCGGCTACCACTTCGCTATCGGCAATATTCATCTGGCAACCGTAGGTTTCGATATATAATCTGGGGCGTTGAACGCTGATTTTCATAGTGGACATTTAATGATTTTAAACTCATTTTCTTGACTTGTGTATTTCTTACAATTTTTGGGCAAAAGTAATGCTTTACGAACAAATTTGTAATTACGATGAGATAAACGCTTGATATTGAACGCTGCCCATTAAATGGCACTCAGCATAAATGGCCGGTAGATTTTCAAAAGAAACAAAATTCTATACCTTCTTCAGCATATCGAACCTTGACAATTAATAACTTTGCACGAAATTTCAATGTATGAGAAACTGATGAGCAGGGAAGTTTCGGTAGAAGAAGCGCTATTGTCAGGATTACCGGTTATCGACGTTCGTTCGCCGGGCGAATTTAGTCGGGGTCATATTCCAGGTGCCTTTAACATACCGCTTTTTACGGATGAAGAGCGGGCTCAGGTTGGCACAACCTATAAACAAATATCGGCTGAAGAAGCTATAAAACTAGGCTATCAGTTGGTAACACCAAAATTCGATTGGTTTGTTACCGAAGCCAAAAAGGTTGCCCCCAACGGAAAAGCTGTGGTGCACTGCTGGAGAGGAGGCATGCGTAGTGAAGCGTTTGCGCAACATTTGGTCAATAATGGGTTTCAGATTATCCTACGAATCAAAGGGGGATACAAAGCCTACCGAAACTTTGTATTAACAGAGGTAGGGAAACCTCTGAACCTAATAGTTTTGGGAGGATTTACCGGCAGTGGGAAGTCGTTAATATTGAAAGAACTTCAAAAACTTGGACAACAAACTATCGATCTGGAATATTTGGCTAACCATCGAGGTTCGGTTTTCGGTGGTCTTGGTATGGGAAAACAACCAACGGTTGAACAATTTGAAAACAACCTACATTATGAAATTTCCAAACTCAGTTGTTCATTGCCAATTTGGGTTGAAGACGAAAGCCACAACATTGGTACGGTAAAGATTCCCCTACCCTTCTTTGAACAAATGCAAAGGTCGTATCTCATTTTTGTTCAAATTCCTGCAGAAGAGCGAATTCCGTTGTTGGTACAGGAATACGCTCACCATGGGAAAGAGAAGCTTGCCGAAGCTATCTATAAAATATCGAAGCGCCTTGGAGGACAAAATGTTCAACTAGCAATTAAGAGTTTGGAAGAGAATAATTTTGAAGAAGTTGCCCGGATAGCATTAAAGTATTATGACAAAATCTACCTAAAAAGCCTAAGCAAACACACACACGACAATATCATTCCATTGACACTCCCCTCCATCAATACCCTAGAAAACGCTCTAAAGATTTTGAAAACAGCAAAAGAACATCAACTAGTTTAAAATAAATAACCCATGGAACCGATAAAATTAACACAATTCAGCCACGGAGCCGGATGCGGTTGTAAAATATCGCCCAAAGTATTAACCACCATTCTGCAAACGAATGCAGAATCGTATAGAGACGCAAAATTGCTGGTGGGTAACGAAAACCGCGACGATGCAGCAGTTTATGACCTTGAGGATGGAACAGCAATAATCAGCACCACCGATTTCTTTATGCCCATTGTGGACGATCCGTTTACTTTTGGACGCATAGCCGCAGTGAATGCCATTAGCGATGTTTATGCCATGGGAGGCAAACCCCTTATGGCTATAGCCATCTTGGGCTGGCCGGTTAACAAAATCCCGGCCGAAGTGGCACAGCAAGTGTTGGAAGGTGGACGCCAGGCATGTCGCGAAGCGGGAATAACCATTGCCGGCGGGCACAGTATCGATTCTCCGGAACCAATCTTTGGGCTGGCGGTTACCGGTCGGGTTACCCTCGTAAACCTGAAACGCAACGACACCGCAACCGAAGGCTGCAAACTCTTCCTTACCAAACCACTAGGCGTTGGAATTCTTACCACAGCCCAAAAACAAGGCATACTCCGCGAAGAACACATGAATATAGCTCCCGAAATAATGTCTAAGCTAAACAGTGTAGGAGAAAAGCTAGGGCAAATCAAGGGAGTAAAAGCAATTACCGACGTTACCGGATTCGGGCTTTTGGGTCATTTGCTGGAAATGTGTCAGGGAAGTAATCTTTCGGCAGAAATTTGGTTCGATAAGATTCCCATTATTCCTGAAGCTGAGCAATACATAGGCCAAAAATGCATTCCCGGAGGAACACTACGAAACTGGGAGAGTTACGGACAGTTTGTTCAACTTTCTCACGAATCGCAAAAATCCATCCTCTGCGACCCACAAACCAGCGGCGGACTACTTATTGCCGTCAGCCCGGAAACGGTTAACGAGGTAAAGGATATTCTTCATGCAAACGGTATCCTTCCGATAGATTTCGGACAGTTGCATCAACGCACTGAGCCCTGGATACGAGTGGTATAAATCCTGATCCTCAAAATATGGCAATGCATAATGGTAAACTCGCAGCGATTCTATTGTTCTGCATTCATTTTACTGCAAATTCGCAAGACACGCTTCCAGCAACTCCCAATCCGGTAGAAACCAAGTTGTGGGCAAATATTTTCGCATCGTATTACTACAACTTGAAAGGTAACAACCCGATAAACGGTTTTGAAATGCCCACTGCACTTTTGGGCTATTCGGCCGAAACCCAACAGTTTAAGGGTACTCTTATTTTTGATGTTGCCCGTACTACCGGAGATATCAACGTAAGCGATTCCCTTGGCAATTTATTCATAGTCAGGTATCGTGAAGGAAGCAGCTACACGGTGTTTTTAAAAATGGCTGAACTAAAATATTCCCCCACATCCTACATTTCTTTAAAATTCGGACAATTGCTCAACACTCAATACCTAACCACACAAGATAAATTCTGGGGATATAGGTATGTTTATTTTACTTTTCAGGAAATTCATCGATATGGAAATCCGGCAGATTTTGGGTTTCAAACCGACATAAACCTTCAAAACAAAGCTCTGTTTCAAATTTCGGTAACCAACGGCGATGGACCTTTCAGATACCAGGATAATAACGGAAAACTGTTGTTCGCCAGCAATGTTGAGTGGTACCCTGTTTCGGGAGCAATTCTAAAGATTTATGCAGATTATGCTCCTGCCTCGGAACAAATCATGGAGGCACCTTACAAAAGCACATTGGCAGCCTTTGCGGGTTATAAAACAAACCGACTAAGAATTGGAACAGAATTCAGCCAGGTAACTAACTACAAATTTGGCAACAATCGGAAATACTGGGGCTATTCATCCTTTGCCAGCGTAAAACTAATCCAGGAATTCGATGTGTTTGCCCGCCACGATTACATTAACCAATCGGCGCCACTAAACCTAAGCAAGGCTCACTTTTTCATAGGCGGGCTTCAATATCAGCCCTTGGAAAAACTGCAATGCGCCTTATCTATCCGATATTTGAACACCACCAAAGAATCACTATTATTTTTCAGCGCAGGAGGAAAATTTTAAGGCACATTCGGGGGCGAAACTAAAACAGGCGGATAACTTAAACAAGTGCCAACAATACCCATTCCGTTGTCAACGTTATTAAACACCTGTATTGACTGGGAAAAAAGGCTAAAGTTGTTGCTATTCCATAATGCCGACAAGGATTGTTCATAAAGAAAAAAATCTTCCGAAAGTTTTTCTACCAGAAGAAACATATTTGCCAAATAATTTTGGGAGGAATCGTAATGCTCTATGGTTAGTTCTATAATGGAAGTATTCCCAGAACTTGTGAGTTTGTCTGTGAAATAATACATTTCAAAACTTTCTAAATCGTGCAGCCGTATTCTGCTAGAATGTTTGGAAAATTCTATCCCCCTGGAACGGCTCATGTCAATGTATAAAGGAGAAAGGTAGCTCAATTCTTGAGTGGAGTCGTCCCAAGCAAAATAGTTTTTCTCCACCAAGGGGATAAACGCATAAAATCCTAGGTTGTTACGGTCATTTTCCAATGTCATCCTGAAATTGGTGAAATAGGTGCCCGAAGTAGTTACCCCAGAACCTATTTTTTCCAGACTAATTATCTGAGTGGGCGTTAACACCGAACTTTGTGCAGATGCCGTTGGAAACCCTTCCCGCGAAACAATAAAGCGATATATCTTCTGGTGTTGCGCAATAATCCGGCTGGTAAATTTGCCGTTTGCGACATGAGTCAAGGTATCAGAGATTACCCCATCAATTTCAAGTTGCACCAAGGCATCGGGCAATGGAGTAATTCTTCGATTGGATTCAAGAGCAAAGTTGGTTCGATGCACATAACAAGTTATCAGGCTATCAACATAGATAACCGAATTGATAACAATTTTCGACTGGCACTCCTCGGGTTTAAATTCTATCTCTGTACGGCAACTGAATAAAAAAAACGTAACTATGAGTAGTTGTGAAGGTAGTAAAGCTTTCATTGAAAAAAATATTTTCATGATAAAACATTGCAAGCGTTAGAATTCATATCTCCACGAAACGGATGGTATCAAAGGGAAAAGGCTAAAGGAATAAAGTTTTTCATTACCATGATTATCATAACCATAGGATAGATAAAAGGGGTTTTTACGGTTATAGGCATTGTAAACAGCAACATTCCAGGTTCGCCTACCATGTTCTTTCTGTTTGTGAAAGTTCATACCCACATCGAGCCTATGATACGGCGGCATACGGTAGTTATTCCGATTTTCGTAATACGGAATATCAGGTGTTCCGTTCGAACCATTCAAAACCTGGTCAAGTGAGGGGTATTGTTGCAAATCGAGGGTGGTAGGGTTGCCTGTTCCGTAAACCCAGGTGACTCCAATATCGAAGTTATCGCCGAATTTGTGCGTGACAACAATGCTGATATCGTGCCTGCGGTCGAACTTGTAAGGGAACTCTTTTCCAAAGCTAATAACTTCTCCTGGCCGATTGAATTGCCTCATCGATTTCGACCATGTGTAACCAATCCAGCCGGTGATATTCCCGTATTTTTTCATTAGCAGCAACTCAATGCCATACGACCAGCCTATACCGGTAGCAATTTTCTCCTGCCAGTCGTTATTTAAACTAAAATACGACGCACCCTCCTTATATTCTATAATATTATCCATTGTTTTGTAAAAGGTTTCGGCGGTTACCTCCAGGTCGCGGTTAATTTCGTAGCCGGCCCCAAAAGAAATTTGGTGCGAATTGTTTGGTTTAATTCGGGTGGTTACCGGCACCCACAAATCGGTTGGTAGCCCTATGTTGGAATTGGTAAGAAGGTTTATGTATTGATACATTTGAGCATAAGCAGCTTTAACGGATAATTTTTCCGTTACCAGATACATTGCTGAAATACGCGGTTGAAGCGAATGATAAAACTTTTCATGGGTATAAAATCCTGACCAATGCAACCCCGGATTGACTTTAAAACCAAAACCAACATCGATATCGTCTTCAGCGTAAACAGAAATTTCATTGGAATAGAGTTGATTATTGCCCGCCCGAAACTCAGCCTGATTGTTATTTCCCGATGTTTCTTTAACAAAGATTGCTAATACTCCGGGGTTGTAGGTGTGATAGGTGTGTGATACTCCGGTTTTAATATTGTGCCTTGGATTAGGATAATAATCGAAATCCACTTTAGTCCCCAAATCGTAAATACCCGATTGGTACGACATATCGAATGAAGAATTTCTATCTTTCATAAAATTGCCAATCAACATCTTATATCGGCTGTAAGTAACCGTGGTGTTGGAAAACAACTTATTGTTGATTAAATAATTCCATCGTAAAGCAGTGGTAATATTCCCCCACCACAGTTCGACCTTTTCCTGAAACGTATTGGTTTCTTGGTGTAGATGCCCGTATTCATCGACGGTAGTGGAAGTATAATCTTGCTTCATACGGCTGTAGAATTTATCTTTTCCTGTGTAAAGGCTTAAAAAGATGCGATGTTTGTCGGAGATTTTATGGTTAATTTTGGCATTCAGGTCGTGAAAAAAATAACCGGCCATCAGTTCATCGACTCCCTCCTGAGCCTGTGCCAATTTAATAAAGGGGAATGTCAAAACATCGAGATAGGTTCTACGTCCTGAAATAATGTAGGTTGTGTTTTCCCCAATGGGGCCATCTATGGTGATCTTCGATGCTATAAGTCCGATGGAAGCTGCCCCTTTTACTTTTTTGTTGTTGCCCTCCTTCATAGTAATGTCGAGCACTGAAGAGAGCCTGCCTCCATAGCGTGCCGGGAAGCCTCCCTTTATGAGCTTAAAGTTTTGAATAGCGTCGGGATTAAAAACAGAAAAAAAACCGAACAAATGGTTTACATTATACACCGGAACGCCGTCGAGCAGAATAAGGTTTTGATCGGGGCCTCCGCCTCGCACATACATTCCACTCATCCCTTCAGAGCCCGATTGCACCCCGGGAAGCAATTGTACCGATTTTATCACATCAATTTCTCCTAGTAAAGCCGGTAGATTTTGTACAATTTTAATGGGAATGGTTACCTCTCCCATCTGATTTCGGGTAACTGAACTCTCCACCAAACGCTCAACTACAGTTACTTCGGCAAGTTCAATAGCAGGCTCAAGTTCCACATTTAAGGTTAGATTTCCGGCAAGGTTAATATCTTTTTGCCAGGGAGTGAACCCTACCATGGAAAAAGTAAGTTTGATTGTGCCGCCATCGAGGGTTAGGGAATAAAACCCATAGCTGTTGGTAATGGTTCCTTTAAAAGTGGTTGCATCGTAAACATTTACGCCAATAAGTCGCTCTCCGGTTTTAGCGTCGCTTACATAGCCGCTAATAGTAAATTTCTGGGCCGTGGAAAAATGAAAACTCCAGAGACAAAAATTCAGAAGCAAAAGTTTTGTTATATGTCTCATGAACAGTATATTACAGATTAAAATAAAGGTTTTTAAAGTTTCGTTAAGAGGATCTCAACCATGGTTTGACTTCACAGTCACAACCTCTGCTGAATTATTCTTTCTGGAGTTTTACATAAAACAACAATCGAATGCAAATATAATGTAAAAATAAAACCAATCATGCTATCCCCAATACTTTAATGTATCACAAACAACCAAATGCAAAATTTCAGCACCTGTTGATACGAATAAATGAAATACATTTAACTTTGTGGGCAATAATTAAACCCCAAAATGTATTAACCATGAACAAAATGTCCCTATTGCTGGTAGGCTTACTATTGCTGGCACAGTGCAAACAACCCAAGTTTCAAACCGTGACGAAAAAAGACCGAAACGGTTACGTATACGAAGAAGTAACCAACGACCCCTTTGGAGTGCGTATTTATACCCTCAAAAATGGATTAAAAGTTTATTTATCCAAGAACGAAGATGAACCACGAGTTCAGACTTATATTGCCGTAAAAGCCGGTTCGAGTTACGATCCGGCCGAAACCACCGGATTGGCTCACTACCTGGAACACATGATGTTCAAAGGATCGAACGAAATCGGAGCTCTCGATTGGGAAAAAGAAAAGGCCTATCTCGACGAGATATCCGATCTGTTTGAACAACACAGAACTACCAGCGACCCAGAAGAGAAAAAGCAGATTTATCATAAAATTGATAGTGTATCACAACTTGCCTCTCAACTTGTGGCAGCCAATGAATACGATAAGCTCATTAAATTCATTGGAGGTAGGGGAACTAATGCTTATACATCCACAGAAAGAACTGTTTATATTAACGATATTCCCTCTAACGAGTTGGAACGTTGGTTGAAGATTGAACGCAGTCGCTTCGGACAATTAGTTTTGCGGCTCTTCCACACCGAACTCGAAACGGTTTACGAAGAATTTAACATGGGGCAAGATAACGACGACCGCCAATCGTACTACAAACTCATGGAACTCCTCTTCCCTAATCACGTTTACGGAACTCAAACCACCATTGGCAAGGCCGAACATCTGAAAAACCCATCAATGGTTAACATCCAAAACTATTTCAAAAAATATTATGTACCCAACAACATGGCTTTCTGCTTGTCGGGCGATATTGACTTTGAAGAAACCATAAAGCTAATCGATAAATATTTCGGCGATTTTAACCGCTCGTTAGTTGACCCTATAAAACACAACCCCGCTGACCCGATTGATACCATTCGCATAGCCGAAGTTTTTGGACCCAAAAGCGAGTACATGTATATGGGTTATCGCAGTAGTGGAATAAAATCGCAAGATGAGAAATACCTCACCCTGATTCAACAAATGTTGAGCAATGGGAAAGCAGGGTTAATTGATCTTGACTTGGTTCAGGCACAAAAAGTTCTTGACGCCGGTGCCGGCACTTCCATGATGAAGGAATACGGAATGCTCTATCTATACGGATACCCCAAACAAAATCAAACACTGGAAGAAGTTAAAGATCTCCTGTTGCAAGAAATAGCCAAACTTAAAAACGGAGAATTTGAAGAATGGATGCTACAAGCTGCTATCAATGAACTCAAGCTCAACACTCTCAAAATGTTAGAAACCAACAACCGGGCTCACCTTTTTGTTGCAGCCTTCACCAACGGACGCGATTGGGCTGATCAACTGTCATACTACGACGAATTGGAAAAAATTACCAAAAAAGATCTGGTTGCTTTTGCCAATAAATTCTTTGCCGACAATTATGTAGTGGTTTACAAGCGCACAGGAGTTAACCCCAATGTGGTTAAAGTTGAAAAACCCAAAATTACCCCCATCCAAATCGACCGCAGCAAACAATCGCAGTTTGCTACCAAAATCATGGATATGAATGTAAGACGCCTTGAGCCTGTTTTCGTTGATTTTAAATCAGCAATCCAAACCCAAACAATTAAAGATGGCGTTACACTCAGCTATATTAAAAACACAGTTAATCCGCTATTCAACCTCTACTACATAATTCCAATCGGAAAAGATCACTCCAAAAAGCTCGAACTTGCAGTTAACTACCTGCCATACCTAGGCACCGACAAATATACCCCTGCACAACTACAACAGGAGTTGTTCCGCTATGGACTAACATTTGGCGTATTCACCTCCGATGACGAATCGAGAGTTTATATCTCTGGTCTGGAAGAAAATTTACCCATTGCCATCGATCTTCTCGAACATATCCTCCACAACGTAAAACCCGACCAAGAAGCCTATAACGAATATGTTAAAGGCATAATCCGTAATCGGATGAACGACAAAAAGAATAAAGACAAAATTCTTTGGGAAGGAATGTTTAACTACGGAAAATACGGTGCTCGCTCCTCCTTTACTGATATTATCAGCAACAACGATTTAGCCGCTATCAATCCCGAAGAGCTTACCGACCTAATAAAGAGCCTTCACCAATATCCGCACACAATTTTTTATTACGGGCAAAAAAACCTGGAAGAGTTAGCACCGCTCATTTCTCAGAAACATATTCTACCCAACGAATTTTTGGCACTACCAGAAAAAGTAGTTTATCCCGAACGCGAAACCAATCGTAGCGAAGTGTTTATCACTAATTTCGATATGGTTCAAGCCAACATTGTTTTAATGGCAAAAGGAGAAAAGAACAATGTGGCCGATTATCCAAAAATTCGGTTCTTTAACGAGTTTTATGGCAGAGGACTTTCTTCCATCGTATTTCAGGAAATGCGTGAAGCACGAGCCTTAGCCTACACAGCATGGGCTCAATATACCATACCACCAACCAGCGATGAATCGCATTACCTCAACGCATTTGTTGGAACTCAGCCCGATAAAATAAAAATTGCTACCGACGCAATGATTGAACTAATGAACAACATTCCAGCAGCTGAAAAGCAATTCAACCAAGCAAAAGACGCTATTTTACGGCAAATTGAAACAAGTCGAACCGTACGACAAAACATTTTCTGGACATACCAACGCAACCTCAAACGTGGTATTGATTACGACA
The DNA here is from genome assembly GCA_937981765.1 of uncultured Bacteroidales bacterium. Lineage (GTDB taxonomy): Bacteria > Bacteroidota > Bacteroidia > Bacteroidales > Salinivirgaceae > JAAYQU01. Next base: position 124,694 of record CALJOM010000009.1, read on the forward strand.
TTAACCGCGACATTTACCGTGAAATTCAAAATCTTAATATTCCACAATTCACACAATTTTTCAATTCCAAGATTGCAGGAAAGAAATATACCTTTCTTATGCTTGGGAATAAAGCATCGATGGATATGAAAGTTCTTTCCAAACTTGGAGATATTAAAGAACTCACAATTGACGAACTTTTTAACCACTAAAATCCAACCCTCAACAAAAAGCTACACGGGGCAGAATCTCCGTGTAGTTTTTTTTAATACCCCCCCAATTAACGCTTTCAACGAAGAACAAAACCAGCAATGGAACCACTAAACTTTCCACCCATTGAAGCAAAGCTTAAAAGGAAGGAAGGTCGAACGTTGATTTTTGATCCAGTTCGTCGCCTTTACGTTACGCTAACCCCAGAGGAGTGGGTAAGACAACACGTAATATACTACCTCAGCCAATATCTTCATTATCCGTTGGCATTGATGGAGGTTGAAAAGGGGCACAAAAATCACCTAGGAAATCGCCGTTGCGACATTATAGCTCGAAACCGAAAACTAGAAATTATAATGCTTGTTGAGTGTAAGGCCTCTTCAGTAAAACTTTCCGAAACTGCTCTAAACCAACTTGTTCAATACAACATAGAATATAAATCGCCCTTATTGCTTCTAACCAACGGACTAAAACATTATTGTGTTCGGATTGATTTCCAAAACCAAACTACCACACTTCTGGAGCAAATCCCCGCCTACTCTGAATAATTGCACCCAAATACCAGAACCACTATCTTTGTTCTATCAACTAAACAGACACTATGCATACCATCCGAAACTATTTATCGTTGGTAAAATTCAGTCACACATTATTTGCTATGCCATTTGCCATAACCGGATTTTTTATGGCTACGCACCACTACGGCTATTCCTATACCACAATACAATTGGCGTTGGTTGTCCTCACCATGGTATTTGCCCGCAATGCTGCCATGAGTTTCAACCGCTATGTCGACCGCGAATGGGACCAAAAAAACCAGCGCACAGCTCAGCGCGAGATTCCTGCCGGCATAATTTCACCAACCAAGGCGCTATGGTTTGTAATCATCAATTCGGTTTTATTCATCGCAACCACCTATTTTATCAACCCATTATGTTTTTATCTTAGTCCGATAGCCTTGGCTGTAATTATCGGCTACAGCTACACAAAACGTTTTACGGTTTTAAGCCATTTTATTCTTGGAATTGGGCTTGGTATAGCACCCATTGGCGCCTTTCTTGCAGTCTCCGGTGAATTCAGGCTATTGCCTGTTATTCTTGGGTTTGCCGTATGGGCCTGGGTAAGCGGATTCGATATAATTTATGCACTGCAAGACGAGGACTTCGATCGCAAACACCACCTTTTCAGTATTCCGGCATGGGTTGGACGAAAAAAGGCTCTAATTATTTCACGCATCATGCATGCTATCTCAGCTATTTTTATTATCTACCTAACCACAATTATAAACCCCAATTGGCAGATAATTCTATCGGCCATTGTTTTTGTTGGCCTACTGGTTTATCAACACACACAAATAAGCCCAACAAACCTGAACAACCTAAACTATGTATTTTTCACCCTGAATGGAATAGCTTCAGTTGTTTATGCCTTTTTCACCATTTGGGGATTTTTGGCCAAATAAACCGCAACTTAACAGCAAAAATTATCATTTCAGTCGATTTGCCAATGATTAAAAGGCAATATTCGCTAGCTTTGCATTAGATTTGATTTCAACATGAACAAATTTAAAGGCGAAATATCGGAGAAAGATTTTCATGTTATAAGCCGAATTCCAACCTATAATCTCAAATACACCCTAATACGCATCGGCCTGGTAACTTTAGTAGGAGGCCTTTTTCTTTTGTTAGCAACCAATGTAACGGCCGGAATGGAGCTCAATATTCCGTTTCACATATACGTCCAGGTGATTATCACCTTTGTATTGCTTTCAGAGGCTAATGTTCTGTTCGACAATATTGCAGAGCGCCTTTTTCCCATACCAGAGCGAATTAAAAGCCGTATTTTACTTCATTTTGCTATTAGTTTGCTATTGGGACTATTCTCTATTGCTTACTTCAACAGCCTCGATATTTTCGAGAACATTCTTAAGCAACGAATAGTATGGCTGCTAATTGCTTTGGGACTAATTTTTATATTTATTATGGTGATGTTTAGCATCGGATTACGAATTACCGAAAAATGGATTTGGTCACTCAAGGAAATTGACCGTCTTCGGGAAGCGCAAATCCTGAATGAATACAATTCACTGCAAAACCAACTAAACCCACACTTTTTGTTTAACAACCTTAGCGTTTTAAAATCGCTTATTATTTATAACCCAGAAGCTGCCGTAAATTTTACCCAGAATTTTACCGACATTTACCGTTATGTGCTTCAACACAGCAAAAAAACATCGGTAACCTTGGCTGAAGAACTCGAAGCCATACGCTCCTACATCGATCTACACAAAGAACGATTTGGAGAGGGATTGGTTATTGATTTTTCCATAGCCGCCGAGGCACGTGAAAAAGAACTACCTCCTCTTTCGCTGCAACTATTAATCGAAAATGCACTTAAACATAACGTAGCCAGCAAAAAACAGCCTTTAAACATTCATATTCACGCAAACACTCACCAACTTACGGTTACCAACAATCTGAATCCTAAAGAATCGACCTTTTCGACACAGAAGGGGCTCTCAAATCTTGCTCAGCGGGTTCGATGGTTGACTTCAAAGGATATTGAAGTGTCTTCCCAAAACAACGAGTTTAAGGTTGTAGTCCCCTTGTTATAAATTTTGTAAATCCCCCTGCGTCATGGCAATCGATTTTCACGTTACACATCAGATTTCTACATACCCTAACCCATAAAAAGAATGCGGATGATTACAAATATTGTCAAGTTATTGATTGTTGAAGATGAAATCCCGAATCAGCAATTGCTAAGCGGAATGGTTCATAAACTACGCCCCGAGTGGAAAGTAGTGGGGTGTACCGATAGCGTAAGCGAAACCGTGGAGTGGCTTTCTGAACAGAGTGCCGACCTTATTTTTATGGACATTCAGCTCTCCGACGGAATCTGCTTTTCGGTGTTTGAACGGCTTGAAATAACCACTCCGGTAATTTTCACAACAGCCTACGACAATTACGCCATTAGTGCATTCAAGGTAAACAGCATCGATTATTTGCTTAAGCCTATCAAAGAAAGCGAACTACGTTATGCCATTGAAAAATTTGAAAAACAAACAACCACTAAACCATCAGACCTAAACATATCCGACCTATTGGAAGCTGTGAAAAACGGAGTTAAAAAATATCGCACCCGCCTGCTGGTTCATGGTGCCAAGGCTTATTATAAAATCGAAGTGGACAATGTTGCCTACTTTTACAGTTTTAACAAAATTACCTTTGCCCGCCTCTTCGACAAAAGCGACCATGTGGTTGACCACACTCTTGAAGAGCTTGAATATGAGCTTAACCCCGACATTTTCTTCCGTGCAAGCCGCAATTTGATTGTTAACATCAAATCGATTGTTTCTTTTGAAGATTATTTTGGTGGGAAACTGGTGCTAAAACTTTCACCACCTTTTGAAGAGTCGGTAACTGTGAGCCGTTTGAAAAATCGTGCCTTTAAAGAATGGGTGGGGAAATAAAGGAGCTTTCCTTCATAGTGTAGTTTTTGTGCAAAGGTAAACTAACCCTAAAAACCTACTTCCGTTTTTTCTCAAAAAAGTCGCGGATAAGATCCGCACAATCGTCGGCCATTATTCCACCTATAACTTCAGTTTTGGGATGATAAAGATTGCCAAACTTCGAACTTCCGTATTTAGGATCGCTGGCCCCGAAAACCACCCTGGAAATTTTAGCCCAATATAAAGCCCCGGCACACATGGTGCATGGTTCAAGAGTAACATAAAGCGTGCAGCCCTGAAGGTACTTGGCCCCCAGCGATTGCATGGCAGCAGTGATGGAAATCAATTCGGCATGTGCAGTAACGTCTTTCAACAACTCGGTTTGATTGTATCCTTTACCAATTATCCTATTGTTGGAAACAACCACCGCGCCAATAGGAACCTCGTCGTTTTCATACCCAGCCAAAGCCTCTTGAAATGCCAGGCGCATAAAATATTCGTGATCTAAATTCATCGCGAACGGCGTAAAATGGGTAAAATCATTATCAGGAAAACAACTGACAGGGAAAAAGCAATAAATGTTCCAACAAGTAATCCCATCTTTGGGTACAACATCGATACAGCCAAAGCATAGACAACAATATTGCCACTGGCAAGTATCATTGTTTTAGCCGTAGCTTTGGCAAAATCTATCCCCTGTGCCCGAGTAAGAATAACCATACTCGTAAGCATAACGGCAGGAAATGTACTAAAAATTCCTGTCCAAAAATGGCCAGCAACTTTACTAATAACCACAGTAAATGCAACTATCGAACCAGCAAAAAGGGCTCGATATAGAAGAGTTGAGATTCTAAACGGTTGCTCGCGCTTGGATATTGATTCTACGTTAAGGACATGCTCTAATATTCGGTATGCAGTAACCACAACTGCTAAAAAGACAGTTAGAATAATGAGCATCGATTTTAGGTTTAGCCAACGAAAAAATAGCGCCAACAGGGCCCATATAAGTAGCGATAGAGAAATAGAAGTTAATAAACCTCGGTTTGCAATTGCTACAAAAACCAAAAGAAAAATAGAATTTATAGCCATTCCTAAAGGCACCGTTAACGCTGCTTCAGCGGCAAAATGGCTACCCATGGTGAACGCTACAAAAAGAAGCGACACCAGTACCGTACTGGGCAAAAGAGCCACCACACCTCCGGTTTTTGTTCCAAGCCGTTCGGCTACCCAGGTTGAAAGAGATATCCATAATCCAGCTGTTAGAAACGATAACCCGGCATTAATTAGAATAACTGACATAATGTTACAACTGCTTAATCAATTCTTTAAAAAGTATCACTAACTTTTGTTCGGCACGGTTTGCTACGGAAATTATTTGCGATAATTCAACCGGTTTAAGATTATCGGGATCGCACTCATCTGTCAAAACACTCACCGCTGCCACCTTCATTCCCATATGAACCGCGTCAATCACTTCCGGGGTAGTACTCATCCCAACGGCGTCGGCACCAAAACGGTGCAACATTCTGTACTCGGCAGCAGTTTCTAGCATCGGGCCCTGCATGGAGACATACACTCCCCGATGAAGGGTTATGTTGTGCTGTTGGGCAATATTCATCATCTTTTCCAATAATTCGGGCGAATAGGCTTTGTTCATATCGGGGAAGCGCGTTCCTAATTCCTCGTTGTTTTTCCCTCGTAAAGGATTGATAAATTGCAGGTTTATATGATCGGTTATTGCCATGAGCGACCCAACCTCAAACGACAGGTTAATAGCTCCGGCAGCATTGGAAACCAGGAGAGTATGAGCTCCAAGCTGCTTCATAATCCGAATTGGCAAAACAACTTGATTTGCCGAATAGCCTTCGTAATAGTGGAAACGTCCTTGTTCAATCAGAACCTTTTTGCCACCGAGGGTACCAAAAACAAACCGGCCGGAATGCGATTCTACGGTTGTAACTGGAAAATCAGGTATTTCGGCATAGGGCACCACAATTTCGATATTCACCTCATTAATCAAAGCACTCAGCCCAGTGCCGAGAACAATCCCTACTTCAACATCTCGGATTCCTCTTTGGCGAAGAATCTCTAAGCTGCAGTCAAGAATTTCCATAAATCGTTTTTTTGCAAAGGTACTAACTCAAAATATATTTTCCCACATCGACAAAATTATATTAATGCCGCTTACAGCAAACTTGCTATAGAAAGAGATTTGCCGAAATTTTTGCCCAAAATTCAAAAGGCCGATATTATTTTATTCGGAAAGATATTTTGCAAGAGTTGCAAGAATAGTATTTGGATTGATGGGTTTACTGATATAATCCACGCAACCGGCCTGCTTGGCCTAGTGATATTCTAACATTTCAGCATAGGCTGTTTGGGCAATGATTTTTATGTGGGGTTTCTTTTCCAGAATTAGCTTCGTAGCCTCGTAACCTGAAATGTCGGGCAACCGAATATCCATCAATACAATATCGGCCGGATGGCTTTCAAGAAATTTAACAGCGTAGAGACCTTTCGTGAAAACAAATAGGTTTTTAGCAATGATTCCAACTACCGCCCTGAGATATTCAGCATTAAAGAAATCGTACTCAACAATCACAATAATTTTATCGGTTTTAAACAATAACGGCCCCTCTGACTTCTAAGGCTGAGATGGGGTAATTTCAACCGGAACATAATCAATGGTGAAAATAGAACGTTGAGCCTTTGCCCACTTCCGACTCAACCCAGCTATCGCCCCCCCAGGATATGCACTAATCCTTTAACAATAGATAGTCCCAATCCGGTTCCACCCACATATTTCCCCAAAACTATATTTTCTTTCTAATCGCACAATGCGTTCGAAAATATCGGATAGTTTATCAGCAGGAATACCTATCCAGGTGTCTTGTACCGAAAGCAACAATTTATTGCCCGATAGTTTGTAATCGCATTGAACCGTACCTTGTTCGGTGTATTTGAGTGCATTTCCGATTAAGTTCACCAAAAATTTGTTTAAGTTTGGCTTTATCGGTTTGAATTTGATAAAGTTTAGCATTAAACGTTTTTTTGAAATAAAGAGTAAGGTGTTCCCGGTCGATTTTTTGTTTGTAGGTGTCAAAATAGGCTGTTAAATCGTCGAATAAATCATTGATATTACATAACTCGGCATTAATAGTATTCAACTATCTGACCTCGCCCTGGTATCCACATATATTGGACATCTTTTCGCAGAAAGCGAAATTCAACCCCATAATTATCGCTCTCTCCCTTAAGATGCTTTTGAACTTGGTCCATAATGTGCGGGAAATCTTCGGAATGAACTCGCTTTCTAAATTCTTCGAAGCGATGCAGAAACTCATTTACTTCGTATCCAGAGAGACGCTAATAAATTGGATCGAAATAAACACCATTCGAATCCAGGTTCCAGCCTTATGTTCCTTCGTTCGATACCAAAGAAGCCAATCACAAACGCTCTTCGCTTATCCTAAGTTCTTCGGCTAATTTTTTTTCGGTAATATCCCTTATAGAAGTTTGAACGATACCATCAGGCATTGCCCTTAGGTTTAATTCTACATAGGATGACGAACCGTCTTTTCTTCTTGCCTGCCTTTCCGCCAAGAGTATCTCTCCGCTTATAAAATTGGTATAATAAATCGGTTATTCTTTAATTTTTTCAACATCAAATAAATCCTCAAATGTCGTTGTAATTAGCTCATCTTTCAAATATCCGAAAGAATTAACAGCCTTTTCCTTAGTTCCCAAAATATTTCCAGTTCTGTCAAAAGGCAAATATGCGTCCGGAGCAAGCCCTAAAATCAGCTGAAGTTTTTTCTCGTTTATCGCCTAAAATCCGCAAGTGAAATTATCAAATAAGTTTTTATGACAGAAATAAGGTTTTTGTGGGAAAAATATAGGTGTGTTATGAAATAAATTGGTGTTTTTTTAGATGTTAGGGTATAATTCCCCTTACCCCACTTGATAAAGGGCTATTGTGGGGAGAGCCCGTAAAACCCCTCAATCAAGTTCTCATGAAGAATTTTTAATAAGGATAGGAATATTCTGAGATGTAAAAAGTTTTATTACCTGCCTGCCACTGGTTCTAATTACCTTTCCGGCTATGCATACTAATCGGAAAGTAAATTTTTTTAACCGATGAAAGGCTTGAAGAAAATCACAACAAGTACTAAAAATGCCAATGATCCATTGATAGAGAATATGGCACATAGCCATCAGAATAAGATAAACGGTATTTTGTTCCAGAAAACTGAACGGCATTTTTTTCCAGTTGAAATCGTTTTTTTGAATATCAAAGAGTCGTTCAGCATCACCTCTGTTGTTGTAAAACTCAATGATGGATTTTTCATCTTTTTGGGTATCGTTAGTGATGGTGAATAAATAGTTGTTGGCATCATTTGTAACAAGGTTCACTTGTGCTGTTTTATTAGGCCAACGGTAAGCTACAACACGAAAAGTATAATCTCCGAAAGAATGCTCAATACTGCATGTTTGATAACTATTTACTCCTATCTCAATTTTTTCCCACTGCTGGCATAAGGCTGCCTTAAAAAGCAATTGTTCGCTCTGTTCGGCACGAATGTAGAAAGTAACATTCTGCTGGTGCAAATACCGGCAAACCTCTTTGATATAAGAACCGCAATCCATTCGTGCATAAGATGGCTTAATGCCTTGGTTGGTTAACATTGAAAAGATGCGTTGGATAGTATCTAATTGCCCAAATTTTACACTACAGTTACCATTGCGGTTTTCAATATAAACAGGTATGTTGTCGATAGAAGCTACACCAGGAAAATAGCCACGCCTTTGCTTATAGCCGTGTTTTGCGTCGTATTTCTCTGTGGCAATAAATTGATGGTCAAAATCCAGACAATAATCTGTTTTTTCTTTGTTGAGAACTCCTAAATACAGTGCTAATTTCAACATCGCACTATTCAACTTTTCGTTGATATTGATTTTATTAACCGTGCTTTTTTCCGATATAATTTCCACCGAAGCTGTACTCAACTCTTTCTGCATAGCCAGCAGGGTATCTGGCGATGGAGTTTTCATCTTTTTCAAGTGCCGGAAAGTATCCCTGACATACACTACATCCTCAGCAAAATCACCTCCGCAAAAGGTAGTGTAAGATAAATTTAAAAACAAGTCTGAATAACTGTATTCCGCATTGGCTGACCGATTACCAAGAATATCGGTAATGAACTGCGGAATGTTTTTGCCAAGAATCCGCTCATGGATTAGGTGAAGTCCGCCAAAAGGAGTAACTTCTTTTCTACATATTTTAATCATGCACCTAAATAAGTGAAAAAAAACAAGCCCTACTATCTTTCGTAGGGCTTGTTTTTAAAAAGTTTTTAACACTTTTACTAAATTTTACTTGCAGATTTTAGGTTGTTATTAAAATATTCGGTTTATCTTTTAATGTGATAAATTACTTTACACCTTTGGTTTTTAAAACCTTTACAACCTCTGCTTCTTCAAAATATCCTTCGTGCCTAAAAAATTCTTTTCCCTCACTGTCTAAAAAGACTTGTGTAGGAATAAGTTTGACATTATATTTATCGGCATAGGGTTTACCTGCAGGTGTCCATACATCGTAAAACTCAATTTTCACCTGATCGCCATACTTTTCTTCAATGGCTTTCATTACGGGCTGCATCTTCTGGCATGGAATACATTTTACCGAACCCAATTCAACAAAAGTAACTTTATATTTTTTAGATGTTGAGTTGACCTTATCTTGAGCATAGGTTGCAGAAATTAATGTACTCATAAAAATCAAAATAATTATTATTGATTTCATATTTAGTAAGCATTTAGTAGAGTTCATATTATTTTAGTTATGTTCCATTTTTTTTAAAATGTCTTCGGCTATTTCCATTGCCTTTTCTTTGCTGAAAGGAGTTTGCCCTTTAACAATACCATAATCGGTAGTATGGATGTGAATAAAATCTTGAATGCCGTTTTCTCTCATTGTTTTTTCGGCACAATTGATGGGGCAACCATCCAATACCAGCAATTTTGTAACTTCGCCTTTGGTAGTTTCGGCAAAAGGTTTATCGATGCTAAAGCGAGCCAAACAAAGCATTTTAGCTTTTCCCTGACTCATTAAAATTCGGGCAACTTCGTCGGCAAACTTACCCGTATTGGAAGCACCACTGCAACTTACGATTTGAAAATTTTTGTTTTCCATAGATTTTTTATTTTAAAAAAAGTATCCATAAATTAATCCGGTAATGGTAGCCATAACTACTACCAACGACACATAAACTACTGTTTTTTTAGTGCCAAGCACACCGCGTATAACGAGCATATTGGGTAGCGATAACGATGGACCGGCAAGCAATAAGGCTAATGCAGGACCTTTGCCCATACCGGAAGCAATCAATCCTTGCAAAATAGGCACTTCGGTTAAGGTAGCAAAGTACATAAAAGCTCCAACAATAGATGCAAAGAAATTAGAGAATATAGAGTTTCCTCCAACTAACCACTGAATCCATTCGTTGGGTATTACACCGGCAATAGTCTTTCCATCGTGAGTAGAGCCAAGCAAAAAGCCGGCAGTTACAACACCAATACCTAGTAAAGGCAGAATTTGTTTGGCGAATCCCCACGAAGCAATGGTCCATTCTTTATTATCTTCGTCTTGTTTATCTTTTAAGGTAATAATACTAAGTGATGCAATGCCCACTATCATAGGTAAAAGCGGGGCAAGTTTTTCGTTTTCGATAAAATGAGCAACTAAAGCAGAAGCAATTGTTACCAATGCAGCCATCAAAACCCATTGCCATTTAATTTTTAAAATCTTAATTAACGAATAACAAAGCAACAAAGAAAAAAATCCGGTAATGTACCACTTATATGCCCATACATAAAACCACATACTAGTACTGTCATCTGCAGCCGGTTTTCCCCAATTAGCAAAAACAAGTATCAGCACCAGTACAAAAAAGTGGAACGAAGTTTGCCACATCGGTCGTTTTTCGGGTGGCAATACAATATTCATTTGTTCTTCCTTTTTTATTTTTTCTTCTTTTCGATAGAAAAATGCCATCAATAAACCGATAACAACACTAAATAAAACAGCACCAATAGTTCGAGCAGCCCCCATTTCGAAACCTAAAATTCGGGCAGTAAGAATAATAGCCAAAATATTAATGGCCGGACCTGAATACAGAAATGCGATAGCAGGACCTAATCCGGCTCCTCGTTTATGAATACTCGAAAACAGAGGCAAAATAGTACAACTGCAAACCGCCAAAATAGTTCCAGAAACCGATGCTACACTATAAGCTAACCATTTTTTTGCATTTGCACCAAAATACTTCAAGACCGAACCTTGACTCACAAAAATGGAAATAACTCCTGCAATAAAAAATGCGGGCAAAAGACACAAAATAACATGTTCGCGGGCATACCATTTAACTAAATCAAACGTTGCTGCAATAGCTGTATTAAACCGATCACTTTCTATGGGTAAGAAAAATGCTACTCCAAATACAACTATTATCCAAAACAGGATTTTAAGTTCTTTTTTTGTTTCCATACAGTTTTAAAACTTTAAGTTAGCCAATAAAAAAAATACATACATAATAAAGCCCAACTAAAATAAACAATACTGCCACGATTCGACGGAACCATTTTTCGAACACTTTTACATTATTGTAAAAGTTTCCAAGACTCGATAAACTAAAAGCTAGCAAATAAGCTACAATAATAACTGGCAAACCTGTGGCAGTAGCAAATATAAATGGTAGTATTAAGCCCGATGAGCTACTAATGGTTAACGGAATAAGCATTCCAAAGTATAATGCACCACTGTAAGGACAAAAAGCTAAAGCAAATACTATTCCTAATAGAAGTGAGCTCCACCAGTCGTTTTTTGTTTTTCTTTTTTTGAATCGCTTGGTTAGGCTTTCAAATTCAGGAAAATTAATTTTTATAACATTGAGCATAAGGAGTCCAATAATAATTAACAAGGGCCCTAAAAATTTCTCACCATTCGATTGAAAAAAGCGCGCCACTTGAAATGTACTTGCCCCTAAATACAAAATTAAAGCCAAAACGGTATAACTTATTGCCCTCCCTAAGGTGTACCATAATCCATGGTAAAATATTCGTTTGCGATTTTCTATTTCTTTGCTAATAAAGCCTATTGCTGTAATATTGGTAGCTAAGGGGCAAGGACTTATAGAAGTCATTATGCCTAAAATAAATGCGGATAATAAAGGAATATTACTCGAATCGAACCATTGTTGTAAAAAATCCATATTTTTTTATCATTTAATATAGTTGTTTATTTTTTCGATAAGTCCTTGGCTATAAGCCTCTTCATTTCTAATTTTAGAAAAAGCAAAATTGGTAATATCCTCCATCCCAGCTTCTTTGCCGTTGACTATTGGAGTTAATGCTAAAGTTGAGCCGTAAGCTGTATATTTTTCGACTAGTTTTTTATTCTCAGGCAATTCGCAATTAAACGATTGATAAACTATAATTCCTTCTTTTAATTCTTTTGCAAAATTGGTTTCCAGATTTTTTTTGGTTGTAGCTTCAATCGTTTGACAGGTATTGCAACGATGTGTTAAGTGAAAATAGTAGACCAATAATTTAGCTTTTGAATCTGCTTCAGCATTCGACTGTGCAAAACTATTAGTTATACTTATGAGTAATACTAAAAAAATAAGTAACTTTTTCATATTTTATGGTTTTAGTAAGTTTTCAATATTTGTTTTTAAAATTTCTATAAATTGTTCTTCTTTATTTAAAGCAAATTTGAATCCATCACCTGTTAAATCAATAGTGGTTTCTTTCCCTTTTAATACTTGAGTTAAGTATAATCCTGAACCGAAAGCCTGATACTTTTCGCATAATTTTGCGTTTTTTTCTTCATCTACATTTATAATGTAATGTAAAATTTTACCTTGTTTCATCTCCTCTGCAAAATAGGTATTGAGCGTTTTTTTTGTAGCTTCTCCTATTGCTAAACATGAAACGCATCTCCGTGTTGAATGAAAATTATACACCAAAACTTTGGGTGTTTCGGTATTTAGAAGATTATTCTCATCGAGGGAGGTTTCTTCTTTTGTTCCCTTTTGGGTAGTATTTTGACACCCTACAATAAGCAATAGTAGGATGAGATAAATAAACTTATTTCTTTTCATAGTTTTCGGAATTATCAAATAAATTACTGAAATATTTTTTTGCTAATTGCCAATTTTCTTGATTTAAGCAATATTTGATTTTGGGTGGTTCTACTTCACCTTGAATAAGTCCAGCATATTTCAATTCTTTCAAATGCTGAGATAATGTAGAACGAGCGATAGGAATATCGCCAATCATTTCGCCACTGGTACAGCAAGAATTCAATATTGATAATCGTTCGATAATATACACTCTTGCCGGATGACTTAATGCCTTGGCGATACGGGCTATTTGTTTTTGCTTATCGCTAAAATCAACTTTCTGTTTCATCAATTACTTATATTTTTCGATAATTTCCTTAGCTTCGCTAACAGAAGGAACTCTACCCGATAATACCACTTTCTCGTTAATAACTAAACCTGGAGTTCGCATTACGCCATAACCAAGTATTTTATCAATTTCCTCTACTTTTGTAATAGTAGCATCTAAATTAATTGATTTTACAGCTTCACGAACGGTTTGTTCTAACTGTTTGCATTTGGGACATCCTGTACCTAAAATTTTAATTTCCATAGTCATAAATTTTTAGTTGTTCACCATTTCGCAAAATTACGAAATATAATTTAATTCCAAAAATTTTTTAATTACATTTATCTTTTGATACTTTAAAAAAATGCTATTATTGAAATTAAACCCCAAAATACCATACTAAAATAAACACAAAGAGCCACTTCCCTTTCGCAAATAAATCGTTTACCATTTACAGGGAATGCAAATGAATGTAAAAAAAATAAGTCAAATGTCTTTGTAAGTTATTGCCCTATTTTTAGCCTTTAAATAAAAATAGGCTATAAAAAAAACCACATGAAATTACCTTGAGAATTAACACGAAATTATCATATTCGTTAAAATCAAAATTATAATAATATAAAAAATACCCTTGAAAAAACACATTTAGAGATGACTTGAAATTGCATTTAGATATCACTCATTGAATACTCATCTCAAACTAAATTTTAAACAAAACCGTTGTGTTTGGATAGCTACTAAAAGTAGCTTTGCACGTATATAAAGTTTTGTCAGTAAAAAATGGCAATTTCAGAACCAATCCAAGACTCAATGTCTTGAATATAGTAATTATACTCCAAAGAAGATGACTACGTGCTGTCAAATTGTTAAAAACTCAGCTCAACCTCGACGCCAAAAAGAAAAACCTGCCTTTTTGACATCTTTTTTGATTAAATTCACTCAATGACGCTAGCGGCGGGTTTTTAAATTCAGTTATTTTTACAATGAAATCATCAAGGGGAAAATAAAAAAGCTATCTATTCATTCAAGAGATTCTTTGATATGGATACGATGTCGTTACAATGCCAAAAGCTATCCAACCAATTGTGAAAATAGGGCTTCAAGAGGTTTTGTATCCCGGTGTAACCATTTTTTAGCTGCACTAAACATTGTAAACATTAAATTGTTTAAAATAGTAACTAAAAAGATTAGGCTATGAAAAACTATTTTATTTTTCAAATCCTTTTAACATTCATCAGTGTAAGCGCCCAGGAAAAAACTGAACTGATCATGCCTTTAGGGCATACACGTTATATCAATGTGTTATCAATTTCTTCAGACGGAAGATATCTTTTATCCGGTTCGTCCGACATGACGATTAAACTCTGGGATGTTAAATCTGGAAGAGAAATAAGAACCTTCAGTGGACATAATGGATTAGTAGTGGGTATAGTCTTTGATCCCAACAATGTAAATTTTTACTCTTGTGGATGGGATGCAAAAATAATTAAATGGCATATCATGAATGACAAACCTATCGTGGTTATGGAAAACCACGGAGAAGAAGTGAATAGTATTGCCATTTCGTTGGATGGAAAGTACCTTGCAACTGGAAACTGGAGAAATGGAACAATAAAACTATGGAACCCATCTAATGGTCTTTTGATTAAAAAATTTGAAGGACATACTGGGGGAATTAATTCTCTTACTATTAGCGATTCAGGATATCTCTATTCGGCCAGCAATGATAAAACCATTAAACAATGGACTATCCCTGATGCGGAACTAATAAATACCTTTGAAGGTAATCCAAGCGTCACAATTTCAATGAAAGTTTTGACCGACGGATCGATTATATCATTTAACTTTGATCATTTAGTAAGAATATGGGAAAAAGAGCAAGTAAAAGAGCCTCTAATTTTTACCGACTTTTCAAACAAACGAACTACATCTTCATCATTACATATTGACATAACTAAAGATGAAAAATATATTTTATTCCAAGGAGCCGATTTTTTAACTGTTTACGAACGGTCTAATAAAAAGAAAGTTTATTACTATACTTTATATGGGAGTGGGTCTTTTAATGATGCAAAATTTGTTCCCTATCACAATTTCATAGTTTATACTAGTTCAAAAGGAAGCAAAAAGACTGAACTTGACGGTATCAATGTGGATCTTACATTAATTCAATGGGATAGAACTGAAAACAATGGTTTGACACGTCGATTTAATAATGGTACTACATCGGCAATTAATACTTTTGATTTTTCAGAAAACAACCTCAAAATTGTAACCGCATCACCAGAAAATATATCGGTCTGGTACTTGCCAATGGCTCGTTTTATACAATCCATTCCCAAAGCATCTAGGGATTTATGTATGTTTCCTGATGGTAAACGTTTGGTGACGGTTGGAAATTATTCTTCAATCCTTGTCTATAATCTTGAAAATGGCAAAGAAATAACCTCCATTCCCGAACAAAGCGATTTAACAAAAATATCTTTATCGAAAGATGAAATGTTTTTAGCTCGCAGTGGATATAAGTCTGGAATTGCAATATATAAAAAGAATTTATCTACATCCACATACGTTCCTTACAAACTGTCTTTATCCAACACAGAAAACCCAGTATTTTCCAATAATAATTTAAATTTAGCCGTTAAAAATGGTTTTGAAGTGAGAATGTATCATGTTGACTCTTTAAATGTTGCAGGATATAAAGGCAAGTTAGTCCATAAACACGATCATTTTCCTTACTCCATTGTCTTTTCACCCGATGACCGTTTTGTTTGTTCTGGTTCATTAGACAAAACGATAAAATTAACAAACCTTAGTAATGGACAAACAGTTACCACTATCCATGGTTTTACAAATAATTCGACTGTTTTATCGGTAGCTTTGAGTCCCGATGGGAAGAGGTTATTAAGTTGCGACGGAGGTGGAATTATTAAACTTTGGAATATTCCTGAAAGCGGTGAACATTTGGAAGCCTATCAAACTCTCAGCGGACACCTCAAAGGCATTACACACGCCGAATTTATTGATTCTGGAAAGAGAATTATCACCTCTAGCTATGATGGAACAATTCGAGTTTGGGATGTCGCTCAAGGTAAAGAATTGGTAAGATTGATAAGTTTCAACGATGGTATTAACTGGATAGCAGCTACTCCCGATGGCTATTACACTGCCAGCAAGGGAGCCAATAACTATATTCATTACGTACAAGGAATAAAAGTATTTACTTTTGACCAATTTGATCTTCAATACAACCGACCTGATATTATTTTGAAACGACTAGGTTACTCATCGATTGATTTAATCCAATCCTATTACAAAGCCTACGAAAAACGCCTGCGCAAAATGGGCTTTAACCCAAATAACTTTGAAAAAGAACGTTCGTTT
>CALJOM010000010.1 GCA_937981765.1 uncultured Bacteroidales bacterium
TTTGCCAAACATAATGCAATTTCAGAAGCATTAGGCATTGAGTTTTATTTCGCTCGTCCTTACCATTCTTGGGAACGGGGAGCAAACGAGAATACAAACGGGCTTATAAGAGAGTATATCCCCAACGGTTGCGATTTTGAACCAATTGATAATAAATATATTGAATGCATAGAAAAAATATTGAACAACAGACCAAGAAAAAGATTAAATTTTATGACACCAATTGAATATTTTAATTTATATTTAATAAATAATAAAGTTGCATTTGCAGCTTGAATTCATCTTTAAATAGAACTACCATGCACACAAATTACCCCCAAATAACCCATTCTTTTATTACAGTGCTCATAGCTGTTTTGATTGGATTTTCCTCATGCGAAAAAAGCGATAACCCTGCTCCTGACAATATTATTTCGATGGATACCATTAAACCTTTGGAATACTTCCCGGCATTTCCCGGTTCGTTTTGGGTTTACAATAATAACGATACATTAAAAGTTGCCGGATATGAAAAATTTAAATTCTCCTCTAGCGACTATGCATCAGTACCAACTTACGATTCTTTGATTCTGCCCAAGTTAATTCTGAATGGCATTTATAATCCGGGAGATTCGGTAGCCTATGTAAAAGAGTATTCTATTTCAAAATCAAGCAACAGCAACTATAGAGATCCTGCCTTTTATGGTTTATTGTCAACCATTAAAGGAGCTGAGTTCACTATTGGTGCTAGCATCCAAGGACATAAAATTACGGGCAAGACCATAAAGGATGACACAACCATTGTTATTGGGTCTATTACATATCAAAACGTTATTGTGACAATTATTTTTGATTACGCATGGATTAACCAAACCGGTAATCCACCAGAAACATGCGCATTCGTAAAAGAGTATTACGCCAAAAACGTTGGATTAATACGAAGAGAAAAAAGAAATTATCCTGTTAGCTCTGAATTTGTTAAAGATATTGAACTGCGGTATTACAAGATAAAGCGGTAGATAAAATACGAATATCTGATTTATTTAAACAAAAGTGTTGTTTTTGTCTGAAAAGACCCGAAGACCTTATTTCCCAGATATCTAATTTTAGCCTTAATTATTTAAAATCGTTTATGGGAGGACTATTTATTAATTATGAAACACAACGTTGTTGTTCCATTTCGGAGAAAAATGGAATTAAAACCGCTTTTTATGGCTATTAAATTGCCAAAGTATGATATCCTTAAATTTGAAAAGTAATCCTAATTCCACAATTATCAACCTAAAAATGAGATTACTTTTTAAGAGAATGTATCTTTACCATTCGTATCAAATTTCAAAACAATGCTTTTCAATGACTAATTAATTAAAATTATCGCCCTCCATCTATAAAATTAACAAACTCTTAACTTTTAACGCCCTATTCAACTCGAACAATTCTTCACCCCGTGCATTCATGCCTATGAAATTAAAAACTATTTAAAATGTAAAACCATGAACACTAAAATCAAAACCTTAATGATTGCCCTTGTTGCAGCAACATTTACGTGGAGTTGTACCTAAGAAACCCAAGATGTTGAACCCAGTATTTCCATGGCAGCAAAATTTGCAAACACCTATGCTCTACCCAATGGAAGTTATTTTGCCAGCGTAGGAGGAGATGGGGCTGTTATTGAAGAATCTAAAATTCCTTTAGAAAACCAAACACTTACAGTCATCTGGCTCGCCGACAGTGCTTTGTATTTAATTAGTCATGAATTTATTGGTCAATTATAAGCGAAAGCTTCTGTTGAACAAGACAAAGTAATGCTCACAATTACTGAGCAATCTTACACGGGCCGATATAACAATCCTGGTTTGAACATGACAATTGCTCCACTAGGACAATTCTATTTTCAGCATATTAATGGAGTAAAATACCCTACCTCCAACGATAACCTCACAACGCTTCGGATTTATAGTAATCCTCCAACAGAGGCTGTCACTAAACCTGGCACCCGCCGTTTTGAAGCGCAACTCCGGCGATCATCACGATTTCAATAATTATTAATTCAGAAACTCAAAAGCCGCTATGATAAAGCGGCTTTTTTTAATTACTCATTATTTACACTTCGTTCAGTATCTTAAAAGATACACAACTTCACATCAGAAAAAACAAATAATTTATACATTTTCGCTTAGGTACTATTTAAAACACCATAGCCTTTCAAGCTTCAACATTTATACATTCAAAAGCGCTCTAAATTGTCAAAAAAACTATTCGTCATTTTTTTTTCAAAAATTTTGAAAAAAAAAATTATGCTTAAATTTCGAGGCTAAAAACATCTATCCTATGAAAAAATTCTATTCTTTGATTCTAGTCTTTTCACTTGCCGCATTGACCAATTTAGCTTTTGGCCAAATACGCAAGGAAGGAACCCCGGCTAGCATAAAATACCAAATGCCGGCAGTCAAGGAAATAGTCGAAGTTTCAGTAAATTTCGATTATGCCAAAATAATGGAAGAAGACCTGAAAAACCAAAGCGAAGGAAAACCAATGCGCGGGGGCTTTTCAGTACCCGTTAAACAAGGGATCAACGATTTCGGACGGTGGGAAAACCTGCCTGATGGCAGGGTTATGTGGCGTGTAGCGCTCAAAGCTGCAGGAGCCAGAGGCCTCGGGGTTGTTTTCGATGAGTATCAACTCCCCGAAGGATCGGAACTCTATCTCTACAATGCCGATCAAAGCATGATTAATGGAGCCCTTGGAAGTCATAATAACAATTCGGATAAAACACTTTCAACTCAGGTGCTTTCCGGTGATTTAATTGTTATTGAGTACATTGAATTTCCTCAAAAAGCTGAAAAAAGAAGCAAAGATGGCGATTTATCGATTCGCATACCAAACGTTAAAAACTATAAAACCACTACCCTGCTCCATATTGAGGAATTGATGTTCATGTATCATGATATTTACCAGATTTTCGATGAATTGTCAAAGCCCAATACTGGAGGATCGTATTCATGCCATACCGACATCAATTGCTCTGCAGGGAATACCTGGCAAAATCAAAAGCGCGGAGTGGCACACACCTTAAATAAAATAGGGTCGAACTGGTATTTTTGCTCCGGAACCTTGGTAAACAACACCGCTGAAAACTTTATACCTTACTTTTTATCTGCGTATCATTGCGGAGAAGGAGCCTCCGATGCCGATCGTAATCAATGGCAATTCTATTTCAACTACGAACGGCCCCAGTGTGGATCAGGAACACCAAACACCTCACAAATGATGACCGGGTGTGAATTAAAATCGTTTATTCCACTTGGCGGCGGTTCCGACATGTTGCTTGTACAGCTTAAACAAAACGTTCCTCTAAACTATAATCCCTATTACAACGGATGGGATAGGACCAATACAGCTGCAACATCAGGAGCAGGAATTCACCATCCCGCAGGCGATGTCAAAAAAATATCGGTATTTTCAACACCTGCCACCTCAACCGGAAATGTAAATTTTGGTGGACCTATTACCGCAGCAAATTCAAATTGGCAGGTTACTTGGGCTTCAGGATTAACAGAAGGCGGTTCTTCGGGCTCTCCTCTATTCAATCAAAACGGCTTAGTTGTTGGTACTTTGTCGGGAGGTCCTTCACAAAATTGTAACACTCCAAACCCAACCGCTATTTACGGGAAAGTTTGGTATCACTGGGATCAGGCAAGCTCAACAGACCCTGCAAAACAACTAAAATTTTGGCTCGACCCTGCTAATACCGGAGCAACTACCTGCCGTGGGTGGGACCCCCAATGGACAAACGATCCTCCTGCCACTGACTTTTCAGCTACTCCCACAAACACAACCATAGGTAGAGAAGTAAAATTCACCGACCTCTCTTCCAACGCTCCTACAAGCTGGGAATGGAATTTTGGACCTAATGCTATTCCACAAACTTCCAACGAACCCTACCCAACTGTGATTTACACAACTCCTGGAACATACAGCGTTACCTTGAAAGCTACCAATGTTTATGGAAGTAATACAATAACTAAAACCAATTACATAACCGTAAGCAATCCAACGTTGCCCTCTCCAAATCCAAAAATTATAGGTACTGGAACCACACAAGGATTATATCCATTTGGCATTAATGGACAACTAATTGGAAATGCCAACAGAGTTAGAAGTGCTTCAATTTATACATCTCAAGAAATTGGTGGTGTTGGAATTATAAACAAACTCGAATGGAATGTTGGAACATCAAGAACCGATAGTCGTAATATTTGGATTTATATGAAAGAAACCGAAATGTCGGAATTTGCAGGTGCTACAACAGTTGCCAATATTATTTCCGATGCAACTTTGGTTTACAATGGCACGTTTACACCCAATACGACCGGATGGTTTGGTTTTAATTTGCAAACCAAATTTAATTACACTGGGTCAAAAAATTTAATGGTTATAGTAGTTGTAAATAGTACAAGCACGGCAAACGTTTCAAGCAATTGCCATTATAGCACTTCAACCAACCGACATCAACAGTGGAATGCAAGAAATGCCGACCCAACAGGTAACGGCACAATCAATGCTAATCGCCCCAATATAAGCATGACATTCGAAAATTTTATAGCACCAGTTGCCAATTTTGCAGCCTTAGAAAGTATCTTTGCCGAAGACTTTGAAGGTAGCACCTTCCCACCTACCAATTGGACAATCAATAACGAAGATGGTGGCGGTAAAACTTGGGTAGCATCTACCACCAATAATTATACCCCCAATGGATTAAAATCAGCTTTTCATGATTATGGAGCAGCTGGAACAGTTGAAAAAGGCTGGCTTATCACTCCTCAAATTACTCTAGCTGCTGGAGCAAATTATGTTCTCACATTTTGGAATAAAAACGATTATCCAACATATTATGGGAATAATTCAGTAAGACTATCTACTACTGGCACAGCACCAGCTAATTTTACAACAACCTTGTGGAGTCCCACCTCTGCAACCGATGCTTGGGAAAAAGTAACCATTAATTTAAGTTCCTATGCAGGACAAAATATCTACCTTGCCTTTAGATACCAAGGAGATGATGCTCACAGTTGGTATGTAGACGATGTTACTATTTTAAAAGAAACGACCTCTCCAATCACTGTTTATGCAGGCGACCCAGTATATTTTATGGACAAATCAACAAACAGTCCAACTGCTTGGAATTGGAATTTAGATGGAGCAACACCATTAAATGTTTATACCCAAAATGCAGAAGTTGTTTACAATACTCCCGGAACTTATAATGTCTCTCTTACAGTTGTAAATCCAGCTGGAACAAACACCAAAACAGTAAATAATCTTGTTACAGTATTAGGACGCGCTCCAATTGCTAATTTTGAAGCTAAAGGAAATCTGAAAAACTTTAACTACCAAGTTTTCATTCCACAATATGCAACAGTAAAACTTACCGATAAATCGAAGCGTATTCCAACATCCTGGTCGTGGAACATCCCCGATGGAAGTCCATCGTCCAGCACGCAGCAAAATCCTCAGGTTATTTACAACTCAACCGGAATGAAAAGCGTGAGCCTTTCCGTGTCGAATACAAGCGGAACCCACACATTAGATAGTGCTAATTACGTTCAGGTTGGAGGAACTAACTATGCCATTAACCTTTTCCCCAACGATCTGATCACCGGGTATAATTTGACCAACGGACAAATTCCAGGACATGCTCAGTACACATCTGGTGCCACAACATATTATTTTTACGAATGGGCAGAATTTTACGATAACCGCTATACGGTTACTATCGATACTATTCTGATAGCTGTGAGAACTGCCACTGGAACCGGGAAAACCATCGACGTTCGAATTTACGACGGATCTTCCGGAATACCGGGTACTCAATTAGCATCAGTAACGGTAAACATCCCTACTTTCACTACTAATCAGTACAACAAGGTGGGATTACCAACTCCTGTAACAGTTAATGGGCCTTTCTTTGTGGCATTCAGACTGAATTATGATACAAACCACAATTACACAACACACCAATTTGCAGTGTTTACTGCTGCTGACAGAGGACTTGGGAAAAGTGAAACAAACACTTGTTATGTTAAGTTCGGAACTACTGCGGCCGGTGCTACTTGGAATGCCATGTCGGATTTGTTTGGACTAACAACATCCATGTTGGTTCACCCAAAAGTTACCTACCAGACACCAACAACCTACACCCTTACTTTAAATAAAACCGGACAAGGCGACATGTATGTAAATGGGCAACCCTACGTTAATCCGACATCTTTTTCTTCTGGAACCGAAATTACCATTAGTGCTAACCCGCAAGCTGGATGGCGTTTCGGACAGTGGACAGGAACAGGAGTAACATCCTATTTGCCCAATTACACATTTACACTTAATGAAAATAAAACTTTCTCTGCCACTTTCATCCAAAGAGCAACTCTTACTATTAATAAAGTTGGAAGCGGAACTGTCAAAGTTAATAATTACGAATATGTTGAACCCGTTGAGAGGGATATTAATACAGTCTTAACTTTAAATGCTACACCAAATAGTGGATTTGTGTTTGCAGGTTGGTCTGGCGATTTAAACTCAACCAATTCAACAGAAAACATTACATTGGATGCAAATAAAAATGTAACAGCAACATTTGCTCAACAATATACTTTGACCATAAACAAAGTTGGAAACGGAACCATAAAAGTTAACGGATCCATCTATACGGCCCCTATGCAAATTTTGGAAGGCACAACAGTAATCATTGAGGGGCTTCCCGATGCCGGATGGAGGTTTGGATCATGGAGTGGTAACTTGAGCTCAACGAATGCGGTGGAGACAATCATAATGAACTCAAACAAAACCATTACCGCCACATTCATACAACAGTTTACCCTTACCTTAAATCAGGCAGGTAACGGTACATTAAAAGTTAATGGCGTGGACTACACTACTCCTCTAACCTTTGATGCAGGTTCCATGATTACCATACAGGGCGTTCCTGCCAGTGGCTGGAGATTTAGCTCTTGGAGTGGTGACCTATCATCAACCAACGCTATCGAATCCGTTACCATGAATGCCAACAAAACCATTACCGGCACATTCATACAACAGTTCACACTTACACTTAACAAAGTGGGTAACGGGACACTCAAAGTGAACGGCGCTGAATATACCGCACCATTGACATTCGACATCGGTACCGTTGTAGC
>CALJOM010000011.1 GCA_937981765.1 uncultured Bacteroidales bacterium
TATAATTTTGAAGTTGACCCGATTGGTAAGTTCTCGTCAATACCATTTGACGGTATGACAACCCACAACCCAACGACTTGACAAAGTTTTCAGTTTTGGAAATAAACCGACAATGCCTACAAAACCTGACGGTTAGACAAAAAACAAAATTCCCAAAACATCAAAAAAATTAGAGACCTATAAAACGGATTACAAACTTTTCGACGGAACAAAACAAATTTTCTCCAAGAAAAACAACCTGATAACTTGAAAGTAAAACAATTCCTTTACCCTACCCTGAATGGTTGAGAACCTAATGCTCTAATAAAAACACCAAACCAGACAGCTAACAGCGGCTTGCTGCAATTTCAGTAAAAATTTAAAAAAAAACCGTAAAAAAAATTGAAGGCTTCGGAAATATATCCTAAATTTAAATTGCGGTTTTGCCATGAAGA
Source organism: uncultured Bacteroidales bacterium (assembly GCA_937981765.1). Lineage (GTDB taxonomy): Bacteria > Bacteroidota > Bacteroidia > Bacteroidales > Salinivirgaceae > JAAYQU01. The sequence continues at coordinate 435 of CALJOM010000011.1, forward strand.
GAGATAAGAGATGATAGTAACTGCAGCAAGCCGCGGAACGATAAGGCTTGATTTTAGAACTTTAATTTTTGACGGTTTTAAATATTTAAAATCAAATAATCATGTAAAAAAATCGAGGTGTTATTTATTCATAATCAATTAATAATAGGGGGACTTTTATGAAATTAAAAGATCTAAAAATTGGCACACGGCTTAATACTGTAATGACTATTTTTTTGGTAACAGTTTTTGTTGTCCTTGGATTGTATGTAAACTCAGTAATTCATGAGCAGATTTATTCTTAAACCGAAGAAAAAGTATCTCAACTATTGACCACATTGATTGAAACCTTGGACATACAAATAAAGGAAAAAAGGGAAAAAGTAAAGATTGGGTTACATGCAGCAAGAAATTTTTTAAAAAGTCAAGGGGAATTTGTTATTTCTTCTAACGAAACTATTTCAATGGTGGCTGTTGACCAATTTTCAGGAGAAAAACATACAGTAGAATTGAATAAATGGTATCTGAATAATAAGCTAGTTCATAACAACACAGAATTTGTAGATGCTATAAAAAACATGGGGATTGCCACTGCAACTATATTTCAAAAAATTCCACAAGGATATCTTCGAATTTCAACAAATGTTATCAATAATGAAGGTACACGAGCTGTTGGAACTTATATTCCAAATAGTTCTCCAGTAGCACAGACTGTAGATAAGGGGCAAAAGTATTACGGCAGAGCATGGGGGTTAATGATTGGTATGTTACAGCTTATGAACCAATTATAGTGAATGGGCAAATTGTGGGGATGTTATATACAGGAATTCCGGAGAAAGATCTTGTATCCGTGAAAGATTTTTTTTCTACAATTTATATTTTTAATTCTGGGTACCCCTATATCGTTTCTTCCTCTGGTGAAATAATTGTTCATCCAAATGCTGTTGGAAAGAATATCAGCAACGAAGACTTTTTTCAACAAATGATGAAAAATAAAACAGGGCAAATTTCTCGTTCAGAATATATTTGGGAGGGAGAAGGCAAGGTGCAGTTTTTTAAATATTATGAACCGATTGACTCATTTGTAGCTATAACTTTCTATAAAAAGGAGATGGAAGCTTTGCTTTATGATGTTCGTTTTGGGATTTTGATGGTTATGGTTATAGCAATGACTTTATCAATACTACTGTTGCGCTTTATTGTTACAGATGTTGTTAGATCGTTGGAAAAGGGAGTGAGTTTTTCTCAACATGTAGCTCTGGGAGATTTAACTGTATCCTTAGATATACAACAAAAAGATGAAATGGGTGTGCTAGCGGATGCCTTAAGAAATCAGGTAGATAAACTTAAACAAGTTATTGAAGGCATTCAGTTAGGTGCTGAAAATATTTTAGATGCTAGTACGCAATTGAGTTCTACAAGTCAACAAATTTCTCAAGGTGCAAGTGAACAAGCATATGCCTTGGAGGAGGTTAAAAGTTCCATTGAAAAAATGACTAGCAGTGTTCAACAAAATGCAGATAATTGCAGAGAGGCTGAGAAAATAGCTCTGGTTGGAGCCAAAGGTATAAGCGAACGCTCTAAAGTCACAATTGCAGTAGTTGACAAAATGAAGATGATTGTTGAAAAAAATTCGTTTATCGATGAAATTGCATGTCAAACTAATATTCTTGCTCTTAATGCAGCCATTGAAGCTGCTCGTGCAGGAGAACATGGACGAGGATTTGCTGTAGTTGCTGAAGAGGTGCGTAAATTAGCTGAGCGTAGTCGGTTTGCGGCTCAGGAGATTAACATTATTTCAAAAAATGGAATAGAGCTTGCCGAAGAAGCAGGGCAAATGCTTTTAGACCTTGTGCCAAAAATTCAGCGAACCGCTCAGTTAGTTCAGGAGGTTTCAGCAACAACTAATGAGCAAAGCAGTGGGGCAAATCAAATCAATAATGCAATAAAACAGCTAAATTCCGTTACCCAACAAAATGCGGCTGCCAGTGAGCAAATGGCCACAGCTTCTGAGGAATTAGCAGCACAGACCCAACAATTGAAAGAGCTAATAGACTTTTTTAAAACACATAAAAATGCTTGATATGGGGAAAAACTCCAGCTCTTCGATTAAAGATGTTTGCAACAAACATTTTATAACTAATTTATATTTAGAGCTATGAATTAACTGAAAAATTCATGGCGCTAATTTTTTAACTAACCTTGGGTCTGGTATATTTTATGTTACTTGTTTTTAAGACACAAGGGCTAAGTTACTCCTCAATTCAAACTTCTAAAGGTTCTTTCAAAAAACCTTAAAATTTCTTTAATTATTTTTAACCTACCCTAAAAATTTAGTTATTACCTTTAGAGTGGTTAGGAAGAGGGGAAGGTAAGTTACGCTAACTAAGGAACTTTGTATTCAACTAGTAATCAAAGTTTAGGGACAAAATATTTCTATATGGAAACCTTTTTTACAGTTTTTAAAAAGTGCACGCTTTTTAGCTTTTTAATTATGGGTTCTTCGATTGTTTCGGCACAGTATGTTGTAAATTTTGAAGGGCCTGGAGAAATAAAAACTAGTTATGCAGCAGCAAATGTGAATCTTTCGGGGATTGACTGGAATTTAACCGAAGCTCTTATTGGAACTGAGCCGACTGATTGGAAAAACGGTGCCCGATCGGCAAGGTTACGAGGATATGGGGCTTCTAGCATGACCATGCTTGCCGACAAATCGGGAGGTGTTGGAACCATTACGTTCAAATATCGGCGATATGGAACCGATTTTCAGGTGGATTGGAAAGTGGAATATTCCACCGACGGAGGAACTACGTGGACACAAGCCGGATCATCTTTTACTGCTCCGGATGACGATGTGGTTCAAACTTTTTCGGCCATAGTAAATCAGCCCGGGAATGTTCGAATTCGTATCAAAAGGGCTACCGAGAATGGAGCGGCAAACCGAAGGCTTAATGTTGACGATATTGAAATTACGGATTACAGTGCAGTTGTTCCTACACTCAGCGTTTCACCAACTTCTTTAAGTGGCTTCGAATACTTAATTAACGAAGGCCCCAGCACACCACAATCCTTTACTGTTTCAGGGACAAATTTAACGGGTATTATTACCGTATCATCTCCCCTGGCTTATGAAGTGTCTTTAAACTCATCTTCAGGATATACATCAACATTAGATCTGACACCAACGAACTCAACGTTGGATGCTACCACAATCTATATAAGGTTAAAAGCCGGATTGCCTGCCAACGCTTACCATCAAACGGTTAATGTTACTTCTTCGGGAGCAACGCCACAGACGGTTAATTGCCAGGGTATGGTAACCCGTTTCAGGTTAGTAAATTTTGATGATGCTTCAAAATGGGTCCAAGGGTCTGTTTCTCTTAGTTCCTATGCTACCAATCATACATATACCGATTATGAGGGGCAATTGGTTGCAACTGGTGGTCCAGCCTTGAGAAATTCTACTTTCGCACAGGATGGTTTCCCGGGGGCTCTGGGCACATATTCGTGGAGATTACGCGACGACGAAAATGTCGATTGGCGGATTACCATCACCTCGGGAGGCGTTGGTCAGTTTAAACTTAAAATACGTCGGTGGGATGGAAGCCCGTCGCCGAATTACAGCCTCCAATACTCTATTGACGAGGGTAGTACATGGACCAATGTTGATATAATAAATAACACCACGCTTAACAATTCCAGCGATTGGAAGCAATTTACCGGAACCATAAATAGCTCTGTTGACAACATAATTATTCGGTTAAAAGCCAACGGGACCACGGAACGAATTATGATTGACGATTTTGAATGGGAGGATTATGCTGAAATTTGTACAGCTCCGGATATTGTTTCTTCTGGAATTTCGTTCTCCTCCGTAACAACTACTTCAGCAACTATAAACTTTACCAAAGGGAATGGTAGTCGTAGGTTAGCAATTATCAGATCTAGCTTTGCAGTAACAGTAGCACCTGTTAACAATACCACCTATTTGGCCTCTTCAATTTTTGGTGAGGGACAGGAGATTGCTCCCGAGCAATTTGTGGTTTATAATGGCACATCCAATACATTTAATCTTTCAGGACTCACTCCTGGGACAGATTATTATCTTGCAATTTACGAATATCGGTGTAGTCATGGAAACGAAACCTATGCTACCACAGGGGCTACCTTTAATTTCTCCACGGCAGTGGCTCCGGTTACTAATTTAAAACTTACCTGTACAACTCCAAACACGGCAACACTGCAGTGGACAAATCCTGTCGGGAATTTTGAGGGAGTGGTGATAGGAATTCGACAGGGGACACTCGATGCCCATACGCTCACGGTAAATCCGGGAGTTATTAATGCAAGCTCTACCTTTGGATTGGGATATGAGTATGGATCAACCACCCCGTATAGTTATGTGGTTTACAAAGGGACAGGCAACACCGTAACCGTTACATTTCCGGATCCCACAGCGCCGTTCAAGGTAAAGACTTATGCGTATCGTGGTACAACATGGTCGGCAACTCAACCCACATTAACCATTAGTAAGTTTGGGGTTCCTGATGTAACAAATCTCATGGCAACAGCAAAAAACGCTTCGGTTGAAATTGGTTGGACAAATCCATCTGCTGGGTGCTTCGACGAAGTTATCATTGTTGCCCATACTTCCTCTATCAATGATATTCCCTCAGGAACTTACGAGGCTAATTCGCTAAACTTTACCGATCCTCTTAACCCCTCGTTTCCCTCTGGTGGGAAAGTGGTTTATAACGGAGTGGCATTTCCCCAAACGGTTACCGGGTTAATCAACGGGCAAACCTATTATTTTAAAATTTTTGTCAGGCGAGACATCAACTGGTCGGAAGGAGTTCAAACCGTGGCGGTACCCGATAACGTAACTATTCTCGATTATGCCGATTTGGCAATTCTTGGCATAAATACCAACATTAATGGTAGTTACGACGATGAGTTGATTTTTACCATGTTCAAAGATTTTACGCCAAACTCTACCTTAGATTTCACAGATAACGGCTATGAACGTGAAGTGGCTAATTATTGGGGAACTACTGAGGGCGTTGTTCGATTAAAGCGTAAAAATACAACATTACCAGCTGGGACAGTAGTGACGGTCCAGGGGAAAAATTTAACCTTTAATGTCTATGCAAATGGTTCGAACGATAATGCCAATTGGGAAATCAGTCAACTTGGGTCAGGGGCCGGATTCGATTTAAACGTAGAAGACCAGATTTGGTTTATGCAAGGAGGTGTGTGGGATGCCACCCAAGGAACGCATCGTGGGGTTTACACCGGAAAAATACTTTTTGGTTGGACTGCTACCGGATGGCAATCTTCCCCTGGCTATGCGAGCACAAAAGGTTCGACCAGATACCCCGGTTCTGAGTGCTCCAGTACAAACGTTTCGAGTACTATTAATAAGGATAAAGTAAAATACACCGGGCCAACTACCGCGGCTACTCGACGCCAATGGATCGGAAGAATTAACAACCCTGAGAATTGGACCGGCTATCCCAGTAATACTGATTACTTTGCTGCAAATCCCTTTGGAAGTAGCCTAATCATTCTTCCATCCTCAGAAACAGGAGATGAGTGGATTGGGGATGATAACCTGGAGTGGGCAAACTGTCGCAATTGGGGGAACCTACGCGTACCAAGGGCAGAGAGTAGGGTTGTTATTCCCTCTTCTGCACTAAACTCTGTTGAGATTACCCAACCCGGAGCCCAATGCTATTCGCTTGTAATAAAACCTGGAACATCGGTAACTTTAAAAAATTCTGCAACACTTCAGGTAGAAACAACTCTAGAGAATGAATCCGGGGCAACTTTTACACAACAATCTGGCGAATTGATTCTCCGCGGCGATTTTAGCAATCATGGAACATTCACTCAAAGCGATGGTAAGGTTACACTTAAGGGCGATTTACATCAAACCATTCATTCGGACAATCCTTTGGTTTTAAAGCAATTGGAACTCGATAACATTCATGGAGCAACGTTTAACACAGCGGTAAATGTCTCCGATAACCTTATTTTGAAACAGGGACCCTACATCCCTCTAGGGAATTTTGTATTAGGCCAATCGGCAGCTCAGCCCGGAACTCTAACCTATACGGGAGGCCACATTGCCGGCACATTCCGACGCTGGTTTTCGGCATCTGTAAATTCAGGGAACAGCGGTCTTATGCCTATTGGTGTGGACAATAAGTTTCGTGGGCTTCGCGTTGAATTTACTGCACCTTTGGCGGCTGGAGGAATTCTTTCGGCGGCTTATCAAACCACTCTTCCAGCCAATTATTTTCAATACGATACGTTAACCGTTGACGGCATAGTACTCAACAACCTTTCAACGGAAGGAGTCTGGGTTATTGAACCCGAAAACGGATTAATTCCAAACACTTACACCTTATCGTTAACGGCAGATGGTTTGGTTGGAGCCAATAATCCATTGCGGATACGAATTTTAAAGCGCACCAATAACGTAGACAAAGGATCAAATTACAATGGTGCCTGGGCAAACGGAAGCAACGGAGGCAAAGGTTTTGGCCCGTGGCTACTTACTGTCGACGGGGCAAACTCAGGGTATTTTATAGGTTCCAGTAACGCTTTTGGCCATGCCAATATTGGCGAATCTTTCGGTCTTTTCGGACATTCAGGCCAATGGGCATCAGCACAGAGAAGTATTACATCCTGGGGAAATAAATTTGTTTTCTCTTTCGACATGGCAGTTCAGCTCAGAGACCAGTCTAAGGGAATAATACTCTTTAACCAGGGGGGATTCGCCCCGGAAAACGAAATTTGGAACTTTAACATTTCTAATGACGGTTACGGAACCACAGGCTGGAGCTATCGCCCCGACATGTTTCTCCGATTCCGGATTAAACAAAACGGAAACAATCTGCATATTCAGATCATTGGACAAAGCCCTTCAACAGCATGGCGTGATACAGTTAACTATACAATATTGACTCAAACGCTCGGTGGATTTCGGTTCTACACCGGAGGAGCCTCCTCAAATCAGGGGCAACACAACCTTTATTTCAACAATCTTGTTGTTGCCGGTCCGTGGGAAATGAAAGGCACGTTCAACTATGCCGACGGTTATTATTCACAAAGTGGAATCGATGGCTTTTCTGAGTTTACCCTTGCAGGAAATTCATCAGAAAATCCTTTGCCCGTAGATTTGCTCTATTTCGATGCTTATCTGACCTATCACAACATGGTTCAATTGAAATGGGGAACTGCCACCGAATACAATAGCAGTTATTTTACGGTGGACCGAAGTTTCGATGCAAGAAGCTGGACTCTGGTTGGAGTGGTTGGTGCTGCGGGAAACTCACTAACGCCACGCCATTATGATTTAACCGATTCCCTTCCGTTGAAACAGGTAACCTACTACAGACTAAAACAAACCGATTATGATGGAAAATGGAAGTATCTTAAAATGGCAACAGTGGGTGGAATTCGATTCAATGAAAGTCAATTATCCCTATATCCCAACCCATCTATAGGAATATTGGCTATTAACGGGGTATCATCCATCGCCAAGCTCACAATTTTTACTCTATATGGCAAGAAAATGGCAGTTTATAACCTGCATCCAGGTGAGAATTCAATCGATATTTCCAACCTGCCCAACGGTGTTTATCTAGTTGCTATTGAAGGCTATGAAGGTTTTACTACCCGCAAAATTGTTCTTAACAAGCCCTAAAACATTCAATGATTTGTCAATAGTATTTTTCGTTTAGACTCTTGCTTATTGACACTTAGTAGGCACATGTTTTACAGATTCAGAAGGGCGTTAAAAATCAACCTGAACGTTGCAGGGGTTTGTCCGCGGTAGTGTGGACTGAACCCGTAAAACACAAACTGTCCGCGGTTTTTCTTTAACCAAACCATAATAGCTTTATCCTCAAGTAGTTTTCCGTTTTTAAGATAACCACTAACGGCTTTGTCGGTCTCTGGGAAAGATAGTAAAACCCGGCGGTCGGTGTCGAATTGAGGAATGGTTGTTTCAAAAAGAGCATAGTCGTCGAGGAAAACCGGAAACGATCGAGGAAAACCGTAGGTTAGCGGATGATTTTCAACAGCATTCACCATTAGGTGGGTACCACTGATTTCAAGGCCTTGTTTGGTTAGATTTTCTGTAACGTTAACTATGGGGAGTTTGAACTCTTCTATGTTGTCCTTGTCCACTTCTAATTCCAATATTCCAGTAAACAGGTTTACCGATTTCCCCCAGGTAAGAACGGTACCACCATTATCTACAAATTTTAGAACTTTCGAAAGGCCCTTTTTACCCATCCCTTTGGCATATTGAGGTTCGAGGTTAACCGGGAAATAGTCGTCTTCGTGTTTTCGTTTGCCCGATAGTATGAGGTCGGCTTCCTGATTCGGGAAAATCAAAATCTGAAAATTTTGCTGAAGGTTGATATATGCAAGCTCTGATGGGCGAATAATTGTATACGGAACAGAATAGCTGTCGAACAAAAATCGTGTCCATCCGGCATCCATATCGTGGAAATACGATTCAACGAGGCCAATTCGGGGCAACTTTAATTCCGCAAGAATATTGGAGGGTATTTGTTGTATAAACTGTGGTGGATCAGCTACATTTAATCCTTTCACAAGGCTCTCACCCGACTTTCGTAGTACAAAACTGCCGGCTGCATAGGTTATGCCCCCGTAGGTGTAGTCTGACGTAACCCGAAATACCTTTTCACCTTTGGATAGTGCAGAAAATACTATTTTATAGCTTTCGTTGTTGGCTGGCGGGAAAATTAGGAAATCACCCTGCGATTGGGCTGCTTGGGGTAATGTAATACCGGTGATCGAAACCAACGATTTCTCAAGTTCGGGAGATTTGGTGTTTATTTCAAATGCTTCAAGGCCAAAATTCAGCGGGAACGACCAGCTAGTGATATCGTACGGTTTAATTATTTCGCCGTTAGGGGTGTAGTGTCGTTCGGGATAATGTTGATTTTCCATAACTTCCTTAATGAATGCACGGAAAGGATGGGCAAGTGAAATTACCACGTCGCCGGAATGAAACACTCGCCGGTCGATAACTACATCGGAGGCTAATTGCGAAACGCGAATTCCATGTTCCTGCATCAGAGCAACAAAATCGCGAAGGCCGCTTTTATTTATGGTTGCAATGGGAAGAATATAGTAGTAGGGCGGGGTGTTTTTACCTTTTTGGTATTCTTTCTGGCAGAGGTCGTTCCGGAATTTAAGAATTGCGTTTTTATGCAACGAAGCTGTTTTTAGCATGGAGAAAGTAGAGCTGATTTCATAGCTGACAATATCTCCCAAACGCCACCATCCGCCTTCCCATGGAGCGATAAAGTTAACTCCCTTTTTGTATTCCGAAAGTCCTTTTCCCAAAACTTTTAGTTCGATTTTTTCGATATAAATCGGGGTGGCTGTTTTTACTGAGGCAGCTTCGGTGAGCAGGCTGATAACATTTTTCCACAGGCATGTTTCCGTGGAGCCCGGCCAATAGTTGTCGAAAACATACCGTTGAGCAATTCCTGTCAGACCGTCGGTGATCATATCGTTCAGCATGTTCGACCCAAACAAACCCACCCAGCTCCACATGGTTTCGTCAATGTTCATGGCAATGGGGTCGTGGTTTGGTTGGACGAAATAGCGCGGGCCGTTGGCACCCATCTGATGCTTTTCCACCATCACTTGCGGAAACCATTCGCGCGATGTTAACGCCGATACGGCTCGGTTTTCGGATTGGGTAAGCATCAAAAAATCGCGGTTTATATTGTGCCCTACATATTTGTGATAAACTCCCGGAAAATTGGTCCCTTCGTATTTTGTGCCCACTTTACTGAGGTAGTGTTTGTTCAGCATATCCATGCCGTCGGGGTTGTGGCAGGGAATCATCATATAAACCACATTGTCCAGAATGGCGAGGGTATCGGCTCCGTTAGCGGCTACAAGCCGATAGGCAATGTTAGGAGAGGCTTGGCTGGGCCCCACTTCGTTGGAGTGCATCGATAAAGCACCCAGGACAAAAACCTTTCCTTCGGATGTTAATTTTTCTTTTTCGTCAGGAGTTAATGAATGGTTGAGCGCCAATTGACGGTTAATTTCTTTTAAACGTTCAAGATTTGCCAGATTTTTTTCCGACGAAATGCACACCATATACAACGGTTTGCCCATTGCAGTTTGCCCGATAATAAAAGTTTTCAGCCGGTTTGTTTCGGCCTCTAGTTTTTTGAAATAGGCAATCAATGGGTCGTAAAACACTAATTTTCGGTCGTCTCCCGGATTGAATCCAAAATGCTCGCGAGGTGTGGTTACTTTTTGAGCCTGGGCAGACATTATGGCAACGCCAAACAATAGTGTGAAAATCTGGCAGTAGCCGCGGGTGTAAACGAAAAAACGGTTCATAGTCGCAGTTTTAAGATGGTTGCATTATGGGTTGATAGTGACAAAAGTAAAAAAGTTTTTTATGGATGTTTCGAAACGCCGGGTTAATTTTGCGTTGATAGCGAAACATGCCGTATTGAGAGGAGAAAAATACTCATTGAAAACATGGAAATAATAGATTTAAACAAATGCGTTATTGAAATGTTTGCGTTGTAGGTTAGCTAGGGGAGTTATTTTGCAATGATTTCGGAATATGCCAAAAAACGACAACAATTTTTCATAATAAAAAATGGAATGGTTTGTGTATTTTTGGTTGGTTCAATAAAAAATACGAACATGAGCGCAGAAAAAGTTCTTGAAACTATGAAAAAAGCCGGACGTCCGCTACGTTCGGGAGAAATAGCCCATCTTTCCGGATTAGACAAAAAGGAAGTTGAAAAGGCTATGAAAGTTTTACAGAAAGAGGGTAAAATTGAGTCGCCAGCCCGTTGTGTGTGGCAGCCGAAACAGTAGTTTAACTTTTACCACTGCCTTGTGTAGCCTCCCATAAAAGGGAGGTAGTTATTTTTTTTACCATTATATACTTGAAAAATTTGAGTCACACAACTTTATAATCGAACTGTATGAACACCCTTGTAGCAGAAAAAATTTCCAAAAGTTTTATCAAACATCGGGCACTCGACAATGTTTCGATCACCGTTCCTGAAGGGTCGATCTTTGGATTGCTTGGGCCTAATGGAGCAGGGAAAACAACCTTGATTCGTATTATTAACCAGATTTACGCAGCCGATAGTGGCCAGATTTATTTCGATGGTCGTCCGATGAAACTCAGCGATGTGGAACACATTGGGTATCTCCCTGAAGAACGCGGACTCTATAAAAAAATGAAGGTGGGTGAGCAGGCCATTTATCTTGCGCAGATGAAGGGCTTAAGCCGCAACGATGCTTTAAGGCGATTAAAATACTGGTTCGAAAAATTTGAAATTCAAAACTGGTGGGACAAAAAGGTCGAAGAACTGTCTAAGGGGATGGCACAGAAGGTGCAGTTTATTGTAACCGTAATTCATAATCCCCGACTGTTGATTTTTGATGAACCGTTTAGCGGATTCGACCCAATCAATGCCGCATTGCTCAAAGATGAGATGCTGGAGCTAAAACGTAAGGGGACTACCATAATTTTTTCAACCCATAACATGAGTTCGGTGGAAGAGTTATGCGAACACGTGGCTTTAATTAACAAATCGAAGAAAATTCTTGATGGGAAGGTGGATGAAATTCGTGAGCGATACAAAGCCAACATGTTTCAGGTTGATTATATCGGATCATTAAATGAAAATCTGTTCAATAACACATTGCTTAAGATTTTGAAAAGCGAAGTTAACGGAAAATATCAACGGATAGTGCTTCAGGCCAATGTAGAAACACCGGCAAACGATATTCTCCGAGAGCTTATTCAACATGTTGAAATTCACGCATTTCAGGAGGTTTTGCCTTCCATGAACGATATTTTTATCCGTGTTGTAAAAGAGTTCGAAAACGTTCCGCAACAAGTACAAACCGTTTAATCCTTTTGTTAGAAAAATCAGATTTACGTAAAAACCGAAAACCATGAACAAAATAATTCATATCATTCAACGCGAGTATTTAAGCAGGGTACGCAAGAAGTCGTTTATAATTATGACAATCCTTGGCCCGTTACTTTTTGCTGCTATGATAATGGCACCGATCTTTATCAGCAGAATAGAAGATTCAAGCCGCCGACAGATTGCCGTTATCGACAGCAGCAGCATTTTCGATTACACCAAGATATTGAAGGAGGTGGTGTATCTTAACACTCTTCAATTGAGAACCGACCTGATAAAAATCAACCCAAATGTTGCCCGCGAGAACGAGACTTTTCGTGTAATGGCCGAACAGTTGGATGCCATTGTGGTGCAGCGTGATGAGAACATGGTTGAAAACATTAAAATTACGCTTCGCAACAATCTATCTAAATTGCAGTTTAACAACAGAATATCGAAAGCAGTTGCCGATAGCGTTTATCAACACCATGCTGCCTATTACGATCTTTTGATCCAGGAGTTCGAAAGTGTACGAGGAAAAATCCCCGACGATGGAAACACTTCCTTTGTGTATGTTGACATGAGTGTTGAACAGGCAAAAAAGGTCATTGAAAACGATGGTTTTTATGCCGTTGTTTTTATACCGCAGAACATTCTTGCATCGCAGCAGATTCAGATTTTGTCGAAAAAAGCCTTTCCGATAGGTCTTCGTACACACATTACAGCAAGTATAGAGCGCGCCATAGAAAAGCACAAAATGATTGAGGTAGGCATTTCGATGCAGGATTTGAGTAGAATTAAAACAAAAATCAATGCTCAAACAATTCAGCTAACCGAGAGCGGAGAGATGAAAGAAAGCCGTTCGGAGATTCCTATGGTTGTTGGATATCTTTCGGGGTTTCTGATCTATTTTGCCATCTTTTTCTTCGGAGCTATGGTTATGCGAGGCATTATTGAGGAAAAATCGAACCGGATAATAGAGGTAATTCTTTCGTCGGTTAAACCCATGCAACTTATGTTCGGTAAAATTGTGGGAGTTGGATTAGTTGGATTGACTCAGTTCCTGCTTTGGATTGTAATCACTGTTTCATTGGTTCAGGTTGTTGGAACAGCATTAACAGAAACACCAAAAATCCATCAGGAGCTGCAGGCAGTTGAGATGTTCGATATCGGAGGTATGCACGAAGCTGTGGCCGAACAACCCAATAATCCATCGGTTTTGGCTTCTGCGCTTAAAAGTATCTCGGTAATAAATTTCCCTGTGGTTTTGGGTTTATTTTTATTCTATTTTATCGGCGGATATCTTCTTTACGGAGCCATGTTTGCTGCAGTTGGCGCTGCCGTAGACAATGAGGCCGATACTCAGCAATTTATGCTGCCGATAACCATTCCGTTAGTTATAGGGCTGATTGTAATGTTGAATGTAATGAATAATCCCGATAGCACTATTGCCTATTGGTTTTCAATCATACCGTTTACATCTCCGATAGTGATGATGGTACGCGTGCCGTTCGGAGTTCCTGTGAGTGATGTTTTGCTATCCATGCTGTTATTAATTTTAACATTTGTATTTATGGCCTGGGTGGCAGCGCGAATCTACAGGGCAGGGATTTTGTTTTATGGATCAAAAATTTCATGGAAAGATCTCTGGAAATGGCTCCGTTATTAACAAGACCACACTCTAGATGAAACAAAAAAGGGCTTAATGATATTAAAGCCCTTTTTTGTTGATTAGCAGGCTATTGTGTTATTCCCAGAATTTTAAACATAAAGGCGTATTCAAACGCTACGTCGCGAAGGGGTTTAAATCGTCCGGAGGCTCCTCCGTGGCCTGCATCCATGTCGATTTTGAAGAGTAACAGATTGTTATCGGTTTTCATTTCGCGGAGTTTAGCTACCCATTTGGCGGGTTCCCAGTATTGCACTTGTGAATCGTGGTAGCCAGTGGTTACCAGCATGTTGGGGTAGCTTTGCTTTTTAACCTGATCGTAGGGTGAATACGACTTCATGTAGAAATAATATTCTTTGTTGTTTGGATTGCCCCATTCGTCGTATTCGGAGGTGGTGAGAGGTATGGTTTCGTCGAACATGGTGGTTACAACATCTACAAACGGCACCTGAGCAATTATGCCACGGAAAAGATCTGGGCGCATGTTGGCTACTGCCCCAACTAGCAAACCCCCGGCACTACCGCCCTGAGCATACAAGAGGTTGGTATTTGTGTATTTTTCTTGTATCAGAAATTCGGCGCAAGCAATAAAATCAGTAAACGTGTTCATTTTTTTCAACAGTTTACCATCTTCGTACCAGTATCTTCCCATTTCCTGCCCACCCCGGATGTGTGCCATGGCAAAAACAAAACCACGATCAAGAAGGCTTATGCGTGATACGCTGAAATAAGGGTTAAGTGAATAACCATACGAACCATAGCCATAAAGGAGAGCCGGATTGTTGCCGTTGCGCTCCAACCCTTTGCGATAAACTATGGATAACGGGATTTTAGTTCCGTCAGTGGCGATTGCCCATAGGCGCTTGGTTTCGTAATTCTGTGGATCGTATCCTCCTAGAACTTCGGTTTGTTTGAGTAGTATTTTTTCACGGGTATCGAGGTTGTATTCATAGGTGGTGAAGGGAGTAGTGAGTGAGGTATAGGTGAAACGGAAAAGATTGGTATTGAATTCAGGATTGTATGAACTAAGAAGGGCGTAAACTTCTTCGTCAAAGGCCATAAAATGTTCTTTTCCGGAAGATAGGTCTATTATGCGTATTTGTTCAAGAGCATTGGTGCGCTCTTCGATCACAAGGTGGTTTTTAAACAGGTTGAATCCTTCGAGCAAAACGTCGGAGCGGTGCGGGATAACTTCGGCCCAAAATTTTTTCTCGGTTTTACCAACCGGGGTTCTCATCAGGCGGAAGTTTTGTGCCTGAAGGTTGGTTAACACATAGAAGTGGGTTGAGTGATGATCGATTGAATATTCCAGACCTCGTTCCCGTGGTTGAAAAATTTTAAACTCACCGTTCGGTGTATTAGCATCGAGGTATCGATATTCGTTGGAGAGTGTGCTGTTGCTGTTAATGAAAATATAGGCTTTCGACCTAGATTTAGACACGCTTACGCTGAATGTTTCATCGGGTTCTTCGTAAACAAGGATGTCTTTATTGGAAGCTGGGTCGTTGATATTGTGGCGAAGAATTTTGTTGGAGCGGAGGGTGATGGTGTCTTTCATGGTGTAGAATACCGTCAGATTATCGTTTGCCCAAATTGCAGCTCCGGTGGTGTTATCGATTTTTGTGTTAAGCAGTTGCCCGGTTTCGAGGTTTTTAAAAAATATTGCATAGCGTCGGCGGCTTACAGTGTCAACCCCATAGGCAAGAATTTTATTGTTGGGTGAAACGGATATCCCGGCAACATGGTAGTAGGGATGTTTTTTAGCCATGGAGTTTACATCAAGAAGTATCTCCTCAGGTTCCTGCATGGAGTTTTTTCTGCGGCAATAGATTGGGTATTCATTTCCGGCTTCGTAACGAGTGTAATAGTAGTATCCGTTTTCGAAATAGGGAACCGATTCGTCTTGTTCTTTTATTCTGCCTTTTATTTCCTCAAAGAGTTTTTTCTGAAGGGGTTCGGTATCCTTCATGACGTATGCCGTGTAATTGTTTTCGGCTTTGAGGTAATTAAGCACATCGGGGTGATTGCGTTGATTCATCCAGAAGTAGTTGTCAATTCGTGTGTCTTCATGGATGGTCAATTCCTGGGGTATTTTTTTTGCCACAGGCGGGGTTGGTGATTTTTGACAACCGGCAAAAACAAGCACTAAAGAGAGCACCAATAGTTTTAATCCGTTTTTCATAGGTTTGATTTTTTATTGGGAAGAAAATTACCAAATCTCATCTTTTATTTTGTAGGGGCCTTTGCCTATGTAGTCGTGAAGAACTAAGGCGGAGGCGGGAATAATATTTGGGATTTCCTGCAGAAGACTTTTTTGGGCAATAGGTGGGTAAATCAGGTGTAAGCGCATTTCGCGGTCGATTGAGAAAGCTATCGGACATTGGCAATCGTTTCTAAAGTTGCGTAGTTTGCGAATGGTGTCAATCATTGCTCCATCGGGGAAAAACTGTGAGTTTTCCAGAGAGAGGAGTAGGCCCGCAAAGGTTAAGGCTTCGTTTTCGGTAACCTGTTCAAACACATCCCATTGTCCTTCGTCTAGTGCGCGTGTAAACTTGGTGAAGTTTAATTGTGCATGCCGTTGTCTTACTTCCATGTAGAAATGTTCGGTAAGTAAATCAGGATTGGGAATGTCGATTTTCCCATCGTTAAATATTATAATGGTATCCTGCAGTTTTTCGTAAATCATTGCCCGTCGCTGATACGGTGTGGCATATTTGTCGGACGACCATTGTATAGCATCGCTTTTTCCAAGAGAAACAAAACCTGCATAAACCGAGCGGGCTGCATTTTCTGAATCGAGCAGTGCCAAGCTGCTAATCGTTTGAAGGTTGATTTTTTGGTCGAATTTTCCAAAGCGTCCGGCTATTTCGGCAACACAGAAGGCTAGGGAACACATGGCGGTATAGATTCCAACAAATGGCTCTACACTGGCATCGATTAAAACATCAATTTCAAACGCTGTTTTTTGTATCCAGGGATATATTGCTATAGCCTTGTTGAACCATTGTTGTGTTCTGAAATTCAAATATTCAGAATCTCTTCCGTTGATTTTGGCAACTAGCTTCAAGGTTTTACCTTCGTCATAGTGGTAACGTACTACTGTTTCCGAACGCGATTTCTCTAAGGTCATAGAGATTGTGGGGCTGCCTTGAACCCGTTTGCGGAAACTGCCAAAATTCTTCACCAGTGAAATGTTGGTGGGACTGCTGTAGGATATGACTCCTTTCATGGTTATGGTTATTTCCTTTGCTCAAAAATACAATTTTTTGTTTAAATGTTCATTTGCTTGTGAATTAAATTCAATGGGCATTGTATGGCTGTGGAAAAACACTCATAGGGTTATGGTGTTGGATAGTGGGTAAAAATTGTTAGTTTCGTAGAGAGAAATTTGGTGGTATAGGCCAAATTCAAAAAATCTTAACCGCAAAGAATCTGTTCTTTGGGAAGACAAACCGAAGTTCGGCTCCTTTTTTGCCCCTATGTTGTTGGGTCAATTCATTTTTGATGTACTATAACTAATTTTTTGCAGGCTTTCTTTAAATCATTTTCTTTGCCTCGGGGCATGTTCCTTTCTCGGCACTAATGAAACTCCTCGAAAGAGCTTTTGCCATTACCGTTTTTGGGGAGTTTTTTGGAAAGTTATCGGGAAACCTGTCTATAGCGCACTCGAGTATCGGTGAATCTATTACTCTATCACCAATCGTAGGACAATTGTACATTGGGGGTTAATCGGCAGTGAACTTCGTTTGGTTGAACTGGATTTAATTAAATAACCTATATCTTTCCTTTTGGAAATATTGGTTGGTAATTCAGGAATGCTGATTATAAAATCTGAAAACATTTACCACTTGTTTCTTGTAGGAAATCCTCATCAAGGTTATAGCCTACTTACCGAAAAAAGTTTCGAACAGCGCCGAGAGATTAAGTTTCCTTCCTTGGGGCAGAGTTTATCTGACCAGATTTAATTCTTGAAGCTGGTAATCGTTAAAAGAAGTAGCTTTCCGGTGCGAGGTCGTAGGGTGTATGTAACACGCGAAACAATAGGCTAATTAATCCAATGAATTGCTCTGCGGGGCTTCATTCTTTTTTAGAACAATGGCTGATCGTGGCGGCAAATATACCAGAATTCCAAAGGTTTGTCTCTGGTCGGGAAGTTTTATGGGAAGCGTAAAGTAGGTTTGCGGTTCTTGGATTAGGCCAAATCCACCATAAAGGGGTGAATCGGTATTCAGAACCAGATGGTATTCGCCCGGATCGGTTTCGATGGGGAAATCTACTACCGGACGAGTTGGACTGAAATTGAAGATAAACAAAAGGTTTTTGCGTTTGAAGGCTAGGATTTGGTTCTCAATGTGTTCGTAAACTTTATAAGGATAATGTCCCTCCAGGGCATGATTTTGTTTCATAACTTCAATCATTGCCACATCAAAATCGGCCAGATAGTGGTATTTGAGCAATGTATCGTCGCGTAAGCTCCACTGTCGACGAGCATACCAATACGACCAGTTGTTTCCTTCCCTAGGGAAATCGATCCATTCCGGATGGCCAAATTCGTTCCCCATAAAATTGAGGTATCCGCCTCCGGAGCAAGCCAGGGTTATAAGGCGTATCATTTTATGAAGGGCAATACCTCTGTCCACAATTAGGCTGGGGAAGAGCTTGCTCATGTGGGTGTACATGTCGGCATCAATAAGGCGGAAAATTATGGTTTTATCACCCACAAGCGCCTGGTCGTGCGATTCGGCATAGCTTACAACTTTTTCTTCCAATCGTTTATTGGTGAGTTGATAGTAGATATCGCCCACGTGCCAGGCTTCGTCGGGAAGTTCTTTGATAATCTTTATCCAATAGTCGGGGGTCCCCATGGCTAAACGGTAATCGAATCCCAGGCCTCCGTCGAGAACAGGAGTGGCAAGTCCGGGCATCCCGCTCATATCTTCGGCAATGGTTATGGCCGTGGGTTTTACCTGGTGAATCAATAGATTAGCCAGTGATAGGTAGACAATAGCATCTTCATCCTGATTGCCATTGTAATACATATTGTAATCGACGAAGTTGGATCCTAGACCGTGATCGTAATAAAGCATTGAAGTTACTCCATCGAAACGGAACCCGTCGAAATTGTACTCCTCGAGCCAGTATTTGCAGTTCGACAAGAGAAAATGCAGTACGTTGTTTTTGCCGTAATCAAAGCATAGGGAATCCCAGGCAATGTGTTCTCTTCGTGGTCCATCGTGAAAATAGAGTGTTTTGCTGCCGTCGAATTCGCCAAGGCCCTCTTCGATGTTTTTTACACTGTGGGAGTGAACCAGATCCATAACTACGGCAAGTCCGTACTGGTGGGCAGTGTCGACAAGGAATTTCAGATCGTCGGCCGTTCCAAACCTCGACGAAACTGCGAAAAAGTTCGACACATGATAGCCAAACGATCCATAGTAAGGATGTTCCATGATTGCCATCAGTTGAATGGTATTGTAACCGGCCTTGGCTATCATTGGAATACGGTTATCGGCAAATTCGCGGAAGGTTCCCACGCGTTCTTCTTCTACGGCCATCCCAACATGGGCTTCATAAATTAGAGGATAGGTTATTTTTGGCCCGTTGGTTTTTTTCCAACGGTAGGGCTTTAAAGGTGCATAAACCTGAGCGGCAAAGAGTTTGGTGTCGGGGTCTTGTATGGCATAGCGTATGTAAGAGGGAAGCCTTAAGCCCTGCCCATTTTCCCAGTGCATGGAAAGCTTGAATAATTGTCCGTGCTGGAGTTTATCGATAGGAAGAATTAATTGCCAATCGCCATGATTATTGATGCGGGTTAGTTGATACTCGGGCGTTTCTCGCCATTGGTTAAAATCGCCTATGAGGTAAATGGCTGTCGCATTGGGGGCATGTTCTCTGAGATACCAGGAGTGTTTGTCGCGATGCAGTCCATAATAATGGTGCCCATTGGCAAAATCTATCAGTCGTTGTTCAGACCCGCATAGCTCAATAGCTTTGTTGAGCACTTTGTGAAATCTTCGTTCAATTACTTCACGATAGGGTCTAAGATAGGGGTCGTGTTCAATTATTTTAGGGCCTTGACTCATAGTTTAATGGGTTTAGATTCTATTGCGAAACTATTCGTATAACGGTTGTTTTGCCAAATTCTTCATAAATTTTCAGCAGGTAAATACCTTGGGGAACCGTAATTTCCACTTTGTGTTGGTTGGGTTGCATTTGAAAAATTAATTTCCCTGATAACGAATATAGTAAAATTTCGCGAAGTATTTTTTCGGACGAGAGTATTATTTTTTGATGCGAAGTAGGATTGGGATGTACTTTCACAGATTGGGAATTTAGCTCTTCAATAGAAACAAGTTGCCCTTGGGTAACACTGTTGTATCTGGTGATAAGATGATAATCTGGATCGAACATTACGGAAGTGGGGACAAATTGGGTTTGGATTAAAAAGAGCTGGTTATTGTGGATGTTGTGGAGCCAGACAGTAGTGTCGCTGTTGGGGCGACTGATTTTAATGGGAATTTTCATTTCGAAAAAAGATACCGAGGTGTGCGACTGGGTTTGGTTAACTCGAAGGTAAACATAGGGGGCAGCGTATTGCCAAACAATGTTATAGGAGGGATATCCTTGATTATAAATCCAGTCGTTAAAAAAATCCACCAGGTTGGTGTCGGCGGCTTGTTCAAAATGTGCTTTCAATTGCGGGGTTCGGGCAAAGTTATTGATAAGATTTGGGTTGGTTAAATAATTTTTAATGGCTGCAAAAAAAACACTGTCGCCAATTTGTTTTCGCAACATGTGAAGAACCATGGCTCCTTTATCGTAAACTAGACGGCTGTTGAATATTGTGTTTATGGAGGTGGTGTCGTAAACGTATACCGAGCCGTCGGGAGCGGAGGTGATGTTGCTTATTCGTGTCATACGCCAGCTCTTGAATTGGGCCGGATAGAAGGTTTCGGTGTATAACCCTTCACAGTATCTGGCAAAACTTTCATTGAGCCAAATATCCGACCAGCTACCACAGGTAATGTAATTTCCAAACCATTGGTGCGATAGTTCGTGCACAACTAGCATTTCACCCAAATTGTACATAAAACTCATGGTTTGATGTTCCATTCCACCGCCCCAACCAAATTGGGCATGACCATATTTTTCGTTTCGGAAGGGATAGGGGATAAATTGCTGGCTAAAAAATACCATAGCATTATTGACATTAGTGCCGTTGGATTGCCATTCGTTTTGAGATTCCGGATAACAATAATCAACAATTAAAACGGTTTCGCCCGTATGCAAGGTAACGGTTCGGGTTAGTTCAACATAATTGGTTACGGCAATGGCCACTAGATAAACGGCTATCGGGTGGCGGTGTTTCCAATGATAGGTAACTTGGTTGGCGTCGTAGGTAACCCCGTGTAAAATACCATTAGATGCGGCTTTATTTCCGGGTGTGGTGCGTATAATTATGTCGATACTATCGGCTTTGTCGGTGAGATTGTTTTTGCAAGGCCACCAAGTGTAGGCTCCATAGGGTTCGCTTAAGGTCCAGATAATTCCGGCACCATTATGAGTGGTTTGTGCCCATGCCCCAAAACCTTGAGTTACCGGTGTTCCACTGTAGCGGATTTCCAGTGTTCCTAAGGTTGGGGGGGATAAGGTAGTTCCTACATTTACTGTAACCACATGATTCAGGCGTGTAAATGTTACGGGTTGATCATTCCAACGGATTTCTGAAATGACCATATTATCTCGCAGGTCAAACGTTAGAAACGATGTGGTGTTGGTGATTTGTATCCCTATGAAAACTGTCCCCGAAATGGCATTTACATTAGGATTTAGGGTCAAATCAAGAACATAGTGTTTTACATCGTACATGTTACCCGATATCGACAGCGGGGTTTGTAAAAACTTTTCAAGCCAGCGTGTCTTAGATTCTGTTTCGTCAACCTGCGAAATGGGTTGCGCTATCGAGAAAAAACAGCCAATTGTGAATTTCAATACCAAGGCAATAAAAAAAATATTCTGAGATTTCATAGATTAACGTTAGGTTGGTAATTTGGGCTTAAATGTAAGGAAAATTTGGCATGAAATCCACAAGCATAATGGATAAATCCATCTAAAAACTTGTTGTAAAGCCTCCGGAAGGTTTTGTGAATTTGTGAGAAGTTAATTTATATTCTTCAGAGCGGCGGCCCAAAGGATTGGCTTCTAAAAATCGTATTTCTAACCATAGTGAAACATTCATCAAAATTTGAATCAAAATCAGTATCTTTGCCATTAGTTTTTTTAAAAAAAAGGGTATAAAAGGTAATAACCGAAATCACAATGAAGATTTTTCTTTACAATTCACTCACTCGATTAAAAGAAGAATTTCGGCCGCTGGTGGAAGGACATGTGGGGATGTACGTTTGCGGGCCTACGGTAAGTGGCGAAAGCCATTTAGGACATGCCCGACCCTACATTACTTTCGATTTGCTTTACCGACTTCTCATACAGTTGGGTTACAAGGTTCGCTATGTTCGTAATATTACCGACGCAGGTCATTTTGAGGAAGAGGGACGCGAGGGAGAAGATAAAATATCAACCAAAGCCGTGCTCGAAAAGCTCGAACCTATGGAACTGGTTACCAAATACACAAACCTGTTTCATTGGGCAATGCATCGGTTTAATAATCTCGACCCTAGCATCGAGCCCACGGCAACCGGACATATCATTGAGCAGATAGAGATGATAAAAAAAATTATTGCCGAAGGATATGCCTACGAAGTGAATGGAAATGTATATTTCGATCTGAAAAAATACGCCGCCGATTTTGCTTCTAAAACGCCCTACGGAAAATTAAGCGGAAGAGTGTTGGAAGAAATGCTCGAAACTACCCGCGATCTGGAGGGACAAGACGAAAAACGCAACAAAGCCGATTTTGCTCTGTGGAAAAGAGCCCCCAAAAAACACATTATGCGCTGGCCAAGTCCCTGGGGCGAAGGGTTTCCCGGATGGCACATCGAATGTTCGGCCATGAGTAAAAAATATCTCGGCGAACAATTCGACATTCATGGAGGCGGAATGGATTTGCAATTCCCGCACCACGAAAGCGAGATAGCTCAAAGCAGCGTTTGTCATGGCGGAAAGCTGATGGCCCGTTATTGGATTCATAACAACATGATTACCATTAATGGCAAAAAAATGGGAAAAAGCTACAACAATGTAATCAAGCTCACCGAAATGTTTTCGGGGACTAATCCATTGTTGGAACAACCCTATCACCCAATGATTATCCGGTTTTTCATACTCCAAAGTCACTATCGAAGCACTCTCGATTTTAGTAACGAAGGATTAAAAGCTGCGGAAAAAGGATTGGAAAAGTTGATGCGTGCCTACGCACGTATTGAAAAACTACCGGTTTCCTCCACAACAACATTCGACATTAACGCTTTTGAACAACAATGCTGGGAAGCCATTCTCGACGATTTGAACGCTCCGGTGATGATTGCCAATTTGTTTGAAGCCGTAAAATTTATCAACAGCGTTGCCGATGGAACCGAAACTATTTCTCCGGACGATAGAACAAAGCTAAAAACCCTTTTTAAAACCTTTGTAGAAGATATTTTAGGCCTTTTACCAACAACAGGTGATAACTCGTTGCTCGACAAGGTTAATCAATTGGTAGCCATGTTGGTGGAGTTTCGTGCCAAAGCCCGCGCCAACAAAGACTACTCTACCAGCGATCAAATTCGCGACCAATTAGCAAACATAGGGATTGTGCTTAAGGATACCAAAAATGGTGTTGAATGGGAAATTAAAGATTTGTAAACATAACAAACCTGATTATATGAAACGAATTGAAATTGCAACCCTAATACAATCCGAAGAATTTGGAAAAGAAGTTATCGTAATGGGCTGGGTTCGAACCGTAAGAATCAGCAAGAATGTAGCTTTTATAGCCCTAAACGACGGTTCGTGTCTGAAAAACGCTCAGATAGTAGCCGATTTAAGCGTTATTGAACCCACGGTTTTCGATCGTATACATACCGGAACATCCCTGAAGATTGTGGGAAAATTGGTTGAATCCATAGGGAAAGAGCAAATAAATGAAGTGCACGCCACCGCTATCGACGTTTTGGGCGAAGCCAATCCAGACCATTATCCCATTCAGCCTAAAAAACATTCGCTCGAGTTTTTGCGCGAAAATGCCCATTTGCGCTTTCGCACCAACCTTTTCGGAGCCATTAACAGGGTGCGTCACCACATGATTTTTGCCATACACAAATACTTCAACGACCGTGGATTCTACAACATTCACACTCCAATTATCACCGCCAGCGACTGTGAGGGGGCCGGAGAGATGTTCCATGTTACCACACTTAATCTGAACAACATTCCCAAAACCCAAACCGGAGCCGTCGACTGGAGTCAGGATTTCTTTGGCCGAGAAACCAACCTAACGGTAAGCGGTCAGCTCGAAGCCGAATTGGCAGCTCTCGCATTATCGAAAGTTTACACCTTCGGGCCAACCTTCCGCGCCGAAAATTCTAATACAAGTCGTCACCTTGCCGAATTCTGGATGATTGAACCCGAAGTGGCTTTTTCCGATATCCACGACAACATGGACTTGGCCGAAGATATGCTCAAATATCTAGTTCAATACGCGTTAGACCATTGCGCCGAAGATATTGAGTTCCTCGAACAACGGCTTATCAATGAAGAAAAAAGCAAGCCGCAAAACGAACGTTCTACCATGACACTTCGCCAAAAACTCCGGTTTGTGCTCGATAACACCTTTGAACGTCTTACCTATTCCGAGGCCATAGAAATCCTCAAAAACAGTCCCGACCAAAAGAAAAACAAATTTGTTTATCCTATCAAAGAGTGGGGAGCCGACCTGCAATCGGAACACGAGCGTTACCTGGTGGAAAAACATTTCAAAAAGCCAGTAATTCTCACCGACTATCCAAAAGAGATAAAAGCATTCTACATGAAACAAAATCCCGACGGGAAAACTGTTGCAGCCATGGATGTTTTGTTCCCGCAAATTGGTGAAATTATCGGAGGCTCCCAACGCGAAGAAAACTACGATAAACTCCTCCAGCGTATCAATGAACTGGGTATGTCGAAAAAAACTCTATGGTGGTATCTCGATACCCGTCGGTTTGGAACGGTGGTGCACTCAGGATTTGGGCTTGGTTTTGAACGTCTGATGTTGTTTATCACCGGAATGGGCAACATACGCGATGTTATACCATTCCCACGCACTCCAAAATCGGCAGAGTTTTAAGAACCCTTCTCCTGAAACCAATGGGCGTTTATCTCGTACAATTACAATGGCGGGAGGGATTATTTATTCCGAAATTTGCAGCGTTTATCATAAAACCGGGGCAATTAATCACAAATTTTTTCAACCGTTCGCAAAACGTAGTATCTTTGAGAAAAACATAGGAAAATGTACAGAAGGTTGAGTGAACATATAACTGAGTTACTGAAAAAACATTCCTGTGTTATAGTTCCGGGATTGGGAGGATTTGTAACCAACTATAAGCCTGCAGTTATTAATCACAAAACCGATATTTTTTCCCCTCCTTCGCTTGAGGTTGCTTTCAATACTGCCTTAACGCACAACGACGGGCTACTGCTGGAGAGCCTAAGCAAGTATGAGAAGTGCACACTTGCAGAGGCAGAAACAAAGTTAAACCAAGCAATAACTGCCCTTAGAAGAGAGCTTTTTACTAATGGTTCTGTTGAGTTAGAGGGGCTTGGCCTGCTATATCTTGATAAGAATTTGAATATCAATTTTAGGTCGGCTTTAAAGGCAAATTTGCATCCTCAAAGCTTTGGCCTGAAAAGTTTCAGGCTTCCATCTATAAAAAACCGCCGTCAGTCGGCAACGTACGAGTTTGAATATATGACCAGAGAGAAAAACAACCGCAGTTTAGTGGCAAGCGTTGTGGCCGCCTCTATTGTTGTAGTATTAGGATTAGCCATTCTTATTAACGATAAAATCAGCCCCCATAAATCTCAGGAAGCGTCAATGGTAACAGTTACCGAAAGCTCACCGGCATCATCAGAAGCCGGGGTGAAGAAATCCGGTTTTGCCGAAATAAGTACATCGAAAAAGCAGGCTTTATTTTATTCCGGAAATGACGACCCTGTAGAGTATCATATCATAGCCGGAAGTTTTAACAATAGGGCTGCAGCGGAAAAGGTTCTTACCACCTTCTCCGGCGAGGGAATGCATGCAACTATTCTGGAAGATGCTCATAAATACAGGATCTCCATTTATTCATCTTCCGACAAGTACGAAGCCCTCCGACAGCTCGATTTTTATCGCCTTACAGTTAGCAAAGATCTGTGGCTTCTTAAGCGTAATCCTAATTAGAGAAACATTTTTCCGAATTTTCTCTTGATGAGTATATTGTTTTAAAAAAAACGGATTGGGTGTTGAACTTAATTCGGAAAGGAGAGCCTTTAAATAACAGGCTCCGTCTTTTAATGATACAAAAAATAATAAGCTTCAACATTGACGAGGTAGGCACCGTCGAAACCTGCATCGATTATCTTTTTCAACTATGAATCGGAGTTGCCGTAGATAATGTTTTGCCATTCCGAGTTCCAGAATTCAAACCAAAACTCATTGTCGTAGCCCTAGTAAGGTTTTTTATCCAACGGGATCTGGATAGGTTCCAGCTATTTTGCCAATAGTATCGGAATATTTCGGCTGCGCCAGTGTTAATATAACAAATTACCAACCTTGTAGACCCGTTCGGTTTATGCTTAAGTTGATTAACTTGGGCTGGAGAGAGAGCCGTGCCTTTAAAAAAAAGGTCAATAAGAATACGATCGTAATTAGTTGCGGCTATGGCATTCAACATTTCCTGAGCTGTAGAAAAGTTGTCGTAGCTTATTAAGTATAAATAGTTTAGGGCTGCAGAAATGGAAGATATGGGATTGGGGTTGTTGTTGGGCATTTCGGTAGGAATCAGCTTATAATGATAGTTATCACCGGTTCGCACAAAGCAAATAAACCCTTCGTTGCTATTTCGGGCTATGGCATCGGTTACATTGACGTTTTGAGAGACAAACTCTGAAACCATTACTTTTTTGGTTGCTTTACGTTGCTGCAACATGCCTAAGCGTTTGTTGTCAGGGGCGAAAGAGCCGTTGTAGAATAGTTCTTCAAGGCTAATTGCATCGATTGCCGACATGTAGGCTGTATGCGGTCCGTTTCCCGGTTCAATTTGGTTAAAGGCCAGTTCTATTCGGTTTTGAGGAACGATTAAAAAGTTTGGATTCAACGTTCGGGCGTAGGCTGAAATGTTTGCTACAAACTCCTGCATTTTTCTGGCCACATTTTCGAAGGGGTCTTCCTTGGAGCAGCGGGCGAAAATAACAATTAATCCCAAGGCTAAAATGGCGATGTTTTTCATAATGGTTAAATTTTCAGCCGAAGAATATACCCGTCTGACGTATATTTTAAGAGGGAGTTTTCTCTGACGGTGTCAGTGGGTTCTGTCGATATCTCCCAATTGCTACATAGAATTTATGGAGTTTTCGGGTTCGAAGGTTATCATCGTGTTGGCATAGGTTATACAAGGTATTTCGGTTTGTCTAATGGAATAAAAAATGGATTACATGATATCTCGAACTAAAATTCTGCTCAGGAAATGTCGAAAAAGCGGTTAAACAATTTGGCTAAACGGTTGAGTACATTTTTGCGGGTTTTGGTAGGTTCGCCGCCTGATGAGAACCTCGATACCGGAGGTAAAATTTTTGCAAGGTTGGTTCCTACTCTCGGGACATTTCCGTTGCGGAAAACATTACTCTAATGAAAAAAAATTACCTTTGGTTCCTCCTTAACTAAATCCACAGGCTCTTTGAGGTTAATTGTTTAATCTTCGCTTCGATATCGGATCATAATTTCCTTAAACAGTTCGGCGGTGGTTGGAGGAGTGTAGGAAATTGCGTTGGCTCCTGCTTCTATTGCCGATTGAATGGTTTCTACGGTTTTGCCGCCCGTGGCAATTACCGCAATTTCGGGGTCGATGTCGCGGATTTTCTTAATAATGTTGTTGGTTTTATCGGCTCCCGAAACATTCAGAATGTCAACTCCCGCCAGAATTCTTCCCCGGATATCTTCGGTTTCGGATACCACGGTGATTACTATCGGAATGTCGATTTTTTCCTTCAGGCGTTTAATCAAATCGTTGGGTGTAGGTTTGTTTAAAACTACGCCAAGCGCGCCTGGAATTCGGCATCAACAGCCAGCGAAATGGCTCTCTCGCCGGTGGTGATTCCGCCCCCAACACCGCAAAAAATGGGTTTATCGGCTGCCAGAATCAAGGCATGAGAAATCATAGGTTGTGAAGTAAACGGATAAACGGCAATAATGGCATCGGCATTAGTGTTGCGGATAATAGCAACGTCGGTACTGAATAGAAACGATTTTAAAAGTCTTCCAAAAACACGAATTCCATTGCAGGTGTTAATTATTTCTGGAATCTCTACGATATTTTTACGTAACCGGTCGATGAAGTTGGGAGGTGTTTTAATGGCTCAACCCTTTTTTGATTTATGACAGTAGAAAAATAACTCTAATCATTAAAAAATATTGCTTTTGCTGCGAGTTTTTTGGATACACAGGCATGAGTCATCCTATTTATACAGGACCTTCTTCGCATAGGTTTACTTAAAATGGGAATTCATCAACCAGATCCCAAAAATTTGAAGTGGATACAAAAATAAAAGCGCTAAAATTTGGAAAATACAGATAGTTACCACTATATTTGCAATGCTGTCGGTATAGAGCCGCAAGGGGACTGCAGTTCTGGTTAAAGACAGTTAGTCAGCATTTTAAGGTTGTTGGGCTGTTTCGGGTCACCGGAACAGCCTTTTTTGTTGGAGCTGTTGTTAACTTACAATGTTAATTTTTTATATTTGTGGCATTCAACATTGATTAACCGTTAAACATAACATCATGAGAAAATTCTTTTCATCAATTGTTGCCGCGGCACTGTTGTTAATAAATACTACAGTACGTGCCGACGAAGGAATGTGGCTGCCTATGCTGATTAATAAGCTCAACATTGGGCACATGACCAGCTTAGGACTCAAACTCACAGCCGAAGATATTTATTCCATAAATCAGGCGAGCTTAAAAGATGCTATTGTGCACCTCCATGGCTGTACGGGGGAATTTATCTCCGATCAGGGGTTGCTGCTAACCAACCACCATTGTGCTTATGGCGATATTCAAAGCCACAGTACCGTGGAAAAGGACTATTTGACTAACGGATTTTGGGCCATGACGCGCGAAGAAGAGCTTGCCAATCCGGGTAAAATGGCCTCTATCCTTGTAAAAGCCGAAGACGTTACCGCCCGAATAATGTCGCATCTTAACGAAGAAATGTCCGAGTCGGTGCGCTATAAAATTATCGATAGCCTGATCCGCGATATTCGCGCGGAAGTCCGGAAAGAGATGCCCAACTATCGAGCTATTGTAACCCCGCTGTTGCATTACAATCAGTTTGTTTTGTTTATCTATCAAGATTTTAGCGATGTTCGTCTTGTAGGCGCCCCCCCAGAGTCGATCGGAAAATTTGGTGCCGATACCGACAACTGGATGTGGCCTCGTCACACAGGCGATTTTTCTCTTTATAGAGTGTATGCCAACAAAAATAACGAACCCGCACCCTATTCGCCCGACAATGTTCCTTACCGCCCCAAAAGCTACCTGAAAATCAGCTTGTCCGGAATTGAAGAAGGCGACTATGCCATGATTATGGGATATCCCGGAAGAACTAACCGCTATCTGACATCATGGGGAGTAAAAAACCTGATGGAAAATTCCAACGCCATGCGTGCCTACATACGTGGCGTGAAACAAGACGTTTGGATGAAACACATGAAAGCCGATGATGCAGTCCGTATTAAATACGCTTCGAAATATGCCAGTTCGTCGAACTATTGGAAATACTCCATTGGACAGAATCAAGGGCTGGAACGTCTTAACGTCATAGGGCAGAAACAAACGCTTGAAGCTGAATTTTCCCAGTGGATTATAAACTTTGACGATGGGAAAAAATATCAGGGAGTTTTGGATAATATTCGTACGGCAGTTCAGGCAAGCGAACCCTACACTCGCGCCAACACCATCGTTGTGGAAACCATACTTTCAGGAAGCGATGCCTTTTTGCAAGGATTCAGAGTTTATCGTCAACTAGTGCAACCCATGCGCGATAAGGCCGACAGCGCAACCATTGAACGCGGTAGAAAACGGCTGATAAGCGCTGCCGATGGCTTTTACAAAGACTTCGATGCAGCACTTGATAAAGACGCCACAGTGGCTCTTATTCAAATCTGTATGAAAGAGCTCGACCCGGCTTATCATCCACCATTTTTCAGCGTCATTAAAAAGAAATATAAAGGCAATGTAGCTCGATATGTGGAAAAAGAACTGGCAAAATCGTCCGTTTATGAGTTAGATAAATTTGTGCCGTTAATCGAAAAGGGCTCTCTGAAAGATCTTGAGAAGGATCCGCTTATTATTATAGGCGCCCAGATTTCCGATGTTTACACAAAAATTAACGATGAATTGGGGAAACTTGAGGAAACCTTGGCTCGTAACAATCGCCTGTTTGTAGAAGGCTTAATGAAAATGAAACCGGAACAAAGCTTTTATCCTGACGCCAACAGCACTCTACGCTTAACCTTCGGGACAGTTGGCGGATACGAACCTCGCGACGCTGTTTATTACAAACACTACACCACTCTCGACGGAGTTATGGAAAAAGAAAACCCCAACGAACGCGAGTTTAACGTTCCTGCTAAGTTGAAAGAACTTTATCAAAACCAAGATTTTGGCCCTTACGCCAACAAAGACGGAAAAATGGTTGTTGCGTTCCTTGCCAACACCGATATTACCGGAGGTAACTCGGGAAGTCCCATTATGAATGCTAAAGGAGAATTAATTGGTTGCGCATTCGATGGTAACTGGGAAGCCATGAGCGGCGATATTGCC
Source organism: uncultured Bacteroidales bacterium (assembly GCA_937981765.1). Taxonomy (GTDB): domain Bacteria; phylum Bacteroidota; class Bacteroidia; order Bacteroidales; family Salinivirgaceae; genus JAAYQU01. The sequence goes on from CALJOM010000011.1 coordinate 31,033, forward strand.
TTCGAACCCAAATACCAACGAACCATCAGTGTCGATATTCGATATGTGTTATTTATCATCGATAAATTTGCCGGGGCAAAGCATCTGATCGATGAAATGACCATAGTACGATAATCTTTTCATCCGAACGAGGTACACAGAATTTTTTCTAAGGTACCTCGTTTTGTTTATATTTGTAAAAAACTGTAAAATCAAACAATATGTTCAGCGCAGAAGTGTATCAAAACCGCCGCAATGCTCTTAAAGAAAAAGTTAGCAGTGGAATAGGGCTTTTTCTTGGCAATGCCGACGCTTCTATGAACTATCCTGCAAACACCTACCACTTTCGTCAGGATAGCAATTTTCTCTATTTTTTCGGTCTCGATTTCCCCGATTTAGCTGCAATAATTGATTTCGAATCCGGTGAAGAAATTATTTTTGGCGACGATCTCACCATCGACGATATTATATGGACAGGTAAGCAGCCATCTATCCACGATAGAGCTTTACTAGTGGGGGTAAAAGAAACCCGGCCTTTTTCGAAGCTGCAAGAATATTTGTCACAAGCCTTTCGCCATGGACGTAGGATTCACTTCACACCACCCTACCGCGGCGAGAAGAAAATGTTGCTTGAACAATTGCTTGGAATACGCGCTGCCATTGTGCGCGATTATGCCTCTACCGAACTTATCAAAGCAATAATTGCACTGCGCAGTATAAAAGAACCCTGTGAAATTGAAGAGCTTGAGAGAGCTGCATCAGTTGGCTATCAGATGCACGTTACGGCTATGCGCATGGCCAAACCCGGCCGATTTGAACAAACCCTGGCCGGAATTATCGAAGGAATATCGCTCTCCAACGGTGGAATGGTATCGTTTCCCGTAATCCTCTCGCAGAACGGGCAAATCCTCCACAACCACGACCATAGCCAAATTCTTCAAGCAGGCCGCCTCATGCTTTGCGATGCCGGAGCCGAAACCCCGCTACATTATGCTTCCGACCACACACGTACTATCCCCATTGGAGGTAAATTCTCGCAACGCCAGAAAGAGATTTACGAAATTGTTCTCAATGCCAATAACACGGCGATGAATGCCGTTAAACCGGGTGTTACTTATCAGCAGGTGCACCTGATTGCTTGCAAGGTAATTGCGGAGGGATTAGTGCAATTGGGGTTAATGAAAGGAAACCCCGACGAGATTGTCAACGCCGGCGCTCACGCTATGTTTTTCCCCCATGGCCTGGGCCACATGATTGGGCTCGACGTTCACGATATGGAAGATCTGGGGCAAAACCTAGTGGGTTACGACGACGAAACCAAGCCAATCAGCCAGTTTGGCACGGCCTACCTCCGTATGGGCCGCAAACTGCAACCCGGATTCTGCATAACCAACGAGCCGGGAATATATTTTATCCCCGATTTAATCGATCTTTGGAAATCGGAAAACAAGCACGCTGAGTTTATAAACTATGCTGAGGTTGATAAATATTGCGATTTTGGCGGAATACGTCTGGAAGATATGCTTTTAGTGACCGAAACCGGATGTAACATTATCGGAACCCGTCCTCCGATAACCGTTGCAGAAGTTGAAGCCATTGCTGCAACCGAATAAATTGTTAAACGAAATAGTAGTAGGGGCTATCTTCAACGGAGATAGCCTTTCTTTTTTCAGATTTGCCTGCCGAAAACATAAAAAACAGAGACTGAACTTTATAATTCCTCATAAAAGTTTGTGAACCATACAAAACTCTTTTATTTTTGTTCCGTATCAAAACCAAACCCTATGCAAGTTTTTCTTGACTATCTGAATACACTCATTAAAGCCTACAACGATTATGTGGGAGGATATCTCATTCTGGCACTTTTGCTTCCTACTGGGATCTATTTCTCCATAAAACTTAGGTTTTTGCAGATCACAGGATTCAAACACGCGATCGATTTAGTAAGGGGAAAGTACACTAAAAAAGAGGATACGGGCGATGTGAGCCACTTTAAGGCGCTTACAACGGCATTGTCAGGAACGGTTGGAACGGGAAATATCGTGGGTGTTGCTCTGGCAATCTATTACGGTGGGCCGGGGGCAGTGTTCTGGTTATGGGTTACCGGGTTTTTGGGCATGATGTTGAAAATGGTAGAGTGTACCTTAGCCCAAAAATACCGAAAAATTAATGCCGATGGCACTGTGTCGGGTGGACCAATGTATTACATTGAAAACGGACTAAAAGAGAAACTCGGCAAATATGCCCACTACCTAGCATTGATTTTTGCGGGAGCAACGGCGTTGTGTACCCTAGGTACGGGCAATATGGCACAGGCAAACTCCATTTCCGATGTGTTAAGCACGAGTTACAGTGTTCCGGTTTGGCTTACTGGGGCTATTGTTGCATCGCTGGTTTTCATAATTATTGTTGGAGGACTGCGGCGGATTGCTAACGTAACATCAAGGCTAGTTCCCTTTATGGCAGTAGTTTATTTTCTGGCAGCTATTATTGTTATTTTGGCACATTGGAAAGATATCCCCGCAACCTTTGCCCTTATCTTTAAAAGCGCCTTCACCGGAGCGGCTGCCACAGGCGGATTTGTTGGTTCAACCATTATGATGACCATGATTTGGGGTATTCGTCGGGGGTTGTTCTCTAACGAAGCCGGACAAGGCTCGGCTCCTATGGCTCACGCTGCGGCAAAAACTCAACACCCCATGCGTGAAGGATATGTGGCGTCGCTCGAACCGTTTATTGATACCATTGTAATTTGCTCACTTACGGCACTTGTAGTTTTGGTTACCGGTGCCTGGACAACTGGAATTCCTGGTGTTGGAATGACTGTCTATGCCTTCGAAGAGGGGCTTGGGAAAATTGGAATTGGCTTTGTTGCCAGGCATGTGGTTGCCCTGGGGTTGTTTTTATTTGCTTTTTCTACCATAATAGGGTGGTCGTATTACGGAAGTCGGGCAGTTCAATTCTTATGGGGCGATCGTTGGATTAAACCCTATTACGCCCTTTTTACCATTTTTACTTTTTTGGGCTCAATCTGGGGGCTCGAACTGGTTTGGAATTTTGTCGATATGGTTATCACCTTTATGACAATACCCAACCTTATTTCTTTGATATTACTGGCACCGGTGGTTATCGAGGAGTATCGCAGGTATAAAACCAACGTTTTGGGCATGCCGTAATAGAATAGATTCTTTGTTACGAAATAATTTTGTCTCTTAATATTTTTGTGCGCCTTATGATAACGTAGGGGCGTTCTAAAAAGCGATGCACTAGGAGAGGCTAGTTTGTGGCAATAGTCATTTCTACGGTTGAAATCTGATTCCCAGTAGCTTTTAGAATTTTAAACTGAAAGCGGTCAAGAGCAATGGTTTGGTTGGTTTTAGGAATGGTTCGAAGGTGGTGAATTATGTAACCGGCAAGGGTTTCGTAATGGTCACTTTCTTCAAGGCTAAAACCATACTTTTCGTTCAGATAGTCAATTTCCAAGCGACCTGAAAAGATATAACGGTTTTGATCAACTTGCTTTTCCTCTAGGGTAGTAATATCGTGTTCGTCGCGAATCTCTCCCAATATCTCTTCCAGAATGTCCTCCAGGGTTACAATTCCGCTGGTACCTCCAAATTCATCAACCACCAGAGCTATGCTTTTATGCTGCTTAATGAGTTTTTGTAGTAGTTTGTTAGCAGGCATCGATTCCGGAACAATCGGAATTTGATGTATAATGCCTTTGAGCGAAGTGGGATTAGAAAACATATCGCTTACATGAACATACCCCAATATGTTATCTGTATTGCCTTCAAATACAAGAATTCTTGAAAACCCGGACTGATTGAATTTTTGGATAATTTCGGGTATTTCTGTATCGATGCTAACGGCCAATAGTTCTTTTCGCGGAACCATACATTCTCTAACGGTGATGTCTTTAAACTCAAGTGCTTTTTGAAGCATAGTTGCATTGGTGGAGCTACTTCCTGCAGCTTTATGTTTCTGAGTATTTTGTGCCACCAAGTCGCTAAGGTCGTCGCGGTCGAAGGCTGAGTTGAATTCTGTGGCTAATTCCCCCGATTTATCAACCATTCTGACAAAGGTTTTCGACAGCCAGGTAGTTAATAGTGCCAATGGATAAAGTAGGAGGTAGAACAGGTAGATAGGTAACGAAAAAAGTTTCAGGGTTTTGTTGGGATTAATACGAAATAGTATTTTCGGTAAAAACTCTCCCAGAAAAAGTATGATGATGGTAGAAATAATAGTTTGCACCACCAGCATAAACCATACATTGGGATTTATAATCTCTATAATGGGTTCAATCAAAATGGCCAGAGAAATCCCGTAAATTACCAGTGCTAAATTGTTACCAATCAACAATGTGGAAATAAATTGCTCAGGTTTGTTGAGGTAAATACTGAGCATTGGTGACAAAAAACGGTTTTTATTACGTTCGAGCTCAAGTTTTAGCCGGTTTGATGAAAGGAAGGCTATTTCCATTCCTGAAAAAAAAGCCGACAGGATAATAGCAACCATTGTTAAGGTAACGTAAACCATAGTGTGTGGTCAGGGTTTCATTACAAAATTATAAAAAACGAGTTTGCTAGTAAAATTTTTCAGGAATTTCGTTTAGTGATGATTTTAAACCAAAGGTTTGTAAAGATCAAAATTGTTTAATTGTTTCATTGAGCCGTAAGCGTGGGGAATTATTGCTCAACGCTCAAGATTCCTGTTGGCCGGAGAATTTTCCAGTCGGTAAAATCTTGTTTTGCGGTAAATCCTGTGCCAACTATAATTGCGTCTTTATCGGTTACCTTAATGTATTTATCGCTTTGAATAATGCCTTTTCGTTCGTCCCATTCAATGTATTCAGTGTTGAAAATGGTGCCTTCGCTGTTCATTGCTTCCACGTTTCCGGTGGCTTCCCAGCGTGCCTCTTTTTCGTAATAGATGGCGTGGTTGGCCTTAAGAAATGAGATTACGGTTTGGTCGTCCGAAAGGAATTCTACATAGATTCCATGGGGGAATTCGGTTTTTGAGTTTTCTTTGAAAGAGTATAAATTCACCGTTTGACTTTTGATCTTAAGGCGTACTCTCCCATGTTGACTATGAAGCAATTCCATATTTTTCACCGAAAGGGTTGGCATTTCAGTGATATCTGGGATGTTGCGCACCTCATCGATTCCGGGAGCACAGGTGGTAAAAAGAGTAAAGACGACTGTTGAGAAAACAGTTATCTTTACTCTATGTTGGAAACCATTAAATATCATTTTCTGATACGAACTCTTGTAACTTCGTTAATCCAGCCTGGAACAGTATATTCTTGTCCTTCGCGAAGATCGTTGAAAAAGGCATCTTCCTGACTTGGGAAATAGGCTGAGAAGGTTGCAATCAACTGATCAGCTTCAGCAGCAACGCTGGGATCGACTCGTTTTGCCTGAATAAACTTGTCAACGGCTGCCCAGTAGGCGGTATTTTGTTCAAAGGGTTTATCGCTGATCGATTTGTTGAACGAAGCATAGAGTCGACCGATTGTAATGTAAGAGCGTCCGTCGTTAGGATTATATTCTATAGCTCTGAGGGCTATTTTCCTGGTTTCTACAGGAGGTCGGCCTGCGGCAAAATAGATTAATGCTAACTCGGATAAATATTTCGCTTTCTCATCGTTAGATTCTTCCATATCAATGGCTTGTTGATAGTATGGTATGGCCTTGTCGAAATCTTTACGAACAAGAAAATATTTTCCTAAACTATACGCTGAACTTGCCGAGGGTTGCATTTTATGAAGGTTTTCAGCCAAGGTTGCGTATAAGGGTGAATCTTCACATTTAACAGTTTGCATAAGCCCTAAGCTGCTTTTTAGATTTTCGATATCGTTTGGGGCCGCCTTGTATTTTCGGTCAACAACTGGTATTAAGGCATCACAGGTTGCTGCTGATGAGCTTGAGAAGGCAGCTTGAACGTTATCTAGTGCAGTTTTTATTGTTTCCTTGTCTTTAGCTTCGATTGCGTTTTTAAGTTGGGTTTCGAGAATTTCTACTGACTTTGAGAAATTTGCTACAACTTCATCGGGAGTTATTTGCTTTTTATTAAGGAGTTCAACAGAGAGTTGCATAAAGAGTGTTAATCCAAATTCCGGAACGGAAACACCTTCTTTTTTTACGTTTTCAGCTATGATTTGATAAGCCTCTGCCTCTCTTTCGGGGGCTAGACCATAGAGTTCAACGGCTTTTCTCGCCATAACTTCTCCACGTTTGCCAAAATATTGTGCCCGACGGTCGTATATCATCATGATGGTGTCAACATACGCTTTCCTTAATGCGGGATCTTTTGTCTCGTCGATTAATATTTTGTACATCACCACTCCGTGGATATACATATTTTGACTTGCTCTTGGAGCTTCGTTAAACAATATTCTCCACGAGGGAAGGGCATCTTTAAAAGCTTTTTGTTTAACAAATTGTTGGTACAGCGATAGATTGGTAACTGCACGAACACTATCAGCTCCTTTTCCAAAGCGAGACCCATCTTCTATTCCTTTTTGTGCAATTGCCATTGTGGCTACCAGTAGGCTTCCGATAACTGCTGTCAAGACTCTTTTCAGCATCATATACTTTTGTTTTTAGAAAGTTGGTTAATCGTATTTGGGTTTATAGAACCATATTTCGCTAAATCTGAACTTTAAACTCATACGGGCGTAAAAATCTTTAATCTGGTCATTGGTGTGGGTTCCCATTTGTCCGAGTTGGCAGTCTATGTCTAACGAGTATATTCCTCTTTTAATTGGCATTCCTACTCCAACTCCTATTCCGGCAATGTTAATGTTAGTTTCTTTGACTCTTATGTTGGATGATTCAAAAAATGCACCAAACTTGTAAGTGGTTCGTTTAAAATAGCTTGTTGCAGAGTTCCATTGAGGAATATACGATATTCCAGCTGCTATGCGGTGAAGATTTTTTGTGTTTTCAAAATTGGTAGATTCCCAATTCTGAAACGTGTAGTCGATTCCGTAGCTGTAGCGATTCATTATTGTCTTACCAATTCCGAGGGCAATAGAGAATGGTTTGTCGTACGAGATGGTTTTGTTGGTATCGGCTGCAATAATATCGATAAAGATGTTGTCGTCGGTCGACCAGAGGTTTGTGCCTTTGGTTGTTCCTTTTATTGAATTTCTTTTTCCTGAAATATTGGACTTTGGTGTAAATACAACGCCTATTGAATAGCTGGAGTTTTCGGCATCCGGGATACGATACCGCAGCCCGATTTGATAGTCAAAATCACTAATCTGATCTTTGATTCCTTGTTGGGTGTTGTAGCTGGTTCCGATGTTTTGAAGTATCAGGGTGTTGGTTTCTTCAAGTTTACCAAAAAGGTAGCGCACTGAAATACCCGCTGAAAAATCTGGGGTTATGTCGAAATTGTTAGCTACTGCAATAGCATTTAACCCACCTGAACCAACGTAGTATTTATCGATGGTTCCTATGGTAGAAGCGGTTTCGCGGTCGAGTATTTTATAGCCTCTGGAGGTTATCGGAATTAGGCTAATTCCGGCTGTCCAGTGTTTGGTGCCTCTAAAGCCGAAGGAGAAGTAGTTTAAATTTGCCTGGCTTGTGCTTCGTGAGGCTCCCGGAATGCTCATATACGAAAATTGGTTCTTAATACCCATTTCCAGCACAAAAGTTAGGGTATCGAGCAAACTGAGCGAAGCGGGATTGGAAATGTTTAGGGCATTACGGTTAGACATCCATAGGGTTGAACCCCCCATTCCCGGATTGGAAATATTGCCTACATTTTCCAGGAGGCCCAGACCTGTTTTGGAATATGGGTTTAAGGTTAACGTTTGTCCCGATAGTTGAATAACGGGTATTAAAGTTATAAGGCTTATAGTGACTGCAATTTTATACATTTTCCTGAAGTATTCGGTTTAGTCCAATCAACACCAGATTTGGTTCTACAAAGATGGTTTTTTTTATTTTATTCTCAAAATATTGAGCATCGCCGCCGGTGGCAAGAATTTTAATCCCTTTATGTTTTTGACTAAAAATTTCAATGGTTTGGTCAATTTCATAAATAAGTCCGTTAACTACGCCAAAGGCAATTGCCTCAAAGGTGTTTTTGCCATAAAGGTCGGTTTCTTTGGGTGGTGATACCAAAGGAAGCCTTTCGGTGTAGATGTTTAAGGCTTTAAAACGTAACGATAATCCGGGTGAGATATTGCCTCCCATAAATGTTTGATTTAGTACCAAGTCGTAGGTTATGGCGGTTCCGGCATCGATAATAAGTAGTGATTCGCTGTCGAAGAGTGTGCATGCTCCAACGGCCGCAGCTAATCGGTCATGTCCGAGGGTTTCGGGAGTTTCGTAGCTATTGGCTATAGGTATCTTGCTTTTTATGGAGAGGCGATGAAAAAATATTCCGAGTTTTTGACAGGGTTCTTCTATTTCGGGTAGTAGCTTTCCACTTCCTGCCAACAATACAGCTTTGCATTCGGGATGGATTATTTCGTCCCAATGGTAAAAGTCGGTTGGGAGGACTTCTTTGCGGATTAGTTGGTTGTTTTTAAAATATCCGGCTTTGATGTTGCTGTTTCCAATGTCGAAGACGAGGTTCACAGGTAGGTGGTTGTTAACGGTTAATGATTTATAGCTAATTGGTTATAAGGAGTTAGCAATGGGTGTAAATTCTCTCCAGAGTGCATCGTCGGTAGGCAGTGGGGCTGTTAGTTCTATTGGGGTTTGTTGCACCGGGTGTTTGAATATTAATTTAAACGAGTGCAAATTGATTCCTCCGTTGGGATTCGAACGTGGAAATCCATATTTTAGGTCGCCTCGGATGGGGCACCCAATGCGGGCAAGTTGGCATCGTATCTGATGATGGCGGCCGGTTTCCAAGTTGATTTTCAGAAGAAAGTAGTTGTCGGTTCGTCCAACCATTTCATAGGTGAGCGTTCCCAACTTACTGCCTTTCTTGGCGCTGGTATGTGCGTGTGATTTGTTGGTTTTGGAATCGCGTAAAATGTAATGTTCCAATCTGCCGGAGAGTTCTGCGGGTTGTGTTCCTACTACTGCCAAGTAGATTTTTTCTACGTCGCGGTTTTGAAACATGGTGTTTAAGCGTGCCAGCGCTTTCGATGTTTTGGCAAAAAGCACTATTCCGCTTACAGGGCGGTCGATACGATGTGTCAGGCCAATAAAAACATTTCCGGGTTTTTGATAGGTTTCTTTGATATATTCAGCAACAATATCTACCAGAGGAGGGTCGCCGCTTTCGTCCCCCTGAACGGGTAGTCCGGCAGGTTTGTTTACTGCTATAAGGTGGTTGTCTTCGTAAAGAATTTCTATTTTCTTTGGGTTGATCATTGTTATACTTCTTGGACTAGTTAGGAGTTTGTTTGATGATTAGTAAAGCGATTAGTATTGTTCGTTTTCGTTGGGGAAGTCCTGACGTTTTACATCGTTAATGTAATTTTGTACTGCTGCGGTGATTTCCAGAAATAGGTTGTGGTATCGTCGTAAAAAACGGGGAGAAAATTCGGTGGTAATTCCAAGCATGTCGTGAAGTACCAAAACTTGACCATCGACGTATTTCCCTGCCCCGATTCCTATAATGGGTATTTTGGCATTTTCGGTGACAACTTTGGCCAATTGGGCAGGAATTTTTTCGAGAATAATGGAGAAACATCCAACTTCTTCCAATTTTTTGGCGTCTTCGATAAGTTTCTTTGCCTCTTGCTCGTCGCGTGCTCTTACAACGTAGGTGCCGAATTTGTTGATCGATTGGGGGGTTAATCCTAAATGTCCCATTACGGGGATTCCTGCCGAAAGAATTCGTTGTACCGACTCTAAAATTTCTTCCCCGCCTTCCATTTTTATTGCCTGAGCTCCGGTTTCTTTCATAATTCGTATGGCTGAATGCAGAGCTTCTTTGCTGTTACCCTGATAGGTCCCAAAGGGCAGGTCGACAACCACAAGTGCCCGCTCTACTCCACGAACAACGGATTGTGCGTGATAAATCATTTGGTCGAGGGTAATAGGCAGGGTAGTTTTATGTCCGGCCATAACGTTGCTGGCGGAGTCTCCAACAAGAATAACGTCAATTCCTGCACGGTCGAGTATCTTTGCCATGGAATAGTCGTAAGCTGTAAGCATGGAGATTTTTTCTCCACGGAGCTTCATGGCCGCCAGTACGTGAGTGGTTACTGCTTTTATGTGAGATTCTGTGGACATGATGTTTGGCTTTTATTAATGTAGGGAAAGGTTTTTTAAATTTTTGTGCAATTCATTAATGGCAAGGGTGTGAAAATGTGGGTAAAGTCGTTTATCGCGTAACCTGGAGTGGCTTTGAAAGTGGGAGGAGTGTTCAATAACTGTGCCACCATCTCCGGAATCGTAGAATCGAAGCCTTTGTTTTCCGATTGATTTACCGCCTTTTAGGTAGCAAAACTCGAATATTCCGTTTTCTCTATCAAGCAGGGTAACTTTCAAGGCGGTGTTGAGTTTATAGATACCGGCAAAATATCGTAGTGTGATAAAGAGAATTTGCTCTTCTTTTAGTTGAAAGTCGGAATCGGGTGATACGAAACATAAACTATCGGTATGCGGAGCGTAAATCATGTTTAACTGAAGTATCTGGCTATTCCAAAGTTTCGCCGGATTCGCTTTCAAACAAGCATCAATGAGTTTCGATGTTGGTAGTGGATAATAGAAGGTTACCAGATGTTCGAAACCGTGGCTTAGGGTCGATGGTTCAAGTTCAGAAAAAAACTGCACACCATTTTTCCGATATCCAAGAATATATTTTTTGGTTTTTTGTGAAATTCGGGGTTCGTTTGATATGTCAATCAGCTTGCGTTGTGCAAATGTTGAGGGATAAAAGCCCAGATATACAACCAAAATAAGGGGTATTAATTTTGCCTGTAGGTGCATTGCTTTTTTATGCAAAATTATGCCATTTTTATAAAAAGAAAAGAGACTGCCTAAAAAGACAGCCTCTCAGGTATGAATTGCTTTAGTTTTTAAATTTTTGCTTTGAAACGAAAATTCGTTTAAAGAGGTATTCTGCATCGGTTAAAATTGCTTCGTTTTGGGTGGTGATAAACATATAACGGTCTTGATGTTTAAATGCTTTAACCGTAATGGGCGGAAGGTTGTTTATAGAGATTTTCAACTGAAATTGCTCCATTTGTTCGGGAGTTGTTTCGGCAATGCTGCTGGCGTGGGTGTCTTTAATATCATAAAGGTAATTGTTAACCTTGCCGGCTGATACGGTGTCTACTCCCATTAGCCATTGGTTATTGTTTTTACTTAGGGTAAATGAACTATCGCCCGGATAGGAGAATTCTATTTGTTGAACGACGCTAGGATCGATGTTGAGGATAGTTTTGTCGCGGAAGTTTTGAAAATCGCGTTTAATAGAGAAGCTTAAAGCCCCCTCAACGCTATAAACATCGTTGTTTTTGGGTTGGCGTACCATGGTGGAGAGTTGAACTCCTCCATAGCCCGATTGCCGGTAGCTGAACCGACCGATTACGATTTCACCAAGGTTCTTTTTGTTGTGAAAGAGAGTCACTTTAGTGCCTAGGCTATCGTCTACTTCGTATTCTTTCCATTGGGATTTATCGCGTGAAACAAGGCGTTCGATTTTTATGTTCGATAAGTCTTTTAGAATGTTTTCTACGCTGGATTGGTCGGCACGGTATTTTTGGTTCTCTTTGTTGGATACCATCCAAACACCCGAAACTTTTTCGAAAGTAATGACATCATCGCTGTGAGAGATCACCAGGGAGCTTACGTTTTGAGGGTCAAAACTAAGTAATTCGTCTGCAAATGAGCGTTCGCCTCGCAGGTTGTCTCGGATTAGATTTACTGCCACCACTAGGGCTAATACTCCAAGAATGATGTAGAGTGTTTTGTTTTTCGTTTTCAGCATGGTGTAGAAATTTTATAATTAGTCTACAAAGTTTTTTTGCATACGTTTAATTCGCATAATCTTACGACGCTGTAAGCGGTAAATACCGTAAAAGAGTATGAGCAATATCGGAAGCAGGAAGTTAAGATACTTTAAAAATGCTTTTTTGCCGTCTTCAATATTTTCGAGCGGACGATCGGTTATGGATTTGGTACGTAAAAGTATTAGTCCTGTATCGTCGGAGAGGTAGTCCAGGGCGTTGGCAAAAAGGTTTATGTTGTCGGGTTGCTGTTGTTGAGCTTTTTGCTCCGAGCCGTTAACGGCAAAATTTCCATCGCCAAATACTACCATTTTGAATGGTTTGGCTGAGTTTTTTGATTCGATTAGCGCTCCGGCTACAATTGATTTTCGCGGGAAATCGTTTTTTGTCCACCGACGCTGTACATCAAAATAGGTGGTGGAGGGATGGGTATTAGCATTGGCTGATGAAACCATTAGCGGGGTGTATACTACTTGCGTTGTGTCGCCAATGAAATTTAACGGACTGGCAAATTGTAAAACTACCGACTCCAATCCGGAGACTATCGGGTGCGAATTAAAGTTTGTGATAATTGGCAGATAGGGGAACATAACCTGGGTTTGCATACGGAAGAATCCGGATTGTTGCTGTACGGTTACATTGGCACATTGGGCGTCAATGAGAAACGCATTTTCTACCTTAATTCCGTAGCTTTCAAGTAAGGATTCGAGTCCTGTATTAACAGGGAATCCCCGCACTTGTTGAAAATCTCCATCAACACGGTCGATAGCAGCTATTAGTTTTCCGCCTTTTTCGAGAAACTGGCGTATTTGTTCCAGATGTGTTTGTGGAAAGGAGTCGCGTGGGGATACAATGGCTAACGTGTTGTATTTCAAAAGGTTGTTAACAGTGTCGTTAAGTGTTATGAAATCAACATTGTAGAGCACTTCAATTTCTTCCATTAATTGCGGCATCTCGTAGCGTCCCGGTTCCCCATGGCCTTGAAGAAAGGCAATGGTTTGTTTATTTTCGAGGCTTATTTTTTTTATGGCTTTGGAAAGCGAATATTCCATGGCGCCACCTACGGGAATAAACGGCAGGATTTCTTCCTTATTGCCATATTGTATCACAGCCCCCATGTAGGCTTTTTTCTGGGTTAACTGATCTTTTTCACGAACGTTAATAAGGAATGGTTGTATTCCTTTTTGAACGGCTTTTTGTTCGTATTCGGGTTTTTCCGAAGGATTAATGAATTCAAAAACCACATTGCCCCGAGAGATGGCGTTGTACTCTTCGAGCATCTCTTTAAAATCCTGACGGTTTTTTGCTACGTTTGGGGGAAGGTCTTTGCTAAAAAAGGCCGTCACGGTAACCGGTTCTTTAAGGTTCCGCAAAATATTTTTGGTGGCTTTGCTTAGCGTATATCGGTTGTCTTGAGTAAAATCGAGTCGGTAAAATAGCCCGGTAGATGCAATATTTGCCAGTATTACTATAGCTCCTATTAGGGCAAGATTATAGAGAAGTTTTTTTCTGGTTTTCATAGTTCAATGTTTTTGTTTAGCTGATAAACAATTGGTATTTCCGGATTATATCTAACATGTTTTATTCCGAGAGATTTCTGCGGGTTAGCACAGCTTCAGTGCCAATTAGTCCCAGAAAAATCAAACTGGCAAAGTAAACCAGGTTGCGTGTGTCAATTACCCCGCGTGCAATACTGTTAAAGTGGGTTTGAATACTCAGGTAGTTGAATAGTTGAGAAGACCATCCACTAACACTTTGACTTATAACATTGCTAATAATGTGGAAAAATATCCCGATAAAAAGGGTGATTAAAAAGGCAACGAGCTGATTGTTAGTGATGCTGCTTGCAAAAAGCCCTATGCTGATGTAGGCAGCACTCATAAGTAACAGGCCGAAATATCCGGTTAGAACAGCTCCGTGATCAACGTTTCCAAGATTTGTTACGGTTATGTAATATGGAATGGTGAGTGCCAAGGCTATAACAATCAAAATCAATGTTGAAAGATATTTTCCCACAACTACCTGCCAGTCGGTTACCGGTTTAGTTAGCAGCAATTCAATAGTCCCTACACGGTTTTCTTCGGCAAGCAACCGCATGGTTAAAGCTGGAATAAAAAAGAACAAAGTCCAGTAGGAAATTTCAAAAAATACCTGAAGACTGGCTTGTCCAATAAAAAATATGTCGGAGCCGTAGATCCAGGTAAAAAAGCCTGTAAAACCTACAAAGGCTATTAGCATGATGTAGGCAATCAGTGAATCGAAAAACGATTTTAATTCACGTTTGGCAATTATCCAGATGGGTTTCATAGATTCTGAGTTTTGTTTAATGAAACTGATGTAACGTTTAGAAACTGGTGTCCTATTGGGCGTTTTCCAGAAAAGTTTTTAAACTAGTTTGCAGTTAAGTTGCGGAAGATGTCTTCCAGTTTAGTTTCTACCGGGGTTAATCGGGTAAGGTACCAATGGTTTTCTACGCATAGGTCGAAAATGGGTTTTATCGACGATTCTCCTTCCTTCGAGCGAACTTCAAAAATAAAGTCGGTGGCTGAAACAACATCCGTCATGGCAACGGTTGGTAGGGATTTTAGTTTTTGATAAGCATCGTCGAACGAACAACCTCCGATACCTACGGTGAGAATTTCGTCGCTTGTGGCTCTGCGGCTTAGCTCTTCATAGGTTCCGTCGGCCACAATCACTCCTTTGTTGATGATAAGAATTCGGTCGCAGGTTGCCTGAACTTCAGCCAGGATATGGGAACTCAATATCACTGTTTTTTCTTTTCCCAGCTTTTTGATCAGTTCCCGAATTTCGATAATCTGATTAGGGTCGAGGCCTGTTGTGGGCTCGTCGAGAATTAAAACCTGTGGGTCGTGTATCATGGCTTGTGCCAGCCCTACTCGTTGACGATATCCTTTAGACAGTTCGCCGATATTTTTATGTTTTTCTTCTTCCAATCCACAAACCTCTATCATGTGGGCTACGCGCGATCGTAATTTTTCCCGTGGAATATTTTGAAGTTCGGCCACGTACTTTAAATATTCTATTACATTCATTTCCGTATATAACGGATTGCTTTCCGGCAGATATCCCAGCAACGATTTCACTTTTTCGGGATTTTCTTTGACGGAGTAACCGCCTACTAAAATATCTCCGGAGGTTGGTGCAGTAAAGCATGTAATTGCTTTCATGGTGGTTGTTTTTCCGGCACCATTGGGGCCAAGAAATCCTACAATTTCTCCTGGTTTTAGCTGAAAGGAGATATTGTCAACCGCCTTTTGGGTTCCATAAACTTTGGTAAAATTTTTAACCACTATATCCATAGCCTGTATTAATTTTTCACAAAATTACACAGGCTTTTAGCGGTGTGAAAATTTTTAAGATAATTTTAACACATCTCGGTAGAAGCTGAGGAGGTTAATTCTTTTGTGTTGGTTCGTTTTGTTGGCGTAGTCGCTGAATTCGTTGTTCCCGCAAAATCCTCAGTAGATAGATTTCGAAATACTCGTTAGGGCCTGGCGCCGGCGATAATTTTAAGCGGAGATTAGTATCGAGCAAGTAGCAAAATGGTGTAGCTCTGACACGATATTGCTTTTGAAGTTCGTGGGCTTCGGTGCCATTGAGCAGTGTCCACTGGTAGTTTTTTTCTATGAAATGGTTGCGAAACTGTTCCCAGGTTCCATGTCCAACAGCAATGGTTATTATGTTGAGTTGGTTTTTGTGTTTTTGGTGAAGAATGTTAAGGGTTTCAAGGTCAGCTGAGGCTGTAAATCCATTAATGTTGATAAAGGTTATGTAGGTAAGTTTTCCTTTAAATTGCGACAGAGACACTTTGTTGTTATTAATGTCGGTAAGGGTAAAATCCGGGGCTTTTGTGCCCGGGGCAAAATATAAGGTTTGAGCTTTTATTTCATCAACAATTTTTCGGTGTCGCTCTATGGGGGTGAGAATTTTTATAGAGTCGAGAAGTTGGTAACAGCTTGAGGCTGGTGCTGTTTCTTCTACCAAAAGATCGTAGATGCCTTTTATGAGTACAAGTTCTCTTAGAGCTAATGGTTCGAGCAATGGATTTCTTTCCAGGGTTTCCATAGCATAGCGATAGCTTTTTGAGCGAACGATATCGGTTAAAATCCGTTTCCCTTCATTAGTCTCGGCGTAATAAGGAATATAGTTTTTAAACAATTCGCTAAACAAGGAGGTGTAGGCTGGATTGTTGTATAGAATGGGTTTGTTGTAGAAAAAATCTTTTATGGTTGTTTTGTGGCTGTTTTTCAATGTTATAGTTAGGAGGTAGGCTATGCTGTAGTCTTTGTAGTTATTGAAAAATGGGTGGGTTACGTCGTTGAACAACGAATCGAAAAAGGGTTTCAGGGTGTCAATTTTAGTATAGTAACGATAAACGTACACATCGTAGAATTTTTCAGATATGAAGGTGTTAAATATGGACTCAAAGTTTGCAATGGCATCGTTAAGTTCGGGTATGACTGGATTCTTTATTTTAAGGAAAAATATTTCGGGTTCGTAGTATGGGTTTAAACTGTCGGCAATGGTCATTTCGGCGTATTTAGGTAAAACTAAATCGTAGTTACGCCCTGGTTCAGCATAGAGGACACCTTTATATTTTCCAAAAGTTATAAAAACTTTAGTTATTTCGGATAAGTTGATAGTAAAGCTAAAACCTCCCTTTTGGTCGGCTGAGCCAGCGGCAAGTGTGTCGATGGTTTCGGTGATAAAATCTTTTTCTGTGGTTATAGTGATGGTTTTTCCGGCAAAACTTGGGTCTATGCCCCGAATAATTGTTTTTTCGGGTTGTCCTTGAGAGATTTGGTTATAAGAGAATAGGGCAAGAAATACAATGAGTTTGTAACGGAATAGCATGTTTTTCAAAGTCGCTCTGCACTGCTTCAACATGGTAATTGTTTGCTACGGTTTTTAGGAATAAGGTTAGAAACGGTGGTTGGTGTATCTCACTGCATGAATTTTTCTATTAATGGAATAATTGTCTTGGGTACAAACTGGGTGATATCGCCCCCATTCCTGTATATATCTCGAATAATGGTTGAGTTTACCGGAGTTAAATCAGGAGTTGAAAGCAGAAAAACGGTATCTATGTGTGGGTGCATTTTTTTGTTCATTTGAGCAATTCCCCGTTCGAATTCAAAATCTGCACTGGTTCGCAACCCACGAAGAATGAAGCGTGCGTTTACTTTTCGGCAGAAATCTACGGTGAGTCCTTCAAAGGAAACTACATCTACCTTGGGATAACTGGCAAAGGTAGTTCGAAGAAACTCTAGGCGGGTTTCCAGTGAAAAATAGGTGTGTTTGCCCGAGTTTTTGCCGATGGCAATAATAATTTTATCGAATAGGTCGAGCGAACGTAGTACAATCGACTCATGTCCCAAGGTTACAGGATCGAATGATCCGGGGAAAACGGCAATTTTTTCCATATTTCTAAAATTAAAAAACGATAGAACCCGGTCAATTTTGGTTAGGGTTGTAGAGGTGAAATTATTCCGAAACTATCGTTCCGATTTTTTCTCCTTGGAGTATTTTGAGTATATTATCAGGATCTTCACCATTGTAAACGATGATGGGCATTTTATTTTCGGCGCATAATGCAAAGGCTGTCAGATCCATCACTTTAAGATTGCGTTTTAACGCCTCGGTGTAGGTTATGCGATCGAATTTTGTGGCGGTAGGGTCTTTTTCGGGATCTGCACTGTAAACTCCGTCAACGCGTGTAGCCTTAAAATATCCGTCGGCTTCCAACTCAATTGCCCGTAATGCAGAGGCAGTATCGGTGGTGAAATATGGGTTGCCGGTGCCTCCGGCAATAATTACTACATAGCCATTGTTTAATGCTTCAATAGCTTTGGTTTTGGTGTAAAATTCGCCTACAGGTTCCATGCGTATTGAGGTAAATACTTTGCATGGAATATCTAAGGTTTGTAGAGCTGTTTGTAGTGCAAGGCTGTTAATCACCGTTGCCAGCATTCCCATTTGATCGCCTATTACACGGTCGAATCCTTTACCAACACTTTGCAATCCTCGAAAAATATTTCCGCCACCAATCACAATGCCTAGTTGAACGTTTTGCTGAACGATGGTTTTGATTTGTTGTGCGTAGTTTAAAAGGGACTTTTCATCAATTCCCTTCCCAGAATCGCCGCCTAGCGATTCGCCACTAAGTTTTAGAAGGATGCGTTTATACATGATGCATTTTTCCAGAAAATTATTTATTGGTACACGATAATATGCAATGGATTATTTGGGCTAAAACCTGGTGTTTGAGTTCGTAGTAGATTTTTTTCCCTTCCCGTTTGCATGTTAAAATGCCTTTGTCTTTTAAAATTCCCAAATGATGTGACGTAGCCGACTGGCTTAACTCCAGGGCTTGCTGAATTTCGGTTACCGTCATGCGGGTATTTTGTTGCATCAGGTTTAAAATTTCGATACGTTGAGGGTGGGCAATTGCTTTAAGCATATTGGCCGCTTGTTCCAGAATCTCGAACTCTAATTTCTTGACTTCCATTGCTATTTTGTTCTGCGGGGCAAAGATACAAAATGTTTATATTATTCTATACCTTAGTTGGGCTAGATTAAAAAAGGCTGCCTAAGAGCAGCCTTTTTTTAAATTAGCCATTAATGATTAATAGCCTGAATTCTGAACAAGTACAACGGGCAGATAGGCCTGGATTTCACGAGCCGGAATGGGCAGGGTGAGTTTAGGATGGTCGTAAGGTCTAGTTCCTACATTCATCCGGAGGCGCTTAACATCGTGAAGTTTGTGTCCTTCATGAGCAAGCTCCAATCTTCGTTGAAGAAGAATGTCGCTGAGAGTAATTGTTGTGTAATAATTTGGGCCTAACCCTGCTCTTTGACAAATTAGGTTGATATCGTTAAGAGGAGTGTCGCCAATTGCAGTTCCTAAACGGAAATTGGCTTCGGCGCGAATTAAATACATCTCGGCAAGACGAATGATAACTACCGTACCATATTGGTTGTTCCATTTGCCCGAACGCATAGCTCCATTTCCATTGAAGAACAAGGCACGTCTTGTATCTCCGGTTGGGTATAGGTTGAGGTGTCCATTCAAAATATCGATGTCGCCATCACGACCACCATATTGAGGTACAGACCAGTATTCAGTCATGGCGCTAAAACGTGTTTGGGGCGTGAATTTGTTCACAAAGATATCTTCGGTGGTTTTTTCGTTTTGATTGAAAACATCCGCGTAGTTAGGAACTAAGGAGTATTGCTCGGAACGGATTACACTGTCGGCATAGTCACGGGCTAAGGCATACTTTTGCATTTGTAGATATACTCTCGCCAGTAATGCTTGTGCAGCTCCTTTGGTGGCGTAATAATTGTTGGTTAACGGAAGTAGGTTAGCAGCTTTGGTAAGGTCTTCAATAACCGCATCGTAGACTTGTTGAATGGTAGCGCGGGGTATTTTGAACGCATTGGGATTTCCCCGTGTAGGGTTAAGGGAGAGCGGAACGCCCAAATCTTGATTATTGTCTGTGTCTCCATCTATGTATGTTTTATTTCCATAGAGGCGTACTAAATCGAAATAGATCAATGCTCTTAAGAAACGAGCTTCTCCTTCAACTCTGGCTTTGTTTCCCTGATTTACCACATCTAGTGCTGAAAGAACGTTGTTACAAATGTTGATAAGTCGGTAAGCTTGCAACCATGTGGCCCGAGCATTTTCATTGGAGGATACCAGGGTTTCTTTATTAAAAATTTGACGTAATCCGCTATAGGTCCCCACAAATTGTATTTCACCATCGCCTGCCAAAAGTTCTGATATGGTCTGGATTAGACCTCCGTAGAGGTTTTGGTTGTTCATGGCAGCGTAAGCTCCCACCAAAACGGCCTGTACGTTTCGATCGGTTGATAGTGACATCTCTTCCGATATCTCTTGATATGGGTCTTGATCAAGATATCGGTCGCAAGCTGCAATGGCTATTATGCTTGCGAAAATTATGGTTAGATATTTTAATGTTTTCATGTTAAATGATTTTTTGGTTAAAAGTTGCTTAGAACGACATATTAACACCAAAGACTAAACTACGAGGTTGTGGTGGTGAATAGAAATCAATTCCGGAACGTAGGTTGTTGACAAAAGCATCGCTAGACACTTCGGGATCCCACCCGGTGTATTTGGTAAAGGTTAACAGGTTATGGCCAGTAACAAATAGGCGTATGTTATTAACCTTGTATTGATTTAACAGGCTTTTGGGTAAAGTAATTCCAAATTGAACTGTTCTCAGTTTTACATACGAGCCATCTTCCAAATAGCGGCTGCTTCTACTTTCGGTTCCGTTGGCAAAGATAAGACGTGCTTCGGGAACATTGGTGTTTTTATTGGTAGGTGTCCATGCATTCAACTGGCTGCGAAGTTGATTGTCGAACCACTCTCCAGAAGCTGCCATATAAGGGTCTCCCGCCAAGTGAATTTTATTACCAAACACTCCCTGGAACATAAAGGATAAATCGAGCTTGAACCCGGCTACAGTATATTCAAAACTGTTGGTTATGGAGAACATCTTATCGGGCATTGGGCTGCCTAGCACTACAAAGTTTGCTTCATCAAATTGGTTGGTGGTTAATCTGTTTCCTAGAGAATCCACTCCGTTGGGGCCGTTTACATACCATAGAGCATCTCCATTTGTGGGGTCAACGCCTGCATATTCAGCACCATAAAATACACCTATAGGTTGACCTAACATGAGAACATTCATAAACCGTGAACTTCCTGGATCTACAATTTCTTGTTCTGCAAGATTGGTTACTTTATTCTTGAGGTAGGAGAAGTTAACGTTGGTATTCCATTTCAGATTTCCTGTAAGAATGTTGGCGGTTAAACTGATTTCAAAACCTTTATTTTCGGTAGCAGCAATATTCTTGAGCATGGTAGAATATCCACTAACTCCGGGAACAGGAACTTCAAACAGCAAATCGGAGGTTTTTTTCATAAAGTAATCAATTTCTCCGGTCAGGCGATTGTTGAGCAATCCAAAATCAATACCGGCATTATATTGATTGGTGGTTTCCCAGGTAAGATCTGCATTAGGAACGTTGTAGGGTGTTAATCCAGCCACATTGTTGTATTGAGTTGAGGTAAATGTCCCAAGGTGACGGTAGTTTCCAATTTCGGCATTCCCTGTTTTACCAAAACTTAATCGGGGCTTGAGGAAACTAATGGTTGAATTATCGGCTAAAAATTCTTCTTTCGTGAGTATATATCCAACTGAGGCGGCTGGGAAGAATCCATAGCGGTTGTTTTTCCCGAAACGTGATGATCCGTCAATCCGACCACTAATGGATAGGAGAATTTTTTCTTGATAATCGAGGGTTGCTCTACTTATATAGGATAGGAAGCTGTATTTTTCTAAGGTTTGTTTACCTTCGGTAATGCTTCCTGCGGCGTCTAAGGTAATAAATGCATCCATCGGGAATCGTTCACCGGTAACCCAGGTCCTGTCTCTAACGGCGTAGAGTAGCTCGGTTCCTGCTATGGCTGAAACTCCAAAATCTCCAAAAGTGCCTTTAAAATCCAACAGCGACTTGGTAACAAAGGTTTGTAGTTGTCCGTAGTTGGAGAAACCATAACCGCCATTTTGGCCATCGTTGGTTAACTCACCAAGTTTGTGGTTTTCTTTGAGGGTATACAAATCATATCCAATTTCGTTTTGCCAAGTTAACATTTTGTTAAATTTTATGTTGGCGTAGGCATTGGTGATATTTCTGTACTCGTTAATTTTTCTGTGTGCATATTCAGAATGTCTCAGAGGATTGTAGTAGGTAGTGGTTGGGCGGTCATAAAGGATTCCGTTAGTGTCGCGAACAGGGGTTATAGGAGCAAGAGCTACTGCTTGGATTGGGTTGGCAAATGCGTTATCGGCATTAATTTGTTTCAAGTCGGTTACCGACATTGTCATGTTTACTCCTAAGTCTACCCATTCACGGGCATTGTTTTCCAGATTTAAACGCCCGCTCATCCGCTTGAATCCATTCGAAATTACAATTCCCTCTTGTTCGGTAAAGCCCAGAGAGGTAAAATACCGTAATTTATCGGAACCTCCACGAGCCGAGAAATCAACAGAGGTGTTTTTAGCTGTTTGGAATACAAGGTCTTGCCAATCGGTATTCACAGCAGAACCAAGGTAATTACCATTTTCATCCAGAATGGCAGCATGTCCTGAGTACCGTTTCAACCGTTTTTCCACAAATGTTTGCCAAAAATCATAATTGATAGAATCTTCTTCTGGAGCGTTATCAAGCCTCATTTCATATCTGTCGGCATTTCTACCTGCCATTCTGAAGAATTTGATGTATTCCTCTGCATTCATGAAGTCGCGACGGTTAGAGGCAACAGATACCCCTCGTTGGTAGTTAAATTCAAAGGTAGCTTCGCCTTTTTTACCTTTTTTGGTAGTGATAAGAACAACTCCGTTAGCACCACGGGCACCATAGATTGCTGCTGCTGCGGCGTCTTTGAGAATTTCAATAGATTCCACATCGTTGAAATTTATGGATGCCAGAGGGTTAATAGCTCCGCCGTGTAGGTTTAGCGCTTCGTTGTTTATGGGAATACCGTCGATTACATATAGAGGTTCGTTTCCTCCGGATAGAGAGGTTGTGCCTCGAATACGAACCCGGGTTGCACTGGTTGCTTTTCCTGTTACCGATTCAATAAAAACCCCTGCAGCTTTCCCTTGCATAGCTAACTCTACTGAAGGTACGGGCATGTTTTTAATTTCCTCACCGCCTACCTTGGCAATGTTGCCGGTTACTTTCGATTTAATTTGTGTGCCATATCCAACAACGATAATTTCACTTAGAGTTTCGATGTCGGGGAATAGATTTATCGACAGTTGGGTTTGTGCACCAACCAGAACTTCCTCAGTTTTGTATCCGAGGAGCCGGAACATCAACACATCTTCCGGTGCAGCAGAAATTTCGAATTTTCCGTTTGCATCGGTGATGGTTCCGGTTGTTGTGCCTTTTATGAGCACGTTAACTCCGGGGATGGGTGTGTTTTCAGACGCATCCACAACAGTCCCCGTCACTTTCCTTTGTTGGGCATACACGCTACCCAACAAAACCAGCGCAAAGATTAATGAGCAGATCTTTTTCATTTAGGTTTAATTTTAGGTTAATACTAAAATGTAGCTTGTGATGCTATCAAACATACAATTTTTTTTATTCATAACGAAAAAAAATTAACAAAAAATTAACAATTTTTGTATGAACAATCTGTATGATATTGATTTTCAGCTTACAAACCATTTGGCGTAAAAAAAAGCATTTTGGCAAAATCGTTTACACTTGGGTGTCTGTAATCTTATTGCTTTTGGGCGAAATAATTCGAAATAAGAATGGCCTTACTTTTCCCAATTACTTTTTCAAGAGAATCAAACGGTTGTTGCTTTATGGCATCAACAGTTTTGAATGTTGTTAGCAATTTCTGTCTGGTTGCATCGCCAATGCCTTTAATATTATTAAGCTCGGAGTTAAGTGATTGTTTAGTTCGGGTTTTTCGATGAAAGGTTATTCCGAACCGATGCGCTTCATCTCGTATGTGCTGGATGACCTTTAATGTTGTGCTGTTCTTGTCTAAATATAGAGGTATAGGGTCGTTGGGAATAAAAATTTCTTCCAGACGCTTGGCAATCGAAATAATTTGAATCTGGGTATCAATTCCTAATTCCCGAAGAGCCGAAAGAGCTGAGAGTAATTGTCCTTTACCGCCGTCGATTACAATGAGGTTGGGGAGTGGGGCGTTTTCTTCCAGAAGTCTTGAATATCGGCGCAAAACAACTTCGTACATTGTGGCGTAATCGTCGGGTCCAACTACAGATTTAACATGAAACATACGATATTCTTTCTTACTTGGCTTAGTATTCCGGAATACAACACAGGCCGATACCGGATTGGTTCCTTGCAGATTGGAGTTATCGAAACATTCTATGTGGCGTGGGAGAGTATTGAGGCGCAAATCTTTTTGCATTTGTAGTAATAGTTGTTCCAGTTTGTCTTTTGAAGGTGCTTTTTGCTTTTGCTTGAGCCGCTCGATTTTATAATATCGAGCGTTTTTTTCCGAAAGTTCTAATAGTTTTTTCTTATCTCCTCTTTGTGGGACTGTAATTTTTATTTTTTCGTCGGGATAATCTATGGGGAAAGGCACAATCAGTTCGTCGGAAGTACTACCAAATCGGCTGCGTATTTCAATTATAGCCATCAACAAAATTTCCTCGGGTGTTTCGTCCAGTTTTTTTTGCAATTCTAAAGTGAACGATTGGATTACAGAGCCATGGATAACTTTAAGGTAGTTTACAAAAATATTTTGGTCTTCCTCTTTTATGTAAGAGAATACATCAATGTTATTAATGGTTGGATGTACCACCGTGGAGCGGTTTTGATATTTCTCAAGCATCAGCATCTTCTGTTTGGCTTCTTCAGCCGCCTCAAATTTCAGTTCGGCGGCAGCTTTTAACATTTTTTCTCTAAAATAGTGGATGGTCTCCGAAATGTTGCCGCGCAATACACTGCGAAGTTGGGCTATCGATTGGTTATATTCCTCCTCACTTTGAAATTGTTCGCAAGGGCCTTTGCAGTTACCAATTTGATATTCCAGACAAACTTTGAATTTATGCGCCTTAATATTTTGTTCGGACAGATTAAGATTGCAGGTTCTTACATTATAGGTTTTGCGCAGGAATTCAATAAGGGTTTTTACCATAAAGCCTGAAGTGTAGGGGCCAAAATATTCACCGAGGTTTTTATCGTGTTCTCTGGTTATAATCACACGCGGAAATCTTTCTTTAAGGATACAAATCCAAGGGTAAGTTTTGTCGTCTTTCAACCGAATGTTATACTGGGGTTGATACTTTTTAACCAGATTGTTTTCCAATAAAAGCGCGTCGATTTCCGTGTCAACTACAATGTGTTGTATATCGGCTATTCGGTTAACCATTATTCGGAGCTTTGCGCTTTCGTGATTTTTGGTAAAATACGATAAAACCCGTTTACGTAGGTTTTTGGCCTTTCCAATATAAATTATGGTATTGTTTTTATCATAAAACTGGTACACTCCAGGCACTTCAGGCAGATTTCGAGCCTTTTCTTTGAGTTGTTCTAGCATGGCCGTAGAGATTAATTTGTTGTAAACAAAAGTACTTGAAAAAAGAAAAGGCTACCATGACGATGGCAGCCTTTTCTTCTTTTTGAGGGGTTATTAAAAGGTGGCATTGATTCCAAACAGGGTTAGGGTGTAAATATTATCGGTAAAGGCAAATTGCCTTTTATCTTTTAAATCGAGCTTATCATTGGTTAAATCGCGCAACAGATTTAAATTTCGTAGATTAAAAAACACCGACAAATTTTCGGTTACGTAATAGCTAAGCTTTGTTGAAAACAGTAGGGCAGGATTAAGGGTTGTTGTGTTTTGATAACTTGCAGAATAATAGAAGGTTTGTTTGGTGTAGCCATAAAGTCCTATTCCAATCTGAACTTTTTTGAATACTGTGCTCCCGAAATTTAATCCATAGATTATGGATGGAGTCCATTCATGGGTGTAACTGGTGTCGGATTGGCTGGTGCTTCCTTTAGGATCGTCGATTGTGGTTTTTTGAAATGTTACAAATGGATTAATGTTGGTATTTTCGTTGAAGAAATATCTTGCCGAAAGGGATAGACCTATTTGTGAAGCTTTCAAATCGATGTTACGAGTGCTATAGTAGTGTGTATTACCAACCAGGCTGTCTTTGGAGATTTTTGTTAAATTATCTAGGGTTTGATAAAATGCTTCTGCATCAAAATTTAACCGGTTAAATAGTTTGGCTCGATAACCCAACTCAATCATGTTGGTGGTAGCAAGATTTAGATTTTTATTTCCCCTGTAAATAATGTTTATCATTGGAGATATAACCGAATAGTTTAAATAATTGTCAACAATGGTGCTTCCTTTGTTTGCACGTGAGGCTACTAGGCGAAACAAATGGTTGTGTACAGGTTTAAATGTCCCTCCCACTTGAAAGCTGAAATAGGGGTCGCTGGGATGGTTGTATTTATCGAACCGAATGGATGAAATGAGTCGTATTTTTTCCTGTATTTGGTAGTCAACCCGAAGTAGCCCTGCCAAATTATCCAAGGTTGCGTTACGGTTATTAATTAACCCATTGCTCATATTGATCTGACTAAGTGTGTCGTCATAAATAGTGGATCTGTAATTAAATCCTGGACGAACGGAAAGTTTTTTATCGAGCAACAAAAAATCATATTCAAGTATTAAGTCAGAGGTGGCATATTCAAACTCCCACCCTCTGATTCCAAAGGAGTTTTGATATCCTTTCAGGTGTGAGGCTTGAAACATAAAAGCATTTATCTTGGCTTGCAGGTTAGCGTATTGACTTTCTGATTTTTCCGTTATCCAGGGAGTATAAAAATTGTCGCTGTAAATTTTTTGCCCTACCGAATTTTGAATTCCAAGACTAAGGTCGATGCTTATTTTATCGTTGGGAGTATACCCTACAAAGGTGTTCAAACCCCATTTGTCAACCGCTAATTCGGGATTAGGATATCGCTTGGCAAGGGTGTTGAAGAATGTGCTCGAGGTGTTGGTTGCTGAGAGATTACTGTAGGGTGTGTATTGACTGTCTTTAAATGTGTAATAAAATTGTTCAAACCGGTTACGATAGGAATGGTTTGCGCTCATACCTACATAGAAGTTGTCTTTTCGAAATCCTGCGTTAACTCCGTATAGCTTGGTGTTAAAGTTTCCTTGGGTTAGGTTGGCTTGAACGTAGGTGTCGTTTTTGTTGGGCTTTTTGGTAATGATATTGATAATTCCGGCCACGGCGTTAGCCCCATACATGGAAGAAGACGGACCTCTTACCACTTCAATTCGCTCAATATCGTTAAGGTCGATCGGTAGGGCTTCCCAATAAGTTCCTCCTTGAAAATCTCGGAATACAGGTCTATTATCAATCATTACTAGGGTTATTGTATTTATGGAAGATTGATAGCCGCCGGGCAATATATGGTCAAGGCCCCGCAAATGAATGTCGTAAACCCCGTTGGTTTGTTCTCGCACAATAACTCCCGGAACTAATCTAAGAGCTTCGGCAATGGTGGTTGCACCGCTTTTAATAATATCGTCGTAGGCAATTACGCTCGACGAAAGAGGTGCATCAAAGGTACTCTCCGCTCGTTTCGATACCGATACAATTTCAAGGTTCATCAACTCTTCAAGACTCATTTGGAACAGGTCTTGATAACTAATCTCATCAGATTGCCCATAAACTTTTGGAAAAACTAATACACTGGTAATCACCAATAAAAGGAATACTTTTTTCACACTGGTTTCATGATTTACGGTTCAATTTCAAAATTATATATATTTTTTTTTTAAAAGAAAAATTTTACCGTCAAATTTTATCCATTTTTTACAATAAATTCGAAGGCTGAAAGTTTTTATCATTGATTAGTCCTTGTTATGCAGTTTCGATCCATTTTATTTGGTTTTTTGATCTCGGGTTCTCTTCTATTATCGGCTCAAGATGAGTTTAAAATTGGAACCTGGCGAGTTCATTTGCCATACCACCGCTGCCATTCTGTAGTTTACATGCCTCCATATGTCTATGGAGGGAGCTATTCAGGAATATTCTCCTACCATTTGCAAGATCTTACTTTGGAGCGCTTAAACAAACTTAACAGTTTGTCGGATGTCGGAGTAACGGCAATGCGCGCTCACAGGCCCAGCCAATCGCTTCTGGTTGGATACGAATCGGGCATTATCGACATTCTGAAAAAAGGCAAAGTTACGGTTATCAACGATATAGCTCGGGCCGATTTTCTGGGGAGTAAAGCAATACGGATTTTTAAGGTCTATGGAGATACAGTTTTTGTGTTCACATCCTATGGTGCGTCGCTTTTATCGCTTAGCAACCGTGCTATTTTAACTACAATTCGGTTTGAAACTTCACAGCAAAACATCCCGATTAATGATGTAACACTAACTAGCGACTCCATTTATTTGGCAACAGGAGCTGGTGTTTTTACTGCCCCTCGAACCGGAGTTAACCTTATGGATTTCTCGAACTGGAAACGAATGTTACAACTGCCTAATCCATATCAAAACTACAACTTTTGTGAATTCTGGGCCGATACGTTATGGTTTGGCAAGACAGTCCCCGGCTATCAGAACGATACCCTGGTGCTTTTTAAAAATGGACAATTCCGAACCTTTAATTTTCCAAGCCATGGAGCCGATATTCGGAGAATATATGTAGACATGAACTACTTGCATTTATTGACCAATAACTACATCTTTTACTTTGGAAGGCACAATCAGTTGATTGTTGCCCAATATTACGGTGGAACTTTATGGCAAGGAGCCAAGGATTTTGCTGCTGTCGACGATTGGGTATATTATCTGGCAGATCCTTTTAATGGGGTGATTCGAAAGATTAAATGGAGTGAAAAAACAGATACCCTAAAACCGAATGGCCCGGATACCTACAAGGCATACCATATCAACATTGCTAACGACGAGGTTTGGGTTTCGGCGGGTAGTCCCGGCGAGCCGTGGAATGGCTATGGTATTTATCGTTTTAAAGGTAACGAATGGATAAATTTTACCTCCGATAACACCCAGGATTTAGATTCCATAGGGAATATCTCCATATCTATTACCAATCCTCTTAATTCTAAACACATTATTGCCGGTTCATACGGATACGGAGTAATTGAATTTGAAAACGACAAAGTAACCAAACGGTGGAATATATTCAACAGTCCCTTGGAGTCGGAAGAAAATCTTGGGCAAGGATATAACCGAATCACTGGCCTGGCATTCGATAAAAACCGTAATTTGTGGATAGTTCAGAGGTATACAAATAATCCGTTAGTTGTTAAGAAGGCCAACGGGGAATGGGAATCTTTTAATCTTGGAGGTCTTGTGTCCCGTCAACGTACCGGAGAAATAATCAATACCCCCTGGGGTGATATGTGGTTCCTGGTGCCCGGAAAAGGAATTGCAGTTTTCAATCCCGAAAAACTCCTTAATAATCAGCCAAACGCCTTTCGGGTCTTCCCACTTCGACGCTCTGATGGTAATATTATAAACGATGTGTCGGCTATTGCAGTTGATAACGATGAAACCATTTGGGTTGGTGCAAAAACCGGTGGAATTTTTGTCTATTATAACCCCAAAGTTGCTTTGACTAGAGACATTCTTGCTTCTCAATTAATTGTTGAGGTAGACGATCGGGTAGAATATCTTTTCGGCAACGAGTCTATTACCGACATTACTGTAGATGGCGGAAACAGGAAGTGGATTGCAACTGCCGGAGGAGGAGTTTATCTAATTAACCGGGGAGGCAGTAAGCAAATTTTAAACCTGAATACCCAAAATAGCCCGCTTCTATCCAATGAGGTTTACTCTGTGGATATAAACCGAAAAACCGGTGAAGTTTTCTTTGCAACATCGTTAGGAGTTGTTTCCTACGTTGGAAGTGCTACGGAGGGAAATAAAACGTTGACACAAATTGATATTTATCCGAATCCGGTACGGGAGGATTATAACAGCTCTGTGATTATTCGCGGATTGATGGAAGATACTACGGTTAAAATTACCGACCTATCAGGCCGCTTGGTTTATGAGACCTATTCCAACGGAGGAACCGGCATTTGGAATCTTCGTGATTTCGATGGGAAACGGGTTCCTACAGGAGTTTATTTAATTTATTGTGCATCACCCAACGCCGACTATTCTTCTCCGGTAAAGCTATTGGTGGCTACACGTTAAATAGCCGATTGCAGATATTGTTTGTTACAAACACAAAAAGCCCCCAAGATATTTGGGAGCTTGTGCTGTATTTTGTTTGGATTCTTACTTCTTGTTGTTTTCGAAATGCTTCGCGTAACGGTTACGGAATTTGTCTACACGTCCGGCAGAGTCAACAAGTTTCATTTTTCCGGTGTAGAAAGGATGAGATGTATTGGATATCTCAAGTTTAATCAATGGATACTTCACACCGTCAATTTCAATCTCTTCTTTACTGTTTGCTGTGGAGCGTGTGATAAACGTAAAACCGTTTGACATATCGCGAAATGCTACCAAACGATAATTTTCCGGATGTATTCCCTTTTTCATAGGTTTATGTTTTTATCAAAAATTACAATTTCGGGCTGCAAAGATAATGTTTTTTATCCAAAATCAAAAACGTACTACTATTTTTTGAGCTATGCTGCTTTGAGTCGAGACACATCGGCTTTTCTCATCTTTTCCTGCGCATACTCCAGAGTGATTGTCAACGATTTTTTCTTCGAGGTAGGAAGTTCAAACATGGCATCGATCATAATAATTTCGCATATTGAACGAAGTCCGCGAGCTCCTAGTTTAAACTCTATAGCTTTGTCAACAATAAAGTCGAGCACGGCTTCTTCAAATTCAAGTGAAATTCCATCTAACTCGAACAATTTTACGTATTGTTTAATTAATGAGTTTTTAGGTTCGGTTAAAATACGGCGAAGCGAATCCCTGTCCAGCGGGTTCAAATAGGTCAAAACAGGCAATCTACCTATGAGTTCGGGAATTAGTCCGAATGTTTTGAGGTCCTGTGGTGTGATGTATTGAATCAAGTTCGATCGATCGATTACGGCTGTTTCTTTGGCAGAGTTGAAGCCAACTACCGTCGTGTTGAGCCTTTGGGCAATTTTGCGTTCAATGCCATCGAATGCTCCGCCACAGATGAACAGAATATTTTTGGTGTCAACCGAAATGTATCGCTGCTCGGGATGTTTACGTCCTCCCTGGGGTGGAACATTTACAATGGAGCCTTCCAATAGCTTAAGCAAGCCTTGCTGAACGCCTTCACCTCCTACATCACGGGTTATTGAAGGATTGTCGCCTTTTCGTGCAATTTTATCGATTTCGTCGATGAATACAATTCCACGCTCTGCTGCTTTTACATTATAATCGGCTGCCTGCAGCAATCTCGACAGTATGCTTTCAACATCTTCTCCTACATAGCCCGCTTCGGTGAAAACAGTAGCGTCGACTATGGTAAAAGGTACGTTTAATAGTTTAGCGATGGTACGTGCCAGCAATGTTTTGCCGGTTCCGGTAGGGCCTACCATAATAATGTTCGACTTCTCAATCTCTACAGGGTCGCTGGCAGAGGGGGTGAGAATCCGTTTAAAATGATTGTAAACAGCTACTGAAAGATATTTTTTAGCGTCGTCCTGTCCTATAACGTATTGATCAAGAAACTCTTTGATTTGCTTTGGTTTGTATATCTTAAGCTTATGGTCGTTTGAGATTTTGCCTTTAAATTCCTGTTCAATGATCTCTTTAGCCTGTTCGACACAGGAATCGCAAATATGTCCACTAATCCCACTGATTAGGAAATTAACTTCTTTTTGACTACGTCCGCAAAAGGAACATCGGTTCATAGGTTTTAAATTTAGTGCCCATTACTGATTTAATATTTAATACTAATGAATTCCCCAGTTGAGGAGAATTCATTTTTTTTAGTCAGTTCCCAAATAGTTTTATCCTTGGGATGGCTGTTTACTTTTTAGGTTTAATGCGTTCTAAAACTTCATCAATCATGCCATATTCAACAGCTTCGCGGGCGGTCATCCAATAGTCGCGGTCGCTATCTTTTTCAACTTTTTCGTATGGATTTCCGGAGTGAAGTGCTATGATTTCGTAAAGTTCGCGTTTTAGTTTCTGAATTTCGCGTGCAGTTATCTCAATGTCGGAAGCCTGCCCCTGTGCACCTCCCATAGGTTGATGAATCATGATACGGCTATGGGGAAGGGCAGAGCGTTTTCCTTTAGCTCCGGCACATAACAAAACGGCTCCCATGCTGGCAGCTATTCCTGTACAAATGGTTGCCACATCGGCACTTATGAACTGCATGGTGTCGTATATTCCTAACCCCGCATAAACACTACCGCCTGGTGTGTTGAAATAGATTTGAATGTCTTTAGTTGGGTCGGACGATTCCAGGAAGAGCAGTTGTGCCTGGATGATGTTGGCTACATCGTCGTCGATTGGAAGCCCCAGAAAGATAATTCTGTCCATCATCAGACGCGAAAATACATCCATAGTGGCAACATTCAGTTGTCTCTCCTCAATAATGGTGGGAGAAATATAACTGTTGTGCAGCGATGTGTATTGGTCGTAAACCATACTGCTTATGCCTTTTTTCTTGATGGCATATCTTCTGAATTCATCTTTCGGGAACATAGGCTTCGATTTTAAAATTTATCAACGGTTACGGTCTTTTCTTTTAGCTGTATCTTTTCCTTAACGTTTTCCAGTACTTTTTGTTCAAGGGTGCGCCAATAGTAGTAATTTACGTCGTCTTCTTTTTCAAGTTTCGATTTTGCCAGGCGCATAAGGGTTTCGGACGGGATATTGCTAAGCCCATACATCCGGAAACTGGCTTCAACATCTTCTGCAGCTATGGTGAGTAGGTCTTCTTGTTCGATTTTTATTTGAGCCTCTTCAGCAATTTTATCCACTATGAGCTGCCATTGATACATTTTTCTGAGTTCATGCCATTCGTTTTCAACTCTTTCCGGTGTGTATTTCTGGTTGGTTTCGGATAAATACCTCTTTAAGAATGATTCGGGTAGTTCTGGATTGATTTTCTCAAGCAGATACTCTTTAATTTTCTGATAAAGTTTATTGGTTTCTGCTTTGAGATACAGTTTTTCGATTTCTGATTTAATTTGTTGGCGGAACTCTTCCGTGGTTTCTATTTCTACATTTGGGAAAGCTTTGCTAAACAAATCTTTATTTAGCTCTGCCAAAGTGAAACGGCGAACCTGAGTTATTTCGAAGCTGAAATTGCAATCAAGATTCTCGGCATCTTCTTTTTGGATGTTTAGTAGCCGGGCTATCTCTTCTGTGGTTTCTAAGATTTTTTTAGGATTAAAAGTCAACGTGTCGCCGACTTTTTTCCCAATAAAGATATCTTTTTGTTTTTTGATTTGTTCCAGGCTTAAGAAACCAGCGTCAACCTTTATCCCATCCTCCAAAACCTTACCTTCTGTGTCTAGTTGACGGAGGTTGCCAATAATCAATTCTTTGTCTTCGGTTTTTTCAACATCGGTATATGTCCCAAAATTGTTTTGGTATCGCTCAATTTCGCGGTCGATATCTTCTTCCTTAATTTCTATTTTTTCAAAATCTACTTTATCTTTTTTGGAGAATGTGATTTCTATTTCGGGTTTAAGTCCGAGGTCGAATACTACTTGAATCGAGTTTTTCGTTTCGGTAACTTCTATGTTTTCCGACTTTTGGTTGTTCATTATAGGTTCTCCCAAGATTTTGGGATTTTGTTCTTTCAAATAGTTGGAAAGGCTTTCGTAAATAAGTTCTTGAATTGCCCGATATTTGGTTTCCTTTCCAAACAGTCGCTGAACGTGCGACATAGGCACCATGCCTTTCCGGAAACCTGGAATATTTACTGTCTTTTTTAATTCTTTAAGTTTTTTTTCGATTACCGGATTGTAGTCTTCGGCTACCAATTCGATAGATAATTCTGCGTTTAAGTTGTCGATTTTGTTAAGGTTGATTTTCATTGGACAAAAGTTTTGCTATTTATTTTCGATACTGGTGTTGCCTTGCTGTAATTAAGGTTTGTGCTGATTAATTAATCCAAAGGCGCTTTATCGTTGATTTGTTTTTGCGATGTTGATGGTTTACAAAAACCGTACAAAAGTTTAATATTTTAAAAAACCGCCTTACCGGAATCGCCGGTGGGCGGTTTTTCGTAGGTTGTGCGGATGAAGGGACTCGAACCCCCACGCCGTAAGGCACTAGATCCTAAGTCTAGCGCGGCTACCAATTACGCCACATCCGCAAAGGCGGTGCAAAGATACAAATTATATTTTTATTTCCCGCACAAAATCGTTTTTTTTACACAGGAATTATTAACATCGGGATATCCGATTTAGCTAACATTTGCCGTGTTAATGAGGGATTGAAAAGTCTTGCCCAGAAACTTCTTTTGTGCATGGTAAGAGAAAATAAATCGATATTTTCCTTCAAAAGACTTTCTTTAAATGTATTAAAGGCATCTTTAGAGGGGATTACTTCGAAACGGATAGGGGCATTCTTAATCACTTTGTTGATGTAAGTTTCCAGCTCTTTCATTTTTGCTTTTACCAGGGCATCGTTTGGATTTTCGCAGGCATAGATACATCGAACATGGAATTTGAATCCTCGCAGCAACGAAAACATTTTTCTTAGGGCAAATGCATCTTTTCCATCAAGATGAGCGGCATAGATGATGTTGTTAACGTTAGAAGGTTCGGATAGAACGGCGTTTTCGGGTATTACAAGAAGTGGAATTTTGGTTTCTTCTGCAACCTGGGCTGCAACATCGCCCACCAACTCTATGCTCTCGAATCCTGAACTACGGGTGCCCATAATTATCAGTGTTGGCTTGTATCTACGAACAACGTCGATTATTCCAAACGAAACAAAACCCTCTCGCAATGAATATCCTAACCTGACGTTGTTTAGCTTTTGTTCGGTAATAAATTTTTTGAGTTCATCGTATAGTTTCAGCAGTCTTTTTTTTGCTTCATGCTGAACCATTGGGTTGTTATATTCGAAGTCGATTTGAATGCTTCCAACGTCGGAAAACGGTATCATATCGATGGTGGGTGAGTGGTACACGTGCAGAATTTTAACCTCAGACCCGAAACGTTCAGCTAGTCGGAGTGCAAAACGCGCTGCGTTGGTACTTGATGTGGAAAAATCAACCGGGACAAGTATTTTGGTTGGGACTGTTTCGGTTTTTGATTGAGGGGGATTTGCGGATAGGTAACGGATGGCTTTTTCAACATCGCTTTCGCGGATTAGAACCTTTACTCCCTCGGCAATGTTGGGTTGAACCATGTTTACATTTTGAAGCGTGCATTCAATGCCTTTTGACTGCAGGAACCCTTGCAAAATCAGGGCTCGTGAATAAGTTTCAGTTGCGATTACAATAAGTTTCTCTTCCATGGCCTCGTGTTTTAACTGATAACGTTTTCTACCATAAAAAAGTTTATGTAATCGGGTTATTTTAATTCAGATAGACTTTTTTTGTTTTTGAGCTATTGGATATCGAATTTTAGCTAAGCTCTTTGGCTGCTAACGATGCTGCACCAATTATTCCGGCATCGTTTAACAGTTTGGCCGGGATAACCCGGGTTGGGATAGTTATTTTATGCGAAAATTTATCGAATTTTTTACTAGTTCCTCCGCCTATGATGAATAAATCGGGATTGAAAAGCGATTCCAAGTAGGACAGATATTCATTAAATCGTTCTCCCCAGGCATCCCAAGATAAATCGCAGGTTTTTCGCACGGCATCGCTGGCGTATTTTTCGCCCTTTTTACCGTTTTTCATATAAATGTGTCCAAACTCGGTATTTGGGAGAAGTTCCCCTTTGTAGAGCAAGGCAGAGCCAATTCCTGTTCCCACGGTGAGAAATATTGCCAATCCCTGGAAATTAGCTACATGTCCGAACTTTAACTCGGCATAGCCGGCAGCATCAGCATCGTTGTAGAGGTATACGGGATTTTCGGTTTTTAGACGGAAAAGTTCCTGGGCGTTTACTCCAATAAATTTTTTATCAATGTTGGCTGCCGTACAAATTACTCCGTTTTTTATTACAGCCGGAAACCCGCATCCAATAGGGCCTTTCCATTGAAAATGGTTAACCAAATCTACTACAGCCTGAGTGATCTCTCCTACTGACGGCAAGGCATTTAATTCTATCTTGTGTCGTTCAACGGAAAATTTCCCTTCGGTAATATTAACCACGCTTCCTTTGACGGCAGATCCGCCGATATCAATTCCAAGTGTTTCCATGGTAAAAATATTTTCCTAAAAATACGCCATTTTCTCCACTTAACCCATCAAGTTTTGATTATTCTTTGGGCGCAGATGCTTTTTTTTAGTTGATCCGGGATATATTTCGTAGGTTGTTAAACGGCATTCCAGAGGGCCATTAAAAAGTTTGAATTTTTGTTTTGGCTTGAGCCCGAAGCGTTTTAGGGCTTCCATGTTGGAGGTGATGAGACAAACGTTGCTATTGAGAAAATGATGTTTGAGGTGGGAACCAATTTCTTCGTAAAATTCTTCTATTTTCTCGATTTGAATTCGCTGGTCGTAAGGAGGATTCATCACCACGAACAGATTTTCTTTTTCGGAAAGCTCAAAAAAATCGGCCTTTTCCAATCGGATCATTTTACGCACACCCGCACGGCGGGCATTGTTGGCTGAAATTTCTATGGCTTTGGGGTTGAGATCGCTTCCGGTAATTTGTGTTTGGAGTGGTTGAATGGTAAGTTCGGCGTCGGTTTTTATTTTGTTAAAAAGCGACTCATTATAATCGAGCCATGTTTGGAAGTTAAACTTACGGAATTTTCCCGGAGGGGTATTAGTTGCCAACAATACTGCTTCAATAGGAAAGGTTCCCGAGCCGCACATTGGATCGAGCAACGGTGTTTTTTTATCCCATCCCGAGATTTTTAAAATGGCAGCGGCCAAAACCTCGTTTATGGGGGCTTCTACCTGTTCGAGCCGGTAATTACGCCGAAAGAGTGGTTCCCCGGAACTGTCGAGCGAGAGTATTACCAGATTTTCGTTAATGTTAAGATTGATTCTAACATCCGGATTTCGGGTATCTACAGTTGGCCTTATTTTTTCAAACTTTTTAAACCGAT
Source organism: uncultured Bacteroidales bacterium (assembly GCA_937981765.1). Taxonomy (GTDB): domain Bacteria; phylum Bacteroidota; class Bacteroidia; order Bacteroidales; family Salinivirgaceae; genus JAAYQU01. The sequence goes on from CALJOM010000011.1 coordinate 67,692, forward strand.
CAACGATGGCATCCTTGGTTCTATAGGCCGAATATTGCGAGTGGGTAAAAATGCGGCTTTTGGTTACAGAATCAATAGCAAACGATTTTTTGATGGTGAGATAGTTTTCCCATTCAATGGCTTTAACCTGTTCGTAAAGCTCTTCATCGTTGTTGGCTCGAAATGCTGCAATGGGTTTTAATATTTTGACAGCGGTGCGAAGAAGGTAGTTCGCCTTGTAAAGTGCTTCAGTGTCTCCCTGAAAACGAACTGCCCTATTTAAAATGGAGATTTTTTCAGCCTTTAATTCTTCTGTTATCTCTTGGGCCAAAATTTCTTCCAGACCGTAAAATGTTGTGGCAATAATTTCAAAGCGTTCCAAAGTATTTCATTTTTTTTGCAAAGGTACGTAAAAATACTATCCCTGCCTAATGCCCCGATCCTTGATTGAAGATTTTCAATTTTGAAATTCGGCTTAATTTGGATACCTTTGCTATTTAGTATGATCGAGAGGCAAACTATTGATAAGATTTACGAAAGGGCTGATATTGTTGAGATTATCAGCGAGTTTGTGGCTTTGAAAAAGCGCGGAGTAAACTATCTCGGCCATTGCCCGTTTCATAACGAACGAACTCCATCGTTTACCGTTTCACCATCTAAAGGTATTTTCAAGTGTTTTGGGTGCGGGAAATCGGGCAATGCCGTGGGTTTTTTAATGGAACATGAAGGATTTTCGTATCCTGAGGCGTTGAAGTTTCTGGCAAAAAAGTATGGTATCCAGATTGAGGAAACCGTTGTTACCGACGAGCAAATTGCAGAGCAAAATAAACGCGAAAAACTGCTTAGCCTTACGAATGTTGCTGCAAAATGGTATTACGATTCTCTTCATAAAACACCCGAAGGAAATAGTGTTGGAAAGGCTTATTTTCGGGAACGAGGTTTTACAGATTCCATTATTGATAAATTTGGGTTGGGATATTCCCCCGAAAGTCGAACCGCTTTTGTTGATTTTGCGCGTAAACAGGGTTTCCCGACCGAATTGCTTATCGAAAGTGGGTTGGCTGTAGAATCGAGCGGTAAAATCTACGATCGGTTTTTCCAGCGGGTAATTTTTCCCATTCACAGCCTAAGCGGGCAGGTTTTGGGGTTTGGAGGAAGAACCTTGCTCAACGACAAGAACATTCCTAAATATCTTAACTCACCGGAGACACTCCTCTACCAGAAAAGCAAAATTCTATACGGTATATTTCAGGCTAGAAAAGCAATCGTGCAGAACGATTGTTGTTTCTTGGTAGAGGGATATACCGATGTCTTGAGCATGGCACAGTGTGGAATAGAGAACGTAGTGGCATCGTCGGGAACTGCTCTTACTATCGAACAAATCCGGCTGATAAAACGATTTACCAACAATCTGACCGTATTGTACGATGGCGATTATGCCGGAATAAAGGCTTCGTTACGCGGAATAGACATGATTTTGGCTGAGGATATGAACGTCAAGGTTTGTTTGTTGCCCAACGGTGAAGATCCCGATTCGTTTTCGCGAAAACTTTCGGACAAAGAGTTTTCTGAATTTATTACCAAAAACCAAACCGATTTTATTCGATTTAAAGCTCAGCTAATGCTGGATGAGGCTGCTGGCGATCCCATAAAGAAGACAAAATTAATCATCAACATCGTTCAATCCATAGCCCAGATTCCTTCGGAAATTTCCCGTAGTGTTTATATCAAAGAGTGCAGCCGCATGTTTGAGATTTCGGAAGATGTGTTGCTGCAGGCCATAAACAAGGAATTACGCAAAAAGAATCAAGGCTCTGCGAATACAGAAATAATAAAATATCCCTCATCGGATGAAATAAAAGGCGAAAAAATCACCAAGCCCGTAGCTATTTTTGTTGAAAATAACACTCTAGAAGTCTCTGAACGCGATTTGATACGTTTTTTGCTCGAGTACGGGGATAGAGTTGTTTTTTCGCAAAAAAATCCCGAAAATCCGGACGACATCCTTCCTATAACGGTTGCTGAATTTATTGTTGATGAATTGGAAAAGGACGACTTTGTGCCCCTTGATTCTGTATGGAACACTGTATTTGTTTTATTCTCCGAAGCTGTAAGGAAAAACAAACCACTTTCCAGTGTTTATTTCATTAATCATCCCAACATTCAGATTAGCCAGAAGGTAGTCGATCTTTTGGCGAAAAGATATCCTTTATCACGATTCTGGGAAGAGTATTTTTTCGATAGGGACGACTCTGAGCTACAACTTGCCAAGGGTGTACAAAAAGTGGTGAATGAATATAAATGGCGGCGTATAAAAGATGTGCAGGAAAAACTCACGGCCAAACTGGCTGATTCTTCAGTGACGACAAGGGAGATTGAGTTGATAATGAATAGGTTGGCTGCTATTAACACCCTCAAGAATGAGCTCGCAGCCAAGTTAGGCGAAAAACCGATATTATAGATTGGCGTATCGTTCCAAAAGATTGGGTTGCAATACCTTAATTTTTCTGCCCCGGATTTCAATTACTTTATTGTTCTTGAATTCTGACAATTGTCGAATAACCGATTCGGTGGCCGTCCCAACAATGTTGGCCAATTCTTCCCGAGTGAGTACCAGCTTAATAAAGCCATCGGCATCCGTGCCAAAAGTGCGTCGTATCAGAAGAATTACTTCGGCCAGTCTTTCCTTAACAGATCGTTGGGCAATATCCGTTAGGAAACTGTTGGCTTCTCCCAGTTCTTTACAGGCTAATTTTAGCATGTTAAGGCTAAAGGAATGATTCTTCTGTACCAACTCCAGTAAAAACTCAGCCGGTATAAAACAGAGATTCGCATCTTCATGAACTTTAGCTGTAGTGCAAAATGGTTCGTTGCTTATTACAGATCTGTATCCTATAATATCGCCTTTTTGGGCAAACATTATTATTTGTTCCTTACCTTCAACGCCGGTTTTAAACACTTTAATAATACCATCATTTACACAATAGCAACCCGTGGCTTTGTTCCCCTCGCGATAAATAATATCCCCTCTACGAAAATGTTGGCAACTTTTTTCGTAGTTCAGCTTGTCCAGTTGTTCTTCGGTCAGGCTCTTAAAAAGCGACGAAGAATGGAAAAAACATTCCCGACAGGTTGATATTTTTGAATGGTTCTTCATTTTAGTATGAGAACAGATGTAGGAAAAAATTGTTGCAAATATAAATAAAATTGCCGGAGTAATAATTATTTACTCCGGCGAGGTTTTGGTTCTGAGTGTGTTTAACAAATATATTAACTCCAGAAATTAGCTTTCATCAAATCGTTTCTTGGGTTAACACACATAATGGGGAGTTTAGCACTGTTGGCTATGATATCTTGTTCGCTAGCTCCAAAAACGTAATCGGCGAAGCCAATGTTTTTGGTTGTCATTACAAGAATTAGATCGGCATTAATTTCTTCGGCAAAATCTATTAGCTGTTTTTCAAAATTTCCCTTTTGCTTGGCGGTGTGGATCTCGAAATCTATACCATATTTGGTTAGATACTTTTTGGCAAACAGAATGTTGTTGTTGATTTTTTTTAGGTAGTATTCGTCGTCGTTAAATTCCTTGAAAATGTGTATTTTAAGTGTGAAATACTGGGCTAAATAGATTGCCCATACCAGTTTTTCTTTGTTCTCAGCTTTAAAATCGAGTGGAAAAACAATGTCAGTGAGTTTTTTCTCGGAAGGTTTGTCTTGGACTACTAAAAAAGGGACTGTAGAACTTGCAATTACTTTTAGTGCCCAACTTCCAGTTATTTTTTGCATGCCTCTGATGCCATGTGTCCCCATGATTACCATATTGACTTCATTGTCATCGTCGCTGGTGTATTCGCCAATGCTATGGAAAATGTCGCCTTTGATAACTTTAAATGTGGTGGGGATGTTTTCGTTTTTTTGAATTTCAAGTGCTTTGATTTGGAGCTGTTCTTCGGCTAATTCTCGTTCAGAGTCTTTTTTAATAATATGGAGCAATACCATATTGCATTTTAAATGCCTGGCCATTTTCACTGCATGCTGGGCAGCAAACTCTGATACTTCGGTAAAGTCCCACGTAACTACGATATTTTTCCCGTTTAGCATAGTTTTCTTTTTTATCAAAAAATTTTACCCTAAAATAATCAAAAGAGGCGACTTGTTTCCCAATCGCCTCTGTTTTTTTGACGAACGTTTGAAATTTATTCATCAACATAACCTTTCATTAGTCCACGTTTGGAATTTTTGATGAAGGAAACTATTTCGTCCTTTTCGTTAGATTCGGGTATTTCTGTTTCAATATATTTGAGAGCATCGGAATAGTTTAAGCCTTTTATGAAGAGGATTCGATAAATGTCTTGAATCTGCTGTATGGTTTCGTTGCTAAAATTGCGTCGACGAAGGCCAACCGAATTTATTCCGCAGTATGAAACCGGGTATCGTGCCGCCTTTACATAAGGTGGGATGTCTTTATTTACAAGAGAGCCTCCGGCAAGGATAACGTGTGCACCAATGTGAACAAATTGATGAATTGCCGAACCTCCGCCAATAACAGCAAAATCGTCAACCACAACTTCTCCTCCGAAAAGAACGGCATTGGCTACAATTACGTTGTTTCGAATTATGGTATCGTGGCCTACGTGAACACAAGCCATTAGCAATACATTGTTTCCGACTACCGTTTTCCCTTTAGCAGCGGTTCCTCGGTTAACGGTTACTGCTTCGCGTATTGTGGTTTTGTTTCCTATTTCAACGGTGGTATATTCACCCGCGAATTTAAGGTCTTGGGGGATGGCTCCAATAACGGCCCCTGGGAAAATCTTGCAATCGCTGCCAATTCTTGATCCCGCAAAAATGGTGGCATGCGGACCAACCCATGTGTTGTCTCCTATAACAACATCGGAATCGATATAGGCAAATGGTGAGATAGTTACGTTTTTTCCAATGATAGCGTCTGGATGTACGAAAGCGTGTTTATCGTTTAACATAGTTCCCTATTTGTTTATCAGGTTAAATTTATCGGCTATTTGGTTTTAACAATTTGGGCAGTCATAAAGGCTTCCGTAACCAGTGCGTTACCTACAAAAGCACGTCCCGACATTATTACTATTCCCCTGCGGATAGGCTCGGTAAGGCGTAATTCGAAAATAAGCGTATCACCGGGAACCACTTTCTTTTTAAATTTCACTCCATCTATTTTTAGAAAATAGGTTGTATAGGTCTCGGGATCTGGAACCGTGCTGAGGGCAAGTATGCCTCCGGTTTGAGCCATGGCCTCAACAATCAATACGCCGGGCATCACAGGTTCGTCGGGGAAATGGCCTACAAAGAACGGTTCGTTCATAGTTACGTTCTTCACTCCTATAACGTGTTTATCGCTCAACTCGATAATTTTATCCACTAACAAGAAGGGTGGGCGGTGTGGTAGAGTTGCCTTTATGCGATTGATGTCGTATAGTGGAGTTTTGCTTGGGTCGTATTTTGGGGCAGGAGGATTGTTCTTTTGTTCTTTGATTTTTTTTCGTAATAGTTTAGCCATTTCTGTGTTGCTATAGTGCCCTGGACAAATGGCGGTTACCTTTCCTTTTATTGGCATTCCGCATAAAGATAAATCGCCTATTAAGTCGAGCAATTTATGCCGGGCAGGCTCGTTCAGAAACCGTAGTTCAAGATTGTTAAGTATACCTTGTTTTATTTCTATGGTTGGTTTGTTAAACAGTTTGGATAGATTTTGGGCTTGCTCCTGACTTACGGGCTGCTCTATTATTACGATAGCGTTGTTCCAATCTCCGCCTTTGATAAGGTTGTTTTTGAATAAAAATTCAAGTTCGTGGAAAAATACGAAGGTTCGGCATGGGGCGATTTCTGTTTCAAACTGCTGCAAGCTGGTTATTCTGGCATACTGATTACCAATTACTCTACTGTTAAAGTCTATCATTACATCGGCACAGAAATCTTTAGCCGGAGTAATTTTTATCTCAACGCCTTTCTCCGGAATGCTGAATGATATTTCTTCATCGATAATTAAAAATTCTCTATCGGCGTCTAACGTTGCAATACCAGCCTTCTTTATGGCTTCTACCCATGGCAAAGCGCTTCCATCGAGAATGGGGATTTCAGGGCCTGAAATCTCAATTAGGGTGTTATCTACCTGCAATCCATAGAGTGCCGACAAAAGGTGCTCCGTGGTCATAATCTGGTGGTCGCCTTTTTTAAGCGTTGTGCCTCTTTCGGTACTGTTAACAAAGTCGGCCAGCGCCGGTATTTCCGGACGGCCTTCTATATGTGTTAGGATAAATTTATAACCTGTATAGGCAGGAGCGGGTTTAACGGTTACACTGCATGGCTTTCCGCTGTGTAGTCCGATTCCTTCCAGTGAAAATGAATTTTTTAGAGTTGTTTGCTTTGTATTCATACGGTTAAAAATTTCCGCAAATGTAAGGTATTCTTTTTTGATTTACAAAAACACCATAAATCCGCAACTTATGCCCATTGTTCCTAGAGTGGGAAAGAATTTTTTATCTCTACCCGGATCGCGGTGTAACATATGCAGATTAGTGTTGAACTGAAACATGAGGTTTTCTGTAATATGAAGGTTTAGCATTAATTCCGAGTAAAGCCCTGCAAGGTTTTCACGTTTGTGGTAGGTTAGTAAAAACACTTTACCTTCGGAGTAATAGGAGGAATATGTGGGCATGATTCGTGCTGCCAAAAAAAAATCGCTGTCAATGGCTGAGGATAGCCATCCTAGTCCTATTCCAGCGGTAAAAAACTTTTCTTTTGCCCAGAGACTGTCGCGGTCGGTATAGTAGTGGTCTAAGCTGGCAAAGGATGCTGGCCCTAGTTGCTTTTTGTTCATGAAAGCAACGCCAATGGAAAAATGAGTACCTCTCGAAACTTCTTCTTTTAGGATGGGTTGACTATCAAGGTTCACTAACCCAGGTGTGTAAAAACTGAATTTTATTCCAAATCCGGTATTAATTATCCAAGTAGGGGCAACTATTGTTTCGTATGCAGGATAAAAGCGGTAAAGTAACTCTTTAACTTCACCATAAGGCATACTAATTAATGAGTCGGGGTATTGAGGTGTTGTAAATTCCAACAAATCCGTTTCCCGGTCGATATTAATGTAATTTGCCCGAATGGTATCTCCCTTATGGGTGATAATGGCATGCTGACCACAAACGAACCATTGCGGTGTTAAGATAAAGAGAAGCGTTGTTACAACTAGTACATGTTTCATTGGGTAGGTGGTTTTCCCCACCAGCGAAGGTACGAAAAAATATTTCATAAAAATTGTATTCTGACTTCAATGTAAAAACGTTTTGGAAGTGTTATCGGGCTAAATAAGCCTTTGTTGACAAAAAATCAATTTTACCAATCTGTTTTTGAAAACATTAATAGCAAAGTCCTAAGGGATTCACAGATGGTCGTAGAATTTTTTTATTGTCGTAAATATGATGTGAAATCGGGGTTAAAATCATATTTTTGCCCATGGCATGATCTTTATCGGATGGTTGCTTGATAGTGTGAAGAATTTACCGTAGTTATCAACATGTAATTGTTTTTAAAAGAATGTACTCAGGACTAGTTCTACGTTCCACTGGCGGGCAAAATCTTGTAAAAATTCTCGAAACAGGAGAGATCATATCTTGTGCAGTACGTGGTAAACTGCGTTTGAAGGAATCGCGTAACACTAACCCAGTTGTGGTTGGCGATCGTGTTACGGTTTCCATCGATAATGTTACGCGTCAGGGTACCATTGAGGAGATTAAGGGACGAAGAAATTACATCATACGCCGCTCAACTAACCTAAGCAAAGAGAGTCATATTTTGGCTTCCAATATCGATCAAGTTTTTGTAATGGCAACGGTTGCCGAACCCCAGACATCGCTCATGTTTATCGACCGTATGCTTGTTACGGCGAAGGCATATAGCATTCCGGCAAAAATAATACTAAACAAAGTTGATTTATGTCAAGGCGATTTGGAGGGAAAAATGGCAGAGTATCTTTATGTGTATGAGACAGCCGGATATGAATGTTTTGTTACTTCGGTCACCAAACGAATAGGACTCGAAGTCATACGAAATGCGTTGAAAGATAAAGTGAGTATGTTTGCCGGCCATTCGGGTGTTGGTAAGAGCCTACTTTTAAATACCATTGAACCATCGCTGAATTTGAAGGTCGGTGAAATTTCTAAATCGCATAAACAGGGGAAGCACACCACAACCTTTGCTTCTATGCACGAATTGAGCTTTGGGGGGTATGTAATTGACACGCCGGGAATTAGAGCCTTTGGGCTAATTGATATTGATCGCGACGAGCTTTATCATTTTTTCCCCGAAATATTTAAATTTTCCTCCGAATGTAAGTACTACAACTGCAAACATATTCAAGAACCAGGTTGCAGGGTTATTCAGGCAGTGGAGGATGAGGAAATCCCCTATTCGCGTTATCAAAACTATGTTACTATTTTCCTTGACAAAGATGATTCGAAATATCGGACTGATGATTATCAGTAGACTTCGTTACTGCTTACCCATGTTCTTTAATCCATTTTAATCTTTCGGGGTCGATTATTTCGAAGGCGTTACCCTCGATACGCAGAATGTTATCACGGCGTAATTCGGAAAGAATTCTTACAACATTTTCTACACGCATATCAATTAGATCGGCAAGTTCACGCCTTGATATAGGAAGGGTAAATTTCTGAGATTGGTAAATCTCATTGGCAAAAAAACAAAGAATAAATGCCACACGCCCACGGAGTTGCCTTAAGGCAATATCAAGTCTGATGGTTATAGCAGCATCGGATATTTGAGAAATCTTTTCAAGTAAAATTTTTGCAAAAGCTTGATTTTTGGAGAGTAAATCCATTATTTGTTGTTTGCTAACCATACAATATTCGCAATCTTCAATGGCAATAATATTGTATTGGAACGTTGGAGATGAAAATACACTGAGTAGCCCAACAAATTCACGAGGTGATACAATGCGTATAATTTGTTCGCGATGAATGTTTGTACGGGTTATTTTTGCCAATCCTTTGCGTAAAAAGGCAACTCCTTCAATAGGGCTGCCTTGTTTCACAATATAATCTCCCTTGGTAACACAAACAAATGTTCGATTTTGACTCAGAGCAACCAACTGCTCATCATTTAAACCCGAAAAAATAGAGGAGCGGAAACCACATTCTTTACACAGTTCTCCCGGACAATTTTTCTCGTTCATAGCAAGGGGCTTTAATATCGTTCCTAATTGCTTAAGGTTTATGAGCTTTGCCCGCTGTGAAAAACATTGATAAATGTCAATCTTGATAAATATCAATGCTTCAGACGGGATTTAAGTTACTTAACTGCATTAAATTTGTTTGGTAGGGAATAAAGCAAATGTAATCAAAAAATGGAAAATACCACTATGAAATATTTGCAAGAACAGTTTTCTCATTTAAAAAATAACGATCTATGAAACGAATTGTGATTTTAGGCGCTGGTACCGGCGGGACCATAATGGCTAATAAATTGGCAAAAGCTCTCGATTTTAATGAATGGAGTATCACTGTTGTAGATGAAGATCCTAATCATTATTACCAGCCTGGATTTTTGTTTATTCCTTTTGGTATATATAATAAACACGATGTAATCAAACCCAAAGCGGGATTTATACCGCCAGGGGTGAAATTTATTCTGGCATCTATCAACAGAGTTGAGCCATCACAAAACAAAGTGTTTCTGGAAAATGGCCAAACACTTGACTATGATTTTCTAATAATTGCAACCGGCACTCAAATAAACCCCGAAGAAACTCCCGGAATGTTAGGCTCTGAATGGCGTAAAAGTATTTTTGATTTTTACACCCTTGAAGGAGCGTTAGCTTTACAGCATCATCTTAAGTTCTGGCAAGGGGGAACATTGGTGGTAAACATTGCCGAGATGCCCTATAAGTGTCCGGTAGCACCGCTAGAATTCTCTTTCCTTGCCGATGAATTTTTTGTTAAAAAGGGAATTCGAGACAAGGTTAAAATTTTATACGTTACACCGCTCTCCGGGGCATTTACCAAGCCCCGTGCTACTAAAATGTTGGGAGAATTGTTGCAGGAGAAAAATATAGAAATTGTCCCCGACTTTTACCTTGAAAGTATTGATAATGAAAACAAAAAAATAGTTTCTTACGATGGCCGGGATATAAAATTTGATTTACTGACAGTAGTTCCGGTCAATATGGGTGCCGAATGGGTGGCTCGTAGCGGAATGGGAGACGATTTGAATTTTATTCCCACCAATAAATATACCCTCAGCTCGGAACAGTGGGAAAATATTTTTGTATTAGGCGATGCTAGCAATATACCAACCTCCAAAGCCGGATCAGTGGTTCATTTTGCTTCCGACATTCTGGCTGAAAACCTTATAGCGGCTATTGAAGGCAGACCATTGCATGCCAAGTTTGATGGACATGCCAACTGCTACATAGAAACCGGTTTTGGCAAAGGCTCACTAATTGATTTTAATTACGAAACAGAGCCCCTTCCTGGAACTTATCCCCTTCCCGGAATAGGACCTTTTGGGTTGTTGAAAAATACTCGTGTAAACCATTATGGAAAAGTTCTTTTCCGTTGGGTTTATTGGCACTTGTTGCTCAAAGGGAAAGAACTGCCGCTTGAATCGCAAATGACCATGGCCGGAAAAGAACTCTAAAAAATGAACATCATGGAAAATAATTTGCAGCATCAGATCGATGAGTTGAACCAAAAAATGGATACCATTTTGCAACTTTTTCATAAACAACGGCAGCAATCAGAAATGGTGGATGATCTGGTTAATGATCTCGCTATTGTGGGCAAAGATGCGTTTCAAACAATGGTTGATGATTTATCGGTACAAAATATTCAGGTTCGTGGAGACGAAATACGATATCTTGTGTATAAATTTTTGGCCAATATCCGAACATTTGCCGAACTTCTGGAAATGATGGAAAGTTTAATGGATCTGTTGAAGGATCTTGGCCCTGTGGTTCACGACGGTGGCATTGCCATTACTCATTGGCTTGAGTCAATGGAGAAAAAGGGATATTTCCGATATTTAAAACAACTTCAGCTGCTTGCTGCCGAAGTGAAGGAACATATTACCGAAGAGGATTTAATTCGTCTTCGTGAGAATATGCCAACTATCGGCAGAATCGTCCGAAATCTCACACACCCTCAAGTTCTTAACGCCATGGCCAAATTGACCGATACTCTATCGACCATGAAAATGGATCCGAAACAAGATCCCTGTTCCATTTTTGGACTGGTTCGTATGATGAACAAACCCGAGGTTCGTAGAACGCTTTCGTTTACCTTACGAATTGCCGCTGAATTAGGAAAAGTCGACAATTCAATTAAATAATAGCAACCCTAAAATTATAAAATTATGGCTGAAAAAATGTATGCAGGGAAGTCGGTAAGTGTTACCGATGAAGGTTATTTAACCGATCCCACTCAATGGACAAGAGAAGTTGCCATTGCCATTGCCAAAGAAGAAGGCATCGAACTTACAGATAAACATTTTGCCGTATTGGAGTACATACGCGAAAAGACCCTGAAGGGCGAAGCTCTTACCATTCGTAGCATTGGTAAGTCGGGAATAGTCGATACCAAAGATTTTTATCAACTATTTCCGGGAGCCCCACTGAAAAAAGCCAGTCGCATTGCCGGAATTCCAAAACCAACCAGTTGTGTTTAATTGTTAAATATTTGCAAAAATGGAAGCGAAAAATCATCCCATAAAAAAAGTTATGATTATCTGCGCCAAGGCGAATATCGAAGATGTTTACGCTGCACTAGTAATGGCCAATGGTGCGGTAATGGAAGGAATTGAAGCCAAGGTATTTTTTACCTTTTTTGGATTGGATGCCATTACTAAAAATCGCATGAAAAAATTGCACACAGCCACAGTAGGAAATCCCGGACTACGCATGCCTGGAGGACTTCCTTTCCCCACAATACTTGGGATGCTCCCGGGGGTCGAGGCTGGAGTTTCAGCAATGATGAAAAAACAGATGGAGAGGCTGGATATTCCGCCGGTGGATGAATTTCTTGAACTTATAACAGCCGGAGGCGGTGAGATTTACGCCTGCAAACTGGCTGTTGAAATGTTTGGGCTGAAAAAGGAAGATTTCAGCGAGCACGTAAAAGACATTATCACTATCGGTCAATTTTATGAATTGGCTGCCGGAGAAGGAACTCAAATTATTTTTGTATAAATCCTGTAGATCCTTTTCAATAGCAAACTGCTCCCACTCGGGGGCGGTTTGTTTTTTAGGAATTAGTCCAGCATCGTTGAAAGTTAATAAGTTAATAAACAAATATTCTTTGGAAGAGCCCCTTTATGGTTTAAAGCAAATGTCCTTGGATAAAAAGAAAAAAACTTGGCTTGTGGGACAAGTTTTTTGTACCCGGAGCCGGGGTCGAACCGGCAAGGACTTGCGTCCACTGGTGTTTGAGACCAGCGCGTCTACCAATTCCGCCATCCGGGCCGATGGCTTTAGTTCTGCAAAAGTAAAAGCTTTTTTTTAATTCTGCAAGATTTTTATGGTATCTCTTCGAAATCTACGTATTCTCCCAACGATTTGGTGTTTTTCGGCTGATTTTTCTTATGGCTATTAACCGTCGAATCGGTGTCTGAGAATCCCTGTTGTTTCATAAAATTTTCTTGGCTCTTGCGAATGAGTCTACGAATTATCCAATGGAACAAAATACGGCCGATAAAATTTATCAACAGCAGGATTCCAATAAAAATCAACAGAATACGTAGCATATCAGGGTATATTAGCAAAAAACATTCCTACAAAGGCAATTAAATAGAGAACTATTTTCATACGGTTGGTTGTTAACCCGAAAAGTCTCATTTGTGGATAGGCTAACAAAACGCTTATAAGAGAAAATACCGTGGTGCTGATTAGTATCCAATTGAAAAATTTGTAGGTTACAATATCCAACTTATAGAAAATGGCTCCCGAAATTATGTGCACAATTGCCTTCGCGAATACTATGCCAAAATAGAAAATGGCATTTTGATAAAACAACTGGGCTTGCGAAAATTGTTTTCGTTCCCGCATAATTGCATGAAAAAGCAGAATAACCATCATGGATATCACCATAACTTTGTTGCTGATTATGGTTACGTCGCGCAGAAACCATTTGGCAAGATACCAGCCCAGTATAAGAGCGCCCAGATATAGAGCAGTAGTCCCTAAAACAGAGGTCAGAATGTTGGGAATAGTTTTTTCCCCCATGTATCGAATACGGGTCGCCTCCAGAGTGAAAAATTCAAGAAGAAGTCCTAATAGGACGAATAATGCGATTGTGTTGACGTGCATAGTTATCGGATTTTAATGTTATATACAAAACCATCGTTATGACCTACTATCAGGCGGAACTCTCCGCTTGTTAAATCCTTGGTAATGGAGAATGGGGTAATGCCATGCAGTGGAAAATTGTATAGTTGGTTGCCGTTGCGTGCAAAGAGGAACACTTTGTTGTCGGTTTTATCCACAATCCCCAATCCATAAACAGAAGAAGAAAACTGATATATTGCCGGGAAATCGGTTATATTTCCCTTAAATTGATAGGTAAACACTTTTTCTCCCGCCGAATTTGCAACGAGCAATAACGTACTATCCACAAAAATATGTGAACCTTTATTATCGGCAAGAAAATCGGCATAAAGATAGTAGTGAGAAGGAGATACAGAGGTAATTTTTTCCGTGCGAATAAGGCCTTCGGTGGTAATTGACATCAGATCTCCCTGAGGGGTTGTGGTAAACCACCTTTTACGGGCTTGACTATAATAAAACAGGTTGTTGGGCGATTTTCCCATTAGGGTGTTTGGCCTGACCCGTTCTTTGCCGCGACGGTCGAGTATGTAAATGCGAAGTGTATCTCCGGTTAAAATGTAATCTTTGTTGGCTATACGGAAATGTTGTGGAGGGGTAGTTACCATTGCGTCGGTAGTTTTAAATTCCCATCCGGCAATTGGTTTCCCTTGAATGTCGTATAATAATATCTGGCGATTTTTCAAAGCTAAGCAAAGCCGATAATTCAAATCCAACTCGTAGTCAAAGATACCTAATCCACAGCTGGCTTCATGAGGAATTTCTGTAGGAAATCCTGAAACAACAGTGCCATCGGGGTTTATGCGGTAAATGTATCGGGCTGTGTTGAACAATAGGGTGTAATTCCCATTTTTATCAACTACTGGGGCGCTAATAGAACCTAAAATGGGGCCATCGATTTTTTTATCCCAAACTATTCGGCCTTGTTCGTTAAGTAAATATAGTGTGTTTGTGTTATCTTGAATAAGAAATTCGGGTTTTCCGGTAGCTTTATTGTTAATTATCAGTGGCTTGCTGATTGCTGTTCCGGTAAGGCGACTTTTCCATGTATAATTTTCGTTGATTATTTGCCCCGATATAGTTTTTACCGGGAAGTTTAGAACGATATTGTGATAGGGTTTGTTGATTTCAGTAGAAATTTGCCAAACCATACTAATTGCAGTGCCCTTGTTTTGTATTTTTTTTGCAATAGTTGGATTTAGCCAGAAGTACAGAAGTTTGGGGTCATTGCTTGAGTAGAAAATTAGGTTGGAGTTTGTACTCATATTCGAACGTAATGGCAGGTATTCTTCAGTCATCCAGAGAGTTTTGTTGCGAAGCTGATTGTTTATCTGTTCAATGATTTGATTTTTTTTCGTGGCGATAAATAAGGTGTTATTAACAATGGCAGAGAATTGTTTTCCGGTGCTGGCGAAGGGAGTCCCAAACAATAAACCGGATAGATTTAGCCAGTCGAATTCGTAAATGGGGATGATCGTTTGGTTATCAAAAATGTAGGTAGTCTCCTCAGCTGGCACATCCGATTGCTGGGCTTTTTTTACGATAGCCTGAAGCAGATAGTTGGTGACACTTTCGCCGGTAATTTTAATGGCAATGATTTTTTCTCCGTCGCAGGTGGAATAAGATATTTCTCCTCCATAAATGCGTTGAATAAATTCTATGGGGTTGATTCCGTAATTTTCAATGAATTGTTGAATGTACGTTGGGGATAACACGGAGGTGGATATTCGGTCGCTTGGGAGTGAGAGAATGAAACTTGACTCGGCGTTTTCTGGTAAAATTTTGTGCAGAAACGGGTCGGATGGGGATGAGTTTTCAATTGATTGTGCTAATCCCAGTTGCTGGATGGAGTTAGAAAAACCATTTAGCAGTAGTACGTTGTTTTTTACCCAAAGGTCAAGCACACACCATCCTGCTTCGCTATAGAATGGGGGATTTTCGGTGTTGGTTTGTCGTAGGTTAAAATAAACATTGGCGTCGGCAACCCGCGACGACAACTTCAGCGTTTCGGTTAGTTTGCTCCAGGTTGGATTTTCTGTGTTTTCGGGTTGAAGCAGGTCGATTGATTTTTTTACTTGCAATAGGGATTCGCTGCAGATAACCAGGCCCATGGTTTCGCATAGGTAATAGGAGGCTTTGTCGAGAGTGAAGGTGTGAATTGTATTGCCCAGATATTTTTCGTCAACTCCGGCGTAAATGTTTTTGTTGGCTTCCAGGAACGAATTAGTCCATGTTTCTGATTCCAGGATATCTCCAAAATAAAATGTGCTGGTGGTAGTACCATAAGAATCGATGCCCAGATAAATCTTTTTTATGGTGGGTTTCAGGTGCTTACTCATGTGGCTAAGCAGGTTGGAGGTATCTTTCAAATACGATTGGAAGAAATTCTCCAACTCTTGGGAATAGGTATTTTTTTGCAGAAGGGGTAAGTTGTTAATCTGAATAATACATTGAGTTGTATCGTCGTACATCGACAAAGGATCGGCAATGTAATCTGAACTCTGGAAGAGCATGGGCACTAAGAGTGCTAAAACCACCGTAATGGTTAGAATAGCAAATATTTTCAGCCCTTTTCTCAACATAATTAAGGTTTTTGTTAATGTTTTTAAAACATTTGTTAGCGGTCCTAATATGGATTGCTAAGGTTGTAATGAAGTCCTATGCTTTCTCTTCGTCGCATGGCAAATTTTATAACTAGATATCCCACATTGATAAGATTCCGTAGTTCACACAGTTTAGGATTTAGTTTCGATTTACGGTATAGGTCTTCGGTTTCTTTGTATAACAATTCAAGTCGTTCTATTGCTCTTTGTAGACGGAGGTTTGAGCGTACAATGCCTACATAGGCACTCATAATTTGCTGTACTTCTCGTATACTTTGGGTAATTAGAATCATTTCTTCATTGAGAACGGTGCCTTCGTCGCTCCAATCGGGGATATTGGTTGGTATGTTGTGGTTTTTAAAATGTTGAATGGCAAATTGTGCTGAGCGGTTAGCAAAAACTATGGATTCAATCAGTGAATTTGAGGCCAGACGATTTGCTCCATGAAGTCCTGTGCTGGCGACTTCGCCTCCGGCAAATAGATAATGTATGGTACTTTGACCATTGATATCTACTTTGATACCACCGCATTGATAGTGGGCTGCGGGAACTATAGGAATTAAGTCGCGGGTGATGTCGTAACCCCATTTTAATAGATATTCGGCAATGTTGGGAAATCGTTGTAAAAGTTCTTGCTTGTCTAGATGGCGGCAATCGAGATACACAAAGTCGCTACCGTGAATTTTCATCTCCTGGTCGATGGCTCGGGCTACTACATCCCGCGGTGCCAGCTCTTTTAACGGAGAATATTTGTGCATAAACTCCTCTTGGTTAATATTCCGAAGTTTGGCATCAAATCCACGTAAGGCTTCTGTCAGCAAGAAAGCCGGTTTTATTCCGGGATTGTAGAAGGCAGTGGGATGAAATTGCATGAATTCGAGATTTTCTACCTGTCCTTTTGCTCGATAGAACATTGCTACTCCATCGCCCGTAGCTATTTCAGGGTTAGTGGTGTTTTGATACAGGTTGCCGCTTCCGCCTGTGGCCAGATAGGTTATGGGGGCCAGGAATGTGAAAATTTCGTGTGTTTTTACATCCATTACATAGCATCCGAAGCACTCGATGTTGGTGTCGTAACGCGTTACGGTTTGTCCCAGATGGTGTTGTGTGATAATATCAATGGCAAAATGATATTCAAAGATGTCAATGTTAGGATGATTACGTGCCTGTTTACTTAGTCCCATCTCAATTTCGTAACCGGTTATGTCTTTATAGTGCAGAATTCTTGGTTCGGAATGTCCACCTTCTTTGGCCAGGTGAAAGTCTCCTAAGGTATCGGTGTCGAATTTAATTCCCCAGTTAAGGAGTTGTTGTATTTGTTCAGGAGCCTCACGGACTACCATTTCAACTACTTCCCGTTTGTTTAAGTAGCAACCTGCCTTTAGGGTGTCTTCGATATGTTTTTCAAAATTATCGGGTTCTTTCATTACCGATGCAATTCCCCCTTGGGCATAACGGGTGTTGGATTCAATGAGTTCGTTTTTGGTTACTATGGCTACTTTTCCATAAGGTGCTACCTTGAGGGCATAACTTAGTCCCGCAATGCCGCTCCCGATAACCAGAAAATCGTAGTAACGCTTCATCATTTGGATTTGCAGGATCAGGATTGTTTCTACAAAGGTAAAAAAAAATGTTTTCTACCCTTGTTAGTAGAATAATTTTGATTGTCGTTATCGATGCGATATCTGTTTCCCGTGCCGTAAGGAGTGTTCCTTAAATGGGAGAGAGCAATAACAGGAAAACGGTTGAGTTCTTAAACCGATACTCCAAAGGTTCGTAGTGCATCGTTGAGCGTGGTTTTCTTATCCGTTGATTCCTTTCGCTTACCAATAATTAGTGCACAGGGGACATGATATTTACCGGCGGCAAATTGCTTTTTCACAGTTCCCGGAATTACTACGGAGTAAGGGGGGACATAGCCTCGGTATTCTTGTTTTTTTTCTCCGCTAACATCTATTATCGAGGTAGATTGAGTTATTACCACATTAGCGCCCAGAACAGCGTCGTGTCCTATTCGAACTCCTTCTACCACAATGGCTCGGCTTCCAATAAAGCAGTTGTCTTCTATTATCACCGGAGAGGCTTGAACTGGTTCTAAAACACCTCCAATACCCACTCCGCCACTTAGGTGAACGTTTTTCCCAATCTGAGCACAACTTCCAACGGTTGCCCAAGTGTCGACCAGGGTCCCGCTATCTACATAGGCTCCAATGTTTACGTAGGAGGGCATAAGAATGATGCCGGGTGCTAGATAGGCCCCATATCGGGCTATGGCGTGAGGAACTACTCTTACATTCAATTCCGGGTAGTTTCTTTTTAACGGTATTTTATCGTGAAACTCGAATGGTCCTACCTCCAGCTTTTCCATGTTCCGAATCGGGAAATAGAGTATTACGGCTTTTTTTACCCACTGATTTACAATCCACCCTTCTCCTTTTGGCTGTGCTACTCTGATAGAGCCTTTATCTAAGAGTTCAATAACTTCCTCAACTGCATTTCGATATTTTGTTTGGGTAAGCAGGCTTCGGTCGTCCCAGGCCTGATTTATTAATGTTTCGAGGGTAAGCATATTAGATAGTTTTCTTTGCTTTAAGGTACTTGTCAATAGCTTGTGCAGCCTTTTTTCCGGCACCCATTGCCAATATAACGGTTGCTGAACCGGTTACTACATCGCCTCCTGCAAACACGCCATCAATACTGGTTTCTCCATTTCCGGTGGCAATCACCCGATGACGGTTATCAACTTTGAGTCCGGAGGTGGTTGAGGCAATCAATGGATTGGGAGATGTCCCCAGAGCCATAATTACTGTGTCACAAGCTAGGTCAAATTCCGATCCGGGGATAACTACCGGGCTTCTTCTGCCCGATTGATCGGGTTCGCCCAATTCCATTCGTACGCAGCGCATGCCTCTGACCCATCCTTTTTCATCTCCAAGTATTTCAACGGGATTGGTTAACAGGTAAAACTTAACGCCTTCTTCCTTAGCATGTTCAATCTCTTCGCGTCGAGCTGGTAGTTCTTTGTCGCTGCGGCGATAAACAATAGAGACCTCGGTTCCGAAACGTATTGCCGTACGGGCAGCGTCCATGGCTACGTTACCTCCACCCACAACAGCAACTTGTTTTCCAAAGCGTATGGGGGTTTGATAATCCTTATGAAAGGCTTTCATTAAATTGTTACGCGTAAGAAACTCATTGGCGGATAAAACTCCATTGAGATTTTCCCCGGGAATGTTCATAAAGTTTGGCAATCCGGCTCCCGTGCCTATAAAAACAGCGTCGAATCCTTCTTTGGTACGGAGTTGTTCTATGGTGACGGTTTTTCCAACAATAACGTTGGTTTCAATGGTAACCCCCATCTGTTTTAATCCTTCAATTTCGGGCTTAACTACCGTTTCTTTAGGAAGTCGAAATTCGGGGATTCCATACTCCAGAACTCCTCCGGGTTTGTGAAAACTTTCAAAAATGGTAACATCGTATCCCATTCGGCACAGCTCGGCTGCACAGGTTAATCCTGCCGGCCCTGAACCAATTACTGCAACTTTACCCAGAGTTTTAACGGGAATTTCAGTTTTTGGTATGGCATTATGTTCCCTGGCCCAGTCACCTACAAAACGTTCCAGTCGTCCAATGGCAACAGGTTCGCCTTTTTTACCAACAACACATACGCCCTCGCATTGTATTTCTTGAGGACATACGCGGCCGCACACCGATGGGAGCATGGTGTCGGCGTATAGAATTTTTGCAGCCTCCGCAAAGTTTTTTTCTCGGATTTGCTTTATAAATCCCGGAATATTTATGCTTACCGGACAATGGGCAACACATTGAGGGTTTTTACATTGGATGCATCGTTCGGCTTCGGCTATAGCTTCCTCCTGGTTATAGCCAAAAGTTACTTCCGCAAAATTGTTACGGCGTGCTTCGGGGGTTTGCTCCCGCATTGGCACCCGTTTTTTGGGTATAATCTGGGTTTCAATTCGGATGCTTTCAGGGCGTAGAGCTTCGTCGCCTTTTTTAATCACTGTTCCGCTTTCTTCACTTTTGTACATGGATTGCCTACGCATTGCTTCTGGGAAGTCGATGGCATGCGCATCGAATTCAGGTCCATCGTAACAGGCAAATTTTGTTTTATTGTTTACAGTTACCCTGCATGCTCCACACATACCAGCCCCGCAAACCATTAAGGTGTTGAGCGATGCAATGGTTCGAATGTTAACGGTTTTGGTATAGTCCGAAACCGATTTCATCATGATCATTGGGCCGATAACAATAACCTCGTCGTAGCGAATTCCCTTTTCTTCCGTGAGATGTTTTAGCAGTTGAGTAGCGTTCCCTTTAAATCCTTGGCTGCCATCATCTGTTGATATGTAGAGGTTTTTGGTAATGGGAGAAAACTCATCGACTAGGATAAGATACTCTTTGCTTCGCGCAGCGAGAATAACATCCACCGGAACACCGTTTCGGTGCATCCACTTAACTTGAGGAAAAACAGGCGCAGCACCGACACCCCCGCCGATGAACAAAATTCGTTTTTGTTTGAGCGTTTCTATCGGTTGAGTAATAAATTCTGAAGGCCTTCCCAGTGGTCCGGCAAACTCTTTAAAGCTATCACCGGCATTGAGGGTACTCATGGCCTGTGTCGATTTGCCAACGACTTGGAAAACAATGGTAATAGAGCCTTCATCGCTATTCGAGTCACATATGGTTAGCGGGACACGTTCGCCATAGCTGCTGTTCATGGCCATTAAAAATTGTCCCGGAAGAGCTGACTCAGCCATTCTTGGCGCCTTTACTTTCATCCGATATATAGCTGGAGCCAATAACTCTTTGGTAAGTATTACGTACATAAATTGGGTAGATTATTCAAAAAAAATTACCGACTGTGAATAGGATGGGGTTTGATGTCTTTAATCCGAAGTTGAAGTGTGTATTTTCCGCGATATTCGTTTTCTTCAAGCGTGTAGCAAATGTCTAACGGGTGCTTGTTAGCTATTGCATGCCAATGTTGCGACAAGTTGAAAGCAATTGCCGGAAACTGAATTTGTGGATTGTTGATATCGTAAACCATAAGGCGTAGATGTGCTCCGGTTTTTCCTACGCATTGTCCAACGGCATGAACGTTTTGGGCAACAAAAACCGGCGACATATTCCCCGGCCCAAAAGGGCGGAATGCTTTTAACTGCCCCCAAAGACGCGGAACGATCTGAGAAATGGAAAGGTAAGCATCGCAGTGAATTTTTTGAACAGTGTGCTCGGGTTGAATGGTGCGCGCAACGACATGTTCGAATCGGCGGGTAAACTGTTCAAGGTTCTCTTCTTGCAACGAAAGACCAGCAGCATACATGTGCCCACCGTAATTTTCCAACAAATCGTCGCATTCGGCTATGGCTTCATAGATATTGAAGCCGGGAACACTTCTGGCCGATCCGGTTACCATGCCGTTACTGCGGGTAAAAATTATAGTGGGTTTGTGGAAATGTTCAACCAAACGCGAGGCAACAATGCCTATCACACCTTTATGCCATCGAGGGTTAAACAGTACTGTGGCTTTCTTTTCCGAAAGGTCGGATAGCCGACTGAGTTGGTCTATAGCCTCGTTGGTAGTTTCGCGGTCGATTTCTTTTCGGGCCTGGTTATCCGAATCAATCCTTAGGGCGATTTCTCTGGCCTGGTTAAGGTTGGTGGAGACAAGAAGGTCCACCGCCATTTGGCCGGAGTCGATTCTGCCGGCGGCATTGATTCGGGGACCGATTTTAAAAACAATATCGGCCACATCAATTTTTCCAAATGGAATTAAAGCTACTTCGGCAATGGCACGTAGTCCTATCGATGGGTCTGTGTTGAGTTTTTCCAGTCCGAAAAAGGTTAATATGCGGTTCTCTCCGATTATTGGAACAATATCGGAGGCAATGCTCACGGCAACGTAGTCCAAATGGTCAAGAACGTATCGTTCATCTATCCCGTTCATTTTGGCGTAGGCCTGCAATAGTTTGAATCCTACACCGCAGCCCGATAATTCTTTGAAAGGATATTTACAGTCGGGACGTTTTGGATCTAGAACTGCCACAGCTTCCGGCAGGGTATCGCCTGGGTTATGATGATCGCAAATAATGTAGTCAATGTTCTTTTCACGAGCATAACGCATTTTCTCAACCGCCTTTATTCCGCAATCGAGAGCAATTACAAGTTTAACGTCTTTTTCAGCGGCGTAATCTATTGAGCTAATAGAAATTCCGTACCCCTCAGAATAGCGATCGGGAATATAATAAATCAGGTTTTTGTACCAACGGTTGAAAAATCGGTAAATCATGGCCACGGAGGAAGTTCCGTCCACATCGTAATCTCCATAAACCATTATTTTTTCGTTATTGCGAATGGCGTGGTTGATTCTTTCAACGGCTTTCGCCATATCGGTCATCAGAAATGGATCGTGGAGATTGGCCAAATCCGGACGGAAGAAATCCCTAGCTGCATCAAAATTGTCGATCCCTCGATTGATAAGTAAATGTGTTAAAACCTCTTCCAATTGTAGTTGGCGTGAAAGGGTTTTAACCAATTGTGGATCTGCAGGTGGGGCTACTTCCCAAATCTTCTCTTCCATTTCCTTTGTTTGCTCCTCGGGTTTTTATAGTTTTATTAATGTCCCCCAACCACCGTTGGTAATACAGCCTGTAAAGTTACGAATATTTCGTTGTAATTTAAAATTTCATTTATGAACTGGTGTTTAAATTTTAGATAGTTTCATATTTAAATAAATGTGGTTATTTGTTGGCGAATGGTATTGATAAATTTGCCTAAAACAATTCTCAGTGGTTGCGTATGCCTTAAATAAGCAACGTGATTTTGAAGGGTGTTTCAAAATCACGTTGGATGAAAAATGAGGTTTATAAATGGGAAATTCTTTCCCTAAAAAACGTTTATTTCAGGTTTTTGAAATTTTTAAGTCTTGAAATTAATCGTTGTACGAAAAATCTTTGAGTACTTTAATGTTAAGCGCGCAATATCCATGGTTGTTCTTACCAAGGTAAAATTCTACGGAGTCGCCTACCTCAATTTCATTAAAATCTGCATTATCTAATTCCCCGTAATAAAAGAAAATGTTGTTTCCATCAATCTCATCTTCGGGTTTAATAAATCCGTATCCTTCCTTAAGTGTCTGGATTGAACCACGATAGGGGAAATCGGAAAGTTTTTCCGGTTTTTGAACTTGTTCCATATCTTCATTACGGGGAATTTCAGTGTATTTTTTCGCAAATGGGTTCTTTTTAACAAAGAGTGTGTTTATCAAACTGTCGTTGGTTCGTAATTTTTCTTCGATAATTGAGTGCATATCAACCGGGTAGCTTGCTTCGTTTAGAAGTTGCTGGGGTGTGTAGGCGGTCATGGTGCGGCCTAGTGGATCAACGTATTGGTATTCCCAACTTAGAATCATTACTCTGGTTCCCCGAGCATTTAATTTTTTTACCAACGGAAGATACTCAAGGCTTGATACCAGAAGCACTACGATATCGAATTTTTTGTAGAAGGTGAGTTCAAGGGCCTCTAAGGATAAGGAAATTTCGATGCTGTTTTCTTCCTTTTGAGTTATAGGGAAATAGTGGGTGGTAATACCCGAACTCATCAGAATATCATCGAACTGGCGCTCTGCCATCAGTTTGTTCGACTTAAAACTTTCCAGTGCCAGAAATCGTCCCTTAAAATATTGTGAATCAATAATCTGAACGTAACACGGATCGATTTCTTCGTACGAAGCAATGGTTCTGCGAATAAACTCGTGCAATCCTGTGAGGCTTAGGCGCGTTTTTTTCGGATGAATGTAATTGTAATAATTACTTACGTGGGCAAAATAATGTCCGTCATAGAAAATCCCTACTTTAACTAAAGTTTTCATTGTCTGGTTTTTATTGGTTCTTAATTCTTTTTGTTGCTTAAAAATGCTAAAATATCATTAACTGTTGGGTTGACTTTTGTTTTGCAAAAACACTTATTTAATTAATTGCTGTACTTTGGCCACAATAGTCTGGGCTGTTTCGATATTTTCTGCCTCAGCATAAATGCGTATTATTGGTTCGGTGTTCGATTTTCTAAGATGCACCCAACCTTCGGGGAGGTCAATTTTTATGCCATCAATAGTGTTGAGGGTTGCGTTTGAAAAATGGGATGCAATTTTGGGTGCTAGGCTTTGAAAATCTATGGGGTTGGAGAGATCTATTTTCGATTTAATCATAACATAGTTTGGATAATCTTTTTTGAGTTGGCTCAGCGATTTGCCTGAATCAGCCAAATGCGATAAGATCAAAGCTATGCCTACCAGCCCATCTCTACCGTAGTGTAGTTCGGGATAAATTACACCTCCATTTCCTTCACCGCCAATGATGGCGTTAGTTTCTTTCATTTTGGCTACTACGTTTACTTCTCCCACGGCTGCTGCCTCGTAACGGTATCCATATTTGTGAGTTATGTCTCTTAGCGCTCTCGATGAGGAGAGATTACTTACAGTGTTTCCGGGAGTATAACGCAACACATAATCGGCAGCTGCCACAATGGTGTATTCCTCTCCGAATATATTCCCTTTTTCGTCAATCAGAGCCAATCGATCAACATCGGGATCCACAACAATCCCCAGGTTTGCCTTATGGTTTGTTACAGCTTGCATAATTTCTCCCAGGTGTTGCTCTAAAGGTTCGGGGTTATGAGCGAATATACCGTTGGGCTCTCCGTTTAAAAGTATGACTTCAACACCTAAACGTTCCAAAAGTTTCGGAATTGCAATGGCTCCAACGCTGTTAATTCCATCAACTACTGCTTTTAATTTAGCCTTTCGAATTTTTTCCGCTTGAACTAACGGCAAGGAAACAATAGACTCGATATGTTGTTGAATAAAATCGAACTTCGTAACTGTTCCAAGTTTTTCAACTGGCGCATATTCAAAACATTTTTCACCAATTATTTCAACCAGTTGTTCCCCTTCGTTGGCGCTAATAAATTCTCCTTTTGAATTAAGCAATTTTAATGCGTTCCAATGCATGGGGTTGTGAGATGCTGTAATGATAATGCCTCCATCGGCCTTAAAATGAGGTACAGCCATTTCCACCGTTGGGGTGGTAGATAATCCCAGGTCAATAACATCAATTCCGCAGGCAATTAAGGTGTTGATAATCAGTTCTGAAACCATTTTGCCTGAGATTCTGGCATCGCGTCCTACAACAATGAGGGATTTATCCTTGCTGTTTTTGCCGGAAATAATCCATTGGCCGAATGCTGAACTGAATTGTACAATCTCAATTGGGGTAAGATTTTCTCCCGCCATGCCGCCAATTGTGCCTCGAATTCCAGAGATTGATACTATTAACGCCATTTTTCTCTAATTTTGGGGCTGCAATTTACCACTTTTCGAAAAAATGGCACTACTTTAGCTATTTAAAATTTGCAAACAACACCATTAACGGTTGAGAAATTAGATAGAAACAAAAACAATGAAACAACGAATGTCAAACCAGAAAGGGAAACGCACGCCGGGAGGTGATAAATTCCCTAAAAATAACCCGGATAAAGGGAATAAAAAAAACGAACCAAATCAGAAATTCGACTTTGATGATCCTGGTTTTTGGGATAAAATTGAAAAGGAGCTCGATTTTGAACTCCGTGGAGATTCTGAAAAAGAATCCGGAAACTCCAGAGGGGCAAAACTTGATAAAGAGCATGACAGATCACGACCTAGGATTTCAAAGAATACTGAACATAGGTCTTCGAAAGATTGGGGCAAAAAGGCGGAAGGAGAATGGCGGAAACCACCCAAGAAGGATTACAATCAGGATTCGGAAAAGGGGAGTTTTTCAAGAAAACGCGACAATTTTTCGAACCAAGATTCAGAGTCGGATCGAAACACCTATTCTAAAATACGTGAAGCCCAATCATTTGAGCCTGGTCGTGTGAAAAAAGAGTTTAGAAATAAACCTCAGGGGAAAGATTTTGATAGACCATCTCGCTATCGCGATTCAAAAGATTATAACCGTCATCCCGATAAACGTAATTTCAGTCCGAAAGAAAATAGTGCAAAGGGAAATTCTTATCAGGAACTTATAAGGCTCAACCGATTTATTGCTAATGCGGGTGTTTGTTCCCGTCGGAAGGCCGATGAATTAATCCGCAACGGAGAAATTCAGGTTAACGGGCAGGTTATTACTGAGCTTGGCTATAAAGTAAAGAAGGCCGATGTAGTAATCTACAAGGGAAAGCGGTTAGTCCCTGAGAAAAAAGTGTATATTCTGCTGAATAAGCCCAAAGATACTTTAACTACGGCTAAAGATCCGGAGGGCCGCAGAACCGTGTTCGACCTTATTGCTGGGGCTACTAGTGAAAGGGTTTATCCTGTTGGGCGATTAGACCGTAACACCACCGGCCTGCTTTTTTTAACCAACGATGGTGAATTGGCCGATCGTCTTATGCACCCCTCGTCGGAGGTTGAAAAGGTGTATCATGTTGTACTGGATCGAAATTTTGAAAAGTCTGATTTTGAGAAACTAGCTGCCGGAATAGAATTGGAAGATGGATTTATAGCACCCGACTCACTAAGTTACACAAACAACAGTTTTAAAGAGCTTGGTGTGGAAATTCACAGTGGCCGTAATCGTATCGTGAGGCGCATGTTTGAGCATCTTGGCTATAAAGTTGTGAAACTCGACCGGGTACTATATGCGGGATTGACGAAAAAGGGTCTGGAGCGTGGGGCATGGAGGTTTCTTACCCCAAATGAAGTGCGATATTTGTATTCTAAAGCATCGCAACAGAAATCCGAACACAACTCTCAAACGTCAATAGAGGAGTAGATTTCATGCCAAAATTTAAAATAACATTGGAATACAACGGATCTAAGTTTCACGGATGGCAGTATCAGCCTAATGTTCCAACCATAATGGGCAAACTGATGGATGCTATCCGTGAAGTTTTTGGTACCAAAGATTTTGTGCTATATGGTTCCAGCCGTACCGATAGTGGGGTTCATGCCTTGGAACAGGTTGCCCACCTGCAAATAGATTCGGCAATGCCTCCTCATGTGGTGTTGGTTCGCCTGAATGAAAAACTGCCCGCATCGATTAACATATTGTCGGTGACAAAGGTGGATAAAAAATTTCATGCTCGATACGATGCCACAGCCCGTAGTTATGTTTATCATATTTCGCGTCGGCGAACAGCATTTGGAAAAGATTTCTGCTGGTGGGTAAAAGATTCTCTCGATGTATCAAAAATGCAAAAGGCAGCACACTGCCTGGTAGGAATGCACAATTTTGAATCGTTTGGGCAACCAGAAAAAGCCGGCGAATCCACGCTGGTTAATCTTCAGGCTGTTAATATCCATACTTTTGGCGATAGTATTCTTATACACATTGTTGGGTCGCACTTTTTGTGGAAAATGGTGCGACGAATTGTAGGAACCCTCGTTGAAGTGGGTCGAGGCACCATTACAGCCGAAGATGTGACTCGGTTTTTAAAGCAGAACTCCGATTTCCCTGCACAACATACAGCCCCTCCTTCGGGGCTTTTTCTTGAAAAAGTATACTATCCCGGTGAAAAAATAAGGCTCACTCCCAGGTATTTGATAAACATTGCCCGAGAGTAAAATCACGATACACCCAAGGCTGTTTTATTCGACCGAAAACACAATGTTTACAACCACACGCACTTTTTTGTAAATGTCTCTATCGTTTTGAGCATGGCCTTCAGCCGATGGCGACATTATGGAAAAATCTCTGTCGACGATGGTAAACAAACCCTGATTGGCCGATTTTATTTTACCCAACGTTACGTTCCCTTCTCGCGCAAATTCTAAGGCTGCCGCTTTTGCGTTTTGAGTTGCTTCCACAAGCATGGAGGGTTTTATTTCATTTAACCCGGTGAAAAGATATTGCACCGGCGAGTTGTAATCGCCACCTCCGGAGAGTACCACACCGGCTTGAAGCAGTTTGTCGGTTTGTCTGCTTGCAAGCAAAACTGTATCTACATTTTCAGTTCGCACCTGAATAGAGTTTTCAATAATATATCGGTAAGGTCCTATCTCGGTTTGCGCATATTCCCGCGCTAGTTTATCAATAACATTAGAATTTTGCTGAACTATTTCGCTTGGGTTTATCCCGTTTTTAAGCAGAAAATCGACAATTTTTTGCTTGTTCTCCTCCACTTTTTTGGTTCCGGTTAACAGGTCGTTGGTGGTGATTCTCGTTTTTATTGTCCACACAGCAAGGTTAGCTTTAACCTCTTTTTCCGAAAAGCCACGTACCGAAATGAATCGATCTTCTTTCTTAAAACGCTCGAGCGATTTTCCTATCAGATAACCTTCTGTAACTAACCCAACTACTATTGACAGTGCAATAACCAGACTGTTGTACTTTTTGTTCATAATTGAAATGTTTTTTAAGTGTTTTTGGAAAACAACGCTAATTTAGCTGAATAACGTAAGAGGGTATCCGAGAAGCTAAATTATGGTCAAAAGTAGGAATATTTTTTATTTGGTCGATAAAGACACCCAAATTTATCGTTTCCCAATCGCTGATGTGGGATGATCCATTTTTTCTATTAGCAGCAATAATTCGAAACAATAACCTAAAACGGTAAAATTATGTGCAGATAAATCGCAATTTTTTTTATATCTTGTTGCCCAAAACAAATAGCTATGCTATCGCTAAGAGAACTACGCAGGCATTTGCACCGAAATCCCGAGCTTTCAGGAAATGAACAAGAAACGGCTCTTTTATTGATTGAAGAACTTAAACAAACCAACCCCGACGAATTATATACACAGGTGGGAGGTTATGGAATTATGGCTGTCTATAAAGGCGATCCGGAGAAAAAGTCGGTAATGTTTCGTGCCGATATGGATGCCTTACCTGTTGAAGAAGATCACGGCCTTGAATACAGATCGGTGAAAAATGGCATGGCTCACGTATGCGGACATGATGGCCACATGACAGTACTTATTGGGCTGGCACGGAAAATTAGTAGCGAACGACACCAGTTTGGCGATGTTGTTTTGCTCTTTCAACCGGCAGAAGAAACCGGAGAGGGGGCATTAAGGGTTCTGAAAGACGATGCTTTCCGAAATGTTAATCCCCTGTATGTTTACGGTTTTCATACCATACCGGGATTTGAAATTAACAGTGTTGTTATCCGTAAAAATGTGTTTAATTCGGCATCGATTGGAATTACCATTCGGTTGTACGGACGCACTTCCCATGCAAGCCATCCTGAAAGAGGAAAAAGCCCAGCTTTGGCTTTGGCTGAGTTAATCCAATTCACAGAAGCTTTACCCTACACGCAAACGTTTAAGGATTTCACGCTAACTACCGTAATACATGCTCAATTGGGCGAAATAGCTTTCGGAACTTCGCCCGGTAAGGCCGAGTTCAGAGCCACTCTCAGAGCCTTTGTGGATAGCGATCTTGAAAAGTTGAAAAAACACCTTGAGGATAAAGTAACTCAATTATCCGATAAGTATGGCTTAAAATATGAAGTTTCGTATAACGATTATTTTCCTGCCAATATCAACGATGAGGAGACAACCGAATTTGTTATCAAAGCTGCCGAAACATTGAAATTTCCGATTATTCGATGTAAGAATCCTTTCCGGTGGAGTGAAGATTTTGCCTATTATTCTCAGGAATTCCAGACAGCCTTCATAGGAATAGGGGCGGGGGTAGAACAACCCGAACTTCACGCTTCCAACTACGATTTTCCGGATGAACTCATTGAACCGGTTGTTAAACTTTTGCACCAGATTTTGGTTTTGTCATCCAGATAAACTAACAGAGGCTGATTTCCACAGCCTCTGTTAGTTTACGGGGTTACATTTTATAACGTAGTCCGGCATAAAGCGATCGTCCCATAATTGGCCCCCAAATCATCGATGCATCGAAATTTGGCCCAAATGGGTCATTGGCTCCGATAATGGGATTTTTCTGGGTGTAGTTTGTCAGGTTTTCGCCCCCTACGTAAAAATCAAACTTGCCGAAACGATAGGTGATTTGTCCTAGTAGAATCACGTGCGCCGGCGATTTTTCCGGCATTTGCCATTCTTCGGGCAGGTGAGATGTGTCGGGGATTCGGGTATTCCCATTGAACTGGGATGTAAAATCAAATTGCCAGCGGCGCCCATAGGTTTGCCACGATACGGTTACCAACCCTTTATATTGATTCACAAAGGGTTTGGTTTGAAGTGTACCACCAATGGTTGTTTTTACATCCGTATAACGAAGAGCGGCTGTAAGGTCTAAAAGATGGATCGGCGAAGTTTTTAGCTCTATTTGATAGTTGTTGGCGTATGATTTACCGTCCAGATTGTAAAACCGAACTTCGTTAGGCGACGCATCAACATCTACAATCAGTTGATTTTCAAAGTGAGTGCGGTAAAATTCCACCGTAACCGAAGATTCGTTTCCCAGGATATCGAAATGTTGCATCAGGTTCGTTCCATAGTTCCATGCCACTTCCGGTTTTATATCCTCCATAATTCGGAATTGCCGGTTTGAAATCATCAGCCCGGTATTCTCGGCCAGAAGATTTGGCAGCCGATATCCCTTGCCGATGCTACCCCGTATCGTGGTATGTTCTGTGATGTTGCTCCTGAGGTGAAGGCGTGGAGTGAAGAAAATTCCGTGTTGACTGTGATTGTCGAGCCGTAGTCCCAAAATGCCGGTAAAATGTTCGTGATGGTGGTAGGTGTATTGAGCAAAAATGCCTGAAATTCTGTCTTCCCGGCTCAAATCAAGGGTATCGAAATGTTCTTTATAGCCGTCGTAGATAAAACTAACACCGGTATTAACCTTGTGTTCCTTGGTGCGAATGATATTTTCGTAAATAATGTTTGTAAACAGAGAATTTTGAGTTGCTTCGTATCGGCGTAATCCGTAAAGAGATTTGTGTTCGTGGTAAGTATAATTAATCTGGGTACCTAAGCTGCCTTCTGGCTGGTTTTGAAAGAAGAATCCGGTTTTTGCCTGCGCTTCGAAACGATTGGTTGCAATGTCTACCTTGTAGGGGTTCGGTGCGTTGTTGGCATTGATTTGTCCCCCTTCGCGTTTTTCTTGCATGAGGCGGAATCCAAACTGCGACTCCATATGGCCATGCCAGTCATACCGGTAGCGATTAGTTATGTGGTATTTTTTCACCAAGGGATGGTCGAGGAAGTCGTCGTTATTATGATCAACTTGGTTCCCCAAATATTCCACGTGCGACATCAACATGGATGACCACCGATAGTTTAAACTTTTTGAAGCAATAAGGCTGTTTTCAAGTCTTCCGAAACTGTTGGCATAGACATTGGCCCCAAACAGTTCGCTGTTTTCTGGTTTCTTAAGCTCCACGTTTATCTGTCCGGTAATAGCATCGAATCCGTTCACTACGCTTGATGTGCCCTTGGCTACCTGAATCGACTCCATCCATGGACCGGGAATAAATGTTAGTCCAAAAGGTTGCCCAAGGCCTCGTAATGTTCCAATGTTTTCTGTGAGTATCTGACTGTAGATGCCAGCTAGGCCTAATATCTGAATTTGTTTTGCTCCTGTAATGGCATCACTGTAGGTTACATCAACAGAAGCGTTGGTTTCAAAGGCTTCTGAGAGGTTACAACAGGCAGCTTTTTGAAGTTCGTGGGTTGTCAATACGTTCGTGAGAATAGGGCTTGAGCTTGAGTAGTGAGCTCCTAAGTGGCGTTCAGCAATGGTAACTTCCTGCAGATCTTTCGATTCGCGTAAAAACACCTCAATTTTTTCACTGGGGCTGGAAATCAGCAGAGTATCGCTTATATATCCAACATAGCTGATTATTAATCGATGGGGGAGTTGTTCGGGCAAGGCAAGAGTAAAATTGCCATTTGTATCGCTTACGGTTCCTAGGGTTGTATTTTCCCAAAAAATGTTCGCCCCCGGAAGGCTTTCTCCCTTTTGTTCTTGGTTGTGGATTTTTAATGATTTTACCTGGCCTGAAATGGTTTGTGCCACAACCGATATTGATCCACTCAATATCAGGCCGAAAACTATTATGTTTTTCATGATATTCAGAATTTACCCGTTATTAAACTTTTCCCCAAAAGCAACAATAGTGCTGTTCGTTGAGATAAATGTGTTTTTCAACCTCTCTTTGAAAGTTGAGATAAGGCAGCACTGTTTACCCTTGGTCGGGGAAAATTCTCAGGCAATGAAAAGCTATTTCGATGGGAGTTCCAGGATAAGGAAGCGGAGGTGGTTCAAGACCGTTATTTTTTGTAAATAAAATGGCGGTTTTTTGTGTCAAATATAGTCGTGGTGTAGGCAGAAATGGTGTAGTGAAGAAAAGAGTTTTGGGAATAACTCTCTGATTCTTTTCCAACTGAGTTTCAAACGGAACAAGGTAACAAAAATCTTCGTGCAGGCAACAGGTGGATTTTGTATATTGGTTAGAATTTTGTGGAAAGGGAGAACAGCAATCGCCAGAGTTTCCACTACATTGGCAATGATTATGACATTGAAGGCGGGATGAAAAAATGTTTATTTCGGTTTTATCGCAAGTAAAGCAACAATGCACATGCAGAGTAATTCCTAGGTTACTAGAGAATGTAACCAACAACAGGAATATTGTCTTCAGCTGAAGCGAGAGTTTCATAGTTGCTTTTGCTCGTAAGAGTCACAACAAAATTTAAACCAAATTGTAGTGCAAATGAGTTTTTCGTTTACTTACAGCCGGAACAATCGCTACAATTATTGTGATGACATCCGCCTTCTACATTGTAATTTAAAGGCAATCCGTTGCGATTCCAGTTTTTCATGCCACCTTCTAAAAAAACAATGTTTATAAAACCTTTTGTTTCCAAAAACTGAGCTGCCTTGAGTGCAATTTCCCCGTCGAAATCAGCACAAATAATTCGTTTTGCTTTTGAAAAACGGGCACACACATCAGGGAGCTTCTGAAGCGGAATGTTTAAAACATTGTCAACAGCAAAGCTCACAAATTCAAAATCCATGGCATCGCGGAGATCAAACATAACTGCCTGGTTACATTCCAGTTCCTGCTGGGCTTGCTTAGGAGAAATGGGATTCATAAATCGTTGTTTTGTGACGCAAAGATAACTAGAATTTCCACGTTCAGGCAGTTTTTCATTGTACTATGTTTAAAATGGCCATGATGTTATGAAACCCGTTGGCAATTTTTTAGCTTGTTGAAAAAAAACTATATTTGGTGTGATATTCGTATTATTGCAATAATTTTCTATTTTTACGGTTTTAAAACACCACTGTCAAATGTGGCAGGCAAGAATAAACTATGCACTTGGCTATGAGTAACAAAAACAAACTTTCCAACCGGTTTGCCATAGGAGGACTTATCCTCGGGGTATTGCTTACCTTTTTTATCATACGCGGGGTTTTATCGGCTCAGAATCTGCCGGTAACCTTTTCCAACATACGGGCACTACACAGCTACGCAATCTTTTACCTGGTAGATTTATTACCGGTTATTTTATCAATTTTTGCACTCTTCTTTGGCCGCTACTTCGAAACCACCATAGAAACACTAAATTCCCAAATTGAGGAATTGGAACAACTGCGTTCCAAACTTATCCGATTTTCGGAAGAACTTCTTAAAGGGAATATTGAAACCGAATTTGATGTGGAAATTCTCTCCGACAAATTGGGTAAAATGATTATCGACATTCGCGAGCAGATAAAAAATGAAAAGATTGAGGAAGAAAAACGCAAAAAGGAAGACTTCGAAAGGAACTGGATTGCAGAAGGATTAGCCCTTTTTGGCGACATTCTCCGCCGCAATAACGACAATATCGAGCTTTTATCGTTTGAAATAATCAGCAACCTGTGCAAGTATGTAGGTACCATTCAAGGCGGATTTTTCCTGCTGAATGACAACGATAGACACGATACATATTTTGAACTCACGGCACACTTTGCCTATAACCGCCAGAAATACAGCAAAAAACGCATTGAGTTGAATGAAGGCTTAATTGGACGTGCCGCTTTCGAAAAACGTATAATTATTCTCGACCATGTACCACAGGATTACCTCGAAGTAACCAGCGGTTTAGGGGAGTCAAATCCCGAATATATTCTGATAGCACCTTTAATGTATAACGATGAGGTTCATGGAGTAATAGAGCTAGCTGGCTTTGAACCTTTCTTACCTCACCAGGTGGAATTTATAAAAAAAATAGCCGAAAGCATAGGCTCCACCATCGGGAATGTAAAAATTAACGTTCGAACCACCAAGCTATTGGCTGAAAGCCGTGAGCAAGCAGAAAGGCTTGCCCAACAAGAGGAGGAAATGCGGCAGAACATGGAGGAATTACAGGCAACGCAAGAAGAAGCGGCCAAGCAATCGGAGCAATTTATTAGTTTCACCAACTCCGTTAACCACACCCTAATTCGTGCTGAATACGATATTAATGGAATTCTAACCTACGCCAACAGTAAATTCCTCAAGCGTCTTGATTATCAAGCCACGGCTGAGATTGAAGGACATCATATCAACATGTTTATCTCGGAAAAAGACCGAGACTGGTTCAATGACACCTGGGCAAAACTTGCCAGAGGAGGCCGCCATTTTGAAGGTTATATGAAACATATAACCAAAAAAGGTAAAGAAGTCTGGTTAATGGCTACCTATACTCCTGTCAGAAACTCCTATGGTGAAGTAGATAAAATTCTATTTCTTGCCATTGACAACACCGAGCAGAAAGAAAAAAGTATCGAGTACGAAGGTCAGATACAAGCGCTGAATTTGGCAAGTATCAAGGCAGATTTTGCCGTTTCGGGGAAAATAGTCGATTTTAATCAAAAATTCCAAAATCTCCTCGGGTATACAGAAAATGAGCTTAAAATCAAAAGTATTTTCGAATTTTTCATTGAAGAAGACCAACCATTTATAGAAGAAATCTGGAATTCTGTAATTCATGAGGTGCCTTATCAGGGACAGTTAAAACTTCAAACCAAGTTGGGAAGCACGGTTTGGCTGCAAGCAACCCTGGTTGCTAAAAACGACATGTATGGGGAGATCGATAAAGTAATTTGCATTGCTTTCGATATCACCGATCAGAAAGAGTTGGAACTCAAAATTCAGCAACAAAACAAAAAACTTCTTCAACAGGAAGAGGTGCTTAAAAACTCCGAATTAGAGCTTAGTAAAAAACTTGAAAAAGCTAAAAAAGAGCTTCGTCAGCAGTTCAATGAAATCGAAAAGGTAAAAATCCGAAACGAACTTACCCTGGAAGGGATGCTCGATGCCATTGTTACCTTCAATCAGAAAGGTATAGTCGAATTTTTTAACCATTCGGCCGAAAACCTCTGGAAGGTTGATAAAAAGATGATCATAGGGCGTAATGTTCGGGGATTGTTTAACGATGAAATAATTCGTAGTAATGATTACGTTGATCGGCTTGTGGATCCCTCCAAAGAGAAAATTATCGGTGTACGCACGGAGATTCCTATTGTAACCAAAGAAGGTGAGGTTAAACAAGTTCTTTGTCTGCTTTGTGATGCGGTGATAGACAATGAACACTCCTATACTGCGTTTTTACAGAACATAGAAGTGGAATTGTTTTAATTTAGGTTTCCACACAATATTGACTATGCACAAGGTAAAGATTATATCAGAGATACCGGCTCTGCTGATTTTGTTTTTTTTCATTTTTTCGTGTAATCCCGAAAAGAATATTCAACCGTCAGAGTTCAACCTGCGGTTCAGTACCGACACCATAATGTTCGATACCGTTTTTACCGGTATTGGAACCACAACAAGGCGTTTTACCGTTTTTAATCCAAACCATGGAACGGTAGAAGTTAAATCAGTGCGGTTAGGTAAAATCCCCAACACCAACTTTTTTATCAATGTCGATGGGATTCAGGGGCCCGAAGTCAGAAATGTAAGAATAAGGGCAAAAGATTCAATCTATGTATTTGTTGAGGCAAACATCGATCCCAACCGCGACAAGATGGTAGAACAGGATTCCATAATTTTTGAACTCGAAACAGCACGAGCCGCTGTTATAATAATAGCCTTCGGTCAAGACGTAGTTCTGTTGAATCAAACATTACTTCAAACTCAAACACTTTCTAACCAGAAACCTTATTTGGTTTACAATTATGCTATAGTGGATAAAGACCACACAGTAACAGTTCCAGAGGGAGTTAGGTTTTACTTTCATTATCGCAGCAGCCTAATAGTTAATGGAACCCTTCGTGTGGAAGGAACTGTTGATGCTCCGGTGATATTCCGTTCCGACCGCTTGGAGCCATTTTACTCCGATAAACCCGGACAATGGGGAGCATGGATAACATTAGATAACGGAGGAATATATCTTTTGGGAGGAATACATTTTACTACATCGAGCCGAAACAATCGAATCCATTACGCAATTATTGAAAATGCCATCAAAGGAATTCAGATAGACTCTGTAATAGGCGGAAGCGAACCAGGATTGAGAATTACCAACACTATCATACGACATCATAATTTAGCGGGAATAGTCGCGCAAACTTCCTCCATTGAAGCACATAATTTGGTTATTCACAATTGTGGAAGCTATGCGCTTGCTCTTCTTCTGGGTGGAGACTACTGGTTTAATCACACAACCATTGCAAACTACACCCCCTTTACCAGCCGGTCTACACCCGCGGTGTATATCAATAACTATTACACTTACAACGGACAAGCCTACGCTTTCCCACTAGTGCGCTGCCTTTTCTCAAATTCCATTATCCATGGATTTTATAGCACCTCACGAGCAGAAGTAGGTTTCGATTTGGTTTCGGGACCGACAATTCATTATCTTTTCGACCACTGCATTCTTATTCCCGGTAACAATATAGACACTTCCGACAATACCCATTTTCGCAACATAATCGTTGCCAAACAGGGCGTCGGCTTTAAAGATATCGGTAAATATAATTTCGACCTCGACACACTTTCGGCGGCAAAGGATTGTGGATTGCCCGATTATGCTGTGTTTGCTCCAACCGATATTAAAGGCAGAAGCCGATTTAGCGACCAAAAGCCCGATATTGGGGCCTATGAACGGCTGGAGTGAATTTATTTTTATTTTGATTCTGATTAAAAGGTTGTAATATTTATCCCCATGAACCAACTGCTGAGAACAATACTGATTTTTTGGCTCATTCAGGTTCAGATTCCCACTGAAGCTCAAAAACCTGACCGTTTCAGATTAATGTTTTATAACGTCGAGAACCTGTTTGATACCGAAGACGATCCCAAAACATCCGACGACGAATTTACACCACAAGGTGCGCGGCGCTGGAATGAGTGGCGGTTGAATAAAAAACTAGGAAATATTTATAAAGTTATTGCTGCCATTGGTGAAGCATCGCCTCCCGATATTATAGGCTTTTGTGAAATTGAAAACCGGTATGTTTTGGAATTGCTATTGCAAAAAACCCCCTTGAAAAATGCCGGCTACGAAATTATCCACCGTGATTCGCGCGACCCCAGAGGAATAGATGTAGCTATGCTTTACCGCAAAGACCGCTATTGGCCACTTGAGGAAAAATTTATTTTGGTTGAATTTAAAAGCAGTCCCGGTCGTTTTTCGCGCGATATTCTCTATTCCAAAGGTTTATTGCCAAACAAAGATACGTTGCACGTATTTATCAATCACTGGCCATCGAAATTCGGAGGTGCCATGACAACTCGCCCCATGCGGAATGAGGTAGCACAGGCTCTTCGAAATACAATAGACAGCATTTTAGCAAAAAATCCTAAAGCCAATATTATTCTCACCGGCGATTTTAACACAACTCCAGAGGATGAACCCGTTGAAAAGGTGTTGAGAGCATGCATGTTCCCCGATACTGCCCGTTGCGATTTAATTAACCTCACTACGGCAATCTATCCTTCGAAATATCCGGGTACAATCAAATTTCAGGGGCTGTGGGAGTGTATCGATATGTGGATTATAAGCTCGAATTTAATCAATAATACCAAGGGTAATACAAAAACCTCTACCAACAACGTATTTATCGGCAATTTTAATTTTTTGCTGGAACCCGATGAAACCTATGGTGGAAAAAAATTGTTCCGTACTTATGTGGGATTTTCCTATCGCGGTGGTTTTGCCGACCATCTTCCAACGTTTATGGATTTAATATTGACTCATCCTCAACAATCCGGAGAAAAACAGTAATGTTTTTCGTTTGCATGGCAAGATTTTTTAATAAAAATTGGTTGAATTAAAACAAAGTTGTATATTTGCACTCGCTAAGCGGGAATAGCTCAGTTGGTAGAGCACAACCTTGCCAAGGTTGGGGTCGCGAGTTCGAGTCTCGTTTCCCGCTCTGGTTGTTTGCCTCGCCTTGGTGGTGGAATTGGTAGACACGCAGGACTTAAAATCCTGTGAACCGAAAGGTTCGTACCGGTTCGAGTCCGGTCCGAGGCACAAAAGCCCTGAAAACTTTCAGGGCTTATTTTTTTATTGCTTCTTTGGCTTTTTGTGGCTTACCAGAATGTAGGCTTCGTATCGTCCCGTAGAATCTTGCCGGCTAGCTTTGTCTTCGATTTCAACCTCTCTGAGTGTTGCTTGCGTAGTAGCTTCAGTTTTCTTTTTATTTGTTTTTATCGTAATGGCCGAAAGTTGTTCCGAAAGCTCTTTGTAAGCTGCCATTTTAGCTTTTTCGAAGGCTATTTGCTGCGATACAGAAGTCCCATAGCCCACGGCATACAAGATTTTCCTCGATTTGGGAGGGTTATTGTACCATTGGGGTGGGAAATCTTCGGTTTTTTGTCCGAATGAGGTTGTTCCACATATCAACAGTGCCGAGAAAATTAAAATTAGGGTTTTCATATCGAGATTTTTTTGATGTGCTATATGGTTGCTACCATAAGGTTACATCCACGAACTTCGCTGTAATCAGATCGTCCATCTATTGAAAAGCTTCCATCGGGAAATACTTTTCCAACGTCGGATGTTTGAATAAAAGCACACGAATGTTGATTGGCCAAATCTATAATATTTATCCCCCCAGCTCCGGAATTGATGGTTCGGAGAGGATTGTAAGGGTTATATACCAGTGCTCTCATCCAGGCGGGGGATCGAAAAATTCCATTCCCTGAGGAGTATGCTTGGGAAAGCAATTCAGTCATTCCGTATTCGCTGTGAATTGTTTCAACGCCGAAGGCTCTTTTCAAAATAAAATGGAGTTGGCTGCGGTGTAGTTCTACTCTTCTACCTTTCATGCCACCGGTTTCCATAACAATTGTATGGTTTAGTTTAATTGGGTATCTTTCAGCAAAATCGAGTAAGGCAAACGAAACTCCGAAAAGTATGGTAGGAATATTCTTTTTCTCGTTAATCAGGAGTTGTTCATATAGTTGCTGATGGTTGTAAAGGTAAAAACCGCTTTGTTTGTAACTACTTAATGAAACAAACTCCTGTGCCATAAAAACCAGGGAGGAGCCTTCACGTTCGAGATAGGAGGGTAAGAGAAATAAAAAGCAGTAGTTCTTTGGTGCCCCGTAAAATTGGTTGAATGCTGCTCCAAAAGTCCTTTTGTAGGTTTCAACAGAGCTAATATAGTGATACGATTGTCCTGTATTGGTCGTTGAACTACTTAAAAAACATCGCTCCGGAGTGGAAGGGTGGCAATAGACCTTTTCGGTTTTAAAAAATTCGATTGGTAGAAAAGGAATTTCTTCAATACGAGACACTTTCATAGGATTTACTTCAAGGTTTCTGATAAAACGCTTATAAACAGGCACTTCCTCGGCCTGAAAGCGAAACAATTCCAGGGCTTTATTCTCAAATTGGTCGGGAGAAAGTTGTGTGTGATCAAAAAAATCCATAGGGCAATCTAGACAAAAATAACTAATTTTCTTTAAGTCGCTTAGGCCAAATAATATAATGAATTGTTAACGGTGGCTACAACGTCCAGGGCAAACAACGATAACGCTTATTAAACCATTATGGGAGATACCTAAAGTTTAGGTTTGTTACAGAAAAAGCTTATAGACGCTCACAAAAAAGCCGGAGGTTTTTATCGTTCCAAATTTTTCCGATATGGGGCAGTTAATTGAAAAATATGTCGCAGAATTTCTTCATCAATTGGGGATAAATTCATGTTTCTTCTTTCCATCACTAGACGAGCTGTCTGGAGAGCATCCTCCAGGCGGTAGATTTTCAACTCGCTTGCCCCCCCCCAACTAAACGATGGAATAAAATTTCGTGGATAGCCTGCACCAAAAATATTGGCAGAAATACCTACCACGGTGCCGGTGTTAAACATGGTATTGATTCCGCATTTGGAGTGGTCTCCCATGATAAGCCCGCAGAATTGAAGGCCTGTGTTGATAAAACGGCCTTGAGGATAGTTCCAGATTTTTACTTCCAAATAGTTGTTTTTAAGATTCGAGTTATTGCTGTCGGCGCCAAAGTTGCACCATTCACCTACAACGGCGTTTCCAAGAAAACCATCGTGAGCCTTATTACTATACCCGAAAACAACCACATTGTTTAGTTCTCCACCTACCTTACAGTGGGGGCCAATGGTTGTGGGGCCGTAGATTTTAGCACCTAATTTTACAGTACTGTGTTCGCACAATGCAAATGGCCCTCGAATCATAGAGCCTTCCATAATTTCAGCGTGGGCACCGATGTAAATATTGCCGTTTGTTGTATTTAAAATGGCTCCTTCTACTTGTGCCGTGGGGTGAATCAAAATTTCTCCGTTTCCTAGTACCAGATTGGTTGAGGAGACGGGAATCCCTGTTTGAAGGGATTTCATAATCTGAAAATCACGATTAAATTCCTGTCCGTTGAGTTGAAAAATATGCCAGGGGTAGGCAATTTCGCTCACCGGATGTTCAATATTAACTGTCTGAAACGTGTCAAACAATGGATAGGTATAGTCTTGGGAAGAAAAATCTCCGCAGGCTGCAATCCACTTTTCGCTCGACATCAATACCTGCCCCGATTTCAGGTTTTTAATAGCATCTACCAAAGTTAATTCAGGGAGCACGCCGCTGCGGATAAGAATCACTTCTCCCGAAAATGTTCGGGGATATTTCGGTTGAAGATAGGATGGCACAATATGTTCTCCCGTAGATTGGAGATAATGTGCCCACTTTTCTGCAATGGTAAGGATTCCCACACGTATATCACCTACAGCGCGGGTGAATGTTAGGGGAAGAAGATTGTCATGATTTTCTATGTCGTGTAACAAAAATGGCCTCATAAACGTCTCAATAAAGTTTTTACAAATGTACTACAAAATCGTGCTTTTTGATTACTTTTACGTGCGCAAATAATATTTTGCTTTAAGCATCAATAAATCAATATTTTAACACTTAAATCTACTCTTATGAAAAAACCTTTTTTGCTGACTTTATGTTTTCTTTTTCTCAGCTTTTGGTTGCGTGCTAATGAAATTGATCCGTTAAAGGTGGAGGTTTATAAACTCTCGAACGGGTTGACAGTAATGTTAAACGTAGATCGCTCTATGCCAACTGTGCAGGGATTGGTTGTTGTAAAAGGAGGCTCCAAGCGGGATCCTAAAGATGCTACCGGAATAGCGCATTATTTTGAGCATATAATGTTTAAAGGCACGGATAGTATCGGAACTCTTGATTATACAAAGGAGAAAGTTTATCTCGACAGCATTTCCCTATTGTACGATAAACTAGCAGAGATTCCCGATCCAAAAGAGCGTTTAGAAATTCAGATGGAGATCAACCGGCTTTCTATTGAGTCGGCGAAGTATGCTATTCCCAACGAGGTTGACCGCATTTTAAACGACATGGGTGGAAGCGGTCTTAATGCAGGAACCGGATACGAATCGATAGTGTATTTTAATACCTTTCCGTCGAATCAGATAGAAAAGTGGCTGCATGTTTATTACGAGCGTTTTCGTAATCCGGTTTTCCGTCTGTTCCAATCGGAGTTAGAGACAGTGTATGAAGAAAAAAACATGTACGAAGATTCTCCCTTTGGAAAGATAATAGAGGAAATTTTTTCCAATGTTTTTCCGGGAACGCCTTATGAAATTCCAATTATCGGATTTACAGAGCATTTGAAAAACCCATCCTTACGAAAAATGGAGGAATATTTTCGCACTTATTATGTTGGGAACAATATGGCGTTGGTGTTGTCGGGCGATTTTGATCCTGAGTTTGTGAAACCCATAATTGAGGATTTGTTCTCCAAACTTCCCGCAGGCGAAGTGCCGAAGCCTTTAAATATTAAAGTAGAACCTTTTAAAGGAAGAAAACATGTAGAGAAACGATTAACCCCCGTAAAAATCGGAATTTTGGGTTTTCATGGCGTGGCTAAGAATCATCCCGATGAGCTTGCTTTAGATATATGCAACAATATTTTAGTTAATCAGGCAGAATCTGGTCTGCTTAACCAGCTTTCTCACAATGGGAAGATTCTGTTTGCAAGTTCTATTGATTTTTCTTTCGAAGAGGCCGGCGGGTTATTTATCATATACATGCCTAAAATTGTGGGACAATCTCTCACAAATGCCGAAAAGTTAGTTTTAGAGCAGATTCAGAGATTAAAATCCGGCGATTTCGACGAAACTCTTTTCCAGGCCGTTAAAACAGAGATGAAAGTGCAATTTGAACGCTCTTTGGAAGATATACGCTGGAGAGCTCAGTATTTAGCCGATTGTTTTGTTTACGGATACAGTTGGGAAGATATGATGCAATATCCGCAAAAAATAGATCAACTTAAAAAAGAAGATGTTGTAGCAGTTGCTAATCGTTATTTTACTGACAACTACCTTTCGTTTCATTCTAAGATGGGACGCCCAAAGAAGGATAAAATTGAAAAACCACCGTTTAAGCAGGTTGTTCCTCAAAACACTGATAAAAAATCGGAATATACTTTACGTATTGAGGCAATGCCCACCTTTGAAATGGAGCCAAAATTTATTGAGTTTGGAAAAGATGTCATTATTTCGTCACTACCCGGTGGCGGGCGGGTTTTTGTAGGTCGAAATCCGATTAAT
Organism: uncultured Bacteroidales bacterium; assembly: GCA_937981765.1. Classification (GTDB taxonomy): domain Bacteria; phylum Bacteroidota; class Bacteroidia; order Bacteroidales; family Salinivirgaceae; genus JAAYQU01. Next base: position 110,630 of record CALJOM010000011.1, read on the forward strand.
AGCATTTTCACATTGAGAATAGTTTTCCGTAAGGGCAAATACGATGATCCATTAGCACAATTGGCTGGACAGCTTATGGATAAATGCACTCCTCTGGGAACCTCGCTTGCTGAATTTAAGAAAAAGCTACAGGCTTTGGGTGTGAGTTATTATGTAAGCACAAGTCTCAATACCACTACGCTCGAAATTACAGGGCTGGAAGAAAATTTTGATAAAGTGATAGCTATTTTTAACGAGCTCCTCCAAAATTCTGATCTTGAGCCAATTCATATTAAGCAATACGCTCAGGCTGTAAAAATGCAAAAACAAACAGTTTTAAAGGACATAGCTAGCGAAGGTAGTGCATTAATAGAGTATGTTAAGTATGGCCCAAAATCGTCCTATTTGTCGGATATGACAGATAAGGAGATAAGGAAAACTTCAAAAAACCAGGTGCTGTCTAAGATAAAAGAAATTGTAAGCCACACCTACGATATACATTATGTAGGTAAAATGTCGGCAGAAGAGTTAATAACACGGATAAGCACACAATTTAAGCCTGCCGATAATGTTCAAACGGCTCAACCCAACAGAGAACTTACCTTGCAATCTTATCGGGAGCCGTTAATTTATGTTTATAACGATCCTAAAGCCATTCAGAGTCACTTGTATTTTTATGTTTTGGGCGATTCTGTTCCGAAAGCAGAACGAGCCAAAATGGACGCATTCAACGAGTATATTGGAGGCAATATGTCGTCGATTATTTTCCAGGAAATTCGGGAATTTCGCTCCTTAGCTTACGGTGCAAGCGGACATTATTACGCATCCCCAACCTTCAACAATCCGGGATATTTTTCAGGCTGGCTTTCAACACAATCCGACAAAACCATAGAAGCCGTTGAAACATTTGTTGAAATATTACGAAACATGCCCGCCAAACCCGATCGGATCCCTTCCGTTCGTAAAGGGCTTACTTTAACAATAAACGCTGAGCAACCTCAATTCCGCTACATGACAACATCGGTTGCCAATTGGGTTGAATATGGTTGGGAAGCCGACCCACGGAAAGTTAAATACCCTGTCTACCAAAACATTACCTTCAATGATATTGAGGAGTTCTACAAAAAATATGTGGCGGGACGCCCGATAGTTGTTGTAGTTGCCGGCGATGCTAAGCGATTCAATATAAAGGACCTAGAAAAGATCGGAAAAGTTAAAACCATTGAGGTTAAAACGTTTATTAAATAGAACACTCGACATTTAGTAATCGAACTCTATGTCCTCTCAAAAACACCAAAAATAAATATTGGGCGGTCAACAAGGCCGCCCTTATGTAAGACAGAATGGTTGCTTTTCTCAAAAACGTGGTGTTGTAAAAGGAGTTAATTCAAAATGGTTTAAATTTGGGAAACTATAAATTCACCCTAAACCCCTCTGACTATGAAAAATTTTTGGAAAATCTTTTTTGCAACGTTGCTTGCCCTTGTATTGGCAATGTTTGTAGGTTTTTTTCTGCTCATCGGAGTAATTTCCGGTATTGCAACCATGGGGAAAAAACCGACAGAAAAACCCAAGCCCAACACTGTTTTAGTATTTGAGCTAAATCGGCCCATTGTTGACCGTGATCAGAAAAGCATTTTTGACGAAATGTTTAATGAACTTTTTTCTCAATTTGACCAAGAAAGGCCGGTGGGCTTAAACACGCTTTTGAAAACTATCAAAAATGCTAAACAAGACGATAATATTCGTGGAATTTTGCTTCGACCGGAAATGCTTAATGCTGGAATGGCAACCATTGATGAACTCCGGCAAGCGCTCATTGATTTCAAGTCGTCGGGGAAATTTGTTTACAGTTACGGCGATTTCTACACTCAGAAAGCCTACTATTTGGCAACGACTGCCGACAAAATATACTTGAATCCTGTTGGTGTGGTTGTTTGGACAGGGCTTTCGGCTCAAATAATGCATTTTAAGAATACTTTGAAAAAACTTGGAATAGAACCCCAGGTTATTCGCCACGGAAAATTTAAGTCGGCAGTAGAACCTTTTGTGCTAGAGGAGATAAGTCCCGAAAATCGCCTTCAAACCGCCACATTTTTAAATTCAATGTGGAACCATATGCTTGAGCAGGTTGGACAAGCACGTAAAATTGACCCATCAAAGCTGCAGCAATGGGCTGATGAATTAGCTATTACCGATGCAACCGCTGCTCTCAAAAATCGGTTGATCGACTCGCTTGTTTATTTCGATCAAATGCGGAAAATTATTGTGGAGATGACAGAGGAAGACAAAGATGGCAATTTCCCCTCGATGTCGTTCTACAAATATACCAATGCGGCTCCCCAACCTAAAGGAAAGCTAATTACCGAACAATCAAAGATAGCAGTAATTTATGCCCAGGGACAAATAGGCATGGGTAAAGGTAACAACGAGGAGATTGGACTTGAAAACATTGCCAATGCTATTGTCGAAGCCCGAAGAGACGATAAAGTGAAAGCAATAGTTATGCGTATTAACAGCCCCGGGGGAAGTGCCTTAACCTCGGAGGTAATTCTAAGAGAAGCATTGCTTACCAAAGGCATAAAACCCATAATCATTTCCATGGGCGACGTAGCTGCTTCGGGCGGGTATTACATTGCTTGTGCGGCCGATACCATTGTTGCTCAGCCAACTACAATTACCGGATCCATTGGTGTTTTTGGCCTTATGTTTAACCTGAAGGAACTTATGAACTCTAAGTTAGGGATTACCTTCAGTACCGTTAATACCGCCAAGTATTCTGATTTTAGTTCTCCCTTTAGGAAAATGAGCGATACTGAAAAGAAAATGCTTCAAAATCAAATTGAAAGCATATACCAAACCTTTGTAAACCATGTTTCTAATGCAAGAAACAAAACCTTTGAAGAAGTAGATGACATCGCTCAGGGACGTGTTTGGAGTGGAGCAGATGCAAAAAATATCGGCTTGGTAGATGTTTTGGGTGGTTTGGACGATGCCATCGAAATTGCTGCCCGAAAAGCAGGTGTGAGCGACTATAGAATTGAGGAGTTGCCAAAATTAAAAGACCCGTTTGAAGCACTTTTTGGTGCTACCGAGAGCTCAATGTCGAAATTTTCGCAACATCGCTTGGTTCGAAAAACCATCGAACACATAGAAAATCTGATTAACCTCAACGGAATAAATGCTCGTATGGAGTATGATATAGAAATAGAGTAAAAATTCACACGGAAAAATTCAGGGGGCGTAATTTTTTTATTGCCCCCTTTTTTTCTCCGGTTGCAAATGTTATTTTTGTAAAGATCAAAAAAGAATCTCCGATGAAACGAACCCTTTTAATTACCGGTGGTGCAGGCTTTATTGGTTCTCATGTGGTACGACGTTTTGTAAAAAAATACCCTGGCTACACTATAGTTAATCTTGATAAATTAACCTATGCCGGAAATCTTGAAAATTTGAAAGACATTGAAACCCAATCCAACTACATTTTTTATAAAGGGGATATTTGCGATGCACCACTAATAACAAAACTCTTTGAGCAACACAAGTTTGATGGAGTTATCCACTTGGCAGCAGAATCTCACGTTGACCGTTCCATAGCCAATCCCATGGAGTTTATACAAACCAATATTGTTGGTACCGTAGCATTGCTTAATGCTGCCCGTGAGGCATGGAGAAGTAATTTCGACAACAAGCTTTTTTACCACATCTCTACCGACGAGGTTTATGGAAGCCTAGGCCAAAATGGTAAATTCACCGAGAAAACTCCTTACGATCCGCACAGTCCTTATTCAGCATCAAAAGCTGCTTCAGACCATTTAGTACGTGCATATTACCACACCTATAAATTACCCATCGTTATCAGCAATTGCTCAAATAATTATGGACCAAATCAATTTCCGGAAAAGCTCATCCCGTTAGCCATCAATAACATTAAAAATAGCCGGCCGGTTCCAGTTTACGGTACTGGGCAAAATGTGCGTGACTGGCTTTATGTAGAAGATCACGCCGAAGCCATCGACATCATTTTCCACAAAGGGAAAGTAGGGGCGACCTACAACATAGGTGGCGATAATGAGTGGAAAAATATCGACTTGGTGCGTCTTTTGTGCAAAATCATGGATAAAAAGCTTGGCCGACCTGAAGGGACATCAGAACAGTTGATTCAATTTGTAAAAGACCGCGCTGGCCATGACCTACGCTATGCCATAGATTCGTCGAAACTTCAAAAAGAACTGGGATGGAGACCTTTAACAACGTTTGAATCGGGATTAGAAAAAACAGTCGACTGGTATTTAAGCAATCAAAAATGGCTTGATAATGTTATTTCTGGTGAATATCAAGAATACTATAAAAAACAATATCATTTGCGTTAATTATGTGGTTTGGCGATAACCATCCAGCAATAAAAGATTTTTCTCCGATCGAAGTGGACATTCATTCCCATTTGATTCCCGGGATTGACGATGGTTCACCTTCGACAGAGGAAAGTGTTAATATGCTTCGATGGTTTCATCGCATGGGATACCGAAAAGTAATTACTACGCCCCATGTGATGAGCGATTTCTGGCGAAATACCAACTCCGATATAAAAGCAGGGTTAAATCAATTACGTCGCGCCATTGCCCAGGAAAACATTCCCATTGAGATTGAAGCAGCTGCGGAGTATTACATTGATTTCGATTTTCATCAAAAGATAACAAATCGTGAGCCATTACTTACCTTTGGGAAATGCTATCTTTTAGTAGAAATGTCGACCCTGTTTCCCCCAGAGAAGCTTAACGACATGCTGTTTGAGTTACAGATGGAGAAGTACAAACCTGTATTAGCACATCCTGAACGTTATCCTTATTATCAGGGGAAAATATCTAATTATGAACAATTAGCACATCGAGGGGTGCTTTTTCAGATCAATGGCGGCAGCTTAATTGGGTTTTATGGGTACGAAAATCAGAAAACTGCTCAAAAACTCATAGAGGCAGGTATGGTATCGTTTATTGGAACCGATATGCACAACATTCACGCAACAACTTATTTGGAAAAACTGCTATCCAATAAATGGTTTATAAAACTAATAGAGTCGGGGAAATTGCTTAACCCGACTCTTTGAACAAAACTGCCAACACTTAAGAAAAACGGCTAATTAAAGACGAAATGTCACTCTTCCGAAAACGCCAACACCTGGCCCCCCCGGAATGGTCAAAATTTCTCGTCTAACCGTTTCGGGGTAGTAGTAAGTTTTGTTGGTTAGATTTTTACCAATAATTGAAACAACAATCTTGTGGGAAATACGGTAAGAAACATTGAGGTTTACCAAACCGTAGGCATCTACGGTTTTTATCTCTGAAACATTGTTGCCAAGATAGCCCTCTCTTTTCCCTACAAATTGGTAGTAGGGTGTTATATTTATTCTGCCAAGTTTCAGACTTACTCCAAAGTTTGCGGTAACTTTTTCCATAAACGGAATATAATTCAGCGTAGTGTCAGCTCCAGTTATGGGAGATTTCGTGTTGAATTTTCCTTCCTTATAACTAAAATTCCCCCAAAAACTTACTTTTTCTGTGGGATATCCAAGGGCTTCAATCTCAAACCCATAAATATGTTGCGATCCCAGGTTGTCGTAAACCAGTGTCGATGTCATATTTCCACTAGGATCTATGGTAAGCAATTCCCCTTCAGTAGCTCTTCGGCGAGTAATAATATCGGTGATGATGTTATAAAATCCGTTGGATCTTATTTTATAATGGGTTGCAATTCCCTGGTCTAAGGCCAATTCCATAGTCTTGATTTTTTCAGGATCAAGAGCCTGATTAATAGCGTCTTTACCGTAAATTAGAACAGGGACCTTGTAAAATTGTTCCTGAGGTCCTGCGCCGCGAAAAGCCTCTCCGTATAGTAATTTAATTGACGACTCTTTTCCTAACATATAAACTAATCCTGCTCTTGGGGTGAGATAAATTTTTTCCGAAACCCCAAGATACGATGCCCGAATACCCGCCACGTAGCCCAAATGGTTGCCAAGTTTGCCGTCGGCGTTTATATACAAACCAAAATCGGAAATTCCGAAAGGCATTTCTCGTGTAGATCCCTGAAACAAATTATCTCCATTGCGGTCGGAATATAGGTCGGCCAAATGGGTGGTTAGTCTATGTTCGGCAGCAAATCCAGCGATTAAGGATAGTTTTTCCGAAAAGCCATACATCGCCTGAATTGAACCGCCAAACAATTTCCCACCGAATCGATAAAAATCTGGAGCCTTGCTGCTGTCTATCAAATGTAGCAAATTTACATAAATTCTTTCGCCAAATTGTCCTATATCAGCTTGCTGATCAGAGTAGTCGAAATTGAAAGTTCCTCTCAAGTTGAGGTTTTCTGAAAGGTTTTTGTCAAATATTCCATTTACATAAACTTTGTTGTGCCATGTTCTTCCACCTTGCATAACGTCGCCGTTATTGCCAAAAATATGTCGGGGCATTGGGCCAAATTTTGACCACTTTTGAGCCATTCCTCCTGTTTGAAGGGTAAGCGATTTGTAGGAGATGGATGCAAAAATATTGGCGTTGTCGTGTTCGTAAAGAATATCTGAGACTTTGTTGGTATTGTCGGGGACATCTTTTTTTCGGTACCCTTCGTTGTTTTTTAAACTTCCGCTAAGGTGAAACGAACCGTGTTTGTATTTGTCAAGGTATAAAAATCCGGTTTCCGTAGTAAAGAAAGATCCTCCTTGGAGGTAGGTTTCAAGATTTTTCCCAAAATTATCTTCTTTAGTTATGATGTTAATCACGGCGGCAAAAGCGTTCGTACCATAAAGAGTTGAGCCTGGCCCGCGGATTATCTCAATTCGTTGAATGGCGTGCGTCGGTATAAAATCCATATAATGTTCGAGCGCTGCTGCATCGTATGTGGGAATTCCGTTGAGTAAAACCAGAATTTTATCGTTGTAAAGAGTTTGCATTATTCCGCGTGCTGTAACCATTTGTCGTTTCCAATAACTATCCTGAACTGTGAAACCTGGAACAGTGGCCAAAACATCAAAAATAGATTCAGCTCCTAAGGAACGGATTTGATCGGCCGTGACAATGGAAACTATCGCAGGAGTTTCGTGAATGGTTTGTGTTTTTTTTAGCACCGAAGATAGGTCTAAATTTAGTAATTGTTCCAAATCAAGTTCATAAATGTTTTCTTCGATTTTTGTTACTTTCCCCTCGGCATCTTTCATGTAAACATCTTTATCGATAAGAATCAATACCTTGGTGGTGTCGACTTGTGCGACAATTCGTATGGCCTGCAATACAACGATTGTTGCCATTAAGATAAGCATAGATTTTTTCATACAGTATGTTTTTTTTGGTTCTGGTTTATAGATAAACAAAGATAAAAAGTTTACATAATAGTGCAAATTTATTTTTCATAATTCTGTTTTTTTAATCACCTTAGCGTGAATTTGGTAATGTTTTTGGATTTAAACAGGAGGATTGCCAACTAATAGAGAAGTGAAAAAAAAATATTTTCATAACCTATTGCCCAAAAAGGTCAAGATTATTACATTTGCCCCCTCAAAATAAAAGTTATGTTTTCACCCGATAACTACAAAGAGCTTGTTAAGCGCTGCGAGGCGCTGAGGAGGCATCTTTGACATCGACAACAGAATTATTCGACTGGAAGAAGAAGAACTTAAAACTCAGGTTGCCGGATTCTGGAACCAGAAAGAAGAAGCCGAAAAGCAACTAAAAAAAATTAATGAAATTAAAAAGTGGATTGTAATGTACCAGCAGGTTGAGAAAATGCTCGACGATCTGGCTGTTTTATACGAGTTTTATAAAGAAGGACAGGCTTCTCAGGAGGAGATCGATGAACAGTATCGTAAAACACTTGAGAAGGTTGAGGATGTGGAATTTAAAAATATGTTGCGTAATGAGGAGGATAGGTTAGGAGCCATATTGAAAATCAATGCTGGAGCTGGAGGAACCGAAAGCAACGACTGGGCTGAAATGCTTATGCGAATGTATGTTCGATATGCCGAGAGGCACAAATACAAAATATCTGAAATAAATCGTACTCCGGGCGATGAAGCCGGTATTAAGTCTGTAACATTACAAATTGAGGGGGAATATGCCTTTGGTTATCTGAAAGCGGAGATCGGGGTGCACAGGTTAGTACGATTATCCCCCTTTAATGCACAAAACAAGCGGCAAACATCCTTTGCTTCAGTATTTGTTATTCCTTTGATTGATGAGGATATAGAGATAGTTATAAATCCGGCCGATATTGAGTGGGATACATTTCGTTCGTCGGGAGCAGGAGGTCAAAATGTAAATAAGGTAGAAACCGGAGTTCGTTTGCGCCATTTACCTACCGGTATTACAATTGAGAACACCGAAACACGTTCACAACTACATAATAAGGAAAATGCACTGCGTCTTCTCAAGTCACAGCTTTATGAGCTCGAACTGCAAAAAAAACGCGCAAAACAGGAGGAGATTGAAGCCTCCAAACGCAATATTGACTTTGGCTCTCAAATCCGAAATTATGTATTACATCCATATAAACTGGTGAAAGATGTGCGTTCAGGATTCGAAACTTCTAATGTGCAGGCAGTTCTTGATGGGGAAATCGACGATTTTATCAAATCGGTACTCATGTTAAGTGTTAATGAGAGATCGGGAAACCAAGAAGGATAAAAAATGTTCGCAATTTTTTTATCGCATAAGATTTGTTTTCGAAAAAATTTTGATATTTGAGCAGCGGAAACTGGTGACTAACTAACTGAAAATAATTAGAAAATAGAAACGTCCATGAACAAAGCTAAACCACGAATTATCAAGGATTACCAGAAGTTAAGCGAGGAGCAGAAAGAACAAATCAAGTTGCTCTATCCCTCAGGTTATGCAGAGCACCTAATTACCTATACCGACCGTGAAGGTAAATTAATCAGTGCTTTGCCGTTTGAAACAGAAGATTATTACTATTTGATTAAGATGACTAAGTCTGAGGCTCTTCAGATTGTAGAAGACGATGAGGATTTCGGTTCCGACGGCCTACTAAAGGAGCATGTTAAAGAAGCCTACGAGGAAAAGTATTTTGAGGCTGAGGAAGAAGAGGATTACGACTACGATAAATATGATGATATTCCCGATGAGTCGGATTCCGAGGAAGATTATTAACAAAAAAGGCTGTAGGATATACAGCCTTTCTTATTTTAGTTAGATTCAAGTAATTTCAATAGTTCATCCAGTTTGGGTGTTAAAATAATTTCCGTTCTTCGATTTTTGGCTCGTGCTTCTGGTGTTTTATATTGTTCCAGAGGCATAAACTCTCCACGACCTGCAGCGCTAATTCTTTCGGGCGAAACATTTTTATTCTCTAAAAGTACCCGTACTACTGAGGTTGCGCGTTTAACACTCAAATCCCAGTTATCTTTTAGCTCTCCATGCCCTTTAAATGGTACATCGTCGGTATGTCCCTCAACCATGATGTTAATGTCACGATTTTCGGCCAGCACATCGGAAAGCCGTTTCAGGGCATCGCGTCCTCTTGTGTCTACGGTGTAACTTCCCGACTTAAACAGTAGTTTTTCTGCCATACTGACATACACCTTGCCGTTACGATACTCTACCTGAAGCCCCTCTTTTTCAAACCCAACCAGAGCTCGCGCAACCTTTTCCTTCAAGTCTCTGACTGCACGATCTTTTTGATCTAATATTGTTTGCATTTCTGCAATTTTCTTACCTTGTTCGGCAAGGTTTTGTTCTTTTACACGAAGCAAAGAATCCAACGCTGCTAAAACCTGGTTTTTATCGTCAAGTCGAGATTTCATCATTGTAAGATTTCGGCGCTCAATACTCAGGCTATCCTCCAGTTTGCGCAACTTTTCTTCTCTCGAAATCAGTTCTTCTTTTAAACGCATAAGGTCGGTAAGCATCTGGCGATTCTCAGATTCTACTCCGCTGGAGATTTCCTCAAGCCTGCGAGAAAGATCGTTGTTGATAGATTTTAGAACGTTATACTGGCTTCGGTAAAATCGTATCGAATCAATCTGTTCACTTAGTTTATCTCGCTCTTGCTGAACGATAGAACGCATTAACGACAATTCCGATTTTAGTTCTGTGTTGGCAACGGTTAATGCTGCGTTCACTGCCTTTAACGAATCACGATCTAGAACAGTTCGTTCGTTTTTCATCTCCAATTCCACAAATTGCCTCTTAGGAACGCACGAAAATGTTAAAGAGGCCAATAGCAGAACAATAAATCGATATCGGGTTTTTCTCATGTTTCTTACGATTTTTCGCATTTTTATAAAATTCTGTACTATCGGGCTAAGAATCTTTTATACCTATTTTGATTTACCATTGGCTCGATACCCTTCGTTGTAAAAAACGTTACGAAGTTACCCAAAATGATTGAAAAATAAAATTTTCTCGTTTCATAACGTCGAAAGTTGTTAAATATTGAGTTTTTCAGCCCAGCAAATTAATTTTAGCTTTTACACAGTAAAGTAGGTTTCGACATAAAATCCTAACTTTGTGGTCAAAATAAATTTATGTCGAATGTCACAAAAAGTTGGAATACCTAAGGGTACGCGCGATTTTACTCCCGTTGAGATGGGGCGCAGAAACTATATTTTTAACACCATAAAAGAAGTTTATCGGCTGTATGGATTTGAACCCATTGAAACGCCCGCCATGGAATTGCTCTCCACATTGCTTGGAAAATATGGTGAAGAAGGCGATAAATTACTGTTTCGAATATTGAATTCTGGAAATTTCTTGCAGGGTGTCGATTTGGCTAAACTCGATCCCAATAAATTTCAGGAACTTTCCGGCGTTATTTGCGAAAAAGGGTTGCGCTACGATTTAACAGTGCCATTGGCGCGATTTGTGGTGCAGCATCGAGATGAGATTATCTTCCCCTTTCGCCGCTATCAGATACAACCGGTTTGGCGCGCCGACCGCCCTCAAAAAGGGCGTTACCGTGAATTCTACCAATGCGACGCCGATGTTATTGGTTCCGATTCACTTATCCACGAGGCGGAGATTGTAATGATGATCGATGAGGTCTTTTCGCGTTTCGGAGTTCGTGTGGAAATTAAAATTAACAACCGCAAGATTCTGTCTGGCATGGCAAATCGTATAAATCGTCCTGATTTGCTTACCGATATCACTATTGGCATTGATAAGTTGGAAAAAATCGGCATTGATAACGTAAAAACAGAGCTGTTAAACAAAGGATTAACCGAACAGGAATTCCAAACCATTAAACCCATAATTCTTCTTCAGGGTTCGAATGAAGAAAAACTTCGGGCGATGTCGGTAATGTTTGAAGCCGACGCCGAAGGTAAAAAGGGTGTAGAGGAACTCCAACAAGTGTTAGACATTTTGAGAACCTACGAACTTAAAAACCAACTCCAGATTGATTTATCATTAGCTCGGGGATTAAACTATTATACGGGCTGTATTTTTGAAGTCAAGGCTCTCGATGTTTCCATTGGCAGCATATGTGGTGGCGGGCGCTACGATAATCTCACCGGAGTTTTTGGCATGCCGGGTGTTCCCGGTGTAGGAATCAGCTTTGGAGCCGATCGCATCTACGATGTGCTGGAACAGCTTAACTCCTTCCCTGAATCGGTGTCAAGAAGCGTGCAGGCAATGTTTGTAAATTTTGGAGCCAATGAAGTAATCTTTGCTGTTGAAACGGCCACTCGCTTACGTAGAATGGGAGTCGCTGTTGATGTTTATCCCGAAAATGCCAAACTCAAAAAACAACTCAACTACGCCGACGCTAAAAACATTCCGTTTGTGATCTTTATTGGAGACCAAGAGCTGAAAACCCGCAGCTATGGCCTTAAAAATATGGTTACCGGAGAGCAGCAAACCGTTAGTTTTGAACAATTGGTAAGCAAGTTAACTCAATAAATTTTATACCCGATTATGGAAAATATTCATCAAATATCACCGCAACCACTCACCTTGGAGCGCATTGAAGAGATTCTTGAAAAAGAGATGAAACTGGAACTTTCTGCAGAATCTGTTCACCGAATTGAGAAATGTAGAACCTATCTTGATAAAAAAATTGAAAACCACGACCAGCCAATTTATGGTGTAAATACTGGTTTTGGGTCATTGTGCAACATAAGAATTAGCAAATCGGAACTTTCTACGCTTCAACGAAACCTTGTAATGTCGCATGCCTGCGGAACCGGCGACATGGTTGACCCTAAAATCGTGCAATTAATGATGTTGCTGAAAATTCATGCTTTAGCGCTGGGGAATAGTGGTGTGCAAGTTAAAACGGTTCAACGGTTGATTGATATGTATAACCGGGAAATCTATCCGGTGGTTTATCAACAAGGTTCGTTGGGCGCTTCCGGCGATTTAGCACCATTAGCTCACATGTCGCTTCCATTACTTGGCCTTGGAGAAGTAATTTACAACGGTGCCATCTACGATTTCTCTGCTTTGATCCCCGACTTAGGTTGGGAGCCAATTGAACTAACCAGCAAAGAGGGGTTGGCACTTCTCAACGGCACTCAATTTATGAGTTCACATGCGGTTTGGGCATTGCTCAAAGCTTTTAAACTAAACAAATACGCCGACATTATTGGTGCTCTTTCACTGGAGGCTTTTAACGGACAAATTGAGCCGTTTTATGAGCATTTGCAAACAATAAGGCCGCATAAAGGGCAGATTGAAACTGCTCGTAATTTTAGGGCAATTTTGAATGGGTCTGAAATACTAGCTCAACCCAAGAAAAGTGTGCAAGACCCATATTCTTTCCGCTGTATACCGCAGGTTCACGGTGCCACAAAAGATACAGTGGAGTATGTTGCCAGCGTAGTGTTGACAGAAATTAATTCCGTTACCGATAATCCGATAGTTTTCCCCGATCAAGACCAAGTGCTTTCAGGCGGAAATTTCCACGGACAACCCTTAGCCTTGGTTATGGACTTTCTTGCAATTGCCATGGCTGAATTAGCCAATATCAGCGAGCGACGTATTGCTCAGTTAATATTAGGATTGCGCGATTTACCGGCTTTCTTAGTTATGAATCCCGGCCTCAATTCCGGCTTCATGATTCCGCAATATACGGCAGCTTCAATCGTTAGTCAGAATAAAGGGTTGTGTATGCCGGCTTCGGTGGATAGTATCGTATCAAGCAACGGACAGGAAGATCATGTAAGCATGGGGGCCAATGCAGCCACAAAGCTCGTTAAAGTAATCGATAACGTCGAACGCGTGTTAGCCATTGAGCTTTTTAATGCTTCTCAGGCTATTGAATTCCGTAAACCTTTGAAAACTTCGCCGTTCCTTCAAGATTTTCTGGCTCAGTATCGATTGTCGGTAGAACCAGTTACCAACGACAAGGTAATGTTTATTGAAATTGAGAAAAGCATTCAATTCCTCCAAAACGGCCGATTTGGCAATTTTCAATAATAAATTTTAGCTAAGGCGCTAGCTTTCATAGAAACATCTTTCCATTATTCTTTTTCTGTTAACGCTGTATTTATGTTACGGCAGAGTTTTGGATAAAGGGTTGAATTTATCTTTGAAAAGGAAAAGAAATTCTAGTTAAAATAGATTCATTCTAAATAAGCATGACCAAAATCATATTTCAAAACCCATTTAATTCTTATTTTTGCAATGAAGAAACCCGGAATCAGAAACAAGAGAATTTCTAATGAATTTTACTCGTAAATCGTCAGGGCTGATTGTAGTTTTACTGGGCTTATTGGTGCTGCTATTAATAACCAATTCAATGGTCAATCGCCACCAACATTTGTGGCGTGGTATGCTTATAGAGCACGCACATCCTTTTAAGAATCCTTTTGCCGGAAGTAAGCATAGCCACAGCGACCTGGAGATTTTAGCCCTCGATTTACTTTACACAAATAATATTGAAGATATTGTTTCATATCAACCGTTTTTCCTGCTTTTCAGCATAGAAGTAGGTAGACTTTCCGTTCAAGAATTCGACAAGGGATTTGTCAATCCCATGTTTATTCAAGGCCTTCGTGCTCCTCCTACGTATGAATTAGTCATGCAGGCTATTTAAGAAGGCTAATATTCAGTTTATTACATATTTAGAAAAGACTGTCGGATAATTTCCGGCAGCCAATTATTATTAATTAACCATTATAACCATGAAAATCATATATTTATCACTATTGTTAATTTTATCTCAAACAATCTACTCACAGGACAAATTTGAACACGATCCTCGTAAACCCCGAACCGATGCTAATCTAGTGGGACATGTTGTTGATGCTGGTTCAAATGAACATTTACCATTTGTAAACATTGGCATAAAAGGTAGCACTTTCGGAACATCTACCGATTTATCCGGGCACTATTTTTTGACAAATCTGCCCGAAGGCAACCATATTCTTACGGTTTCGGCAGTAGGCTATAAAAGAATTGAGAAGGAGGTGTATTTAAAAGGAGGGACTACAATGGAGCTGAATTTTGAACTCGAAGCGGATGCCATCAATCTTGACCAGGTAGTAATAACAGCCAGTCGCAACGCTGTGGATAGAAAAGAGGCTCCGGTGGTGGTTAATATTCTATCTTCAAAAACATTCCAATTAACTTTTGCTGAGAACCTATCGGATGGATTGACATTTGTGCCTGGTGTCAGGGTTGAAAACAATTGTCAAAACTGTGGGTTTAATCAGGTTCGCCTTAATGGACTTGAGGGGATTTATTCTCAGATTTTAATCAATAGCCGCCCAGTATTTAGCAGTTTGGCGAGCGTTTATGGTCTGGAACTGCTACCGACAGGGATGATAGACCGGGTTGAGGTTATCCGTGGCGGCGGCTCAGCGCTTTATGGTGGAAACGCTATTGCTGGGGTCATCAATATTATTACCCGTGAACCCATTCAAAATACTTTTCAAGTAGGAATAAATCAAAAAATTACCGGGGTGGTTAATCAAAATTCAAAACCAGCCCTTGGCCACGAACTATTTTTTAATTCAGGATTCACTAACTTTAATAACAACTCCGGAATATACATTTTTGGAAACCATCAATCACAAAATCCGTGGGACGCTAACAACGATAATTTCTCGGAGCTAATGCTTAAAAAAGGATATACGGCCGGATTTTCTACCTATTATAAACCCACTTTTAAAAGTAAAATAACTCTCGATTATTATCTTTTAAATGAGTTTCGTCGGGGTGGCGACGGTTTTGATCGCCCGTTTCACGATGCGCGTATTTCAGAATCCGTTAATCACGAAATTAATGGCGGAAGTATCAATTATTTTAGTTACTTGGAAAATCCGAACAATTCGTTGAATGCCTATGTTGCAATTCAAAATGTTGAAAGGCAGAGCTATTATGGTGCAAATTACGATACGACTGCTTATGGGAATACAAACAGTTTAAGCCTCAATACCGGCATGCACCTGACATTGCTTCCCGATAAAATTTTTTTGGCGCCATTTCGGTTTACTAGTGGAGTGGATTTTAACTTCATTCGATTGTTTGACGAAAGGCAAACTTCCGAAAACAGTCCAATAGCCCAAAATGCGATTGTTTCCAATCAATTTTCGGCTACCGGAGGTTTTTTCGCCCAAAATGAATGGATGATGTTTGGACGCATGCGCCTCCTTTTGGGAGGAAGGCTTGATAATTATGTTGTTAGGGATATAGAACATGGAACCGGAAATTATAACTCATGGGTTTTTGTGCCCCGGATCAACGTATTGACCGATATTAACGAAAAAGTTCAAACCCGATTGAGTCTCTCAACGGGTTATCGTGCTCCTCAAATTTTTGATGAAGATTTGCATATTCTTACTTCAGGGGCACGAAAGGTCATACATCGTAACGATCCCGATTTAACTACAGAGCGTTCGTATAGCGTCAGCGCTTCGATTGATTACTCAGCCTTGTTGGTCAATTTCCCGGTTTATTTTCTTGGCGAAACTTTCTTCACTCGCTTACGCAACCCATTTACAACCGAATTAACCCATCCCGATGAAAATGGAGTGGTTACAGCCTTACGCATAAATGCAGAGGGTGGGGCTTCGGTACAGGGAATCAATTTGGAAGCAAAATTAGCACCCCTAAAAAATATGGAGATTCAAACAGGCTTTACTTTCCAGCAAAGTATTTACGATAAAGAACAACAATGGGGTGAGGATACCAACAGCGTATCGAGGCAAATTGTAAGAACTCCCCAACAATATGGTTTTGTTACGTTTAACTATCGTTTTACTAACCATCTTACTACAAGTTTAACCGGAATTTATACCGGCCCTATGTATGTGCCGCATTTACCCGGAGGCATTGCTCCTGATGGAACACTGATTGAAAACGAACAGCTTGTAAAAACACCCCATTTCTTCGATGTTGGAATTAAATTGGCACATTTGTTTGATATAGGTTCGGATATGCATCTGGAACTTTCTTTAGGAGTGAAAAACCTATTTAATAGTTTTCAGAGAGATTTTGATCGCGGAATTAATAGAGATGCTGGCTATATTTACGGTCCCAAAATTCCCAGAACAGTATATTTCGGTTTGAAATTAGGGGTGTTTTAATATAAGGCCGCTCAATTTTAGGCGGCTTTTCGTTTTACTTGAATAAGAGTGCTTTGTGAATTAACTTAAACGAATTTAACATATGAATAACCTATTGCAGCGCATTAGAAAACGAAAAAAATTATACATTTGAATTCGAACTTTTAATCCGAAAAAACTATGGGAATTTGGTCAAAACTCAGGGGTGAATTTATCGATATTATAGAATGGCTCGACCCAAGCCAGAACACCATGGCGTATCGATTCGAGCGCTATAATAATGAAATAAAATACGGAGCTAAACTTACGGTTAGAGAATCGCAGGTGGCCGTTTTCATCAATGAAGGTCAATTGGCGGATGTGTTTACTCCTGGAATGTACACTCTTACTACAGAAAACCTTCCCATACTTTCAACCCTAAAAGGTTGGAAATATGGATTTAATAGTCCGTTTAAAGCCGAAGTTTATTTTGTCAACACCAAACAATTTACCGATTTGAAATGGGGCACCCCCAATCCAATAATGCTTCGCGACAACGAATTTGGCCCCATTCGGATACGGGCTTTTGGCTCCTATGCTATTCAGGTTATCGATGCAGCCAAATTTATTCGAGGCATAGTTGGAACCGATGGAAATTTTACTTCAGAAAAAATTACCGAACAACTTAAAAACATTGCCATAACCCGGTTTACCGATGTAATCGGAGAAAGCCGAATTCCCATACTCGATTTGGCAGCTAATTACAACGAATTGTCGGCTTACTGCGAACAAAAAATCAGACCCGATTTTGAGGAATACGGCATTAATCTTACAAAGTTTTTGGTTGCCAATATCTCTTTGCCACAAAATGTAGAAGAGGCTCTCGACAAAAGAAGCAGCATGGGTATAATCGGCGATTTAAATAAATACATTCAATATCAAACAGGAGAATCGCTGACTGCTGCGGCAAACAATCCATCCGGAGGAGGAGCTGCTACCGGAATGGGGTTGGGGATGGGCTTTGCTATGGCTAACCAAATGGCAAACAGCTTAAATCAGGCACAATCAACACCCCCTCCTGTTCCTCCGGCAATCACCTTTTATGCCGTGATTAACGGACAACAAGCCGGTCCTTACGATTTGAACACCATCCGCAATCTAATTCAGAGTAATCAGATAACCCGTGAGACGTTAGTTTGGCGTCAAGGGATGGATAATTGGCAGACTGCCGGACAGTTACCAGAATTGGTATCTTTGTTCAGTCAAACGCCACCTCCAATACCTCCGGTTGGTTAGAAAACGAAACAATTCATGGATGAAGAAAACCTAAGTCAGAATCTGCAATCACAGGTGCAGTGCCCGAATTGTGGCGGCACCCTTGTGTATCTCCCTGGAAGTAAATCGCTACAATGCGAACATTGTTCCAGCCAAGTGACTATTGAAGAATCCCCTGAAAAGGTTGAGGAAATTGATTTTGAAGCTTATCTGAAACAAAACCCAACCGATTTAGCAACAGAAATTGTTTTTGCCACCAGGTGTCAAAGTTGTGGAGCCATAGTTAAACTCGACCGTAATATTGTTTCCGACCGATGCCCCTTTTGTAGCAGTGTTTTGATTATCAAAAATAACGAATTTTACAATCGTGTTAAACCCGGAGCAATACTCCCATTTCAGATTACAAAGGCTGAAGCCTTCAATCAATTTAAACGGTGGTTGAAAAATCTATGGTTTGCTCCCAACAAGCTTGTAAAAACCGTTTCATCGATTGAAAATTTCACGGGTGTTTATATCCCTTTTTGGACCTATGATGCTGATACATTTACCACCTATCGGGGAGAGAGAGGAGATATTTATTACGTTACGGAAACCTATACTGATTTTGAAAATGGGAAACCAGTTACTAAAACCCGTACTGTGACCAAAATTCGATGGACTCCTGTAAGCGGTCGATTTTCCCGATTTTTTGATGATGTTTTGGTTTTAGCATCTCAATCGCTTCCCAAAGAAAAAACCGAACAACTTGAACCATGGGATCTTGAGAATTTAGTTCCTTACGACGAACGGTATCTAAGTGGTTATCGTGCGGAAACGTATCAGATAGATCTTAAAGAGGGGTTTAGTCGGGCTCAAAGTGTAATTGAAAGTGCAATTACTGCCGAAATAAAGCAGCGTATTGGAGGAGACCGTCAACGAATTCTCTCTTGTAACGTAAAGTATTCCAAAATCACTTATAAGCACATATTTTTGCCCGTTTACATTAGTTCCTATAAATACGGTAAAAAGCTTTATCAATTTTTAGTTAACGCTCGTACGGGTGAAGTTCAGGGAGAGCGCCCTTATAGTTTTTGGAAAATCTTTTTTACCGCATTGCTGGGAATTGCTTTGCTGGTTGGTTTGTGGTATTGGATAAAAGAGTTGGGATAGTGACATAACTAAAACTTTTATCAAAAATTAGCTCTGACTCATGGTGAATGCTCCCTGAAAAAATATCGGGATGACCCCTGATGTAAAGGGTCATCCCGGAAAAGATTCACCCCATTAATTATCGGTTCGTAATTCTATTCCATCGGCGACTATTTTTACTGTTTCGGTAAATTCTGAACCGGTAACTATTAGTTTTTTATCGAAACGTACGTTAGTGAAGTAGTCAATATCGGGATATTTTTCTACCAAAGATACAAACGCAAAGTGGTTACCTAAAATTCTGGGTGTAATATTTTCTTTTTCAACCCCAAGAGAAGACAACAATGAAGACAAACCTGTTGATCCTACGATAGTAGGAATCTCTTGATATAAGGGGACGTTAACAACATTTTCATTGTGTAAATTCCCTATTAAATTAATTTGGTCCGGAATTATGGAGCCAATATGCATAACATTGTCTTTTTTGTCAAGGTGGTAAACTTTTTTGCCTTTCTTGTATGCACCCGTTAACGTAACTTCAGCAGATAAATTTTTTTGAATCGAAAAATCTTTTGCTGAAAGGGGCTCAAATTCAATTGGGAGCATATTTTTATGGATTATGAGTTCTTGATTCGAAACACAAGAAGTGCCCCAAATCATGACTCCTATGGTGGATAATAAAAGTACTTGCTTTCTCATATATTTCGAAGTTAATTTTGGTTAAGAATTGTCCCTTTGCAATTCACGATGGTTTCTGTGTTTAGAACCTTAAATAAGAAATAGTTCTTCAAGGTGTAATTTTTACGTGTTCTGATGTTGATTACATAGTCAAATTCTGGATGTTCCTCAAGAATACGATAAAGAGAAATCTTCACAGAGGGATCGTCGGAGTAATATCCATTTACATATCCCAGTCTTGCTACCCTCTTATTTTCACCCATAATTTTTGCCCACTTGAAGATAAGAAGTGCTTGTACTACTTTAACATTCACGCTAGCTGACACATCGTTAGTAATTTCGTACTGGCTGCGATCTAATGTCAGTGGAGGAAGAGGAACTACGGAACGGTTGGCCTCATTCAAAGTTGTTTTACACGAACTTAGTAGCAGTCACTTTTTGAGGTTTAGGTTCATACAGGCGCAAAAGTATTCTCGGAGAGTAAATTTTACCAAAGGAGAAAGAGAAAAAAGTCCCACTTTTCAGAAAGTGGAACTTAAAGTTAAACTGGCACGATATTTATTAGTTGTTATCTTCTTCATTTAGTTGTTGTTCCCTGTTTAGATACTCTTCCAGTGCATAAGATTCGGCGGCGGGGTCTAGATCTAAAATATCGGAGTAATGGGTTTTCAAAAATTCAATTACTTTATGCGTTTGAGGGCTAAAAAGGTAGTGGGTAATTTTCAGAGATTTTCCGTAGAGCCAATTTTTTACGCCTCTGAAATCAAAACGGGCATAATCGTGATAGTAAAATAAGAATCTAATTCTGGTTCGCCCAAAACCTTTAAAATTAAGAATATTCTCCTTAACTACCTTTATATTTTTAAGGTTGCTTTTCCATATTATAATTTCTTCGTTACTATCGCCAATGGTAATGATAATTTTGTTGGTATCAAGTTCAAACCTTCGAATGGCAAAGAATTTAAATAATAAAAACGATGGAATAAAAATCTGGGCCATACAGTAAATAAATATTAGACTGTCGACCCAATCGGAGGTAATTTTATGCCATGCTAATATAAGTACTCCAAAAAAAATTGTTCCGCTTATAATATAATAATCCAACCAAGTTTGTGTAAAAATTAACTTTTCATTTTGTGAATTTTTCTGTTCCATACGAATCGTTATCTTTTAAAATCAACATTTATTTTGAATGCAAAACTGAATATATTTCTGATACCCCGCAATAGTGGATCTTTAAACCCATCGTTGTATTTAAAAATAAAATAAGCGTAACCCCCGTCGGGTTGTTTTTCCTTGTAACCAACAGACCCTCCCAATTTGTGAAAATCGTCGTAGCAAAGCCCCAGCAATAAAAAATCAATTGTAAACTCGGCCATGTAGGTAAGGTTTTTAGCTGGGTTCTGTGCTACATGTTCTAGGGCGGACATAATTTTATCTTGTTTATCGAAGAATGTTGAAATGGCCATATCGACAGTAATGCTTGAACCATCTATTTTTGAAACGATAGCCAATTTATTAATTTCCTGGGTTGATAAACCTAAGTCGCGGATGTTTTGTTGATATAGAAGTCCATGATATAATTGATAGTTGCCGATTTTGTATTTGTATTCAGCTTTTGTGAATAAATATTCCCGAAGTTGGGTCCGGAAGTTGAGCGATACGCGGGGAATGTTTAAGTTGTATTGAAAAAATGGTCGAAGTTTTAGTCTTTCGTAGTCGTAATTAACATAGCCCCAAGAAATGGGATATTGCAGGTATTCAAAGGCACTATGCGTGGCATATATGGCATATAAACCGCCGCTAAATGAGCCAAATTTGCTAGTGTATCCATAGCCGAAGTATGCACGGTTTACGTATCCCATATTATCTTGTGGTTTCGACCAGTTAAACTGTTGTACACAAAGATTATAACCTCCGAATAGTGACTCATTCTCGAATTGAAAACTTCCATAAAGTTGGAACAAAAATACACCCCCTACGTTGGTTTCATCTCCGAAATAGAAATCCATGTTGTACACCCCAAAAGATTTCTTGGTTCGGAATTCGTACAGTTGATTTTGAAACAAGAAGTTTTCGTAATCGTACATATTCGGTTTTTGGGCTAAAAGACTAACTACACCCAAAAGTATATTTAAAGTTGATAGAATTCTTTTCATAGGGCTATGTCGTTAAAGCTGTTAGGCATGTTGTTAAATGTTGGGCTAGCTACTGAGTCGGGTAAAAATGCATCGTTTGTGGTAGGTGCGACTGGGAATTGGGTTTGTTGTCCTCCGGTTGTTGGCAGGATCACCGTTAAATTTTGCACATCGAAAATAGCATCGGAGGAGTGTTTTAGGAGCCAAACTTCATGAAATCGAACATTCGAGCTATCGCGTTTCGATAGCAATCTTAGGTACATATCGTCGGGTTTATTAGCTTCCCCTGAATAGTGAAAAATATCGTAGCTCACAAAGTCTTCTTTGAGAAATAGAACTTCATTGAAATGATTATATGTTCCATCGCGATTGGGGCAATAGTATAAAGCATTTCCTTCAATCCAAAATACGTTATATTTCCCATTTTTGAATTGGATAAAAGCGTGTTGTATTCCGGGACGCATTTGGGCATCCTTTATATACCAGGTGCCTTCAAAGTCTTTTTTCCTGACGGTATCACACGAGATTAATAAAGATAGAAAAAATAACAATGATAATTCTTTTGGTCTCATGTTTTTTGGGGTTTTACTATTCTGAAAAATTGTTGTTCTTATTCAATGTAGAGTGTTTATTATGGTTGATGTTTATATTACGTTGGTCATCAATCAGATGTGGCAATCTGCTGTTAAAGAATGCGATAAGTTGTATAATTTTTGAATTATTGGGGTATTGTGTGAATGAGGTCACTGACGGCGTGGTTGTTATGGCGCTTTTGTTTTTGAAAAATACGGTTATTCTGAGGGTATAGCCACATTTTAAATCTTTGGTTTCTGAAACTAGTATTTTTTCAATTAGTTTAAAATCGATGGTTTGTTCTTTATGGAATGGTTTGTTGATTAATATTCTATCCTCGTAGATTAGGGCTTGGTTAATATCTAGGAAGTAGAGAAAAATGGTTGCAAGTAGAAGTATTAAGCAAACAACGAGCAATAGCCAGGCATCGGAGAAATGATCCTTTGCCATGGAGTAGGCTATTCCTGCAATTAATGCAAAAGCTAAAAAAATTTTTATTCCAGTCCATTTTTTAGGTCGAAAAATTATGGGAAAAGTGGTTTTCATAACTAATTTTTTTTCGAGTAAAAAGAGTGGGGAAGAAAATATTTTTTGTCAGGGATAAGATCGCGATACCGTTTTGATCAGTTCTCTTGTTAACAATTTTTTAATGGTTTGAGAGAGGAAAGTGCCCAAGGCTATTAAAGTATTCTTATTTGTTTCAAATAGACTTTTACTCGTAAAGATGAGAAGATTTTGGATTGGGGAATGCACTATAGAGGAAATTCCGTTGGGATGGATTTCTTTAAGATTTTCGATTATTTTCCCGTTGGTTATATCCCAGATAAGAACATTTCTCTTTGAATCGCTGGATAGTAAGGATTTTCTCTGGTATAAAGGCCATGGCTGATACTTCCGCAATATGTTCCTTAAATCGTAATTTTTTTTCCTGACGCAAAGTCCTCTACTCCCCAACGATCTATCATCGGAGGAACATAACAAGATCTCATTTTTTGACGCTATTACCTGCATGCTTGGGTATGTTTAGCGAGTGTTTTTATCTTTGTTAGCGAAGATATGTTCGATATTTTTAGGGTTTGATCCAAAGAATTGGTTGCGATATTTTTTTCGGGGGTGGTTGAGGCTGTGGTGGTATAACGAGCCATGAGCGGTTGTAACATATTTGGGGTGTGGTTTGTGAAAACGAATGGGATATGGCAAGAAGAATAAATGTAGAAAGGTAAAGCCGATTTCTCATACTTATACAACCCCTGTTAAGCACCTTAATAATTTATTTGGGTTGAGACATTTTTTTTAAAAACTCAATTATTCGATCTGTATTTTTTTCGGGGGAGAGTTCAAATACTTCGTTTACTGTAAATTCTATTTTTCCCTTGAAGAAAGGTTTATCAATCTCTTTTTTATCCAACAGTAGGGTAAATCTAATTTGATTAGTTTTTTCGGGTGGTTGATCAATTTCTACGGAGAGCACCTTGTCCCAGTCTAGGTAATGTTCGTTAAGCTCATAATCAATGAGTACCAAATGGTTTGAAAAAATTACCAACGTTTTAAATGGATTCGAAAATAGTTTATAACCCAACCATGAAAATGCTGATACCATTCCCAAAATTACAAGGATGAATATCAGGCTGTCTTGATTCATTTCTATCCCAAAAATACTTTTGGCAATGATTAGAAAAAGAGTAATTACCAGAAATCCCCACAGGATTAATTGTGGAAATCTTGATTTAGTGTGGAGAAATACTGTAAAGGATTCGTTGGTTGTAATATTCATGTTTTTTTTGTAAAAATAGGGGAGCTTGATCAAAATTAGATTGTTTTTGCTGCTGAAGTAATTCCCATTTTACAGAAAGTGAGATTAATTTTAAAGACTTTTATTATTGTCCCCAAATCGGGAAATCGGTATCAATATTTTCAGCACGATTGGTGGGATTTTGTTTGCCTCCGGTTAGCTCCTTAACTCGTTCTCCCACAAAGGTCGCTAATTCGCTAACGTTGATTTTTTTGTCGGCATTTAAATCGGCTTTAGCGTGTTGAAGCCCTTCAATTACGCAATAGGTAAATACTCCATTTTGAAGGGTTTCTGTTTCGTAGGAGAATTCTTCTCCGCCAGCTGAAGAAATAACCACGGTGCCATTGTTTCGTCGTACATCGGTAAATAACTCTTTCATCAATTCAAAACTGGTTTTTAGATCTACAGTTAAGCCAGTTTTTTTTATGGTTTTAAATCCACGGGATTTTACTGTAGTGTCCTTTGCTTGGCTGTTTGCTATTAGTTGGTTTTCTTCTTTATCTATTTCGCCTGAATGGCAGGCATCGATTAACAGCAACTTTTTACGGGCCGGAATACCGTCTAGCAGAACCTCCAACTTATCGTAACCTAATCCGCGTTTCTGAGGTTGGCTAAAATCTACATCGTGAGTAGCCAGATAATAGTCCAGTTCACTGTCGAGCAAGCCGTGGGAAGCGAAGAACATCACAATTTGGTCATCGGGGGTGCTTTTTTCTAATTCGCTTCGCAAGGCCAAAATGTTTTCTATGGTGGACTGCTGGTTTTGCAACAGAAATGTTTTTACCTCACCATATTTACTGCTTTGTTGTTTGAATAAGTTTACAATGTCAGCGGCGTCTTTATCAGCATAGGTCAAATTATATTCCGATTGTTTGAATTTGCTTACACCAACAGCAATAACATAAAGATTGGGCTTTAGGGGAATTTGGGGATTGTAGGTAACCTCTATTTGTTCTGCCAGTGATTCAACCCCTTTTTGGTTCAGAGCAGATATTTTTATGTTATTAATACCTGTTGAAAGAGGAATAGTTATGGTTTGTTCGGCCTTTTTAGCGGCAATTGGGAATTTTTTCCCTTGAAGGCCGTAAAGTGGCACACCGTTCACCGTAACAAAATAGCGTTCGAGGTTAAAGAGTATGTCTTCGGCAGAAAAGGTTAGGGTATAATTGGGTTCTGATGTTTCAACAAACAGGGTTTCGCTCGGTTTTAATTTAACTTCTGGTGCTTGTAGGCGGAACTCTTTTTCAAAACTAGAGGGATTGAATCCCATTTTTCGCAGACGCTTTTCGTAGGCTTTTTGGTAAGCTTGAATCAGTTCGGGTGAGGCTAGGCCTAAACATTCCAACACAATGTGAGGGCGGTTGTATTGCAGGTCGAATTGGTCGAAGGAATAAATTTTTGGACCATATTCATACGTAAGATTTTTTATGGCTCCTTTGCTACCTGTGTAATAGTAGTCTCGGGTTATGGTTATCCAATTTCCATCGCTGAAACTTATCTGTTTAGCAATCTCTGTCAAACCATTGGTTTCAATAATTCTGATAGTTCCATCGCTTAGGCCTATAAAAATGAATTCACCGTTGGGTGTAGATTCTATGGTAGTAGCAACCGATTCTAAATCAAGAGACTTAATCAATGAAAAGTTTTCTAAATCCCATAGGTTTACTTTGCCATCCATTGAGCCACTTGCAATCATCTTTTTAGCAGGAATGGATGCAACCACATTTATGGCCGTTCTATGATGATTTATTGTTTTTATTAATTTACCTTCTGGAATTTTCCATATCTTAAGGCTAGAGTATGGCTCTGTAGAATTAAGGGCTCCCTCTCCACTAACTAAATAATTATCTGTGGAAAAAGCAAGTGCTTGAATTATTGTTTTGTGTCCGGTTAATACTAGTGGATTGGCAGCAGGATTGTCCGCATTCCAAATTTTTATATTTCCTGTTTTTCCTCCGGTAGCTATCCATTTTTGATCATGGCTTATAGTCATAGAAGCACACTTTTCTGGATGGGCCATAGTTGAATAGAGTTTTTCTCCCGATTTTCGGTTCCAGAAAACAAGGTTCCCATCATAACTAACACTTACAACATAGGTTTCGGCTGCGACTACAGCTTCAGCACGTTCGTTGATATTTTTGTATGTTCTTTTCAACTTGTATGTGTTTATGTCCCATTCGTTTATTGAACCGTTATTCCCGCTTGTGAATATAGAGTTGCCTGAAACAAATAGATCCGAGCAACCATCAGGGTGAGCCATGATTACTTTGGTAGTTTTTCCGTCCTGAAGATCAATAACTTTAAGTGTTCCGTCGTCGCTGACAACCATTATATTATTGTTTGATTTTAAGGTTAGTTTTTTAGGAATTCCGACTAGACCTTTTAGCTCTTTAATCAAACTGCCATCTTCAATATTCCAAAGTTTAAGGGTCATATCCCAACTTGTTGATAAAATTCTTTTGCTATCTGGCAAAAATTTGATGCCGGTAATTGTAAAAGTGTGTCCTTTTAATGTCTTTACTAATGTTTTATTGTCAATTCTATAAACTCGTATTGAGAAATCTTTTGCGCTATGGTCTCCTCCTCCGCCAGCTGCAAAATATTTTCCATCAGCAGAAAATGTCACGCGAGTAACCTCATCGTTAAAATCTGAAAAAATATTCAATAGGGTGCCGTTGCTATTCCACAGTCTTATTTTACCATCGGAACATCCGGTTAGGAAATATCTCCCGTCTGGAGAAACTGCCACATCATAAACTTCACCGTAATGCCCCTTTAAATTTAATACTATGCTCCCCGTTGAATAATTCAGAATTTTAGCGCTCCCATCGTTAAAGGCTGCAATAATTTCATTTCTATTGGGAATGAAACAAACGCGGTTAATGTTTAAATCGTTACCTCCCTGAAAATCAATAATCTTTTTCATTAATGAACTGTCCCAAATGATTATTTGTCCGTCGTCTCCGGAAGAAACAAACATTTTATCGTCATGGGAAAATTTTATGGAATTTACTATTCCTGAGTGTTCTTTCTGAGAGGTAATTAATTCTCCGGTTTGTAAATTCCACATTTCTATTTCGCCATTTGAGCGCCCTAATAGTATTATTTTCTCATTGTTTGATATGTCGCAACTTACTGCCATGGCACCTTCTTTCTTAAACCTACGGAGCTCTTTTCCGAGTTTTAAGTCCCATAGAATTGCGTAACCATCCATACTTGCAGTAACAGCAAACCTTCCATCTTTGCTAGTTTCTAGGTTAATTATCCATGCAGAATGCCCAATTGGCACATAGAGCTTGGGAGTTATGTTGGATATAGAGATTTCTTCCCTTGCTTTAGGCTCCAAAAGGTTGATATCTTCCCAGTATTGATTGCCTTGGTAATCTATAAACCCTCTTCTCTTAATAATAACACCTTCATCATAGGTAACTTCTGATAATCCGTTTGAGAAAAATTCTAGTTTCATGTTAGGCATCGTACTGCTTTTTTTAATGTTGGCAAGTTGATTACCGTACTTATCAACAAATAACCAATGATTTTCGCATTCTATTAATAAACCATCTTTTTCCCTTTCATTGACTGTAAAATATCTGGTAAAATCATAACTCTCTCTAATAGGTCCTGAGGCTATAATCTGTATTATTTTTTGATAAAAATTATCTATATAATAAACATTGTTAACATTTTGAATAATTTCCTGGCCATTGCTATCTAGAATTACCGAAGAATTGTTTTCTTTTTGGCCTAAAGCTAGATATTTATTCAAAATCACTATTTGTCTGAGACTTGGATTTATAATCCACTCTCCGGAATTTTTAGATAAATATCCGTACTTATAATTATTATTTTGAACAAAAAATCCTTTTTCATTAAAATCCTTAATAGTGAGTTTATCGGATTCAAAAATTTTAATAAGGGTTCCGTCGGAGGTTATTAACTTAATGTAACTCCCTTCCTTAACTATTATTTTGTTGCCAGTAAGGAGTTCAATAAAATCATATTTTTTAGGGGGAAGAATAATGTTTCCCTGTAAATCATATACTCCACTAACCCCCTTTTTAGTCATGACAGCTATTAAGGAGTCTATTTTGGATGTGGACCTCCAATCGTCAAAGGGAGTAATTTCTTTCCCTTGTAAATTAAAGTAAGCGCTTTTTTTGCCTTTCTTAACCAATAAAATTTCATGATCATTTTCAAAAATATCTGTAAATTCAATGGGTATGATTTGTTTTCCGGTATAATCTAGAACACCCCACTTTTTCCCTTTTGCAACCCTAATATAGTTTTCATTAGCCATATACCACAGGTTGTCAAAACTTTGTGACGAAAGTGCTTTATTGGTTCTGGCATCTACTAAAAAGTATTTTTCATTTCTTTCGTACTGAACAACCCTATCTCTCATTTTTAAGGAATATGGGGATTCTATTTCATTTATAATCAAGCCTAATGTATCGATTAAGTACCAATTATTATTGAAAAATACTTTGGTTAATCCGTTTCTGAAAACACTATGTTTGGGTGATATAGGAAAAAAAGTGGGTTTAATAACCGTATCTCCTTGCTGGTTTATGTAGCCAAGTCGATTATCGTGTAGTATCATAATCCGATTAAGATCTACATCGCGGATAAAATCCTTAAATTCTTTTCTAACATATGGAAAAGAAGGAGAAAAAAATGCATCTATTTCAATCCCTGTAATGGTTATTAAAATATATTTTTGTTCAGTCGATACTTTTACAATCGCAAAATTATTCTCAAAATCATGAGCTTCTAAATATTTTGCGGGAATTACCATTTGTCCATACCTGTTAATGTAACCCCAGTAATTCCCTATTTTTACTGCAGCCACTCCATTACTGAATGGGCGAACCTCATCATAATTGCATGCTATTACAATGTTCTTATTTTTATCGCAATAGCCCCATTTAATACCCTTACGATAGGGGATCATGTTGGGCAGTTGGGAGTGTTGGGCAAGTAGTTCTACCCCCACGAGGATGGCTATTATTAATAATTTTAACCGAATACTAGTTATCATAATTTACATATTATTAGTTTAGTTGAATTTTATTGATATCTTTTTAATTCTTAGGTTGGTTGTCCAAGGTAAAAAGTTGTTGGTGTTTCCCGGGAAATAGTATTGCTTTCCTGTTAAATTGGGAGTGGATTTTTTATAGTAAAGATAGCGATAAAGTTCTGAAAACATGGACTTCCAAGAAAAAAAGTCGTTTTCGAATTCAAGTCCCTATCATGTACAATTTGCTTCATTGGATTAATCGAGGGTTGTTTGCTCTTTTTGCTAATTTTTACTAATAGGATTAGCCGTAGCTGGGATCCTAGGGTGTTACTGCGGTATGGTCACCGAAAAATGAGCGTAAATTAAGATCATTGGTGGTAATCATGCTTCATTTTCGTGATCTTTCTAGTATTTTATCCATAAAAGTTAAAAGATGACAATATTTTGGGTTGTATTATTTCTTTGCTGGGTTGGTTTATAAATCCGCATTGACAATCTTCATACCCTAATACCGGCAAGTTTGATGTAATCGATTATACAAAAGACGCATTTTTTTAAGTTATGAATTGTTTCTTGTTTAATTGCACGCCCGTGTATCTTTATTTCTATGAAACAGGATGAGGCGGAAAGCTATGGATGAGAGTAGATGTTTCTGATATAGCAATCTGAAGAAAAAAACCTAATAAGCTCTTTTAATCTGAAGGGTGGTTTCATGGTTTTAGGTCAAAAAGCACCTACTCGGGTTTAGCTTTCAGCATTTGTCTTTAATGTTACTTTTAGAATGGGGTGTTTTTTATGGCTAATTATAATTTTACTAGTTTAATGAGGCTGTTGCTGTTTACCGATTTTACATGTAGAAGATATACTCCGGGAGGGATAGCTTCGCTTATTTTTAGAGGGTAGGCCTTCATGTTTGCAATATTTTCACGATATACAACATCTCCGGCAATGTTAATAATGGAAATCTCTGCTTTTGAAACAGTTTCTACAAATTCTATGGTTAGATTATTCATAAAAGGATTTGGATAAACCAACGTTTGTAAACTTGGCTTTTCATCTAGGTTTAAAGGGGTTCCTCCTCCTGAATTGGTGTGTAAAATTTTGGGTTGTTGGGTTGTCATATAATATCCACCCAATGCCCAGGCGTTTTGTGGATCGGTGGCAACTATATCGAAAAAGGCTAATCCGTTTCCTGTCAGATTTCCTGTGTAAAGGCGCAGCCATGAATTACCGCCGTCGAATGTTTTATAAATGTTTGAACTAATATCCACAAAGTAGCCATGGAGATGGTCGTAGAAGGTCACGGCTGTGATGTCGTCAGCGGTGAGGAGTTGATATTTTATCCAGTTTTGACCACCGTCTTCCGTTACGGCGATGGTGCTATATGTACCCACGGCAACACCATGGATTTGATTTACAAAATGGACGTCGTTAAAATGAGGTGTTTTTTTGTCCGTTAAGGGGAACTGAAAAGTATTCCAGCTTTGCCCGCCGTCGGTGGTGCGTAGGATGGCGTTATTGGTTGATATCCAGCCCTTTTGTTCGTTTAGGAAAAATACGGACGATAGTTTACTGGATGTGCCGGCTGATATTTGTGTCCATGTGTTACCGCCATTTTCGGTTTTGAGAATTAAACCATTTTCACCACAAGCCCATCCCTTCTGTTCGGAGATAAAATATACGGAAAGGATGGTTGAGGTTGTGTTCGAATTTTGAATTGTCCAGCTTTCACCTTCATTTATCGTTTTTAGAATAAGTCCATTAGCTCCTACTACCCAACCAGTAGTACTGTTGATAAAGAAAATATCTTTGAATGATTCGGAGGTACTGGAATGAATTATATCCCATTGTTGCCCTCCATTATTAGTTTTTATGATTTCCGATGGCGATGCTGTTGAAACTGCCCATCCTGTCAAATTGTCGATAAAGTGGGATTGCAAAAGATATCTGGTGGAGGGGCAAGGCTGTATTTCCCAGGCAACGGGATAGGTGCAGTTTTTTTTGAAAATGCGGGTTGTGCCGGCTGTTACACAGGTAGATGCAGCAAAATATATGAATGTTTCGCCGATACTGTTTTTAAAAATGCTGGCTGAATTATAACAAAGATTCGAAATAACGGAGTTATCCTGAATGAAATTTTGCCCATCTTCCGAGAAAACCAAAACATTAAATCCTCCACAGATAATATAATTGTCTAAAAATTCTAGGTTTTTAAGTTGAAGATTATTCCCGGAAAATAGGGTGTCCCAACTATTACCGGTGTCATTGGAACGCAGAATGTAGTCTTTATTATTTTTCACCCCTACCAGATACACTTGATTGACGTTTCGGATTTTTACGTCTTTAAATACTCCATAAAATGGAGCACAATTGGTCCATGTTTGTCCACCATCGTTAGTGCGATATACTATACCACCTTCGCCGCATACAAAACCCAATGATTCATCGAGGAAATCAATTTTTAATAATGATAATGTAACAGAAGGCGAAAATCCCATTGGCTGCCATGTTTGTCCTCCATTGGTTGTTTTGTAAATAGAGGAGGCTGTAGAGCCATAAATTCTTGATCCAGCGGCCCATCCTGTAGTTGAATTTATAAAATCCATCGAAATAGGCCGAAAGCCTTGCGCAATTAGATAAGCATTATTCCCAATACTTGGAAAGAAAAGTCCGTTGAGAGTTGTATTTCCTGAAGTGGAATACCCTAAAAAATAGGTTTTATCGCCTTGGCGTACAAAGTCTACCATCCAAACGGTGTCTGGGAACGTGTGAACTGTAAACCACGAGTTGGAGTTGGCATATTTTTTCACAAAGTACGCAGCTACCGACGCTCCAGCTAGACCATAAGCTTCGCTGACAGATTGAAAAATAATTTTTCTAAATGGTGAGTAATTTTACGATCCTGTGGCGTCGTAAATCATCTCCCAATTTTGGCATTCCAGTTGGGCAATAATTCTTTGTGGCCCAAGAAGAGAAAAAATTCCAATGGCAAAACAAAATCTATTCATATTCATATCATCATAATTTTTGTTTGCTAAAATAATATCTCTTGTGAAGTACCTTAGGGAAGTTGGTAAACAAAAAAGTCTCATTTTAATGAAAATGAGACTTTTTTGTTTAAGGGTTTAAATTTTTCTGATACTCCAAAGGAGAAGTACCTGTGAATTTTTTGAACGCCCTGTAAAAGGATGATTTACTATTAAACCCACATTCGTATCCAACTGCTTCTAATTTTATATTTTTATCAAGATTTTCCAGCATTTTTTTTGCCTCTTCCACCCGATAAAAATTTATAAAATCAAAAAAATTCAATTTGAACTTAGTGTTAATTGTTAGCGATATATTGTGTGAACAGGCTCCAATGTCGGAGGAAAATTTGGTAAGGTTAATCTTTTTGTCCAAATACGGTTTTTGGGAAGCCAGGTAATTCAGTATCTTTTGGTAATTTTCTTCGATTTCTATTTCGGTTAACCGATATTTTTGACTTTTATTATTTTCCATTAATTCTTTAATCTCTTTACAGAGAGGATCTAGAATTTTTTTAAATTGATCCAGTTTTTCGGTGGTTTCAACAAGATTGCAGTATTCGGCTTGGTTGTAAATAGTATTTTGGCTAAAGGCATAGTATAAAAAGAATAAGTTAACAATATTAACAATGATTGGTATAATCAAAAATTCTACATAGGAAGTCTGGATTATGGTATACAAGAGAGCTAAACTAAAATTCAGAACAATAACCAGGATGATGAATGTATTTAAATATTTGATTTTAAGTTTGTCAATATCGGAGAAAAAGTTTTTTGCAGCTAGGGAGTGTTTACGAATAGTAATATAAGACTGTATAAAATACGCCATCCATAGGGATACGCACAAAGCATTGATAATGTTCATTGGCTCGGGGAAACATTCTTTGAATGTAAGGCATTCTAAATATCGAGTTTGTTCTTCAACCGACATTAAGCGGAAATCGATATAAAACCAAATGTCTAATAGAATGATTCCCAAGGTGATGAAATTAAGGGGGTGTTTCCAGTTGAATTTATGCCCAATCATATATAGAGTGTAGGCATAGATCAACACTCCGTAGAATGACGCTGTTCCTTGAAATAAGAATAACGCCTCTGGAAGATTAAATATAAGACCAGATAAAATTATTATGTTATTTAGAAAGTTAAGGCCTGGGTCAATAATAATGGCGGCAAGCAGTAGGTTGGTAATAGAGTTTTTTTTGCGAAATAAAAGAATTGAGGATAAAATGAGCAGATTTATGAATGTAAAAACGTTAATAAAGATGAAAAGATTGGTATTCATAGCTAAGGCAAATATAATTTGGTGAAGCTAATATAAGGTATTTTTTGTTAGTTCTGAATATTTTTATAAATAAAAAAATCTTAATTTTCCGAGGGATAATCTGCTTTATGAATGTTTTCCATGGTTGTTTTAAATTTTGATGTTTATGGAGCATGCTGCTTTCCCGTGCTAACCAAGATTACTATTACGATTAATTAGGTTTTTAATGTTCTTTCCACTGACGCAATCCTAAAAATTAATTCAATTGAACCTTTGATGGGTTCCTTTTTATAGAACCTAAACAATTTGCGCCAATATTTTTTTTACCAAAGTAGAGGATGGAGGAAAGTTGTTTTTGTCAAAATACTCTATATCAGGAATATTCAATAGTGGATTATTCACATGCACCAGCGTTGTGAAAATCCGTTGGTGGGAGAGAATGTGGGGTTTTGGTATGGTAACCATTTTCGATACCCTTAGGACCATATCAGGATATTTCTTTTTGAAAGCCATAAGAAAATCGAGTTCATTAGCTGAAGATGTTTCAATTAGAGGGAATTCCCAAAGTCCGCCCCAAATGTCGTTGAAATTTCGTCTGCTAAAAGCAATCAAGCCATTCTTACTATGTACAAGATACCAGAAATATCTATCTTTTTTGGGGATTTTAGTTGCTTTTAATGGATAATCCATTTGTGTACCTGTTGCATGTGCACAACAAATTGCGTTTAATGGGCATATTCGACATTGTGGATTTTTTGGTGTACAAATTAGGGCACTTAAATCCATTAGCGCCTGATTACCATCACCCGGGCAATTGAAAGGGAAAAAACGTTTCAATTCGTTCATGGCCTGTTTTTCAAAAACCGAAGTTCCCATAACTTCTTTAATGCAGCCTACTCGGGCAGCAATACGTTTCAGATTACCATCTAAAGCAATAACAGGCTCGTTAAAAGCAATGCTTGCAATAGCTGCTGCGGTGTAGGTTCCAATGCCTGGTATTTTTTTAAGTTCGTGGAGCGATTTAGGAAGTAATCCATCATAATGCTCCACAGTAAATTTAGCCCCTTGGTGAATTAAAAACGCACGCCGGTAATATCCTAATCCTTGCCAGATTGTATAAACAGCTTCCATTGGGCTATTGGCTAACGTCTTTATGTCGGGAAACTTTTCCAGAAAGCGCAAGTAATATTCAATCCCCTGGGCAACCCGTGTTTGTTGAAGAATAATTTCACTAACCCAAATTTTATAGGGGTCTAAATCTTCACGCCAGGGTAATTGCCGATGGTTTTTCTGGTACCATGCAAGAAGATTTATAGCCATATTTTCCCATCATTAAAGTATGGCAAAAGTACAGTTTTTGTCATTTCCACCCCTGTTAAATAGATTATTTCAAAATGTAAAACACCAAATACGGTAATGGTAAAAAATATCACACAAGGTAAAAAACACAAAATAAGAATAATAGATATAAGTTGCAAAAAAAAGTAACCAAAATTCGCTGAAAAAAAGATAAAGGCTTGCAGGGAAAATAAAAAAATTTATGAACGATAAAATAAGCACATAATGAGACAGATATGGTTGTTAAAAAAAATAGAAATGACAAATATCATATATTAATATGTTGCATATCATGTATTGAAACCAACAGAGTTTATATTTTGGTTGCGAAAAATCAGAAAATATAGGAGGTGAATTATGGCATTATTACAGGAAAGAGTAAAGGAACTTGTAGCAAAATATGGTCGTAGCCGAGAAAATTTGTTACCGGTTCTTCAAGGAATTGCTGATACGGAGCACTATGTGAGCGAATATGCAATGCAACTGGTGGCCGAAGAAATGGGTTTGTCTGCTGCCGATGTATACGGTACGGCAACCTTTTACAGTTTCATGGAAACAACACCTAGAGGCAAGTATATCATTCGGGTTTGTAAAACAATCTCATGTTTTATGAAGGGAAAAAATCAAATTCTACTTGCCTTGGAAGAGGCACTTAAAATTAAGCTGGGCGAAACCACTCCCGATCGTATGTTCACCTTGTTGGAAACAAACTGTTTGGGTTGGTGTCATAAAGCACCGGCAATGCTGATTAACGATGACGTTCATGTAGACCTGACCATCGAAAAGGTGCATCAAATAATCCGTGAATACAAACAAAAAGCTAACAATTAAAGATCGCTAGATATGGGAAAAAATGTATTAAAGCGTATTGACCTGATATTCAAACACGAAGACGATTGCCATGAGGTTCTTCAAAAAACATTGAAAAGGTCTGACGATGAGCTTATTAACGAACTAATTGGCTCAGGATTAAAAGGTAGGGGAGGTGCCGGTTTTCCCACCGGATTAAAATGGAAACTCACCCGTGAGGCACAAGGCGATGTAAAATACGTTATCTGCAATGCCGATGAAGGCGAGCCCGGAACTTTCAAAGACCGTGAAATATTAGCTACCGTTCCATATAAGGTTTTAACGGGGATGGCTGTATGCGGTAAAATTATCGGTGCAACCAACGGTTACATATATTTAAGGGGAGAATATCGCTACTTAGTAAAAGACCTGGAGGCTGAAATCAATAAGTTTCACAAAATTTGCGATGAGGTAGGCTTAAATTTCCGGATAAAAATTTTTCTCGGATACGGAGCCTATATTTGCGGGGAAGAGAGTGCGCTGTTCGAATCTATGGAAGGTAAGCGCGGTGAACCACGTAACAAACCCCCATTCCCAACCGAATTTGGATATATGGGCAAACCCACGGTAATTAATAACGTTGAAACGTTGGCCCACACCTGGACAATTTTCAAATACGGTGCAAAAAAATTCCGCGACCTGGGTGTTCAAGACAGCCGCGGATCAAAACTATTCTCTATTTCCGGCGATACTCCGATTCCGGGAATCTATGAATTAGAGTTAGGTATGACCGTGGAAGAATTTGTGGAAGACTTTGGCGATGGTGATACAAAAGCCGTTCAGGTGGGAGGTGCATCTGGATTTTGCGTGCCCCGTAAAAAGTTCCGCGATATTGCCATTGGATATCAGGGGAAATTAACCGGAATATCACTTCCTACAGGGGGGTCCATGATGTTGTTCAACAGTTCCCGTTCGATGTACAATGTGCTGCATAACTATCTGGAGTTTTTTGCCGAAGAGTCATGCGGTCAATGCACTCCATGCCGAGTTGGGACGCAACAGTTGTTGCAAGGGATTAAGGCTGTGAAACGAGGCGAAAAACCGGCCGCTTATCTCGATAAACTTCTGTCACTTTCCGAGACCATGAAAGCCACAGCAAAGTGTGGCCTCGGACAATCTGTTGCCAATTCATTCCAATCAATAGTTGAAAACTTTCGCGAAGAAATGATTTACTAAAAATACCAAAATCTATGAGTAATACAGTAAACTTAACAATAAACGGCTTTGATGTATCGGTGCCTAAGGGTACTACAGTTTTAGAAGCTGCCGAACTGCTTGGTATCAAAATACCGGTTTTATGCTTTCATAAAGACCTCTGCATTGCAGGAAACTGCCGTGTTTGTGTGGTAGAGCAAGTGGGATCTAAAAAGCTTGTGGCTGCCTGTGCCACACCTGTACATGAAGGGATGGAGATTTTGACCAATAGCTTGTTGGTTAGAAATTCCAGAAAGCATATGATTGAGCTTCTCCTGTCGGAACACAATGCCGACTGTACAAAGTGTTACCGAAACGGAAACTGCGAACTTCAGGATTTAGCATCAGAGTATAAAATCACCAATCAGGATTTTATCGATTTGGCTGTATCGAGAGCCTACACCATCGACGCATTCTCACCTTCCATTCTTAAGGACGATAGTCGCTGTATTCGTTGTCAGCGTTGTGTTCGTACATGCGATGAGCTACAAAGCGTCGGTGCGCTGGCTGTAGCTCATAAGGGTGACCACATGAAGATTTCTACCTTTTTCAACAAACCTATCAGTGAGGTAGTTTGCACCAATTGCGGTCAATGTGTTATACACTGTCCAACCGGTGCGCTTATCGAGAGGAACTATATAGAAGAAGTTTGGACGGCTATTGCTGATCCAACCAAACATGTGGTGGTTCAAACTGCCCCTGCCGTTCGCATTGGATTAGGGGAAGAGTTAGGCTTGAGCCCGGGCGAACGAGTTACGGGCAAAATGATAGCAGCTCTTCGACGTTTAGGGTTTAATTCTGTTTTAGATACTGATTTTACGGCTGATTTAACAATTCTTGAGGAAGGAACAGAGTTACTCCATCGTCTGGAAAAGGTGCTTGTAGAAAAAGATGAGAAATACAAGTTACCCATGACAACGAGTTGCTCCCCAGGATGGGTAAAATTCTTTGAACATATCTACCCCGATATGCTAGATCACATGTCGACTTGTAAATCTCCGCAACAAATGTTTGGAGCCCTAGCAAAAACGTATTATGCTAAAAAAATAGGGGTTGACCCGGAGAATATTGTAAGTGTTTCCATTATGCCGTGCACGGCTAAGAAATTTGAGGCAAATCGTCCAGAAATGCGAGATAGTGGATATAAGGATGTAGATTATGTGTTGACAACCCGTGAGTTGGCTATCATGATCAAGCAGGCGGGGATTGAGTTTGCCGATCTTCCTGAGGAAAAGTACGATTCGATTATGGGTAAATCTTCTGGTGCAGGGGTGATTTTTGGAACCACCGGTGGAGTTATGGAGGCGGCTTTGCGTACTGCTTATGAGATTGTTACCGGTCGCGAAGTGCCTTTCGAAAACTTAAACATTACGCCGGTTCGAGGCTTGGAGGGTGTTAAAGAGGCTAAAATAAAAATTGAAGGATGCAAGCCGGAATGGAAGTTCCTGGAGGGCGTTGAACTGAAGTGCGCAGTTGCTCACACACTTGCTAACGCTCGTAAGGTTATGGATTTGGTAAAATCCGGAAAAGCCGATTATCATTTCATTGAGGTTATGGCATGTCCGGGTGGATGCCTTGGTGGTGGTGGACAACCCATTCCAACTACGCCCGAAATACGGCAAAAACGTATGCAGGCTATCTATGAAGAGGATATGTCGTTACCAATCAGGAAATCGCACGAAAACCCGGAGGTTCAGCAACTGTACAAGGAGTTCCTAGGGGAGCCTTATGGGCATCTGTCTCATAAACTGTTGCATACAGAATACGTTGAACGTCAACGCTATTAAGATAGTGGTACAAAACGAAAAAGGCTGTCGTGTAAACGTCAGCCTTTTTTTAAGAGGGGAAATCTTATTCTATGAATGTAATCCAGTTGTGGGGGTCGGGGATTTCACCGCATTGAATGCCGAGCAATGTGTTGTAGAGCTTGGTTGAAATTGGTCCTGGAAGGCCATCTTTGCAGTAGGTGTAAACCACACCCTTGTCGATATCGTTAATTTCGCCAATAGGTGTTATTACGGCAGCGGTTCCGCAAGCGCCAACCTCTTCAAACGAAGGAAGTTCGTCGATGTGAATCGGACGGCGTTCTACCTTTAACCCTAAATCTTCAGCCAGTTGAATCAGGCTCATGTTGGTTATTGAAGGAAGTATGGAGGTAGATTTTGGAGTTATATAGGTGTTGTTTTTAATGGCAAAGAAGTTGGCGGCACCAATTTCATCGATGTATTTTTTTTCGCAGCAATCCAGATACATTGGTGAACTGTATCCGGCATCTTTTGCTTTTTTAAAACCGCGCAAACTAGCAGCATAGTTTCCTCCCACTTTAAAAGTACCGGTTCCTAGTGGTGCGGCACGATCGCTATCGCGAATAATAGCTATTTTAACGGGATTAAAACCCTCTTTAAAGTATGGACCAACTGGAGTAACGAACACCACAAAAAGAAATTCCTTTGCCGGGCCAATTCCTACCTCGGCACCAGAACCTATCAACAAAGGGCGTATGTATAATGATGCTCCTGTTCCGTAGGGTGGAATAAATCGTTCGTTAAGTTTTACGGCTTTGATAACAGCATCTCGGAATAGCTCATCGGGCACTTCGGCCATGCGTATCCCTTGAGCAGTGTTTTGCATTCGTTTAGCATTTTCTTGCCATCGAAATAAACGGATTTTTCCATCTTTCCCACGATAGGCTTTTAACCCCTCGAAAGCTTCCTGTCCGTAGTGAAGAGCAGTGGCTGCCATATGAATGGACAAATACTCCGAACTTGAAATTTCCAATTCTCCCCATTTACCGTCTCGATAATAGCAACGAACGTTATAGTCGGTGGGGACATAGCCGAATTTTAGTTCACTCCAGTTTAGATTGGGTTTCATTGCAAACGTTTTAAAAGATTATACTAGGGCAAAGGTAAAAAATATTGTGGATTAAATTAGTACTAAAAACATATTTAGTAGACATCTTTTATTTATTGTGCGTGTTTTTTGAATTCCCAAATCCTAAATATTAAATGCTTTCCCAAAACGTTCTATGAGGTGTATTTGTTAAGCAGAAAGGTTTCTCCGTCATAGCATCCATAAGAAAAATGGGTTAACCAATCTCCAAGGGTTATAAAAAGACTTTGGTTATTTTTAATAGGTTCAATAAGTGGACGGTGTCGATGTCCAAATACATAAAAATCGTGGTGCTGTGAGCGTTCTAGTTCTACGGCATATTGAAACAGTATGTCGGTATTTCGGTCGAATGGTTCGGCCACCAAACCTTTGGAATATCTACTGTTTTTGCTCCAATTTAGGGCGAATTTTAAAGCAATGTTTGGATGAAGCCCAGCAAAAAGCCAGCGAAGTGTTTTATTAGTGAATATTTTTTTCAGTCTTTTGTAGCCATAGTCTCCATTACCCAACCCGTCGCCGTGAGCCATGTAAAACAACTTTCCCCTTAGGGAAACTTGATAGGGTGAACGGTGTAGAATGATTCCAGCTTCGCTGGTAAGATAATCGGTGAGCCAGAGATCGTGGTTCCCTACAAAGTAATGCACCGGTATTCCTTTATCGGAAAATTGTGCAATTCTACCAATGATTCGTGTATATCCACGGGGGACAACTCGTTTGTACTCAAACCAGAAATCAAAAATATCGCCCAATAAATAGAGTTCTTCGGTATGGTCTATGATGGAATCGAGCCAGTGGGCGAAACGGAGTTCACGCTCTCTACCTTCGATATATCCGGGAAATCCAAGATGAACATCGGATGCAAAGTATATTTTTTTTTGCATGCTGTGTAATAGTTACGGTTAGTTCTGGGTTGGCTGAGCAGGCCCAGGTTTAGGCCTCACCGCCGGAAGTTGGGCGTTTAGTTTTTCAACAAGAGCTGTTCCGTAAAGATCGCGGCCAATAATTTTGCCTTCAGCATCCAATAAAAAGTTTGAAGGAATGCCTTTTACATTATAGGCTTTGGCTGCCTGCGATTCCCAGAATCGGAGGTCGCTGACGTTTATCCACGGAAGATTATCGGCTTTTATGGCATTTTTCCATTGTTCAGGGTCGGTATCGAGAGAAACCTGATATATGGTAAATTTTCTCCAGCGAAATTGGTTAAAGATTCGGAGTAATTCTCGGTTATTCAGCCTACATGGTTTGCTCCACGATGCCCAAAAGTCTACCAGAACATAATTCCCAAGGAGTGACGATAGTTTTACCGTATCTCCGGCAGGGGTTGGCAGCGCTATTTCGGGGGCAATGTTTCCAGAGCTCAATTGTTGTTCAAGAGTTTGGTGGGTTAACACACGTGCTTTATTTATTGCAACAAAGTGTTTTAATGTTTCGGCAATAGTTGTCCCCTGATATTTGCTATTCACAGCGGAATCTACCATCTCAAATATTTCATAATCATTAATTATGGAAAATATGGGTGTAACCCCTAACCGCAACGATAGGATTACATAGGAAACTAACGGGTATTGATTTTGGAGAATAATATTTTCTAGGTATTCCCGCTGGCTGCGTTTTATCTCAAGTGCTTGGCGGTGAAGGTTTTCCATGATTGATAGAAGTTGGGGGGAATTCTCATGTAGGCGGTATTCCAGGTTTAGGCTGTCGATTTTTAAGTTTGCTTGTATGTTTTGATGCATAATATTGCGTAATTGTATCGAATTTTCACTTCCTGAAATACTACAGGTAGATAACAAATCTGTAGCTTTACCAAAAATTGAGACTTTTTCGCCCGGTAGGATTACTAATCTTAGATAGTTTTCCGGATCGATATACAACAGAAAATCTTTGGGTTCATCAATGTTAATAAAGAATTCGAAATTGCCGTTGAGGGTTAAAACGGTACTGTCGAGCTTTTCTCCTTTAATTGTCATGTCGCGGAGATACACTGTTTTCCCCATTCCATCTTCAATAACTCCTTTGATAACAGGGGTTTCTGTTTTCTCGCTACATGCGTGTAGCATCAGGATAAGAAAGATTATTCCAAATAACCGTGGTTTTGACATGGCTTTAAATTTCTGTTGCGTGTGGTTTATATGTCGATTTTTTGTCTCTTTTCTGCAAAGTTAGTATATTTTAGGTTGACAGCCTGTGGGTGATTAATAAAAAAGAACCCCGAAAGATACGTTCCTTCGGGGTATTTTTGTGGGGTAGTTAATTAATTTTTTATACAGCGCACTGCATAGCCTGAGGAGTACGGCTGCTGGGCAGGAGTTATTAAACTCTCTCCAGGGAGTTGAAATCCATATACCATATTATAATCTATATCGATGCCCCAATAATATCCATAAAAATGGTGCGCATAAACATTGGCTGTTGATGGGTTTTCATTTGTATTCCATAGGACGTATCCGGATGGGACAGCTCCAAAATGTGATGCGTTAGTTCCATTCATATCTAATGTAGGCCAAAAGAACATTTCGCTTAACAGTGCGGTTTGATCGTCGGAATATAGATCTGAGACATTGGAAAACAAAGTATACCAGTCAGCGTAAGATGGAACGCGCCAGCCTGTTGGACATATATTTTTATTGTCATAATAAAAGACCAGGCTGTAATACAGAAACCCGTAAACTTCAACACTGTCCGGAGCTATATTGTAGTATAATGGAGTTTGATAGAGGGTGTCAAAAATTGGAGTTCCATCGGAGTATTTGGTTGTTCTGAGGTTTTGGGTAAACCACTCTTGGTTTACTATTCTTACCGTTGAATATAAATTCCCATCGATATCGGAAACCAGGTTCAAAATGCTACCAGTGGTGGTTATGTTTCCTTGTATTAACATGTCTCCTTGTGCATGAACTTTAGTAGCAATGAACGTGCAGTCTTTGTCAATGGAAAATAGGTTGGAAATTGTTTGTGCGCTATCAAAATTACTTATGGAGAATGATCCTTTCCCTCCTTTTAATGGTTTATCCTTTAATACAATAGTTGCACTGTCGGGTTTTAGATGGAAGTAGTTGAATAAGCTGGATTTTCCGGAACTAAGCCCTCCCACGGCAAAACCGCCTTTGGTGGTTTTGCTGATAAGAGACTCGTCGAAATTGAATTGGATAAATCCGGGTGTCAGCGAAAGATACTTGTCGGTTACTGGTTTTCCTGAGCTCAAACCTCCCACGGCAAAACCGCCTTTGGTGGTTTTTTCTTCGGTTTCTATGTAAAGGCGTATACTATCCTGATTTAATGTAAAATAGTTCTGAACGATGTTTTTACCACTACTCAGGCCTCCTACGGCAAAACCTCCTTTACCGGAACGTTTTACGGCTTCCATATCGAAGTTGAAGTTAATCAATGATGGAAGTAGGGTAAAATATGGGGTAACCATAGCTTTCCCTGAACTAAGCCCTCCCACAGCAAAGCCTCCTTTGGTTGTACGTGTGTCGGTGTTAAACTGGATGTAGGAACTGTCGGGAGTTACTTTCAAGTATTCTGTTCCCGGCTCTTTAGTGCTACTCAGGCCTCCAACGGCAAAACTTCCTTTGGTCGATTTGGTGGGAGAGTCGTCGATCATGATTTTTACTCCGTCTTCATATACGGCGAAAATTGTGTCGCCCAAAGCATTTCTAACAGCGAATATTGCTTGGCCTTTGTTTCGTTTGTCCGAACTGTTGATTACCACTCCGGTTTCTGTGGCTAAAATGGTAGAACTGGCCTGCCAACGATCTCCGTTGTGCACAAGGGTTTGGCCTTCGGTCCCGGGTTCAGTATCCAGTCCATTTCCGGCCGTTAGAGCGTAGGGTACTGACAAGATTTGAGAGACACCCATAGGTATAAAATTCCCATTTCCGCTAAGATCCACATCTACCTTAATAAACATTTGGTTACGCGACCAGGGAATGGTTGTAAAATTTCCGCTTTTGGGATTTCCTGTTCCCACGGTTAGGGAGACTATTCCCTGGGCGTTGGTGGTTGTGGTATGGGTTTCACTGTATACTACTGGACCCGCTATCGATCCTTGCAGTATCGAAATTTGAATGGTAACGGTCGTATTAGCTAAAGGCTGATTTGATGCGTTTTGTATTGCAGCCTGATAGCTAAATGCTTGAGGGGGCTGACTTTCCAAAGTTTGCATGGAGAGTGCTGTCAGAATAGTGATTA
This sequence comes from uncultured Bacteroidales bacterium, assembly GCA_937981765.1. Lineage (GTDB taxonomy): Bacteria > Bacteroidota > Bacteroidia > Bacteroidales > Salinivirgaceae > JAAYQU01. The sequence goes on from CALJOM010000011.1 coordinate 154,465, forward strand.
AAAACATAAACTTTTTCATAGTATCTTGATTTAGTGATTAAGATTAAATTTTATTTGCTGAATTCAAGCTGCAAATGCAACTTTATTATTTATCAAATATAAATTAAAATATTCAATTGGTGTCATAAAATTTAATCTTTTTCTTGGTCTGTTGTTCAATATTTTTTCTATGCATTCAATATATTTATTATCAATTGTTTCAAAATCGCAACCGTTGGGGATATACTCTCTTATAAGCCCGTTTGTATTCTCGTTTGCTCCCCGTTCCCAAGAATGGTAAGGACGAGCGAAATAAAACTCAATGCCTAATGCTTCTGAAATTGCATTATGTTTGGCAAA
>CALJOM010000012.1:0-140000 GCA_937981765.1 uncultured Bacteroidales bacterium
CTAATTTTTTTGATGTTTTTGGAATTTTGTTTTTTGTCTAACTGTTAGGTTTTGTAGGCATTGTCGGGTTATTTCCAAAACTGAAAACTTTGTCAAGTGGTTGGGTTGTGGGTTGTCATACCGTCAAATTGTATTGACGAGAACTTACCAATCGGGTCAACTTCAAAATTATATAAAATAGGTCAAGCCTTTCTCTCTACAGACTTTTCGGACAAACTACCTTCCAAACAGATTTAGTACAAACTTTTTCACCTTAACGGACAAGAACAAATTTTAGGGTTACGCCTTCCTAAAAAACTCACCCGCAACACCAAACTTGCAGCTAACTTTTAAATAAAATCAAAATGTCTTTAAAACCAAGCGTTTATCTAGGACTGTTATCCCACAATATCTGTTTTTTTACCACGCCCAACTCCACAAAAAGTAAAATTTAAGTTCCTTAAAACCAAACATTATAACTATTTTTGCACTATCCGTAAGGCTGAATATTCACCATACGCTTTTTATACCATGGTTTTTATATAACACCTGTTGATTCTTAATGTAGCTATCTATGCAAAATCTTTTTGTTTTCCTGTTTTTGACAATAAATTCACTCGTCTTTTCACAATCCATACCCAATATCCCTTCAGAAAAACCCAAATTAGTGGTAGTTTTGATCATTGATCAGATGCGTTTCGACCTGATTTCGAAATTCAAAAACGATTTCGGGCCCAACGGATTTAACAAACTACTCGCCGAGGGCTCTTTCTGCGCGAATGCACACCACGAGTACATGCTTACACAACAACTTCCGGGCTATGCTACGCTGGTTACCGGAGCCTATCCATCCACCCATGGCATAGTATCCGATAATTGGTTTGTTCGCATTAATAATCAAGAAGTTAATGCAGGTGTTGATAAAACCGTAACAGTTATTGGCAGTGCAAAAAATGAGTTTAATTTTTCTCCACGAGATCTACAAATCCCCACCTTCACCGACGAGCTGGTTTTGGCATCCCAAAACCGCTCCAAAATTCATTCAGTAGCCATTGAGGGCCGAGCTGCTGCCATTGCCGGAGGCTTTGCTGCTCACGGTGCCTGGTGGTTCGATATTTTCTCCGGTAACTGGGTAACCAGTTCATATTATCGGCAAGATCTACCCAATTGGCTCAACGAATTTAACAACAAAAAGCTCCCCGAAATTTATGTAGATCGCAAGTGGACATCAAAAAAATCCAATAGTGCCGATTCCGTTGAGCTTTCTCGTTTTCAACAATTTTTTCGCAAAATTACCTTTAGCTACGATTTGCTCGATTTTCGACGTGTTTCGCAAAGCTATCGAATACTAACCCAAACTCCTATGGGAAACACCCTCACATTCGACATGGCCAAACAGGTAATTGTTAACGAATCGCTTGGAAAGGATGATTTCCCCGATGTGTTAATTATAGGATTAAACCCCACTGGAGTAATTATGCGAAAATACGGGCCACTCTCAATGGAAGTGAAAGATACATACCTCCGCCTAGATGAAGATCTGGAATATTTCATCAGGTTTCTCGACACAGAAATTGGCCTAAAAGACGTGCTCTTAGTATTAACCTCCGATCGTGGTGCGTCGCACGATCCAAAGTTTTTGCAGGAATATCGGCTACCGGCCGGAGTATTCGACTCGAAACCGCTTGAAACCCTAACCTCAAGCTACCTAAACGCCATTTACGGAAAAGGAAACTGGATTTTGGGGTACAGAAATAAACAGTTTTACCTAAATCACACGCTTATTGAGGATTCCAAGTTGTCGTTACCCGAAGTTCAAGAACGGGTTGTTCGATTTGTTTTACAATTTAGCGGTGTATCTTCAGCCCAATCGGCCACCACATTGCAATCTACCAGCTTTAGCCAGGGAATCTTTGCCATGATGCAACGCAGCTTTAACCAGCGTCGGTCGGGCGACGTAATTATAAACCTCGAGCCCGGCTGGATCGAAAAATCCGACAACGTGGTTGATGCCAATTCCGGATACGGTAACGATACCCATGTGCCTCTCATTTGGTTTGGCTGGCGAATTCCGCGGACTGTTATTTACCGTAATCTATCTACCACTTCAGTTGCCGCAACATTGGCAGCTTTTCTCGATATAGTTCCCCCGGCAGGATCTTCTGGAGAAGTTATTACTGAACTAATGCAGAAAAACAGGTAAACTCTCGTGCATTAGGAGAACATTAGGTGAAAAATGTTTTTTTACTCTTTTGTAGCTCGTCTATTCAAAAAGGAATGTTAATTGAACAGAGTCAACCAAGCGAATATGTTTCTCAAAGTAAATAATTCTACACCTTTTTGAGAAATTGTTCATCTCAGTTGACAATGATTTCGTAAAGCAATAACAGCTAAGCCCTCTTTTAAAATTTTTAACAGCCCAGCTAAGCCGTGTGGCTTTTAAACTTTTAAAATAGTTAGAACTCTACTTCAGCATAGAAGCGCTTACAAAATCTACATAGTTAGCGAAATGTTCGCCAAATGAGGCTTCAATGGAACCTTCTGAAATTTTATAGGTACAATGTTCTCCCTTAACTTGCGAAAAAACTACGGTGTAGCTTTTCCCATCTTCCTCCATTCGCAAAGCAGCAAGGTTATTGTGCCCTCTAACCGATAAATCGGCCATACATATTGGGCAATGAAAATTAAAAATTTCCCCCTCTTGCATGTGAAACTCAGGATGATGCCACACTGAATAATCGCCCAGATGAGGACTTAAAAATAGTAATCCTTGTTTACTGCCCTTCTTTACTGTAAAAACAATCTGATTGTTTACGCTCAAAATTCCTTTACAATGAGGACAAAAAAATTTCGTATTCATGGCTGCCGGTATTTTGAAGTTAGTTTTTGCTTTTTTTTAGGGTGAAATGAAAAGCGGTTCCCTTACCCATTTGGCTTTCTACCCAGATTTCTCCCTGATGCATTTTAACAAACTCCTTGCATAAAATCAGGCCCAATCCGGTTCCTTTCTCATCGCTGGTTCCAACGGTTGTTGGGTTTGTGTCGATGCGAAAGAGTTTTGCCTGGTCCTCTGGTGAAATACCTATTCCGTTATCGATGATACTAACTTTGGCATAGAATTCTGAGTCTTCCCAAGCCACCCTAATTTTCCCTCCGGCGGGCGTAAATTTTATGGCATTGGCTACAAGATTGCGGATTACGGTACTCACAATATTTACATCAAGGTCCATGTAAAGGGAGTGGTTGTCGATTTCGATGGTAATGTTTTTATGAGTTGCTGAGCCTTGGAGTATCTCTATGGTTTCTTCGGCAATATCTTTAATATTGTAAAGGGCTTTTTTGAGTTTTAATCTTCCTGTTTGTGAGCGAGCCCATTGAAGGAGGTTGTCAAGAAGGTTATAAGCGTTTGCCGAATATTTGTGTATTTGCTCAAGGAAGGATTTAATCTGATCGCGATCGTACCGGTCGTAGTCTGTAAGCAGTAATTCGCTAATGCCCAGTATTGTATTGAATGGATTCTTTAAGTCGTGAGCTACAATGGTTAAAAACTTATCTTTTGTTTTGTTCAGGCTCATCAGTTCAAGGCGTTCTTTCTCGAGTTCATCACGCTGTTTTAGTAGCTCGGCTTTTTCTTTCTGTACTTCGATGGTTCTATGCGTAAATTTCTCCTCAAGTAAATTGTTGATACGCAACCTGAGCACAAATTCTTTTAGAAATACAGATGCTAATTCTGGGTTTGTGGCAACAATTTCATCAAAATCTTTCCTTGTAAGCTCCAGCAAGTTGCATTCAGAAATGGTTGTTACATCAGCAGCACGGGGCTCGGGCTCAATGAGAGAATATTCACCGAAAAACTGATGTCGGTTCAAAACGGCAAAAACATAATCGCCATCGTGAACCTTCACGGAGCCATTTTGGATGAAATACATAGAATCCTGTATTTCCCCTTTACGAAAAATGGTATGATTCTGAGGAAATGAAGCTTCTAATAATTTTGCAGAAATTTTGCTCAGGGTTTTCTTAGGCAATTCTGCTAGTAGGGGAATTGTCTGAAGAAATTGGATGTGGTTATTGTCCTTCCTGGCAAAAATCATAAGCAACGTACCTGTGTTGGGCTAAAATAATACTTTTTTTTGAATTTACGTTATTGTTTGTTTTTCGCATCAAATTCTTTAATCAGGTCTTCGGGCGATTTGCCAAGATGTTGCAGTAGAAATCGGGTATCGTTTGCCAGAGGGTGTTCTGGGAACTTCTCAACAAACCGTTCGTAATAGGTTTTTGCATCGTGGAAGTTTTTCAAGTTGTTATCGTAGATAAATCCAGTAAGAAACAAGACGTTGCCCAAATTTACAAAGTTAGGATATTCAGATTCAATTCGTTTTAAGTAAGTTATCGCTTGAAGTGGTTGGTTAATGTAGAGAGAATTCTCAGCTGCGCGATAAAGAAAAACAGGGGCTAGAGAATCCTGCTTGTAAGTGTCGGCATAGTTAATATAGAGAGCTAGCAAAGAAAAGGTCTCGTCAGTAACTCTGGATTGAATTTTCCGTAGGCTATCGAGCTCATGTTCAGCTTTTTTAATGTTTTCAATCCATTGTTTCTGCTGGTTGTCTTTTTTAGAACAACTAACGACTGTCACTAACGCTAAAAAAATCACATTTGCACTTGCCGCAAAAATTAATCTCTTATTCATGGGTTTTCTGGTTTACGTTTGGTTAAAATGGTTTTTGATTACAAATTGTTTTTAATACGATAGCTAGTGTTTACATTTCCCTTGGCAATTTCCAAAAGCTTTCGTTTCAATAAACGTTTTTTGAGTGGTGATATTTTATCTGTAAACAAAATGCCTTCAAGATGGTCGTATTCGTGTTGAATTATCCGGCCAACTATTCCTGTAAAAACCTCCTCGTGAAATTGCCAGTTTTGGTCGTAATAGGTTAACCGCACATTGGATTTTCGCAACACATCCTCCCGTATTCCGGGAACACTTAAACATCCTTCGTTAAAATACCATTCTTCTCCAAATTCTTCTACTATCCTTGGATTGATGAATGTTTTGCGGAAGTCTTTTACCTCCGGGTAGTCTTCGGCAAAAGGGGTGGCATCCACAACAAACAATCGAATGGGGAATCCTACCTGAGGCGCCGCCAATCCAACCCCCTCGGCGTGTTGCATGGTTTCATACATATTGGCAATTATCTCCTGGAAATTGGGATAGTTTTTATCTATTTCTTCGGCTTTCTTTCGTAAAGTAGGGTGTCCAGCTACCAAAATCGGATAAATCATAGGTTTTGTCCTAAATAGGTTTGTAAAATTAGGGTGGCACTTATAGCATCGATCAATTCTTTATCTTGCCTTTGTTTTTTAGTGGCGCCGCCTAATATTAAGGCTTGTTGCGAGATTTTCGAGGTAAATCGTTCATCAACGCGCACTATGGGAACATTGGGGAATTTTTGTCGGAACCGCTTTATAAATCCTGCAATATGAGGTTCGGTTTCGCTCGGGGAGTTGTTCATTTGTTTGGGCAGTCCAACCACAAGGGTTTCCACCTCCTCCATGGCCATATAATTTTCCAGGAAACTCATAACTTGATTTGTAGAAACTGTGTTGAGGGCTTGGGCTATGATCTTCAATGGATCGGTAACCGCAATTCCACAACGCTTTAAACCGTAATCTATGGCTAAAATTCGTCCCATTAGGCCATCTTATTTTGTTTCATAAACCTGAAGCAATCGGGCAGCAGCTTCGAAGGGGGAAATTTTGTTTTGTAACACATTTTGTTCCATTTCGCTAAGTAGTTTCTGAACCTCCGGGTTATTGTAAAAACGATTCTTTAAGGTATCGTTGATGGTTTCGTAAATCCAGAATTTTGACTGTTGAACCCGATTGGTGAAAAAGTAGTTGTTTTGTTGAGTGAGGCGGGCATAATCTTCAACAATATTCCAGACCTCCTCAATCCCTTGATTAAATAGTGCTGAGGTCGTTACTGCTCTGGGAACCCAACCCGAAGGTTTTGGTGGGAACAATTGGAGAGCTCCGGCATATTCAGCTTGTGCCTGCAAAGCTTTTTCACGGTTGTTGCTATCGGCTTTGTTTATGACGAGAAGGTCGGCCATTTCCATTATTCCACGCTTTATTCCCTGAAGTTCGTCGCCTGCACCGGCGAGCATAAGAAGCAAAAAGAAATCTACCATGCTGTGTACGGCCACTTCCGACTGTCCAACGCCAACGGTTTCAACAAATACGGTATTAAAGCCTGCTGCTTCAACCAGAATTATGGTTTCTCGTGTTTTGCGGGCAACTCCTCCTAAAGAGCCGGCCGATGGCGTTGGCCGGATAAAGGCATTGGGATTATTGGTAAGTTTTTCCATTCGGGTTTTATCGCCCAATATGGAACCTTTGGAGCGCTCGCTGCTGGGGTCAACTGCCAGCACGGCGAGTTTGTTGCCTCTACGGGTAACCTCCATTCCCAGTGCCTCTATGAACGTACTTTTCCCAACACCGGGAACTCCTGTAATCCCAACTCTATACGATTTCCCTGAGTAGGGTAAGCATTTTTCGATAATCTGCCGGGCTATTTCCTGATGCTGTGGCAGAGAACTTTCTACCATAGTAATAGCCATGCTAAGCACCGTTCTGTTTCCCGAGGTTATTCCCGCAAAATATTCATCAGGGGTTAGTTGTAGCTTCTTCTTTCGCCCCCCTTTAGCCCCTAAATGAGGATTCACTACCGGTGGTTGTTCAACACCTGGGTTAACTCTCAACGCACTTTTAAAATTCTCGGATGGATTGTCGATGTTTTGCATGGGTCTATATTTTTTAAGCATTAACGATGCTTAAGAAAATTTGTTGGCAGCTTAATCGGCTAGAGAATAAAGATTGCATTATTCTACCACCGTACAGGATAATTTTAGTTTTACTTCCGATGAAGCGGGATCGTTGCAATAAACGTCGATGTATTGAGCCTGGCGACCTTTACGGCCATGAGTATTGAATGTAACCTTAATGGAAGAGGTTTCTCCCGGCTTAATCTTGTCGGCTGGAGGGGTTGATGCGGTGCATCCACAACCGGTGCGCACTTTTCTAATGATTAGGGGTGATTTCCCTTCGTTTTTAAAAACAAAATCGTATTTAACAACCTCGCCGGCTTTTACCTGACCAACATCAAACTCGGTCTTATTGAAGGTTATTTTTGGGGCGTTTGCTCGTTCCTCAGGTGTCAGTTTTGAAAAATCTTCTTTAATAGTTGCCGAAATGGAGATCATATTGTTTCTTTCCTCTTTGTTGTTTATTAATAGATAAACTCTGTGGGTAAAAAAACCAAAATCGTTTACCTTACTACCATCCATAGTGGCTCGTAAAACACCTTTCTGATTTGGTTGCAAAACCTCTGGAACCTGAACAATAGTAATCCAGGCGGGAAGATCTTTAACTTTTACTGAAATAGGCTCCTTACCGATATTAATAATTGCTATTTCGCGACTTACCACTTCTGCGTTAGTTATGTTGAAAAATGAAAACTGGGTGTTTTGTAAGCGTAAATCGCCGATTTGCAAGGGATAATCGTCTTCGATAGAACGTGGTTTAGGCACCACATTCCCGTGGATAGTGATGGTAACGGTAGCCGGATCTCCGTTGGTACTAACCATTATGCTTTTTGAAAATGGTCCGGGACGATTCGACGGATCAAAAACCGCTTCAATAAAACCTTTTTGATTAGTCTGAACCGGTTCCTTGGTATAATTGGAAGTAGTACATCCACACGTGGGCTGCACTCTTGTGATGACTAACGGTTGCGCTCCCGCATTGGTGAAAGAAAACCGATAGCTTACCTTACCGTCGGCTTCGTTAATGGTTCCAAAATCGTGAGCTGTTTTGTCAAACACTATCCTGGGACTTGCGGTTTGGGCCTGCAATGCAAATGTTATGACTAATAGAGTGGTTGTTAGTAGTGTTTTCATGACAATTTAAATTTATAAGGTCCATAAAATGTTTATGCTTTAGTAACGTTCAAAATGCCTGCCAATTGTTTAAAATCACTACTGGTAGGTGATTGGAATAGCTTAAGTTCGAAGGTTTCAATTGAGGCTAACAGGTGGTCAAATATGTCGGATTGAACAGCTTCAAAGTCAACCAATCCTGTTTCGCTGGAGTAAACGTAAAGTTCTATTGGTAAACCCCTATCTGTGGGTTGAAGGTAACGTACCACAAGGGTTAAGTCGGTGCGAATTTTGGGGTGATTTTTGAGATACTCGGTAACATATCGGCGGAAAGTTCCCAGGTTGGTCATTCGGCGACCGTTAATCGCCAATTCGGTATTTACCCCCTTCTCTTGGTTGTACTTTTCAATTTCTGCTGCGCGCTCGTTAACATAATCTTTTATTAAATCGATTTTTTTAAATCGCTCCAGCATCTCCGGAGTGCAAAACTTTACTGAGGATTGATCGATAACCAAATGTCGTTTAATCCTTCGCGCTCCGGTTTCCTGAACTCCTTTCCAGTTTTGAAAGGCAGTAGAAACAAGAGTGTAAGATGGCAAAATGGTAATGGTATTATCCCAGTTTTGTACCTTAACAAAATTCAAGGTTATTTCTATTACAGTACCATCAGCATTGTGGTTTGGCACTGTAATCCAATCTCCAAGTCTTATCGTGCGGTTAAATGCCATTTGAATTCCTGCTGTCAAACCAAGCAAACTGTCTTTAAAGACCAGCATAAGAATAGCGGTCATAGTACCTAACCCAGCCAAAAGATAGGTAACCGACTTGTTTAGTATTATGGAAATGAAAAATATAGCTGCTACTAAGAAAACTATGATCTGAATGGTTTGAATTATTCCTTTTATTGGACGTTCGGCAGCAAAATCAAATTCCTCATAAATGTCGTTCAGGGCGAGCAACACAGAATTTACCACTACTGCCGCCCAAACTACCATGTAAAGCCTTACAACCTTTTGAAGAATCTCTACTAGGGTAATATCTTCAAGCTGAACTGCCTTGGGAATTAATAAATAAACCAATAAAATGGGAATAATCTGAATTGCTCTGGTAAAAACCTTACGCTCCAGAAACTTATCGTCCCAAGTTACTTCAGTTTTTCGAATTATTCGTTCAATAACTACAAGTACTATTGAACGATTGATATACTGTAGAATAATCGCCCCTATTAAAAGGGCTGTAACAAAAACCAGGTTGGACACAATAATTTGCATCGACTCAGAGAGTCCAAACTGCTGTAAATAAGCCATAAATAAATTCCTTAATTCACTCATACCTGATAGAATTTGATGGTATCGACTTTAAACCGAATAAAAACAATAAACCTATTACAACCAAATGCCTAAACTACTCGGCTTTCTTTAACCGAAATTCATAGCTTTCCATAATTGGGTTGATAAGAACTTTTTTGCAGGCTTCATCGACTAATTTTTCAGCTTCCTTGGTGCTTGATGCTTCAATTTCGAGGGTAATGTGTTTTCCAACTCTAACGTTTTCAATGCCCTTGTATCCAATGTTGTGAAACACATTGGTAACAGCTTTACCCTGTGGGTCTAACAATGCCTTGAGTGGCATTACATCGATTTCTACAATAAATTTCATACGTCTCAACATTATTAGAGTTAAATATTGTCAATTTGTTCGGTTGTTCCCTGGAATTTTTCGATTGAGTGTCTGTAAAGCAAAACTCAGTAAAATATATAGAGGGATGATAACCACCCCAGCCAAGATTTTTAACCACCAAATTGAAACAACCGCCCCCAAAATAAGTAGCGAAATAAAAACAATTTTTCTGCTATCTCCTGAAATTTTCTTGAAGGAAAATAGAGGAGTTTCAATAACCATAAGCATGAAAAATACAGATATAAGCGAGATTACCGGGAGCTGAAATAGCGAGCTCTGATTCTGTGCCAAGAGGTTTGAAAATGAAATAAAAAATATGGCATTAGCAGGCGTGGGCAATCCTAAAAAGTCGACATTTTGACGTGAATCGACATTAAATTTTGCCAAACGTACAGCAGAGAAAACTACAATTAGAAACGGTAAAAACGATAACCAATAATAACTCCAGATAGGCTTAGCTGCTATATACAACATAGCCGATGGGGCGAATCCAAAACTAATTACATCGGCCAAAGAATCGAGTTGTTTTCCAACATCAGAATATGCGTCTAATAGTCGGGCAACAAATCCGTCGAGAAAATCGAAAATTGCCGCTAGCAATACTAAGTATAGCGCCAGATCAAGTTTTTGTTCAAAGGCAAAGACCACCGCTACGCATCCGCTGAACAGATTGGCCGCAGTGATTATATTGGGAATATGCCGGTTCATTATACCTATTTTTTAATCATCAGGGAAATCCGATTCCATTGTTCTTCAGAAATTTTGGCCCCTAGGTTCTGAATAACGTGACCGCTCAAGACGGCCCCACACCAGGCTGAATCTTTGGGAGAAAATCCATTAATCATGCCGTAAAGAAATCCGGCAGCGTAAAGATCTCCGGCTCCGGTGGTGTCGAGCAAACTGGCGTCTATTACGCCTACCTCGGCATATTCCCCCTTATGCAGAACCATCGACCCATCCTTACCGAGCTTTACCACAGCTGTGGACACCATATGCGACATTGTTTCCAAAGCCTCCTTTCTTGTCTTTCCGGTAAAAGCCTTGGCCTCTTCCTCGTTGGCAAAAAGAATATCAACATATTTGGCAACGTAATCTCTCAAAAAATCGAGGTTTTCTTCCACAATATTAAAACTTGCCAAATCGAGGGAATATTTCAAATGGTACTTTTGAGCAAAATTTCCTATTGCTGACAGAAGATTGTGGTTTTGAACTAAATATCCTTCAACGTGTATCATTTGGTAGGTAGAGAAAGTGTTTTCCGATAAATCGGGGGCATCCAATTCAACAGCGGCTCCAAGATAGGTTGCAAAGGTACGTTCACCATCGGGGCTAATCATGGCAATTGCCCTTCCGGTTTCAGTTTCAGAGTAGCAAATATGACTTTGTATTCCTGAGTCTTGCAGATCTTTAATAAAAAAACGCCCTAATTCGTCGTTACCTGTTTTTCCTACAAATCCGGTTTTTATTCCCAAGCGGGCTAATCCATGAATGGTATTGGCCGCAGATCCACCAGACGATTGAACCTTAGGAAATCCGGATATTTTGGTTAGAACTTCATTACTGAAATTTTTGTCTACTAATTTCATACAGCCACGGGGAAATCCTAACTCTTCAAGTAAAACATCGCTCTCAATACGAGCCAGAATATCAACTAAAGCATTCCCAATTCCTAATACATTCATGCGTTACAAACATTTAACTTTACTCAAAACGTAAGAGACACAATTTGGTTTATTCAAGCGTTTATAAGGGTCTAACTTATGTTGTTTTACCCACTTCAAAGGTAGCGTTTTACGAGGAAATTATTCCCAAAATAATCAAAAATTTTGTCCTTCTGCAAAAATTTTGTTTATCTTTAGATTCTGTCGATTACCCAAAATAATCCATTTTATTCTTACATATGACCCCCGATAACTACGACGACCTACGGGAATTTCTCAAAAGCGGAAACTACATGGTCAAGGTATTCGACCAATCGGTCAGTTTGGAAGCTCAACAAGAATACTTCGACCTTTCGATGCGTGTAAAAATGAACCTAATCAAGGATAAAGACTACCTTTCAGAAGCCGAGAAAGTTTTCGATCCTCAAGTCAGCATTAACGAAAAAAAAGAAATTCTTACTACATTTGCCTCAATTGAAAAGGTGGAGTATTACCATTTTTTGGAGAATTTTGAAAAACAAGCGCCGGAAGAACTGAAAGAGTGGGCAATTCTGGCTCTTTACGAAAGTAGAGCACGGCTTGAAGCTGAACTGCTCGAATTGAATGCTGTTTTTATTACTTCTGGTCTGGGAGGCAAAAACGATTCGCTGCGATATTTTGTGGTTCTTTTTAACGACCAGAATAAACCCTTTTCGAGTGTTCAGTTCGAATTAGTACGAAAAGAATTTGAGTTTACTTTTAAACAGTTTAATGGTGAGGTTTCTGAAATAACACTCGACGGAAATTTTATCAAAATTGTTTGTTTATTACCTTTTGTTGTAGATATCAGAGAATGCGTTGCTAAAGCAATTAACGAATGTAATTCTCTGGGGAAATTTATACGTGAAAAATATATTCTCACCAACGCCAAATATCTATCGAACGACGAAATCGAGCACTCTTTGAACTCTGATTTTAAACACTTTTGACATATGGATAAAATTGTTACCGCCTCAATTCAGGTTTTGCCTATTGATAAAAACTCAACCGCTCTTAAAGCAATCGACAAAGCCATTGAAGTAATTCAGAGTTCAGGAATTCGATACATGGTGTGCCCGATGGAAACTGTAGTGGAAGGAGATATAGAAACAATACAAATAGTCTTTAACAAAGCCATTCGGGATGCACTTCAAATATCCGATGAACTTATGGTTCATTGCAAATGGCACATATCTGCTTCCCGGAATTTACCAATGGCTGACAAATTGGAAAAGTACCGATAGCCTAAGCAAAAATTATTCGTCAATAAATCTGGCTCCGTTCATAATGGAAAGGAACTCTTTCTTTCTGCGCCTCGAGAGAGTGGCTTCAACTCCGGTTTGAAGGGTTATGATATTCGTTTCGCGATTGTAGGTTCTAACATGTTCGAGCGAAACAATTTGTGATTTATGAGTCCTGAAAAAATTGTTTGGAGGCAAAACTCGCTCCAGATCACCTAAACCACGCGATACCGTGTAACGTTTCCCATCGGTACAATAAATCTGAGAGTAACTGCCCTCTCCCTCAAGCATTACAATTTCTTCGAGTTTGAGGTACAAAAAACTGTCGGTTGTATTGATGCAAATTTTGGATGGATACCCTGCCGATGAGAAATGGTCGAGCGTGTGCTTCCAATTTTTGCGCTGAAGTTGTTTGTTTTTTTCGATCCTATCAACCGCCTCCGACAATTGATCAAGCCCAATGGGTTTAAGGAGATAATCAACGGCATGGAATTTAAACGCTTGAATGGCGTATTGATCGTAGGCGGTAATAAAAACGACATCGAAATTGCGATCCTGAACCTCTCTAAGAATATCGAATCCATTTTTCTCGGGAAGTTCTATGTCGAGAAAAACAAAATCGGGAGTATCTTCCTTAATATGATGCACGGCCTCACGAAAATGCTGTGCAGTCCACTTAACAGTAACATGGGGGCACGCCTCTTTAATCAACATTTTTAAGGTTTCCAGGGCGTAAAATTCATCATCGATTATTCCGCAGGTTAAATGGATTTTTTCCATTGTTAAACAACCTAATTAATGGCACCAAGTTAATAAAAATCTTTGTAAGGTGTTTTGTGAAGGCAATTTTAAGCTTCTACTTTTCTTTTTAAGATTGGTAAAACCAAAATTACTTTTGTTCCCGCCGGTTGATTTTCTTCATTAAATAAGTCGACTATATGAAACGATATTTTCCCCGGATAAATTTTGTTGTATTGTTTTATTCGCTTAAAGAGTATTGTCAACCCGGTTTGTTTTTTATTTTTCCAAAAAATATAACGTTGGTTTTGAATGGCTTTGGCTCTTCCATGGCCATTATCCGTGAGTGTAAAAAGAATGTGGTTGTTTTCCAGGCTAACATCCAACTCAATTTTCCCATTACCGGGAATTTGGGCAACCCCATGTCGGATGGCATTTTCTACAAAAGGTTGAATTAAAAACGGAGGTACCAATACCTTGAGCGGGTCAATCTGTTCGGAAATTTTCAGATGAAATGTGAAAACATTAGGAAAACGAAGCATCTCAAGCTCAATGTACATCTTTAACATCGCCAAATCGCTTTCCAGATCAACAAAGTCCTGTGCAGAATAATCGATAACTCCACGCATTAAATGAGAAAATTTGGTGAGATATCGACTCGATTCTTCCCTATTGTTGGTTAACACAAAATGATGAATAGCACTGAGGGAGTTGAAGGTAAAATGTGGATTAAGTTGCTGTGCCATAATTAAATGTGCATTCTCTTTACGTTCGAGCGCCAGCTCGGTTTTTTTCTGGAATAACACAATGCGCAAATAAATCAGATATCCTATAGCTCCGCCAATGATTAGTAGAATAGCAATGTAAAATGACGTTTTTCTGTACAAAGGCTTTTCGCGGATTATCTCCAATTCAGTAATTTTTGACCACTGGCCATAATAATTCAACCATTCTACATCAATTTTGAATTGGCCAAAACCAGGTAAAAACACCCATACACTTGGTGTGTTGACAATTTGGTGTTGTTGCATGTATGGATGCACAATATAGCGAAACGTAAAAGCTCTCTCATTTTTATATGCACATGGCGAAAAGTTTAGTGCTATACTATTCTGCTCATCGTTCAGGCGTAGTACAGGACAAAAGTTCATCGGCTTTCCGTTAATCAAAATTTCAGTTTCGAAACAATGGGTGGTATACCTTTGATTGATTTGCGAAATTGGAATAATATCTACACCTCGCTTTGTTTTCACTATCAAAACATTTTCGTTGCACAACACTTTTTCAATTTCCATAGAAGAAATTCCCCATGCTTTATTTATTAAAAATTGTCCGGTATAGGAAAGGGTGTTGTTATCAATAGGAACTGCCCACAAACCATGGTTTGTACTCACAAAAAGATATTTTGAATTAGAACAGACCGATGTTATGCTAGCTCCCTCCAAAATCACCTCAGTTGGATGATTTCCATTGCCAGATTGTGGTAGTCTAATAATGCCAAGATTTTTATTAACCAGATACTGGTTTTGTCCAACACAAAAAGGTGCAACAACCGGTTGTGCTTGATTGTTGAGCCCTACCTCCTGTTTAATAAGATTTTCTCCGTTAATGGTATAAATTTCCGACGATGTTATTAAAAACATTCTATCTCCGCATGTAGAGAGCCTTGCTTCATTGGGCAAGCTTCTTTTAATTATAGGAACTGTTAATGCTCGTCGCGGACTTAAATAGAATATTCCCTGCGAAGATGTGAAATAGATTGTATCGTTGTGCAAGGCTAGGCTTGTAACATCCGGCATAGGATGGACCTTAACCTCTGGTTGGCTCTTTGATAACCGAATAGTCACCAATTGATTATTGCTGATTCCGGCCAGAATATTGTGATGTTTCAAGTATAGCGCATTCTTTATCGGTACTAGGTTGGGAATAAAAAAGTTCTCCTTTATCATTCCGTATTCATTTACCTCATTTATAGAAAAAGACTTCCCTATCAAAAAAAAATGTCCCTCACTAGCATAAGCAATATCGGAGATATCTGAAAATAACAGATCGGTTTTGATACTAAAATTCCGTACAAAAAGGTTTTTTATGTAAAACAGCCCGTGTTCATCGGTTGCAATCCAAACCCCATTTTCTTTATCGCTGATACAATCGGTTACAGTAGTTGTCGTCAATAGAGTTAAGGGTTTTTTTGGAAAACGAATACAAATCCCATTGCTTTCTACTGCCTGATAGTCAATTCCAAGTAATTCTCCCTCAGCCGTAATCCGGTTTTGTGTTTTTTCCCAAACTAATTCATCTTTGAAATAGATCCTCCCTCCAAGAAGATAAATTGATGGAGAATCCTTATGTCGCGAAACTACGGGTGGAATTTGAGTGAGTGTTTTAAAAGGTGAAATATCCAGCCTCTGGACAAATTTTCTTATATCTTCCCTAGGAACTTTTTTCTCAAACAATAGGATTAACAAATCGGTTAACCACGATTTTTCCGTCTCCAGCCTATCTGCAATTTCCACATTGCCGTTCCGGGAGATGGTAACATTTCCTAATCCTACAGAGATAAACCCATAGTGGCTTCCTTTTAAATAGAACGTTCCGGGAATAATGGAAAAATCCCTGTTTTTGCTTAAATCGACTGTCGGAAATATATGCCCAACCAATGAATTTTTAACCCAAAAATAGAGGGTGCCGGACTTATCTAAAATTAAAAGGGAGTCTCCTTTTTCGATAAAGTCAACGGCCTCTATTGACTCATTCTGAGAAGAATCATCAATTTCTACAAATTTGTATCCATCGAAACGAAACAATCCATATTCGGACGATATCCAGATGTAATTTTGCTGATCGCAGTGCAATCGATATATTTTTCCACAAATTAACCCCTCGCTTTCATGATAATTAACCGGCAACGGAATCTGTGCAACCAATCGGGTTGTGAAAACAAAAGCAAGGCCGATAACAACAAAAATCTTACTCCTTATTCCCATCAATCACTAAAACAATTTCTCCTTTTGGGGGATTGGTAGTAAAATATTCAAAAAGTTCGGTTAACGTTCCACGAACTGTTTCCTCATAAATTTTAGATATTTCACGGCAAACAGCAGCCCGTCTTTCGGAGCCAAGCAGTTGAATCATCATTTCCAGGGTTTTAACCAGTCGGTGGGGCGACTCGTAAAAAATCATGGTGCGGGGTTCGTTTGCCAACATCGATATGCGCTTGTTTTTTCCTTTTTTTTGAGGTAAAAAACCCTCAAATGAAAAGCGATCGCATGGTAGGCCACTATTAACTACAGCAGGGATTAGGGCTGTTGGTCCAGGCAACGTTAAAACTTCTATCCCTCGATTTATACACTCTCTGATTAGTAAAAATCCGGGATCGCTTATTCCCGGCGTTCCAGCATCGGAAGTAAGAGCCATGGTTTCACCGGCTTCCATCCTGTCGGCTAATTTATTGACAACAACATGTTCGTTGAATTTGTGAAAAGCTATTATGGGTTTACTAATCTGATAATGCCGCAAAAGAATCCCTGTTGTTCGTGTATCTTCGGAAATAACAGCATCCACCTCCTTTAAAATCCTGATGGCTCGGAGGGTAATATCTTCCAAATTGCCAATTGGAGTGGGGACTACATAAAGCATAGATCTATTGCATAAAACGGCGGTAGATTACCTCAATAAAATTCTTGAAAACTTCGGTCTCCTGATCCCAGGAAAAGTTTTCATGAATATAGCGCAACGCCTCATCCAAATCACTCAGGTGGTTAAGAGTATCTATAGTTTGTTGATACTTGGCGGCATCACCATTGAAAAGTTCACGAATAAATCCAACTCTATCGTTAATTTTAATTGCCTTATGAATGTCGGTAACTGGCTTTCTTCCAAGCAGCGAAGCACGGTCAATAAGAGCCTTACTCTGTCCGATACGATCGTTTAACGACAGGTTGGTTTCGGTAAATTTATCGGCTAAAGTAACCCGGGTAGCCGTATCGGTGGGCTTTTTAGTTTCTTCTACCTCCATAATATTAGGCCTGCTGACAACGTTTTCCGATCTCTGCACATTATCTGCCTCATTTGCCTTTGAAGCAGCAACAGCCGTAGGCGCAATATTTGAGGTCATTTCTATTTTGTGAGATTTCGGAGCTATCGGTTGGCTTGCTTCCTGAATTTCTTTGGAAGAGGGCTTTTTAGAATGGCTTCCCAGCTTTTCATTTTTTGAATTGGCTGTGTGAGGTGTTATCTCAGAGCTGCTAACCGGATTTTGTAGTTCTGTAGATGTTTGGATAACCACGCCAACGTTACTTGCAGCGAGATTTTCGAACAACGCAGTTACCTCTATTGACAAATTTTTAATTTTCGATTTTAAAATCTGGGCCTCAATCTTACTAACTGTATATCCTGGTTCTAGTTCATGAATAATTGCAGCAAGCTCTTCAACATCGCGAACCAAAACGGCCCGAATTGCTTCAAGATTCATAGTTTTCGGTAAAATTTAGTTACAAACATACGAATTTTTTGTAATAACAACGAAGGCTGCAGCCTGCTAATTTACATTGTTTATCCAATCATTACGAAATTATTGATAAGAGACTGTACTTTGAGCCTGGAGAAACTTTTATCTACCCAAGTTGTGAATTTAAGGTTTTTTATCGATATTTGAACAGAGTTTTGCAATTATAACTATTTTTAGGCCTTAAAATAAAGACTTTCCCGGTATGATGTCAAAATACATAAAACGGCTGAATATCAACAACCAAATGTTGGTGTTCATTTTAGGCACAACGCTGGTAATCTTCATTCTATCTATTGGATACATCAGCCTAAACACCCGAAAAACAACTTTCCAACAAACCACCGAACTGATTAAAACTATCTGTCAAAACTCGGCCAAAGAAGCAGAAGACGAGCTTAATAAAAGTGCCCATATCATTCGCACCTTAGCCCAAACCTTTAGCACTTATCATACAATGCCTAGAACCCAATGGCAAAATCTAGTAATCAACATGTACCGAAATGTTTTTGAAAACAACCCCCAGTTTTATAAACTATGGGACAGTTGGGAACTTAGAATGATAGACTCTACCTACACCAAAGATTACGGACGATTCGTAATAACCTTTTACCGAGAAAACAAAACCATAAAATACTCTACAACCTTTCGCAGTATGGATGGTGATCCTCCACTGTATTCAAAAATTAAACGTGAAGCTACCGAGTCAATTTGGGAACCTTATTGGGATGTGTTCCTCGAAGGTTCACAGGATCAGAAATTCATGACATCTATTTCTGTCCCCATTCTAAAAAATGGACAGTACGTAGGCATTGTTGCAGCCGATATCACCATGGACAAACTCCAGGAGATTGTGGGCAGAATAAACCCCTTTGCCGACAGTTATGCCTACCTGCTTTCAAACCAAGGAGTTTTTATAGCACACCCCCATAAAGAAGTTATTGGCAAAAAAATTTCGGAATTTGTTCCAAAATACGATTCTGAACACCAATTGACTCAAAAAATTATCAGCGGTACGAATTTCGATTTTATAGCCATAGATCCCTTAACGAACAAAGAAACCCTGGTGGTATTCAATCGGATCAACGTAGGGAAAACCAAAACCCCATGGTCAATAGGAATTGCCATCCCCATGGCATCCATAATGAAAAAGGCCAATCGTAGTTTTCAGGTTTCAATTATTGTAACCCTTTTAGGGCTACTGATTCTAACAATCTTAATCTATAGGATTTCCCGCTCCATAAGTCGCCCTTTGGTACTAACCACCGAAACCATAAAACAACTCTCGTTAGGAGACTTAGCCGCTATTGAAAAGCTTAAAATCAACCGTCAGGACGAAATTGGCCAAATGGCAGAATCGCTTAATCGTTTGATTGAAGGACTTGAGAGAACAGCAAAGTTTGCCCGACAAATTGGAGAAGGCAATCTCGACGTTGAATATCAGCTTTTAAGTAAGAATGATGTTTTAGGAAATGCATTACTCGAAATGCAGAAAAGTCTTCAAAAAGCAAAAGAGGAAGAAATGAAACGCAAAATAGAAGACGAAAAGCAACGCTGGATAACCGAAGGCTTGGCGAAATTCAGCGAAATCCTTCGAAACAACAACAACGATTTAAAGAAACTCTCGTTCGAACTCATGTCGAATTTGGTGAACTATGTCAATGCCAACCAAGGAGCACTCTTTGTCTATTACGACGATAAAGGAGAAGAACCACATCTTGAAATGACAACCGCCATTGCCTACAACAGGCAAAAATACATGAAGAAAAAAATAACCATCGGCGAAGATCTTGTCGGGCGATGTGCTTATGAACGTAAAACCATTTATCTACTTGAAATCCCAGAGAATTATATAGAAATAACCTCGGGCATGGGTACGGCCAACCCGCGCTGTTTGATATTAGTTCCGGTACTGTTAAACGATCAGATTTTTGGAGTTATGGAGCTGGCTTCGTTCCATAAATTCGAACCATATCAAATCGACTTCCTCGAAAAAATAGGCGAAAGCGTAGCATCTACCATATCCAACGTTCGGATAAACGAAAAAACCCAGCGATTGCTGCTCCAATCGCAACAGCAACGTGAAGAACTTGCCGCTCAGGAAGAAGAAATGCGCCAAAACCTCGAAGAGTTGCAAGCAACCCAGGAAGAATCGGCTCGGAAAGAATACGAAATGCGTGGTTTAATTCAAGCTCTCAGTGCGTCAACCTACACCGTAGAGTACGATCTCAATGGGCGAATAGTTGCTGTTAATGATGCCGTAGCACAACTTTTCGGCCTCAGTAAAGAGCAAATCATCGGCACCTACCATAAAGATGGAACAGATTTCCGCAACCGCGATCCGGAAGAATACGAGGAATTTTGGGAAGATCTTCGAAACGGAATACCGCGCAAAGAACTAACCCACATTATTTACAACGGTCGTGATGTATATCTTTCAGAAACATATACACCAATCCTCGATGAAGACGGAACTCCTTATAAAGTGTTAAAAATCGGGTTCGATGTAACCGACCTCCATAAAAAACAGGAACGAATATCGGAACTGGAAAAGAAAATTCAGGAACTTGAACAGCATATAGCAGAACTCAACCAACGACCATCTGCCCAAAATCAGACAAAAAACTCTGAGTCCCTTGATGCAGACTCTGAAGAATCGCTTCCAGGTTTCGACACATCATCGACACTAACACTCTCGAGCCTAGCCAACGAGAATAACCAACTAATTGAAAAATCGCCCGATTTATTGACCAGTCTCAACGAAATCGACGAACAGCACAACCGTATTATTGAACTTGCAAACCATCTTTTCGGAGCATTTCTCGAAGAAAAGTCGAAGAAAGAAATAAAAGAAATACTCAAAAACCTTATCGATTATACTTCCTATCATTTCAGTACTGAGGAGCGATACTTCAAACAGTTTGGATATGAAAATATTGAATTCCACACCAAAGAGCACCGTTTATTTACCGAAACAGCCCATAAATTTCAGCAGGCTTATGCATCAGGGAAATACAACGCACCGGAATTTTTCTATTTTGTAAGACAATGGATTCTCAACCACTTCGGTGAAAGCGATCAAGATTTCGTGCAACTGTTTGTTGAGAACGGATTTTAACTAAGTATTAAACACATGAATATATGAATGTTACCACAGAAATATGTTGCTTAACACATTTCTGTGGGAGTGTTAATCACTTGTGCTTCCAGAACGCAATTACTATTTTTGCACAAAATAATAACCCTTAAATAAAGTAGTATTGTCATGACAAAGATGACCCCACAAGCTTACATGGATCGGGAAGCCAAATACGGCGCCCACAACTATCATCCACTTCCGGTAGTTTTAGAACGAGGACAAGGCGTTTATCTATGGGATGTTGAAGGAAAACAGTATTACGATTTTCTTTCAGCCTACTCTGCAGTTAACCAGGGGCATTGCCATCCAAAAATTATCAAGGCAATGTGTGATCAGGCACAAAAACTCACCCTAACCTCCCGTGCGTTTTACAACAATGTTTTAGGAGAATTTGAAGAATACGTTACCAAATACTTTGGCTACGACAAAGTTCTGCCAATGAACACCGGAGCCGAAGCTGATGAAACTGCAATTAAACTCTGCCGCCGTTGGGGATACCGCGTTAAAGGGATTAATGATGGAGAAGCTAAACTAATTGTTTGCGAAAACAACTTCCATGGAAGAACCATTACCGTAATTTCCATGTCGACTGACCCAGATTCATACGGAGGGTTCGGGCCTTACACTCCTGGATTTATCAAAATCCCCTACAACGATTTGGCTGCGTTGGAAAACGCACTCAAAGATCCAAAGGTTGCCGGATTTTTAGTTGAACCAATTCAGGGAGAAGCGGGTGTTTATGTGCCCGATGAAGGTTATCTTAAAAAAGCATACGATCTTTGCAAAAAACACAACGTTCTATTTATTGCCGATGAAGTTCAAACCGGGATAGCACGCACCGGGAAAATGTTAGCCTGTGATCACGAAGGGGTTCGCCCCGACATTCTTATTTTAGGTAAAGCTATTTCTGGAGGCGTAATGCCAGTTTCTTGTGTATTAGCCGACGATGAGATAATGCTTACCATTAAGCCTGGAGAGCATGGCTCTACTTTTGGTGGAAATCCTCTTGCTGGGAAAGTGGCTATTGCAGCGCTCGAAGTTGTTAAAGAAGAAAAATTAGCCGAAAATGCAGAACGCTTAGGTAAAATATTCCGCGAGGAGATGAGTTCTATTAAAAGCGAAATGATAGAACTGGTTCGCGGTAAAGGGTTGCTCAATGCGGTTGTAATTCGTAACAAACCTGGAAAAACTGCCTGGGATGTTTGTTTAGCAATGGCTGAGAATGGCGTGTTGGCTAAACCTACTCACGGAAACATAATCCGCTTTGCTCCGCCATTGGTAATTACCGAAGAACAGCTACGCGATGCTATAGCCAGAATTAAGGATGCATTCAAAAAACTTGAATAAACAAAA
This sequence comes from uncultured Bacteroidales bacterium, assembly GCA_937981765.1. Taxonomy (GTDB): domain Bacteria; phylum Bacteroidota; class Bacteroidia; order Bacteroidales; family Salinivirgaceae; genus JAAYQU01. Next base: position 22,254 of record CALJOM010000012.1, read on the forward strand.
AAGCCCTCCGTGGAGGGCTTTTTTTTAAACGGTTGCTAACGCTTCTTTTATCTTCTCTAAAGGCAACTTATCCGCTTTCCCATCGTTAATGATTACATTCAAGATAGAATCTACCGAAACAATACCTGTTTTTTTAGCAAACACAAAGGCAGCAAAAAGCGATGAATCACGAGCACCAATGCTTCTGAAATCCAACTGCTCTATTTTTGCGCCAGTAGTCGGTACGGGAAGGCTTTTATCAATAAACAACACCCCTGACTTCATTCCCTCAATACGTTTTCTACTGTGGGCTAATCCGTCGGTTGAAGTAATCACGGCGTAATCAGGAATATCTATACCATGAAAATGTATTTCCGAAGGCGACAAGTTTATTTCGGCGGTGGAAAATCCAACCCCAACGGTAACCGGATAGCTTCCTTTTTGTGTAATTTCAAGACCTTCGGTCATAGCAGCCTTGGTAAGAATTCCGGCGGCAAGCTGAACTCCTTCTCCTGCAGAGCCGCTTAAAACTATCGAAACCGGAGTTTCTAACTTAGTTGATTTAAGGGTTTCAGCTTTTGGCAATTTATCGAATAGATTTGCTGTTTTTTTCCATTTCGGAAAATCGAATGGTGCCCTGTTACGTTCCCACTCACCAATGGGTTTGCCCGATGCTTCAACAATCTCGGTAAACTTACGTTTTGGATTTAGTTTTATACCATAGCTGGGGCATATTTCCATAATCTCCACCAAGGAAAAACCATTTGTGGTAATGGCCTTTTCAATGGTTTTGCTAATGTCGCCAATCCCTACAATTCGAGCAACATACGATGCTCCCGCAGCAAACGACATAGCACAAAGATCATACCCTGTAAAAGGATTTCCGTCGGTAGAGGTTGTGGTGGCAAAACCTGTAGGTGTTAATCCCGAACTTTGACCTCCAGTCATTCCATAAAGAAAATTGTTATGAACAAGTACTGTTAGGTTGAGATTTAGCCGAGCGGCTTCCATAATATGCTGCAAACCAATGGTAGCTCCACCGTCTCCAACAAAAACAATAATTTTCTTTTCCGGACTCAAAACACCAAAGCGAATCCCAGCCGCTAACGCGGTAGAACGTCCATGCAGCCCGTGAACCGTGTGGCAATTCAATGCCTTATCGATAATGCCGTGACATCCGATATCGGTAACAGCAATGGTGTCGAACACATTAATTTTTAAGTAGTCGATAACCTTGGCTACATTCTTGGCTATCAAATCGTGACCGCAACCTTTGCAGAAGGGTAACGATGATGTATTTAGTAATGGTGTCATGATTGTACCTCCTTGATTATTTGCTGTGGTGTAATCATTTTGCCTAAACCGCCTACAAATCGTTGGTTGGGCGCTTTTTTCAATCCGAAAATCAATTCACCGAACTGATTGTTCATGTTCTCTTCAGCTATTACAACTTTTTCGTATTGTCCCATAATGGAAAGATATCCTTCCGGAGTAGGAATCATTGTTTTGGGGATTAGAAGATCGGTTGGCACCCCCGCTTTATTTAGTTGTGTGACAGCATCTTTAGCCGCACCGGCTGTAACTCCAAAAGCTACAATAAGATTACTGGCTCCTTGGTTTTGATAATGCTCAAAAATGGTGTACTCGGGGAGGAAATGTCGAACCTTTTCCTCAAGACGACGGGTGTTTGCTAAAGCTTCTTCGTCGGTATTCATAAGAATACCTGCCTGATTATGAGTTGAAGCTGTAATACGTACCTGATGTTTGTTTTGTTCTACAGACAAAAATTCTGGGACGTAGTTAACCGGTTTGTACGGCTTGTATGGTTCTTCGGAAGAGTAAAACTTTCTCTCCACCGGTTTAATTTCGGGGAGAGTCGAAAGGTCGAAACTTTTCTGAGTCATAACTTCTTCCTTCGATGTAAGCAGGATAACCGGAGTACGAAGCTTAACAGCTACCTCCACGGCCTTGGCAGAAAGTGTCCAGATATCTTCAAAGGAGGAGGTACATAAAACAGGTGTTGGATGACCTCCCGACATCATTCCTTTGAGAAGTAACAAATCGCCCTGAGCTCCACAGGTAGCTGTTCCTGTGGCTGGCCCGAGTCTTTGAACCAGTATTATTACCATGGGCAGCTCCATCATGTAAGCCATGTTGATGGATTCAATCATGAGCGCAAAACCGGGGAATGACGTTGCTGTTACAGGGAAATGCCCTGCCAATGCAAGTCCCGACATCCATTGTAGAGTTGTAATTTCGTCGGGAGCCGGCAGCATAATAGGAATTCGCTGGGCACTATACGAATAAAGCAAATTGGCCGGGGTAATGGGGTAGCCAATAAAGGCATCGGCACCGGCTCTGGCGAGGGCTTCAATCATAATTCTTGAGCCGTCAACGATTTGCCGTTTACTTGTGTCCGGTTTGTTCATAAACTATGTTGTTTTGAATGAGTCTATCAATTTTTTCGTCGGAAAATCCTAGTTCGTTTTTCAGAATCTCGCGGGTGTGTTCAGCGTAGTGTGGCGGGGCTGATAATTCAACGTACTTTTGATTCTGGCCAATAGTGAATGCTACTGTGCGAAGGCCTTTGATAGCCATTCCTTTGGTAGTTTTTCCCACCATAATCATATCCTGAACTTCCGGGATTTCAAAAACCTCTTTCATGTTATACACCCCGCCGGCAGGAATAGCTCTTTTTTCAAGTTCGGGCAATAGTTTATCGCGATCAACTTGAGATATTAATTCTTGCACAATCCGGTTGCATTCCTCCCGGTTCTTTACCCTGTTGAAGTTCGTAGAAAAACGCTCATCGTTAGCAAGTTCGGGCCTGCCAAGAAGAGCGACAAGTTCGGTGAATTGTTTATCACTTCCAACTGCAATAACCAGTGGCTTTTGGTCGCGCGTGTAAAAGATTTTACCGTAAGGCACAATGTTGGGGTGTTCTGACCCCATTCTACCGGGAATCTTATTTCCTACAAGCCAATTAGCCGCCTGATTGGCAAGGGAGGCTACTCCGGATTTTATTAGGCTGGTTTCAATATAGGCCCCTTCCCCGGTGCGTTCACGATGTAATAGTGAAAGCAAAATAGCCTCCTTAAGCTGATGTCCGGCCAATAAGTCCATAAGCGCCACCGGCATTTTAACAGGCTCTCCGTCGGGTTCTCCGTTCATGTATGTATATCCGCTCTCGGCCTGAATTATGGCGTCGTATCCGGCACGTTTATTTTTCAATCCATACCCGGTTAGGTGGGCATAGATCAACGCCGGATTGTATTGTTTCAATGTATTGTAATCAACCTTTAGTTTTTCTGCATCGCCGGGTTTATAGCTAACCAAAACAATGTCGGAAACTCTGGTTAGTCCATAAACAATCTCTAACCCCTCGGTGGAATTCAGGTTTAAAGCCAACGATTTTTTTCCCCAGTTTACACAACTAAAATATCCGCTGATATCGGTGTTTGGATCTTCGGTAGTGAGTTTCCATGTGCGTGTAACGTCTCCTTGGGTTAACAAATTTTCGACTTTTATTACCGAAGCGCCCATTTCTGCCAAAGCAACACCCACACTGGGTCCCGCTAACACATTGGCTAACTCTAAAACTTTAATTCCTGAAAGATATCCTTTCTGCATAAAGTTGGATATTTTTATTTAGCTGACTTCACAAAAAATTGTCGGCGAATGTAGCCATAAATAAGGGCAACAATAGCAAAAATAACAGCTCCATAGGTTTTGTCAAGGTGGAACCATCCATATTTATCGGCAATTAAGCAGAGGAAAATTGCAAGTGTTCCACCGATGAAAGCAAGTTTTACTGTAAATTCATCGATCCAGCCACGGGAATAGATACCCAAAATAATAACAATGGCACCAATAGCCCTAATAGCATAGCTTATATACGCTGAATCCAAAACTCCTGCCCTCAGATAATATGCAAGGGGTATGGTTAAAAGGCTTACCACAATAACTAACCTACGAGCTATTTGCAGTACTTTTTCATCATTAGCATTGGGATTAATAAATCCATGATAAATATCTTTTGTGGCAATGGTAACCACAGCAAAATTAACGGGTCCAACCGTTGATAGAATGGCTGCCAGAATGCCTGCTAAAGCTAATCCACCCAAAATGGGATGAATAAATTCAGGATTCACCAGCAGATTTGTCATAGCCACTTTTGCACTAAAACCAGGTGCATCGGCACCAATGGCATATTTGCCGGTAGCAGCAATCAATCCTAAAATAGCTGTCATTATTCCAAAAGGAGCAATATACGCGGCCGAGAGAATGGCAGCTTTTTTGGCAACCTCAGGGGTTCGTGCAGCAAAAATAGGTTGAATACTTGCCTGCGCCGCCATACCCCCTAAAACACCACCCAAGAGCAAACTAAACGCCTCATTAAAACCAACCCCAAACGGGTTATAGACATTACCGATGGTTTTCCCGGCAGCGGCAGCATTGGTGGCCAAAATGTTTTGCAATTCACCAAATCCGCCAATATTAACCAATCCAATAACCATGGCTATCCCCAAACCAATAAACATAGCTGCCAGGTGAACTATAGATGTAATTGCCAAGGCGTGCATCCCACCAATATATGTGTAGAGGGTAATAACACCGGCACCGATTAATACAGAAGTAAACCAATCTATCTGGAATATTGAACTCATTACGCTCGTTGCTGTTTGAAGCTGAACATAGGCCAAAGTAATGTACGCTATTAAAAAGGCTATGGCCGAAACCCTCTTGGCTTGAACACCGAAAAGATATTCAAGCATCTCGCTAACCGTATGAACATTATTCTTTCTATAATGTTTCGCTACAGTAAAGCCTATGATTATCATACCAATAGAGGTTGCAACATTATAGAGGATAGGTTGAAACGATAGTTTCTGAAAAGCTTTTTCGCTAACACCAATGGTACTCATTCCCCCAAGCCATTCGGCTGCAACAACAATAGAGCATAATAAAATACCAAGATTCCGACCTGCAACCAAATAGTCTGAAACAGAGCGGGAAGCTACTTTCCGTGTAAGAAACGATATCCCAACTACCACGGCAAAATACAAAATCACAATCCAAAAATAGATATTTCCAAGTAGTGCCATAAGGATTAGTTTTTAGTTTTGCAATCGTTTTAAATGGTTTTTTTGATGATTTTGACGACAAATTTGAGTAAAAAAAACGAGAAAATAATTTTTTGGCACCACTTTTTGTATCCGAACTTGTCGCTGAAATCTATATGTTTGATTATTTTACTTTTAACTCAAAGTGTCGTTGGTGGATAGCTTGAATAAAGACTCATTTATTCCTCGTGTTTTAATAATAATTTTTTATTTTGCACAAAAACACTATGAACGAGCGCTTTTACCAATTCATATGGCAACATAAGCTTTTTAAATCCAACGATTTAACTACTTTGGAAGGGAACAAGGTGGAAATTATCCATCCCGGTTATTACAATCCCCATTCAGGTCCTGATTTTATGGAAGCCAAAATCCGCATCGATGAAACCCTTTGGATTGGCTGCGTGGAAATTCATGTAAATTCCGGCGACTGGTATCAGCATAACCACCATAAAGACAAAGCCTACAACAATGTAATTCTTCACGTAGTAGCAAGTGGTAATAAACAGGCCATCGACAGCAATTCGAGAAATATTCCAACGTTGGTTATTTCTCCGGAGAAAAGAATTGCGCTGAATTATACGATTTTACTGAACCAGAAAAAATGGATCCCTTGCGAGGATATTTTTCCACAAATTGATCAATTCAGAAAAATTTTCTGGGTTGATGCTCTTGCAACTGAACGGCTGCAACAAAAGTCGGAACGATTATCAAGACTTTTTAAGGAAGTGAATCATAACTTCGATGAATTGTTCTACCGATTACTGTCCCAAAATTTTGGTTTCAGAGTAAATTCGCAGCCATTCGAACAACTAGCCCGAATAACTCCCTTGCATATTATTCGTAGGATTTGCGGTAATCCGATGTCGATTGAAGCCTTACTCCTTGGTCAGGCTTCGCTTTTATCAAAACTCCCATCCGATGAATTTACCAATAATCTTAGAAAAGAATACCAATACCTTAAACATCGCTTTAATTTATCACAAAGCTCCATCACTGAATGGAAATTTGCACGTGTTCGTCCACAAAATTCGCCTATTCTTCGGGTTGTACAACTAGCTGCTTTATTAGCAAAGCAACCCGATTTTACAGGAATAGCAATCTCAACTGATAGGTTAGAAACTATAAAAGAACTTCTGAAAAACCCCGTTAGCAATTATTGGAAAGAGTATTTTTCATTTGGCAACACTCGACTTAAACCCCTGGGGGCACTTGGAAATGATGCGATTAACGGAATTCTTATCAACACAGTTGTCCCTTTTGTATTCTTTTACGGGTTGCACCACGATAACCAGTCACTAAAGAACAAAGCTATCGAATGGCTTGAATCCATTGAGGCTGAGGACAATTCCATCAGTAAAGGATGGAGAAGATTGGGAGCCGAAGTGCTGAATGCCCGCCAATCTCAGGCTTATATTCAACTAAAAAATGAATACTGCGATAAAAGCCGCTGCCTCGACTGTCAAATTGGGAATGTAATTATTAGAGATTCGGAATTATTCTAATGTTTAATATTTCTTTTTGTTTTCCAGGTTTTTCCATACATCGAAAGCCTGTTTGGCTTCTGCAACATCGAGATGAATAAATTTAACGGTTCTTTCCTCCAAGGGCTTTTCCATTTCCTTATAAATAAATTCATCGTCGAAACCTATGGAAGCAGCATCATAACGAGTATTAGCGTAATAAACCTTTTTAATTTTAGCCCAATAGATCGCCCCCAAACACATTGGGCATGGCTCGCAACTTGTGTAAATCTCACAATCGCTCAAATCGAAACGATTTAGTTTTGCAGAGGCTTGCCGTATGGCTTCAACTTCAGCATGAGCTGTTGGATCGTTTTTTGGGACTACCCAATTTGTTCCAACAGCGATTATTTCACCATTCCGGACAATAACTGCTCCAAAAGGACCTCCTTCATTCTGAATATTTTGCACCGAGGCTAATGCAGCTTGTTTCATAAATTCAACATCGTTATTCATTGCGGTCCAATGTTTTTGAGGTTCATTGCAGTTTAGCAGAATCGGCTAGTGAATATTCTTTGGGGAATCCCCATGAAAACAGTGAATAGAACAATGCAAAAAAAGTAGCCCCCGCCTGAGTTTCCAGTGTGTCTTCCGACAACATCGACAAAATCGAAATCATGAAGAAAATCAAAAATAGAAGGTTGATCTTCTTTTTAGTTCCAAAAATTAGAATTGGGTAAAAAATACTCACTATTACAATTAAGAATCCTACAATACCAAACGAAATTAGGGATGTAAGAAATTGATTATGAGCCCGAAGGCGCTTCTCCGGGATAAGTTTGCTGTTTACTTTTTGGTAATAGCTATCGAAAGAATCTTTTACATCACCTACACCAACACCAAACCAAAAATTTTCCAAAAATATTGCCCATCCCGCTTTTAAATAATAATAGCGTTGCACAACACTTTTATTGTTGGGATCTCCGGAAAGCCTATATTCTTCAAACTCTCTAAATAGCTCATACAAACGGGGATAAAAGCTGTAATTTTCAAACGAAACAGTGGTGGCAACTCCGTTTTCAATGGCACAAATATCCTCATTGGTAAGTGCCGCCACTCCAACCGAATCTTTAGTCAATCCTTTGGATGCCATGTATCTTATTAAAGTCTTTTGTGAAGGATAGCCAACAGAATCGTATGGCACCTTGCTACGCCGTTGCCATTGTTCTCGCAATTCTTTTTCGCAAATAAACAGATACACAGCGTGACCGTTCTCGTGCAGTGTTTGGGTTGTGTCGTGTTTATAGGGATTTCCATTAACGGTATACTCCGGAAGTTGTGCGTAATTGTAATTTATCTTGTAATTGTAACGAGCATAAGCACGGATAAAGTAATTAACCACAAAAAAAACAAAGGAGACAGTTGTTACAACAAAAGCCCAGCGAACCAGAAAATTTTTTGAGGAAATAATTTTAAGCAGGGCAATAAATCCTGCCATTATTAGTAATAAAATTACCCCCGACAAAGCTTTCATTACAATCAATACACTTACCAGTAAAATAATCAGGAACCCTTGAATTATTCCGGAAATTGAGATAGGATTATTGTTTTTAGATAAAAAATAAAACACTAAAGCAATGGCAATATTCTGCATCATCGCCAAACGGATGTGACTAATGAAGGGTGAAATTTTACGATAATCGTATGTGGCATCGTCAGGGTCTTGTAAATGAAACCGTGCAATTCCATATAAGCTAATAGCCAACACGGCAATTATAAAACCATAGGCAATCAATTTAAACTCTTTTACGGTAAGTGGCTCTGAAGTGGCTAGCATTAATGGGATAATCAGCAATGGTATTTTAATTTTTAAATCATGAAGCCCATAGCTCAAGTTATCACTCCATAGCATGCTTATAACATGAACGCCTATGAGGAGTAGAAATACTATCCAGGTTTTATCTTTTGATGCCTTTTTAATTCTTGCTATTGGATTGTCGAACAACCATCCTAAAACCATAAGCCATTGTCCTATACTTGTAAAATAAGGTGATGATGGTAACGATACCACAAGAACCAAAATTCCGAAAATAAAAATATTGCGTGAAATTATCAATTCCCTGATTTTCATGCAGTTGTGTTTTGCTTATGCATATAAATTTACCAACTTTATTCGAGTTTTTCACAAAACCTAAAAGATTTTTACGGTTTTGTTTGGCTTAAAAATGTACATTTTATCTCCCCGTCTAACAAGCTGATTCACAGGAATTGAAACAACTTGACCTTTGTGCGCTGAATCTACACTCACATGGTCGTACCGAATTTCCGGTATAATAAATTCAATAACCCCGGTAGTTGGACCAATTATTAATGCTGTTTGCCCTACTTGAATATCACCAGCCTCCAATTTCAATTCAATGACCTCTAGGTTTTTAAAGTAGTTTGTTATTTTTCCAACATATTCTTTGATGTGGGTGGCTATACTACCATAAACATTACTCCATTCTCCCAGTCGCTGCCCAAGATAATATCCGTCCCAGAATCCACGATTGAACACCTTGGAAAGTTCTGCTTTCCATCGATTTATGTTATCGCTCGTGTAGTTTCCGGATATAAGGGCATCTAATGCCTGGTTGTAAACATGGCTTACAGTTTTTACATATTCTGGGCTGCGTGCCCTTCCTTCAATCTTCAGGATTCTTACTCCGGCATCAATAATTTTGTTTAAAAAGCCAACGGTGCAAAGATCCTTTGGCGACATAATGTATTCGTTATCAATCTCTAATTGATGCCCGGTTTCTTTTTCAGTTACTATATATCCTTTTCTGCATGTTTGTTGGCAGGCACCACGATTAGCCGATGCTCCGGTTTCGTGCAAACTAAGGTAACATTTTCCCGATATAGCCATACATAAAGCTCCATGGGCAAATAGCTCAATTTGTATCAGATTGCCTTTGGGTCCCCGAATATTTTGTTCCCGAATTTGTCGACTTATATACGCCACCTGATTGAGATTTAGCTCTCGGGCTAAAACAGCCACATCAATCCATTGAGAATAGAATTTGAGTGCTTCAACATTAGAAATATTTAATTGTGTAGAAGCATGTATCTCAATACCACGTTGTCCTGCGTATTGAAGAGTTGCAATGTCGGTAGCAATAATGGCTGTAATTCCGGAATCAACAGCCGCATCTACCAGTTGTTTCATTTCATCAATATCGCTATCGTAAATAATTGTGTTAATGGTTAAATAGCTTTTTAATCCAGCCTCTGCACAACGTCGAGCCACTTCGGGAAGGTCCTCAACCGTAAAGTTTATCGACGATTTGGCTCGCATATTTAATCGCCCCACTCCAAAATAAACAGAGTTGGCTCCTCCCTGAATAGCCGCAACCAGCGATTCAAAATTCCCGGCCGGTGCCATAATTTCCACATCGCTCCGTTGAATATTTCCATTCAAAAGAACTCCTTCGTATTTATCTTCCATGAATTATTGAAGGTTCCAAAAGTTGTCTATCATTTTTACGATAGCATCTACATCCTGATCAAGCATGCATCGGAAATGTCCTCGAGGACATTTCCGATATCCGATTTTTGTACAGGGCCGACAAGTCAGTTTTACTTCCGATATGTATGAGATTTCAGGTTTCTTTGGCATATAGGGATACATACCAAACTCTGGAATAGTATTGCCCCACAAAGAAATAACCGGCCTATATAGTGCTGAAGCAATATGCATAGATCCAGTGTCGGGTGTAATCGCCACTTTTGATTTTTTTAGATAAACTGCTGTTTCACTCAGGGATGTTTTCCCCGTCAAATTCAATACAGGAACGTTTAATTGTTTCTCAATCAATACTGCTCGGTCTATATCAGCCGTTCCTCCCAATAAAATTACCGGTTTAGAGGCGGTGTTTAAAATTTCAACGGCTTTTTCTACAGGAATTTGCTTGGTGTTATGAGCTGCACCGACTATAAAGGTCAAATATCCGCCTGAAAAAGCTGACGGTAATAAATCCAAACATTTTTCTGCCTCCGATGGTACAAAAAAATCTAAGCCTTCATTATCGTTGTACACTCCTAGTGGTTTGACAGCGTCAAAATAGCGCTCAACAATGTGTTTCGATGGCAAAACATTGATTTTAAATGCCACCATCAACCATTTTTTAAAATTTATTTTGTTTACAGTGGTTAATGGCACTCCAAGCCTGAATTTCAGTCGATTGCTCCTAATGTTGTTTTGTAAATCAACAATGTGGCTCAAATGCTCTTCCTTCAATTCCTTTAGGGTTTTAAAAAAGGATCCTGTGTAAACATGGATATTGTCGATATACGGATTGTTTTCAACTACCGGGAGAAACGACTTCTTGACTAGAAAATGGATTTCGACATTTGGCTTTTGTTTTTTCAGGCAGCGAATAATGGGGGTAGTTAAAACAATATCGCCTATTGAACTAAACCGAATTACTAAAATTTTCTCACGTTTTTCCATCGTTTGCTTACCGTGGCCCTAATTGAGTGCATTGTTTGAGCACTTTAATCGGTATTAGAAATAGTTTTCAACCAAAGAATAGGCTCATTTTTCAATGAAATGATTTTTTTTTGCACGAAATGCCCACTAAATTTCCTTAATTTCTACCATAATAGATACCACATTATCTTTTACTCGAATAATTCCGCCCTCTATTTCAAAGTAAAGGGTCTGACCTCCAACCTCGGTAATTTTAATTTTCCCTTTTTCGAGCGAAGATATTATAGGTGCATGATTAAAAAGTACAGCAAACGATCCTTTTGTGCCAGGAACCCGAACTTGCCGAACTTCTCCGCTGTAAATCGTGGATGAACTGGAAACTATTTCAACGTGCATAATAGTTGAAGATTATTTGGCTTCTTTCAGCAGACGTTCACCTTTAGCAATGGCCTCATCGATGGTGCCAACCATAAGAAACGCCGCCTCAGGGTATTGATCTACTTCTCCGTCAATTATCATGTTAAATCCTCGAATGGTTTCTTCGATAGGAACCATAACTCCCGGAATTCCGGTAAACTGTTCTGCCACATGGAACGGTTGAGAGAGGAATCGTTGAACACGTCGGGCACGATGTACTACCAATTTATCTTCTTCCGACAATTCATCCATACCCAGAATGGCTATGATATCCTGAAGTTCTCGATAGCGCTGAAGTATCTCTTTCACCCGTTGAGCGGTATGATAATGCTTCTCGCCAACAATTTCTGGTGTAAGAACTCGTGAAGTAGAATCCAGTGGGTCAACTGCCGGATAGATACCTAACTCGGCAATTTTACGGCTTAACACTGTGGTGGCATCGAGGTGGGCAAAGGTTGTTGCAGGTGCCGGGTCGGTAAGGTCGTCTGCCGGAACATACACAGCTTGAACCGAAGTTATTGATCCGTTCTTGGTAGAGGTAATTCGTTCCTGCATGGCCCCCATCTCTGTTGCTAATGTTGGCTGGTAACCTACCGCTGAAGGCATCCGCCCTAAGAGAGCAGAAACTTCCGACCCAGCTTGAGTGAAACGGAACACATTGTCCATAAAAAACAGAATATCTCGGCCCTTTCCATCGGAAGAGCCGCCTCCATCTCTGAAGTACTCGGCCAAAGCAAGCCCCGAAAGTGCTACCCGTGCACGAGCTCCGGGGGGTTCGTTCATCTGGCCAAATACTAATGAAAGTTTGGAGTTTTGTAGATATTCTTTTTTAACCTTAGATAAATCCCAACCTCCGGATTTCATAGATTCGAGAAATTCCGGTCCGTAATTAATTACTCCTGCCTCAATCATTTCCCGGAGCAAGTCGTTCCCTTCACGAGTGCGTTCTCCTACGCCTGCAAATACAGATAAACCCGAATAGGCCTTGGCAATGTTATTAATCAACTCGAGAATCACCACGGTTTTCCCAACGCCTGCACCACCAAACAAACCGATTTTACCCCCTTTAACGTAGGGCTCAATCAGATCGATAACCTTAATCCCTGTAAACAGAATTTCGGCTTCGGTTTTAAGGTCTTTTATCTGTGGTGGGTCTCGGTGTATAGGATACCGTTTATTGGTTTCAATCTGTGGTAAGCCATCGATAGCCTCTCCCACAACATTAAAAAGTCGTCCCTTAATATCCTCTACTGCAGGCATTGTTATTGGCTTGCCTGTTGCGATAACAGTCATGCCACGAGTAAGGCCATCCGTGGAATCCATGGCAATGGTACGAACCGTATCTTCACCAATGTGCTGCTCAACTTCTACCACAATGGGAGATTGTCCTTCTCGAATTATATGCAAGGCCTCATAAACTTCTGGTAGCCTCGACTGGTGGTCGCTAAATTTTACATCTACAACCGGCCCTATTATTTGAACTATTTTCCCAACATTTTCAGCCATGGCTGATTTTTTTTTGTAAAGTTAATATTTTCTTCCTGATAATTGGTTTGCAAAATCCATTAATGCATCGGTACAATATCCATGAGTCCTTATTTTATCAAGGTTTTCGTATGCCGTGTCGAAATACTTGGTTATTGTTTCCCTGGTAATTTTATCGATTTGCAAGTTACGATAAATTTCGGTTACTTTTTCAATTTTTTCTTCAGCAGGAATGCTTTTACTATTAACTAACCCTATAAGCTGCTCTTTGTAGGCTCCATTGGAGAGTTCGAGAGATTTAATCAGCAGATAGGTTTTCTTTCTCGCAACAATATCGCCGCCAATTCTTTTACCCAATATAGATTTGTCGCCAAACACATCAAGGTAATCGTCTTGGATTTGAAAGGCTATACCTAAATTTTCCGCAAAACTGTAGATCAAGCGTTGCTGTTCTGGTGTTGCATTTCCAAGGATTGCACCTATCTGCGCCGATCCGGCAAGTAAAACGCTGGTTTTTAGACGAATCATTTCAACGTAATCAGCAATTCTAACTTCCATATTGTTTTCAAAATCCAGGTCGTATTGCTGTCCTTCACACACTTGCAACGCTGTTTTAGTAAATAATGGCAATACTTGCGGTAAATATTGCGCTTCTACCTGAGCCAAATATTTATAGGCTATAAGCATAAGTGCATCTCCGGCCAGGATGGCGGTATTGGTATTCCACTTTTTGTATACTGTTGGCTGGTGTCTTCGTAATGGTGACTTGTCCATTATGTCGTCGTGAACTAATGTGCTATTGTGGAATATCTCTATGGCAAGTGCAGCCGGTAAAGCTTTTTCTGGCTTCGATCCGTACATTTGAGCTGTAAGAAGCAACAGGGCTGGGCGTAATCGTTTTCCACCAATCGATAATGCGTAATAAACCGGTTTATACAACCCTTGGGGTTCGAATCCAAAATTTTCACTTTCTAAGGCTTTATTAAAAAGAGCTTGCATTTCTTCTAACCGTAACAACTCCATAAGGTTTTATTTTTCGAATAATCCGATTTTCAAAATTTTCTCAATTCCTTCTTCAATGGTAAGTAGCGGTCTACCTAGAACTTCTAACATAGGCTGATTGTCGGGCTTACGGCGCTTCATATCGCCATCGGGAAGTGGGGGCAGATGTACTATTTTCGACTTGCTTCCGGTTTTATCGATAATAATTTTAGCCAACTCCAAGATAGATATTTCAACATTCCCACCAATGTTAATCACGTCGTTTACGAACAATTGCTCGTTGAATATTTTGTAACAAGATTCTATGTTATCATCAATGTAACAAAAGGTTCTGGTTTGGGTTCCATCACCGTAAATTGTCAAATCTTCATTATTGAGTGCTTTCAATAGAAATTTACTGATCACAAAATCTTTAGACTGCTTTGGCCCATAGGTATTAAAAAAGCGGAAAATTGTGTAGGGTAGACCATATTCTTTGTTGTAACTTCGAAGGAATGCCTCACCAACGTTTTTTACAACAGCATAGGGTAACCGGCTATTTAGCGGAGTGGTGTAAACATTCTGGGGTATCTCAACGGGCTCTCCATAAATTTCTGAAGAACTTGCAAAAAATACACGTTTAACACCGGTGTTTTTCGAAAGATTTAAAATATTTTTTATGCCATCGATATCGCGAAGAACCAAAACCGGATTCTCTTGTGTACGTTGTACACCAACAACGGCTGCATAGTGGAAAACATAGTCAAACTTATAACTAAGCATTATTTCAGCGATATCGCGATATTCATTGACGTCGCATTTAATAAACTTCCACATCCCCGGTCGTGAATCCAACGACGGTATTTTTCCTAAATGTCCTGTCGACAGGTTATCAACAATAACCACATAATTTTCCTGATCCCGCATAAGACGCTCGGCCAAGGCACTTCCAATAAATCCCGCTCCCCCTGTGACAAGTATTTTCTTAATCTTTTTCGTCGACTTTTCCATAGGGTATAATTTTAGAAGAGGTCTTCTTCCTCATCGATTTCAAGTTCTTCATTGGATAATGTTTCCCGAAACGATTTCGTGGTAATTGAATCTTTAAACGACAGTAAAAGTGAAGGAAGAATTACCAGGTTAGCAAACATGGCAAAAAGCAACGTTAAACTCACTAACGTTCCAAGAGCTTTGGTGCCTCCAAACTCTGAAACTGAAAAAATAGCAAACCCGCAAAAGAGAATTACGCCTGTGTATAGTATGCTTACCCCTTTTTCGCGAATGCTTCGTAGAACCGATTCATGAATATTCCCTTTTAAAAATTTCAGCTCCTGCCGATATTTGGTAAGAAAGTGTATAGTGCTATCGACAGATATTCCATAAGCAATGCTGAACAATAAGATGGTGGAAACTTTTATGGGAATTCCAATAAATCCCATGATTGATGCCGTTAATATTTGGGGTATCAAGTTTGGAATTAGTGAAATTAAAACCATTCGCCAACTGACAAACATATAGCTCATTACAATGGTGATAACAATAATGGCTATGGCTAAGCTGATAAATAAATTCGTAACCAGATACTTTGTCCCCTTACTGAAAACTATACTAGTCCCTGTTACTATGGTATGATATTTATTTTTTGGAAAAACGGTATCAATATCTGCCTGAATGTCTTGAAGTAAGCGTTCCATTTGATATGTACCCACATCGCGCATTTGGAGAGACATTCTAGTGATTCTGAACGATGTATCAACGTAAGCGTTCAGTATGCTTTTGTGATTACTCTCTTGGTTCAGTTTCAAATGTTGTGCTATGGCAATTCTCTCTTTTTCAACAGGAATTCTATAGCGACGCGGGTCTCCGTCGTAATATGCCTGTCGAAGAAATTTTGAGGCTTCTGCCAAGGAGTATGGACGAGATAGTTCCGGATATTTCTTAAGAGAATCCTGAAGATTATCCAGTCTTCTAAGGGTTTCCAGTTTAAAAGCCCCTTGTTTTTCGTTCGTATCAATCAAAATCTCAACAGGAATTATCCCATTAAAATATTTTTCAAAAAACTTCAGGTCTGCGTAAATGGGATCGTCATGTGGAATATCATCCACCATATACCCGGTTGTATGAATTTTTGTAATTTCATATCCGGCTATGAGCAGAAGAACAAGGGTTGTAAGAAAAACCTTCTGACGGTGGCAAATCGCAAGATTTTCTATCTTTTTTACAACTAATTCAGTCCATCGTTTTTCAAGATGTTTAACATGCTTGTGTTTTGGTGGACCAGAAAAGCTGAAAATTATAGGGATTAAGGTAATTGTTAGCAAAAAAACGGCTAGTATACTCAACGAAGCTACCACTCCAAATTCTATTAGTATTTGACTGCTGGTTAGAATAAACGTTGCAAAACCAATGGCAGTTGTAAGGTTAGATAAAAATATAGCATTCCCTGTTTTGGTAATAACTCTCTGCAACGCCCGTATTTTATTCCCATGACGCTTAAACTCGTAATGGTACTTATTTAGCATAAATATGCTGTTGGGAACGCCTATTATTATAAGCACGGGCGGAACCATTCCGGTAAGCACGGTGATCTCATAGTTGAACAATCCCATGAACCCCAACGACCAAACAACACCAACTCCAACAATGGAAAGAGAAAAAAGCACTGCTTTTATAGAGTGAAAAAACAGGTACAGGATTAAGCCTGTCACAAAAAAGGCCAGAACTACCAATAGTGCCAATTCTGACTTTATTTTTTTGCTGATCTCGGTTCTGATAAAGGGTAATCCGCTATAATGGAATTTTATGTTTAGCTTCTGCGCATATTTTTCAGCAATATCATGTATGTTATCTATAATTTGAATTCGCTCTGAAGTGTTTAAAAGATTTTTATCCATGGTTATTGCAATAGGGAAAACCATGGCTGAGTCGTTATAAACAAGGCCTTGATAGAATGGCATTGAACGAAGTTGTTGAACTATCGAATCTAATTGTTCCTGGCTTTCAATCTCCTTTGGAAAAAGTTTTTGTATTTCAAACTTTTCTAAAGAATCGTTACGAACAACTTTTACAATTTGTCCCACCGAAATAGCTTCTGTTATGCCATATTGGGATTTGATTTCTTTGACAAGGTTCTGGTAGGTATTAAAACGCTCGATTTGGAAAAAAGTGCTGTCTTTAACTCCAATAACAAAAACATTCGCTTCTTCCCCAAATATCTCTTTAAACCGAAGATGTTGCTGAAAAACAGAATCCGATTGGGGAAGCATCTGAGCGTAAGTGTACGACATCTTAACCTGACTGCCCCTATAAACCATAAGTGCAGTAGTGAGAACAAACATGTTGATAAACAACAATCTATATCGTAAAATAATCCGAGCTATCTTATCCCAAAATCCCATATCTCTTTATCCTACCCTCTCAAGGCATTCGCTCCTGAAACAATTTCATTAATCTCCCGAGTAATATTATCTTGTCGAGCTTTGTTGTAGGTTAATCGTAGTGTATTTATTAATTCTGATGCATTATCGGTAGCCTTATGCATAGCGGTCATTCGAGCTCCATGCTCCGACGCAATTGAGTCCAGAATTATTCGATGCATTTTAATTTCCAATAGCTTATGCGAATAGCTCTCAACTAATTCAATTGGCGATGGTTCGAAAATATAATCAATGTGTCTTTTCTGATCTTTAATACGCACAACCTCGATCGGCAACAAGGTTTCCATGCATTGAATCTGGGAAGCAGCTGTTTTGAAACTATTGTAAAACACAATTACTCGATCAAATTCTCCCTTGACAAATCGTACCGATAACTCCTTTATGAAAAATGAAGTAAATTGGTACGATGGTTTTTGAATCAAATTGTCCTCTCGCCCTATTATCGGCAGCTTATTTCTGGTTATAGTTTCAAACCCTTTCTTTCCAATGATAAAAAAGGAAAATTGATGATCTTTTTTGCCACCTGGAAATTCCTTTTTAACCCACTCAAGGGCTTTCCTAGTAATAGCCGAATTGAATGTCCCACAAAGACCCTTGTTGGAGGTTATAAGTATTATTAGGGTTTTCTTTGGCGGTCTTTGTTTAAATAGGGGTGAGCTAATGTCTTGAGGAAGTTCCTGAAAAAGCGTATTGAAAATATCCTCAATTCCGGAGGCATATGGCCTCATCTTGAATAAGGCATCCTGAGATTTCCGAAGTTTGGCTGCAGAAACCATTTTCATGGCATTAGTAACCTGTCTGGTGTTGATTACCGACGAAATTCGCAACCGTATATCCTTAAGATTTGCCATGGGGGATTTCGTTGTTTTGAATAAAAATTCACTTTACTGTCTTTTCACTTCTTTTACTAATTTATAAATTGTTTCATCACTTGTAAGGCCGCATTTCTGATTGCTTCTTCATCATCCGGGGTAAGTTCTCCTTTTCTTAAATTTTCCAATGTTGGCTTACAATTATGTCTTAAATAATCAATATACTGAACTTTCCATGCCTTTATTTTATCGATAGAAATTTCACGTAAAATTCCCCTAGTTCCAACATAAACCAATGCAATCTGATATTCAACTTCCAGCGGTGAATATTGAGGTTGCTTAAGCAATTCAACGTTTTTCCGTCCTTTATCCAATATTGCTAGAGTAGCTTGATCAAGGTCGGAACCAAATTTTGCAAAGGCTTCAAGTTCTCGGTATTGAGCCTGGTCTATTTTTAGAGTACCAGCTACTTTTTTCATTGCCTTTACCTGGGCATTTCCACCAACACGCGAAACCGATATTCCTACGTTGATTGCAGGTCGTATTCCGGCGTTGAATAAGTTCGATTCCAGAAAAATCTGACCGTCGGTAATAGAAATTACATTGGTAGGTATATACGCCGATACGTCTCCGGATTGCGTTTCAATGATTGGCAGTGCAGTAAGACTTCCTCCACCCTTTACCACGTTGCGTAAGACGTCTGGCAAATCGTTCATTTTCCGCGCAATTTCGTCGGATTCGATAATTTTGGCAGCTCTTTCCAATAGACGGGAGTGAAGATAGAAAATGTCGCCGGGATATGCCTCACGGCCGGGGGGGCGACGTAAAAGCAACGATACTTCACGATAGGCTACGGCCTGTTTCGATAAGTCGTCGAACACTACAAGGGCGTGCCTGCCCGTATCTCTGAAGAACTCTCCAATTGCAGCTCCGGCAAACGGTGCATAAAACTGCAAAGCAGCTGGATCGGCAGCTGTAGCCGATATGATAATGGTGTAGTCCATGGCTCCATATTTCTGCAATGTTGATGCGATTTGAGCAACAGTGGAGCCCTTTTGTCCCACAGCTACATAAATACAATATACAGGGTCACCTTCTTCGAAATTTTTTCTCTGATTTATTATGGTGTCAAGGGCTATGGTGGTCTTCCCGGTTTGGCGGTCTCCGATAATCAGCTCACGTTGCCCACGACCAATTGGTATCATGGCATCGATTGCTAAGATACCTGTTTGCAGCGGTTGCTTTACCGGCTGGCGAAAGATTACCCCAGGCGCTTTGCGTTCCAGTGGCATATCATAAAGAGCACCCTCAATAGGGCCCTTCCCATCCAGAGGTTCTCCCAGTGTGTTAATTATTCTGCCTAACAATCCATCGCCTACAGGAATTGAAGCAATTCTTTTGGTGCGTTTAACTACATCTCCCTCTTTGATATTTCCGGTTGGACCAAGGAGTACAACCCCAATACTATCTTCTTCAAGGTTTAATACCAATCCTTTAGTACCATTTGAAAATTCTACCAATTCATTGGCCTGAACATCATTCAAACCGTAAACTGTGGCAATACCGTCGCCTATGGATAGAACGGTGCCCCCTTCTTCAAAACGTCCCGTCAGATCAATCTCAGCAATTTGCTTTTTGATTATCTCGGAAATCTCGGTTGCTCTTATTTCAGCCATACTAATATATCGTTAAGTACTGTTATCGTGTTAAACTCCTTTTTATATTGTCTAGCTTAGTTTTTACCGTATGATCGTAAATCCGGTTTCCCACCATAACCAGAAACCCGCCTATGATGGTTTCATCAATTTGAGCTTCTATTATTGGTTTTCTATGGAAAACACTTTTTACATGTTCTTTTATTGCTTCAAGCTGATTTTCTCGTAAAGGAATGGCACTTGTTAGCTTAACTTCTATGAATCCTTCTGTTTCGTAATGAATTTTCCTAAACTCTAAAACCATCCTTTCAAAAAAGGCCTCTCTTCCTTTATCAACTACGTATTCCAGAAATTTGATAACTAAAATATTAACCTCTGGCAACAAGGTTTTAAGAAGATTTTTCTTTTCTCTTTTTGAATAAACTGGATTTAAAATAAATTGATTCAGATCATGGTTTTGCTTAAAAAGCGCAAGGACAAACTCAATATCTGTAAAAACCAGGTCCACTTCACCTTTATCGCTGGCTAATTTGTATAGAGCCTTTGCATATCGTACCGGTATGGCACCTAAATTCATAGAATCGAAAAATTATGGTTCTTGGTTATCTTGTACTTTAGAAAAATCCTTAGTTAAGTTTAATCTCATTTAAGTACTGATCAATTAAACTTTGTTGAACCTTTTCATTTTCAAGCTTTTGCCGTAAAATCATCTCGGCAATTTCAACTGAATAGGTTGCAATAGCTTTCTTTAGCTCATTAATAGCAGCCTCTTTTTCTTGTGAAATTTCTTTTCGAGCCTCCTCAATTAACCGTTGGCTAATCTTTAAAGCTTCTTGCTGAGCTTCTGCCAAAATCCTAGTACGTTCCTCGTTGGCCAGTTTAAGAATCTTGAGCCGCTCATCTTGAGTTTCTTTTACTAATTTCTGTTGCTCCTGTTGAAGTTTGCTGTACTCTTCACGAGCTTTCTCTGCCATGGATAACGACTCCGCAATGGTTCTGTCTCGTTCGTTCAATACATCGATTAACGACTTCCAGACATATTTTTTCATGATAAATAAAAAAATGCCAAAAGCTAAAACTGTCCAGAAAAAGAGACCTAAATCGGGTTGAAAAATTTCCATACCTTTCAGTGTTAAAAAGATTTCATGCAGCCTACCGCTGCATGAAATCGTGTTTGATTAAACAAACAAAATCAGGAAGCAAACTGCCAATGCAAAGAAGGAAACCCCCTCTATCAAAGCGCACGAAACAATCATTCCGGAACGAATATCTCCGGCAGCTTCTGGTTGCCTTGCAATGGCTTCCATAGCAGCTACCCCAATCCGTGAAATTGCTAACCCGGCACCGATGGTTACTACTCCAGCTCCAATTGCAGCACTAACTTGCCCTAAAGAAAATCCTGTTGCTTCCAATAAAACCATTAAACTTACCATAATTTTGATATTAAAAGGTTAATGATGCTCTGCTACAGCAGATCCAATGAAAATTGCTGTCAATAGAGTAAAAACATATGCTTGAATAAATGCAACTAATATCTCAAGTGTCCATATAAACAAAACGAAAACTATAGAAAAAGGAGACACTAATCCTGCGGCGAGTTCAGACATCTGAGCAAAAATAAATATCAAGGAGAAAAACGCTAGTGTTACTATGTGTCCTCCTAAAATGTTTGCAAAAAGTCGGATGGCTAAAACAAGGGGTTTGAGGATTAATCCTATTAATTCTACCAAGGGCATAATTGGTATTGGGAATTTCATAAACCATGGTACGCCAGGTGTATTGTAAATATGCTTCCAATATTGTTTATTAGCGTTGATGTTGATGATTAAAAATGAAAATAATGCCAAACCCAATGTAACCGATAAATTTCCTGTAACATTGGCGCCAAAAGGTGGAATCGGAATCAATCCTGAAAGATTGGTTATCAATATCATAAAAAACAATGAGAGTAAAAACGGAACAAATTTATCAGGGCGATGTGAAATGCATGCTCGCGCTATATCATCTCTTACAAAAAGAACTAAAGGTTCTGTTGCAGATAAGAGCCCCTTAGGCGGCATACCTCTTCGACTCTCCGCAATTTTTAATGATTTTCTATGGATGAAGAAAGTTAAAAAAATGCCCAAAAACAAGCCGACCACATTTTTTTTTATACTGAAATCGTAAGGTTTTCCGTCTAATAGGTTGCCATCTGAATCGTATTCAACAATGCTCCCTTTGTTTTTACCTACAGTTACATATTCAAAATTTTTGTAGCGTTCGTGTCCGTGATGAAATTTTGAGGACATAAAAATATGTATTCCTGTGTATCGACTGTATAAAATAACAGGTAAGGGGATTGATATATGCTTCCCCGAAGGTAAGGTCATAATATGCCACTCATAGGAATCCGCTAAATGACCCATGATTACTTTACCGGCATTGAACGACTTTTCTCCCTCAGTTGGTGTATTTGTAGCTTTTATTCCTACAATAGGAATTATCGTTAGCGCCAATAGTGAAAATAATTTTTTAATACTCCTCATTTCGCAATAAGCTAACGGGTTGTTTACGAATTAGGTTCTTCAGAACTAAGCTTGGTCATCTTTTTTATCCAAGATACCTCTACAAAGGTATAAATTAAGTACAAAATAAATAGTGATGCAATATTCTGATATTTCAGCTCCGGAAAAAGTTTCAAAAAAACTGCAAAACTGGTTAGAATCAATAACAACTTCGCTAAGGAAGTTGCTGTGTAAGCATGAACAAATTTCTTAGTTTGTACTTTATGTGAGAGATACCTATATGACCCGTAGTAAATACCGTCAAATATGAGGAGATTTACTATCGCTAACCATGGAAGGACCGAATCGGTTAAAAATCTATAAGTAATAAGCATTAAAAGAAATCCGAGATTAATTATCCCGATTTTTTTGATATAACTTTTTTTATGTTTTTCACTGAGCTTCATGCAGTGCATTTTCTTGCGAAAAATAGTAAATTTTTAGTTCATTAAAAAGATAATTTCTCTTTTTATTTGAAAAAAAAAGGGAAGTCTATTCCTTCCCCCTTCTATTATGAATTGTTTATCAAAACATTCAATATCATTTTTTTTGTTCATTAGCCTCCGGTTGTGTTTTCATCTGGCATGTGCCATTGAAAATTGCGCCGGGTTCAATAGCGATTTGTCGTGTAGTTACCTCTCCAACAAAAGAGCTGGTGCTTTTTAGAGAAAACAAATCTGTTACCGAAATTTTACCCTCAATCTTTCCTTGAACATCGGCATTCTTACAGGTAATTTCTCCTGTAATTTTGCCCGTTGTTCCTACTACTAACTTGCCTTTGGCAACCAAAGTTCCTTCAAGCGTTCCGTCAATTCGAATTTCTCCACTGGTGGAAATGTCGCCGCGAATAGATGTTCCTTCGCAGATTATGTTAATTGCATTTGGGTCAATCATTCCTGTTTTAGCCATAGTTAGTGAATGTTATTTTCCGTCGTAAGCCCATTTAAGATACATAGCACCCCAGGTAAATCCTGCACCAAAGGTTGCTAATATAATATTGTCGCCTTTTTTTAGGCGGGGTTCCCATTCCCACAAACACAATGGAAGTGTTGCCGCGGTAGTATTGCCGTATTTTTGGATATTAATCATTACTTGTTCGGGACTTATTCCCATGCGTTTTGCAACGGCTTCAATAATTCGCATGTTGGCTTGATGAGGAACAAGCCACGCTAAATTTTCTGGGGTTATATTATTGCGTTGCATAACTTCAACGGCAACATCAGCCATTTTGGAGACAGCCCACTTAAAAACCGCCTGACCTTCTTGATAAATGTAATGTTCACGCGCATCAACGGTTTCGTGTGATGCTGGTTTTACTGAACCTCCGGCTTTTTGATGCAAATGCACCCTTCCTACACCATCGGATTGTAATATCTCATCGAAAATGCCTACTTCTTCGGTTGTTGGTTCCAACAAAACAGCTCCGGCTCCGTCTCCAAATATTGGACATGTGGTTCTATCCTGGTAATCAACTATACTACTCATTTTTTCTGCACCAACCACTACAGCCTTTTTGCATTTCCCTAATTCTACATACCGGGCAGCTATGGAAAGTGCGTATAGAAATCCGCTACATCCAGCATTTATATCAAACGAAAAGGCATTTCGGATGCCAATTTTATCGCTAATTACATTCCCATTGGCTGGGAATTGCATATCTGGAGTAACGGTGGCACAAACCAAAAGGTCTATTTCCTCGGGTTTTGTTCCTGTTTTGGCCAAAAGTTCCCTTACTGCTTTTGCTCCTATTTCAGAGCTCCCTACTCCCGACTCCCGGATAATTCTTCGCTCTTTTATTCCTATACGGGTCATTATCCATTCATCGCTGGTGTCAACCATGCGACTCAATTCGTCGTTGGTAAGGATATAATCAGGAACTGCTCCTGCCACTCCGGTTATTGCTGCTCTGATTTTATTCATAACTAATTTTTTGAACGGACAAATGTAAAAATTTTATTCTATCGTTGGATTAATCGTTCCGAAATTTTTGACGACAAATTCGCTTCGACAACCCGAATTGAGTGATGAATCATGTTTTTTATAGCAGTTGCTTTAGATACTCCGTGACCTATGATAATGTTTTTGTTTACACCCAACACGGCCGTACCGCCATAAAGTTCAAAGTTGAATCGATTAATGAATTCATCGTTGATTCCACGTTTTTGTGCAACTCGGTAGAACGATTCGGTATGTTTCAACACTACGTTGCCTGTAAAACCATCGGTTACAGTAACATCGGCTACATCGGGACGGAATAAGTCGGAACCTTCCACGTTTCCTACAAAGTTAATTTTGTTGCTTGAAGCCATCAATTTGTAGGCTTCTCGCGCCAGCAGATTGCCTTTCCCTGGTTCCGATCCAATATTCAACAAAGCTACTTTAGGATTTTCAACTTTATAAACTTCCTGAGAATATACCGAGCCTAGGATGGCATATTGCAAAAGGTTTTCGGGCTTTACATCCGCGTTAATGCCAACATCAAGTAATAGCCCATCGGTCCCGTCAAGTTTAGGTAAGTGTGTTGATATACTTGGTCTTGATATTCCCTCCACAGGTTTAATAACCATAATGGCTCCGGCGAGCATGGCACCGGTGTTCCCGACACTGGCAAATGAATCTATCTTCCCTTGAGCTAGGTGATTAAATCCAACCACAATGCTGGAGTTTGTTTTGCTCTGAAATGCCTTTGCAGGGTGATCGTGCATTTCGATTACTTCGGTTGTTGGAACTATTTCAAACCGTGAGGGGTCGAAAGCGTTTTCCAAACAAATCTCCTTAATTTTGTCTTCGTCGCCGAAAAGCACGAGCCTAACGTTGCTCGATATCTCAGAAAATGCAGCTATGGCGCCTCTAACTATTTCAATGGGGGCATGGTCGCCACCCATAACGTCGATTCCAATTCTCATATAGTTGTTGGTTTAAAAATTTAAACCCAAGTAAAATAAATTATTTTACCCGGGTTTATAACTTCTATGATGAGATATAGCCTATACAGTGGCTACTTTCTCATTAACCAATCGCCCTCTGTAATATCCGCATTCTGGGCAAACCCGGTGATATCTGTGTGTTGCTCCACAATTTTGACATTTTGTTAATTGTGGTGCTACTGCCTTGTAGTGTGTTCTTCTTTTGTCTCTCCGGGTGCTTGAGTGTCTGTGCTTAGGATTTGCCATTTTTCTCTGTTTTTTTTATTATTATATAAATTACTCGATGATATATTTTTTTAATAACTCCAGCATAGTTAGGTCGCATGTTGGATTCCCCGATTCATCTTTAGGGTGCTGTTTCTGAATGGGTATTTCCAAAACTACTATATCGTAAAGGTCTTGTGTAAGGTCTAGCTCAACAGTATCTTTGGGAAGGGTTTGAATATCGTCGTTGTTTGTTGGTTTCATGCCCAAAGTATAGGGTATGCTTTCCGATACTTTTATGGGAAAATTGAACTCTTCAAGACAAAAATCACAGGAGATGCGAATTGTGCCAAAGAAATTTAAAAAAGCTACTAAACTATTTGAGCTCTTTTCTACTTTTACTGCCACACGCACATCTCCCCCCAGAATATCGGGATTTTGAAAAAACGCAAAGAATTGATCGTCTAAACGAAAATCATAGCTATGATCTCCATCGGACAACCCCGCTATGGGAATAGTGTAGCTCCCATGTAGTCCTATTTCCTTTGATGTTTTCAAAGATTTAGCTTTAAATAAAAATCGTGCAAAAGTAATAATTCTATTTTATCTGAACAAATATTTTTAAAAAGCAAAATTAAGAAGCGATTGTTTGTGATTGTAATTACTGATTACCTGCGTCAACAACCTTAATTATTCAACATGGGGCTGCGTTTCAATCAAAGGTAAAATAATCCGGATTACTGTTCCTTTACCGGGTTCAGAAGTTTTAACATAAATTTTCCCGTGATGGTATTCTTCAATAATTCGTTTGGATAGTGAAAGTCCTAATCCCCATCCACGTTGCTTGGTGGTAAATCCGGGAGAGAAAACGGTTTTGTGGTATTTTTTTTGAATCCCTTTTCCTGTATCTTCAACGTCGATCAAAATTTTCCGCTCTTTACTCTGAACTAAAATTTTTACTTCGCCTTCTCCCTGCATTGCATCTATGGCATTTCGCACAAGATTTTCTATTACCCACTCTAGTAGATTTTCATTAATCAGACCTTTAATTGAGTGGTCGATAGAGCTTTGGTAGGTTATAGATATGCGGTTTGGAACTCGGTATTTGAGATAATCCACAGCCCTTTGAATGGTCTGATTTATGGAAACAATCTGGAGATCGGGCAAAGAACCGATTTTAGAGAATCTATTCACAATGGTATTTAATCGTTCAATATCTTTTTTCATATTCTCCACATATGGGCGGGCTTCTTCAATGTCGTTCAAAATTTCGGTCCAGGCCAATAACGATGAAATAGGGGTCCCAAGCTGATGAGCTGTTTCTTTAGCCATTCCTGCCCAAACCCTGTTCTGTTCTGCTTTTCTGCTGTTGCTAAAAGCAAGATAGGCAGCTACCACAAAAAGAACAAATACCGATAATTGAATTATTGGATACCAGAAGAGGGCTGTAAGAAGTGTAGAATCGTGATAATATACCTTTTGACTTTTATTGTCTAAAAGCGTTATGATAATGGGCTCGTGTGCCCGTTTCATTTTTTCCAATTCACGGTAAAGTTTTTCAGGGTTATTATTAAACGTTGATAGAAGATTAACGAACGCTAAAATACTATCGTTTTCATCGGTCAATATCAGCGGAATGGTAGTGTTACGAGTAATGATTTCGGTTATTAGAGACATGTCAGCATCAAGGTTGTCGTTTTCAGCAAATTTTTTCATGGCCGAGGCATACACCTCCATTTTTCTTCGCTCTTCTTCCTTAAGTTTTCCAACCAGATAGTTAGAATAAATCAGCGAGAACGAGCCAACAATCACAGCCAACAACAGAATTATATATTTCAGCCTTCGTTTCTGATGATAATACTCCATGGTTGTGTTACCTTTGTATATTAAACGAATGTTTTAGTGTTTCATTTTCGAAAGTAACGAATTTTTTTTGTACTCATGGGGGAAAAAACAAAAAATGCTGTGATAATTGTAGCCGGTGGGTCGGGTAAACGAATGCAAAGCTCGCTTCCTAAACAATTTCTCCGGGTGAATGATAAGCCGGTGTTATTCCACACGTTAGAACGTTTTTTCGCGTATGATACTAACTTACATATTACCTTGGTGCTTCCTCCATCGCAAATTACATACTGGGAACAATTAACTCAGGAAGAAAAATTTTTCGTACCCCACAACGTTGTTTCTGGTGGTTCCGAGCGCTTTCATAGTGTGAAAAACGGCCTTGATTCCCTGGAATCGGAATCCGGAATTAACCTAGTGGCTATTCACGATGGTGTTCGCCCCCTAATTTCCAGAGAACTAATAACTCGTTGCTTTCAGACAGCTGAAAGGCTGGGGAATGCAATTCCTGCCATATCTCCCACCGAAACCGTACGTTATGGCACACCCAACGCCAATCGATTGTTGGATAGAAATTCAACGTTTTTGATTCAGACACCGCAGGTTTTTCGTTATGAAATGCTAGTTCAGGCTTATAAAACCCATTTTTCTCCAGCTTTTACCGACGACGCTTCGGTAGTGGAAAGCCTAGGGGTTAAAATTCATCTTGTGGATGGAGAGAGAACTAATATTAAAATTACATCTCCATCGGACCTTAGCCTGTGTGCGTTTTTACTGAAAGAACAATGTTGTTAATTTATTTCCCGCTGGCCTGAAAAACCGTTTTAATGGTGTAAATCATAATTTTTATATCGAAATAGATAGACATGTTTTCGATATAAATCAGATCGTAGCGCAGACGTTCTATCATTTGATCAACATTTTCGGCATACCCGAATTTCACTTGCCCCCAGGATGTAATTCCCGGCCTGACACGTAGCAGGTGTCGGAAAAGCGGAGCTCGAGGAACTATCTGATCGATGTAATATTGCCTCTCCGGACGTGGACCTACCAGCGACATATCTCCCTTCAGAACGTTATAAAACTGTGGTATTTCATCGAGACGGGTTTTCCGCAAAAAACGTCCAAACGGGGTAATTCTGCTATCGTTTTTGGAAGATAATGCGGGACCGTTCTTTTCTGCATCAACCACCATTGAGCGAAATTTGTATATCTTGAATGGTTTGCCGAAACGTCCAATGCGTTCGTGGCTATAGATTATTGGACCGTTGGAAGAAAGTTTAACTCCGATGGCCAATACTATGTACAAAGGTATTCCAACGGTCATAAACAATAATGAACCTACTATATCCATAAAACGTTTGGTGTTTTCCTGCCATGCCGGCATCAAGTCTTTGGAGATCTCAAGCAGAGGGGCATCGTGTAATCCGGATGTAACAGCTCTGGCGGTAATAATATTATACATTTCCGGAATAAGCTTAATTTTTATATCGTAAAACTCAATTTGCGAAATAAGCCATTCCAGCTTCTCTTTCTCAGAGCTATCGGTAGAAATTATTATTTCCCTGATATCGTGTTTTTTAATGATTTGATCGATTTCGTCCAAGTAACCGAGCATGGGTAGGCACTGGTTAGCTTCATACTCCGAAATTCTGTTTATAGCAACAAAACCAATGATTCTGAGCCCACTTTGCGAAATTGTGTTTTTAACCTCATTATAAAAATCAAGACAACGTTTACCTCCACCAAGAAATACTGTATTAAAGGCAATTTCTCCGGATCTGAGCCTTCGTATCATTCTGCTAGTGATGATTAAGCGAGGGATATAGGTTAGAACAAAATGTATGGTGAAGAACGTTATGTAAAGAAGATAGTAATCCCTATAGCTTGAGATAAAATCGTCGAGAAAAAGTACAAAGAAAAGTATGGTTGTTCCAACCAAGGTTGTATAAAAAGTTTGCCCTAGTTCCTGCAACCTAGACCGGTAGTAGGGGCTTCTGTAATGCCCGGTTAGGTAGTAAAACAAAAGCCAGCAGAGAGGAAGTATTGATAACCCAATAATCAATCGGTTGTTGAACGAAAAGTCAACTTCTCCTATAAATGGCTTTTCAATGTAAATTTTCCGGTAATAGAAAAATATTACCCAGGATAAAAGAGCTGAAAAATAATCAGCAACAACATATTTTACTATCTGGTGTTTAGGCTTTAGCATGTTAATTTCGTTTTAGGTAGGCAATTCGTATGTCGTCGATTGAAAGATTGATGGTATCAACAGCGTTAAAAGATTCGAGTTTTTGTACCCGAAAATAGGGTTTATAAAAGGTTCCCACACCAAATTCTCTGACAACTGAAGCGAAATTAATGTAAATCCGCCTCCAATCGGTGGGTGAAGGTCTTACCCACATCAGAAAAACGTCTTGAATCAGAGAGGTTGCAATGTTGTATGTTTTCAGCCTTAACTCAAAAGGGATATTGCTTCGGTAGCTTAGTTCGTAAAATCCAGGAACTGCTTCGAAATATATTTGCATGGAATCGATAGCAGAATAGTCGAAAATCTTTTTTAAGGTGTCTGAAGGAGTAATGATAATTTGTCCGATAGAACCACTATTCCCCGGTCTTGGTTCCCGAACAATTCGGATTCTTGGGGTGAGCGTGTCCGTTGGAAGAATTGTAATGGCTGAGTTATCAAAATTTTCTTCCCAAACAGTTTCTACATTTTCATGGGTAGTAAATTGTGGAGTGATGGTTGTAATCTGCCCCGGAACTAATGTTTGCCGTACTTCGAATGGATTTATCAAACGATATATCTCGCGTTCGTAAGGATAATCGTTGATATCGATTCCTGCACGGACAGTTATTCTGCAATCACCCTGTTCCAATACCGGAATTAGTGCCGGAACTTCAAAAACGCCAATTATCTGATAGTTGACATACACAAAAACGCAAGAGAATCCACTAGGAGTTGTACCCGGATAGTTCAGCCTATCTATTTGCAGGTAGGAGGGTATTTTTTCTTCTTTATCAAACACCTCGCATCCGGTGAAGAGCAGAAGCACTAATATTGGGATTATTCCACGCCAATTCATATAAGGTTTTGGTCCGAATACTTAGTTAACGAAAAATTATAAAAAATATTTCACACAATTCCTTCCCTCAGGAGGTCGTGCAGATGTATGATTCCCGAATACTTTCCGTTTTTAAGCACGGCAAGTTGAGTAATACTATATTTTTCCATTAAATAAAAGGCATTCACTGCCAATTCATCTTCAGAAACCACTTTGGGATTAACTGTCATAAAATCAATGGCCTTTATGGTAGCCAAGTCTCTGCCGGATTGCAACAACCGTCGCAAATCACCATCGGTAATAATTCCCAAAAGATTATCCTGCTCATCAACAATAGCAGTGGCTCCTAATCGTTTAGAAGATATTTCCAAGATTATTTCGCTCAGAGAAGCATTTTTACTGGTTTTGGGTACGGGATTGGATACGTAGATATCTGCAACCCGCATGTATAATTTTTTTCCAAGAGCGCCTCCGGGATGAAATTTTGCAAAGTCCGAAGAGGTGAACCCCCTCAGCCGCAAAAGGCAAACTGCCAGGGCGTCTCCTAACACTAGTTGTGCGGTTGTACTTGTAGTAGGAGCCAGGTTGTTCGGACAAGCTTCGCGTTCAACGGTTGCCTTGAGAAGAATGTCGGACTGTAGTGCTAAATACGAATCGGTATTGGAAACCATTCCTATCAAGGTATTGCCAAAGCGTTTGATTAGCGGCACCAAAACTTTTATTTCCGGTGTATTGCCACTTTTACTAATACACATAACCACATCGCCAGTCTGAATCATTCCCAAATCGCCATGAATAGCATCCGCAGCATGCATGAAAATGGCGGGAGTTCCTGTGCTGTTTAATGTTGCCACAATCTTTCCGGCAATGTGGGCACTCTTACCTATTCCTGTAAGAATAACTCTCCCGGGGGCATTATAAATAACCTCCACGGCTTTTGCAAAATCATCGTCCAGAAAATCAACCAAACGTTCAATAGCTTTCGATTCAAACCGGATGGTTTCGGTAGCATATTTTTTTATATCTTGAAAATCAATTATATTTGAATTCATTGTTTGATTTTTTTAAAATATGCACACTTTTTGCACTCAAAGGTAGTGAATTATACCTTATAACCAACTAAAAACCGTATTTAAGTGTGTGAAGCGGCAACTATGAATATACTGGAGAAACCTTTGCATTTCTATCTGAAACAATATTTTGGCTTTGACACGTTCAAAGGGCAACAGGAAGAAATTATAAAAAATGTTCTTGCTTGCAACGACTCCTTTGTCCTCATGCCTACAGGCGGTGGTAAATCGCTGTGTTATCAGCTTCCTGCTTTACTTATGGAAGGAACGGCAGTAATAATTTCACCGCTTATCGCCTTAATGAAAAATCAGGTTGATGCTATGAGGGGGTTTAGTGAAGACGACGGAGTTGCCCACTTTCTGAATTCAAGCCTTAATAAAACTGAAATTCAACGGGTTAAGAAAGATATTATCGAAGGTAGAACCAAAATGTTGTATGTAGCTCCGGAGTCGTTGAATAAAGAGGAAAATGTAGATTTTCTAAAGAAAGCCAAAATAAGTTTCTACGCCGTTGATGAAGCGCACTGTATATCAGAATGGGGACACGATTTCAGACCCGAATACCGTAAAATCCGCCCTATTGTTGACAGAATAGGGCCAGCGCCAATAATTGCCCTTACGGCAACTGCCACTCCCAAGGTGCAAAACGACATACAAAAAAACCTGGGGATAACCAACGCCACAGTTTTCAAATCGTCGTTCCGTAGGAATAATCTGTATTATGAGGTTCGTCCCAAAGGGAACAATATTGAAAAAGAAATCATCAAATATATTAAATCCAATCCCGGAAAATCCGGAATAATTTACTGTTTGAGCCGTAAAAAAGTAGAAGAACTTGCCGAGGTTCTCCAGGTTAACGGAATAAAAGCCCTGGCATATCATGCTGGCATGGAGGCTTCTAAACGCACTCTTCATCAGGATCTGTTCCTTCAGGAAGAAGTGGATGTAATTGTAGCTACCATTGCTTTCGGAATGGGAATAGACAAACCCGATGTTCGATATGTGATTCACTACGACATTCCTAAAAGCCTCGAGGGCTATTATCAGGAAACAGGCCGTGCCGGCCGCGATGGCGGCGAAGGACGTTGCATAGCCTTCTACAACTACAAAGACATTGTTAAGTTGGAAAAGTTTATGCAAGGTAAGCCTGTAAGTGAGCAAGAAATCGGGAAACAACTCTTAACCGATGTGGTAAGCTATGCCGAATCGTCCGTGTGCAGAGTTATTCAACTGCTCAACTACTTTGGAGAAAAACTCGAAGAGCCATGCGGAAACTGCGACAACTGCCTCAATCCAAAAGAAAATTTTGAAGGCAAAGACTATATATTAGATGTTTTAACGGCAGTTCTGGCTGTTCGTCAAGAATTTAAGCCAGATCATATTGTGCATTTTCTCACGGGAGAGCAGACCTCCGGAATTAAATCCTACCGACATCACGAACACGAAGATTTCGGTATAGGTAGAGAAAAAGACAGTAAATTCTGGCATGGAGTTATCCGTCAAATGTTAATTTTAGGGTTGATTGAAAAAGATATCGTAAACTACGGAACTATACGCCTGACACCAAAAGGTTATGAGTTTCTGGAAAAACCTTATGAGGTAAGCCTCACCAAAGAACGCAATTACGAAACCGACGACGATGACCTTCCAATGGAACGAGGTGCCAGTGCTCTCGACCAAACGTTGTTTGATATGCTTAAGGCATTACGAAAAAAAATTGCACAAAAAAACAACGTTATGCCATGGATTATTTTCCAAGATCCCTCGTTGGAGGAGATGGCAACCCAGTACCCTATTACCCTTGAAGAACTCCAAAACATTTCGGGTGTTGGACAAGGAAAGGCCAAACGCTATGGAGAACCCTTTATAGAGCTAATCCGCAAATATGTTGAAGAAAACGAAATTGAGCGACCGAGTGATTTAGTAATAAAATCAGTAATTAATAAATCCGGCCTAAAGGTCAACATTATTCAAATGATCGACCGCAAAGTGCCACTAGACGATTTTGCCGACTCCAAAGGTATGGAAATGAGCGAACTTCTGTCGGAGATTGAAACCATTGTTTATTCAGGAACCAAAATTAATATCGACTATTACATTAATCAGGTAATGGATGCTGAACATCGGAACGAAATATACGAATATTTCCGTACTGAGGCTGAAAACGACTCCATTGAGGTGGCTTGTAAAGAGCTTGGGTCCGATTTTACGGAAGAGGAAATACGTTTGGTGCGTATAAAATTTATTTCTGAAATAGGGAATTAACCTTTGACTCAATATTTCAAAGACCAGGCAAAACAGCCCGACAATCAATGTTGAAGCAGATAAAAAAAGCTGCCCTAGGGGCAGCTTTTTTATTTGTTTATAGGGGATTATTTTACCTTAGGGGTAAAGTCCATGTTATAAAAAGCAAATGACCATAAATCAGCATACTCCTGAATAATCATTGCCGTAGGTTTACCGGCACCGTGACCGGCCTTAGTCTCAATTCGGATTATAACAGGGTTTGTTCCTTGATACATGTTTTGCAAAGCAGCGGCAAATTTAAAAGAGTGTGCCGGGACCACACGGTCGTCATGGTCAGCCGTGGTAACCATGGTAGCAGGGTACGTGCTTGTGGGGATGGTATGCAGCGGGCTGTAATTTTTCAGGTAAAGAAACATCTCCTCACTGTCTTGGCTTGTACCATAGTCGGTTGCCCAATAGCGTCCGATGGTGAAAAGATGATAACGTAGCATATCCATTACACCTACAGCAGGAAGCGCCACGGCAAAAAGTTCCGGACGTTGGTTAGCTACAGCGCCCACAAGCAATCCACCATTGGAACCACCTTGTATGGCAAGACGTTTCGGGTTGGTGTATTTGTTGTTGATTAAATATTCTGCGGCGGCAATAAAATCATCAAAAACATTTTGCTTTTGCATCTTGGTACCGGCTTTGTGCCATTCTTTACCAAATTCACCACCGCCGCGTAGATTTGCCAAAGCAAAAACACCGTCGTTTTCAAGCCAGATAAGGCGTGTAACGCTAAACGAAGGAGTAAGACTTACGTTGAAACCACCGTAACCATAGAGCAGCGTGGGACGCTTTCCGTCGAGTTTAAGTCCTTTTTTATGTACAATAAACATAGGTACCTTGGTGCCATCTTTGCTGGTATAAAATACCTGCTGTGTCTCATATTGAGACGGGTCGAAATCGATATTCGGACGCTCATACAATTCCGACTTATTGTTCTGAATATCGTAACGATAGATAGTAGCCGGCGTGGTAAACGATGTTAGCGTGTAAAATGTTTCGGAATCATTGATATCCCCATCAAACCCTCCGATAGTACCAATTTCATCGTTGTCGAGATTGTAAAGGTATTTTCCTTCCAAGTCGTAAATCTTGATTCTGGAATAGGCATTCTCCATATAATTCGCAATCATTTTCCCACCAACAAGCGAAACACTACGAAGAACACCTTCTCCTTCCGGAAGAACATCCGCCCAATTCGACGAAACATGATTTTTCGGATCGATGGCAATAACCTTATATTTTGGCGCATTGTTATTGGTCATAAACAATAGTTTACCATTAACATGGTCGATGAGAAAATAGTCGTTATCAAAATTTTCGACTATTTTAGTGATTTTCTGAGTTTGCATATCGCGAATGTAAAGGGCGTTTCCGCTGGTAGTACGAGTTATGCGGATGGCCATGTACTTTTTGTCTTCGGAAAGCGAAACGTTGTAACCCCATTGGGGATTTTTCGGGTCTTCATAAATTAGAACGTCGGAAGATTGAGGAGTTCCCAATTTATGGTAGTATATCTTGTTGTGCTCGTTCACTCCTTTGAGTTCATCGCCGGGTTTAGGTTCGGGATAGCGAGTATAGAAAAATCCATCGTTATACCAAGAAATGCCTGAAAACTTAACCCATTGAATATGATCGTCGAGGGTTTTGCCGGTTTCTATCTCTTTTACGAAAAATTCGTTCCAATCGGAACCACCTCTTGAAATACCATAAGCTACATATTTACCATCGTCCGA
Source organism: uncultured Bacteroidales bacterium (assembly GCA_937981765.1). Lineage (GTDB taxonomy): Bacteria > Bacteroidota > Bacteroidia > Bacteroidales > Salinivirgaceae > JAAYQU01. The sequence continues at coordinate 57,759 of CALJOM010000012.1, forward strand.
TACTTCAAAGGTGGTTAGCGAAACCGTTCCATCTTCGCTAAACGTATTGGGATCGAGCAACACCTGTGGTTCGTCGCCCAGATTTTTCATAAAATAGGCAACACTCTGATTTTGCAATCCATTGTTTTTGAAAACAAAGTAGTAGCCCCCCTTTTTGAATGGAGCAGAACTACGGGGATAATCCCAAAGTTTAGTTAAACGCTCTTTTATCTGGTCGCGAAATGGTATTTGTTGTAAATACCACTCGGTTAGCTCGTTCTGAGCTTTAATCCAAGCCTTAGTCTCTTCCGAGTTATCGTCCTCCAGCCAGCGGTATGGATCGGGCACAGCATGTCCGAAATAGTAATCAACAGTATCAACTTTGGCTGTTTCCGGGTAGTTTAGTCTGGATTTTTTAGCTTTGCCACACGACCAGAACATTGAAGCAATCGTTAACATAAATACAATTTTTCTCATAGGTGGGTGTTTTTGAGGTTTTTTAACTAGGTTTAGTTCACAAAGTTAGAAAAATTATGACAATAAAGAATTCCTTTTCACATGGCATTGTTTTTGGTAACTTTGCGTGGAATTTTATTTAGTTTCTTTTAACCGTTTTCAATCCTAAATCTATGTCACAACGTTGGAATATCCTCCTGCTAACCTTGTTGTTAATCTCATGCAATTCCGACCCTCAATATCAGGTTATAGAGAATTATCCTTCGGGGAAGCCAAAAATAAGAGTTGCCGTTATTAGTGAAAAGACAGGCGAAATAGTTGAGCATTATGAAGAACTTTGGGAAACCGGCGGGATAAAGATTAAAGGTGTTTTACGAAATGGTAAACGTAGTGGAGAATGGAAGTCGTTTTATGAGAAGGGTAACGTTTGGAGCGTTGGCTACTACGCAGATGGAGTTCGTAACGGACAATCTTTGGTTTATTACCCCGATGGAACATTAATGATGAAAGGCTATTATAAAAACGATCTTCAAGACAGCAGCTGGGTTACCTTTACCGACAAAGGTGATACGCTTCAAACTGCACTGATTCGTGAAGGGAAAGTTGTGTTTCTGTCGAATAAGGAAAATTTGGTCCCTGTAAAAAATCAACAATAAAAGCTATGAGAAATGTATTAAGGACAAATGTTACATCCGAGATTGGAAAGTTGGAAGCTGTTGTTTTGCATGTGCCCGGCCAGGAAGTGGAAAACATGACTCCCCAAAATGCTGAACGAGCGCTGTATAGTGATATATTAAACCTATCTGTTGTTCAACAGGAGTATTCCAATTTCAAGGGGGCTATTGAAAAACATGCTAAAGTCTATCTAGTTAAAGATTTACTGAAGGAGGTACTATCAAACTCAAGAGCCAAAGATACCTTGCTCGAACAAATTTACCTGAACGAAAAACCTGATTTTCCAAAGGGCTTTCTACTCTCCTTGAGCGACGAAGAGCTTTCACGTCAATTAATAGAGGGAGTAATTCTAACTCCCGATAATTTAACAAAGTATCTCAGCAAAGAACGTTATGCGTTACGCCCCTTGCATAACTTCTTTTTCACCCGCGATTCTGCCATAGCCGTACGGGATAAAATGCTAATAGCCCGAATGGCAAACCAGGTTCGTGAACGGGAGTCGCTGATTATGCAAACCATTTTCGACTTTCATCCGGCGTTTCGTACTACAACCATCAACCCGCTTCAACTTTCCAAAAAACCCGAAAAAATTACTATCGAAGGAGGTGATATTTTGGTGGCTCGTGAAGATGTGCTTTTGATAGGCTTGAGCGCCCGAACCTCAACACAGGGAATCGATTTTATACTTGAACAACTCGAAAGCAAAGAGCAAATTCGCCACATTATTGTTCAAGAGTTACCTCCAACTCCGGAGTCGTTTATTCACCTCGATATGGTTTTTACCTTTGTGGATTACGACACCTGTATGGTCTTTGAGCCGGTTGTGCTACGTCCAAACCGTTATCAAACCATCCACATTTCAATCGACAACGGGAACATTCATTTTAAAAACGAAGAAAATCTTCTGGTTGCGCTAAATAAACTTGGATTTGACCTTAAGCCAATTTTTTGTGGTGGAACCAAAGACCCCTGGGTACAAGAACGAGAGCAGTGGCATAGCGGAGCTAATTTCTTTGCCCTGGCTCCCGGCAAAATTATCGGGTACGGCCGAAATCTTTATACTATTGAGGAACTAAATAAAAACGGTTTTGAAGTTCTTTCAGCCGCCGATGTGGCTAACGGTTTGGTGGATATAAACAATTATAAACGGTATGTTATTGCCCTTGAAGGATCTGAACTACCTCGTGGAGGAGGCGGAGCCCGATGTATGACAATGCCTCTTTTACGGCAGGATGTTTCATGGTAACCTAATAATTAAAAACGAGGCTTTATGTAAAGCCTCGTTTTTTATCACCACAAAAATTAAGCTAGATATTTACGAAATTATTTCAAAACCCGCATCTCCATTTTGATATCTTTCACCGGCCTGTCGCCAGGTTTAGTAGGTTGTGCCGCTATGGAGTCGATTACATTCAACCCTTCCACCACTTCACCGAAAACGGTGTAATTTTGATCTAAATGTGGTGTCCCGCCAAGTTCCTGGTAAATCCGTCGCTGCTCAGGAGTATATCTAAAGGATTTGTAGTCAGGGGATGAGATAATTTTTTGATAAATACGTTGATAAAGCATTTCTATAGAATCTTGTAGTCCTGCGTTCTTGAACTCGCGGAATTTTTGATCGTATTGGGGATTCTTTTGCATGTATTCGCGCATAAGGGCTTGAATCTGTGATTGATTAATCTGATTCTCCATTGCGTCGAGTTGCTGAGCATTGAACTTTCTCCCCTGAACAATATAAAACTGACTTCCGGAGCTGGCTTTGGTGGGGTTTATATTATCGCCTTGACGGGCTGCAGCAAGAGCTCCCTTCTTATGTATCAACGTTGGCCGAAATTCGGCTTCAATGGTATATCCAGGACCGCCGTTTCCAAGGGCATCGTTGGGACCGGCATTACGGGAATTGGGATCTCCTCCCTGAATCATAAAATCCTTGATGCATCGGTGGAACAACAGGCCATTGTAATAGCCTTCAGAAACCAGTTTGAGGAAATTGTCTCTATGCTTGGGCGTTTCGTTATAGAGCTCAACGACCATTTTCCCATAAGGGGTGGTAATCTCCACACGAGGCCTTTTGCTTTGTGCTATAGAATAAAGCGAAATCGTTAGTAGCAAGAAGATTACAGCTGTTCTTTTCATACTTGTTATTATTTGTATTGTGAGTTATTAAGACTGATTTTCCGGTTCCTGTGGGGTGGTTAATGTAAAAATTTTCTTTATCAGTTGTTTGGCGTTAATCGGTTTAGTAATATAATCGTCACATCCAACGGCTATACATTTTTCTATTTCCGGCTGTCCGGCATAAGCCGTTTGCATTATAATGTGCTGTTTAGAGCTAATTCTTTTTATAATTTTCGTAGCCTCGTATCCATCAACTACTGGCATTTTAACGTCCATTAAAACTACATCGTAAAGTTTCGATTGACAATAGTTGATGGCTTCCTGACCATTTGTGGCATGAGTTATTGAAATATTAAACGCGGAGAGCACTTGTTTAAGAAATTCAAAGTTGTGTGGGTCGTCTTCAACAATCAAAATGTCGAGATGTTTCGAAAAGTTTATTTCGCTTCCCACGACTTTCGGCTTTGTTTGGCTGGACGTAATAACAGACACCTCTTTGGCCGGAAGAGTTAAATAGAATTTGCTTCCTACTCCCAGGGTAGATTCAACGGTTATTTCTCCCTCTAACAATTCCGACAGTTTTTTGCAAATTGCTAACCCTAACCCGGCCCCTCGAAATAAGCGGTTTTTCTCATTGTCAATTTTTGTAAACCGATCGAAGATATAAGGCAACTGTTCTTCACTGATGCCAATACCCGTGTCTTTAACATAGAAAATTACTTTACCATCCGCAATGTCATGAACTCCAAACATTACGTAACCCTTCTCCGTAAATTTTAACGCATTTCCAATCAGATTCATTAAAATTTGTCGTAGGCGGTGAATATCGGTTATGAGTACAAGATTGCTTGTATCAACATTATTGTTTAGAATAAGTTCAATATCGTAAAGGTTACGCTGGTTTTTAATTTCCAGAAACGACAAATACAATTCATCTAAAACATTGCCAATGTGTACAGGGCCGTGGGTAATTTTAAGTTGTCCAGCTTCAATTTTTGATATATCAAGAATATCCTCAACCAGATTTAGGAGTGTATTTCCGCTTTGGGTGATAATTTCGACAAATTGTTTGCGTTTTTCGTCGGAAATTCCAGATTCGGTGAGTAATGCAGAAAAACCGAGTATGGCGTTCATAGGTGTGCGCAGCTCGTGCGACATATTAGTCAGAAATGCTGTTTTCAACCGGTCGGCTTCTATGGCTTTATTTTTAGCAATCTCAAGCTTCTTTTCAATTTCATCGCGGTTTTTGTCGCGTAATTCTATTTGATTGAGCAGATTGTTAAAAGCATGATATAGGTCGGTGATTTCATCTCTACTAGTTCTGTTCACACGGGTAGAGTAATCGCCAGATTCGGCAACATAGTGTGAAACTGATGCGAGATGCAGAATGGGTTCGGATATTATTTTCTGAAGCTGAAAAGCTCCCAACGCAGCAAGTATGGCAATAACCAATAAGGAGAGTACAAGATTAAAAGCATACGCTTTCATTTCATTTCGAAACGACTTAGTTTCAGCATAAGCGGCCAGAAATCCAAGGTGAGAGTTTTTAAACGTTATAGGAGTGATAAAAAAAACTAAATCGTCGTGGTTGGTGAAATACCGAGGATTAAATTTGTATGGGAAGGCAACTGGCATGGTGTAAGCCGTATTAACAAAATGGGATAAAAGATTGTTGTTTTTATCATAAACAGCTAATCCAACCATGTATGGAATAGCCTCTGCACGTAGCAGGATATTGTGTAATTCTATTGTATCGTTAAACGATAACGGAGCAATGGTGTAATCGGCTATTAATTTAACCCCCATTCCCATATTTTTATTAAACGAAACCCTGGTTTTGTGAATGTTATGAACCATTATTGCAGCAAACCACAACAAAATACTACCGTAGGTAACTACAAGCGTGATGAAAAGAATTTTATTTCGTATCGAAAGGTTGTGAATCCACTTCATGATTTCGAAACCGGATGAATTATTTTTATTGCTAACGACATAAGACGGTAATTTATGTAAAATGAGGACTCCCGAATGGAAGTTTCATTGACCTCAAAACGGAGACGATTTTCAAATATCACAAAATTAATCATTACTCCTTTTTCACAACCATTCTGACTATGTGCTATAGTCAAAATCGGCTTTTGCTTTAGCAGCGTTACCCCTTTGGGAATAAGATTTTCATTTCCAATATAGAGTACGTGGGGTAAAGCCCTAATAGATAATTCTTCCGAATAAATGATGGTTACAGGCTTATTTTTTATCGTGTGGTTGGTGAATTGCTTCTTCATCACTTCATATAAGGCATAATCTCCAACAATTTGTATGAGAAATGTTTCGCTTGAATCGCTAGGCCATTCGATAAACTGCGTAAACCGCTCAATGTAGATGGCTTTCATCGAAGTAATGTTCACCTGTGTGCTGTTCCCCAGGGTGGTAAACAGCAACACCAAAAAAATCAATCTTCGAAAAAAGCGCATATAACCCCTCTATGTTTTCTGTAACGTTATAAAAATAATATTCTTTGATAATAAAAACAAAACAACCCCACAAAAATTAAAGCAAATTATTTACCCGATCCCTGCATTTTTATTTACTTTGTAGCGGGACAAATTGTTTTTGCGTGTTTAATGTTTTTTGACCATCGACACCCATTTTTTATAAACCCATGCCTTACACCTTTAAATCGGTCGAGCGTATTAAGAGCCGAAAGGCTATTGAAGAATTAATTTTGCGAGGTGTTGGGTATTATACATATCCATTACGTGTGGTGTTCCTGTTTAGAGCCAAATCCAGAAACGAACCGCTCCGGGTTGCCATGAGTGTCTCCCGCCGAAAGTTTAAACATGCCGTTGACCGAAACAAAATTAAAAGAAGACTGAAAGAAGCATGGCGATTAAACAAAGAATTGTTGAGAGAAAGCCTTAATAAGCTAAATCTGGAAGCCGACGTTCTTTTAATTTACACCTCCAACACCGAAGAAAGTTTTGAACTGGTAAATGAAAAAATAATGTTAGTTTTGAATCGTTTAATTACCGAGGCAGAACAATTTGTTACCACCAATAAATCACTATAATTATGATTCACAAGATTTCTCAATTTTTTCAAAAAATACGTAAACGAACTCTTCTTTGGATTTGCGCAGCCCTTTGTTCAGTAGCTTTACTTACGGCGGCTGTTGATAACAGTTTTGAACTGGTAAAAAATCTAGATATTTTTTACAGCGTTGTAAAAGAATTAGACGCTTTCTATGTAGATGAGATTAATCCGGGAAAGCTTATCCCCAAAGCAATCGACGAGATGCTCTCGTCGTTAGATCCCTATACCAACTTTATTCCCGAATCAAAAATTGAAGATCTGCGGTTTATGACAACCGGCAGTTATGGAGGAATCGGGGCATTGATTGGAAAAAAAAGCGACCGGGCTGTTGTTACCGAACCCTATGAGGGTTTGCCCGCTCAAAAAGCCGGAATAAAAGCAGGCGACATTATTTTAAAAATTGACGATTTCGATACTAAAGGTAAAGACATAGAATCGGTATCTGAAAAACTTAAAGGGCTTCAGGGAACCCCGGTTAAAATAATGGTGGAGAGGGTTGGACACTCAAAACCCTTAACCTTTACAGTTGTACGGGAAAATATTCACATATCGTCGGTTCCTTACTATACCATGTATCCTGATAACATAGGATACATTCAATTCAACAATTTTACGCAAAACTGCACCAAAGAAGTTTCACAAGCCATAGACTCACTGGTAAAAGCCGGAGCAACATCCTTGATTCTTGACCTTCGGGGAAACCCGGGAGGGCTGTTAGATGAAGCTATTTCTATTTGTAATCTTTTCATACCTAAAGGGCAATTAATTGTTTCCACCAAAGGTAAAATGAAACAGTGGAACCGCGACTATCTCACCATGCGTGAGCCACAATGGCCTAAAATACCCATTGTTGTCATGGTTAACCGCAGTTCGGCCTCCGCTTCTGAAATTGTTGCCGGAGCACTACAAGATCTCGACCGCGGTGTAATTGTAGGAAGCCGAACCTTTGGAAAAGGCCTTGTCCAAGCTACCCGCCCTCTTAGTTACAATGCCCAATTAAAGCTCACCACAGCCAAGTACTATATCCCTTCGGGCAGGTGTATTCAAGCACTCGATTATTCGCACAGGAATGAGGATGGGAGTGTTGGAACAATTCCCGATTCGCTCATCTCAGAATTTAAGACTAAAAATGGTCGAAAAGTATACGATGGCGGTGGAATTTTACCGGATGTAATTGTCGAAATTGGGAAAATGAGCCGCATTGCATCAGAATTATATGTTCAAAACCATATTTTTGACTTTGCAACTCAATATGCCGCCACACACCCTACAATTACCTCGCCTGAAAAATTTACCATTTCGGATCTAGAATATCAGGAGTTTATCCGATTTATGTCCGGCAGGGAATTTAAGTATGAGTTAGAAAGTTCTGCTAAATTGAAAAAATTGATTGAATCTCTAAAAGAAGAAAAATACCTCGATAAGGTTACGGAAGAAATTAATCTCCTGTCAAAAAAAATGGAGCAAAACTTGCAAAGCGATCTAATGACTTTTAAAGACGAAATAATACGCCTTTTAAACCAGGAAATTATAAGTCGGTACTATTATCAGAAAGGACGGATACAATATCTTTTACGCAACGATCCGGAACTCGACAGCGCTTTAAATATCCTTAGAACCCACGAACGTTACAAAAGTATTCTTGCTGGAACAAAATAAATCAGCCGTACTGTCGGGTTTAAACAAAATCCAAAGTTTCTTGTTTATCTACAGGAAATTTTAATACTAATGTTATGAGTACCGATCTGGAAATTGCACGGAAAGCAAAATTGCTCCCCATTACCGACATAGCAAAAAAAATGGGCATTGATCCCGAACTCCTCGAGCTGTACGGGAAATATAAAGCCAAACTACCGCTCTCTCTTATCGACATGAAGAAGGTTGAGCAAAACATCTTAATATTAGTTTCGGCTATTTCCCCCACCCCTGCAGGGGAAGGTAAAACTACCATGAGTATTGGCCTGTCCCAAGCCCTAAACCGAATAGGAAAGAAAACCACCGTAGTGTTGCGTGAACCTTCTCTGGGGCCAGTCTTTGGTGTAAAAGGCGGGGCAACTGGTGGAGGCTATAGCCAGGTACTCCCGATGGAAGACATCAATTTGCACTTTACCGGTGATTTTGCTGCCGTGGAAAAAGCGCACAACCTTCTGGCAGCATTAATAGACAATAACTTGCAATCGAAAAAAAATAATTTGGGACTAGATCCCCGCACCGTACTGTGGAAACGAGTGATGGACATGAACGATCGCGCCCTTCGGCGGATAATAATTGGCCTGGGAGGTAAAACCATGGGGGTGCCCCGCGAGACCGGATTCGACATTACGGCTGCCTCAGAAGTTATGGCATCCCTTTGCCTAGCAAACGACCCTCAGGATCTAAAGCGAAAACTCGGTAATATCTTTATAGGTTTTACCTACGACAAAAAACCGGTTTATGCCCGCGATTTAAAGGCAGAAGGAGCCATGGCTGCACTTCTGAAAGATGCCATAAAACCTAATCTGGTTCAGACCATTGAAAATACACCGGCTATTATACACGGAGGCCCGTTTGCCAATATTGCCCAAGGAACTAACTCGGTTATAGCAACCCGTATGGGATTATCACTCTCCGATTACGTTGTTACTGAAGCCGGATTTGGTTTTGACCTTGGTGCCGAAAAATTTTTCGATATAAAATGTGGGTACAGCGGACTGTCACCAAGAGCCGTGGTGTTGGTTGCTACTGCTAGAGCTCTTAAATATCATGGAGGCGCCCCTCTTGCTGATGTGAGCAAACCAAACCTGGAGGCTTTGGCCAAAGGTATTGAAAACCTCGACAAACATATCGAAAACATTAAAAAGTTTAACATCTGCTCTGTTGTTGCCATTAATAGATTTACCACTGATACAGATGAGGAGATAAAATTCATCATAGACCATGTTGCCAAACAAGGAATTAAAGCTATCGACGTTAATGTTTGGGGAAAAGGAGGCGAAGGGGCTATTGAATTAGCCAAAGTTGTTAGCTACGTTGCCGAACGTTGTCAAAACAAATTTAAACCAATGTACGATTGGAATTGGCCTGTAGAGAAAAAAATCGAAACCATTGCCCGAGAAATCTATGGAGCTCACGCCGTAGATTATACCCCACAAGCAAAAGCCGATTTAAAAAATATCGAATACCTTGGGCTTGATAAACTTCCGGTTTGTATTGCAAAAACACAAAAATCCCTTTCCGATAATCCCGATTTGTTAGGCCGTCCCAAAGACTTTGTTGTCACGGTTCGAACCATAGAAATAGCCTCCGGTGCAGGGTTTGTTATCCCAATTACCGGCGAAATTATGCGCATGCCCGGACTGCCCGAAGTGCCAGCGGCCAACAATATCGACATCGACAACGAAGGGAACATTACCGGGTTGTTTTAAATTTTCTCGGAATAATATTCTCCACCAGCCTTTTGACCGATGGATAGGTTTTAGAGCAGAAAAGAGCTCGTTCCTCAAACGGGAGCCAAAATATCTGCGATATTTGCTCCTCAGCCTGAGGGGTTAGTTGATATTCATCGGTCTCCATTTCAAACCAAAAATTTGTTTTCAAAAACCATTGATAATCTTGAAAATACACATGATAGGTTTTCGGTAGGCTTTTTACAACTTGAACTTGTTTCAACCCACACTCCTCTCTAACCTCTCTAACCGCAGCCTGAGCCGGAGTTTCTCCAGGCTCCACTTTTCCTTTAGGCAAATCCCACCTATTGTATTTTTCTATTACAACAAATTCACCCCTGGGATTAAAAACCAGTCCACCAGCTGCTTCAATGCTTTGAAAAAATGACAGAAATTCCTGAAAACACTCAGTTGGATCATCCGCCTGAATAAAAATCTCTCTTACAACTGCAGAATTTAAGAAATCCTGTTTAATTAAGTTCCAAGGTAGAGTAGAGGAGTATTGATAAAAATCTGTACCTTTGCCCCCGGTTTTTGAAGCCGTTTTTGAAATAATCACTTGATTATTGTTAAAAAAAACATGAAAATCATGCATAACCCTTCGTCGAATAGTTATCAGTTAGCCTCAAAGTTACTGCAAATTAATGCAATTAAACTAAATACCGAAAATTTATTTACATGGGCTTCGGGAATTAAAAGCCCTATCTACTGCGATAACCGCCGTACCTTAGCTTATCCAGACCTTAGGGATTTTATTCGCCAGGGATTCTGCGACAGAATATCTAAAGAGCACCCCGATACTGAATACATTGCTGGCGTAGCAACCGGGGCTATAGCTCTTGGAGCACTAGTGGCCGACAAAATGCAATTGCCATACCTTTATGTGCGCCCAAAACCCAAAGAACATGGATTGGCAAATCAGATAGAGGGAATTATCGACCCTGGGAAAAAAGTTGTGGTTATCGAAGATTTGATTTCAACCGGAAGTAGTAGCCTTAAGGCTGTTGAAGCCCTACGAGAAGCCGGTTACAACGTGCTTGGCCTGGTTGCCATTTTTACTTACGGTTTTGCAGTAGCCAACGATGCGTTCGCCGCAGCACAATGTCCGTTTTCAACCTTAACCAACTATGATGTTCTTATTGATGTTGCATCCGAAACCGGTTACATTTCGAAAGAAAAGATAGATTTTTTGAACCATTGGCGTAATTCGTTAACCTTTTAAAAACTATGTTCGACAGCGAATTAAAAATTGTTAGCAGAATTGGTAAACTCCACACAGCTTCTGCCCCCATTTATCGATTGTTGAGCGACTTTAGTTTTTTAAATCAGGTTCAGATACCCGACAAACGTGTTAAAATATCGCAAAGTGACCATGACACATGTACCTTGAATATTCAGGCAGGCGGCGAATTCACGCTCAGAATTGTGGAACGAATACCAACGAGCCTTGTAAAAATTGCTGCCGACGAATCGTCGCCGTTTAACTTTACGTTGTGGATACAACTTAAAGAGCTAGAGCCATACGATACCCGAATCCGAATCACACTAAACGCAAAACTAAATCCATTGATGAAATTGGTAGCCCAAAAACATTTAGAAAACTTTGTGGAAACTCTGATTAGCAAATTAGAGCAACATTTTGGGCCAAACACACCCTATTACAACACTAATTACGAAGCGTAACCATAGAAATTTAATGCCTGGTTAACGTATCAGAAGGAGCTTCCTTCATATTGCCTTCTAACGGGTGATGATTTTCACAAACGCTTTAAAAACAGTTGCAAAAAAGACATACGTGTAGTAAAACCTATTCAAAAGTCCAGGAAACAAGCCGACGTTCGGCGTCCAAAATCTGAATAGAAATTACACCATACTCTTGTGGCAAAAGCGATTCCACAATTTTCGGCCACTCAATAAGACAAAGGCTGCCAGAGTCAAAATAATCGGGAATTCCAATGGAAAAGGCCTCGGAGATATTATTCAAGCGGTAAAAATCGAAATGAAAAATGGTTTCTCCGCTAGTGGTGCGGTATTCGTTGATAATGCTAAACGTCGGGCTTGTTACCGTATCGATTGTTTTTAATTGCCGGCAAATTTCACGGATAATAGTTGTTTTTCCACCACCCATGGGAGCATCAAAAGCCCACACTTTCCGTTGAGGCAATACGTTTTCGATTAAATAGTCAACTACCTCGGGAATTTTATCCACGGAAGAAATCTCAATGCTATTCATAATCACGAATCAATCGGTTTTAGATAAACTGCCGGAATAAGCATCTCTTCAAGCGATATGCCTCCATGCTGAAAAGTATCTTTATAGTAGTTTACGTAATGATTATAGTTGTTGGGATAAGCAAAAAACTGATTTTTGGATGCAAATACATAACTTCCGCTGACATTAAACCGTGGCAGGCCAACCTCTTCGGGTTGTGTTATTTCAAACACATCAGACGATTCGTAGCTTAAATTTTTACCATATTTATAACGAAGATTTGTCGAGGTGTTTCGGTCGCCAACTATCTTAACGGGATTCGACACCTTTATTGAACCATGATCGGTTGTCAAAAACAAGTGCACACCATTCTGGGCGAGAAACTCTACGAGATTATTAAGCGCTGAATGTTCGTACCATTGACGGGTTAAATTTCGGTAGGCAGGTTCTGTTGAAGCTAACTCCTTAACAACATCTACATCGGTTCGGGCATGCGAAAGAATATCCACAAAATTGAATACAAGAACCGACAACGGGTGCTGTAAAAATCGTTTTGGATTTTCGTCGATCTTTTTAACATTTTTAAGGTTACTGGCCTTTTCAAAGAGAATGGAAGTGTTTATTCCATTGCGGGTAAGATATTGTTTAAACAGCTCGTGTTCAAACTCGTTTTTCAGGCCATCCTCGTTTTCATCGCGCCAAAGTTCGGGTTTTAATTTTCGAATAGCTTCAGGCATTAATCCTGAAAAAAGAGCATTTCGGGCATACTGTGTGGCTGTTGGCAATATGCTGCAATATATATTCTCCTGTTCAACCTTGTAGAATTTTTGAAAATAGGGTTTAAGTGCAATCCATTGATCGTAACGCAGGTTGTCGATAACCAACAGAACCATTTTTTGTGTTCCTAGGAGCGGGAAGAAAAGTTTTTTCAATACCTGAGGCGACAGAATCGGCAAATCATTGCCACCCGAGGTAAACCAATGTAGGTAATTTTTCTTTACGTACTTAGCAAATTCGTTGTTAGCTGTCTCCTTCTGCATCTGTAGAACCTGATGCATCTGTGCTGAAGCCCCAGAGGATTGTAAAGCATTTTCCCAGAACGTTAAACGCTTGTACACTTCAACCCAGTCGTTGAAGGTATTAGCCTCATAGATATCGTTTCCCAACTCGCGGAAAGTTTGTTGATAATCGGTCAATGTTTTCTGTGATAAAAGTTTTTGCTGTTCTATGATTTTTTTTAGCGAAAGTAATATCTGATTCGGGTTCACAGGTTTTATAAGATAATCCCGTATGTTGCTTCCAAGAGCTGTTTCCATTATCTGCTCTTCCTCGCTTTTTGTGATCATTACCACAGGGGTCTCATTCATCAGGAGCTTAAGTTGCTGCAACATTTCCAATCCTGTCATCCCCGGCATATTTTCGTCGAGAAAGATCACATCGACCCGTTTCTTTTCGAGAATTTCCAGTGCATCGATTGCATTGTTGGCTGTAAGCACTTTATAGCCTTTGTTTTCCAGAAATAGGATGTGTGATTTTAGGAACTCTATCTCATCATCGATCCAGAGTATTTCAATAGTGTACTGCATGGTTCAGAATTTAGTTTTCTGAATAACGAAAGGGGTGGCTGAAAATTTTGTAAATGTATGTTATTTGCCTTTAAGATATGTATCGCGGAAGAACTCGATGTAGGCTTGTATTGCTTTTGTCTGACGTAGTTTTTCCAAATTCTCGCGGGTAATTACAAAGTGATTATAGTCAAGCGAGGTAATGTCGGGAAAAACCTCGTCGAGATAAATCACAGAATGGTAGTAATTTAATGCCGATACGGCGCTTGTAAATTTTTCTACAGTGATAATGTCAATGCCGGCTGAGAAAAGGGAACTGGCAATCTGAAACTCAAACATAGGATAGTAGTCTATGTTCATGTTTCCAAGATTAAACTTAAGTTTGTTTGTGGCCTTTTTCTCGGAATTAACCAGCACAACATACAGATGCTCCTCTTTGGGTTTATAGGTAAAATTAACCCTTTCCTTAGGTTCCGACAAGCCTCCGGCAAAAAGTTGTTCTTCTTGTTTCTTTTCTACTCCTTGCGGCTTTTGCTGTGGTACGGTTAAATATCGCAGGATATCGCGAGCATATTCTACCTCCGGAGCATTGGGATATTTCATCACATAGCTATTGAGTTCTTTCACAAACGTTGCCGAATCGGTGGTATTTCCTACAGCGATGGCTCGAAGCAGGGCAAATTTGGTTTGATAAATATTTCCGGGATATGCTGAATCGGTTACTTGACAATTTTCTATAACCTTTTTCCAATCACGGTTTCTAAAATGCCGATAAGTGGTTGAGTACAAAAATCGAGCTGCCTGCTCAACTTCAAGCTCCTGTTTGTAAAAATCAGGGTTGATAATAGATTGAGCATAACGACTCTGGGGGTATTTGTCGAGTAGTTTTCGCTTATAAACATCCGAATCTTTTTCCAGGGCGAATTTTTGATAAATTTTATAGAGATGATACCAGATTTCCATTTCATATAGGGTTTCCGGGAACCTAGTCAAAAGGGTTTTATAGGTTTCAGCTGCCTGAGGCAGGTCTTCAATTTTGTCTTTATAAATATTGGCAGCTCTATACAATGCTATATGTATGAGACTATCGGATACACGAAACGCAGAATCGGTAAGGGGTATGTCTTGCAAATAAAATTCGCGTTTTTTGGGATCGGTTTCCCGATTTTGTTGTTGAGAAGCAGTTTGAGCTGTTTGCCGCTGGGTATCGAAAAGATTTATTCCGGTGGAAGCCTTGTCGGAACGTCGCCAATCGTCTTCCAATCGACGGTTACCCCATTTAGCTTCGAATTGAATAGCGCCGGAAGCTACTGTACTGGGATTGTAGAAATACCAGCCCCCGCCACCAAATTCTGAGTCTAGAGCTTTTGAGCGTTGTTCGGTTTGCATGGCAGCCAACCGCGACGTCTGTTCGCGCGATTTTTCGTCTCTATCTCGTTTTTCGATATCGGCTATAATTTTATCGATAATAGAATTACGATCTTTTTCGCTCATGCGTCCTAATCGTTGCAAACTATCCTGTGTGCTAACAATCATTAGATTTCTGACCAGTTCGTTGAGGTTATCCGACAGCCGTTTGTAAAGCTTGTAATCGGGTATGGACTGCGGAACAAACATCATTGCGCTGTCGAAGTAAATCTGTGCGTTTCGATAATCGGGACGGTCTAAATAGATTTTGCCAAGTTCAAGATAGGCCATTCCCTTTTGATAATTATTGCGTTTCGACTTTTGTGCCGAAAGTTTAAAAAGCTCGATTGCTTCGGGAAGATTTCCTTCGTTAAACGAAATTTTCCCTAAGGCATAGTAAAGTTGGTCGAGGTAATCAATGTTTTTATCATCGCGAATCATTTTACGAAGTTCGCGTTTTAAAAATGAATTATCTCGCTCGTTTTTGGATGCTAACTGTGCAAGATTAATTCTTGCATTAAACCCCATATCGTAGTTGGGGTTCCGCTTAAGTATTTTTCTGTATTTCTCGGCAGCCAGGTGGTCGTCGCCTTGTCGTTGATAAATCTGAGCCAAAATATATTCATAGCGATAGAGTTCTTTTTTATTGCGAGTTAGCTTTACTGCTTCTTCAAGGTTTTTGGCTGCTAAATCCAATTGCTGCTGTTTCAAATAATAATCGGCATATACGAGATAAAAATCTCGCATCAAATGTTTAGGAAGGTTGTCGGTGTTTTGAATAAGTTGCAATAAAGGTTCAGCTCGCCGGTAGTTTTCCATTTCCACATAGGTGCGAGCAAGCCATAATTGAGCATCGTATTTTATGGGTAAATCGGAATAGGTTTGAATTATGTAGGTAAAGGCCTCTATGGCAGCAAAGAAATCGCGCCGCATAAAATGCGATTTTCCGATCAACAGATAGGAGTACCATGTCCATTTAACATATTCCGGTTGGTTGAAGAACTTCCGCTGGCGTTCGTTTTTTGGCTGCCCTTTTGGCTTTACGGTAATAGAATGCTTCTGAATCACTTTAGACCCTTTTTTAAAAGCCCGGTCCATGTCAGCGTTTCCTTTTTGGGATGCTCCCTTTATTGAATATTTGAAAATGGGTAAGATTTCGTTGTAGTTATCGTCGGTTTTTTCAATTTTTTTTACGCCCTCCCGATATGCCAAATCCCCATTGTAATAAGCATTGAAATAACCGGTCAATGTGTGGTAATTTCGTGTTACAAACGTATTTTTTTGGTTACTACATCCTCCTAAAACGAAAGCTAAAAGCAGAACGTAGATTATAACTCTAAAGATCCGAAAGGGAAAGTTCATGGGGCGTAGGAATTACTATTGGCCAATGTTTCTCAAGAACACTCTTTTTTAAGTTAGGTATTATTAATTGCCACTATCTTCGTTGGAGGAAATTCTTTGTTTCTTTTTTCAACAAGCTGATGTGTATTACTTGCCAATTCCATAAACTGCTGTCCAACGATATCTGATTTGATTGCCGGTGGTGTTCCATTGTCGGAATCGGCTGCTATGCTTTCAACAATGGGAATTTGACCAACCACAGGAATCTGATAATCGTTGGCTATTTTTTGCAGCTTATCCCTTCCAAAAATATAGTACCGATTGTTGGGAAGTTCGGTGGGCGTAAACCAAGCCATATTTTCCACCAAACCAATAATGGGTACATTTATAGACTGACTCCGGAACATGTTGATTCCCTTAACCACATCGGCCAAAGCAACCTGCTGTGGTGTGCTGACGATTAAAACACCGGTAATAGGGGCACTTTGAACCAATGTCAGATGAATATCTCCAGTTCCCGGAGGCATGTCAATAATTAAATAATCAAGTACACCCCAATCGGGATCAAGCATAATTTGCTTGAGAGCGGAGGTTGCCATAGGGCCTCGCCAAACAAGTGGTTGTTCAGGCTGAACAAAAAAGCCAATGCTCATAAGTTTAAGTCCATATTTCTCAACGGGGATTAAAACATCTTTGCCATTTTCCTGACGTATACCGGGAACTACTCCGTCGAGCCCCATCATGTGTACGAGGCTGGGTCCATAAATATCAGCATCGAGAAGGCCAACTTTATAGCCAAGTTTTGATAAACCAACAGCAAGATTTACGGCAATGGTAGATTTCCCTACCCCGCCTTTGCCCGACGCCACCCCTACAATGTTTTTCACTTTATCGAGCCCGGTTACGGGGCGTTCCTTTTTCAGGACACGTATTGTAATATTATTTCGCACATCAATTCCGTGAAATTCCTGTTCTAGAAAATCGATACACTGTTTTTGGATGGTAGCAATATGCGGATCTAAATCGGTTTTAAAAGTCAGGGTAAACGACACCTTGTTGCCATCAATTTTAATTTGCTGTACCATTCCAGTGGCGACAATATCCTTCTCTTCGCCAGGATAGGTTATTTTTTGTAATGTCTGATATATCGCCTTGGTGGACAATTCCATAAGTTTAAGTTTTTTTTTGTGATTTTTATTGTGTTACAATTTCAAAACGCTCAAATATGTTCATAACTTGTTTGGGATGCCAAAAATGTTTTTCAAAATCCACCACCCGATTGTTTTCTACCAAAACACCCTCTGCCCTCAGCAATTCCTCCATACTGTTTCCGGCAAAGTGTCTTCGACCGGTGAGCAGTCCACTACGATTAACCACCCTGTGAGCGGGAATATACTCGTGTAACAATCGTGAACTGTTTAACGCCCATCCTACCATTCTTGCTCCGCCTTTACCCCCAATGGTTTCAGCAATAGCTCCGTAAGTTGTTACTTTACCCGAGGGTATTTGCCTCACTATGTTGTAAACAGCTTCGAAGTAGTTCGTTGTTGTCATAGTCCGGTTCGGATAAAGGTTTGTCGGAAGGTAATTGAAATTTGAGGTATGTGATTTTGTAACCTTGTTCCTGAAATATTTTTTCGTAAGTAGTTTTTATTGATAGTACAGGGTCTATAGAATTTTCGCTATAAATATTTTCGTTGCTTTCGAGAATTTCAAGATTGTTGTGTTCCAATACCAATTTGGTGTAACGATGCAAAAACAAGTTGTCGGTTTTAAGGTGAACAACGCTGTTATGTTTCAAAAATTGCTGATATCGTGATAAAAACGTCGAATGAGTTAATCGGTTTTTCGCTCGGCGTGTTTTCATTTGAGGATCAGGGAAAGTAATCCAGATTTCATCTACTTCGTCGGTAGCAAAATAGCGATTGATAAACTCAATTCGCGTCCTCAAAAACGCAACGTTGGTTAATTGTTCCTGTTGCGATGTTTTAGCTCCTCGCCATAATCTGGCACCTTTTATATCGACTCCGATAAAATTTTTGTCTCTGTTTGCTCTTCCCAACTCAACAGTATATTCTCCTTTCCCACATCCTAGTTCTAGAATAATGGGATTTTGATTTCCGAAAACTTGGTCTCTCCATTTTCCTTTTATAGGGTGATCTGAAAATCTAGCCTCAACCAAATCGGGCTGAATTACATGCCTAAATGTTGCATTTTCAGCAAATTTTTCCAGTTTGTTTTTTCCCACAGCTATTCCGATTTTTCAATTCGAATTCCAATGTTGTTTATTGCCGAAAGAACGGGGTCGCGCATTGCATGTTGAACAGCTATGGTATAATTTCCGTTAACCGGAAACCGAATGCGGCGTTTATACATGATTGTATTTGAATAAAGACTCCCCCATCCTTTTCCATACCACTTACCGGTTTGATCGGCTAAAATACAGTTCACAGTGTCAACAAGCTGCTTTTCATTAGGGAAATGTATGTTAACAAACAGGATCAAATTGCGATAGGGATAGTTACCTCCATGACGTATGTTGAGCAAAATGTTGTGTGGATTAATACTATCCATGATAATTACATCAAACCGATACGTGGAATCCATATGCCAAGCCATATCGGGAATGGTACAATATTGATCGTAAACACGGTTTTTATCACAACTGGTTATAATCAGTCCCGAGAACAGTAACCCGAGAAACCAAAAAGCTTTGGAGATCGATTTATTTTGAATTCTTAGATCCATCGTTACCCTTTTTGTTATTGTTACGTGAGTGGTTTTTGTGATTACGGTGAAATTTAGATTGAGGTTGTGCCTTGGGCTGATTTTCTTGCGGTAAAGGAATATCATTGGATTGATTGCCGTAAACGTAATCATTATTTTGCATTTTCGGAGCAGCAGTACTATCTTTTTCCTGAAGTTTATCGGGGATGATCCCTTTTTGGTTTAATTCAATGATTTGCTTTACACGTTCCGGGCTTAAGGCTACAAGTTGATTCTTTGTGGAGTCCTGAATAGAGTACCATAAAAGACGCTTGTAAACATCGGTTTTCTGGTGTACCGCTTCCCCCTCTTTTGTCTTAATTACAATCTCGGTTGAGGGCAAATCTTTTCGAGCGTCAATATAGGAGTCGATTTCAAAGTTCAGGCAACATTTAAGCTTTGAACACTGGCCGGCTAATTTCTGGGGGTTAAGGGATAGCTCCTGGTACCGAGCCGAGACGGTAGCCACCGAAACAAAGTTGTTGATCCAGGTACTGCAGCATAATTCTCGTCCGCAACTTCCTATTCCCCCAATACGGCCAGCCTCCTGGCGCGCTCCAATTTGTCGCATCTCTACGCGAATTTTAAACCGATCTGCCAGAACCTTTATCAATTGACGGAAGTCTACACGTTGATCGGCAATGTAATAAAATATGGCCTTGGTTTTATCGCCCTGATATTCCACATCGCCAATTTTCATATCCAGACCAAGATTTCGGGCAATTTTCCGCGATTCAAGCATAGTTTCGTGTTCGAGTGCTATTGCTTCCCTCCACTTTTCAATGTCGGCTGGCTTTGCTTTTCGAAAAACCTTCTTAAATTCAGAGTTTAAAGGAATCTTGTGGCATTTGAGTTGCTCGAAAATGGTTTCTCCTACCAAGGATACTACCCCGATATCGTGACCTGGGTTTCCTTCCACAGCAACAATATCTCCGATATTTAGCTTTAAACCGTTGACGTTATGATAAAACCCTTTACGGGTGTTCTTAAACTTCACCTCAACGATATCTTTTACTAAAGGTTGTGACGGTTTTTTATAAAACCAATTGTAAACATTAAGCTTATCAAAATCTCCGGTAATCCGTTCACGGTTTGGGCTCTCCTCCGGTAAGGGTATTTCATATCTTGAGGTATCTTTTCGTATTTCGTCTTCCATAGGTTGGGCTTTTAACTTGCAAAGGTAATGATTTTTACGCTAAATCCCTAAATATCTTTGTTCATTGCGTTTTTCCAGTAAATTACAACGTGCGAACAACAAAAGTATTGCGAACGGTTGTGTTCAAAATGCAAGAAACATGCACAATACGTTTGCCTACTTCGAATAGAAAATCCAATATTAAAAAAGGCTGCCTTGTTTGACAGCCTTCTGTTTTTATTGTTTAATCAGCGGATAAATCCTATAACCATCGGAACTTATAAGCTTGAGAAGATAGAGCCCTGAGGGCCTGCTACTTAAATCAAGATGTGGAGCGTTTGGATTAAATTCTTTTTCCAACAACAGTTCTCCACTTGAATTGTAAAGCACTGTAGATATTATCTTATCTGTGGTTGGAATGTCAAGAATCACATCGACAGAGGTCGGATTTGGATAGATTTTCACTAAATCAAAAATATTCAATGCACCGACAACGGTAGCTGAAACTAAACTTGAGTAAGCGAATTTACCGTCAAAATCCACTTGCTTCAGACGATAGTAATTAACACCCTGTTTTGGATTTGTATCGCTGAAGCGATAGTCAAGGCGTTGACTGCTTTCCCCGTTAGGAGCCTGAGAGAATACCTTGCCAATGGATACGAAACGTTCTCCATCAACAGAATGTTGAACTTCAAAATGGCTGTTCTTACGCTCGCTGGCGGTTTCCCATGAAAGCACAACACCCGACTCAACTACTGATGCCTGGAAACGTAGCAATTCAACCGGCAGAGGATTGTCTCCATTTTCACAGAGCCAAACGAAATTGGGCTAAAGCTGGTTAAAGGTATGGTGGCAGCAATATAACCGCTGTTAGGCCCGGTAGAAACACCCACACCACCGTGACTTACCCATTTTGTGCCATCGAAATGCGCCACACGCAAATCGGAGAGCAGAGTAATGTTGCTTCGGGATTTGTCTTCCCAGTAGAGTGTTATGTTGGTTGATATTCCAGGATCGTTAGTAGGATTCGATAAATCCCAATGCTCAACTTCGCTTACATGGTGTAGTTTTCTTCCTTCCAATTCGGTTTCTACCTGAGTTAAATAGGGTGAAGGTTCATGTGTGAATGATGCCACAAAGGCTGTCGAAGCGCTTCCGTTGGTAATATCCCATATTGCAAGACGTGCCCATTGACCTTGGTCTCCCAGCGGGAATACAAAATTGGTATTACCAAGTTTTCGTATTGGCCCATTAACGTACGAATTTGCATTGCCCTGACTTGAGGTTGCTCCATGGTTAATGGTTATCATTGCCGTAGGATTGGTTCGCACTATTCCTTGGTCTAATTGTAAATTACCACTTATAGAAACATTACGGTTTAGGAATAAGGTGTCGGAAGGTTTATCGATGGTTAGATTAGTGAATGCAATGTTATTAGCTCCATTAATTGTTTGGGCAACATTTCCAGCAAATCGTACGGTTGCAGTTGATGAGAATGTTCCACTGTTAACCAAATCACCGTAGATAGAGAAGACTCCACCAGTGTGATTAACCGTTGCTCCATTTTCAATGGTGATATTTTTCACCTCACTATTATCCGAAATGATTGGCATCCTTACGGAGCGGGAAGGCACAAAGGCATCGATCCCCTGGGTTGGTAGGACGCCGCACGCCCAATTATCAACAGTTTCCCACGCGGATGATACTGCTCCCGACCATATGAAGTTACCAACCGATACCTGGATTACGTTGCTGGTATCGTGGCAACCGTTGGCAGTAGTTCCAACAACCACAACAGCGTCGTTATGTGCCAAGGAACTTGTGATATAATTGGAGGAAGTGCTGTTTTGTACAGATACACCATTCAATAGGTAGTTGAACTGTATAGCAGGCGTCGACATATTTTGTGCGGTAAAGATAACTTCTGTCCCTTGGCAAATGATGTCATCCGAATCGCTCGATACAAGATTAATGTCAGGGGTTTCCACGGTTACCGGAACATATCCAGTATTGGGGATTCTTAACTGACATCCTTCGTTGTAGGCAAGCACATAAAAGTTTGTGGTTGAAGTTAACATTCCGGTGTTAAAGTAAAGAGTAGTTCCTCCCGATTGAGGGGTGCCTAAGTTGCTATCGTCTGTACTTTTTAGCTGATAACTAACATCATTTTGCGTTGGATTAACAGTAATTGTTCCGAAATCACCTACACAGATAGTATTTCCTGAGATGGTTGATGAGGATATTGAAGGACTAACATAGTAATTTTGGCTAGTGGTCCCGATTATAGTTGGTTGGGCAATAATTCGTTCTTCTACAGTTATGGAAGCATTTCCGGTTGAGTTCCATGTAACCGCAATAGTTGCATTGGGAGTAAAATTGCCACATCCGGTACAGGTTCCATTGACCACAGTCCAACGATATTCGTTTCCAGCTACATACGGAGTTGAATAGGTAATTGTAGTCCCCTGGCAAACATTCGGTGTTTTAGGTGTAATATCGGGTTGTGGTGTAATTCCAACGGTAATAGAGATAATTGAGCTAGCCCAACATCCAGATACGCTGGTTTCTTCAACTCTTAGCTGGAATGTTCCTGTACTGGCATTGAATATAATGTTGGTTGAAGCATCGGTGGGTGTTTCTATAATACCACCGGAGGTTCCCACCCATGACCAGAGATATGTGCTTCCAATATGTACCGGGGTACTGTAATTACGGGTTTCATTGAGCCCAACAGCTGCAGGTCCGGTTATCGATGGGGTATAGGTTTGTTTTACGGTTATTGATACGGTTGTTGTGCTAACGACACCATTGGAAGTGGCATCGGAAACAGAAACTAAGGATAAAACATACGGATTTACCCCATAACCTCCCATATCGGCAGAAGTTAATTGAATGGTATAGGGAGATGAAGTAATTCCCGTTTGAGTGAAATTTTGTGTAATTGAATTTCCGACTGTTTTATAACTCAATGTCCAAGGTGCATTTCCCGAAAGAGCTACTTGTATTGATGCCTGCTCACCATTATCGCAAATTTCGTAAGCCAGCGGTGGTGTAATAATACTAGCTGTAACCCCAATAATTCCCAAGGTAAAGATATAATCGTCAGCAGTTACATCAGTGGCAGTAGCCACAGTACCTGATGTAGCCGTACCACTCACTATGTCGCCCCGCAGAGTCCATTTAGCGGTTGCAGCCTCATATTCAACAACCCGTAGCCTGGTTCTCAAATTTGGGTTGGAGGTTACGAAAGGATATGAGTTAGCATCCCATCTCAATGTTATTCTGGCCGAACCTCCAGCAGGTCGATTTACTACCCAATATTCATTATCGCTAACTCCCGTCAGTGGAGCATTAAGGTTCTCCGGAGCTGTTGGAAAAGTAGGATGAGGGTTGGAGTTAACATAAGTTACCGTCCAATATTGGGGTGAAGTTGATACCGAGGTATTACTCAACACAAAAGAGCCGAATCGTGTGCCACTTCCAACAGGGAAAACGAACGACTGTCCGTTATTGATATTTTTTCGTAAAGGACCGTTAACAAAACTGGAAGCACTACCGCCAATAATTGCTGTTGGACTTGTATTGCTGATTATCAAAAGGTTCGTCAGGTTTGTTGTGATATTACCACCGGTTAAGTATAAGTCTTTATTCACCATTACTTTTCCGCCCCCATTTATGGTAACGCCGGCAGAATTGTTTATTACCAAAGTATAGAATTGTTCGGTGGTTGAGCCTCCTGTTATGGTTAATAATTGAGGAACCATTCCGCTGAAGAGTACTTTACCCGTTCCAGGAATAAATCCGCCTGTTGCAGTGGTATTATTGTCAATCCAGTTGCCTTCAATGTAAATGTCTTTATTATAGGTGCCATTAAACAACGAAGCGCCATTTTGGATAGTCATATTACCCTTTATTCTAAGGTTCTCGGCAGTAACATCTTTTCTCCCGGTTCCTGAGAAAATAACATTTTGATATGGCTTGTAGATGTTACCTGGTTTCAATGGTAGGGTTGCTGTATTGTTACCAGTAAGCTCAACAGTTGTATTTGGGGTATCAAAAAATTCATCGAACAATCCTCCGGGAAAAACAAACATACCCGAGGGAATCGAGGTTACCGTTACTTTTCCTGTTCCAAAAACCCTACCAAGATCATGATTCACAGTAGTACCGCAGACCATTTCACCAATAACCTGAACCGAAGGTACATACGCTCCGTTACTATTAAGTTCAATGGTGTGCCCCTCTAAAATTATTGCTGGATTTCTATAAGGGTAGCTAGCATAATATCCTCCAGAGCATCCTCCGCTGGAACAATCGGATCCATCGGAATTGGTTGTCCAGCTTGTGGCCGCGAACCAATCGTTGTTTGGCCGATTATTTCTACTATACAACGGCACAACGTTACTGAAGTTCGATGGAGCCCCCGCCGTGATTTCGCCACTAAAGAAATTAGCTGTAGAAATCGTTATTGTATTGGTTCCAACATCAACGGTGTATGGAGATGCATTTCCAAGATTATACCATTTGTAAAATTTAGGCCTGTAAAGCCCCACAACATAGCCTACCTCATCGCCCTGATCAAGATTAAGATATCTATATACCGATGTTATTTGAAGGTCTGAGCCGAACCCTGTTGAATCCACACTCCAATAGAAGGTAATGTTGTTGGTGGTGATATCGTCGGTAAGCGCCGGATGTGCTCGATTTACAGGACGTACGGTTAGACTACCTGGAAGACTGGTTTGATGAACTGTATAAGTAATCAATGAATATTTGCCTGGCACTCCAAGTGGTAGGTTATAGTTGAGCGTTGCTCCTGAATTAAACATTTTACGGACTCCACGGTCGCTCAATACTCCGTTGGACATAATCATGCGATTTGATCCAAACGATCCTCCGGAGGTACTAATTGTGCTATTTAATCCTAAAGTTAACAGATAATCATCTATATAAAGTCGTCCATTAGTAAAAATAAGTCGTCCGTTTATGGTTAAATCGTCTTTTAATGTTACATCGTTGGCATTATTGATTAAAACATTTCCAAGAATACCTAGACCATTCCCACTAATCGTTTGATTAAGCGTTCCTATAAACTGTATTGCCCCGTTGCTTGGATGGCTGGTGTGAATTGCGTTTATTACGAGATTCCCAAGCAAGAATACATTATTTTGCTGGGTTGCAAACGTTCCTGAATTAAGACTCAGATTGCCATTAATCCGTAATTGGGTATTGGCATTTAATGTCAAAGTGCCAGTTGGAGCAATTATCAAATTAGCAAAGTTGGTAAGGTTGGCTCCACTTCCCGTGATGCTTTGATTAACCCCGTTAAACGTAGTAGTTTGTGTAATAGTTCCCGAACGATAACCACCCTCGTTTATACCTGTCAACGTACTTATGTTGTTGTTGATAAGGTTCCCATAAATGGTTACATCGAGTCCGTTGGCATTAAATACACTAGCTGAGCTAATTGTTAGATCGTTTTTAATCAACAAATTATAAACATTTATTCGTGCATTTTGCCCCCGTGTGGCAGTTCCAATAGTTAAATTATAAACCGGGCACGATAGGAATAACGCAAAATTCTGATCCGCTGTAGATACGTCGGTACCTATCTGAATTGTACCACCGGTAACCAAAGAACTGTCGGGCACAATGTATAAATCACCAAACGACGTTCCACCTCCGGCACGTAATATATTTAGAGTTCCACCGGTAAATGCAAATAAACTTCCAGAGTTTAAAATCTCTAATTTGCTACGGGTGGTAAGAGCATTGTTTCCGTAAATATTCACTATGCCCCCCGATTGATAGTAGTTTAGGCTTCCTGTGGTAATGTTGGTAGGACGACGTATCTGGCCGGCAACAGTTAATATTCCATCTTGAACATCAATAATCGGAGTGCCTCCGGCTGCATACTCAACATCGTTGGCGGTGTTGTCGTTTACATTACCAATGAGCATTTCTCCGCCTAATACTTCCAGCTTTCCACTTAGGGCTAACTTAGCTGTCCCAGTCCCCGTCCCGGCATTAAATGCAACCCTGCAAGTTCCTTGTTGTACAGAAAGACAGGCAGATGAGGGAACCAAAAAATTGGTTGTTGCTGTGGTCAGAGTAACAGTAAGCGATGGGTTGTTAACTCTCAGGGTACCGTTCTGAAGATAAACAAGCTGCCCGGTTACTGGATTTACAGTAAATGGAGTGGTAAGTTCGAGGATTGGAATGGTGTTATTTCCTTTATCAACGTAAAGCCTGTAAAAATCTATAATTGAGGAAGAGCCGCTGATAATAGCGTTGTTGGTGCCTCTGAAATACACGTTGACATAACCGGTTCCTGCACTCATATCGAAGGTGCTGTTCGCAATAAGGCTTCCATAAATTTCTAAGGTATGAGTTACAGCAGCGTTGTTCAATACTTGGAAAGTGCCGCCATTAATCTGAACATTACCCATAACCTTTAGGGTTTGGGCGGGTGTACGAAATTCAAAAACACCGGAATTCACAATAAGATTACCATTTATCGTTACTGTTCTGGAAGCTGTAGTGTTTAACCGTGCACTGGCAGTAGGCGTACCGGTAGCTGCAATTATAAGATTTTCATATACAGTAAGGTCTTGGTTAGGCATGGTAATAGTTAATGCACCGGAATGGGTAAGTTTAAGGTTCTTATAAGTTGTAAGTGGTAACCCCGATGCAGATGTATTGGGAATGGTTATGCTGGCAGTGGTAGTGTAGTATTCTACAGTTCCTCCGTCGGGCCCGATAAAGACACCAAAATCCCCAGAAGGAAAGGTTCCCGAGGCAATTCTAAGGGTACCATTTCCTACTACTCCACGCTCAGGAATTCCTGCAAAGTTATGCCCCGTAAAGGTTTGTAAATCAAGAGTCGACCCGGCATTTATTATCAAACTTCCAGCAACAGCTCCGTTAGCTGTAACCGTGATGGTGTGGTTGTGATTTTCATTACCAATAATAACCACTGTTCCGGCGGTTGGAACCCCGGCACCCCCAGTACCTCCAACGGCAATACTAGACCAAGAAGCAGGGTCGTTCCAACTTCCAGGGGTTGATGAACTGTAAAGCACCGGAATAGCTCCGAAAGCCGAAATCAGACCCGCAGTGAATTCACCATCAGCCTCATTGGCATTGGGATATTGAATCTCGTTTGTACCATCGACCACCAAAGCAGTATTGTTAATATAATTCCATGTTGTACCATTGAGCAAAACGCCAGGAATATAGTTGGCTTCTGTTCCTACAACAAAAAAGTTTGATCCGCCTGCATCGTAAAAATAGGAGTGGCTTACACTTCCGGCGGGAACACCACTGAACCCCGTACTCGTGGTTTTCCAGTACATAGTAAGTGCATTGTTGTCTCCGGTGGCTAGTGGGTGCCTACCATTTACAGGACGGATAGTTACAGTACCATAGGATGTGGGAGCACTAGTGTAGTGCACCGATCCCGGTGTATAATAGAAAGCTGCTCCGACTTGTATTCCCACAGGGAATAGGAAGGGAGTAGTTCCCGTATAAACTTTGGAAACACCTCCGGCCGACGACAACCCGCTGATAAGAATCATTCGGTTGTTGCTAAAATTCTTCCCTGTACCAGTAGTATTATCATAAACATCACCAGATTCCGAAAAGTGCAACTTGTTGCCACCAATGTTTAACCGAGCTGCTGTGTTGGCAAGCCGTAATTCTCCAGTTATGGTAAAATTTGCTGTGGCAGTAGTGCTACCTCCTGTTTTATTTAAGGTAAGGTTGTTAAAGGTACCATTTCCGTCACCATCAAGAACCTGGTTGTTTGTGCCTGAAAGAACGATGCTACCCGCTCCAGATACCGGACGAAAATGAGTTCCACTGTTGGTAATATTTCCAAAGACAGTAATCGTTCGCCCGTTATCACGCAACGTACAACCTGAGCCAATAGTAAGAGATCCGTTTACTGTTATATTATTTCCATATATGGTCAAATCGGAAATATGGCTTAATGTTAGATTGTTTAAATTTCCCTGAATGGATCCGTTTACTGTGAAACTTTGAATTCCTTGCCCGTTAAATATAGTCGTGTTTGTTCCTGGGATGTATGTGGCACCACTTTGTAGGTTAAAATTTCTTCCAATACTAATATTTTGTCCTGCGGCATCAAATTGTACCGGACTATATATTTGAAAGTCGTTTTTAACTACTAGAGGTTGGATTGCCACAGCAGGAGTTTGCCCCGGATAGCCGTTATAACTACTTATTAAAGCACGATAAGTGCTACTATTTCCAACTATGTTTAAATTCCACAATTCTCCTGTAGTCAATATTCTTGCATTGCGATTATTCGGCACTGTAATATTGATTGTACCTCCTGTTGCACTAACATTTTCTGGATTCATGCCGAACAAGAGGCTAAACTCAGCTGCATTACCTCCTAAAATAGTTGAATTAAGAATATTCAGGGTGCCCCCAGTCATTATAAAAGCATTATCAGGATGAACCAATGTTAAACTTGCAAAAAAATTCGCGCCATTGGCTCGTGCTGTTTCAACATCACGACGTATATTTACAACTCCCCCGCTTTGCTTGTATGCCCCTCTGTGTACTCCCCCCATCCAGGCTGGACGAATTATAGAGGTCGACAGGGTTCCGCCGTTCACTTCTATTACCCCCTTTTCGGCCATAATCAAACCACGGTGGGTATTCTCATAAAAACTTCCAGCCGTCACTGTAAGTTTACCATATACAAAGATCAAATCGGCTCTATAAATAGTTCCCCCTATTTGAGTGGTGGTAACGTCTGCCCCATTGATCCATAAATGGGCTGATTCTGGAATTGAAAACTGTCCGGAATTGACGGGAACGGATGTATAATCAGCAGTCTGACCATGAATAAAATGTGGGATATTGATATTATGACCTAAACGCAATGTCCCATTTCTTAGATTTAAAGCACTATTGTTATTTAAATAGGTGTGACCAAAAATTTTAAAATAATTAGCCGTAGCAACAATATCAACCATATAGGTTTGGTCTGTCCCTTTATCAATAATAATCCAATATGGTTCTACCGGGCCATTACAGGAGATTGTTTGATCTTTATTGGCGCTAACACACCATAGATTGGCATAACCTGTTGTTGATATTGCGTTGTAACTCGGTGAGGCTAAGTTGTGTAATTTAAAGGTTCCTCCATTATTGGTTAAATCACCATGCAAATAAAAATTGTGGGCAACATTGGCATTATTGACTGAGACAGCTCCGGTGTTTTCTAATAAAACTGATCCAAAAATAGTTGCGGTTCTACTGCTAGTGTTATTTCCCACCCGTAGGTTCCCAGAAATTATCGATAAATTACCGTTAACGACAAAGTCACTGGCAATAGTTGCTACTATAGCTGAACTTGAAAGTCTAATGATAAGATTGTTATATGTGTTTTGAGTAAATGTAAAATCTGAAGAATTATAGTATTCAACGGTACCACCATCTGAACCAACAAAATTGTCGTAGATACCTCCTGGCATAGAGGCAGCGCTCAACCTAATTAACCCTTTACCCGAAATACTTCCAAAGTTATGGCCGGTGGTAGAAGCTAAATCCAAAACTCCGCCTTCGTTGACAGTAAGAGAATAAACTGTATTGCTATTGTTAGTAACACTAACTGTTCGTCCATTCAAAATTACAATACGATCGCCTACTCCGGGTATGGAAGCTCCTTGCCATAGTGTTCCGGAAGGATCGGTTGTCCAGGTGGAAGTACTATTCCAATTACCGGTTTGGTAAGAATAGAGGGTTTTTCGGTTTTCACGAGCGGTCCATGTTCCATCGAGCACCGTTGTTCCAATAGTCGACATTGGATTGGCTCCATCGGGGCTGGGCGAAGCCGGTGTACCCCAATTCACAGCAGGAATTTGGGGTGAACGTTGCAAGGCATATTTGGTTTGATCTCCCAAAACATCCGTCGGATCTGCATAGGTAAAGCTCATGTTGGCGACAGTTCCAGTGATTCCACTTAAGGTAATCTCCCAATAGCGGTTTAAGTCGGAGGGATTCGTATTAGCAGCCCTGGTAGGTACGGTTCGCACCCGCAAATAAGCTCCGCCAGAAACAGTGGCCGATAAAGATGTTATTTGAACGGGGGCATAGTTACCTCCTGCTCCTAATGGGTAGGTCATCACAAACTGTGAGGGATTTCCCGCTGCGGCTTGGCGTTCTACCGCTCCGGTTCCTTCGGTTATTATCATATTGCTATTACCAAAAGTCCCTGTTAATGAACTTACTACACTACTCCCCGGCGCAAGCACAAGGTTGTAGGAGGCTAAGGATATGCTCGCACTTCTAAGATCTAGCGTGTTGATTACGCGAACCATTCCCTGAATGGTTTTAATACCACTTCCGGAGATAATAAGGTTCTGGTACCCTGAGTTGGCAAAAATTTGCTGATCGCCATTACCGAAATAGTTAATAATACTTCCCGGGCCAATGGGTGTAGTAAATGTAGTAATTGCATTATTGGTTCCGCCTAAATTTAGTACATGCGCTAAACTTCCTCCGGACATGTTTAATGTACCGGTACAACTGAGATTTCCATTAATGGTAAACGTTTGTGCCTGTGATGATCCATAAACCAAGCTTCCGGAAATAGTTGCATTACCTCCTATAGTAAAAGAGGAAGAATTTGTTCCGAGATTGAGCGTTACACCGGCGTTTATTGTTAAATCGTTCGCAACCGAAAAACTTCGGACGGCTGTTTTGATATTACTTCCAGAAAGGGCTAGATTATAAAAGGTTACCGTTCCCGTACCGGTACCTCCGTTAATGTTTTGAGCCCCATTAAGGCCAAAAAAGAATGTTCCATAAGTTTGGTTAAATGCCGTAGTTGCATTACTATTATTTATAAAGTTTGTGCCATTTAGATTCATATTGGTAGTTACGGTGACGGAAGCCGGGTTGCTGATTACAATATCCCCGGCATTGAAAATTAAATTATTTGTTCCCGAAATGGATTGTGCATTGGTTGTAAAAGATACCGTCCCTGATCCTACTTTGTTAAATATTCCGTTGTTTTCAATCCCTCCTCTAAATTCGAAAGGTGGATTGTTTGAATTTGTAAACGTTCCATTACTTGCTATGGTAACTTTTCCTACAAAAATGTTGTTGCCAGTGGTATTGTCGTCGCTTAAAGTTCCATAAGCATTTATATTGGTTGCACCGTTAATTGTAATATTGTTATTTGCAACTTGTAATGTAACAGAGCTTCCACTAGTGCCGGCAATTGTCAGATTACCGTTTACTACAGTTTCTCCACCAAGTGTTCTTACTCGCCCTGTTGTATTTCCTTGCAAAATTTGTAAATTACCATAGTAAGGAACCCCAGATATGGTTTGATTACTGTTTGCCTGATAGGTAACCGTACTATTAGTGTGAAGCTGAATGTTAGCAGTTGTATAATTGGTTGGAAATGTGTTGGCTGTTGCCACGGCTGGATTTCCAATTATTAGTTCCGTACCTTCTTCCATGGAAAGGATTCCCACCGCATTACCCGTAATGGTAAATTGCCCACAATACAGTTTGGCTAACCCTTGAATGGTTAGGTTTCTGTTAACGGTGGTATTAGCAGCAAGCGATTTCGTTCCGGAATTGGATACTGTAAGGTTAAAATATCCATTAAAAGCGGGTATTGTCTGTGCTCCCGTTCCATTAAAGTTAACAGTGCCTGTGGTTGGGGCAGTAGCTCCACCATTAATGTTACTGGTAATTCCACCGGTGCCTACGAAATTTCCGCCAATATTCAGAAAACCATCCCCTGAAAAATGAATGTATGTCCGGAGATTGGAACTATTCATGGTAATATTTTCAGAAATATTAATAGAACCGGTTCCTGTAATAGAGACATAACTATCATAATTATCGTTGGTTGTTGCGGCTATGGTTAGTGAAACACCCGAAAGTGAGCCATTATTAACCTCTAAATATTTATCAACAGCAGCTACTGGGGCGTTTATTATAATTGCATTGCCAACGGCTAAATTGTTGTTTCCAATCCTAACTGCGGATGTTATGGCTCCGCCATTAACAGTGAGATTGGCACACTCCGCGTTGGGAATATCTACGGTCACTATCACCCCGTTATTGATTACCACATCGTTGATGGCTGTAGGCACGGATTGCCCACCCCAAGTTGCAGGGTTGCTCCAGTTACCAGTGACTGAGGCTGTCCTGAGTTGCGCCAGTGCTGCTGTAGAAGACAACACCACATACACAACGGTTAATCCCCTTGTTATTCTGCGGATTAGATTTGAAGAGAGTAGAAATGGGTTCATCGTATTGTGGGGTATTTTTTTCAAGGTTATTTCCTGCATACAAACTTTGTAATGACAGATACAAAAATTTTACCAAAAAGATTTTGATTCAAAGGGTCACATTTGCAAACAATTCTCGGTAGAATCCATCCTTTGATGTTCAAAAGTAAGATTTGTGAGTAATCACCTTTACCAAGCAAGCTATATTTTTGACTAACACTGATCATGGTTTAATGAATTTTTAACATTCTGTTTTTCGTAACAATATCAATCAAATTAAAAACACTGAGTTTTATGGGCCGTTATTAATGGCTGTATATCTCCGTCTATAGTAAGTATCTCGCATGCTATCTACATTTTAAAAAGGTTAAAGTTCTTCCTTGTCCCAATTTGTTTACGAGCTCCCGTGAAAAAATGCAACGGTTTTTTGACCAGTGCTTTTAATATGGATCAACATCCACTGTAACATCCACCGATTTCAATCCGGGAATTTTTGTCAATGTTTCAATGGCAACAATAATATGCATGCGATAAGTAGCCAACTTTGTATCTTTAGATACTTTTACCATAATTTGCATAAGATGCTGCCCCTTTATTTTGGTAATCGGAGGAGAGTATGGGCCAAGTATTTGTCCGACAGATTTTTGAGTTAAAAATTTTAGCAAAATATTCGATGCCTTCGTTAGAATTTCAATATTTTTATGTTTTAGCGTAATTATTAATAACCGTACAAACGGCGGATATTCAAAATCAGCGCGTTCCCGTAGCATAAATTCATAAAAATTTTCCTGCCAATGATTTTTCACAGCCAATATTATCGGATTATCGGGTTGGGACGATTGTAAAATAACCACACCTTTCTTCTCCCTGCGGCCTGCTCGTCCGGCAAACTGCATCAGATGATGAAATCCCCGCTCTGTGGCTCTGAAGTCGGGATAAAGGAGCATATTGTCGGCATTTAAAACGCCTACCACGGTAACGTTACCAAAATCGAGCCCTTTGCTAACCATTTGCGTGCCAATCAAAATATCAATATCGCCTGCGGCAAAATCGGTTAGCGTTTGTTCAATACGGGAAACGGAATGTGTTGTGTCGGAATCGATTCGTGCAATCCGTGCTTCGGGATAAAGCGTTTTTAGTTCTTCTTCAACTTTCTCAGTACCAAATCCCTGAAATCGAAAAGCACTTTTATTACAAACAGGGCAAACCTCGGGAAATGGTTCAGAAGAATTACAATAGTGACAAACCAATCGCTGTGGGTTTCTATGTGCTGTGAAAGATATGTCGCATCGTTTACATTTTGGGATGAAACCACAACTCTGGCATTGCATAAAAGGCGCCAATCCTCTTCGGTTTTGCAGCAAAATCACTTGCTCTCCTACTTCCAACGCTTTCTGTATGGATTCCCGTAAAAACGGTGTTAAGTGGGCAACCACTTCCCGGCGTCGGAACCATTTGCGATAATCTACTACCTCTACCGCAGGAGTTTCGGCACCTCCGTACCGTTCCTGAAGTAATACCCGATGAAACTTTCCTTGCTTGCAATTATAATAGCTCTCCAAGGAGGGAGTGGCTGACCCTAAAACTATTGGAATTTCCATCATTTTCGACAACAAAAGAGCCATATCTCTGGCATTGTAACGAGGAGACGGATCTTCCTGCTTATAAGCGGGATCATGCTCTTCATCCACAATTATAAGCCCGAGGTTCTGAAACGGTAAAAAGACAGCTGAACGGGGACCTACCACAACACTAAACCTCCGCTGATGCAACACATCGACCCATATTTCTGCTCTCTCCGAAGAATTTATTCTAGAGTGATACACACAAACTTTATCGCCAAAATATCGTTGCAAACGCCTTATTATCTGACTACTGATAAGAATTTCGGGCAAAAGATACAAAACCTGCTTCCCCTGTTCTACTATTTCCTGAATAAGCCGGATGTATATTTCAGTTTTTCCGCTACCGGCCACCCCTTGTAGGAGCACAGGTTGTTTTTTGGTAAAGGCATCTTTTATCTCTTCATAAGCTTTTTGTTGCGCCACAGAAAATTGCACGTGTGTTAAATTTTCCATTCCAGTATTCTCCACCCTCGAAATTTCGAATCGCTGTTCTTCCAAAAATCTATCGTGAACACACTGCTTAATAACCGCTGCAGAAACTTTAGTTTCATGAATAACCTGTGCCACGGAAACCCATTCTCCGAAATAATCGAAAAACCATTCTGCCAGTTTCGTTCGCTGGGGTGCCCGTGAATATTTTTTTAACCAAACATCTTTTTCGGATTTGTGTGCCAATAATCGAACGCGCCTTTCGGTAAGTGGCTTATACTTTTCACCCTCGTTCACAATCTCCAAAGCCCCACTCTCCAGCAATTGAAAAAGTTCATCCGGAGCTTGCGAAAATTTGGGGTGAGAAAACAATTCATCGATAGAAACCTTTTTCCTTTCTCCAAATATTACCCTAAGCCATGTATACTCATCCAACAAGTTTTCAGCTGGCATAACCTCAATGTCCGACTTTATCTTTAACACCGAAGGAAGTGCCGCTTCCACCACCTCCCCTAAGGTACAGAGGTAATACCCGGCAATCCAGTTCCAAAGTCTTACCTGGATGTCAGAAACAACTGGGTTTCGCTGAGGAACAAGCACCACATTTCGCGTTGCAAACGAAGGTTTGTTATTATGGACCTTAACCACAACTCCTGTGTAAAGCCGCTTTCGTAAAGGGATAACAACACGCCATCCTACCTCAGGACAAGGGAACGTGTCTGGCAACGAATAGGTTAAAATACCTTGCTTTAGAGGCAAAACTACATCCAAAAACACTCAAACCCAAAATTTGCTAAAGATAGTACAAAAAAACCAGTCGCTGAAAAAGAACCGCAAATTCGGTATCTTTTTTGTAACTTTGTGAAACTCCTTCTGGTTTTTTCGAAAATCATGCCTAAAAAGAGCAATTATCAACTAAACGTTAACATCTTAGGAAGTCAAAACATTGTGCAAAAAATAGAGCAAAACCATTATGAACAAAAAAGTACTTCTCATAATTCTTGACGGCTGGGGTATTGGCGATGGATCCAAATCCGATGCAATTCGGAACACTCCCACTCCCAATATGGACAAACTAATGGCAACCTACCCCAACTCAACGCTTCTAACCTGCGGCGAAAATGTCGGCTTGCCCGATGGTCAAATGGGAAATTCCGAAGTCGGACACCTCAATATCGGAGCTGGTCGAATTGTGTATCAGGATTTGGTAAAAATCAACAAAGCCATTTCCGATAACTCCATCTCCCATAATCCGGTAATTAAAGAAGCCTACACTTACGCAAAACAAAACAACAAAGCGCTTCATCTTCTTGGACTTGTAAGCGATGGCGGGGTGCATTCTCTCGATAAACACCTTTACAAACTTTGTGATATAGCAAAAGATTACGGACTTTCCAAAGTCTATATTCACGCCTTTACCGACGGTCGCGACACCGATCCCCGAAGCGGCTTAGGATTTATTAAACAATTGGAAGATCACCTGAAAACATCTGCCGGACAAATAGCCACCGTAACCGGACGATATTACGCCATGGACCGCGACAAACGCTGGGAAAGAATTAAAGAAGCCTACGATGCGCTGGTTCATGCCAAAGGGCTGAAATTTACTTCAGCGATTCAAGCCGTTCAAACATCCTACGATAACGACATCACCGACGAATTCATTAAGCCTAGCGTAATCACCAACCCCGACGGATCTCCCATAGCAACGATCCAGGAAGGCGACGTAGTTTTTTGCTTCAACTTTAGAACCGACCGCTTGCGTGAAATGACAATCGTGCTCACCCAGAAAAATATGCCCGAATTCGGCATGCAAACCCTTCCCCTCTACTACCTGACCATGACCCGCTACGACGATACATTCCAAAACGTTCATGTAGTGTACGATAAAGATAACCTTAACGATACTCTCGGAGAAGTAATCTCAAAAGCGGGACTAAAACAACTCCGAATTGCCGAAACCGAAAAATATGCCCACGTAACCTTTTTCTTCAGCGGTGGCCGCGAAGAGGAATTTCCCGGAGAGCGCAGAGTGCTCATCCCCTCGCCAAAGGTAGCAACCTACGATTTGAAACCCGAAATGAGCGCCTACGAAGTTAAAGACGCTGTTATAAAAGAAATCCAAAAAGGCGATCTAGATTTCATCTGCCTTAACTTTGCCAACGGCGACATGGTTGGGCATACGGGAATTTATGAGGCCATAACTAAGGCTGTGAAAGCCGTTGACGACTGTGTTGGTCAAGTTGTAAACGCCGCCCGAAAACAAGGTTTTGAAGTAATGATTATTGCCGACCATGGTAATGCCGACAATGCCATAAATCCAGACGGAACTCCAAACACGGCTCACTCTTTAAATCCCGTCCCCTGTATTGTAGTTTCCGATCGATTCAAAAAGGTTAAATCCGGAATACTAGCCGATGTAGCTCCTACCATTTGCTCTATGATGGAAATTCCAATTCCATCGGTTATGACCGGTAAAATCCTGGTAGAATAATGAACCGTGAAAGAGTCATCATCGAGATAAAAAACACATTGGTCAGCGTTGACCTTCTGGAACAACAATTTATCTGCGACCTTTCTCACTGCAAAGGCGCCTGTTGTGTGGAAGGCGAATCCGGCGCTCCGTTAACCGAAGGAGAAAAGGAAATTTTGGCTGAAATCTATCCTATTGTAAGTCAATACATGTCTCCCGAAGGTATCGACACCATTGAAACTATAGGGTGGTATACCTACGACATGGATGGAGATTGCGTTACACCGTTAATCAACGGAAACGAATGCGCCTACAGCTATGTTGGTGAAAATGGAATAACTTACTGCGCCATTGAAAAAGCATATCTGGAAAAGAAAATCTCTTTCCGAAAACCA
The DNA here is from genome assembly GCA_937981765.1 of uncultured Bacteroidales bacterium. Classification (GTDB taxonomy): domain Bacteria; phylum Bacteroidota; class Bacteroidia; order Bacteroidales; family Salinivirgaceae; genus JAAYQU01. The sequence goes on from CALJOM010000012.1 coordinate 95,140, forward strand.
CTTAGCTGCCATCTTTATCCGGTGAGAATTACAAAATATACGGCCTTCGATGCCGTTAATTATGAACAAAACAAAATCTGTCAGGCTGCCTGTCAACTAGGAAAGCAAAACAACTATCCACTCTACAAATTTTTACGCGAACCCTTGATAAAAGTATGTGGAGAAGAATGGTACAATGAATTGGAACTGGTTGCAACCGAATGGAAAAAGAATAAAAACACCGAAGACTAATTCCACTATGAACAAGCTGTTTGTGCTAACCGTAAACATTTTGGCCGCCACTCTTCTTTCTTTTCAACCCATTAAGGCGCAGGAAGAGTTTGATCCTCGAAAAGATTTTTATTACGACCAATATTACTTTCGCCCATATTCCCCTTATGTAACCATTAATCTAGGCTACGGCTATAATCACAACACACAGGCGGCCGAACAAAATTTGGCGGTAGATTATCACTTCCGGTGGAAATTTGAATATTTGCATTTCAATCTAGGATACTTTTCGTCCACCGACTATTTTCTCGAGGGCAACAAATTTAAAATCTATCGCTCCACCCAACGGTCGAACGAACTCCATTTCGGACTAGGCACCCGGTATTCTATTCTCAAACACAATCTTGGAGGTTACGGCGGCGTAGCTTTCGTTTGGGGTAGACAAAAACTCGACGAAGAATCGTTCATCACAAGAGTTGGGCCGGGAATTTATGCACAAGCCCATTACCATTGGAAACCCATTTACGACATTGGCGTAGGAACAGGGTTTTACATTTCGGTAAGCGAATACTGGCAAATTTTTGGAATTCAATTAAGTTTGCTATTTTCAGGCGATTATAAACCTCCGGCACCTGCCAAAATCTATTAACCTCATAAAAACTAACCATTATGAAAGGAGTACAGGAGTACATCGAAAAAAACAAAGACCGCTTTCTTGCGGAACTTTTTGAATACATTCGTATTCCATCCGTAAGTTCCGTTTCGGCGCACAAGCAAGATATGTATAAGGCCGCCGAATGGTTAAAAGAAGCCCTGCTGGCTGCCGGAGCCGACCGCGCCACCGTGTACGAAACTGAAGGACATCCCATAACCTACGCGGAAAAAACAATCGACCCCAAATTACCCACCGTATTGGTTTACGGCCACATGGATGTAATGCCTGTCGATCCTATTGACCTCTGGAAAACACCTCCGTTTGAACCGGAAATCCGCAACGGGAAAATCTATGCCCGCGGTGCCGACGACGACAAAGGTCAAGGCTTCATGCACGTAAAAGCCTTTGAGTTTATGGTTAAAACAAACCAACTCCCTTGCAATGTTAAGTTTATGATAGAGGGGGAAGAGGAAATTGGTTCTCCGGCTTTAACCAAATGGTGTGTCAAAAACAAAGAGATGATTAAAAGCGATATCATTCTGGTTAGCGACACCGGAATGATTGCTCAGGACATACCTTCCATCACTGTTGGCCTTCGGGGATTAGCCTATTGGCAGGTTAAGGTAACAGGCCCCAACCGCGATCTGCATTCCGGCCTGTTTGGAGGCGCAGTAGCCAACCCCATCAACATTCTGGCAAAAATGATTGCCAATATTCATGATGAGAACAACCATATAACCATTCCACATTTCTACGACGACGTTTTAGAAGCCTCCAACGAAGAACGAGAACTACTTAACAAAGCCCCATTCAGCCTTGAAGAATATAAAAAAGCTCTAGGAATTGCCGAAATTCACGGTGAGAAAGGTTTTACAACCATAGAACGAGTTGGAATACGTCCCACATTGGATGTTTGCGGAATTTGGGGCGGTTATACCGGAGAAGGAAGCAAAACGGTATTGCCGTCGGTGGCTTATGCTAAAATTTCAAGTCGCCTTGTTCCCAATCAAAACCACGAAAAAATAGCCCAACTTTTTAAGGAATATTTTGAAAACGTTGCTCCCAAATGCGTAAAAGTAGAGGTTGAATCGCTCCATGGTGGGCAGCCCTATGTTTGCCCCATAACCATCGATGCCTATAAAGCAGCAGAAAAAGCGTATCAAACCACCTTTGGTAAACAACCAATCCCCGTGCGCAGCGGTGGCAGCATCCCAATTATTTCTCACTTCAATCAAGCCTTGGGAACCAAGTCCATTCTAATGGGATTTGGCCTGGAATCGGATGCAATCCACTCACCCAACGAAAACTTCCCGCTTTTCAATTTCTTTAAAGGAATTGAGACTATCCCATACTTCTACAAATATTTTGCAGAAAGCAAGAAATAAAGGTCCTTCAAGAATTAAAACCCGCAGGAAATTTGCGGGCTTTACTTTTTTAGTTGTAAGCCAGGAATATTATGCAAACGTTTGCAAAACGATTTTGGCACAACCTTTGACAGCATTTACCAAAAGATTTTCTGCATGCAATCGATACGAATATTAGCGTTGTTTTTAATTCTGCTGGTCTCTCTCACGTCATCTGCGCAAGAAAAAGACGATTACTTAAAAGTTAAAAACGGCTCAGAGGCTCCTCAATTTACAGTAAAAACCATTGATGGGTCAATGTTAAGCCTAAACCAACTAAAGGGGCAAACTGTTCTTCTTACATTTTTTGCAACCTGGTGTCTGCCGTGTATGGAAGAATTGCCCCAATTGGAAAAGTTGCATCAGGAACACAAAAACAGCGGATTGGTTGTACTATGCATTGGGCGCGAACACCAACTTCCTGAGCTTCAAATGTTTAATCAGTCAAAGAGCTTCACCTTCAACATCGCTGCCGACCCTGACCGCAAAATCTATCAGTTATATGCTGAAAAGTTCATCCCAAGAACATTTCTGATTGATAAGCACGGCAAAATCATTTACCAATCCTCCGGATACAATGTTCAGGAATTCAACAAACTTCGAGCATTAGTGGCAAAGGAGCTAAAACAATAGATCTTCGTTAATACTAACACAATTATTCCAAAAAATAGAGTGGGCCTACATTTTTAATTTTCGAGGTTTGGGTGGCAACAACGGCTCGGAAACGTTTCGATTTCACCAGTATATTGCCAATGTCAAGAATTTCTCTTACTTCGTAATTATCGAATTTCATCAAATAATCGAATTGCTTTTCGCTAGGAAATAAATAGAAAGTTTTGGGACTAAAATCCATGTTTCCAAACAGTGTTCCCGTGATGATAACTTCATTGTTATTCTGCAGAATTTCCTGTGCATTGGGAACAAGAAAGATTTTTTTCTCTTTTTCGGCAAACTCATATTTGTAAAACTCAATTCGCGAAGGGTTGAGGCTTCTCTCTTCAAAACCAAAAAACGGCGTATCTTCATAGATAAGTCTATTTTCTTCCGACAAATATTCGTTATGAATTAGAGTTATGTCCAGAATTTGGGAAATAAGAGCACAAACATTATAGGGAGGTAGTTCCGATGCTATGGCTATCAAAACATCGTCGTTCTCAACGTATCCCTCAATTCTTAAAACATTTTTGCGCGCCATATTAATCTATCAATATCGGCAAGCATACAAGGCCTCTCGAGATGCAGCCTGTTCAGCAATTTTTTTTGATGCACCAAACCCACATCCGGCCGGAGAGTTGTCTATATAAAGTATGGTAGAGAAAAAAGGTCGGCTATTTTTGGGAAAGCTGTTTTGAACTGTGTGAAAACGAAACTCCAGCTTGTGATGCTGACACCATTCTATAATTTCTCCTTTATAGTTATAATCGGCATCGGGCTCGTTTTGGAGTTGATCGCAGGTTTTAACATATCTATTTAGAATAAAATTTCGGGCATACTCCATTCCTCGATCTAAATAAATAGCACCGATAAGAGCTTCAACAGCATCTCCGGAAATGTGTACCGATTTGTGTATATTTGCTTTAGTAACAATTAACCGGTCGAGGCCAATTTCCTTGCTAAAATACTCGAGATTTTTCCCGTTTACATAACGTGCCCGAAGTTTAGTAAGGTCACCCTCTGTCTTGAAAGGATACCCCAGATAAAGATATTCGGCCAATGTAAGACCTAAGACTGCGTCGCCTAAAAACTCAAGTCGCTCGTTGTTAAGCAATTCACCGGTTGGAGAAATAAAAGAAGCTGACCTATGTATTAAGGCCAGCTTGTAAAACTCAATATTGTTGGGTTTAAATCCTAGGATCTTTTCCAGCGATTTTTCTTCCGTGTTTTGTCCTCCGAATAACTTTGAAAACCATCGGAAACACAAACCCATCAAAGCCAAAATTAACTGATTTTTTTGAATACAACGCAGGCATTGTGACCTCCAAATCCAAAATTGTTGGATAAGACAACTTTCACGTCGCGTTTTTTTGCCTGATTGAATGTAAAATCAATGTTGGGATCAATTTCTGGATCGAGGTTAAACTGATTTATGGTAGGAGGAATAACGCCGTCCTTTAAAGCCATAATAGAAGCCAAACCTTCAATAGCACCAGCAGCACCTAATAAATGTCCAGTCATTGATTTTGTAGAGCTAACACTCATCTTGTAGGCATGCTCTCCAAAGGTTTTTACCAACGCTTTGGTTTCAGCTATATCGCCCAGGCCGGTAGAAGTACCATGAACATTAACATAATCAATATCCGTTAGTTTAAGTCCAGCATCTTCAACGGCCATGCGCATTACGGTTGAAGCTCCTAATCCTTCTGGATCAGGAGCTGTCATATGGTAAGCATCGCAGTTGGCAGCGCCACCGGCAACTTCGGCAAGAATTGTAGCACCTCTGCGAACAGCATGTTCATATTCTTCAAATATGATGGCAACACCCCCCTCTCCCATTACAAATCCATCGCGATCTTTATCGAATGGTCGTGAGGCTGTTTTGGGATCGTCGTTACGTGTTGAGATAGCCTTCATGCTGCTGAACCCACCAACTCCGGCAGGATTAATGGCTGCTTCCGAACCTCCGGTAATAATGATGTCAGCTTTATTCCAACGAATATAGTTTAAAGCATCTATCATGGCGTGACTAGCACTGGCACATGCAGATACACAGGAGAAATTAACTCCTTTAAATCCATATTCGATAGCTATTAAGCCTGCTGCAATGTTCAGAATCATTTTCGGAATGAAGAATGGGCTGAAACGAGGTTCTTCACCTTCAACCCATCCTTTTATTTCCGAAATAAACGTGTCTAAACCGCCAATACCGGAACCCCAGATGACTCCAGCGCGGGATTGATCAATTTTTTGTAAATCGAGGCCGGAATTTTTGATAGCTTCCGCCGCGGATATAAGTGCAAACTGTGTGCACTGATCGTACTTGCGTACGTCCTTTTTATCGAAATAATCCAGCGGATTAAAGTTTTTCACCTCGCACGCAAATTGCGTTTTAAATTTGGAGGCGTCGAAACGTGTGATTGGTCCGGCACCGCTTACCCCGGCAACAAGGTTCTGCCAGGTCTCTTCTGTGGTTTTCCCTAGCGGGGTGATGGCTCCAATTCCGGTAACAACTACGCGTCTTTGGCTCATGGTGTTTCCGATTGTGTGGTTTAGATGTTTAAATTACTTTGCATGCTGTTCAATGTAGGCTATAGCATCACCTACTGTCGAAATTTTTTCGGCTTGTTCGTCAGGAATTGCAATGTTGAATTCCTTTTCAAACTCCATAATCAACTCAACAGTGTCTAGTGAGTCTGCTCCCAAATCGTTAGTAAAACTAGCGGTTGGAGTTACTTCGCTTTCGTCAACACCTAATTTGTCGACGATGATGCTTTTTACTCTTGATGCAATGTCTGACATACTTTTTTAAATTTTAGTTAATAATCCGTTTACAATTTCACAACGCAAAGAAAAATATTTTATCAAAATTATGAAAACTTTTCGTGGAAAAACTACTTTTGGGTCTCTAATAACAAAAGTTGTTTTTCGCTCGTAAATTACCTATATGGTTGATTATATATCATTTATGATGAAAGATACACTGTATAGGATTTTTGGGTGGGTAAAAAATTTTTTGATTACGTTGGTAAAATAAAAAATTGTTTCTATTTTTGCACAACGAGACAGTGCGGGGTAGAGCAGTTGGCAGCTCGTCGGGCTCATAACCCGGAGGTCGTAGGTTCGAGTCCTACCCCCGCTACCAAAAAAAGCGCCTTCAAAAAGCGCTTTTTTATTTTTATTAGACCATAGTTATCAAAACCTTGACGGCTAAAATCACTAATACCATAGCCATTGGATAAATAGTAGCATACGCTACCGCAGCTGCATTGGAGTTTGAATAAGTCTCCGAAGCAGCCAATCCCGGCGTGCTTGTCATACCTCCAGCAATTATTCCAAGAAGTTCAAAAAAATTGGTTTTATACCTGTAACGGGCAAACATAAATACTATTATCATTGGAAGCAAGGTTACCAAGGCTCCCGAAATAAGCAACGGAATTCCATAGTTGTGTAAAACATCAACAAAGCTTTGACCTGCATTAAGCCCAATTGGGACCAGAAATAAGGCAAGTCCTAATTGCCGCAGCAGTTGGTTGGCTGGGGCAGAAAGTGTCCAAATTAAAGGACCTGTACGTCCTGTTTTCCCGAGCAATAATCCCACGAGTAGAACCCCTCCTGCCAATCCGAGACTAAAGCTGTAATCGCCAAAAACGAGCGATATGTTTCCAACGAGTGTTCCGCTAATAATACCCAAGGCAATGGGCATAATATCGGTGTCGGAGAGTTTTTGGTCATCGTTGCCAAAAAGCCTGAATATTCCGTTCATATCATCTTTACGAGCTGCAACAATTAGCTTGTCGCCTAATTTTACTCGGAAGTTGGGTGTAGGTGATATATCGATCCCTGAACGACGAACACGGGTTATGGTAGCATGCATGTCGGTAAACATGCGTAATTCGCCGAGTGTTTTATTGTGTACGTGCTTATTGGTGACCAAAACCGGCTGTACATCGTATTCTTCACTGAGGAGAATTTCTTCGCATGTTTCAGGGCCTATTAGCTTTTCAACTTTTTTTAGCGATTTTTCTGTTCCTACAGCCCTGATTACATCGCCTAATTGAAGAAGTGTTTCCGGCAGTGCTGTTGATGATTCATTACCATGGCGGACACGACTAATTACAGCTCCTGTGATTGAGCGAACGGAAAGTTCTCGCAAACTTTTGCCAATTACTCCCGGATTCTGAACAACAAAGTGCCTGTGAAAAATTTGAGGATATTCCTCGCGCTGGCTATGTTTATACCGTTGCTCTTCTTGGGCAAGATCTACCCTAAAAAGATAGGGACATGTTCGTATAAACAGAATTACGCCAATAACTCCGAATGGATAGGCAATGGAATAGCCAACCGATGCAAGTGGTGAGTTTGTTTCGTTGATAACTGTGGCTAAACCCGGCGTGCTTGTTAACGCTCCGGTAAGGAGTCCAACCATTAAATTGATATCGTAATTGAAAATCAAAGTTATTATCCAAACTAAGGCCGTAGAAACCAAAACAATGAGGAAAGCCAGAAAGGCATACGACCGACCGTTGGTTCGAAATGAGTCAAAGAATCCAGGGCCGGCCTGAATTCCTACGGTATAGATAAAAAACAAGAGTCCGATATTCTGAACGATTGAAGGCAACTTGTAGCCATAATAGCCGAATACCATGGCTACAAAAAGCACTGCAGAAATGTCGAGCGAAAAGTTGAATATTTTTACCCTGCCCAAAAGATACCCTAAGGCAATGATTGTGAATAGCAAAAAGTAGTCGTGAAAAAGGTAATCCATACCTCAGACCATTATTCTTTATTTAAAACCTGCCGAACGATTTTGGCGATGTATTTCCCAAGAATATCAAACTCAAGATTAACAATAGTTCCCGGCTGATAGGTGTGAAAAATGGTATTATGGTAAGTGTATGGAATGATAGCTACCTGAAATGAGTTGGGACGACTGTTAACCACCGTAAGACTAACGCCATCAACCGAAATAGAGCCCTTTTCAACGGTGATGTGATCGGGATTTTTGGGTTCATATTCAAAGGTATAATACCAACTGCCGTTGGCTTCTTCGATTTTTGTGCACAAGGCTGTCTGGTCTACGTGCCCCTGAACGATGTGCCCATCGAAACGGCCGTCGGATTTCAATGAGCGCTCAAGATTGACCAAAGAACCTACCTTTAAAAGGCCTAAACTGCTTTTTTCCAGTGTTTCTTTTATCGCCGTAACAGTATAGGTTTCATCGGTTTTCCGCACCACGGTCAAACAAACTCCGTTGTGGGAAAGACTTTGATCGACTTTTAACTCGTTTACAAACGGACAGGTTAGGCTGATATCGATATTGTCGCCAATTCTTTCGATGGAAACAACCCGCCCCATAGATTCAACTATTCCTGAGAACATACCTGATAGTGTTTAAATGTTTACTGCAAATGTACGTCTTTTCTTTTTTGTCTTCAAACAACCATAGTCAATTTTAGGATATTTTTGTCCTAGTTGGAGGGTTTGGAAGAAAAAAATTGTATTTTCGCAAAATATCAACAACATAGAATGTCATGAGTATTCTATTGTACCCATTGTCCTTGATTTACGGTCTGGTTATGTGGATCCGCAATCGCCTTTTTGATTTTGGGTTCCTACCATCGCAAGAGTTTCCTATTCCCATCATCAACGTAGGGAATATTACGGTTGGTGGCACCGGTAAAACGCCTCACGTAGAATATTTGATTAATTTTCTGCGAACTAATTACAAGATATGCGTTGTTTCACGAGGTTATAAAAGGTCCACCACTGGTATTTACGAGGTAAAAAGAGATTCGTCGTTTTTGGAAGTTGGAGACGAGCCCAAACAAATAAAACAAAAATATCCTGATGTTTGCGTTATAGTCTCAGAAAGCCGTGTAAAGGCCATAAAAAAAATTTTATCGGGACAAATTGGAAACCAACCCGATGTGATTATTTTGGACGATGCGTATCAGCATCGGTGGGTTAAACCAGGCTTTTCGATTCTACTTATCGATTTTCATCGGCCGATTTATGATGATAGCCTGCTGCCTTATGGGAGGCTTCGTGAATCAGAGGCTGAGAAAATGCGTGCCGATATGGTTATTGTTACAAAAACTCCCAAAAAAGTAAATCCTATTGATCGCAGAATTGTTTCCAAAAACCTTTCTCTATATCCTCATCAAACATTGCTCTATTCTGCAATCCAGTATGGCAATCTTAAAGCTGTTTTTCCTGAAATAGGATTGCTAACGTTTGATTTTTGCAAAAAAAATAAGTTTACCGCCGTTTTAGTAACTGGGATTGCCAACCCTGTTCCGCTCAAGGAGTTTTTAGGAGATATTTTTGTTGAGGTTGAGCATGTTAAATTCCCCGATCACCACAATTTTACCTCCCGCGATTTGCATCGAATTCTCTCGGTTTACGATAAAATTGAAAGTTCGAACAAAATTGTCGTTACTACTGAGAAAGACGCTGTTCGACTGCAGGAATTGATGATTGACGAAAAAATAACCCAACTGCCGATTTTTTATGTACCTGTAGAAGTGCATTTTCTGGATGACACCCAAGAGGTATTTGAAAAGAAAATTGTTTCATATATCAGCAAAGACCGTAGAAAATTTGAATAGAACCACATTTTATTTTTTGCTGTTTAATAGCGTTAGACGATGGCTCTAAAGAATTTTCCTAATGAGGAAACTGATATTTTTAACGCTCCTTTTTTTGCGCCAAGGACTCCTTATAACACAAGTCTATAACATTGCTCGGTATGGAGTCCCTGAAGGGTTTCTTCGTGCAATGGTTACCGATATAATTCAAGATCAACGTGGGTATTTATGGATGGCTACCGGTGGTGGAGTATGCCGTTTCGATGGACTTAGCTTTTTTCACATTACTGCCCGAAACGGACTTAACTTCCCCCGAATCACCTGCCTGGGTGTTGACAAAAAGCAGAACCTTTGGGTTGGCTCAGCCAACAGGATTAACATGTATAACGGAGATTATGTTTTTTCACTCTTGAATCATCAGATTGGGCCTGCAATTTTTGATATCGAACCCGATGTTAAAGACGGGGTTTGAACATCGACAGAAAAGGGATTGTTTCGGTTGTATTATAGAAACAACCGTTTTGTTTTTGAAAAATTGAATATCCATTTATCAATCCGGGTTTAAACCCAATATTTCAGGTTCGTGATCAAACCACGTTTCTGCTGCACAACGGGAAAAATATTTTATACTATGGCTTAAACGGGTCGCTTTTTCGTATAGCAGAGAAAAAATCGATCCGGTAATTACTGACACTTCCGTTTATCTAACCTCAGGAAGTATCCTTGCAGATGGTTCGCTAATTGTAGGAATAAACCTCGGCTTATTCCTTTTGAAGGGCTCAACATTCAAGCCTTTTCTACCAAATCTTCTACAATGGTACTTCATTACCAAAATAATTTTCAACTCCCAAAAACTATGGATGCTGGGACAACCTAAATCTACACCCAACAAGGAAATGTACCTGTTATCGGTCGATTTATCTAAGCCCGATAAACTGCTGGTGATAGGCCGCAACAATGACTTAATTGAAAGCCCAACATCCCTTTATATCGACCATGAGAACAATGTGTGGACAGGGTCGGACGACGGAATAAGTGTATTGAAAGGAGAAACTTTCATAACCTATACTACCCGCGACGGACTTGTTGGTAATAAAATCTGGTCGTTGCTAAAAACAAGAACTGGTGAATTATGGTTTGGAACAATTGACGAAGGACTTTCGGTATGGAACGAGAAAGGAATAAAAAACTACACAACCCAAAATGGATTACCAGATAATTTTGTGGGGAAAATTTTCAAAGATACCGATGGTTCTCTATGAATTGGCACCAGCAATGCCGGAATTGCAAAAGTTGGATACAATCTGCACAACGGAATCTATAAATTTGTGTCGGTACCGCTTCTGCCAGAAACAAAAAAGATTCGTATCGACGATTTTTTGGTCGACAAGACCTACACCCTCTGGATAGGAAGCTCCTATGGTCTTTTTTATTCCAATAACCGCAAAAAGTTCCTCCAAAAATCATTCCCATCAACGGTCGCTCCTCCGATTTGTGTTCAAAAACTTCTTTACAATACTATCTCCAACCGCATCTGGATTGCTACACGAACTCACGGGCTGTTTTACATGATTAACGATTCAATATGTAGATTCCCTCACATAAAACCCGATGAGCAGTTAACTACGATGTGTCTCGACCGTGTCGGAAATCTCTGGCTTGGTTCACGCATGAGTAGTATATTCCCGATTAAAAACGACTCGGTTTTTTAAATCGATGCTCAAAAAGGCCTATCTTCAAACCTAATTTTTATTCTTCACAGCGATTCGCAATTAAACCTATGGATTGGGACCAATCTCGGGTTAGACAAAATCGACCTAAGTATCATTGATAAACCAACACCTACAATAAGACACTATGGTTCAACCGACGGCATGATAGATTTGGAAACTAACCTTAGTGGAGTGCTTGAAAGCAACGACGGATACATTTATTTTGCAACCAATGGCGGAATTCTTCGCTACGACCCGTATTACGATTTTCAAAACCGGATCCCTCCAAAATTGAATCTTCTATCAATCACGCTCCACTCCCACACCAATTTATGGAAAAACACCTCAGAAATATACGAGCCACCAGACCCTAATTTGTCCACTATTCGTTTAGATTATACCCAAAACCACCTAACCTTTGATTTTATTGCCATAAGTTTTAAAAACTCCTACGATGTTACCTATTTATGGAAAATGGAAAGATTCGACAACGATTGGGTTTGGGGTAGCAGAAGCCAACAGGCCATTTATTCCAGCCTCCCTCCGGGAGAATATAAACTTCGGATAAAAGCCGCCAACAGCGACGGAGGGCTATCGAACGAAGTTCTGTCTCCTACCATTATTATTGTCCCCCCCTCTGGGAAAAGGCTTGGTTCAGGTTCACCTTGATGTTGTTGGTTATGGCTCTTGTAACCGGCGGAATAAGTCATCGTTTCAAGATGTTGAAACGCGAACAGTTGCGTTTGAAAAGCATCGTGGCACAGCCTACTCAGGAGCTCTCGGAGCAATTAACAATGGTTGATGCAAAAAATCGCCAGATACTCGACAGTATTGTTTATGCCCGGTTCCTACAAAATGCACTATCCCCTGTCGAGAACAGAATTATCCAAAATATTCGGCGACGTACTCTTAATATGTCGCCCCAAGGATGTTGTGAGTGGAGACTTCTATGGGGCTCAAAGCTAGAACGACCTTACCCTCGTAGCCGTAGCTGATTCTACTGGCCACGGAGTTCCGGGCACCATAGTAAGCGTTGTTTGTACGATAGCCCTGCAACAGGCTATACAATCGATGGATAAACCCGATTCGCCGGCTAAAATTCTGGCGAAAACTCTAGAAAACGTTAAATCGTTTTTTATTCATGGTGACGATGTCAGCGAGAGCATGGCCATTGGACTTTGCTGTATTGACAGGCAAAACCAAACCCTAAGCTTCTCAGGATTCAATATCGGTCTATACCGTTTTCAAGCACAAAGTCAATTATTTATAAAACCCACTCCCCTTACCCTGAGAGTAATCCTAACGAATTTTCATTCTCACGAGCATCTATTTAATTTATCCACAAAAAGCACTTTTTTCATGACTACTGACGGTTTCTACAACCAATTCGGCAATAAAGACAAGGCTAAAATACCACCAAAAACGATTTTACGAATTTCTCTTAAAACACAAAAACCTTCCACTTTCCCAACTTTAAACACTATTAACCGAAGCATTTGAAAATTGGATGGGTCCCAAAGAACAAATTAATGATGTTTTGGTACTGGGATTTACAATTTGATTTGGCGACATAGATGCCACAAAACCTATTCCTTAAAGATAAATAGCTATCTTTGACAACAAATTTCTAACCATGAGAGAAAACCGACAGACCACCGAAATCAGTCAAGTAGGCGAATTCGGATTAATTGAACATCTAACCTCCGATATCAAACCCGAACACCCAACTACACTTTTGGGAATAGGTGACGACGCTGCCATCATCGAGGCCGGAGAACAGTCTATGGTTATTACAACCGACATGTTGATTGAAGGAATACATTTCGATTTATCGTACACACCACTTAAACATCTAGGTTACAAAGCAGTAGCAGTAAACCTTTCGGACGTCTATGCCATGAACGCCAATGCCACACAAATAACTGTCAGCATAGGCATATCATCACGATTCGCCGTGGAAGATATTCATGACCTTTATTCAGGGATTAAACACGCATGTAAAGTGTATAAAGTCGACCTTGTTGGAGGCGACACCGTTGCGTCCCAAAGTGGCTTGGTAATTTCAATCACGGCCCTCGGAAGGCAATCTCTGAAAAAAATCGTTAAACGCAGTGGAGCCAAGGAGAATGATTTAATCTGTGTTTCTGGCGATTTAGGCAGTGCTTATTGGGGGTTAAAATTATTAATGCGCGAAAAGGAAGCAACCAGAAACGCTCCTGAACTTAAACCTAAATTTGAAGGCTACGAATATTTATTAGAACGACAACTTAAGCCCGAGCCCCGAAAAGATATAGTGAGAAAACTTTCGGAAGCTGGCATCCTCCCAACGGCAATGATTGACATTAGCGATGGTCTTTCCAGTGAAATACTCCATATATGCAAGAACTCCAATAAAGGCTGCCGTATTTACGACGAAAAAATTCCAATTCACCCACAGTCAACCAAACTGAGTAATGAGTTTCAAATCGACCCAGTAGTTGCTGCTCTTAATGGTGGTGAAGACTACGAATTACTTTTTACCATTTCTCCCTCAGACTATGAAAAGGTATCCCAAATCCGAGATATATCAATAATTGGACATATCCTGCCAAACCCACAGCAACATGAGATTGTTTTTAGGGATGGCACAACCATTCCTCTGATGGCTCAAGGCTGGAATGCATTTAGAATCGACAAATAAACCTTATAGCAAGAACTATACTATCAACATACGTTTATTCCCAGCATGGAGAACTATTTTGCCGGCATTAACCTTATACTTCTGTTAATCTACCTACTGGTTCTTACCAGCCTAATTTTTATTATCTCCTCGGTTAATTATAGCGATGATTTATTTTATCGCCGGCTTTTCCGAATGGCCTTTCTTTATAAAATTTTGGCCGGACTTAGTTTTGGCCTCATTTACGACTTTTACTATGGCCGAGAAGCCGACACTTTTTACTATTTTAAAAACGCAAGCTATTTGGGAGAAATGTTTTTCACCAATCCCAAAGCCTTTTGGATGATGTTTTTCAATCAGGTCACGCCTGAAACAGTTTACCAATTAGGAGAATTAACCTATTACCCGAGATTTTACGACACACAGGTTTATGCTATTCATCGGTTTTTGTCGCTTTTTACCGTAGTTGGGATAAAAAACTATTACATGGTAAGCCTCTGCCTGAACACCTTTCTATTTTTCGTTAACTGGAAAATATACCGTTCGCTGGTATCGATCCTAAAGGGGCATCAAACCATTGTGGCCATTGCAATTTTATTTATTCCGTCGGCAACATTCTGGAGCTCCGGAATAATTAAAGACAGCTTTACCTACTCTTTTTCGCTGCTGTTTTTTGTCTATTTTTACAAAACATTTTTCGAGCACAGAATTAAGGTTGGTACAATAGTGCTATTGTACATCTCCGGATATATTGTATTAGCGCTAAAACCCTATGTGCTGTACGCCCTGCTAATATCGGGTCTAATCTGGTTGGGATTTGCAAATCTATACAGGGTTAAAAACCGTGTGCTACGCGTAGTTGTTTTCCCAATTTCCATTTTGGTTGTCGGTTTTGCCGGGCTCTGGATTTTAAATTCGCTAATGTCGGTTGTGGGAGGTCACTATGCCAATATCGATGCTATGTTGAAAAAGGCAGTAATCTCTCAAAAAGACCTTAAGCAAGAGTACTACCAAGGAGCATCGTTCGATATCGGAGATTTTGAGCCAACCATTGAAGGGGCCCTATCGGTTACTCCTCAGGCATTAGTTGCCGGAATTTACCGTCCATTTTTGTGGGAAACACGTTCGATTGTTATGCTTCTCTCCGGTCTGGAAAATCTGATATTGCTTATTTTAACGATTTACATGTTTTGGAAAATTGGGTTACTGGGGCTTTTCAAAACTCTCAGTAAAAACCATTTTTTTATCTTTTGCCTAATCTACACCCTTAGCATCGCTTTAGGGGTTGGATTATCAACGTCGAATTTTGGTGCGTTGGTTCGATTTAAGATACCTCTGCTACCATTCTTTTTTCTTTGGCTTGCACTAACGATTGCCGAACAGATAAAAAAATCTTCTACAGAAAACACCGCTACCGAATAAAAGTGAAAAATTTAACCCTTTAAAATTTTCGTTTCACTATAAAATGTTGGTACTTTTGCACATAAATTAAAAATTGTCTAGTATGTCAGAAAAGATTTCTAACCGACTGTTTGAAGAATTTCCACCCATTACTCCCGAAGAGTGGAAGGCAAAAATCATTGCCGACCTTAAGGGAGCTGACTTTGACAAAAAGCTTGTGTGGAAACCTCGTGAAGGATTTACAGTAAATCCGTTTTATACCCTTGAAGACCTTGAATCGCTCGACTTCGTAAAAAACAATCCAGGCGAATTTCCTTATGTACGAGGAAATAAAGAAAAAAGTAACGATTGGCTTATATGCCAGGAAATTTGTGCATGCGACATAGCCTCCGCCAACCAAAAAGCCCTTGATGTACTTAATAAGGGGGTTGAGTCGTTGATTTTTGTTTTCCATAAAGAGAAAAAGGTAACCGAAGTCGACCTTGAAAAACTTCTGGATGGAATTTGTATCGAAGCTATTGAGTTAAATTTCCGCGGAATTGTTGGAATACTCAACTTTTCTGAAGCATTACTCAAGGTTTTTGCCAAACATAAGATTAACCCATCAAGTGTAAAAGGCTCACTCAATTACGATCCCCTTGGGCATTTTACCCTAAAAGGCAAATTCTGCACCAACGAACGTGAATCGTTCGAAAAATGCAAAAAGGTAATAGAGATGTTTGCTGCCTATCCGAACTTTAAGGTTTTGACCATTAGCGGCATACATTTCCACAATGCAGGAGCAAATGTGGTCCAGGAACTTGCCTTTTCCATGGCCTCAGCTAGCGAATACATTTCAAAGATTTCCGAACTAGGCCTTACCCCGGCACAGATTAATCAAAAGCTTAAGTTCCACTTAGGCATTGGCAGCAATTATTTCTTCGAGATCGCAAAATTTCGTGCCTCACGCTTGCTATGGGCTCAAATAATGCAACAATTCGGAGCCTCAAAAGAGGACTCAAAAATGCACACTCACGCACAAACCGGAGAGTGGAATAAAACAGTATACGATCCCTACACCAACATGCTTCGGACAACAACCGAAGCCATGTCGGCAATTTTAGGAGGAGTGGAATCATTAACCGTTGATCCGTTCAATGCTGTTTACGAAACTCCTACTGAATTTTCGGAACGTATTGCCCGTAATCAGCAGATTATTCTAAAAGAAGAATCCTATTTCGATAAAATTGTTGACCCTGCCGGAGGATCGTATTACATCGAAACCCTGACTGCAAAAATTGCTCAGGCAGCCTACAATCTGTTCCTTGAAATAGAAAATCAGGGCGGCTATTTGGCTGCATTCCGGAAAGAATTTGTTCAAAATATTCTGGATCAGGAAGCCAAACAGCGACGCGACGACATCGCCAACCGTCGCGAAAATCTTTTGGGCACTAACCAATATCCGAACTTCAGCGAAACAAAAGAATACCTCAACCCCGAAGTTCTTGAGCCATGCAACTTAACAAAACCCGACGCAGAAGTTCGTGGAATTGTACGTTTCCGTGGTGCACAAGAATTTGAAAAATTGCGCTACCGCACCGACGAATACAGCAAAAAACATAAACGTCCGCTGGCCTTTATGTTAACTTACGGACCGGTTGCCTTCAGTAATGCCCGTTCGCAATTTTCACAAAACTTTTTTGCAGCAGCAGGTTTTGAGGTAAAGGATAATCCAAACTTTAAAACCATTGAGGAAGGAGTAAAGGCAGCGCTGCAAGCTAAAGCCGAAATAGTTGTACTCTGCTCCGCCGACGAGGAATATGCAACCATTGCCCCTCAAGCAAAAGAACTGATTGGCGATAAGGCCATTACCGTTGTTGCTGGTTATCCAAAAGATATTGTTGAAGAATTAAAATCCAAAGGCATAACCCATTACATTCACATACGTTCCAATGTTTTGGAAACCCTCATCGAATATCAGAAAGAATTAGGTATTCTTAAACCGTAACCGTTAATTTCAGAAGCAATGAGACCAAAATTTCAACATATCGATTTTTCGAAAATCCAACAGTCGAACCTGTCGGACAAAGCATGGCAGGAGGCACAGAAAATAGCCCACGATTGGATTACCGCTGAACAAATAGCTGTTAAACCCGTTTACAGCCGCTGTGACCTGGAAGGTAAGGAACATCTGCGTTATGCAGCAGGCCTTCCCCCATTCCTGCGAGGACCCTATTCAGGAATGTATGCCATGCAACCATGGACAATTCGTCAATATGCAGGATTTTCCACAGCCGAAGAGTCGAACGCCTTTTATCGTCGCAACTTGGCCTCCGGGCAAAAAGGTCTATCGGTAGCATTCGACCTTGCCACCCATAGAGGCTACGACTCCGACCATCCCCGCGTGGTGGGCGACGTAGGAAAAGCCGGCGTGGCTATCGATTCGGTGCTTGACATGAAAATTCTTTTCGACCAGATACCTCTGAATAAAATGTCGGTATCCATGACCATGAACGGCGCAGTTTTACCCGTAATGGCTTTCTACATAGTTACAGCACTCGAGCAAGGCGCAAAACTTGAAGAACTCTCCGGGACCATACAGAACGATATCCTCAAAGAATTCATGGTGCGCAACACGTACATCTATCCTCCCGATTTCTCCATGCGCATTATTGCCGACATTTTTGCCTACACGGCCAAAAATATGCCCAAATTCAACAGCATCTCCATTTCGGGATATCACATGCAGGAAGCCGGAGCCACCGCCGACATTGAAATGGCCTACACCCTAGCCGACGGATGGGATTATATCCGAACCGGACTGAATTCGGGACTTAAAATAGATGAATTCGCCCCACGGTTATCGTTTTTCTGGGCAATTGGGATGAACCATTTTATGGAAATTGCAAAAATGCGGGCTGCTCGCATGCTTTGGGCAAAAATTGTAAAAACATTTGGCCCGGAAAGCATAAAATCCATGGCGCTGCGTACCCATTCTCAAACCTCCGGATGGTCGCTAACCGAGCAAGACCCGTTTAATAATGTAGCCAGAACCTGTATCGAAGCTATGGGGGCAGCCTTAGGACATACTCAGTCGCTCCATACCAACGCACTCGATGAAGCAATTGCCCTGCCAACCGATTTCAGTGCCCGAATTGCGCGGAATACTCAGATATACATCCAGGACGAAACCCAAATTTGTAGAGAAATCGACCCTTGGGCTGGATCGTATTACGTAGAGGCACTTACCCACGAACTAATTCATAGAGCATGGGGTCACATTATGGAGGTTGAGAAACTTGGCGGAATGGCTAAGGCTATTGAGACCGGATTACCCAAAATGAGGATTGAAGAAGCAGCTGCCCGGAAACAAGCCCGAATCGATAGTGGCAAAGACACCATAGTGGGAGTTAACAAATACCGTCTCGAAAAAGAAGACCCAATTGAAATTCTGGAAGTAGATAACACAGCGGTACGCGAAGCACAAATCCGCCGTTTGCAAGAACTACGAAAAAACCGTAACGAGGAAGAAGTTCAGGCCGCTTTGGATGCAATTACCCGTTGTGTTGAAACCGGCGAAGGCAATCTGTTGGAGCTTTCAGTTATTGCAGCCCAGAAGCGCGCCTCGCTGGGCGAAATTTCGTATGCATGTGAAAAAGTAGTAGGGAGGTACCAAGCTGTGATACGTTCAATTTCTGGTGTGTATGCTTCAGAAGCAAACAACAACGATGATTACGCACGCGCAAAAGCCATGTGCGAAGAATTTGCCAAACGAGAAGGACGTCAGCCCCGTATTATGATTGCCAAACTCGGGCAAGACGGTCACGACCGCGGTGCAAAAGTTGTAGCAACCGGTTATGCCGATATTGGCTTCGATGTTGACATTGGGCCACTTTTCCAAACGCCGGAAGAAGCCGCCCGCGATGCCGTTGAAAACGACGTTCATGTTATTGGAATTTCGTCGCTTGCAGCTGGGCACAAAACCCTGGTTCCGGCAGTTATTGAAGAATTAAAAAAGCATGGACGCGAAGATATTATCGTAATTGTTGGAGGAGTTATTCCGCATCAAGACTACGACTTCCTCTACAAGGCTGGAGCAAGCGCAATCTTTGGGCCCGGCACCCCGATACCTACAGCCGCCATTAAAATTCTGGAACTATTGATGGCTGAGTAAAATAATAGCTTCCCTGATTAACTTTAAGCCGCCAATCCTCACGGATTGGCGGCTTTTTCAACCCAATCCCATCCTATTTACCCTCCGGGTCTTTACGGAAAACCCCTCCAGGTAATTCTTACAGGCTGAATATCCGCAATTTCACAAACTATAAAAAATAGAAAAACAACCCCAAAATAGTAAAATACACAATGAGCTTAAAACTAAGCCGCTATATAAAAAACAACACCGCCTGATAATTGACTGCATTTTTTTTATGAATCTTCTTCCAATTTTCAAAAATTGTTAACTTTACACCTACACTCATTAGGAATTATTCCAACGGTCAGCACAAAAAGTCTGCAACAATGAATACAATTTCTGCTGCCATTTTATCCGGCGGGCTCGCCACCCGAATCAATGGAGCCAGTAAATCGGAACTCCTGATCAATGGCATGCGGATACTCGATATTCAATACTCTATTTTATCTCCCCTGTTCGAAGAAATTTTTCTTGTTGCCAATTCCCCTATCAGCAATCACTCAATGCAACAAATAGGCGATATTCACCATAACATTGGACCACTGGGAGGAATTCACTCGGCCTTAGTTCATGCTACCTTCTCCCAGGTTTTTATCGTTTCGTGCGATATGCCATTTCTCAATTCCACATTTATACGGTGGCTACTCGATGTGCCAAACCGTGAACAATACGATATCATTATTCCCCATCACCACATAGGAATTGAACCATTGCATGCGGTTTATTCAAAAACCTGTATTCCCACTATAGAAAATCAGATACAACAAAAACAGTATAGCATACGAACCTTTTTCCCAAAGATGAAGGTTTTGCAACGCGAAGTGCCAAAAGAATTCTCCCCCGAGGAACTATTTTTCAACATCAACTATCCCCACGACATTCTTAAAGCCAACGAATATGGAAAGCGAATGGAACCCAACCCTAGTAGAAAACATTCTAAGGGAATTTAAACCTCAGCGAATGTATATTTTAAAGGCCCTGCATCGACTTCAGGACTCCCACCCGCAGCAATATCTTCCGGAAGAAACTCTCGACAGAGTTGCTAAATATTTTAACCTAACCCGAGGGCAGGTTTTCGGAATTGTAACCTACTACACCATGTTTAGCTCTAAACCAAGAGAAAAAAATATTGCCAGAATATGCAAATCGCCGGTATGCCACTCCAAAGGTTCTACGCTATTGGCAGAAAAATTACAGCGAAAAAAAGAGATTCTGGGAATACCCAATCTGGTTATAGAGTATAGCGAATGCCTTGGACAATGCCATCGTGCGCCGGTAATGTTATTGAATCAAGAGATTCAAGCCGATTTAACCGATGAAAAACTGGATGAAATTTTACTATCGTTAAAAGAAAACAACCATGAGTCCCGACCTTAAAATTTCGCTAGCCAACGTAGGTAAACTTAACCCCAATTCGTTGGAAGATTACCTGAAAGTAGGTGGATTTGAATCCCTAAAAAAAACACTGACACAAAATCCCGATGAAATTATCGACCAAATACAACTCTCAGGGTTACGTGGTCGCGGAGGTGCCGGATTCCCTTCGGGACTAAAACAGAGATTCACCTACGATTCCTGCCATGCCTGCCCGGAACGATATGTGGTTTGCAATGCCGACGAAGGCGAACCCGGAACCTACAAAGACCGAATTATTATGGAAAACGACCCCTTTCTTCTCATAGAAGGGATACTCATAGCCGGATACAGCATTCGTGGAACCCGTGGTTTTGTGTATATACGCAGGGAATACTACGATTCCATTAACAAAGTCGAAAACGCTATTAAAACCTGTTACGAAAAGGGATTCCTTGGGAAAAATATTCTAGGATCAAATTTTTCTTTCGAACTGGAAACTTTCTATGGAGCCGGTTCATATCTATGCGGAGAGGAGTTAACGCTGCTGGAATCGCTAGAGGGTAAGCGTGGCTATCCACGTATCAAACCACCGTTTCCGGCTGAAGTTGGATTATTTGGAAAACCCACACTGGTTAACAACGTCGAAACCTTTAGTCACCTACCTTTTATAGTTAGAGAAGGAGCTGAAACTTACGCCAGGCTTGGCACAGCCGAATCCAAAGGAACAAAACTTTTCTGCGTTAGCGGAAATGTCAATAAGCCCGGAACTTATGAATTTCCGATGGGGATAACCCTTAGAAGATTAATTTTCGATGTTTGTGAGGGTATGAAAGAAGGTTACAACTTTCTAGGAGCTCTCCTGGGAGGAGCCGCCGGTACGTTTGTAGATGAATCGTTCCTCGATGTACCATTAGCCTACGAAACCCTAAAACAAAAAGGAGCAACACTGGGCTCCGGGGCAATAATGATTTTGGACAACAAAACCGACGTAAAAGCCATGTTTCAAAACATTTTAGAGTTTTTTAAACATGAATCGTGCGGTAAATGTGTTCCCTGTCGGATTGGAACCACCTTGCTCTACGAGAAATCGAAATCTAAGCTTTTAGAGTCGGACTTAATCTGGATGGCTCAAGAAGCCACATACATGGCCAAAAATTCTTTATGCCCCCTTGGACAAAGTCCGGATCTACCAGTAAAATCTGCCATAAAATATTTTAAAAACCAGCTAATTGAGTCATAGCTATGAATCGAAAAATTAAATTAACCATTGATAATAAACCCATTGAGGCCTTGGAAGGCGACAATCTGCTGAAAATTGCACGCCAAAACGGATTCGACATTCCCGGACTATGCTACCATCCACGCCTTTCCCCCACTGGAGCATGCAGACTCTGTGTGGTAAAAATTGAAGGGCAACAGGGCATGGTTATCTCGTGTACTGTTCAGGTTAAAGAGGGAATGAAGGTAACCGCCTTCGACGAGGAACTCGAATCAAACCGCCGGCATACCCTATCTTACCTATTGGCCGAACACAATGAAGAGTACGACGAAACCTACATCGACGAGATGCAGCCACTGATTGACCGATATAACCTAAGAGACAAAACCCAACGGCCCCTACACTCCATTTGGCAAAATATTCCGAGGAAGATAGATTCTTCATCGCCGGTTTTAACCTACGATTCGTCCAAATGCATTAAGTGCTTCCGTTGCATCAAAGCCTGCGAAGAAATTCAGGGCAAAGGCGTGCTGAGTTTTGCCGACCGGGGAATTCAGAAATACATTGTGGCAGGGTATGGTAAATGGAGTGAGTCGGAATGCGACGGCTGCGGTGAATGCATACAACTTTGCCCAACCGGAGCCATTGTTGAAAAACCAAACCGTGAGGCAATAAACGTTCATAAAATCGACAAAAAAGTTAAAACTGTCTGCCCCTATTGTGGTGTAGGATGCCAAATAGAAGTCTGGGTGAAAAACAACCAGATTGTGAGAGTCAATGGTGTTGAAGGCGTTAGCCCCAACGATGGACGCTTATGCATTAAGGGACGCTTTGGATATCAATACACCGGTGATAAACGTCGGTTAACACATCCATTAATTAAGAAAAACGGCAAGTTTGAAAAAGTTAGTTGGGACGAAGCTTTCAACTATATTGCCCTACGTTTTTCCGAAATCAAGCAAAAATACGGTTCAAAAGCCTTGGCAGGATACAGCTCTGCCAAATGCAGTAACGAAGAAAACTACCTGTTCCAAAAATTTATCCGGATTGTTTTTGGCAACAACAACGTGGATTATTGCACACGTTTATGCCATGCCTCAACAGTAGCCGCCATGATACGTTCCTTAGGCGACGGAGCCGGAAGCAATTCCATCGAAGATTTCGAAACCACTGATTGTTTGTTGGTTATAGGTAATAACATTATTGAAACTCACCCCATAACCGCCACCTACATTAAACGAGGTAAAGACCGCGGGCAACAAATAATTGTAATCGACCCAAAATGGACTCCCTTGGTACGATATGCCGACATTTTCCTCCAACCTCGCCTAGCTACCGATGTGGCTCTGCTTAACGGAATGGTGCATGTAATTATCAACGAGGGCTGGATTGACAAAACATTTATCGAAAACCGTATAGAAGGCGGTTTTGCAGCTTTTGACGAACTGAAAAAGGTTGTCGAAACTTATACCCCTGAAAAGGTAGAAGAGATAACCGGCGTTCCCCGAAAACTCATTGCCGAAGCAGCTCGCATGTATGCACAGGCTCCTACTGCCATTATAGCCACAGGCATGGGAACGAGCCAGCAAACTGTAGGGACCAACAACGTTTTTGCATTAATAAACCTCTGTTTAATTACCGGAAAAATCGGCAAAGAGCGATGCGGAATCAATCCACCACGAGGGCAAAACAACGTTCAAGGAGCTACCGATGTTGGCGCGAGCCCAATGATGTATCCGGGGTATATCCCCGTTAGCAACGAAGAAAACCGGCGTAAAGTTGCCGATATTTGGAACGTTAGCTTCGAATCCCTGGAAGCAACTCCAGGACTAACAACCCTTGAGATTATGGATGCCGTTCACAACGGAACTATTAAGGGAATGTATATCATGGGAGAAAATCCAGTGGTCACCGACCCCAATCAGCACCACACCATTGAAGCGCTCAAAAACATAGAATTTTTAGTGGTTCAAGACATTTTTGAAACCGAAACAACCCCTTATGCCCATGTAATACTCCCAGCCGCATCCCTCTATGAAAAAGAGGGAACCATTGTCAACAGCGACCGACGTGTACTTCGCTGGAATAAAGCCATCGACCCGCCGGGTGAAGCCAAACCCGATTGGCAAATTATTCTGGAAATTGCAAAACGCATGGGCTTCAACCTTGGTAATTTTACCTCGGCAGAAGATATTTGGGAAGAAATTCGCAAGGTGGCACCAATTATGCGCGGAATCTCGTACCAACGAATCAATGGCGGAGGTATTCAATGGCCATGTTACGACGAAAACCAACCCGGCCTTTCAACCTTATATCTTAACAACTTTAACACACCCTCCGGAAAAGCCAAAATCCACCCAGTGGAATACAAACCCCAAACAGAGATCAAAACCGCAGAGTTTCCATTGATACTTAACTCGGGACGGTTGCTGTATCAATACCACTCAGCCACAATGTCGCGAAAGAGCGAGGTTTTAAATGCGTTTGCAAACCAGTCGTACGTGTTAATTCATCCGCTTGATGCTGAAAAGAATAAAATTGCCGACCACAGTCAGGTACGTGTTATTTCCTCACGCGGCGAATTAATTACAACCGCCATTATTTCGGAGGAAGTTCTTCCAGGCGAAGTATTTATGCCATGGCATTTTAGCGAAGCACCTGTAAACAATCTTACACGAAACGAGAAAGACCCAATATCCAAAATTGCGCCGTTTAAATATTCAGCCGTGCGAATTATGCCTATTTAGTTTTCGCTGTTTGGAATAATTAATAACCAAACCTTTCAACAAAAGGCCGACATTTGTACCTCGCATAAACTAGGAATCAAAGACCTTAGTTTCGCAAAAAAGTGACACTTTTACTGCCATTGCTGAATCGAAGAAAGTATATCCCTGATGGTAGCCACGAAACATCTATCAGGGATGTCTCTTTTTCGAACCATCTCAAAACCTGTCCAAATCCGTTGACTAAGTAAAAATCAGGAATTTCCGAACTGGATTCAATATTTAGCACATTGCTTGACGGAACCGGATATACAACAATAGAGGGGAATTGGTAATTCTCTTGTAAAGATGTGGCACAGCGAACCACTCCGGGAGTACCATTGTAAGCTCCCAAATCTAGCCAATTAGTTGTATGTAGGTTATCACCTCCACAATTTACAAACTCAAAATTTCTGAATAGTGCATTAAACAAATCGTCCGGACTACCGGCCTGATCAATTACCGCTCCGTTATATTTCAAAACAACATAGCAGGGATTATCGATAGTGAAACTAACGGCAGGAACAAAGTTTGGCTGAATAGCGGAGGTATGGGTTGTTCTGGCAGCAATTACATAAGCGCTATTGGGTTCAAGTGTGCCGTTGAGATTCAGGCTTGCCTCAAGTCCCGATTCATGATATTCTAATGTGTATCCGTTAAGATTGGCAGAAGCCCATCCAAGGTTAGATATCTCAATATATTCGTCGTTTTGATCGCCATAGAAACCCATTCCGGCAACTTCAGTAATAACCAAATTTGGCGCTGTTTGTTCCAGAGTATTACCCGTAACTACAGGTGCATCCAAAATTTTATAGTCTATTGCCGAACCATAATTGGTATAAGGGAAAATGGAAAAGTTATAGGTTGTATTTGACTGTAGGTTGAAAAAAGTAACCGATTGCTCACCAAAATTAATATTCTTTGCCAACGCACCGTCGTAAACCGGTGTTCCATCAATTGGTGGAGTTATGTTTCCTTCAGAGGCCAGAATTAAATACCGATCCGGGATAGGATTGCCGGTGGCATCGGTCCATGCTAAACTTATCGATGTTGTGGTGGTAGCAGTTATTCTGAAGTTTGTAACATGATTTTGTGGTTCTAACTTATAAGGAGTTGCCGAGACTACTACTCCGGTTGAAAATGTTCCTTGTGAATTTTTCGACCAAATTTTATAATAGTATGTCTGGTAGGTCAGGTTGGTATGTTCATATGAATTTAGCTGCCCAAAAGCCAACACAGTTCCCGGTCCGGATAGTGTATTGTCGGATTGTGGAGTACCAAACGAGTTGGTGGTATTAAAGGCAAGCAAAATATCGTCGTTATTTGAATTGCGATTCCATATTAAATTTATCTGGGTTGGCGAATATGGATAGGCTGAAAAATTTTGGGGATTTAGCACTGCATTACCAGTTCCCCAAATTTCATAAACCCACTCCGGATGATCCACAAAAGGATTGCGATTTTGCTGATATTTGCTATAAATAGCATTATTTCGATCAATTTCTTTCTGAGAAACCGGATCCATTTGATGCCACCGAACCAGCATATTTTGAGTCCACACCGATAGATTATTTCCTGAAAATGATGGACTATTCCAGCCAGAAATTACATTCATGTACCGAGTTGCCATATAAAAATAAATCCGGGCAATATCGCCCTTATACTCATCGGCAGGTTCAAAAACAATAGAGGTATACCCTTCGGAGGTACTTGTTCCTAATTTTCCAAGCCCGTAAACAATTCCGTTGGCACACTCTCCATAAGGATAATTACTTCGATAAGCGTTTACCTTCCCATCGGTGGGTAAGATGTGAAACAGATCGGAAACCATTGGAGAGGCATTGTTAAACCAGCTTTGAGGAACAGTATGTTCACGGTTGTAACAATCGCAAAGGTTAGAGTATGTCCCGCACTGATTGGTAACAAAAGTAAAATTACAGGTGGAATAGATATCCCACACCTTACCGTCGGGGCGTTTATCAGTGTCTTTGAAGGCATTCCAAAGAGCATTATAAGAAATTACGGTATGGTTTTTTATGATATTATGTAAAGCCGTTCTTAATTCTTCGCCAGTTAAGCCCTGAGCTGAATTGTAATACCCTGGAGGAATTTGCCCCACGATTACGATGGTTGCCAGAACAAGTATCCAGGTGAAAAGTATTTTTCTCATAACCTAAAATTTTAAACTATTGATAGCGATACCCAAAAATAGTTGAAAATTTGAATTTTTGGCATAGGATTAAGATTAATAATGTTTGTTTAATGTAGCTGTTTTAAGTAATGGGGGAACCTGTCGTTACTTGATTCAGAAAAGCCCTCTGGGTTCTCTAAAGAATCCTCTATTTTGAAAAATTGTTCAAATATTTTTCAACTTCGACACCGATTTCTTGCCATATTGCTTTTATTTCGTCTAAGCATTTTTTATGATCGACATACCCTCCGTTTGTGTATGCCTTTTCAATTTCGTAAGCCAGGGCAGCGGCTTGTTTGATTCCCAGGTAGCGGAACGAAGTTTTCAAGGTATGGGCTAAGATTTTGACATCGCCTTCTTTAAGGTTGTCCAAGCATTGTTCAAGATCGTTAATTTGTTTTGGGATCGATTCGGAATACATCTGCAGGTAACGTACAAAACGGTTGGTTTTACCGCCGGAGTTTTTCCAAAGTTGCTGAGGATCGATCAAGGCAAAGCTTGGCATAGATTCGGCTTCCACTTTTGGGGGATCGGTGATCTTTTTTGCTGTTGTTCCGGTAAGAGCCAGAACCATTTCAAACAACGCCCTTGGGGCAAATGGTTTTGAGATATACTCGCTCATCCCGTAGCTCAAACATTTTTCCCGTTCCTCACGCATGGCATGGGCAGTCATGCCTAAAATCGGGATGGAGCGATTGGGTTCGGGAAGTTTGTTGCGAATAATTTCGGTTGCGGAATATCCGTCCATTTCAGGCATCTGAATATCCATAATTATCAAATCGTAAAGATTACGACTTGCCAGATCGATAGCTTGCAGACCGTTGTATGCTGTTTGAATGTGGAATTGTGTGCTGAACGATTTTAGAGTATTCTCAGCCAATGCAACATTAATTTCGTTATCATCTACCAATAAAATGGTAACTTCTTTGGATAAAGTATGAGGAATTATGGTATGGTCACTTTGATTGGTCTCCGTAGGATTGGTGTAAGATTTCGTGAAGGGCAACACAACCGTAAATTTACTCCCAACTCCAACGGTACTTTCAACCGTTATGGTTCCATTCATTTTATCAACAAGGCGCTTTACAATAGCTAATCCTAACCCTGTTCCTCCATATTTTCTGGTTGTTTCGTTCGAAACCTGAGTAAAACTGTCGAAAATAGTATCGAGCTTTTCCTGGGGAATTCCAATTCCAGTATCAGTTATTTCCATCTTTAAGAGAATTTTTTCAGGATTATCCGAGATATCAGTGCAGTAAACAACGATTGAACCGGAGGGTGTAAATTTTATAGCATTTCGAACCAGGTTGGAGAGTATCTGTGTTAATCGAACCGGGTCGCCTTCAATAACATTATGAGAAATGTTTTTAAATACCAGCTCAAGAGTTAAACCTTGCTTGGCAGCCTCTATTTCAAGGTGGTTGGTGGTTGTGCGTATGGTTCGGATAAAATCAAAAGGTATACTGTCAATCTCAAGTTTTCCCGCTTCCATTTTGGAAAAATCGAGAATATCGTTGACTATTACCTTTAAATTATCCGAGCTCTCTTTAATGTAATGGAGATATTTCTGCTGTTGCTTATCAAGCTGTGTGTTCAACAAAAGATTTGCATACCCTGATATTACATTGAGTGGAGTACGAATTTCGTGGCTTGTATTAGCAAGGAATTGTTCTTTTAACTGGGCATTTTGACTAATTTTCACATTGGCCTCCATTAGCTGAATTTTCTGACGTTCGATATCAGCTGTTCTCTCTCTGACTAAGGCTTCTAACCTTCGTTCGTTAGCCCTTATTATGTGAAAACGCCAGTTCCATATTAGTACAACAAGACTGGTTAGCGAAAAAAAAGACAATGCTATAAACCAAAAGCTTGTGAAGAATGGTTTGTCGATAGTGAAGGTAAAGCTACTGTAAATGGTAGAAGCTGTATTTGGTGGATACCACGAGCGAACACGCATTTCGTATTTCCCGGGAGGAAGGTTTGTGTAGTTAACGGTTCGCTCCCGAGTTGGAGTCAGCCACGTTTTATCATACCCGTGAAGATAAAACTGAAACATGAGTTTGGAAGAGAACTGGAAATCGTTGGCGGCAAAACTAAAACTCAGGTTGTTTTCATAATAGGGGAATGTAGGATTAAAAGGCAACAAACTCCACTGTAGAATTGAATCGGAAAAATTCATCCAATTGGCTTTTTTGTAGAGCAAATCCACATTTCGGATGTAGGCGTTAGGCATGGGGTTTGGAATAGAGTCGGCAGTAGGATCAAAAATAGTAACCCCTTGTTTGGTGCCAAAATAAAAATCTCCGTATTGGTCGATTGCTATGGCTTTAGGATTGCACTCCATGCCAAAAAAACCGTCTTCACGGGTATACTCTTTAATTTGCCGGATGCGGCTTCGTTCATCAATAAAAAACACTATTATTCCTCTTTCGGTACCCACAACGACGTAACCATTCGGCGCTGAGGTCACTGAATAAAGGATCTGCGACTCGGTGAAAGAGGCCTGTGGCCTGTTAATTATTTTTCCAGCAATAATTTTCGTAAGTCCCAGCTCTGATATAACCCATAGGTTGTTGTTTTTATCTAAAGTTAGAGAAATAATGTTGTTGCAAAGAATCCCCGATTCTACAGTCAAATTATGGATGTTTTTACCGGATATGACTGAAATGCCGCGATCGGTGGCAATATAAACCTGCTTAAACTGATCGATGGCAATATCGGCAATATTGTTGCTTAAAAGTCCACTCCTAATGGTGTATCTTTTTTTGGTACCATTGCTAACCATGTACACACCATGGCCTGTAGTGCCAATCCAGATTTCTCCGGAGGGTGCTTTTCGTATTACCGAAACCGGATAATTAATATCCAGCTCGATGGTTTTTTCAAAATCAATACGATTGTCGCTCAGAATAGTTATACCTTGGTTAGTACCAATGTAAGTTTCTTGTTTTGATATAGTTTCGATAGCGTTCACAAAATTTCCCCGCAATCCGTTTTGTTGATTAAAGAGTTTTCGTTTTTTCCCAGATATAGATAAAACTCCATAGCCACCTGTCCCAATGTATAATTTATTGCCCTGTTTGATCTCTATCGCGGTTACTGAAACAGTTTCCACAAATTCGGGCAACTCAAGTTTTTTAAATCGAAACCCTTTAAAAACATAGGCACCAGCACCATCGGTTCCAACCCATAGGTTCTGATAATTGTCGTAGTATAACGCATTTATGCGGTTGTTTCCGATTCCTTGATGAGCCCTGATGGTTAAAATTGTGTCGGGCATTATTACATTTATTCCTCCCTCATCGGTTCCTACCCAAATATTTCCATATTTGTCTTCTGTAATGGATAAAATATGGTCATCACTTAGCCCGTCGGCTGTGGTAAGGGTTTTGTAGAAGTACTCTTCACGGGTAATTAACCCGTGGGTTGTTCCTACGTATATTTGGTCTTTATTGTCGAAAAATACCACCTCAATATTAGTCCCCTGTTTTAAGGGGAGCATTACCTCTTCTAAGGAGTGCCCGTTATACAATAATAAGGGTTGCTGATAGGCCATAATATAGACCAAATTATTGGTTCGGGCAGCCACTTTGGAAATGGGATTTCCCTTAAGTTCTGGAATCATCAGGAAACACCCCAGAGAATCGGTATAGCCATAAACACCATCGTTAGTGGCAAAAACTATAGTCTGATCGGTTCGTTGAGTTATACTCCATATCGATAAGGTATCAAGTAGCTGATGTCCCAGAGGCTTTTGTAGGGATTTGCCATTGTAAAATACTACTCCTCTGTTGGTTCCTAACCACATCCGATGCTTTTTGTCGTAGAAAATTGAGTAGGTGGCTTTACCCGGAAGTCCGTCGTTTCTTCCCAGATAAGTAGGATGTTCGCCAGAAAGTATGGTTATGCCACCTCTCTCGGTGGCGAGCCAGATTCTTCCCAACGTATCTTGCTTGATATCAAAAACCTGGCTCTGAGAAAGTCCCTCAGGCAACGAATATCGTTCAAAATTATAAATCTGGCTATGAGTTGATGTTAACCTTACCAGTAGAAGCAGTGTGACAAAGAAACGTTTTACCGTAGGCATGCTGAAATTTTAGCAATGGTATTTCTATAACCTGCAAATGTAAAACGTTTTGAGAAAGTTGTGTGTGTGTTAACTATTGTTTTAATCAAGCTGAAGTATTTTACGAATTCTTATTTACAGCGAGGCGCAAATTTTTACTCTTTGTTTTTGGGTTTGCCAAACTTTTCGTTTATCCAACGTGGAACTACAATTGCTCCAATTATCAAATACGGGTAATAACTTATCATTCTCCATAAAAAGGCCAGGGCAATAATCACCACTTTACCCTGGGCAGCATCAAGTGGTATAAAATCGGATAAAAATCGTGTAAAAACAAACTCGGCAAACCCGCTTCCACCGGGTGTGGGACTAACAAGCATAATTATCCACATAACCAGTTGTCGGGCAAATATCAAAAAATGATCACCCACGGTGAAAAAACCCAGAAACATGGCATTTACAACCCAATATCTCGATGTCCAGGAAAAAAATGTGGCTACAAAAGCTTTTAACCAAAAAACTATTGGTTTTCTTACCAGCTCGCGGCTGTTGGTAACAATTTGCGTACCCGCCTCATTAGCTTCATGTTTCCATCGGCGCAAAATGGGCAGTTTAAAAATCATAAGCAATAGCCATTTTAGCCCTCTGGGATTGTAGAACAGCCCGTAACTTAAAACTACGAGATACAAAAGTTTAAGAGAATAGCCAATGGTGGCAAAAAGTAGAAACTCATTGCGGAACGACAAGCCCATGCCTTCGGTTTTAAATAGCAGTGAATTGTCGACCAAAAGCAACAACCATGGAAACATTAAAATAAAGTAAAGCTCATCGAGGAAGGATGTTGCCATAACGATGGCTGAACTTTTCCCAACGGATATGCCTTCCTTTGTAACAAATATTATTGCCAGGCTGGTTCCACCAATTGCCGATGGGGTTATGGCTGAGGTAAATTCCCAAAGCATAATTACTCGAAACGTTTGCCACCATGATAGTTGTTTTTCCGCCAGAATTCTAAGCCGTACCATGTAGCCTAGATCGCGTATTATCATACATAAAAAAGCCACCAGTAGCCAAAATACAGTATACCTGGTAACAGATAAAAAATCAAATGCTTCGGGTTTAAATTCACTCCAAAACATCCATGCAACAACAGCCAAACCAATTATTACCGGGAAAAATATTTTTCGTATACTAAGGCCTTTAAAGGCTTGTTGGTTGTTGTTGCCAGGTTTAAGTTTCACTTTAGGTGTTTTGTTTAATTCAAAGCAAACCTAATTCTAATTTTGCTTCTTCTGTCATCCGCGATGGATCCCAAGCTGGTTCGAAAGTTAGATTTATAAATGCCTGAGAAACTCCATCTATCAATTCAATACGCGATTTTACCTGCTCTAAAATGTCGCCGGCAATGGGGCAGTTGGGTGCGGTAAGGGTCATTTCTACTACAACGGAGTTGTCGTCTTCAATCTCAATTTTGTAGATTAGGCCAAGATCGTAAATATTTGCGGGAATTTCCGGGTCGTAAATGGTTTTAAGAACCTCTACAACTTGCTCCCGGCTAACTTTGTTTGATGACATGGTGATGCATTATTACGATTCGTATTTTGCTTTAAAAGCCATAGCGTATAGTTTAATCTGTTTAATCATAGCATTTAACCCATTGGCTCGGGTTGGGCTAAGATGCTCCGATAAGCCAATTTTTTTAATAAAATCGGGGGGTGTGTTGATAATATCATCGGTTTTCTGACCGCTGTAGACTCGGATAACTAGCGAAATCATGCCTTTGGTTAAAACGGCATCGCCATCTCCCCAGTAGAACACTCTTCCGTTGCGATATTCAGCATGAAGCCACACTGTGGATTGGCAACCATCGATCTGATTCTGTTTTGTTTTGTACTCATCAGGCATTGGAGGCAGTTCCTTTCCTAAGTCTATAAGGTAGTTATATCTGTCCATCCAATCGGTCAGCGACAAAAACTCCTCGGTGACTTTTTGCTGCTTAGCTTCAATTTCGTTCATACTCATGGATTAAATTTATGTGTATGGGGAACAAAGATATTCCGTTTTGGTTTTTTTGACAGATTAAAATTGTTCGTAATATTCAAACTATTTGGGATTACTCTTTTAAATTGGCTTTAAGAAACTCTCGGTTAAGACGAGCAATATTAGCAATTGAAATGCCTTTGGGGCATTCCGCTTCGCATGCTCCGGTATTTGTACAACTTCCAAAACCGAGTTCATCCATTTTAGCTACCATGGCTTTGGCTCTTCGTGCGGCCTCAGGTTTTCCTTGGGGAAGTAGAGCCAAATGAGAAACCTTGGCTGCAACAAATAGCATTGCCGAGGCGTTTTTACACGCTGCCACACATGCCCCGCAGCCAATGCAGGTCGCCGCTTCGAACGCTTTATCGAAGCTATCGCGAGGTATTGGAATGGTATTAGCATCAGGAGCTGCTCCAGCATTAACCGTTATAAATCCCCCGGCTTGCATAATTTTTTCAAACGCATGCCGGTCTACCACTAGATCTTTGACCACAGGGAAAGCTCCCGCGCGCCAGGGTTCAACAGTAATTGTTTCCCCGTCGGCAAACTCCCGCATGTAGAGTTCACAGGTAGTTGTTTTTCGTAGGTTACCATGTGGACGCCCATTTATGTATAAACCACAAGTTCCGCAGATTCCTTCGCGACAATCGCTTTCAAATACCACCGGCTCCTTTCCTTCTTTTATCAAAGTTTTGTTTAGATAGTCAAGCATCTCCAAAAAAGACATTTCTGGGGAAACTCCATCTAATGGGTACATTTCGAATCGACCTTTGTCTTTAGGTGATTTCTGGCGCCATATTTTGAGATATATTTTCATAAAAACTACGATTTTTAGCAATGATTTTGGGTATTATTGATAACTACGTTCTTGTAGCTTTACGTTTTCAAATGTGAGGGGTTCTTTATGCAATTGAGGGTCTTTACCACCTCCTTTATATTCCCACACTGCCACATAACTAAAGTTCTCGTCGTCGCGCTTCGCCTCTCCAGTTTCGGTTTGGCTTTCTTCACGAAAATGGGCACCGCAGCTTTCTTTCCGATTTAAGGCATCGGCACACAAAAGTTTGGCTAATTCAAAATAATCTGCTACCCTACCGGCCTTTTCCAATTCTTGGTTCATTTCGGTTGAGCGACCCGGAACTTTTACGTTTTTCCAGAATTCGGCTTCAAGGTCGGTAATAAGCTCCATGGCCTTGATTAATCCCTGTTCGTTGCGAACCATCCCGCAATAATCCCACATAATCTTTCCTAAACGTTTGTGGAAATCTGAAACGGGCTCTTTACCGTTAACCGATAGTAGTCGCTGTATTCGGTCCTGAACCTCCGATATAGCATGTTTAAACTCCGGCAAATCGGTTGAAAGTCGCGGTTCATGGATAAAATCGGCTAGATAATTGGCAATTGTATAGGGCAAAATAAAATATCCATCTCCGGCGCATTGCATCAAAGAACTGGCTCCCAGCCTGTTGGCCCCGTGATCGGAGAAGTTCGATTCGCCAATGGCAAACAATCCGGGAATGGTAGTCATTAGATTATAATCTACCCATAATCCTCCCATGGTGTAGTGTCCGGCAGGATAAATCCGCATAGGAGTTTCGTAAGGGGATTCTCCGGTAATTTTTTCGTACATCTCGAACAAATTGCCGTATTTATCTTCAATGGCTTTGCGGCCTTGTTTCTGAATGGCATCGCGGAAATCGAGGTAAACCGATAACCCTGTGGGGCCTACTCCATATCCGGAGTCGCAACGCTCTTTTGCAGCACGGGAAGCAACATCGCGGGGCACCAAATTCCCAAATGCCGGATAACGACGTTCCAAATAGTAATCGCGTTCGTCTTCGGGAATATCGTTAGGATTTCTTGTATCGCCTTTCTTCTTTGGAACCCATACCCGTCCGTCGTTACGCAGCGATTCGCTCATAAGCGTAAGCTTGCTTTGATAATTGTTGAGCACCGGTATTGAAGTTGGGTGTATTTGAATAAAACTCGGGTTAGCGAAAAAGGCTCCGCGCTTATGAGCTTTCCAAGCGGCCGACCCATTAGAATTTATAGCCAAAGTTGATAGGTAATAGATAGTTCCGTAGCCGCCGGTTGCTAGTACCACGGCATGGGCCGAATGCGATTCAATCTCTCCGGTAATCAGGTTGCGTGTAATTATTCCGCGAGCACGTCCGTCAACCACTACCAAATCTAACATCTCTCTCCTAGGATACATGGTGACAGTTCCTGCCTGTACCTGGCGAATTAAGGCGCTGTAACCCCCAAGCAAACATTGCTGGCCGGTTTGTCCCTTAGCGTAAAACGTACGACTAACCTGAACTCCTCCAAACGAACGGTTATCGAGCAATCCACCATAATCGCGGGCAAAAGGAACTCCTAAAGCAGTATAATGATCTATTACCAAGTTGCTTACCTCAGCTGCACGGTAAACATTTGCCTCCCGGGCACGGAAATCTCCTCCCTTAATCATGTCGTAAAAAAGACGGAAAATGCTGTCGCCATCGTTTTTATAATTTTTGGCCGCATTTATTCCCCCTTGAGCAGCCACCGAATGTGCCCTGCGCGGACTATCCTGGTAGCAGAATACTTTAACGTTGTATCCCATCTCGCCAAGAGTTGAAGCAGCTCCACTTCCTGAAAGACCGGTTCCAACAACAATGATGTCGAGCTTTTTACGATTGGCTGGGCTTACCAATCGTAAGGAGGCTTTATGGTTTGTCCATTTATCGGCTAATGGACCCGACGGAATTTTAGAATTAAGTATTGACATGGTTTACCAATTTTGGTAGTTGTGCGAATTAAAAGAAGATTATAAAATAGAGCGGAATGATACAAAATCCTGCCGCAATGATTGTGGCGTAAATGATGGAAACGTTTTGCAAGCGCTGAATCCACACCTCGTTGTTCAATCCAACCGTTTGAAATGCCGACCAAAATCCATGAACCAGATGAAAGCCCAGAAATACCGCCCAAATCATGTATCCAATGCTGTACCAGAAGTTTTCCTTGAAAAGGCTCGATACTAAAAGGTAAGAGTTTTTCATGGCTACACCGTCTATGATAACTGTAGTAAGTAAGGGATCGCCGGTAAACTTCATTTTTACAAAAAAGTGATTAAGGTGTAGGATTAGGAAAAAGAGGATGATTCCACCTAAAACAAACATATTGCGAGACTCCCAAGATGAATTGGCCGAGGGTAAATTTTTCAGATAACCATTTGGCCGTGCCCGATAGTTTCTGATGGTTACAATAGTTGCATACATTATATGAACCACAAAACCAACGGCCAATAGCGGTTCCATAACACCAACCATGGGATTGGTGGCCATAAAATGAGCTCCTTTATTAAAAAGTGCTCCTGAGTCATCGAAAATAAGTAACAGATTGATACTTAAGTGCACCACCAGAAAAAGAATCAAAAACATACCCGAAAGGGCAACCAATAATTTCCTTCCAATTGAAGAGGCAAAAAGTTTATTCATACGCTTGATGTAATTTAGGACAAAAATACAAAATAGTGCGAATTAAAATCGCGTGTGGTTGATATTCTATAGCAGCTATTCATTCCGTAAATTTATTCGGCCGCCGGTATTAACAGAGAAAATGTAGAACCAACTTCGGGCTTACTTTCTACTTCAATAGATCCATTCATCATTACAGCAAAGTCGTAGCTCAAAGATAGCCCAATTCCTGTGCCTTTTTCTCCCGAAGTTCCTTTACGCACCACGCTCTCGGAAAATTTAAACAAAGTGGATTGAACTTCTTCAGGAATCCCAATACCATGATCTATTACCGAAATCACATTGCAGCCGTTGTGCCCCTTAAACGTTTTTATTTCTACAACACTACCGGCAGGGCTGTATTTTATGGCATTAGAAACCAAATTGCGTAAAATCATAGCCAGAGCATTTTCATCCGCTTTCACTGAAAGGTCTTCGGCGGCAAAATAGATCAGTGATATATTTTTTAATTCGGCAAAAGTACGCTGCTGTTCAATAATCTGTCGGATGAAGCTATTCAATTGTATTTTATCAATTTTCAAAATCTTCTCGTTCGATTTGATTTTTGCCCACTCCAAAAGATTTTCGAAAATAACCACTACATCCAGCAGAGAATCGTGCATAATTGAGATCATATGGCGAGTTTTATCAAGCGGTTGATTTTCCATTTTTCGCAACAATAAATCGGACAACCCTAATAAGGTTGTAAAAGGATTTTTTACATCATGAGATATGATGGAAATTAGTTTGTCACGCTGGCGGAGTGTTTCCTCCAACTGGGTGTTTTGCCATTTGAGCATAGCTTCCGCTTCTTTCCGTTGAGTGACGTTCCAAACAGCTCTCATTAGCAATAATAATTGCTCAACGTCAACCTCAGTATAATCTACGGGTTTATTTTCAACACATACTATTGCGGTATCCCTGGTATGAAAAAGAACAGGAACTATTACGAACCGTTCGCCTAAAAATAAACCTACCCCCTCTTTCGCCAAAGAAATCTTCCGCTGGATAGAATTATTGACTATTAAAGGGGATTGTTGCTCAGCAACGGTTGAAATAACGCTTAAAAGATCAGAAAAATAGTTTAAATCGGTATGATGTCCTATTTGGGTTTTTAAAGAAAATTCTTCCGACCCCAGATTCATCACTGCAATAAAACCCTTTTCACTGTGAGAGAGCTCAAGAGCTTTACCTAGAGAAAATTCCCATATTTCTTCTAAGGGGTGTGTATATTGTTCAAAAATTTGTTCCAAAGCTCGCAATCGGGCTATATTCTGAAAGTTTTTTGTCTCAGCTTCAATTCTCGATGTTATGTCGTGCAACATTATGTATATCAGCGATTGCCCATTAATTACTATTTCCCCTGTATATAACTCTAAGTGTCTTAATTTTTCATCGAATAAAGAGGTGTTTCGTCCAATAAAATAGCTTTTTTTATCGCGAAGAATTTTATCCACCATTTGTCTGGCTCGCTCTTCCGTAATGTCAATCAAGTCTACTAATTTCTTGCTACGAACATCCTCACTTTTCCATCGATAAAACTCACAGGCAGCCTGATTCGCGCTTTGGAGAAATAATGTTTGCGGGTTTACCAAAATTACGGGTGTATGGGTGTTGTTAAAAATCGCTTTATAACGTTGCTCACTCTCCATTAAACGTTTTTGTGCCAAACGCATTTCTGTGATATCTTCCAACAAGCCAACCCAAAGATGTTTCTCTGGGTCGATCATCGATGTAACAATTCTCAAAACCTTGCTCTGTCCAGAATCTGGATCTAAAAATTCTTTCTCAATAGTTTTTGCGGTAGGCGATAAAAAGTTCTGCCCCTTAAAAAGAAATGAAATGTTCGACACCTTGTTGCCTAAAATTTGAACGAAATTCTCGTTACATAACGTTATATCTCCATTGGATTGAAATTGAAACATGCCTATAGGGGCAAAATTGTAAATCATTCGATACATTGCCTCACTCTGTCGAATTTTTTGAATGGCTTTTCTTCGCGAAATAAGGAATAAAGCAAGCAATATCCCTATAAGCAAGGCTTCCAAAATCATAACCGAAAGCACGGTAATCACCAACCGTCTGTTTTTTACTAACCACGAAATGGGTTTGTTTGCCAATAAACTCCCATTAGGTAGCTGATTTTCAGAAATGTTCCATCGAACCAATTGGGAATAATCAAAAATCCATCGGTTGGCCTGATCACGAATCACCGGAATGTTACCGGCATCTTCCCCCGACAAAACCCTTTTTGCCAGCTGAGCAGCCAATTTCCCCTGCATAGCACCATTAACCAGTTTGCCACCAACAATCCCATGATTAATATAAAAATCCCAAAGACCATAAACCGGAAGGTTCACATTTGACGTTATTAAACTAGCACTCTCCTCATAGCTAAAATATTTTCCTTCAGAATCTCTGTTAAAAAGAATTAAAAGCACCAAACTGTTTGGTTTAAGGGTCTGTAGGGTATCCAATAAACGTTCTGTGGAGAAATCAATTAACCAACGAAACTCTATTCCCTCAAAAGTATTAAACTCTTTGCGAGCAAACATCGACTCCGCCATCCCTGTTTCGGTGCCATCAGAAATAACATACACCACCTTGGTTTGAGGATGAAATTGTAATGCCTTCCGTAATGTTTCTCCTGGAGAAGAAATTTCAGCAACACCGGTTATGTTTGCCTTTCCGGCAATTAAACTGTCAGTAAAGTTATTTATTCCACAAAATACTATCGGCGGAATTTTAGAAAATCGCTCTCTCAGACGTAAAGAAAACTCAAAAGCAAGATTATCGCTGGTAATTATCAAATCTGGAGAAAATAGTTTGTATTTAGAGAGTATATAATTCATAAACTCAGGCTCATATTTTGAAAATATTCTCCTTTTCCCATCAAGATACTCGACACAAAACTCAACTTCCTCTTTTTCAAGCGTTTGAGCAATATTTTTTGTAATGCTATCAGTCCACGATAATCCCAGATGATAGGAATTAATTAACAAAATCCTTCTTTGCTTTTGAGAAGCAGTACTCACACTACTCAATACAATCAGGGAGCAAAATACTCCTAGGAATATCAAGAGCTTTTTAATCATAGCAATGCGATATGTTAATATGAAACAACTTTCACAACACTAAAGTTTATTTCGTTGAAAAAATAGTTTGTTTAGCATTAACCGTGTTAAAAAACAAATACACTACAAAAATTTTCCGTATTCACTAAAAGCAAAACTGCCAGCAAAATTAACTGGTAGAGTATAAACTTTATGAAAAAATAGCTATCTTGGCATGTCCAAAATTAAAATAAAAACGAAAAGGATATGAACGACCAATTAGACCTATGTCTCGAAAGTGCCCGCGAACAAATGCAACTGGCAATTCAACACCTTGAAAAATCTTTGTCAAAAATCAGAGCTGGTCGCGCCAATCCAGCTATTCTAGAAGATGTGCTCGTAGAATATTACGGGGTTTCTACTCCTTTAAAGCAAGTTTCAACCATTAACGTCCCCGATGCAAGAACTATCCGTATCCAGCCATTTGAGAAAAACTTAATTAATCCTATCGAGAAAGCTATCATGGCCGCAAACTTAGGATTTAATCCATCCAATAATGGAGAAGTGATAATTATAAACGTTCCCCCTCTTACCGAAGAGCGCCGACGTGATCTTGTTAAACAAGCCAAACACGAAGGAGAAACCACCAAAGTAAGCATCAGAAACGCTCGACGTGACGCTATTGAGGAAGTTAAAAAATTACAAAAAAACGGACTAGCTGAAGATTTAGCTAAAGATGCGGAAGAAGAAATTCAAAAATTCACCAACGAATTTTCTGCCAAAGTAGACAAAATGCTAGCCGATAAAGAAAAAGACATAATGACAATTTAGAAGCCCAACACAATTAAACCCCGCCCAAAAGCGGGGTTTGTTCTTTTATCAGGACAAAAACGTCCGATTTATTAGTTTTTTGCGGTAAACATTCGCTATATTTGCACAACGTTTTGTAACGTGTGAACATTCTATCTTGTTAGCTGTTATTTAGAGTAAAATTCCAATATGGCCAACGATACTGATAAAATAATAAACAATTTAGCCCAATCGGAATACAAATATGGGTTTGTAACAGAAATTGAAACCCACACAATTCCCAAAGGATTAAACGAAAATACCATTCGGCAAATATCTCAACTTAAAGAAGAACCCGAATGGCTGCTTCAATTCCGCCTAGATGCCTACGCTAAATTTATGGCGATGACTCCCCCGATGTGGGCTCATCTGAAAATTCCACCCATTGATTTTCAGGATATTATCTATTACGCTGCCCCTAAAAAAGAACCTAAATATAAATCGCTCGACGAAGTAGATCCCGCCCTTCTTGAAACATTCATCAAACTCGGGATTCCTCTTGAAGAGCAAAAACTTTTTGCAGGTGTAGCCGTGGATGCTGTAATGGACAGTGTTTCAGTAAAAACCACCTTTAAAGCCACACTTGCCGAAAAAGGCATTATCTTCTGCTCCTTCAGCGAAGCCGTAAAAGAACATCCCGATCTGGTAAAAAAATATCTCGGAACCGTTGTGCCAGCTCACGATAACTATTTTGCTGCACTTAACTCAGCAGTTTTTAGCGATGGTTCCTTTGTTTATATCCCCAAGGGAGTGCGCTGCCCAATGGAGTTAAGCACTTACTTCCGTATCAACGCTGCTAACACCGGACAGTTTGAGCGCACGCTGATTATTGCCGACGATAATTCCTATGTTAGCTACCTTGAAGGATGTACGGCCCCTATTCGGGATGAAAACCAACTACACGCTGCCATTGTTGAAATAATAGCCGAAAATAACGCCTTTGTAAAATACTCAACCGTACAAAACTGGTATCCGGGAGATAAAGACGGTAAGGGAGGAATCTACAACTTTGTTACCAAACGAGGGTTATGCCGTGGCGAATCCTCCAAAATTTCATGGACACAGGTAGAAACCGGATCGGCAATAACATGGAAATACCCCAGTTGCGTTCTTATGGGCGACAACAGCGTTGGCGAATTCTACTCCGTGGCAGTAACCAACAATCATCAGCAAGCCGACACCGGAACCAAAATGATACATCTCGGGAAAAATACACGTAGCACTATTGTCTCCAAAGGAATTTCGGCCGGAAAAAGTCAAAACAGCTATCGGGGGCTCGTTAAAATAGTCAAACGAGCCGAAAATGCCCGAAACTTCAGCCAATGCGACTCACTACTTTTGGGCGACCAATGCGGTGCACACACCTTCCCCTACATTGATGTTCAAAACGACTCCTCCGTTGTGGAACACGAAGCCACAACCTCCAGAATCGGAGAAGATCAAATCTTCTACTGCAACCAGCGAGGAATCGACACCGAAGCCGCTATCGGACTAATTGTCAACGGATACGCCCGCGAAGTTCTCAATCAATTACCCATGGAATTTGCCGTTGAAGCTCAAAAGCTCCTCCAAATAAGTTTGGAAGGAAGTGTAGGATAACACAAATTTCTGAATTTATGAATAATCAGCACATCTATCGTATCATAAATCTTTTCGAACGATTTATCATCCTGCTGCTGGTGGTAATTATGGGAGGTGTTGTTCTTTTTACTACCCTTGAACTAGCCTTGTATATTGGCAAAGAGTTTTTTATCTCCATCAGTAAAACCCAGATAATTTTGGACAAAACCGAATTAACCAAAATATTCGGACTCTTTTTTAACGTATTAATAGGCCTCGAACTTTTTGAAACCGTTAAACTTTATTTGCGAGACGATGTCCTCAATGCCGAAGTGATTATTCTGGTTGTTTTAATCGCTGTATCCAGAAAACTCATCATCACCGATTTCGACAACGCATCCTATGAAATCATTGCAGCAATTGCAGCCATAATCCTTGCATTAGCCGTAGGGTATTACCTGATTCGAAAAGGCCAGCGCAAATTCTGTAAACCAATCAAACCATCCTCAGAAATACAAAAGTCATAATTATGAAAAACATACTCACAATAAAAGACCTCCACGGGTCGATTGATGGTAAAGAAATACTTAAAGGCATAAATTTAACCG
This sequence comes from uncultured Bacteroidales bacterium, assembly GCA_937981765.1. Taxonomy (GTDB): domain Bacteria; phylum Bacteroidota; class Bacteroidia; order Bacteroidales; family Salinivirgaceae; genus JAAYQU01. The sequence continues at coordinate 137,802 of CALJOM010000012.1, forward strand.
TTAACGCAGGCGAAGTTCATGCCATTATGGGACCAAACGGCTCTGGGAAAAGCACCCTATCAGCCATTTTAACCGGAAACGAACGATACACCGTTACTCACGGAGAAGTTTATTATTGCAATAAGAACCTCTTGGAAATGTCTCCCGAAGAAAGAAGTAGAGAAGGCATCTTTCTCAGTTTCCAATACCCTATTGAAATTCCGGGAGTTAGTATGGTTAACTTCCTTAAAGTAGCCGTCAACGAACATCGTAAACATAAGGGGCTTGAACCACTCTCAGCTGCCGACTTTCTTAAATTAATGCGAGAAAAGAAAGAACTGGTAGGTATCGATAGCGAACTCACCAATCGGTCGGTTAACGAGGGGTTCTCTGGTGGAGAGAAAAAGAAAAACGAAATTTTTCAAATGGCAATGCTTGAACCCAAGCTTGGCATTCTAGACGAAACTGATAGTGGTCTCGATATAGATGCTCTACGAATAGTAGCCAATGGCGTCAATAAGCTCAAAACCCCAAACAATGCCTTTATAGTAATAACTCACTACCAGAGATTGCTCGACTACATAGTCCCCGACTTTGTGCACGTTCTTTATAACGGGAAAATAATTAAATCGGGCACTAAAGAACTCGCCCTTGAATTGGAAGAAAAAGGTTACGACTGGCTAAAAGCATCACACTTATAACAGATTATGAAAACCAAACACCCATTCCTAGATACTCTCGAATCGTATATCAACAACTCTCTACCCCAACAACCCTTCCTTTCTAACATTTGTAAAACAGGGATAGAGGAATTAAAGAAACACGGTATTCCCCATTCCAAACAGGAAGATTGGCTTTATACCAATGTAGAACCACTGTTTGAAAATGAATGGGACCTCAATCCAACAGGGCTAACTAATGTAAATGTCGAAGAGATTTTCAAATGCGATGTCCCCGACTTAGACTCCCATGTAATTCTGTTTTTTAACGGTAAATTTTATCCGCAACACCACCCATTACCCAAGGGAATCAACCTCTATTCCATTGAGGAACTGAAAAAAACAGACCCCCAGCTTTTGGAAAAATATTTTTTCAAAGCAGCCCCTCTATATAAACCAATGAACTCCATCAATGCAATTTTAGCCAAGGATGGATATTTCCTACATATCGAAAAAGGAGCAACTCCAGATAAACCCATACAAATAGTAAATGCATCCATTGGAAACCAACCGTTTTTTGTCAATCAGCACAATATTATATTAGCAGAAGAAAATTGCAGCGTACAGATACTTAGCTGCGACCACACACTTTCTCTAACACGATTTTTAAACAACCATCTTACTGAAATACATCTTCGAAAAAACGCATCACTGGAGTTATACAATTCACAAAATGCTAACAACCAAAATAGCCTATTCTCAAGCATATTTGTTCATCAACAAGCAGATAGTCATTTTCACTCTAACATAATTAGTTTACATGGAGGATTAATTCGCAACGAACTTTCGATATCCCTGCTTGAACCAGGAGCCGAGTGCCATGCTTACGGACTGAATCTCACAGATCGAAAGCAGCACGTAGATAACGTTACCCAAATCCATCATTACGCACCACATTGCACAAGTTTTCAAAGCTATAAAGGAATCTACGACAACGAAGCTAGCGGGGCGTTTTCCGGACGAATAATTGTACATAAAGGTGCACAAAAAACCGTAGCTTATCAAAGCAATCGAAACATACTTTTAACACCTCTGGCTAAGGTAAATTCCCGTCCTCAATTGGAAATTTATGCCGATGACGTAAAATGTTCCCACGGAGCCACAACCGGACAGTTAGATCCCAACGCATTATTTTACATGCAGACACGAGGAATCGATAAAAAAGAGGCCCGAATGCTTTTAATGTATGCTTTTGCGAACGAAATCATTTCCAAAATTAAAGTTCCTCCACTCTCACACCGCATTGAAGGACTTGTAAATCGACGACTTCGCGGAGAACTTTCCCAATGCGCAAATTGCGTAATCCACTGCGGTTAATCATCCTTTTTAAATAAACATTGCAACTTTGGAAACAAAAAAGGGTAGCTCGCTGAGCTACCCTTTGAAAAATCGGCGGCGACCTACTCTCCCGCTGTGTCGCAGTACCATCGGCGCTGTAGGGCTTAACTTCTCTGTTCGGAATGGGAAGAGGTGGAACCCCTACGCTTTAACCACCTTAATG
>CALJOM010000013.1 GCA_937981765.1 uncultured Bacteroidales bacterium
TCCTTTCCGATAGCTTCAGCTATCTTTTTTTGTGTGTACCCCTGTGCTTTCATCACAGAAATTGTGTACCTTTGTTCATTGGTTATGTGTCCCATTTTGCAACTTTTTTTTGGCGAGAACGGCGGCAAATATACACTATTCGACCAGGACAAAGAGGGAAAGATTTTTTTTCTTTCTCTTTTGTCTTCAAAAATATTGTTATTGATTCGTTCTCAAAAGTTGCATTTACTACTTGAATTTAGCTGCATTTATTTGCTTTGGATCGATTAATGAAGTTTTAATTCCGAGAAAGTATGAATAGGGAAAAAGCTATTAACTTACTGGAACAATACGTTAAAAACCCTAAAATGAGGCTACATTGCCTTGCTTCCGAAGCTGTAATGAGAGCTTATGCCGAACGAATGGGTGAAGATCCTGAAAAATGGGGACTTGCAGGCCTTCTTCACGATATTGATGTTGAAATTACCAATGCCGACCCTAAAACACATGCCATGGAGGCAGTTAACATATTGAACAACAACAGAATTGATCCAGAAATTGTGGAAGCCATAATGCTTCACAACGAAGAGGCCGCTCATAACCAACCAAGAACCAAAACCTTGCATCATGCCCTGGCAGCCGGAGAAACCATTACAGGCTTGATTTTCGCTACAGCGTTAGTGTATCCCGATAAAAAAATTTCCAGCGTAAAGCCCTCATCAATAAAAAAGAGAATGAAAGAAAAGGCCTTTGCTGCATCGATAAAAAGGGAGAACATTCTGGAATGCGAAAAAACCGGACTTTCGCTCGATGAGTTTATTGAACTCAGCCTGAACGCACTGCGGGAATTCGACCTCGAATAACAATACAAGAAAAAAGATTTAGCATGAACCAACAAAAAAGCCCGAATAAACAGCACTTCGGGCTAAGGTGGATAGTTCTTCTATCTCTAATTTCTACGGATTATAGCGAATAAAGTTGGAGAAATGCTTCATAAACTGAACCCGTTCATATGCCGCGGGGTCAACACTTTCAGTCTGAGCCATTTTCCCACGAAAATCGGCCAGTGATGAAAATTTATGTTTTTCCATCCAAGACTCGAGTTCTTTTAACATAAGCCGGATTTTAACAAACCCACCCCTATAAAGTTCCGAAACAACTTGAGTGGCCGTAGCTCCAGCAAGGATTAATTTTGCCATGTTATATCCAGAGGTAACGCCTGTGGAGGCAGCAATATCACAATTTATGCGACCGCTCATCATAGCTATCCAACGCAATGGCAAGCTAATTTCGCCCGGAGTGGAAAGCACGTTTCCAGTGGTAATTTCAAAACGCTCTAAATCAATATCGGGCGAATAAAATCGGTTGAAAAGTACTATGGCCTCTATATTTTCTTCTGAAAGCTTTTTAATAAACTGCGCTAAATTATTGAAATAGTAACTTATTTTAACGGCAATGGGAAGATTGGTTGCTTGTCGTACCTTACGAATTATGGAGAAATAGAGTTCTTCCATTTCCTGAGCGCTACGTGATAAATCGCTGGGCAAAATAAAGAGGTTAAGCTCCAAGCCATCGGCACCGGCAAGCTCAATTTCTTTGGCCAAATATGTCCATTTCTGATCCGACACACAATTTATGGAAGCGATTATGGGCACAGAAAGTGTATTTTTTACTTTTTGGATCAATTCTAAATAATCCCGTATACGGTCTTTCCTTAGTTCAGAATCCATGTAATCGAAAGTTTCGGGATATAAATACGGTCGAGCGGTCATTTGCAACATGTCTTGTTGCATTTCATAAATGATCTCCTCTTCAAAGAGCGATTTTAATACAATAGCCCCCGGCTCATGCTTAGCCAATTCCACAATATCTTCAAATTCTGCCGATAAACCGCTGGACCCGACAATGAGTGGATTTTTTAAATGTAATCCCATGTAGGTAGTAGATAGGTCTGCCATAATCAATTCGTTTAAAGGTTTGGGGTTTTAACTAATTGGTATAACAAATATTAGGCAGTATTGTTTTTTCTGCATGGACAAAATTTGATGAGAAGGCTAAGATTGTTTCTCCAAAAATAGAATAGCTCTAATTTTGGTCGAAAAATTGTTCAATAACCGATACATAGCCTCCGGAAATAGCTACCTCTATCTTTCGTTCACCAACCCCAAGAACAACTATATAACGTTTTTTATCAAGACTACGAAAATATTTGGGATTAATAAGACTAGAACGACCTATACGCAAAAAATATTTCGAAGGTAATAACTTTTCAACCTTACCCAAGTGCCAAGGAAGAGTAAGTTTGTCGTAATTTAGAATCAATGTGCTGTAACTTCCATCGGCCAAAACTGCAAGTAAATCATTGGGTCTAAAAACATAAAATCCACTTCGATAAGCAATTTTCAAAGGCATATCCAATACCGAACTCCCCAAAAAATGATGCTTCTTTACATCCTTAGCTATGGCAACTTGCAACCGATGGATGCATTCGTTCAATACATCCTGTTCAATAGGTTTCTGCAAAAAATCGAAAGCATGAACTCTCAGAGCATCAAGCATGTAAGTACTATAGGCAGTAGTAAAGACAATGTAGGGTGGATTTTCAAAATCTCGAATCTTTTCTGCAAAAGACAGACCATCAATTCCCGGCATGTCGATATCTAGGAAAACAACATCGCAGGGTAGTTCCGATATTTGTTCCAATGCCACCGTTGGGTTGGTAAATTTACCCATTACCTCTATTTCAGAGTTTCCGGCCAAAAATCGATCGAGAACAGTCAAGGCTATGGGTTCATCGTCGATAATTACAGCGTAGATCATGCAAAATGACTATAACACGAAACAAATATACGATTTTCCCCCTAAAATCGTGCACCCAACCCACCAGAATTTGTCGTTAATACCAACCCGATGAGAAATAACCATTTTTTGCTATCTTTGCACTTCAATTTTAAGCTAATTTCGATGAAGAAAATCAGAAATTTTTGCATTATTGCCCACATTGACCATGGCAAAAGTACACTTGCTGACCGACTACTCCAAACTACTCAAACTATCAGCGATCGCGAACTGCGAGATCAAGTTCTGGACAACATGGATCTGGAACGAGAACGTGGCATTACCATTAAAAGTCACGCAATACAGATGCGTTATACCCATACCGACGGAATAGAATATATTTTAAACCTGATAGACACTCCGGGTCACGTTGACTTTTCTTACGAAGTATCCCGTTCAATAGCGGCGTGCGAAGGTGCGCTACTCGTAGTGGATGCAACCCAGGGCATTCAGGCACAAACCATTAGCAATTTATACATGGCCATAGAACACAACCTAGAAATTATCCCCGTGTTAAATAAAATGGATATGCCCAATGCAAATCCGGAAGATGTTAAGGAGCAAATAATTGATTTACTGGGCTGTAAAGCTTCAGATATCATTGAAGCATCGGGGAAAACAGGTCTTGGAGTGGAAAAAATTTTAGCGGCCATAGTAGAACGCATTCCCCCACCCATGGGAGACCCCGATGCTCCACTTCAGGCACTTATTTTCGACAGTGTTTTTAATCAATTCCGCGGAGTAATTGCCTATTTTAAGGTATTTAACGGAACAATACGCACCAAAGACCTGGTTAAATTTGTCAACACCGGAAAAGAATATTCAGCTGAAGAGGTGGGAATTCTAAAGTTAGGCTATCATCCCACCGATTCCATCAGCGCCGGAAATGTAGGGTACATTATCAGTGGAATAAAATCGGCCAAAGAAGTTAAAGTGGGCGATACCATAACCCATGTGGAACGTCCATGCGATAAAGCCATTGAAGGATTTGAGGATGTAAAACCCATGGTGTTTGCGGGGATTTATCCCATCGACCCTGATGATTTTGAAGATTTAAGAGCCTCATTAGAAAAGCTTCAGCTTAACGATGCCTCCCTTTCCTTTATTCCTGAATCATCCGCAGCTTTGGGATTTGGATTCCGATGCGGATTTCTGGGATTACTCCACATGGAAATAGTTCAGGAGCGGCTCGAACGTGAATTTAACATGGATGTTATAGCCACCGTACCCAACGTAAACTATCGCATTAAAACCACTAAGGGCGAAATAATAGAAGTTCACAACCCTTCAGGTCTACCTCCTGCAAATTATATCGACTATATTGAAGAACCCTTTATTCACGCCCAGATAATCACTCAAACCGAGTATATCGGGGCAATTATGACCCTTTGTATTGGAAAACGAGGCGAACTAAAAAGCCAAGTTTTTCTTACCGGAAACCGAGTTGAAATTCGTTTCGACCTTCCCCTTTCCGAAATTGTTATCGATTTTTACGACAAGCTCAAAAGTATTTCCAAGGGATATGCCAGTTTCGATTATCAGCTCAGCGATTATAGAATTGCCAAGCTGGTGAAGCTCGATATTCTGCTTAACGGCGAACCTGTAGATGCCTTATCAACCCTGCTACATGTGGATAATGCCTACGATTTTGGGCGTCGTATATGCGAAAAATTAAAAGAGCTAATCCCACGTCAGCAATTTGACGTAGCCATTCAGGCTGCTATTGGATCAAAAATTATTGCTCGGGAAACCATTAAAGCCTTGCGTAAAGATGTTACCGCAAAATGTTATGGTGGAGACATTACCCGAAAACGAAAACTTCTGGAAAAACAGAAAGAAGGAAAAAAACGAATGCGGCAAATTGGAAGTGTTGAAGTACCACAAAAAGCCTTCCTTGCTGTACTCAAACTCGATAAATAATACACAAACTTTGATTCTATGGAGAAAATAGTTATCAGCGGAATACAACAAATAGGAGTAGGCGTCCCCGACTTTCACGAAGCATGGAACTGGTACATTCAACATTTTGGAATGGATATCCGGGTTTTTGAAGAAAAAGCCGTTGCCGAACTCATGTTACCCTACACCGGCGGAATGAAACGCGAACGACACGCGGCGTTGGCAATCAACATGATTGGGGGGGGCGGATTCGAAATCTGGCAACACACCGGGAAAGTACCAAAACCTATCGAAACTCCCCTCATGCTGGGAGATTTAGGCATCAACGTAACCAAACTCAAAACCCCCAATATCCAAAAAGCCTTTTATTACCTGCAACGTATTGGAACTAAAATCCTGGGACAAATTTCGGTGAACCCGGCAGGAATTCCTCATTTTTTTGTGGAAGATATTTATGGTAATATCTTCGAAATAATAGAGTCGCCAGAAAGATTCTGCAAGACTAAAATTCCCGTCGGTGGTGTTTATGGAGCCATTATTGGCGTAAAAAATATTGAAGAAAGTTTGAAAGTTTATCGCGATATTTTAGGCTACGACCAAGTAATTTACAATATAGAGCAAACATTTTCCGATCTTACATCACTTCATGGAGGAAATGAGACCTTTCGTCGCCTGTTACTTACCCATGCCCAACCGCGTAAAGGGGCCTTTGCCCCTGTTCTTGGAACCTCACAGATTGAGCTGCTGGAAGTTAAGACCAGAACGCCTAAAGCCATCTTTGAAGGCCGAATGTGGGGCGACCCTGGATTTATTCATCTCTGTTTCGATATTCATGGAATGGCAGAACTACGTAAAAAATGCGAACAGTTTGGCCTCCCTTTTACTGTCGATAGCAGCAATAGTTTCGACATGGGCGATGCCGCCGGACACTTTAGCTATATCCAAGCTCCGGAAGGAACTCTCATTGAATTTGTTGAAACCCACAAAGTGCCCATTATGAAGAAATGGAACTGGTTTATCGACCTTACTAAACGAAACCCGGAAAAACCCCTGCCTTCTTTGGTTTTAAAAGCTTTGGCTCTAAACCGAATAAAAAAAATTTAAACTATCCCGCACCTCCAATCTATTAACCAGCTATTGCATTTTATAAGGGGAGATGCAATAGCTCCTCCTTTTTCGTCTTTTCCTATCATGCCCCTGGAAATTGGACAAAACAATAGCCATATAGTACCTCTACGTCTCCCTTAATACATAACACTAAGTAATAAAAACCTGGGCTTACAAACAATATTATCATTTTTTTTTGATTATCCAGGGTATAAAACTAACAATCAAACTTATAAACCTTGTTTTTTCTTTGTGTTTATGATTTATATCATAAAGAGGTTATGATATAGATCATAATTCGTTAACACTATTTCGAATTACAGCAACTTAATTTTGACAAAAAAACCTTTAAAATTTATCATTATGGAAAAACAAGATTCTAAAACCTTTTTGACTTTTCGTGTAGGTAACGAGCTCTATGCTGTTAACACGCGATATGTTATCAGTATCATAGAGATGAAACCCCTGACACGTGTTCCCGAAGCTCCAAATTTTATCGAAGGAGTTATCAACTTTCGTGGCAAAGCTCTCCCGGTTTTAAACCTGCATGTAATTTTAGGTTCGCCTAAAAAAGCTACTACCCCCGAAACGGCAATTGTGATTAATGAACTGGTATATGAAAACAATTCCATACAAGTAGGAATGATTGTTGATTCCCTTACCGGCGTGTTTAACTACACCGAAGGAGAAATTCTTCCAACACCCGAAATCAGCCAGCAACAACGTAAATGGATTGATGGCCTGGTGCAAAATAACGAAACCTTTACCCAGATACTTAACCTAGAAGCCCTTATCAATGAAGCCAGCCACCAATGGATTGAAAAAATCGGAAAGGAAGTAAGCTAATAACTCTATTTTTTCCCGAAAACATGTTTTAACCCTTAAATATTTACAACTATGAAACTCAAAAACATAAAAATCGCTACCAAACTCACCATAGGCTTTGGAACTATTACACTCATAGCCTTGATTATTGGAATTGTCGGCTATTATCAGCTAACTATTTTGAGTAGAACCATGAACAACATTGGGTATAACCGTTTGCCTGATCTGAAAGAAATGCTTCAGTTTAACATTTTACGAATGACAATGCGAGCCCTTACCCTAGATGTATGGATTTACGAAAACGTACCCAATGCACAAACCGAATTTAAAACCATACTTGATTCGCGCAAAAAGGTATTGTCAGAAGCCGTTCGCCTCTGGGAATCAATAAAAAGTCGATCACGTGTTTCAGAACAGGGGAGGCAACTCATTACCCAAACCGAGGAAAATCTTAAAGTCTGGTTAACCCAACATTACGAAATCGACAATTTAATAGAGAAACTCTCCAAGACCTACAGCGACTCAGAAAAGGCAAAACTATTTGTATTATATAAAGAAGCTTTCGATGTTCTAGTACCAATTTCCAATAAACTTGGAGAAAATGCCACGGCTTTGGCCAATAACAATATTGAAAACACTAATAAAATTGTAGATCTATCGGTTAAATCCGCTCAAAACGCCCAAATCGCTTCTTTGTTTTTATTAGTTATGGGCGTAGCTATCTCGCTAATGTTCTCGATAATTCTTATTCGCAGTATTACCCGGCCTGTCAGGGATGGGGTGCTGTTTGCGCAAGCCATTGCTAACGGCGACTTAACTGCCTGCGTATCCTGCGATCAGCAAGACGAAATTGGTCAATTAACTCAGGCGTTGGAACAAATGAAAAACAAAATGAAAGAGGTAATAGCCAATGTAACATTAGGAGCCGATAATATTGTTGCTGCCAGTATGCAAATGAGCTCCACAAGCCAACAAGTGTCGCAAGGAGCTAGCGAACAGGCATCTGCCTCCGAAGAAGTTACAAGTTCCATTGAAGAGATGGCAAGCAGCATTCAACAAAACGCCGACAATAGTCACGAAGCCGAAAAAATTGCGCTTAAAGGGTCCCAAGGCATTAGCGAGGGCGCCAAAGCCACGATGAATGCCGTAGAAAGCATGAAGGTAATAGCCGAAAAAATTGCTTTTATCGATGAAATTGCAAGACAAACCAATATTCTGGCCCTTAATGCAGCCATAGAAGCAGCACGCGCCGGAGAGCATGGTCGTGGATTTGCCGTAGTTGCCGACGAAGTTCGTAAACTAGCCGAACGAAGCCGCATTGCCGCCGAAGAAATTAACCAAATCTCCAAAAAAGGTATCGATATTGCAGAAAATGCCGGACGACTCCTTACCGAAATTGTTCCAGAAATTCAACGCACTGCGCAACTGGTGCAGGAAATTTCAGCGGCTACCAACGAACAAAACAATGGGGCTGCGCAAATCAATAACGCCATTCAACAACTCAATTCTGTAACTCAACAAAATGCTGCCGCCAGCGAAGAAATGGCTACCGCATCCGAAGAACTTGCAGCTCAGGCTCAGCAACTTAAAGAAATGATGGAATTCTTCAAACTCGATAAAGAGTTTATTAAGGCCACCTATGATAATATTGAACAAAAGAAAGTATATCCTCAAACAAAACAACAACCCAAGACTACAAAAATCGCCCCTCCCTCCGCTAAATCAGCCAAAAGCGGACACTCAACTCCGGCACCGAAATTTGTGAATTCTGTAAAAGACCCCTTGGATGCAGGTTTTGAACTTCAAATGTAAACCTGCCCTGCCCCCTCCCGCTGCAATATCAGCAGCGGGAGTTTTATTTTTATTTTATAATTTCATAAACTTAGCCAAAGAATTTTTAGATTTATCTATCCATTGTCGCATAAACTCATTGGGCTATGACTCCTTTAACCACTCATTCCCTTAATACCCCCTTCTTAGGATACGCCTACCATAAAATTATTCTTGATGAAACGGGCAAACCCCACGATTTTATTTATCTCGAGGTAAGCCCTTATTTCGAAGCCTTAACCGGGATTCCCACCAACGGTATAATTGGTAAGCGAGTAAGGGAAGTTATCCCAGGAATAGAGAATTCGGAGTTTGATTGGATTGCTTTTTACGGGAAAATTGCTTTAGAAGGAGGAGAAGCCGAAATTGAGCAATACGAAGCTCTATTAAAACGTTGGTTTCGTATTTATGCTTATTCCGACAAAAAATTTTTTTTTGCCACTTTTTTTATCGACATAACCAAACAAAAGGAAAATGAACTGGAATTACAAAAACTTACACAAGCCATAGAACAAAATCCTGCATGTGTAGTGATTACAGATATTCAGGGCAATATCGAGTACGTTAACCCCCAATTTACCCAAAACACCGGCTATACCAAAGAGGAGGTAAAAGGAAAAAATCCGCGAATTTTACAATCTGGAAAACATCCAAAAGAATTTTATCAACAGCTCTGGAAAACTATTTCTTCGGGTAACGTATGGCGTGGAGAATTTTTAAATGTCAAAAAAAGTGGTGAACTATATTACGAATCGGCTACCATCTCCCCGATATTCAACGATCAACATCAGATTGTAAATTATGTAGCCATAAAAGAAGACATTACCGAGAAAAAAATTATTGAGCAGGAACTTATTAAAGCCAAAGAACGTGCCGAAGAACACGAACGGCTAAAAACAGCCTTTCTTCAAAACATGAGCCACGAAATAAGAACCCCGCTCAATGCTATTTCAGGCTTTACACAACTTTTGGCTAACCCCAACATAACCGCAGAAAAACGACGCAATTACGGTGCTATCATACAAAGTAATGTGCATTATCTCATCAGCATTGTTACCGATATCCTTACTATGGCAGCCCTCGAAACCGGGCAAGAAAAAATAATCCTGAGTGAGGTTAACATCAACGACCTGATTATTGGACTGCTCCACGTGTTTAAACAGCAAACGGTAAACAAGCCCATAGCATTTTACGTAACCCCCTCGCTAAACGATAACGATGCAGAAATTTACACCGACAGAACAAAACTTAATCAGATACTAAATAATCTATTGTCAAATGCCATTAAGTTCACCGACCAGGGGTTTATTGACTTTGGCTATACCCTTAAAACCGAAACCACCCCTTGGATGTTACAATTTTATGTAAAAGACAGCGGAATAGGAATAGCCAAAGAAAATTACGAGAAAATATTTGAGCGCTTTCATCAGGCCGACAGCTCCATCAGTAGGGTTTATGGCGGTAACGGACTGGGGCTGGCCATTTGTAAGGGGCTGGTAGAACTTATGGGAGGAAAAATATGGGTTGAATCAACCGCGGGAAAAGGATCCACCTTTTACTTTACCATTCCATACCAACCCGTAAACATCACAAAAAAATCGGAAACCAATTCTCATTCTACAAAAAAGACCATTCTAGTTGCCGAAGATGAAGAAATAAACTATTTACTGGTTGTAGAATTCTTGAATGAGTTAAACTACAACTTGGTTCATGCAAAAAATGGAAAAGAGGCCGTGGAAATTGCCCAGAATGAGCCCAACATTGCTATTATTCTTATGGATATCAAAATGCCCGAAATGCCAGGCGATGAAGCAGCCCAAATGATTAAAAGCCTCCATCCAAATATTCCCATCCTTGCCGTATCGGCCTATGCGTTAAACAAAGAGCGGGCAAAATATGAAAATATCTTTGACGGCTATTTAACTAAGCCTCTGGAAAGAGATAATTTTTTAAACTATATAACTAAATTTATCGAAAAGGATGTTTAGCCCATTTTAGAAAAAAGGCTAACCCTTTAGGTTAGCCTTTTTTCTTACAACAGAGATTAGAAACCTACTCCTAACCGCATTCCGAAGAACCACAATCGGAACATGTGAGGCAGCCTTCCTGGTAAACAAGATTGGTGGATTGACAATTTTTGCATTTCTGGCCAGTAACTTTAGTGCCATCGGGGATGTAGCGTTTTAAAGCACGTGCCACCCCAGCTTTCCAGGTATTAATAGACTCACTGTCGAAGTGCAAGGAGTCGATAAGCGGAATGGCATTTTCGATTGGCATCCCATAGCGTAAAACACTGGAAATAAGTTTAGCGTAGTTCCAGAATTCGGGATTAAACTTATGTGATAATCCCTCAATAGTGGTTTTGTAGCCGAACTTATTGATATATTGGAAATCGTATCGGGTATTGCCTTCTTCATCTTTATTTTTGATGATTTTTCCATGATTTACACCTTTCGGAACAGGCAATACATCGTCGTCGGATAACCCAGTAAAGATTTCATAAGGTTTCTCCTCCATTAATCCGATAAAAGCAATCCAATTCTCGTTTCCATTTTTAAAACGCACCACATCGGCCTCTAATTCCTTGGGACGTTTTAGTTCGCGGGTTTCGCCTTTCTTTTCTTTGGTGTTGGAAACCAAAACACCTGTACGACTACCTTCCCTATAGACGGTAATACCCTTGCACCCGGCTTTCCATCCTTCGAGATATACATTGCCTACCATTTCTTCGGAAATGTTTTCGGGGAGGTTCACCGTTACGCTGATGCTATGGTCGACCCACTTCTGAATGGCCCCTTGCATGCGAACTTTTGCCACCCAATCGATATCGTTGGCGGTCGATTTATAATAGGGCGATTGAGCAACTAGTTGATTCAATTGCTCTTCGTCCATACGTTCTACCTCGTCGATGGTGTATCCGTTGACACGCATCCACTCGAAAAATTTGTGGTGTATGACGGTGAAGGTTTCCCAGGAATCTCCAACGGAGTCCACAAAACTCACCTTAACTTCTTTATCGTTAGGATTAACCTTACGATTTCGACGATAAATTGGTTTGAACACAGGCTCAATGCCGGAAGTGGTTTGTGTTAGAATACTGGTACTTCCGGTGGGAGCAACCGTTAGCATGGAGATATTTCTGCGACCGTAGGTTACCATGTTTTGGTAAAGCTCAGGATTGGCCTCTTTTAACCTAAGAATGAACGGATTTTTTGCTTCCCGTTCGGGATCGTAAATGGGAAAAGCACCCCGCTCTTTAGCTAATTCAACGGAACTGGCATAGGCCGTTAAAGCCAGGGTTTTATGCACCTGGACCGAAAAATCAATAGCCTTATCGCTGCCGTATCGATATCCAAGCGCTGCCAGCATATCGCCTTCGGCAGTGATTCCAATACCGGTGCGTCTTCCCTCAACCGCTTTGCGGCGAATGTTAAGCCATAGATTTTTTTCTACTCGCTTGATCTCCTCTGATTCCGGATCGTTGTTAATTTTATCGAGGATGGCGTCTATTTTTTCGAGTTCCAGATCGATGATATCATCCATCATACGATGCGCAATAGCTACATGCTTTTTAAACAATTCGAAATCAAACTCCGCCTGGGGTGTGAATGGATTTTTAACGTATCCATACAAATTGATGGCTAATAAACGACAACTATCATACGGACACAAGGGAATTTCACCGCATGGATTGGTAGAAACAGTTTCAAAACCTAAATCGGCGTAGCAATCAGGTACCGATTCGCGGATAATGGTATCCCAGAACAATATCCCCGGTTCGGCCGATTTCCAGGCATTATGAACAATTTTTGCCCAAAGCTGACGCGCATTTATTTCTTTTTTTACCGTAGGGTTGGGGCTATTAATAGGATACTGTTGAATATACGGAGTGTTTTCCTCCACGGCACGCATAAATTCGTCGTCGATTTTCACCGAAATATTTGCCCCCGTAACTTTTCCATCCTGCAGTTTAGCATCGATAAAACTTTCGGCATCGGGATGTTTTATGCTTACGGTGAGCATCAAAGCCCCCCTCCTACCATCCTGAGCCACCTCGCGTGTTGAGTTTGAATAGCGCTCCATAAACGGCACCAATCCGGTGGAAGTAAGAGCAGAATTTTTAACCGGGCTTCCCGCAGGGCGAATGTGCGACAAGTCGTGTCCAACTCCTCCACGACGCTTCATGAGTTGAACCTGCTCCTGGTCGATTTTCATAATTCCACCGTAGCTGTCGGAATTCCCTTTGTTACCAATTACAAAGCAATTCGATAATGAAGCAATTTGGAAATTGTTTCCTATTCCCGCCATGGGACTACCTTGTGGTACAATGTAGCGGAACTCCGACAATACATCAAATACCTGTTGAGCCGTCAGCGGATTGGGATAACGTGCTTCAATGCGGGCAATTTCATTGGCTATTCGCCAGTGCATGTCTTCCGGAGAACGTTCGTAAAGATTCCCGTTGGAATCTTTTAGAGCATACTTGGAAATCCAAACTGTGGTGGCCAATTTGTCGCCTTTGAAATACTCCAGGGTTGCCTGGTACACTTCGTCGTAAGAATAAATTTTCGGTTTTCTTTCCTGTTTTGGTGAAATCATTTCACTCGTTAGCATTACCTTGGGTTTTTAATATGGTTTTGATTAACTCTATTTTGCCATTACCAATACCTATAACAGATCAAAATTTGGTATGGCGAATTTAAACCCACAGCTAAAAAGAAGCAAAAAAAATTATTAACAAGAAGTGTATACTTAATTGATTTTAAACACTTTAGTCGGTTGATAACATTTTTCAATATCTAACGTCCCATAGAATCAAGCCGTTTTAAAATCAAGTCGACTGAGCCTCGCATGGAAGCAAAATATTGAGCCAATTTGGCTTTAATATGTTCGCGCTTTTCGGTGTTTTGAATAATTTCGTTTAATGTTTGTTCGAATATTTGGTAGTTGCAAACAGGAAATCCGGCACCAATATCAACCAAGTGGCATGCTTCAGGAAACTTTTGGTATTTCGGTCCGAATATAACCGGAATTCCATATACTGTTGGTTCCAGAACATTATGAATTCCCTTACCAAACCCTCCTCCAACAATCGCAATTTTCCCATAT
Source organism: uncultured Bacteroidales bacterium (assembly GCA_937981765.1). Lineage (GTDB taxonomy): Bacteria > Bacteroidota > Bacteroidia > Bacteroidales > Salinivirgaceae > JAAYQU01. The sequence continues at coordinate 13,588 of CALJOM010000013.1, forward strand.
CGGTATAAGGAAGCCAACATGCCAATGTTGTCAATAATCAATACATTGTAATTCTCAAGGCTGCATTGATAAATAGAAGAAGAATAACGAATGCACGATCCGTTGAATTTCCGCTCTATTTGTTGTATATGAGGTTCGCTTATCTCGTGAGGAGCAATAATAATTTTTGCATTCCGAGGTAACGTTGCCAGATAACGCGCAATAAAATCCTCCTCAGCAGGCCAGGTACTTCCGGCAACAATAATAAAATTATTCCCGCAAAAACGCTCTATAGTTTCATAACTTGAAGCCTGTTCGGCTATTTGAATCACTCGGTCGAAACGTGTATCGCCACTCACGGTATAGTTCGAAATTCCGATCGATTGAAGAAGCCTAGCCGAAGTTTCGTCTTGTACAAAAAAATGATCGAAATTCAACAATTGCTTGCGGAAGCATTTCCCGTAGATCGGATTAAAAAAGGGTTGCCCTTTGCGGAATATACCGGAAACCAACCAGACCGGGATCCTTGACTTTTTGAGATAATGAAGAAAATTGTACCAAAACTCGTACTTTATAAATATAGCAATTGCCGGTTTTGCAATGCTGATGAACAATCTTGCATTATGCGGAGTGTCAGCAGGAAGATAAGACACATAATCGGCCGCTTGATAATTTTTACGAATTTCATATCCGGATGGAGAGAAAAAGGTTAGTAGAATAAAAACATCTTTTTGTTTTTCACGGATTTTTTCGATTATCGGACGACCTTGTTCAAATTCACCAAGACTGGAACAATGTATCCACACTACCGGCTTATCGTTTTTCTTCAAGGCTTTTTTCAAGCTGCTTATCCAATCTTTTCGTCCTAATACCCACAATTTGGCTTTTGGGCTTCTAAGCGCAGCGAGCCGAATAATGAATGTATAAAATAAAATTCCAATTGAGTATAAAGTCCTCATTTTAAATATTTTAATAGTAATAAACTTCTTCCGACTCCCGCTGAATAAAGGTTATTATCCAACCAATTTTAAAAGTTGCCATCAATTCAAAAAACCGTGAATCATCGCGACGCATTAGAGTAAAATCCCAATCGCGCCGAATCTTGGTCCACGCTTCAGTGAATTCAATCCCGGCATAAAAATGCCCAAAATTCTTATTGTGGAAATAGGTATAACCGAGAAACTGGGTTAGAGCAAAACCGTTAGAAAGACGATCGTAGCCTTTAACATAATTGCCCATTATCTGAGGAACGTTGTTCCCACGTTGATCTATCCAGTATTGCGACTGGAAAAAGCCGGCACCTCCAAGAAAGGTTATTCCGGAATTGGGGTTATGAGCCCATCGATTAACAATGTAGCCGGTTTTGAATGTAATTTGCATTCCTCGCATTCCTCGTGAAAATTCGGCAGGCTGGCCGTATCGATTGGTTATTGTTCCATTGGAATTCAGAATCAAACGTAAAGGATCATCGCCTCTGTACCCTTCTCCATACAACACAACCCCCTCGGTAACTAAAAGCATGTTGTTGCTGAGCTTCATAATAAAAGAGGCGCCTCCTTGTCCAAAAAAATTGTATCGGCTACCCAAATCTGCCATAGGTAAACAAATACCAGCCGTAGCTGATAGGGCAGTAAATGATAATGTATCTCGGCGAAACGATTGACTTTGAAGGGATGGGATCATTGTCCCTATAAAAACAAAAAATAGCAAAATTCGTTGTGGAATCATTCATGCGAAAATTTACCCTGCAAAGGTACTAAAATCTGAACTATTGCTATTCAACGCAGTGCAGTAAATATTATTGTTGGGGCACACTTTATTAGCAACCTTTGCAATACAATTTTGAAAGTGGGAAATATAATTTTTGATGGATGCTATTGCAAGCAAAAAATTTTATAATTTTGCTCATAATTTTAAAAAACTTCAATTATGAGCTATTCTGCAAATATGAAATTCACCGAAGAACATGAGTGGATTATAGTAAATGGTGATTCGGCTACCGTTGGCATAACCGATTTTGCCCAACAACAGCTAGGCGACATCGTTTTTGTTGAAATCGAAACCCTTGGACAAACCCTAGCTAAGGGTGAGGTTTTCGGAACCATTGAAGCTGTTAAAACAGTTTCTGACCTATTTATGCCTGTTAGTGGAGAAGTCTTAGAGGTTAACCCTAAGCTCTCCTCCAATCCGGAAATTGTAAATAAAGATCCTCACGGAGAGGGATGGATGATTAAAATCAAGATGAGCAATCTGGCGGAACTCAATTCATTAATGGACGTAGAAGCCTACAAAGCTCACATAGGATAGCATATCCAATATTAAAATATTATCATAGCAGCTGTCTGAAGATACATGGATTTTCAGGCAGTTTTGTTTTTTGATAGATGTTGTTGGAATCTCTTCCACTTTACGTTCGATTAAATTTTTTCCACAAATATTTTATACATTTGTGTGTGAATAAGATGTTTACCAAACCAAAAACCCATCATGTTTAAGCACTTTATAACTATTTCTTTTTGTTTATTGATTATTTCCGCTAGTGCCCAAGTATCTCCAACACGAGGTTACGCATCGTTCTATGCCAATAAGTTTGATGGCAAAACAACCGCTTCGGGAGAAAAATATCGACACGACCACTTAACAGCAGCCCACCGCACCTTACCATTCGGAACCTTAGTAAAGGTTACCAACCTGGCCAATAAAAAAAGCGTGGTGGTTCGCATTAACGACCGAGGACCATTTACCGAAGAGCGAATTATTGATGTATCGAAATCGGCGGCGGAAATACTAGATTTTATCTCCCAAGGACTGACAGAAGTGGAAATAGAGGTTGTATCAGAAGAAAAAAGCATATTAAACACCCAGAGCATCCCCACACCATCAAACACACCACAGGAGTCAAAAGTCTCCCAGCCTGCTTCGGTTAAGGATGTTAAACCAGACCCCGCGATAACTAATTCCGGAGCATCTTTACCACAAATCAGCAGCTCTTACTATAAATTAAGTTCGTCACGTTTTTCCCCTATAGGATTTGGGGTTCAAATTGCCAGCTATCAAGAAACCTCCAACCTTTTGGAAAAGGCGGCTGCCGTTGAACAGCAACTTCGGCAACCAGTTACCGTTCAAGTGGTTAACTCGAATGGCAACCGAGTTTACCGACTTATTGTTGGGCAATTCGAAACCCGCGCTCAGGCAGAATATTTCAAAGATTCAATAAAAGCCTCTTATCCGGGGTTTGTGGTAAATTTTTAGAAAAAAACTATTTCGTTGGATTCTCTTTTACTAAGCCTACAAGGTGAGAATCCCATTTAAGTAGGTGAATATTCCACCAATTACGGATGAAATATACAATTGCAGAAAACTGCGGGGCATCGGTATCAAAAAACTTATAATTGTAGAAGGCTATTTTAAAGGTATACTCCTGATGCGATTTAACATGCTCTTTGATTAAAGGATAATTGTGCTCCTTCATAAATTTTTCTTCTTCCTTAAAATGAGCTTGCCCGTAATCGGTTAACCTGTTCAATATTTCAGCCATTTTCCCCCGATGATTAATTAGGTGATACTGATCAATAAGATTGTTGACCATAATCAGCAGTTCACTATGCTGACGATCGATAGTAGGGCTAATAGTTATTTTTGTTAAATCTATGGTTAATTTTTCAATGACTTCCATGGTAAATGACTATTTAATATTGTGATCCTTGAATACAGGTACGTATGCACGATCGGTCTTGGCAATGTGCGATACCAGCCAATCCTGTAAAAAATGCACCAAATCGATAGCAACGGTTGTGTCGCCGTTATCAAATTCGTTTTTGTAGTCTTGAATTTTTTGTATAAATTTTTTGTGCTGATCTACGTGTTTAGAAGTATCCTTATAACCAATAGATTCAAAAATTTGCTCTTCGTAACCAAAATGATACACAGTGTAATCAACGAGCTCTTTGATTACCTTTCGTATTTCATGGTGGCTCTTTTTCTGTCCATAACTTATATAAAGGGCATTGATGAGGTCGAACAAACGGCGATGTTGCTTGTCGATGCTTTGAATGTCTAGCTTGTAAGTGTCGCTCCAACCAATGAATTTATCTGAACGGGTTCGAGCTTTGTTTTTGTCCACCGTTTTAAAGAAACCGATAGTTTCTTTTAATGTTTCAGCTAGCCCGGCAAACTCTTCAGCGCTGGTAGCCAATTCCTCACTCGATGCTGCGTTTTGTTGAATTACCATGTTCATTTGCTGAACCCCAGTATTAATTTGTTCAGCCCCGCGATTCATCTCCTCACTGGCAGCAGCAATTTCCTTGATAATTTGCGCAGTTTTGTTAACTTCTTCGGCTAAGCTCAAGGTATTGTTAAGACTTTTTTCAGAACTACTGAACGATTTTGCTGAAAGCACAGATATTTCATCGGCTGCCTTACGGCTTCGTTCAGCGAGTTTGCGAACTTCCGAGGCCACTACAGCAAAACCTTTTCCATGCTCACCGGCGCGCGCCGCTTCAACGGCAGCGTTGAGGGCTAATATATTCGTTTGAAAAGCTATGTCGTTGATTATGGTAATTTTTTGGGTTATATCACGTATTGCTTCCATGCTCTCTTTGCTGGCCTGCTCGGTCTCTTTCATCATGATAATGGTGGAAGCATAGATCTTTTCAGCCATTCGGCTGTTGTCTGCATTTTGTTGAATATTGGCCACCATCTGTTCTATGGACGAAGATATTTCCTCAGCCGATGCTGCCTGCTCCGATGCGCCTTGGGAAATGTTTTGTGAAGCTGCGCTTATCTGATCGCTGCCGTTTACTATATTGTCGGCTCCCTGAATTATGGAATTAACTATTTCGTGCAGTTTGCTGTTCATTTTGTTAAACGATCGAATCAATGTGCTTATTTCATCCTTTCGATTATCAATAACTTCATAACCAACAATCCCATTAGATAAATCCATAAAAAAGGGCACCACTCGATGGATACGGTCAAACACCAAAGTCTTGATTAGGTAAAATAAAATCGCCAAAACAATAAAAAACAGCAACACCATTGCTATAAAAACGCTCTTAATCTGAGTATTATACTTTGAATGGTTATGAATATAGTTTTTAACTACATTTTGGAACGATTGATTCAAAGTTACGCTGCCCAACTCCAATTCACGTAGGGCCGACTCCCGAACCTGTTGAGACTCTGAACGTGTAAATATTTCGGCTGCGGATCGATATCGCTGCCATTCATTCTCTAATTGATCCAACCCTGTTATCGATACGGGGGGAACTGAAACTTCTTTATCGAAAAGGGTAATCTTTCCTCCGTTTTTTAAAATTTTCAGCCATTTATCGCATTCTCTCAAAGCCTCTATAAGGGTGATTTGGGAAGACTGAGAATTTCGGTTTAATAGCTCTGCCTGATAGCCTATTTGGTGAACATAACTCCGGCAACGACCTAGAATCTCTACAGAATATTTTTCTGTAGTCGTATCATCAGATAAATAAAGTACAACGGCAGCGGCTGCTAATACCAACAAAACTGCAAGAAGCATTGATAATCTTCCCAAAAGCGACTGTTGACGAATGCTAAACATAGACTTTTTTTTAGGATTGTTTGGGGACTAAATTAGAGGTTTTTCCGATTCTACAAAAAAATCGATATTATTTTTTTTACGTGGGTGATACTTTTTTATAAGTTAGGGTCGATTTTAGAAATTTTTATTTGCCACAAAATTTTATGCATTTCCGAGGTAAGTAAGGTTAATTTTGAATTATGTTTTTCCACATGGGATCAAACTAAAAGCGCGTAAATTCACTATCGTTGGGGTCATCAAGTCGGATATCCAAGCCGATGATGGGTTTTGATGTTTTAATTGTTTCGTGGTTCTTAACCTGTTTGGGAAATTGGTTGTTATCGGTTTTTGTATTTTTTACGGCAAATTTATGATTACTACTAGCAGTGAATGATTTTTTAAATTTTGGAACAACTGATGTGGGTTGATAATTTTGAGCAACACGTAGCGATAGTCTGTTGTTATTTTCTGTATTGCTAATTCGGAAAAATGAAATAGCCTCCTCGAGAGCAAGTGCCTGGCTGTTGAGTTCTTCGGCTGCTGTGGCAAGCTCTTCGCTGGCAGCGGTATTTTCCTGTACGGTATTATTAAATTGGTTAATAGCATTGTTTACCTGATTAGCTCCCTGATTGAGTTCGTTACTGGCCGAGGATATCTCTCCGAGCAACAAGGAGGTGCGTTCCACTTCGGGAATAATATCTTTAAGTTTATTAGTGGCTGTTTCGGAAACTAAAAGGCTTTTTTTAGAAAGTTCATCTATTTCAAGCGCAGCTTTTTGACTTCGTTCGGCTAGTTTGCGAACTTCGGCAGCAACTACAGCAAAACCCTTTCCGTGTTCGCCAGCACGTGCTGCTTCAATAGCGGCATTTAACGCAAGGATGCTGGTCTGACGGGCTATTTCGTTGATAATAGATATTTTTTCTACTATTTCCTGCACCGTTTTCATGCTATCGAACGATGCATCAGAGGCCTCTTTCATTCCAAGGACGGCTTTTCTGGCTATGGCATCGTTTTGTTGTACATTGGAATTGGTTTGCTCTATGTTGGAAACCATCTGTTCCATGGAGCTTGATATCTCTTCAACGGCGGAGGCCTGCTCGCTAGTTCTAATAGATATGTGCTGGCTTGTTTGACTAAGTTGGCTGCTGGCATTTACGATGACTTCAACACCCGCTAGCACTTGATGAACTATTCTGCTTAAATTCTCTCTCATGGTTTCGAGCGAATCGGCAAGCTGACCCATTTCGTCTTTTCGGTCTAAATCAATGGTGGTTGTTAAATCGCCTCTGGCAATTACCTTACAAAATTCAACTCCTTGGGAGATCGGATTGCTAATGGCTCGTGACAACAATACAGCAATGATTGTTGCCAATAGTATGGCTATGGTTAGAAATACTAACATCATTGAAGATGCCTCCTCTACCGAGCCTAAAGTTTCTTTAGTTGAATTCACAAGAAGTTGTGTGTTGGTTAAATTGTTGTTTTTTAATTCTTCCAAGCAGCTTCCAAAACTTTCCGAAATCGGTATCATGTCGTCAAATTGTCTTTGGTATAGGGCAAAGAGTTCCTCTTTTTCAACCGGATCAGCCGTACGTGCAATTTTTTGAAGCGTTTGATTTAAAATGTTATGAATCTCTAGCCAGGCAGTAAATTTCTGATTAAGTTGGGTCATCAACATTTCGCCTTTTTGGGTTAGTCTTGGTCTTTTTTGAATGCCAGCCATGATCTCTTTCATGGAATTAAAAATCTCGTTACGTTGATTCAATATTTTTAGAAATTGCTCTTGAGTGTCTGAAATTTTCTGATAATGCCAAACCTCAAGGGTTAATGCCCGAATTATCATCCTATTGACATTAAGTTGCAAAAAATCGTGCATGTCGGGCATGCGATCCTTCACAATAGTGGAGGTTACTGAAGAGAGATTTTTTAATTGAAAATAACCCAATATTCCAATTAATAGGGTTATAGCTGTCAGCAAACTAAACGAGACAGCCATCTTTGTTCTGATTCTAAGATTTTTAAGTTTCATAGTGGAAGTTTTTTAGGCAGTTTTATACTTTGATTTTAAGGTTGTTTCTGATGAGAAGACTGATTTTAAGCATCTCTTTGGTTTTCAACCAAAGAGATGCAATCTTGGGGCACTAAACCAGTCAGGTCAGTAGTATACGTGAATAATAGTAATTTGATGAATGGAGTAAGAGGTAAGTTCAGATGAAAGTTTTTCCTTCGAATGTTTGGGTTGAAGATTGATAAACATTATCCCGAATTTTATTATTTTCACTCAAGATTTATACCATGTTTGTTAAAATTCCAAAACTATTCATTAATTTTTGTTAAATTTTTCTTTAAACTCATGATCAATATTCTACAAAAAAATCACTGACTGATTATTTTTTTTCAGTCAGTGATTTTCAAGATTTTCGTATAAGAAGTTATGATTTTATTTCGGACATGCGTTTGTATTTCATGTATCTCCATTTAGCAGCTTCTTCAGCCACTTGGAATAATTCGGTGGCCTCTTTCGGAAATGCCGCCAACAGAGAGGTGTAACGGACTTCGCCACGAAGGAATTGCTGGAACTTGGACCAATCGGGTTCTTTGGAATCGAGTTGGAACGGATTTTTACCTTCGGCTTCTAGGAGGGGGTTGTAGCGATAAAGTGACCAATATCCACATTCTACGGCCTTAATTTGCTCGCGTTGAGTGGTTCCCATTCCAGACCGAATGCCGTGAGCAATGCAAGGAGCATACGCTATGATTAACGCTGGACCTGGGTAAGCTTCTGCTTCTTTGATGGCTTTTAGGTATTGTGCTTGGTTAGCTCCCATGGCAACCTGAGCAACGTAAACATATCCATAACTCATGGCCATCATTCCGAGATCCTTTTTGCGAATACGCTTACCCGCAGCTGCAAATTTGGCAACGGCTCCAATTGGGGTAGATTTCGAGGATTGACCTCCGGTATTGGAGTAAACTTCAGTGTCGAGAACCAAAAGATTAACATCTTCGCCAGAGGCCAAAACATGGTCCAGGCCTCCAAATCCGATATCGTAAGCCCAACCGTCGCCGCCAAAAATCCAGATCGATTTTTTTTCTAAGTATTGTTTTAATTCCAAAATTTCTTTAGCAATTGGATGAGTTTCCGTTTGCAGTGCTCTAATAACCGCCTCGGAAACTTCGCGTGTTTTTTCACCGTTATTAATGTTGGTAATCCAGTCTTCAAAAGCGGCTTTGGTGGTGGATGAAACAAAGGTTATATTTTCTTCCATCATGGTGCGGATTCGTTCGCGGATGTTTCGGATACCGGTTGCCATGCCGAAACCATATTCGGCGTTGTCTTCAAAAAGGGAGTTTGCCCACGCCGGTCCGCGTCCTTCGTGATTTTTGCGATAAGGCGTTGCCGGAGCTGAACCTCCATAAATTGAAGAACATCCGGTGGCATTAGCTATCATCATTCGATCGCCATACAACTGGGTGATAAGTTTAATGTAGGGTGTTTCGCCGCACCCCATACATGCTCCTGAAAATTCAAACAAAGGTTGGGCAAATTGTGACGCTTTTACGTTGGTGGCTTTTGGGGTAATGTAATCTTTGTAGGTTACGTTTTTAACCATGTAATTCCAACGCTCAATTTCTGCTGTCTGGGTGTCGATGGGTTTAAGTTCAAGGGCTTTGGTTTTTGATGGACAAACATCGACACAGTTTCCACAACCGGTGCAATCTAATGCGCTAACCTGAATGCGGAATTGTAATCCCTCGTAACCTTTACCATTTGCTTTTAGGGTTTTAGTACCAGCCGGAGCCTTCGCCAACTCTTTCTCATTGAGTAGAAATGGGCGTATAGCTGCATGAGGGCAAACAAAAGCACATTGGTTACATTGAATACAGTTCTCGGCAATCCACTCGGGGATGGTGACGGCAATTCCACGTTTTTCGTATTCGGTTGTGCCTGCCTCAAATGTCCCATCTTCACGGCCCAAAAAGGCACTAACCGGTAGATCGTCGCCCTTGAGTGAGTTAATGGGGAAAACTATTTTGCTGATAAATTCCGGAAGGTTAGGATCAACTTTGGGATCCTCAGACGGCAGGTTAGCCCACTCGGCGGGAACTTCAACCTTGATTACATCTCCTCCTCGATCTATGGCTTTGTAGTTCATTTGAACAATGTCTTCCCCTTTTAGATGGAAACTCTTATAAGCGAATTCCTTCATCTCTTTGATGGCCAGCTCGTAAGGAATTACATTCGAAATTTTGAAGAAAGCCGATTGCATAATGGTGTTGGTGCGGTTTCCAAGGCCTATTTCCTCAGCAATTTCCGTGGCGTTAATAATATAAAAGTTTATGTTATTTTCTGCCAAATACTTTTTTACCGAATTGGGCAGGCGATTTTTGGTTGTTTCTACATCCCAAATGCTGTTTAGCAGGAAGGTTCCTTCTTTGACCAACCCTTTGAGCATATCATACTTGTCGAGATAAGCAGGTACGTGGCATGCAACAAAATCGGGCATGGTAACCAGGTAGGGGGCTCGTATTGGCTTGTCGCCAAAACGAAGATGCGATATGGTTACTCCCCCCGATTTCTTGGAGTCGTAGGCAAAATAGGCCTGACAATATTTATCGGTGGTTTCGCCGATGATTTTTATGGAATTTTTGTTGGCGCCTACTGTACCATCGGAACCAATGCCATAGAATTTGGCTTGAAAGGTTCCTTTGGGAGTAACATTAATTTCCGCCTTGACCGGAAGCGACCGAAAGGTTACATCGTCTACAATCCCGACCGTGAATTGATTTTTAGGCTCTTTCATTGTCATGTTTTCGAAAACAGCTATAATCTGAGCGGGAGTTGTATCTTTCGACGATAGTCCATAACGTCCACCTACAATAATAGGAGCGTTGGTTTTACCTTTAAACAGTTCTACTACATCGAGGTAGAGGGGATCTCCGTTGGCTCCGGGCTCTTTGGTGCGGTCGAGAACCGTAATTCGTTTAACCGTTGTTGGAAATACGTTAAAGAAATATTTTGCTGAAAATGGGCGATAAAGGTGGACAGATATCAATCCTACCTTCTCTCCTTGTTGGATTTTATAATCGACAACTTCGCGAATGGTGTCGGTTACCGATCCCATAGCAACAATAATATCGGTGGCATCGGAAGCTCCATAGTAGGTGAATGGATGATATTCTCGGCCAGAAATGGTTTTTAATTGCTGCATATAATATTCAACGATATCTGGAAGTGCATCGTAGAATCGGTTAGCAGCCTCACGTGATTGAAAATAAATGTCGGGATTCTGGGCAGTTCCACGGGTTACAGGATGTTCAGGATTGAGGGCATTGGCACGGAATGCTTTAAGAGCATTTTGGTCAATTAATTTTGCCAATTGCTCCATCTCGGGGGCCTCAACTTTTTGAATTTCATGAGAGGTGCGGAATCCGTCGAAGAAATGCAAAAAAGGAACTCGTCCTTTAATAGCAGCCAGGTGAGCTACGGGAGCAATGTCCATAATTTCCTGAACACTACCGGTTGCCAACATAGCAAACCCGGTTTGACGGGTACTCATAACATCGCTGTGATCACCAAAGATAGATAGAGCCTGAGCAGCAAGACTTCGTGCCGATACATGGAAAACTCCGGGAAGCAATTCGCCCGAAATTTTATACATGTTGGGAATCATGAGCAACAACCCTTGTGAGGCTGTAAATGTAGTTGTTAAAGCACCCGATTGTAACGAACCGTGCACAGCACCGGCAGCACCGGCTTCGGATTGCATCTCAACTACTTTTACCGGTTGGTTAAAAATGTTTTTTTTACCGGTTGCGGCCCATTCATCAACATATTCGGCCATGGTCGATGATGGTGTGATGGGATATATGGCTGCTACCTCACTAAACATGTAGGCAATGTAGCTGGCGGCATAGTTTCCATCGCAGGTGATAAATTTTTTTGTTTTGCTCATAATACGTTATGTTTTTTGGTATAGTAGATTTTTCGGTTCTCTTTGCCACAAATTTTAGACCTTTATTCTAACTGTTTTAGCATCTGCGGGACTCTTACGTTTAGGAGCAGACATCGCTCTTTGCTGACAATTTATTAATAATTCAGCTTGGGCAGTTTTTTTTCTGTGAACGGGTCTACGTTTAGGCTTTATCTAAAACTGTTGTTAAACATTCAATATCAACCTTTATCCATGGTTAATAAAAACTCTTCATTGTTGCGTGTATTGGGCAACCGGCTAAGCATAAACTCCATTGCCTCTTGACTTGTCATATCGGCCAAATATTTGCGAAGAATATACAGGCGGTTGAGGGTGTGGGGCGATAAAAGTAGATCTTCTCTTCGGGTGCTGGAGGCTAAAATATCCACCGCAGGATAGATCCGACGATTGGAGAGCTTGCGATCAAGTTGTAATTCCATATTTCCGGTTCCCTTGAATTCTTCGAAAATCACATCGTCCATCTTAGAACCGGTTTCTGTAAGTGCAGTAGCAAGAATTGTGAGTGATCCTCCATTTTCTATCTTTCGGGCAGCCCCAAAAAAACGTTTAGGTTTGTGCAAAGCATTGGCATCAACACCACCTGAAAGTACTTTGCCGGAGGCTGGAGAAACAGTATTGTAAGCTCTTGCCAAACGAGTGATTGAGTCTAGAAGAATTACAACATCGTGTCCACATTCCACAAGCCGTTTTGCTTTCTCAAGAACAATATTGGCTACCCGAACATGGCGCTCGGCGGGCTCGTCGAAGGTTGAGCTGATTACTTCTCCCCGAACGCTTCGTGCCATATCGGTAACTTCTTCCGGACGCTCATCGATAAGAAGAATTATTAGATAAACTTCTGGGTGATTGGCTGCTATGGCATTGGCTATTTCTTTGAGCAATACTGTTTTACCGGTTTTAGGTTGAGCCACAATCAATCCCCGTTGCCCTTTCCCAATGGGTGAAAAAAGGTCTACGATACGGGTTGACATCGTTACCTCTTTGTGCGATGTTAAATCGAATTTCTCGTAAGGGAATAGTGGCGTGAGGTGATCGAATGGTATTCTGTCGCGAACAAACTCAGGATCACGTCCGTTAATCTTCTCTACTTTTACCAGCGGATAATATTTCTCCCCTTCTTTTGGCGGGCGTATTGGTCCCTCGATTGTATCTCCCGTTTTTAAACCAAATAACTTAATCTGTGATTGACTCACATAAACATCGTCGGGGCTATTGAAATAGTTGTAGTCCGATGAGCGCAAAAATCCGTACCCTTCGGGCATTATTTCAAGCACCCCTATGGCATTAATAATAGCATCAAATTCATAGCGCTTCTCCACCTTTGTGGGTTGTTCTTGAGGTTTGATATTTTCCGCCTGAACAACATGCTGAGTTTCGATTTCGGGTTGGGACTGCAAAATAATTTCATTATCCTGCACTATCGACAATTCAGATTCTGCGGAAGTTTGGGATAAAGTAGGTTCATCAATCTCTGTAACGTCGTTCGCAGCGGCAATATCGTCAACCAAAGGAACTAGTTTTTCAGGATCGGTAGGTTTATCTGTCTTTTGCAATTGTTGGTTTTGGTTAATGTTTTTATTGTTCTGATTCTGCGAACGTTTTCCCCGCTTTTTGGACGGATGGCCAGAATTCATTGGATTTTGAGGCTTAGTTGCCGGCTGAGGTTCATCTGAGGAGACCTGGCCTACTGTTTCAGTGTTTTGCTCAGTTTTGCCGATAGATGAGGTAGCAATTGGGTTACGTTTAGTATAATTGATTCGTTGACGCTTTTCAGTGCGTTTCTCGCCATTAAGAATTTGGTTGGTTTCTTTCTGCGATTCGAGAATAGCCTGCTGATCGAGTATCCAGTAAATTAAATCGTTTTTTTTCAGGTTGTCAAATTTATTTAATCCAAAAGATTGGGCTATTTCACGCAATTCTGAAACAAGTTTCTTGTTCAGCTCTAAAATATCATACATGAATACAATGTTTGATGATTGAATTAATTTATGGGTTCAATGGAATTCGGGGTATAAATGTTTCCCGCTGGCGGAATTTCTATGCAATATTAATACATTTTTTAAATTCCTACAACAGTTTAGGATTTTTCAGCCGTTTTATTCAAAATTTTTCAAACACACCAAGACCGAATAAAGCATAATCATACTTCGCCGGGTCTTGACTATCATAGCTTCGGAGTCTTTCCGTCAGCTCTTCAACAGCCTTCCACGAATCGTTTATGTTTTTAAGCAGCCCCAATTTTCTTGCCACTCTCCCGCTGTGAACATCGAGTGGGATATACAGTTCTGAGGCCGAAATGAACTTCCATACGCCTAAGTCAACCCCTCGAGAATCTTTTCTCACCATCCACCGAAGAAACATATTCAAACGTTTTCCTGCAGAGCCTGCCCCAATATTGGCAATGTGTCGTCTGGTTCGGTCGGGGAAGCCTTGAGTAAAATCATTATGAAATTTTTCAAGCATTTCTTTTACGGAGTGTCCTGATTTTGTATAAAGGTAGTTGAAATAATTCTCCATGTTACCAAAGTGCAAAATTACTTCTCTGAGTCGGCCCAGAATTATAACAATGTCGTAACTATTTAATGTTCGATAATAAAAAGTTTGTAGCTCTGACACCTCTTCGGGCTTGTTATTGATTATCCACTGGTAAGGGGATTGGTGCATACTATTCATAAGGTATGATGCTTTTTGAATAATAGCTTTACGATTTCCCCAGGTAATAAGCGATGTAAGAAACGCACTGATTTCCATATCCTCCTTCTGTTCAAACCGATGAGGAATTTGCAGCGGATCGGTTGCTAGGTACGATAGGGTGTTGTATTGATCTACTTTTTCATCCAGAAACAATTTAATGTCACTACGGCTTATGATTGTATTCATTGATTGTGGTTTTAGGAGAAGTGATAGGGATTCTTAAGTATTTGGGAATTATTAAAACATTTGTTTTCTTTGTGGGATAAATTGCCGCATGATATTAGAAACATTCAACTTTATTGTTCTAGTTCTGAAGGGAGCTCTTGTTGGATTAGCTGCATCGGCTCCGCTTGGTCCTATTGGCGTTTTGTGCGTTCAGAAAACTATCAGCAAAGGACGTACCATTGGCTTTCTGGCAGGAATGGGAGCTGCATTTGCCGATACAGTGTATGCTATCATTGCCGCGTTTGGTTTAGGTTTTTTTCAAAAAATTTTAACCGATAATCAATCCTGGATTCAGATTGTGGGTCTTGTGGTTTTATTTTTTCTTGGGCTGAACATTTTTAGGTCGAATCCTACCAGACAAATCAGATTGAGAAATAGTCAAAAATATCAGGGCGTATTCGGCGATTTTATCTCCGTATTCGTTTTAACATTATCGAATCCTCTCACCGTAATATTTTTCGGAGCAAGTATAGCCGCTATTGGCGTTTATGAAGAGAGGCATCCCCTCTATGCACAATTTTTTGTTGTCTGCGGTGTATTTGCCGGGGCCGTGCTGTGGTGGTTTAGTCTTACGGGATTGGTTAGTCTGTTTCGTCATAAATTCCGACTTAAACAACTCTGGTGGATGAATAAAATCTCCGGAGGAATTATTATTCTATTGACTATTGTTGCTGCTATAACTCTAATGTTTTTTAACTATTAGCGGCTATAAGGTTACCTAACACTTTATGCAAGATTTCGCTCCTTTTTAATTGCATCAAAAGCACTATTAATTTTTTGGATTTTCTCGTTGGCTGTTTTTTTGAAGTCTTCGCCAAGATATTCTACTCTATCGGGATGATACTTTAAGGCCATAGCTCTGTAAGCCTTTTTGATTTCCTCATCGGTAGCAGTAGGTGAAACTTCTAGCACTTCATAAGCCCAGCTTACATCCGGAATAAACGATGCCTTAGCAGAATTAAACTCAGCTTCAGATAAACCAAGCTGAAAGGCGATATTTTTAAGAACATTGAGTTCTTCTTTTGGAATAGAACCATCGGATTGGGCTATCCCAAATAGAAAATAGAATAGTTGCAAAATGGTAGTTTTGTTCATATTCTGACGAATCTGACGACATACCTCATCTACCGGAATCTCCTGCTTAACGATATCCCGAAGCATCAACAAGGCTTCGCGCGCCTCCTCCTCGCCAAAAGTATTTTTAAAAAAGCTTTTTACATAATCCAATTCTGCCTTGACAATTTTGTTATCGGCTTTCATTACGGCAGCAACAAGTACGAGCAAGGATATTATAAAATCGCCCGGGGTGGTTTTTCCTTTATTGTTTCCTGTTTTAGCTTGTACGTCCTGGTCGATTACACTTCCGATAATATAACCGGATAAGGCCCCCAACGGCCCTAGGAGAACCCATCCAACTCCTGCTCCTATCCATTTTGCGAACTTTCCCATAATTGATTGTTAATGGTTAAAACTTGGGGTATTAATAGATTATGATTATTGTTTTCGATAATATGGGTAGACTTTTGGTAACGAACAGAGTCATCAACCTGATTCTGAACTCGTTTGAGAATTTCCTCGTAACTAAGATTACTCCGCTGCATTACCCTTTGAATTCTAATGTCGGTTGATGCAATTACGGTAATTACAGCATCGAAATTTTTATAAAGGTTATATTCAAACAGAAGGGCCGATTCAACAATAACATACCTTGATTTTTGTTCGTTTGCCCACTTCTTAATGTATTGACGCACAATAGGATGAACCAGGCTGTTGAGTGTGTCTAATTTTTTTCGGTTGTTAAATACCACGGAAGCCAGATATTGGCGATTTACTTCTGCCGAATTCAGGTAAGCGTCGGGGCCAAACTCCAGAATTATTGAGTTGCGTAGCTCCTGGTCAGAGGTCATTAATCTTTTAGCCTCCTGATCGGAGTCAAATACAGGGATATCTAACAATTTAAAAATTTTAGCTACGGTTGATTTACCGCTTCCAATCCCTCCGGTTAAGCCTACTAGTTTCATTTCCAGTTAATGATATACGATACTTCACGTGGTGATACGGATACATTTCTCGCTAACGGATGAGTTTCAACCAACTCAACTTTGGCTTTTTTACCGGTACCGGCTTGCTGAAGTGAATAGAAATTAACAATGGCTGTAAATCCAGTCGATGTAATTCTTTCAAAATCATCAATTCCAACCTGATACTTAACCATCACATGGTCGGGAAATAGAATTACCTGAGCATTCTGTGGCCGATTTAAAATTGTAATTGGCACTGATAAAGTATTTTCAGTAAACTTTTCAGGAATTATTGTAATTGAAACCATTTTCTGAGAGAGATTCAAAACACCGCGATTGTTTAATCCAATATTGGTGGTAACGGGGGCTTTAATATTTTTCAAAATCGTGTCGTTGGTAAAAATGCAGCAGAGGGTATCGATGATTGCCCCAGGCCCGGCAACTTCAATGCTGTCGGGAACTAATTGTGGCTCTGTTTTAAGCCAATATTGGGGCTCAAATTTTACCTTTCCCCCAAAATAAACCTTTACTTTCTTTGTCTTTAACCGGGAGAATGTTATCGAAATCACCGATGGGGAAATCTCCTTTACGGTAAGTGCATTATTAAACAAACGTTCTATGTTACTACGGGAAAGTTGAGAAAGAATTTGGGTCGAAAAATCGTTGTTCAGGTTCTGACCAATAAAATACGGTGTCAGATCTAATTCAAAGTTAGGTGTATTCCAAGTTTTATAAGATAAAATAGTAGAACCGCTACCCGAAATGGTGATAATAAAATAATTTGGAAGTGCCTGTGTTGCTTTGTATTCCAAAGGAATTCCCTTGTAGGTTACCGGAAGTTTAAGTTCTGTTACATATTCCTTGGAAAGGGCATTAAAAAACCAGAGAACTGAACTTATAAACAAAAAGAACAAAAACTTGTAGATACGGCTATCGAGATTTTTTACCTTCGATTCCCACCGATAAGCTTTACTTTTGCCTGTTTGTTCTTTGGTAGCTTCCATGAATCCCATTGAAAATAAAAGAAATAGGCCGGATGGGGCCCGGCCATGTAGTCAATTTATTTCTGAGGCTGTTGGATATCGGAGTTATCTTTAATGATACCGGCTTTTTCAACCTTTACTCTTACATTTTCTGCAATTTCAAGGATTACGGTTGTGTCGTGAACCTCTACCACTTTTCCGTAGATTCCGCCCAGTGTTAGAACCTTATCTCCCTTTTGTAGCGATTCGCGAAATTTCTGTATTTCTTTCTGACGCTTCATTTGTGGGCGAATCATAAAGAAATAAAAAATTACAATTATTAGCAACAAAGGAATAATTGCTCCCAGTCCACCGCCACCATTGGGGTCGGCCATTAAAATTAGTGTTGTCATATTATTACAGGTTTAGAAATTTAATTCGGGACTATTACATTGGCTTTTATGGTTAACGTTACTGTAGAGGGTTGGGCATTCGTTAAAAGGGTTATTGTCTTTAACTGTTGCCCTGACCTGCCGGCACTTGAGAAGGCCACCTCAACCTTTCCGGTTTGCCCCGGTGCAATAGGTTCTCTGGAAAACTTTGGCACAGTGCATCCACAGGATGCTGAAGCCTGACTTATCACCAGATCAGCCTCACCAACATTTTTTATAATGAATGTGTGAGCAACATTTTCTCCTTGAATAATTACACCGAAATCGAACGTGCTTCCATCTTTTCCGTCTTTGCCAAGAATCTCAATTTTAGGCAGTTTAATCTGGGTGTTCACACCGTCGGCGGTTATTGGATTAGCAACATTACGTGCACCAACCTTTTCCCGTTCCTTTTTCTCGCAGGATATTATTACTAGTGGCAACAACAAAAAAAGAAATCGTTTCATTTTATGAAGGTTTATATGACTTTTTCAAATACGAGAAACTAATTGGTAAGTTTGAGCCTACTAACTCTATTCTCTGACACCAGGCGCTCCATAATTCGCTCTAAAATTCCGTTTACAAAGATAGAACTTTTTTCCGTGCTATAATATTTTGCGATTTCTATATACTCATCCAAAGTTACAGCAACCGGAATGGTGGGGAACTCTAAGATTTCGGTTATGGCCATGCAAAGAATCACACGGTCGATAATGGCCATTCTATCGAATTCCCACTGTGTAGAAGTTTCTGATATAATTTTTATGTATTCCTCTCTCTTTAGAATTGATTGTTGAAGTAATCGTTGGGCAAAGACTTTGTCTTCTTCCGTTTTATACATGGGCAGGAGGGTGTTTTTCCCTCCTTTGGTCTCCTTCATGCGCTGAATTGTTCTCAAATTCATCGATAAAACAAACTCAACATCATCGTTCCAAAATATGGATTTATCTTCCAAAACGGAGAAAAGATCAAGGTTCTCTGGTAAAAGTTTTTCGTAAATAAAATAAACTATTTGTTTATCCTGACGGTATGAGTCTTCAGGATGATTCATATAGTCTCTGTACTCCTCGGAAGAAATGAGTGTAGAATAATTTTTTTTCAACAATTCGGGATAATCCTCCCAAACAATAGGAGAGGCTATCTGAGTTTTCTCATTTTGAAGCATCTTCGATAAGTCTGAAATAACCCGGTTGTTAATAAACCTCATATTAGGATTCCGTTCTTCTTCCGTTGCGATAAACTTTCGTCTTCGAAGCTCAGTAACATCGGCAGCATACCGGTTTAACGAAAACAACAGCGTAAAAAACGATAGATACAATTCGTAATATCGATCTAGCGACTTATTCAATTCATTTTCGAAAAAATTCAAATCTTCATCTTCATTGTTAAAATAGGAGAACACTACATGCATTACTTTAATCCGGAGGAGGGTTCGGCTAATCATGGTTTTCGATGGGTTTCTGAAATCTTGGGGCAAAGTTATCAAATATTGTGCTAATTTTTGCGATTTAATGACTGCTGTATTAAATCATTGCCCGCTGTTTGCTCTGAACCAAGGTTGTCAATAAATTTCTCCTTAGTATGCACGCTAAATAAAATTAGGGACCATAGTGATAGTTTATCCTCGCTGTTCAATAGAAAAATTCGGTTTTAATATCTTGGGAAGCCACACCTCTACTAAGCAGAACTTCTGTTACTTTTTTTATCATGTTGTTCCCTCCACAGAGATAATATACTGCATGGTCAAAAATTACCCTATCGAGATAATCGGTTATTCTGCCTCCTGTGTCAGGGTTATCTTCACGACTGGTAACTAAGAAACGGCGTTCCGGAGAAAAATTTTCCACACCAACGGCTTCCTTTGCTGTTTTTACTCCATAGAGAAGGGCGTAGTCTAAATCGGGATAACTGGTAACCATGGAATGAAAAGGAGCTATTCCGCTTCCCGTAGCAATGAAAACAATTTTTTTCTGGGTTCTGTCGGGAGGTAACCGAAAATAACCTTTAGGTCCATCCAGAAAAACCTTGTCGTTCTCTCGAAGGTTGAACAACATGGGTGAAAATTCACCGTTATCGACCCGGTGAATTAGAAAATCTATCCATGGATCGTTAATTCCGCTAAAAACAGAGTAGGCCCTTGATTGTTTATTTCTGAGTAATCCAAGGTAAAAATACTGTCCAGGGATAAAATCAACCTCTTTACGTTCCAGCCGCAAGAGAAGTAATGTTGGGGAGATTAGTTGACGGTTGATTACCTTGTGTAAAAAATTGTTGTCAATTTTTTTCATACATTTGTGGGATTTTGCCATTAGGTGAAACGCTCTTTTCGTAACTTTGTTGAAACTAAAACACAACGGGTATGAACGACAAAATTATTAAGCCCAAGGGTACGGGCTGCCTTGCAAGTACAATGATAGGAGTTCCCCTGATTCTCCTCCTGATAGTATTTCTGATTTTCGGATTCACCTCCTATAATCGCATGGTTCGTTATGAAGAAGAGGTAAAATCGCAATCGGGAAATGTTGAAAACAACTATCAACGAAGAGTCGACCTGGTAGAAAATCTGGTAAATGTGGTAAAAGGTTATGCAGGACACGAAAACCAAACGTTAATCGGAGTGGTTGAAGCCCGAAGCCGAGCCACCGGTATAACCCTCAAAGCGGAAAACCTTACCCAGGAAAAACTCGAACAATTTCAGGAAGCTCAGGATAATCTCTCTGGAGCAGTTTCCAGATTGTTGGTTGTTGTGGAAAATTATCCTGACTTAAAAGCTCAGCCAAGTTTCCGACAGTTAATGAACAGTTTGGAACAAATCGAAGCGGAAATTCTTATACAACGAAATCTCTACAACGAAAAAGCCCGCAAATACAACACCTACATCCGTCAATTTCCAAAAAATCTATTTGCACGGATGTTCGATTTTAAGCCCTTTGGATATTTTAAAGCCTCTGCCGAAGCTGCAAAAGCTCCCATGGTAACCATGTAGTTCCCGATATGGTTAAACTAATTTTTATCATAACTATTTTAGCTGTTTCGGTGGTTATTGGACGTACAATCCGTGATATGATCCGGAAACGTCCAATACGGGATAAACAAACCCGCCGAAAACCCTTGCATCTGTTTTTTGCTGTAACGGCTGTTTTCGTGATTCTTTTTGTTGCACTTACCATTGGCATTGGCGGAAATATTCAAAATCTGCTCAACTATCAAAGCCTTGAACTGCTGATACTATTCCTGGCAGTTCTCATTTTTGGCATCTATGTTATGATTGAGGTAATAAAATACATTGACAAATTGCGAAAAAAATAACCCACCAAGTGCCTAAAAATCCACAGATAACTGAGTATTGACTGAAGAGAGTTTCAACTTATGAAAATTGTTATTGGGGGGTGCGGAGCTCTGGGTGCCCAATTGATCAAAATGCTAAACAACGAGGGGCACGACATTGTTGTAATTGAAACAGATCAAACCGCACTAGAAACAGTTACGGCGAACTACGACGTTTTGGGAATAATTGGCTCAATAACCTCATTTTCTTCGCTCAATGAAGCCGGAGTTAAAGATGCCGACCTTTTTGTAGCCGTGGCCCGAGAACTCGAAACCAATATCACGGCATGTATTTTAGCCAAACGACTAGGAGCTGAAAAAACCGTAGCCAGGATCGACAGTTCGGAATATCTCCAGCCAACAAACCGTGCCCATTGCATTGGGTTAGGGGTTGATGCCCTGGTTTATCCACAGATGCTGGCTGCACGTGAAATTGTTAACCTTATTTCACAAACCGGAACCAGCGAAGTATTTAACTTTTCAAACGGAATGCTTTCGCTATATGTGATAAAACTTATTGAAAATGCTCCCGTTATTGGTAAAACCCTACGTGAAGTCTCGCAAATTGAAAACGAACTCAACTACCGTGCGGTAGCTATTTCAAGACACGGGAGAACATTTATTCCTAAAAGCGACGAGATTTTTCATAAAGATGATGTTGTTTTTGTAATCAGCACTCCGAAAGGAATTCAAAAAATTACGCAATATAGTGGCCAGCAAAACATTATTCCCGAAAATATTATGATTTTGGGAGGAAGCCGTCTTGGTATTCGAACTGCCAGTACATTGGAAAATCAAGCCAACATAAAACTAATTGAAATAGATAAGCCCAAATGCTTTGAGTTGTCTGAACTTCTTCCTGAAACCTTGGTTCTTAACGGAGATGGCCGAGATACAGAACTTTTGCGACAGGAAGGAATTGAAAAAACCGATGTGTTTATTGCTGTTACCGGAAACAGCGAAACCAATATCCTCACATGTCTTCAGGCAAAAAAAATGGGAGTCAGAAAAACCATTGCCGCCGTTGAAAGCATCGACTACATTCCCTTAGCCGAAAACTTAGGCATTGATGCCATTATCAATAAAAAGATAATCGCAGCCAGCTATATTTTACGCTTTACAATTAATGCCGATGTAACGTCGTTTATGTGTCTATTGGCCAGCGATGCGGAAGTTTTTGAATTTATTGTTCGTCCGGGAGCCAAAATAACTAAAGGAAAGTTGAAAGAAATTAATTTCCCAAAAGAAGCAACCATTGGCGGCGTAGTTAGAAACAAAACTTCCTTTATTGCAACCGGCGATACCCATATCAAGGCCAACGATCACGTGGTAGTTTTCACCCTTCCCAATGCCGTAGGAAAACTGGAAGAATTTTTTAATTAACGGTATGTTTAACTATCGATTAATATTCAGGATCTTAGGCACACTACTGCTTTTTTTATCGCTTATTCTGGGAGTTGCAGCCCTGGTTTCATACCAATACCAAAGCACCGACATTCATTCCTTCTTAATTAGTGGATTGATAACCTTTTCTCTAGGAATAATTCTGTGGGCTATCAACTCAAAATCGGCCTGGAAGCTAGAAAAACGCGATGCCTTTCTGCTGGTTTTGCTAAGTTGGGTAACATTTTCGTGGTTTGGCAGTTTACCATATCTTTTTCATACAAACTTTCAAAGCATAACCAACTCTATTTTTGAGTCTGTGAGTGGATTCACAACTACCGGGATTTCATCGTTTGACGATATAGAATCGCTCCCCAAAGGAATTCTGTTTTGGCGTGCCCAAACCCAATGGATCGGAGGAATGGGATCCATTCTGTTTGCTTTTATAATACTCCCATTTCTTAATATTGGTGGAATTGAATCGTTCTCAACTGAAGGTTACGGAATTTCATTTCTGAAATTAACTCCAAAACTTAGCCAAACCATGTTGAGACTTTTAATGGTTTACGTTTTTCTTACTACGGCAGCTGCTATTCTCCTTTGGCATGCGGGGATGGATGGTTTTGATGCAATTTGTCATGCCATGTCGACAGTATCTACGGGTGGGTTTAGTACCAAAAATATGAACATTGCACATTTTAACAACCCAACCATCGATTATATTATCATTGGTTTCATGTTTCTGTCGGGTGTAAACTATTCGTTGCTGTATTTATCCCTAATCCTGAAATTAAGACCACTGTACAAAAACGAAGAGGTTATTTATTATGTAAGTTTTACACTATTTTTTGCGTTGTTGATTTTCTCAACCCTCCTGCCACATTCCAACAATTTGGAACAAACTTTTAGAAATTCGGTTTTCACAGCACTATCTATCCTCACCACAACGGGATTTCTGAATACCGATCCCAACGTATGGCCAGTTATTATGCACAATTTAGTGTTTTTAATGCTCTTTTTTGGGAGTTCCACGGGTACAACAACCGGAGGGCTCAAAATATATCGTATTGTTTCGATAGTTAAGAACACCTATTATGAAATGAAACGAGCACTTCATCCCAAAGCTGTTATACCGCTGAGAATCAACAAAAAGAACTTTAGCGAAGAAACCGTAAGCGAAATTATTCTTTTCGTTCTGCTTTTTATTGGAATTTATGCAATAGGAGTTGTAATGCTGGTTTTCGATAACATGGACTTCGAAACGGCTTTAGGATCATCGCTTACAGCGCTGTGTAATGTTGGCCCAGGTATTGGAAAGGTAGTCAATCCGGCTGGTTATGCCAATGTTCCAATGTTCTCCAAATGGGTTTTGTCCCTTCTAATGCTAATAGGACGGCTCGAAATTTTTACAGTGCTAATTGTATTTACTCCCCAGTTCAGAAAACTATGAAACGGCTAAGTCTTGAGCCTTTTCTTTTTGGCTGCCGGGAATAGAATATTGTTTAGGATTAATCTATATCCCGGGGAGTTTGGATGAAGTTCCAGCCTTGTTGGAGGATCACCAACATAGTGACGATAATCTTCGGGATCGTGCCCACCGTAAAAAGTCCAAAATCCCTCGCCATAGGTACTATGAATATATCTGGCTTCACCCAAAGCCTTATTTTCACCCATAATAATCACTTCCGGTTTAATCAATTCTCTGTTAAATGCGGTTGCTTGCCCCATAAAACCACGAATAACCGTTTCGTGATTCTGAGTAAGCATCGTTGGAATCGGATCCCATTTAGCCGAAAACTCAAAAAGTGTAAAATAGTCTTCGTTTTCCTGCACTCTTCTTGAGTTGGTTACATCAATATTGGAATGTTCATATTCTAATGGATTGAGCGATAGGGTGAAATTGGTAAATGCCAGACACTTGGAGTAGTCAAGTTTTTTATTCATATCCAGATCGTAAGGATCTCCGTCAAAAACTTCGTGACAAATGTCTATACCTTCGGCTGCCAGAGCAATATCAAATGTATCTGTAGCACTACACATGGCAAATAAAAATCCTCCCTGACGAATATATTCCTTAATAGTTTTTGCAACAGACAATTTGAGTTCTGAAACCTTTTGAAATCCAAGCTTCTTGGCGTCTTCCTCTGAATTTTTTACTTGATTCCGATACCATGCTGTATGGCCGTAAGCTCCATAGAATTTGCCATATTGGCCTGTAAAGTCCTCATGATGTAAATGAAGCCAATCGTAATCTTTGAGACGTCCCTGAATGATTTCAGTATCATAAATCACGTCGTATGGAACTTGAGCATAGGTAAGAACCAACGTTACGGCATCATCCCACGGAAGAGCATCCTTAGGGCTATAAACCGCAATTCGGGGAGCCTTTTCGAGCCGAATGGCATCCTGGTTTACATCGTTAGCCGAGATGGATGCAAGTAAGGATTGCTGCTGAGCATCGGATATTTTCTGATAACGAACGTTTCTGATCAAACACTCATTCTCTATAAACTCTGCATATGGTAGCAGAAAACTTCCTCCCCGATAATTTAACAACCACCAACCCGACACATCGTTCTGCAACGCCCAATATACCAATCCATAGGCCTTTAGATGGTCTGTTTGGGTATTATCCATAGGAATCAACAAATGGGCTCCAAAACTACGAAATGAAAGCACAAAAACAGCAAAGACAATAATTGCAGTTTTTAGCTGAATTTTGCGCCCTATGGATGTTATTTTTCTTGCCTGAATAAACATATCTGCCACTTTTTTGTAACCTACCTTTAGGTAACGTTCGAAAATTATTTTTGTTTCACATCGTTTCTCTTGAAGGCTTTTAGTAAGGAAAATCGTCGGTATCGTCAGGTAACATGTGAGAATCATTGATTTTGCCAGAGAGGTCCTCAAGATTAATAGATTCGATATCATCATTCATTCTGGAAGGTATTACCATGGCTTCACGTATCATATTGGTATGGGGTGCGGGAAGACCGTTAGTAGCCGGATTACTGAATCGGGCAAACGATGCTTCAAAATCGAGAACTACGTCGCCAATAGAACCATTTCGGTGTTTTGCAACAATAATTTCGGCTTTTCCTTCGGCGGGTGTGTCGCCATCGGATAATGTGTCAAGCTTATAGTAACTGGGTCGGTGGATGAATATAACAATGTCGGCATCTTGTTCTATAGAGCCCGATTCCCTCAGGTCTGACAGCTGAGGGCGCTTGCTCCCCGAACGGCTTTCTACAGAACGGTTTAATTGCGACAAGGCTATAATTGGAATATTGAGCTCCTTGGCCAAAGCTTTCAAGGAGCGTGAAATGGAAGCAACTTCCTGTTCCCGACTTGCTGCGGCGGGCCCACTCATTAACTGAAGATAGTCAATAATTACTAACTCAACCTTTTGCTCGGCTACTAAACGGCGACATTTGGCACGCAATTCGGTAACTGGAATCCCGGCGGTGTCGTCGATAAAAAGTTTTATTTTGGTCAATCTGGGTAGAGTTTGTTCCAATCGTTGCCATTCCCAGCCCTCCAGCTTTCCTGAACGGAGCTTTTCGGCACTTATTTCACACTCCATGGCTATTAAGCGATTAGCCAACTGACCCGACGACATTTCCAACGAAAAGAAAGCCACCGCTCGTTGATGATCTACCACTGCATTACGGGCCATGCTAAGCACAAAGGCGGTTTTCCCCATCGATGGTCGTGCAGCGATAATTATCAAATCGGATGGTTGCCATCCGTTGGTCATCCGATCCAGGGCATTGAACCCTGATGGAACGCCAGTAAGCCCATCCGGACGTTTTGCATTTTCTTCAATTTGTTTGAGCGTTTCAGAAATTACCTGTCCCAAGGGCACTACGTTCTTTTTTATATTCCCTTCGGTTACCTTAAAGATTTCATTCTCACTGAAATCTATCAAATCAACAACGTCGATGGTTTCGTCGAAGGCTTGCCTTTGTATTTCTCCTGCAACTTTTATCAATTCACGCTTAATAAATTTCTGGGCAACAATCTTTGCATTGTACTCCAAAAAAGCAGCACTTCCAACCTTGGCTGTTAACTGTGCCACATAATGCCTTCCTCCCACTTCATCGAGAGTTCCCAACTTCTGGAGCTTATCGGATACCGAAATAATGTTAATAGGAGCTCCTTCGTTAAACAGATCAACAATAGCACTAAAGATTTTAGAACACTCCGGTGTGTAGAAACTTTCGGTACGTAAAATTTCTATTACATCGGTTACGCCATCCTGCCCTAACATGAGGGCACCAATTACCGCCTCTTCCAGTTCACGATCGTGTGGAAGCACTCTTCCCACCTCCAAAATATCCATTGGAGCGGGCTTCGATGTCCTCTTAGCCATAATTATGTGTGATTTACAACGTTGCTTGCTAATTTACAAATATATATTTTTAGCCCCCAAGGTGCAACTAAACAATAGGCAAGTTATTAACAAAAACTCAAGTGCTATAAACCCGACAATGGATTTTTGCCGGGTTTATAGGTTATCATTTATCGGGCAATTTCTATTTTGCCTCGGGTTTGGGTAGTAAAACTTTCCGTGATAGTTTTAGTTTGCCGTTCTCATCAATATCGAGGAGTTTAACCTCAATGGTGTCTCCAACCTTCAACACCTCTTCTACTTTATTTAACCGCCTCCACTCTATTTCAGAAATGTGAAGCAATCCGTCGCGGTTTGGCATAATTTCTACAAAGGCTCCATAGGACTGGATTGACTTAACCTTTCCTTTATAGACCTTGCCTATTTCGGGTATTCCGGCCACTTCCTTAATCCGAACAACAGCTGCCTCTAAATCGCTTCCATTAAAGGCCGCAATCTCAACCACGCCGGTATTGTCAATTTCTTCAATAGTAATAATGGTATTGGTAGAACTTTGGATCTCCTGAATTACTTTGCCTCCGGTGCCAATAATAGCTCCAATGGAGTCTTTCGGAACCATCATTTGCACAATTCGTGGCGCATGCGGTTTAAAGTCTGGACGTGGTTCAGGAATCACTTCGAGCATTTTATTAAGAATGTGCATTCTGCCTCGTTTTGCCTGAGCCAATGCTTGCTCTAGAATTTCGTAGCGTAACCCGTCTATTTTTATGTCCATTTGGGTTGCTGTTACTCCATTAATTGTTCCTGCAACTTTAAAGTCCATATCTCCCAGATGGTCTTCATCCCCTAAAATATCGCTCAGTACGGCATATTTTTCACCATCGGTGATTAATCCCATGGCTATACCGCTTACGGGTTTTGTAATTTTTACACCGGCATCCATAAGCGCTAATGTTCCGGCACATACTGTGGCCATTGAACTGGATCCATTCGATTCGAGGATGTCGGAAACTATTCGAAGGGTGTATGGGAAGTCACCATTTGGAATTACTGGTTTCAAGGCTCTGTAGGCCAAATTTCCGTGGCCAATTTCGCGACGGCTCACGCCGCGTGATGGTTTAGCCTCGCCGGTGGAATATGGCGGAAAATTGTAGTGTAGCAAAAATTTGTCAAATCCTTTGCGAGTAACCTCATCAACAAGTTTGTTGTCGAGCTTAGTTCCGAGTGTAACCGTAGTAAGCGACTGAGTTTCACCGCGGGTGAAAATAGCTGAGCCATGTGCTGAAGGCAGATAGTCAACTTCTCCCCATATCGGGCGTATTTCGTCGAGTTTTCGGCCGTCAAGACGCGTGCGTTCATTTAAAATGCAGTCGCGAACGGCTTTTTTAAGAACGTCATGAAAATATCGATTTACCAACGTTTCGTTAATTTCTGCGTCTTCCGGGAATTGAGCCAAAAATTCTTGTTTAATGGCTTCAAAAGATTCGTTTCGCTCTTTTTTAACTGGATTTCCTTTCTTAGCTATATCGTAAGCCTTTTGATAGCATTCGTCAAAGATTTTTTTGCGCAGTTCCTCGTCGTTCTGTTCATGGCAATATTGGCGTTTTACTATGCCGAGTTCTTTTGCCATTTCCATCTGCACGAGACAATGTTTTTTTATCTCCTCATGGGCAATTTTCAGAGCGGTAAGCATATCGGCCTCATCAACCTCTTTCATCTCTCCTTCCACCATAAGAATATTGTCGTACGTGGCACCAACCATAAGGTCGATATCAGCATTTTCGAGCTCCGGCATATTGGGGTTAATCATATAGTTGCCGTTAATTCTGGCCACCCGGCATTCGGAAATTGGACCATGGAATGGGATATCGCTAACCGAAATGGCAGCCGAGGCTGCTAATCCAGCAAAAGCATCGGGAAGCACATCTTTTTCGGCGCTGATAAGTTCTACAGTAACAAATGTTTCAGCATGGTAATCGTCGGGGAAGAGTGGTCTTAAGGCACGGTCAACCAATCGGGCTATTAGAATTTCGTTATCGCCGGGCTTGCCTTCTCTGCGGAGAAATCCGCCGGGGAACTTGCCTGCTGCTGAGAATTTTTCTCGATATTCTACCGACAAAGGCATAAAGTCAACATCTTCCTTGGCTTCTTGAGCGGAAACCACAGTTGCCAGAAGCATTGTTTTTCCAACTTTTAACACTACTGAACCATCGGCTTGTTTTGCCAATTTGCCGGTTTCAAGAATTATTTCGCGTCCATCGGGGAGGACTATAGTTTTTTGAAGAATTTTCATGGGTAAAAATTTAGTGGTTTTTTATTTATTGCCTCGATGAGTGAATTTCCAAGGCTTGCCATCAAGGTCGATTGTTTATTCTGACGATATTTTTACAATCTCGATATAACTTTCCGTAGGTAAGCTGCCGATTCTCAATCCTTTACAGGTTGTTCCGGGATGTAACCTGCCGTATTCCGGAAAGTATAAAAAAAGGCAATTTGCATTGCCTTTTTCTTACTTACGCAGATTCAGCTCTTTAATTAACTGACGATATTTTTCAATATCTTTTCTCTTTAGATAGTCAAGCAACCTACGTCTTTTACCTACAAGGATTAAAAGAGCTCGCTGCGTATTAAAATCTTTTTTATGCACTTTTAGGTGCTCGGTCAGGTGCGAAATGCGATGGGTAAACAATGCAATCTGTGCTTCTGTTGAGCCAGTGTCGTTCGCATTTTTGCCATGTTTTGAAAAAATCTCGGTTTTCACCTCTTTTGTTAGATACATACTATACCCGGTTTAAAAATTTTTCTATCTATTTTGAGCTGCAAAGATAGCTAAAAAATATTGAACACATTTCAATTTTGAAAAAAAATATTGCCGGCCAACTCATTTTTTTGTTCACTTAGCCAAATCCCTTGAATAGACAATGTATTTGGAAGCTATTTTAATTTGTCGGGATTATTTTTAATGTAATCCGCCCAACTATTGTTTTTTGGTTTTTGAAATGGTAAAGATGACTGATAAAAGTGACAAACAGCAACGGCTAATCCATCGGTAGCGTCAAAAAACGTGGGTTCATTTTCCAGATTAAACATTCTCGACAGCATTGCAGCAACCTGTTCTTTGGATGCGTTTCCGTTTCCGGTTATTGATTGTTTAACTTTCAACGGCGCATATTCAAAAATTGGAATTTTATAGCCTAGGGCTGCGGCCATTGTAACCCCTTGAGCGCGCCCCAATTTTAGCATCGACTGAACATTTTTACCATAAAAGGGAGCTTCAATTGCCATTTCATCCGGAGTGTATTGCTCCACCAACATTTTGGTTCGATCGTAAATGTAGGAAAGTTTAAGGTAATGATTATCGAATTTCCGAAGGTCAACCACGCCGATACTGAGGAGCTTTAGGTTAACCGTTGTGGCGTCGATTAGTCCGTAGCCCATGATGTTTGTTCCGGGATCAACGCCCAGGATTATTCGTGTCGGCGTGGGTTGAACCATATTAATCGATAATTTCAAAAGCTGTGTAAGGAACAAGCACCTGAGGTATTTTTATTCCTTTCGGGGTTTGGTTGTTTTCAAGCAATGCGGCTACTATTCTTGGCAAGGCAAGGGCACTTCCGTTTAATGTGTGGGCAAGATTTGTTTTTTTGGTTTCGCTATCGCGATAGCGGCATTTCAGCCTGTTAGCCTGATAGCTTTCAAAATTCGATACGGAACTAACTTCAAGCCATCGCTGCTGGGCTGCCGACCACACTTCAAAGTCGTAGGTGAGTGCAGAAGTAAAGCTCATATCGCCACCACATAATTTGATAATGCGGTAGGGTAAATCGAGTTTCACTACTAAACTCTCCACATAGGAAACCATTTCCTCGAGGACCTCATACGATTTTTCAGGATGAGCAATGCATACAATTTCAACTTTATCGAATTGATGCAAGCGATTTAACCCTCGAACATCCTTTCCGTACGAACCGGCTTCCCGACGGAAACATGGCGTGTAGGCCGTGTTTTTAATGGGTAGTTCTTTTTCGTCGATAATTACATCGCGGTAAATGTTAGTAACCGGAACTTCGGCTGTTGGCGCAAGATATAAGTTATCGAGCTGCACATGATACATTTGCCCTTCTTTATCCGGTAACTGGCCAGTTCCAAAACCGCTCTCTTCGTTTACAAGAATCGGTGGTTGCACTTCAAGAAATCCCTGTTTCGAGGCTTCATCTAGGAAGAAGTTTATCAAAGCGCGCTGTAGTTTTGCGCCTTTACCTTTATAAACCGGAAATCCGGCTCCTGTAACTTTTACTCCAAGCTCAAAATCGATAATATCAAACTTTCGTGCCAAATCCCAGTGTGGTAGCGCCTCCGAAGGCAAGGCAACCAAGTCTCCTCCCGTACGCACTACCTGATTGTCGTCAGCACTTTTGCCCTCGGGGACAGAAATGTGTGGCACATTGGGGACTTGCACTAAAAGTTTCTCAAGAGCCAGTTCAACCTCTTTTAGTTTCTCGTCTAAGCGTCGGATGTCTTCTTTGAGATCGGCTGTTTTCATTTTTAGCCGATCCACGTCTTCCCTTTTCCCCTCGCGAAACAGGTCTCCGATTCGTTTAGATATTTGGTTTAACTCGGCTTGTGAATCGTCGAGATTTTTTTGTGTATTCCGACGATAGTTATCTAGCTCAATGATTTCTTTCAGAATTGCCGTGTTTTGAAAGTTCTTCTTTTTGAGTCCGGCTTCAACTTGTTCGAAATTATCGCGTATTTGTTTTATAGTAAGCATAAGGATGAATGTTTATGTAGGATTGATTTTTGTTACAATTTTAAAAAATAAACTGGGGAAAAACCGTTTGATGTGAACCGTAAGCAGTTCTTTTCCACCGATTAAAACTTCGGGTTTGCGTTTTTTAATGGCCTTGAGATAAATTCTAGCGCACTTTTCGGCCGATATTCCTTCTGCTTGCCCGGGATCGAGTTTTCTATAGGGCTTGCCATCGGAGGTTAGTGCATGAAACGAAATGTTGGTATTTATTCTTCCGGGGTAAGCAATGGTTACGCTGATGTTATAGGGTAGTGTTTCAATTCGCAAGGTTTCGAAAAATCCCTGAATGGCATGCTTTGCAGATGCGTAGGCAGACCGCAGCGGGAATCCGAATTTGCCGGAAATACTGCTGGTGGCCGCAATAAATCCTTCTCCGGCTTTCAGCATGGAGGGTAAAACTGTTTTGGTAATAATCACATACGAGAAAAAATCGATCTCCATGATTTTTCGGTGCAATTCCACCGATGTCTCAACTATCAGAGAACGCTGACTAATTCCCCCGTTGTTTATCAACAAATAAGGTGTTCCGAATTTTTCAAGAGCAAAAGAGGCTGATTGCTGAACTTCGTCGGGATTAGCCAAATCGAAAACAAGAGAATGGCATATGGATGTATTTTGAAGACATTCCTGCCTAACCTTCTCCAGCCCTTCTGCATCGTTGGATGCCAAAACCAGATGTGCGCCTTCCCTGGATAACTGAAGCGCCAGTTCGCGCCCAATTCCTGATGAGGCTCCTGTAATCCAACACAATTTATCTTTGAACGTTGTCATACTCTAGGTAATTAATTAGCACGATAATATACTCCTGAACCCGGTCCGAGAGGAATTCCAAGCCATACCCACACAATGAGCAATGCAGTCCAGAGAACGAAAAAGGCAATGGTATATGGTAACATGGTTGAAACAAGGGTTCCGATGCCGGCGTTTTTATCGTATTTCTCGAAATAAACAATAATCAAGGCAAAAAAACTCATCATTGGCGAAATGACATTGGTAACGCTATCACCAATGCGGAATATGGCCTGAGAAAGCTCGGGAGAATACCCCAGCAGCATAAAAACAGGGACAAACACCGGACCCAGAATAGCCCACTTGGCAGAAGCGCTTCCCATGAAAAGATTTAAAATTGCCGCAAACAAAACAAATAATACTATTAAAGGTATTAGTCCAAGATTGGCTTGTTGCAAAAGAGCCGATCCTTTAATTGCAATGATTAACCCCAGGTTACTCCATTTAAAAAAGGCAACAAACTGTGCTGCAAAAAACACCAACACCAAAAACGATATTAGGGATTTAAAACTGGCATTCATACCGTTCACTACATCGCGATCGGATTTAAACTTACCCACAACTACGCCATAGGTAATTCCAAGGGTTGATGCCACTAAAAACAACATTCCAATGAATCCTTTTAGCACCGGTGAATGAAGAATAGAGCCGTTTTGTGCTCTTAGGAAGCCATTTGGGGGATAAAGGCCTGCAATAAGAATTGCTATCCAGATGGATAAAATACCCAATGTCCACCACAGAGCTTTCTTTTCAGTGGGCGATAACGATTCTATTTTTTCGGGTGGAACATCGCCGGTGTATTCCCCTAGAAATGGTTCCACAAATCGGTATGTAATCCATGTTGAAACTATGGCTATTAAAAAGGTTGAGGCTGCCATAAAGTAGTAATTCGCCGTTGGTAGAACGTAATAGTCGGGGTCGAGAATTCGTGCCGATTCGGTACTCAGTCCGGCAAGCAACGGATCTATGGTTCCAATGGCTAAATTGGCACTAAAACCTCCGGAAACTCCGGCAAAGGCAGCTGCCAAACCTGCAATGGGGTGTTTTCCCATAGAATGGAAAATTATTCCTCCAATGGGAATTATCAAAATATAACCCAGGTCGGAGGCTATGTTCGATAACACACCAGCCAATACAATTACAAAGGTTATCAATCTATTAGGTGATTTCAAGACCATTAACCGGATTACAGCACCAATTAGCCCGCTACTTTCAGCAATGCCAATGCCCAATATGGCAACCATAACTATTCCTAATGGTGCAAAACCGGTGTAATTATCAACCATCCCAAGCAAAATTCGGTGAAATCCCTCCCTGGATAGGAGGTTGATTACTTCTATTGTCTCGTGTGTGGCGGGATGAGTGGCTTGCCAACCAAGGAGGTTGCCCAAAAAAGAGAATAGTAAGACCAATAATGAAAAAATTAGAAACAACGTTGCCGGATTGGGCAAAAGATTACCCATTCGCTCAATTCCTTTTAAAACGGAGAACTTCTTCATTTTCAGGGAGTAAGTTTTATTAAACGAAAGTCCGTAACAGAGCTATTTCCTCTTTCCAGAGATTTTCGTCGGGTGTTTCAAGAATAAGAGGAATATTTTCGAATCGGTTGTCCTTCATAAGCCGTTTAAAGGGTTCATAGCCAAGGTGCCCCTGTCCTAGGGGGGCATGGCGGTCAACACGACTACCAAACGGCTTAAGGGAGTCGTTGATGTGCATTGCAGCGAGGCGGTTAAACCCGACAATTTTGTCGAATTGTTCCCACGTCGAGTGCCAACCTTTTTCCGAAAGAAGATCGTAACCGGCAGTGAAGGCATGACACGTATCAATACAAACACCCACGCGGCTTTTATCATTCACATGGCTGATGATAAAGGCCAGATGTTCGAATTTGTAACCAAGATTGGTTCCCTGTCCGGAGGTATTTTCTATTACAGCCATCACGCCATGCGTAGCCTCCAGGGTTTGATTTATGCTTTCGGCTACCAGTAATAAAGCCTCTTCCTCACTTAACTCATTTAGATGGCTTCCCGGATGGAAGTTGAGTTTTTTAAGGCCAAGTTGTTCACAACGCTTAAATTCATCGAGAAAGGCTGAGCGCGATTTTTGTAGGGCAACAGGGTCGGGGTTGCAAAGATTAATCAGGTAGCTGTCGTGGGGTAAAATCTGTTCGAGGAGAAATCCGTATTTGGTGCAGTTTTGTTGAAATTCGTCAATACTCTTCTTCGACAAGGGAGCTCCAAACCACTGTCGTTGATTTTTGGTAAATAACGCAAAAGCGTTTGCCTCAATGGCATTTGCATTCAGGGGTGCCTGCTCAACCCCTCCCGATGCGCTCACATGAGCTCCAAGGTAGTACATGGTTATTTGTCTAAGTCGTCAAAAATATCATCAATACTACCCAGAGGGCCTTTGTCGGGATTATCGTCCGAAAGATCGACATCAAAATTAGCTTGAATGAAATCGAATACCTCATCAAGTCCCTTGCGAAATTTTACAAAATCTTCCTTATAGAGGAATATCTTGTGTTTTTCGTAAGTAATTCCGCCATCGGTATCAATTCGCTTTTTGCTTTCGGTGATTGTCAGAAAGAAATCGTTTTTTCGCGTAGCTTTTACGTCAAAAAAATAAGTTCTTTTCCCGGCTTTAATTGCCTTTGAGAAAATTTCACCTCCCCTATCAAATTCTTTCTCCATGGTTCTTGACTTTAACTCACTTCACGGGCAAAGTTAACTAATTTTAGGTTTACTTATCACAAATTTAACGAAAAAACAAATTTGAGTTTTTGCGCTTCAGATATGGGTTTCATTGCAAAACGCTCTAAATGCAAGCTAAGATCTAAAATTTTAGATAAAAATCGCGGGTAAGTTCAATATATCGTGAGCTGTATTGGTGACGACCGTTACCTTCAATAACTATCTCTTCTTTGGTTAGTGGTTTTGGTATTGGAGAAAATTGCAAAAATACTCTGTGAAACTCTTTTTCAGGCACAGGCTTAACTTTAAACACTCTGTTCAAGTAGATCCGATTTTCATTTGCCAATTTGCATGTCGATTCAAATTTCTCAAAGGGCAGCATTATGGTAATATCTCCATCGGGCAATAGCATCGAAATGGCTTTGTGAAAAAATTGGTTAAGGGGAAAATTACGTTCGTTACGGGCAATATCGCGGGATATGGTTTTGGTTGGTGGACCGGGATTGAAAAATGGTGGATTGCAAACAATTAACCGGAATAAAGTGGTTGGTTTCCAAAGAAAAAAGTCGGCCTGATGAACAAAAATAGTGGATGCCCATGGCGATTGGCCAATGTTTTCCCTTGCCTGCAAAGCGGCCGCAGGGTCGATTTCCAGTGCATCAACAATAAGGTTAGGATTTTTCTGGGCTATCATTAAAGACAACAGTCCGGTTCCACATCCTACGTCGAGAACTCTTCCCGATACAGGGATCTCTATCCAGGCACCAAACAGCACAGCATCCACTCCTACCTTCATTGCACACCGATCTTGATGAATGGTGAATTGTTTGAAGCGAAAAAACGAATTTGGCACTGAATTCAGGATTTGTGAAAAAGTATCGAAATATAATCAACAACCTCGGATGAAGGAATTATCTCCCCTGAATGTCCACGGCTAACTACCGTTGCCTGAGGGTGTTGGTCCACATGACGTGAAAATTGCATTATGGTCATAATTGGCCCATACCCGCATACTGTTACGCGATGCTGACGAACGGTTGTTTCAACATCAGAAGTGCGAAAAGATAGAATATTCTCCAATACACGGTCGTCTTTCTCTTTTCCTATTTCGGGAGTCTCATAGTGATTAAAATCGGTGGAGGAGAGTAACAAAATATTTTTCCCTGTTTTGTTTTTGTAGGCGTTAAGTTGATTTGCAACAAAGATTGCATTCCTGTAGTTTTGCTCCCGAATGGTGATTACAGCAATTGGAATTTGGCTCCCAAAGGTGAATTGAATCATCGGGACAATTACCTCAGCCGAATGTTCAAATTGTTGTGCCTCATAGCTCATTTCAAATAATCCCGATTGTTGTAAATCAGAATCTACTAAGATAGTACCTAATGGAGTTTCCCACGCTTTGCTTGCATCGAGCGAAACTGCAGGGCCTTGTCCGGTGTGGCTTGGAGACACAATTACGACTGTATCGTACTGATTTTCATATAACGGATAAATCAAGTTCATGGCATGTTGCCCACTAAACATATATCCGGCATGAGGAACAACACCTCCAATAACCATTTCTGGACGAATCGGAAAGTTCGAGACATTTTGGGCAAACTCTTTCAAATAGCTACGTAACCGCTCTGGTTCTTTAGGATAAAAACGACCGGCAACATACGGTTTACGTACATCTAAGTGTTTCATATTTTGCATTTTAATGAGTTTTAGAAAATCACGTTTGCCGATGTTCCACAAAAATAACAATTACCTTCGGAAGTGATGTGGGCTAATTTGGTGTAATATCCATTACGTTCTATGAGCGTTGCATAGCATTTTGTGCACTGAGTTTTGGAATATTCCGGCAAAGCCACATTTCCAAGATACACGTAACTCAATGTCTGGGTGGCAATATTATAAAACTCGTGCAACGTTTCTTCGGGTGTGGGAGGCAACGCCAACCGATAGCGGGGAAAATAACGCGAAATGTGTAAGGGGACATCAACACTTAAATTGCTGGCAATCCACTCCAACATAAGGCGAAATTCCGAGGTTTTATCGTTGAGCGTTGGAATAACCAGGAATGTTAATTCCAAATGAATTTTTTTCTGAAAGGCTGTTTTAATGGTCTGCAAAACTGGAGAAATGCTACCTCCGGTTTGTTTCCGGTAGAAATCGTCGGAAAAGGCCTTTAAATCAATATTCATAGCCTTTAGATAAGGTGTCAATTCGTTGAAAGGTTCCGGATTGATAAAGCCATTGGTTACCAGAACCACCGGAATATCGTTCTGATGCGCCAGTATTGATGTTTGGAAAACAAACTCATAATTAACCGTGGGTTCGTTATACGTAAAGGCAATTCCACAACTGTTTTTGCCAATTTTGTATAGTTCGATAATCTGTTCTGGAGTATATTCACCAAGATTGGGGAAATCGTTGGTAGCCATTTGCGAAATGGAATGATTTTGGCAAAATGGGCATCGGAAATTGCACCCATAGCCACCCACGGAAAGTATTGGTTTGCCGGGATGAAAATGATAAAGAGGTTTTTTCTCGATGGGGTCGTTGTTAATGCCGCTCACTATTCCGTAGGAGGCTGCATAGAGTACGCCGTCGTGATTATCGCGTACACGGCAAAAACCATTGGAACCATTGTCAATGATGCACTCGTGCGGACATAATTTGCACTGAACTTTCTGATTCTCCAGTTTTATGTAGTGTAGGGCTTCTTGTTTGAGGTTCATAAATCCGACTACTTTTGTGATTTTTCCATCAACAGTGTCTAAAGAGGTTCGTAGCGTGTTGAAGTAAATCTGTAAAATGTCAAATCATCATTATTGAACATTGACAGATTGGCTTTACGTTTCACGATCTTGATTTGCTGTTCAACGGTGTCCACTCCGGGAAGGTTTGGTAGTAATACAGCTCGTTTATATCCATCCAATTCAACGATAATGCCAAATTTTTGGGGATCGAGGTTTTCGATACTTGTTTTTTCGGGAATGGAGAGAACATCAACGGTAACATGAATATTATCGAGTTCATCGCAACGCAGGGGTGAAAATCGTGTATCGTTTTCAGCAGCAGAGATGGCATTATGCTGAACTTCGTCGTGTAAAGTCGGGAATCGGCTGTAAATAGTGCCAATGCATCCGCGTAACGAGCCATCGGAAGTAAGGTGAATGGAAACAAAACAGGCAGCCTTTACCGCAAGCTCAGGCGGAACAGGTTCAAGCCGGAAGCGAGTCCGTTGGGTAACCCACTCACGAATAACCTGATAGGCAAAGGTGGCTATGATCGATTTTTCCGGCACCTGTTATTACTTTTTCTGTTGATTTTGAATTTCTTTAATTACCAACGCTGCGGCACCAAGAATGGCTGAATCGATTCCCGGCAGTCCAGACGGTAAAATTTTGACCTTATTTTTGAAAATTGGCATCAAATGTCGTTCCATGCTTTGCCGAATCGGGTCGAGAAGAATATCGCCGGCCTTGGTTACTCCTCCAACAAAAAAGATTGCTTGTGGACTTAACGTAGCAACAACATCGGCCAATTTTAGCCCCATGGTTTCGCCAGCTTGTCTGAAAACCTCCTGTGCCAGCCAATCTCCAACAATGGCCCCCTCGTAAATATCTTTAGAGGTCAATTTGTTCGGTGGGATATCTCCCAAAATCGAGGAGGTTCGATATTTTACCATAAGCTCGAGAGCCGTTTTAACTAATCCCGAAGCCGAAAGATAGGCTTCAATGCAACCGTAACGGCCACAACCGCACAAACGTCCGTTTGGATAAACCGTTGTGTGCCCCAATTCGCCTGCAAATCCATCGTGTCCGTAAACCAACTGTCCATTACTAACTATTCCGCTACCGACGCCGGTGCCAAGGGTGATGGTTACAAAATCCTTGTATCCGCGAGCAGCACCAAAAATCATTTCTCCCAGAGCTGCAGCATTTGCATCGTTGGTTAGCTGGATAGGAATGCCGGGAAATTTTTCCGACATCAATTTGCAAACCGGAATTATTCCTTCCCACTCAAGATTTGGCGCGTATTCTATGGAACCATTGTGAAAATTACCGTTGGGAGCTCCAATTCCAATTCCGCACAAATCTGCATCGGGAATTTTCGACAGCATTTCTTTCAAAAAACTGGATAAAGCATTCAGGTATCCCATAAAATCGGGGCCTCTACCTCGGGTTGGTATGGTGCCTCGATGTAATATCTCGCCGTCAAAATTCACAAGTCCGGCTTCGGTATTGGTACCGCCAATGTCAATCCCTAACACTATTTTGTTGCTGCTCATGATGAAACTGTTTCTATGTTGGCAAAAGTATCGTGAATTTAGTAAAAAACTACCATGAAAATACAAAAATATTCATGAATCCAAAACTATGGCTCAACCATCAATTCCATCAAGAGTTGCAAGGGGCCGATTAAATTTTGTCGAAAGCAGTAATTGCAGGTAGTGTTAAGGTATGCCCATAATTTTGACACCGGAATTTGATGGTTTTAATTTTTCGGGAAAAAGTTTTTAATTACATTTGCTTGAGAAATAAGACTACTGTTGAAAGAGTCAACCTACAAAATATCAGGGCTTTTTTACCGCTATTTGCTCACCATTTCAATTTCTGTAATGGTGGTGATGGTGATTATTTATTCTAGCGTAGAGTTTTATGATTTTATCCAGGAGGAAAAGGCGCTAAGGG
Organism: uncultured Bacteroidales bacterium; assembly: GCA_937981765.1. Classification (GTDB taxonomy): domain Bacteria; phylum Bacteroidota; class Bacteroidia; order Bacteroidales; family Salinivirgaceae; genus JAAYQU01. The sequence goes on from CALJOM010000013.1 coordinate 53,485, forward strand.
AACGCTACAACCAATCGCAGCGACAGTTGGTTAAGCGAGAAACCGAAAAAGTAATTGAGTACGTAAATCTTTCCCGGCTTTTTATCGAAGACAAACTAAACCGACAGCTTTACGAGCGAACGATGGAAGCCTGGTTGTTGATGGAGAATATTTACAACAAAAACAAAAATCAAAAATCGCAAAACGAAATCAAAGCAATAATTCGTGAAGCACTTCGCCCTATACGGTTCAACAACGACCGAGGTTATTACTTTATAGTTTCGCACACCGGAATACAAGAGCTTTTCCCTGTAAAACCGGAACTTGAAGGGAAAAATGTTCTCCACACAACCGATGAAAAAGGCAATTACCCGGTTAAAGAGGAAATAGAAATTATTCGACGATTTGGTGAAGGATTCGTTTCCAGTTATTGGCAAAAACCATTCGACCCACTTCATGAAGTTTCGGTCAAAACCTCCTATATTAAGGATTTTGCCCCGTTGGGATGGTATGTCGGATGCGGGGAATTCCTAGACGAGGTTCAAAAAGACATTCAGCAAGAAGCCATCAAAGCCATACGGCGGGTACGTTTCAGCAATAACGGCTACGCCTTTGCTTTCTCGTTCGATGGGAAATGTATTGTATCAACCCACCCGAAGTTTAAGGAAAATGTAAACTTCTGGGACACAGTGGATATTAACGGGACACGAATTCTACCTCAGCTTAGAGAATTGGTTAATAACATCGACGGAGGTTACTCAACCTTTTACTTCCGAAAAACCTCATCCGATACTCTGGCTCTGAATGTTGTTTACGTAAGAGGAGTTCACGATTGGGAATGGATTGTTGGCGCCGGAATTACCCTCGACGAAATAGATTCTGTGATAGCTGAAGAGCGTTCTTTATTGTTTCAACATCTCTTCATTAAACTGTTTATTGCCTGCATTGTTCTTGGAATTTTGATGCTGGTTCTCTATCTCCTTATACGTAGGGTTGAAGGTCACTTGCAGGTGAACTTTGTTCAATTTACCAAAAACCTCGAATATGCCGTTTCAAAAGGCATAGAGGTAACAACCCGAAATATTGAAATTCGAGAAATATTGCAAATAGCCGAAGAAATTAACAAAGTAATACGGATACGAAAAGAGGCAGAAGATCAATTGCAACGTAGTGAAGCCCTTTTTAGAATTGTTTTTCAAAACGTGCCTGTGATTCTCATTATTTTCGACGATAATCTTTCCCCTCTCCGTTGGAATAAACAGGCTGATGAATATTTTACCTTCGAAGAAACCGCTAAAGTTGGATTTTCTATTCTGCACAAGCAATCCGAAATAACTAACCTCAAGAAAATTTTGTTTGCCGATAGGTTTATCAACACAGGTGGATTCAAAGAGCACCGAATGACAACTAAAAAAGGCGAACGTTATCAGAATTGGGCTATTTTTGAAACCGACGACAAAAAAATTGTTGCTGTAGGGTACGATATTGACGAATTGAAAAAACGAGAAGAACAGCTAAATGCACTAAATCAAACCAAAGACAAAATTTTTTCTATCATATCGCACGACTTGCATGGCCCATTCAATGCCATTATGGGGTTTGCTCAAATATTTCAAGCTCGTTACGAAACCATTTCCGACGAGAAACGTCTGATGTATGTGAAGCAAATTTACGACTCTGCAAATAATATGCACAAACAGCTTCTCAACATTCTTCAATGGGGAAGGCTACAAACTGGAAACTTCAAAGTCAATCTAGGAAAAGTTAGTCTTTCCTCTTTGGTTGATGAAGTATTCGCTGTGATCAAACCTCAAGCTGATTTAAAATCGATTCAGGTTCACAATCTGGTAGACAAATCCATAAAAGTTCAAGCCGACTCATCGATGCTATTTACCACACTTCAGAACCTTGTATCAAACGCTATAAAATTCACGCAAAAAGGAGGCCATGTAGAGGTTTCGGCTATTTGCCTGAGCGAATTAACCAACATTTTGGTAACCGACAATGGCATTGGAATGAACAAAGAACAACTTGACTTGTTATTCGACCTCAGAAACACACCACGAAGAAAAGGGACAGCCAACGAAATGGGAACAGGACTTGGAATCCACCTTTGCAAAGAATTTGTAGAACGCATGTCGGGACACCTTTGGGTTACCAGCGAAGAAAACCAAGGGACTACGGTTTACATTCAATTGCCAACGGCCCATTAAAAATGTCGACCCTCCGTAAACGTTTGAATTGAGCAACCGAGAGATTTTTACTCCAAAATATGTGCTAATTCCATAGTCTAAAGTGTTGCTGCCCAACATTCTTTTTCTATATTTGCCAGAAAGAACCAGTTTAATTACAATTACTAAAACTATGGCAAAACGTCCACATTTAAGTTTCTGGCAAATATGGAATCTCAGCTTCGGTTTTCTGGGAGTTCAGGCCGGATTTGCACTTCAGAATGCAAATGTTTCCCGAATCTTATCGAACTATGGTGCCGATTTACATCACCTATCGTTTTTCTGGTTAGTAGCCCCAATTATGGGACTAATTATCCAACCATGGGTTGGTGCAGCAAGCGATAGGACATGGACCCGGATGGGGCGCCGTAAACCATTCATTTTGGGAGGAGCAATCTTCGCCTCTATTGGAATGTTTTTTATGCCCAACTCGAACCTGGCGATGGCAATTATTCCTCCGGTAATTTTTGGAGCAATTATGTTGGCGTTGATGGATGCCTCGTTTAACGTTACCTTCCAACCTTTCCGCTCGCTGGTAGCCGACATGACTCCGGAAGAACAGACCAATACCGGCTACTCTATACAAACCGTTTTAATTAACATTGGCGCAGTTATCGGATCGTTTTTACCGTTTGTACTTACTCAATGGCTTGGAGTTGGAAATACAGCTCCCGAGGGACAAGTTCCCCCTTCCGTGGTTTGGTCGTTTTACATTGGTGGGTCTCTGCTACTGTTATCCGTTCTCTGGACTGTTTTCACCACTAAAGAATATAACCCCGAAGAATTTAAAATGTACAACGAATCGGCGGAGAAGTCCGCTGAATCGGATAAAAAGATGAGTTTCTGGCAAACGTTGAAATCGATGCCCCCAATTATGGGCAAGCTGGCCATTGTACAATTTTTCAGTTGGTTTGCCCTCTTTGCCATGTGGGTTTACACCACACCCGCAGTAGCCCAACATATTTGGAACACACCCATAAGAGATTCGGCTTCGCCCGAATATAACGCAGCAGCTAACTGGGTTGGTGTGCTTTTTGGATTATACAGTGTTTTTGCAGCAATATTCGCCATCTTCCTCGACAAAATTGCTAATAAACTCGGACGAGTAAAAACCTACTCCCTATCTCTCCTTTTGGGCGGGTTAGGATATTTATCCATCTATGTGTTTTCAAATCCCAACGCATTAATCATATCCATGGTTGGCGTGGGAATCGCGTGGGCCTCAATATTGGCCATGCCCTATGCTATTCTGGCGCGTTCACTTCCTGCCGATAGAATGGGCATCTATATGGGTATTTTCAACATAACCGTAGTTGTGCCCCAAATAGTAAGTGGAATTCTATTGGGAACTATCCTAAAACTTCTCTTCCACGAGAAGGCCATTTACATGATTGTTCTTGCCGGAGTTTCTATGCTATTAGCCTCGGTAAGCGCCATGGTATTTGTTTCGGAAAAGCAGCAGCAAAACACTTAATCATAACTCAGATTTTCAAACCACATCAGCAACCCGCCATAAATTTAACGCAACAATACAATGAAATTTAAAGCACTTGCCATTCTAGCTATTCTACTCCTCAACAGCCCAGTTATGAAAGCATCCCTAATTCAACGCATAGAACCCGGCAACTGGTGGACCGAAATGACGTTGAACCGTATTCAGATTCTTCTATACGGAGATTCAATAGCACACCTCCCTCTTAGCATGGAACTATACGAAGGCGTTTCCTTAAATCAGGTACATAAAGCCGAGAGCCCAAATTATCTGTTTTTGGATGTAACTATCAGCCCAAACACAAATCCGGGCACAGTGATCTTTCGCATCGGAGCAGAAAAAATAGAATGGCCACTTTACCAACGTCAGCCCAACAGCCGATACCGAAAAGGATTCAATGCCTCCGATGTGGTTTACCTGCTTTTCCCAGATCGCTTTTGCAACGGAGACCCCTCTAACGATTACATACCCGAATTGGGCGACCGGTTGAACCGTAAAGACCTTTACGCACGCCACGGTGGCGATATTCAGGGAATTATCAACAAACTCGATTACCTGAATCAACTCGGCATTACTGCCCTTTGGATTAATCCACTGCTGGAAAACAAACAAGAGGCTTTCTCGTATCACGGTTACGCCATTACCGACTTTTACAAAGTGGACCCAAGATTTGGGTCGAATGAGCTCTACCGTGCAATGGTGGAACAAGCCAATCAACGTGGAATAAAGGTAATTATCGACATGATTTTCAACCACTGCGGAAACAACCACTGGTGGATGAAAGATCTCCCCTTCCGCGACTGGATTAACCAATGGCCCGAATTTACTCGAAGCAATTATCGAGGCATAGCCATGATGGATCCACACGCCTCAGAATTTGACCGAAAAAAAATGGCCGACGGTTGGTTTGATCTCTCCATGCCCGACCTCAACCAACGAAATCCATTCCTGTCTACCTACCTGATACAAAACAGCATTTGGTGGATAGAATACGCCAACCTGAGCGGAATACGCATGGATACCTATCCCTATCCCGACAAAAATTTTATGGTACAATGGGCAAAAGCTGTTATGGAAGAATATCCTAATTTCAATATCGTGGGTGAAACCTGGTTAAACTATCCAGCGTGGGTAGCCTACTGGCAAAAAGATGCACCCAACATCGACGGCTTCAATTCGCACCTGCCTACCGTGATGGACTTCCCGCTAATGTATGCCATGGGACGAGCTTTCGACGAAAATTACGGATGGGATACCGGTCTTTCGAGACTTTATGAAATTCTAGCACACGATTTTCTTTACCCCAATCCACTAAACATCATGATTTTTGCCGACAACCACGACGTAACAAGGTTTCATCGCGAAAAAGACAAATCGCTGGGGCGATTTAAACTCGGCATGGCCTTTTTGCTAACCGTGCGAGGAATACCTCAAATTTACTATGGAACCGAGATTTTAATGACCGGCACCGACGAAAACTTCTCCCACGGAAAACTTCGTAAAGATTTTCCAGGAGGCTGGCCCGACGACACCAAAAACGCCTTTACCTCCCGAGGTCGTACAAAAATGCAAAACGAAGCATGGGATTATCTCCAAAAAATTTTGCAATGGCGAAAAACTTCAAAAGCCATCCACTATGGTAAATTAACCCACTTTATCCCCGAAGACAACATTTATGTTTACTTCCGCCACACAGAATCCGACAAGGTGATGATAATCCTTCATTCCAACTTCACACCAAGGAAACTTGACCTAACCCGCTTTTCCGAACTATTAAGCGGGCACAAAACCGGACACGAAATTATTTCCGGGAAAACTATCGACCTTACCCAAGATAAACTTCAGCTAGCCCCACGTTCTGCAATGATTATCGAACTTAAACAATTTTAAAACACTCACTATGCGTTGGATAACCATCATACTTCTAGTAGCCTTAATTTCCGCATCTTGCGACCATAAAATAAAACATGCACCGGAAACATCCGAAATTATCGGGCTCGCCTATCCTGTTCAACTCAGTGTGGACAGCACCTTGGTTTATCTTTCCGATTACCTGCTCAACTGGAAAGACATAACTAAAATACTTTTACCTGTAACCATTTCTCTGAAACATTCCCCCACAGATTCCACAATTACACTCTATCACGACAACTCCCGCCTTGCCCCCTACGAAATCATGACATTGGTTACCCCAAAAGGCAGATACGACCTTTTGTTAAAAAAGAGCATGAAAAAGAAAATCGAACTCTACTACAAACCTCAAAAATCCGCGCCCAAACAAGTCCAAATTGCAGGGCAAGTTAACAATTGGAACCCCAAAGACTCTCATTTTGAACAACTTCCCGACGGTACGTGGAAAACAGAATTGTGGCTCAATCCGGGGAAATATCACTACCAACTAGTTATCAATGGCAAATGGATACTCGACCCCAACAATCCGGTGGTAGAAGACAACAACATCGGAGGACAAAATAGTGTGTTAATAATAGAAGGAAGCCATCCTGACAGTCTTCCCTATATCTTTACACAAAAACCAAAAAAACAAACAGTCATTGTAGGCTTTAACAAGAAACCCACCGTTCTTTACGCATTTTGGGAAAACTACCTTTTAGACAACTCTTACATCCGCTGGAAAGAAAATCATTTGGAAATTCTTATTCCGGGAAATGCAGCCAAACCAAAGCGTTCGCATATCAGGATCTTTGCAGCCAACGAACATGGTTCAGGTAACGACTTGTTGATACCGCTTGAATTTAAAAATCCCGTAACAAAGCCATCGCAGTTAACCCGAAACGACAAGCACACACAAATCTTGTACTTTCTGATGGTAGACCGTTTTTATAACGGGAATCCGGACAACGACCACCCACTTAACGACCCGGAAGTGCATCCTAAAGCAAACTACATGGGCGGCGACCTGGTCGGCGTAGCAAAAAAAATTGAAGACGGCTATTTTTCAACCCTAGGCATAAACACCCTCTGGCTATCGCCCATAACCCAAAACCCACTCGATGCCTGGGGATTATGGCCAAAGCCCCGCACTAAATTCTCAGGATATCACGGTTATTGGCCCATTGCCCTTACAAAAGTAGATTTTAGATTTGGTACCGAACAGGAACTAAGAAGACTTCTCAATTCCGCCCACCAAGCGGGCATGAACATGCTACTGGATTATGTAGCCAACCATGTACACAAAAACCATCCGGTCTATCAAACCAATCCCGACTGGGCTACACCACTCTATCTCCCCGACGGGTCGCTTAACACCGAACGCTGGGACGAATACCGGCTAACCACATGGTTCGACACGTTTCTTCCAACCCTCGATTTAGAGCGAGCTGAGGTGTACGAACCCATGACCGACTCCGCTCTTTTCTGGCTTACCACATTCGACTTTGACGGATACCGCCACGATGCAACCAAACATATTCCCGAAGTATTCTGGCGTCGATTAACTCAAAAAATCAAAAAACACATCCCACAACGTTCTATCTATCAGATTGGAGAAACCTACGGCAGCCGCGAATTAATAAGCAGCTATATTGGCAGCGGAATGATGGATGCCCAATTCGATTTCAATCTCTACGATGCCGCTGTAGCCACATTTGCAAAACCTGCCTCACATTTTCAGCAGCTTAACAACGCAGTGCAGGAATCGATGAACTATTACGGCTCGTTGCATTTAATGGGCAACATGTCGGGAAATCAAGATAAACCCCGCTTTATCTCCCTGGCTTCGGGCGATGTTCGCTTCGACGAGGACTCTAAACTCGCTGGTTGGACCCGCGATATCAAAGTTTCAGACACCCTTGCCTATCGAAAACTTCAGTTAATGAACGCATTCAACCTAACGATCCCCGGAGTTCCTACCATATATTACGGCGATGAAATAGGCATGCCCGGCGGTAACGACCCCGATAACCGCAGGATGATGAAATTTACCAATCTTTCGCCCCACGAACAGCAAACGTTCGAAACCACTCGGCAATGGATACACTTGCGCAAAAATCTGCTACCACTACAGTATGGCACCTTCAAACCATTGCTGGTAACTGCCGATACCTACGCATTTCTTAGAGAATTTAACGGTCAATCGGTACTTGTTATATTCAACAAAGCAGTCCAGGAGTCCGAAATTCATATCGACCTGCCAAAAAATTTGGCTTTAAAACGTATTTCTGAGCAACACAACCTTTCCGCAACTATTGAAAAAGAAAAACTTCAAACCGCAATTGCTCCATTAAGCGCCGGTTTGGTTGTTCTTCAATAATACCTATCTGCTCTACTAAACCCCGAGCCTACGCATATGCTCGGGGTTTAGGTTTTTTCATCCGCTGACAAAACGTGAATTTCTGAATTATCCTATCCCTAATAGATAAAGATAGTCCGGACATGAATAATTTATGAGCCAAATTTGGCAACCCCGAAAAAAAAATGTATTTTTGAGAAAAGTAACACGTGGTGGTTTATCATTTTATACTTTTAAGCGACGAGTCGGATGATTTTGTCTTGGAGGTTGAGGCTCACGGGCAGAATACTTTCTATGAGTTACACGAAACCATAAGTCAGGCTTTAGGATTTGATAAACACTACCTGGCATCGTTTATTCGTACCGATAACGACTGGAACCCAATTACCGAAGCCACACTCATCGATATGGATAACTCAGGCTCTTTGCTGATGGAAGATTTGCTTATTGAAGAGTGGTGCAAGACCAAAGGCCATCGATTTATCTATCTTTTCGACTATGTATCGGAACGCGGCCTTTTTATGAAATTGGTAAACATTAAGCCTACCATCGAAACTAGAAGTAGCTACCCAAAAATAATAAAACTTACTGGAGAAATTCCCCCTCAAATTAAACAAGAACGATTTATTGACGATCTGCTCAACACGTTCTCCAAAAATTAGTTGATTTTTTTCCGAAATCCTTTTTTATCAACCAATTCAACAGAAATTTCTCGGTATATACCACTCCTTTCAATATATTCCCCCACCTGCCGCAAACGTTCCAGTTGTGTAGTATTGCGCCAATGCATGGTATCAACAAAGAAAACAAGCGAATAACTATTCCCAAATTTGGTAAAAATAATATCGAACTTACGCTGGGGGGGGAAATAATTTTTCAACCGTCCCAAAGCCTGCTTTACAATAGAAAGCTCGTGCTTTGTTACGGCAACATTTACCAACAAGCGTTGCCCCGCAGGCAAAGGATGCAGAATAAGTGCGGCCAACTCCCGTTCTAGAGAATCTGAAGGCAGAAACTCGCGGCTCAGAAATCTCTTTTTGCCCGACACTGGATTTGCTAAGACAACGTGAATGGGATATTTCAACACATCCTGATAATTCAATTTCAGTTCCAGATACAAAATATCGTTTAACAAAAATAAGTCAGTTCTTGAGTTCACTGAACTACTCACCAACTCCAACACATATCCGGCACCGGCGCGATTGAGGTTAATTCTTTCGAGAGACTTTAAAACACTATCGTTCAAATTCTGTAAAAAAACAGCAATAGTGTTGACTTCGGCTTCTGCAAGAGAATGGTGATAGAATAACGTTTGACCGTCGGATAATTTAGTTTTTTCAGAGTACTTGAAATTTGGATAGAGAAGAAAGGGCAATAGCCCAGAAAAAATAGGCAAAATAAATCCAATGAAGACTATTCGATGCGGTATGAAAACCTTACTCCCCACTTTTCCTTTATATCGTTGGACACTGCTAAGAGTAAGAAGAAAAAAGAGCGGCACAAACAATAACACAAACCAGGAAGATAGAAATTGATACGGAAAAGCTGCTGGCAGAAGGGAGAGCATTATTGCAATAGGAATAGCTAATCGTTGTAGCCATAAAGATGATGCAATCTGCGAAGTAATGAAGCCCCACCCCATAAATCCGGATAGAGTTCCTTTGACAAGAAGTACCCAATCTTGCCCCCAAATGTTAAAATTTCGGATTCTCATTCCTAAAATTCAAAGGTTGAAACATACTTAAGGAATATCCATGCCATATAACCTGTGAGAATAAGTTTTGCCACCATTCCAATCAGAATTCCGAGCCATGCAGCACACCCTCCTTTTAAAGCCGAACTGGTTAAACCCGACTCGGTAAATTCTCCAATGAATGCCCCTAAAAAAGGACCTAAAATAATACCTAACGGTGGAATAAATAACCCAACAACTAAGCCCACCAAAGCCCCCACAACAGCACTTTTTGACACTCCAGCACGTTTAACCATCCACGATGGAAGCAGATAGTCGAGCGCTGTAACCAGAATTGTTAATCCAAACAAATTCCACAGCAGAGTATTGTCGATATTAACAATCCCAAAGGCTTCCAGAATAACTAATCCTAAAAATGCAAATGGTGGGCCGGGTAATACAGGCACAATACAACCTATAAAACCCAAAAGAATTAAAACAGCCGAAACCACCAACCATAAAATTTCCGCATTTGTATTCATTTTGTGTAATTTATAATAAAAGTCCCTATAATGGAAGGTATTACAAGATTAATAACCCAAAGCCACAACACCGAAATCATAACCGCTGTGGTCTCAGTGGTTAAATATTCAAAAAACACCATTGCTAAAGTTGTGCGCGTAATAGGTTCTGCAAGGGTTAATACAGGTAACAAGGCCATTAAAAAATAGGTCAATGCCATTCCTAAAAACACCTGAGATAACGACAGACTGAGACCAAATATTTTGGTTATAATCCAGAACTGAATTATAAAAACAAAGTAACGCAAAATGCTCAGTAGCAGCAGGAAAAAAGCTGTTCGCAAGGAAAAACGTCGTAGAAAGGTATTAATTTGCTTTCCCCACTCATACTCCCTAAAAAGCTTTATACGATAAAAGTATGCGATAGCTGCCACAACTACAAGGGCAAACAAGGCATACAACGTATATCGGGGAATAGTTCGCAGAGAAAAGAAAATCGGATATTGGAGAAACCAAAACCACACAACTAGAGCTATGGTTCCAAAAATTAGAGTGGTAAACAATTGAAAAATATTGGATATAATGGTTGAGCTAATAGCGTGAATTCTGTATCGCGTTGGGACGACAAAAATACGACCCAGAAACTCTCCGCTGCGGTTTGGTGTTAAAACAGCCACCGTTAACCCGCTAAAAATTCCACGCATAGCTCTGGCATACGTAATTTCATACACAGGACTCAAGGTGTGTTTCCATTTTAACGCTTCAATACTCCAATTGGCTGTGGTTAAAAGCAATACCAAAAATGTCAGGAAAATAATCCTGAAAGAAAGTTCCAACCCATTGGGAACGGTAAACTCAACAGTAGATACATAGCGAAAATGAAATATCAAATAGCCATAAGCCAATATCGATACGAGCCATTTAACGTATTTTTCACGAAACCGGAAGTCTTTGAAAAATTTCACTAAAAAGTAATTATTGCCGTAAAATTTTGGTAGGCAGGTTAATCAACTATCGAAATAAACTGAGATGAAATTAGGTTAAAGCCGATTGTTAATCAACTGGAACATAAGTTCATCAATCCATCCCTTTGGCGTCCTCACCCATTGTTTTTTTCTTCCGCAAGGCATAAATCCAAGCGATTCGAACAACCGAATACTGGCTTCATGCCCATCGGGGATTGAGCAATAAAGTTGTTTCATGTGAAGATAATCAAAACAATAGTTTATCAACACCCTCAGTGCATCGGAAGCATACCCTTTGCGGCGGTTTTCCTCTCCGGCAACCAAAATTCCAACACCGGCACGCAGATGGAAAGGGTCAAAGTCGTATAAATCGACAGCTCCCAAAGTTTTTGCCGAATTTTCGTTGGTTTCAATCATTAGGCGTAATTGTCGAGCAATGTAAATATCTCTGGAGGCAGACTTTATATATTCTGCTATTTCAGCTTTACTAAATGGCACCAAGGTGGAGCTAACAAGCCAGACCTCGGTATTGTTTTCCCAAGCGTAAAGCAGGTCAACATCCTCAGGCTCCAACGCCCTTAGTCGTACTTTTTCTCCGGATAAGGAAATATTCATAGTGGTTGGTTTTGAATTGTTTCAAATTACTTTTCTCTATTGATATTTACAATGGTTGCACTGAAGCCTTGTTTTTTCAAAACCGTGAGTGTCTCCGATGCAACTTTATTGTTTTCGGTTGGATAAATGTAGTGAAAAACTCCATTCTTATCAACAATTATGGCAATTTTTCCCGGCATCGGGAACACAGTTGGAGGCAATATTGTTGTGGATGAATATACTCTTACATAGATTTTATTGCTGTTTATCAAAGAATTAGTTCCGTTTTTCAAGTCTATTATTGGCATAAAACTGTTTTGAAGCGGATCGTAAACCCCGATTTTTGCATCGCGATATCCCATTTTCTTAAGTTCGGGGAGGAAACTTTGTGCCAGTCCCAGATCAGAAAATGATCCCAAACAATATTCATCGCCACTATGGGTTTGGTTAATTCGTAAATTTCCTGCTTTATATATGGATGCGAATTGCATTAAGCGATAGGGGTCAATATCCTCAGCATTACCCACAATAATTGTGTATTCACTTCCTAAGGTGGCGAATTGGGCATCATCCACCCCATCACCAACCACATAACGAGGGTAGGCCTCCGTTTTTAAATCTAACTGCAAAATAGAAAAAGGTGGTGATTTTACCATCAAATTTTTGGGAAAAATGGAGAGCAAAGGGTTACATTTTTTTTCAAAATGCCGTGGCAGAGTTTCGGTAATTGCCAAATCCATGTTTTGTGTATGCCCATTTACACAATTTTCAACAATAGTAAAAGTTCCCTGATAACCCGCATGCCCAAATACCTTTGAATGTATTTCTCTTTGCTGTAAGGGAGATAATTGGTTAACACAAACGGTAGTAAAGTCTGGGTTGATTCTCCTTTCGTTTATGGCAACATCGATCACGTAAAACGGATATTTGTAATTATTAGGCACACAGAGATAGGCTGCCATAGGAACCATGTAGGCCGATGAAAAAAGGATTAAAACCGGCTCTGCCGGAGCCTGTGGGAAATAATAGGTTCCGTTGTCGCTCAAACACGTAGTTGAAATTATCCGTCCAATCGAATCAAAAAGTGAAATCTCTACCGGAAAATCGACTTTTTTGCGATCAATGCAAAGCATTCCTTTCAATGGAAAGTGACGCATTTTAGGTTGAACGTCGATTGGTTCGAAAGGCACATTCCAGCGCATACGGTTAAAACCTATTTCTTTCCATTGATTTACAAACCCTTCTTCTAAATTGAAAATGGTTACCATTGCCATGACAGAATCAATTGGCTCGTAACGGCATACCTCTTCAGTATTACTGTTGAAGGGAATTAAAATGTTTGCCGGGGTTAAATTACCATTGGAAATACGTGCCTCGTAGAGTTGAAATTGCCCGTTGGAAGAATGTCCGTTTGAGGCAAAAAGCAGCATTGAGTCGGAATGGGAAAATTTTGGAAAAATTTCATCCCGCACTGAGTTAATCATTTGGCCGGCATTTTTTACTAAAAGCACATGGTTGGTATTATCTGCTTTAACAGTAAAAAGGTCGTAACCGCCTAATGTTCCGGGCCTGGCAGTGGAAATTACAATCCAAGAACCATCGGAAGAAATAGTTCCTGAATGAATCGGAAAACCGCCGTTATAAAAATTCTCCACCTTTCTGGGTCGAGGTGTACGCCTACCAAAAACATCCAAAACAAACAATTCGCTTCGGAATAGCCTATCGGTAAGCAGAAGCCTGTTGCCTTCGGCGTTGGAACCAATCAGAACCAACTCCGAAGTTCCATAGCCAAGAAAAAGAGCAGCTGAATCTGCTTTACCTTCCGGAGTTATCGTACAATAATTTGTTAAAAATTTATCGAACGGAAACTGCGGCTCAATACCTTTAACTAAAAACCGAGTCTGGAAAATAACGGCATTTTTTTCGCGAAAAAAAATTGGGTAGGGAGATTCCAATATTTGCTTTGCCTTGATAAAATCCTCACTAATAAAAAGCCGAACTCTTTCGGAAAACGATTGGGCATAAACACGTTCGCATGACCAAAACAGGGCTAATAGGCAAATTAGACGAATCCCTCCCATCAAAAATCCATAATTCCGGTTCATGAAACGGTTTGAATTATTGAGCTAAACAGTCTGATAGCAAAGGTAACGATTTTTAGCAAGTTTAAGGAAGATAACCGAAAAACCCTGCCTACTTCCATTAAATTCCGGGATATGGAACAACAGGAATTAACCATTTTCTAAAACACCCACAGAATTCTAAAAACTACTGAAACCCCTTATGCTATTGTTGTCAATTGCGGCATTCTATGTTATCTTTGCTGCACCAAAGAAGATATGCTATGATGTTTCGCTGGCTTGCGTTGTTCCCTTTTGTAACCTTACTGATTTACGATGATTTTGATGCCCCACCCCAATTCAGTAACCCCCTACGTTACGAACAAGTTTTGTCGGCCACGTTTGGAGAACCTCGCACCGCAACGTTTCACAGTGGAATCGACATCAAAGTTCGCGGGCGCATAGGCGACTCGGTTTTTTCCATTGCAGATGGGTTTGTCAGTCGTATTTTTGTTTCACCGTTTGGATTCGGGAAAGCCCTATATATTGACCATCCTACCGGTTATACCTCGGTTTATGCCCATCTGGACAAGTTTTCCAAGGAAGTAGCTGACTATGTGCGTGATTATCAATATGCGAACAAAACCTTTGCGGTAGATATTCAGGTTCCTGCCAACCGTTTCCCCGTACGTAAAAGCGAATGCATTGGCTTTGCAGGCAACAGCGGAACCAGCTTTGGGCCACACTTGCATTTTGAAATCCGCCGCACTGCCAACCAGGTGCCTATCGATCCGCTTATTTTCGGATTTGATATTGCCGATAACATTCCTCCCGACATTAAAAACATAGTTATTTATCCGCAAGCCCAGCTAAAATATTTCAACGGAAATCACCGTAAACAATATCCTGTAATGCAAAACGGTAACAAAAACAGGCTCATACAGGGCGACACCATTTTAACCTCTGGAACAATCGGAATTGGGGTTCACGTAACCGACCGGGTAACGGGAAGTTCGCATATTTGCGGTATAACCCGGCTCACAATGTCGGTAAATTCTACCGTGGTTTACGATTTTGTGATGGACAAACTTCCGTTTTCTGATGTCAGGTATGTGCTTAGCCACACCGATTATCTGTTGCAACTTAAAAACAAACAAACTATTCACAAATGCTTTGTGGAACCCGGCAACCAACTGAAAAACTATCGCCAGCTTGTTAACCGAGGATTAATAAATCTAGTCGCCGGAGAAATTTATCGTATCGACATCACTGCCGCCGACAGTCGGGCAAACCAGTCGAAACTTACCTTCTACATACGGGGCACAAAATCTGATTCCATTCCCATTACCGTTCCCGAATACAAAGCCCGTTGGATACCCAATCAACCCAACTATTACAGCGACTCCATTCTGTCAATTACCGCTCCGGCCGACGCACTCTACGACACGCTTTATTTCAACTACACCATTAAAAACAACGGCAACTCCAAATTTGTAAGTCGGATTTATTCGTTCGGAAACAAAAACACACCTCTACATCGACCTTTGGAAATATGTTTTAAAGCCGAAACCATAAAGCCGGAATGGCATTCTAAATTAGTTCTGATAAATGCCGCCGACAAAAACCTTTCTGTACACGATGCCAATCCACGGGTTCAAAACAAACAGATTATTGCAACCACACGCAATTTTGGCGATATGGCCTTTATGGTAGATACTACACCTCCGCAGATTTTACCGCTTAACGTTGCCAACGGCGCCAGCATTGCAAGAAAAAAATCGATTCGCATTAAAATTGTCGATAATCTGAGCGGAATCAATACCTACAGTGGGCAAATCAACAAAAAGTGGGTGCTTTTTGAGTACGACGCCAAAAACAACCTCCTGGAATATTTTATTGACGAACATTTGCCGGAAGAACCACGCTATGAACTGGAAATTGTGGTTACGGATAAAGCCGGAAATCGTGCCACCCGAAAAATCAACCTAACTGCACCTCAAAATCCATGAAAAATTCTTTGGAACCAACGCTTTGCATTGGAATAATGTCGGGAACATCGCTCGATGGGGTGGATATCGCCCTTTGCTCATTTTCGGGAGAATTCTCGGCCCCGGAATACAACATCGAAAAAGCCGAAACCATTCCTTACCCCAAAATGTGGAAAGAACGGTTATCTCAGGCACACACCCTAACGGCCTACAATTTCTGCAAACTGGATAACGAATATGGTGAGTTTTTAGGCAACTGTTTAACCCAATTTTTACTAAATAATTCCATTCCCAAAGAGAAAATATCGTTTATTGCTTCCCACGGCCACACAATTTTTCACCACCCTTCAGAAAAAATAACCGTTCAGATCGGAAACGGCACATCCATCTACGCTCAAACCGGAATCACGGTAGTTTTCGATTTCCGCCGACTCGATGTTGCTCGTGGCGGGCAAGGCGCACCTTTGGTTCCGATAGGCGATAAACTGCTGTTCAATCGATATACCTACCGCCTGAACCTTGGAGGTTTTGCCAATATCTCCTACAACGAAAATCAAAAAATTGTGGCTTTCGACATTGTGCCGCTGAATTTTGTATTGAACCATCTGGCACAACATTGCGGTTATAGTTTTGATAAAGACGGAGAAATTGCCCAATCCGGAAACGTTATCCCAGAAGTGTTGGAGAAGCTAAACTCCCTACCCTTTTACCAAACACCTCCCCCAAAATCGCTCGGACGAGAATGGGTAGAAAAACATATTTTCCCCTATCTCGAAACCAATCTATATTCCATCCCCGACCTAATGCGCACCTGGGTTGAACATGCCGCAAAACAGATTTCCAACATAGCCAACCAGCCTAATTCCACTATGCTTGCTACGGGAGGTGGAGCTCACAATAAATTCTTCATCCACCAACTTCAACAAAAAACTCAAACTCAGATTATCATTCCGAATCCATTGCTTATAGACTTTAAAGAAGCCCTGATTTTCGCCTTCCTTGGGTGGTTAAAAACAAACCAAAAATTGAACACTTTAAAAGAATACACCGGAGCAAAAACCGATTCCATCAGTGGAATAATCATTTCCGAATAAAAAAATCCACTACACTATAACCAACCTATTTACCGAATTAATATTTTTGGATTAGTGGAACAAAAACTTAGGCTGTGATAAGATGGGTATTTACACAATAAGCTTCATAGGAGAAGAAATCGACTCTTTTCAACAAAAACTTGAACGGCAAAACATCGCCCTTGGCCAACATTTACACTGGCAACCCTACACCCCCGACCAAAATTACGACTGCCTTGTTCTATGCAACGAGACCTCCTTTCAGGAGTTAGAGAATCTCTCAAGACAAACAAAAAAAATCCTTTGGATAAAAGGGTATGAAAATTTTTCCCACACAATCCCCGAAAATGTAGAAATTTTCCCTCACAATACCCCACTACAATTACTAGGGCAAAAACTTATCCGAACCATTAACGAATTTAACGACAACTATTACCTGGCCGTTAAAACAACCACCAACGCCATAATGATTTACGACGCTCAAGGTAAACCACTCTGGGCCAATACAGGATTCGCCACACTTTTCGGAATAACATTCGAAGAGTTTTGCCAGCGATACAAAACCTTTCACGAAGCTTCAGTATTAGAAAACCCGGAACAGGTTGTAGAACAACTTAGGCAAAATCAGATAGTACAATACCAAAGCTGGTTTATCAATCCCGACAACCGCAAAATTTGGCTACAAACCTCCATAACACCCGTATGCAACAGCTTTGGAGCACTAGAGCGTTTTGTGGTAGTTGAAACCGATATTACCGCCCTCAAAGAAACCGAAGAAAAACTAGCAAAAAAGACTATCGACCTGGAAAATCAAAAAATTCTCTTCGAAGAAGAACGCCAACGTTCCGACGATTTGTTGCATAACATTCTCCCCAAAGAGGTTGCACTCAAGCTCAAAAAAGGGAAAGTAAAGCCAAAACTCTATAAATCGGTATCTATAATGTTTATCGATTTTAAGGGATTCTCAAAACTTTGCCGAATCTACGATTCGCTCGAAATTGTAGAACAACTCGACTATCTTATAGCCTCCTTCGACGATATCATTGGAAAACATTTCCTGGAAAAAATCAAAACCATTGGCGATGCCTATATGTGTGTAGGCGGGCTACCCATGAAAAACAACAGCCATCAAGTGAACATCATTTTAGCAGCACTCGAAATACAACAATTTTTGTGGGAATTTAACAAACCACGAATACTGAACAATCAACACACTTGGGACTGCCGTATTGGCATTCACACCGGAGAAGTAATTGCCGGAGTAGTAGGAAAGAAAAAATTTGCCTACGATATTTGGGGCGATGCCGTTAACATTGCCGCACGAATGGAGCAGTCGGGAGTTATCAACGCTATCAATATCAGCGCCACCACCTACGAGTTGGTGAAAGACTACTTCGATTGCATCCCCCGCGGAAAAATTGAGGCCAAAAACATAGGACAAATCGAAATGTATTTCGTAACCGGCCTGAAACCCGAATACTCTACAGACTCAACCCAAGCTTTCCCCAACGAAAAGTTTCTCGATATCCTACGAAAAATGTAATAATCTGCCCCAATACCTGGTTTATGAAAACAAAGCTACTCTGCCCACTCGCTCTCTCAGCACTCTTTATCTTATTACCCAACGTTGGGTTTTCACAGTTTTCCGTTGAATCTCAACTACGTAATCGCCTCGAACTACGCAATGGCTATCAGAAACTGGCCGCCCAAAACGATACAGCAGCTTTTTTTATTTCGCAGCGCACCCGTTTAGGCGTTATATACAACACCAGCACGCTAAAAATAAAAATCGTTCCCCAGGATGTCCGAGTATGGGGAAGCGAACAATTGGCCACCACAGCCGGAGTAAATGGGAATCCGGCCAGTTTTGACCTTTACGAAGGTGTTGGAGAAGTACGAATTGGAGAGGAACATTGGCTTGCCATAGGGCGGCAAGAACTAATTTACGACAATCAAATTCTACTTGGCAACGCAAACTGGAATCAAAAAGGAATAGCCTCCGACGCTGTGGTATTAAAGTTCAGATTCAACTCCCTGGATATACATGCAGCCACCAGTTGGAACACTCTCTACGAACGAAACTCCAACAATTATTTCCCGAACGACCGCTTTAAAACCCTTACTTTGCTCTGGGCAAAACAAAAATTTTCCGACACCTTGACGCTTTCCCTAATGCATATAACCGTCGGCCAAACAGAAAACAACCACTCAAACAAAACTCATCTGCGACACACCACCGGTTTTTTCACTTCGCTCAATCTTGGCAACTTCTCTCTCCTTGGCAATGCCTATTACCAATATGGAAAAAACCAACAGGCAACCACTGTTAATGCCTTTTTGGGTCATGTTTTAGCAACATACAACATCAATCCGTTTAAGATTGGAATCGGTAATACCTACCTCTCTGGAGATAAAAATCTTAACGACAACAGCGACAATGTTTTTAATCCAATTTATATGGCTCGTCATCAATATTTTGGATTCATGGATTATTTCCGAACCTTTGACACACACACCAATCGTGGTGGAATATTAGATTTGTACGCTTTAGCCGAATGGAAACCCACCAAAAGCCTTTCTGTACAAAACATTGGGCATATCTTTAACTTAGCGCAAACCAACCACACCACACCAAATTCAAAATACTTGGGCTATGAAAACGATTTTATAATCAACTACAAGTTTTCCGACTGGGGACGCGCCGAATTAGGCTATTTGATGATGCTCCCCACAAATGCTCTCAAACAATTGCAAAATGTTCCCGAAAACAAATTCGCCCAATTTGCCTATTTTCAACTAACCCTTACCCCAACTCTTTTCACACAGAAGCAGACTGAAAGCCTATCCCAAAATCCTTAGCACGATTTAAACAAATAAACACTAAAAAACACCACCACAAACAAATCAAAATCACAAAACACCACCAGTTAAGTCAGGGTAAAAATTAAGTCAAAACAAAAAAGCAACAAAAACTTTGTTATCTTTGCAAAGATTCTTTAACCTTAGTTACAATAAACCTAATAGGTATGAAAAAAACTTCAATAACAAAAATTTTCTACGGTATTTTGACTCTTGGAATTCTTTTAGGTTGTTCCGGAAAAACCACTTCCCACCCTGATAGCGAAAACGATATTGCAAACTCCGACACAACTGCATATCGCACCGAAGCTATTCGGCAGATTTTCTACAATGTACCTTCTCCACTAGAAATGGCCAATCTAATTGAAAAATCTAAAGCTGTTTTTAATCCCCAACTGCTGAGCCAACACGGAAGAGAGAAAGAATTCCTTACGCAAGATTTTCAGGCATTAAATCTTGGGGTTTACGGGGCCGATATGAGCTATTGTCGCGTTTTCGACCAAATTCAGGAATCGATTAAATATCTAAGTTCCATAAGAAACCTAACCATTGCCCTCCAAATTCCAGACAACCAAAGTTCAATTGCCGTAGAAAGGCTTGAAAAAAACCTAACCAATAGAGACTCCCTGATAAACGTATCTATTGATCTTTTCAGCGAAGCCGATGCCTATCTTAAGGAAAACAACCGCGAAGGAACGGCCGTACTTATCCTGATCGGAAGCTGGATTGAAGGGATGTACCTTTCTACTCAACTGATTACCGATATCAAACGACAAGAAGCACTGCTTGAAAAAATCGCCTCACAAAAAATTTCCAATCAACATCTTATTGCTCTCCTTGAACCATTCCATCTTGAAACCCCTATTCGTAGAGAACTATATCAACGATTAAACAAACTAAAGGAAATATTCTCGAACGTTAAAGAAACATCAACGCAAACCAAGACTATGAATAACCCGCAAGAAGGTAAAACCGTGCTTCACTCGGGCAACCTCCATGAAATTGACCAAGAGACTTTTATTAAACTACAAAAAGAGCTCGAGATTATCCGAACCTTTATCATAAAACGTTAAATAGATTTGGAAAGTTGCTAGATAAATTTTAATATTGTAGGGATATTTGTCAGACTCAAAATAAACGAATATATGAAATCGTTACCGCTACTGTTAGGACTTATGCTTACGCTGATTTTAGGCAGCTTGGAGGTGAATGGCCAATGTAAAAATTTCACTAAAAACAAATGTATTCCACAAATCTCGCCTTACATTTACAACGGCCAAATGAACTCCGCCGTATTAAATGAAGGAGACATTGCCGAATTAGTTCTTACCTTCTATGCAAAACAAGATTATCGAGTATTAATTTGTGCCGAAGAACATCTAGGTAAAATAATATTCCGCCTGCATGACGTGCAAAACAATGTTCTCTTTGATAACACAAAATACAACTACGCCAACATGTGGGATTTTACCAGCACAGCAACCCAACAAATACGTGTTGAAATTGAAATCCCTGAAGGATTAAATCCGAGTGCTACACCAAAAAGTGGGTGTGTTTCTATCCTGATTGGATTTAAAGATAAATAACAGTTAGTTTAACATATAAGGCGGGAATGAGACCCGCCTTTTTATTTTTTGAAGCGATTTTTAATAAAAAAGCTCTTGCCTTTTAGGACAAGAGCTCTACGAGGTCAGTGGCGGATTCGAACCGCCGTACTCGGTTTTGCAGACCGATGCCTCGCCTCTCGGCCAACTGACCATTGCGTCTGCAAAAATAACACTGTTTCTCCGGATTATCAAATTTATTGGCTAAAATTTCCATAAGAAAAATTTTTCAAGAAGAAATAGTGGCACAAGAGGGCATTCTGTTTAAAACTACGCCACGCATCTTTATTACTCTGGGATATCGATTCCCTATTTTATAGGATTTAACCCCATTTTTTTAGCAACCGAAAGGGCAAATTGCCAGGCGGCTTCATAAGAATTTTCAATAGTTCCATCCAGAATTGCCTCTTTTATTGCATCTTTTATATCGCCTACGGTTTTGCAGGGTGGAAGCCCAAAACGTTCCATTATCATTTCGCCGGTCACCGGTGGCTGAAAATTTCGTATACGATCTTTTTCTTCAATTTCCACCAACTTTCTACGCACTAAACGATAGTTCTCCAGGAAACGAGCTACCTTTTGCGGATTCTTTGAAGTAATGTCGGCATCGCAGAGCAACATTAGATCGTCGATATCATCGCCGGCTTCAAAAAGCAACCTACGAATGGCTGAATCGGTAACTATCTCCTGTGCCAAAACAATCGGACGCATGTGGAGCAACACCAGTTTCTGCACATACTTCATTTTTTGTGTTGTGGGCAATTTCAACCGTTTAAAAATCTTTTCGGTCATCTTTACTCCAACAACCTCATGCCCGTGAAAAGTCCATCCGTGGGTATTGTCGAACCGTTTGGTTTTTGATTTTCCAATATCGTGAAGAATGGCAGCCCAACGCAACCACAGATTATAGGTCGTCCGGCTAATATTGTCTAACACTTCCAAGGTGTGGTAAAAGTTGTCTTTATGTCCTTGTTCGCCTTTAACTTCAACACCTTTTAAACTCTCAAGTTCCGGAAGGATATAAGTTAACAACCCTGTTTTGCTTAAAATTTTAAAGCCGATGCTTGGTTTTGACGAAAGGATAATTTTATTCAACTCGTCGGTAATACGCTCCTGAGATAGAATCGTAAGCCTTTCGGCATTACGCGACAAGGCTTCAAAGGCGGTATCGTGAATTGTAAATCCAAGTTGCGTAGCAAACCGAACCGCACGAAGCATACGCAAAGGATCGTCGCTAAAGGTTATATCGGGGTCGAGTGGTGTGCGAATAATTTTTTGTTCCAGGTCTCCGAGCCCATCAAACGGATCAATTAGTTGGCCAAAATTGTGTTCGTTTAGCCCTATTGCCATAGCATTTATGGTAAAATCGCGCCGATTTTGATCATCCTCAAGCGTACCATTTTCAACCACCGGATTACGGCTGTTGCGATTGTACGACTCCTTACGTGCGCCAACAAATTCGATACACAAATCGTCAACCCGAAACATTGCCGTACCAAAATTACGGTACTCCACTACCTCAATATTAGGATTTATCTCGCGCGCCACCTCCATGGCCAGGTTAATGCCGCTACCAACAACCACAAAGTCGATATCTTTGTTTTCCCGTTGAAGTATTAAATCCCGAACATACCCACCAACAACATACACATCCACCTTTTCACGGGTAGCAACTCTTTTTACGACATGAAATACGGGATGGGGTAACTCGAAAATCATGGTTAGGTTTAACTTGATTTCACTCATCGAAAGCAAAAGATGTGCAAAGGTATTAAAAAAGTTAGCCGAATTTTATTTTTATAACAGTTATTTAAAACCAAGGGTAGTATGTTGATTACTCGGCAATTGCTACACGAATCTTGACTCTCAGAAATTTTCATACGAAATTCTGATTGGTTTATGAAAACGATTGTTTTTTTTCATAAACAACAAATTTTTATCTATTTTTGGACAAAACGATAGGACCCTCATAACCCATTACCACAATGTGTGTTGTTTATGTTATTTCTTCAAGCTATGAAATGTTTGAACTCATTAAACAAGAGTGTGAAACCCATAGCCTTGAAATTCGTGTGCAACATCAGCGAACCCTGAACAACATAGTAACGGCGCCAACCACCGAAGCTTCAGACCTGATAATACTCCACGAAGAGAATACCGACACTTCTGCCTACCTTTCGTTTGTTGAACAAAACCATTCGAAACCCATTATTGTTATTACCGACTTTCCGTCGATGGAGAGAGCGGTTTTATTCATGAAAAGCGGGGCTTTTTCGGTAATTCATTCGAGAAACATTCCGCAAATTATTGAGGAACTTACCGCTCTGTTTGCAAAGCCCAAAACGGAGAATGTTAAAAATTTTGAAATTTTTCTTAAGCTGATTGAATCGGTAGATTATATTGCCGTACAGGGATATAACAAAAAAGGAGAGGTTGTTTACTGGAGTCCTGGGAGCGAAAAACTCTACGGCTATTTGCGCTCGGAAGCTATTGGACGTAGGCTCGATGAATTAATTATTCCCTCCAACATTAAAGAAAACCCTGTCAGTGAGCTTAGTAGAATTATTGAAAACGATATTCAATCGCCTGTTCGGGAGCTGTCGCTGATTAACAAAAAAGGTCAGAAAGTAAACATTCTAACCAAGTATCTGACGTTCGACAAGGAATTCATTTACTTCATCGATATCAATTTCTCTCTGCAAAATGAGGTTCAGAAGCGTCTTGAATTGGAACGCACCTATTTCGAAACCCTTTTTGAATACAGCCCCTTGGCAATATGTGTGCTCGATAACGACGACCGCTTTATTAGCTGCAATCACCAGTTTGAAGTTCTATTTGGATATTCCCGAAACGAAATAAAAGGCCTAAGAATCAACGACCTCATTGTACCGGAACACCTACGTATTGAGGGTGAAGAACTAACCAAAAAAGTTGCGCAAAGCCAATCGGTTTACAAAGAAACAGTAAGGAAAAACCGCTTTGGAAATCTGATTGATGTAGCAATTATTGGAAAACCCGTAATGCTTGAAGGGAATCAGATCTCTGTTTTGGGAATTTACCAAGATATAAGCACTCGAAAAGAAGCAGAGCGAGCCCTTATAAAAGCCAAACAACAGGCAGAAGCCAACGACCGGCTTAAAACCACATTTTTGAATAACATTTCGCACGAAGTCCGAACCCCGCTTAATGGGATAATTGGCTTTGTAAACCTGCTTATGGCTCAGAACCCCGACGAAAAAACCAAACAAAACTACTACAAAATAATTCTCGACAGTTGCGATCGACTTCTCACCACCATCACCAACTACATTGACGCCTCCCTATTACTATCTAACAACGTTACTGTAAACATTGCTCCCATTGAGCCAAAGAAAATTATTTTAGACTTACACTCTGAATATTACGACAAGATTGCCGCAAAGAATATCGATTTTATTATTCAACTTCCCGAGGCAACGGGACTTTCCGCCCAAATAGCACCAAACACATATGCTGATCGCGAGCTAAAAGAATTTCCCTCAAAAGGAAGTAATAAGGTTGCCTCCGAAAATAAG
Organism: uncultured Bacteroidales bacterium; assembly: GCA_937981765.1. Taxonomy (GTDB): domain Bacteria; phylum Bacteroidota; class Bacteroidia; order Bacteroidales; family Salinivirgaceae; genus JAAYQU01. The sequence continues at coordinate 78,326 of CALJOM010000013.1, forward strand.
CACAATACTCTCCGTTTACGAACCGATGAAGAAATTGTAAAAAAAATTATTGCACATTTGCTGGATAACGCCATAAAATTTACCACTAAAGGAAAAATAACTCTTGGGCTGGAGATTCATGACCGGCAGGTCTGCTTGTTTGTTGAGGACACCGGAATAGGAATTCCCAAGGAGGATTTTGATAAACTATTTCGTCCTTTTTCAAAAGTAGAACAAAATTTCAACGAAAGCCATGAAGGAAGCGGGCTTAGCCTGTCTATTTCACGACAATTAGCTTACCTCTTGGGAGCCGATCTGACAGTTGAATCGGAAGTAAACCAATATACCCGTTTTACACTGGTTTTCCCCGAAAAATTAGTAGAAAAACATAAGTTATCTAAAAACCTCGCACATTCGTTCGACACCCAGAACAAAAACACAATTCTGGTTGTGGACGACGATCCAACCAGTTTGCTATTATTGTCAAAAATTGTTGAAACCTCCTCGCATGCAAAAGTTATACAGGCTAAAAACGGGAGAGATGCCATACAAAAGGTACAAGAAATCAATGATTTAGCCTGTGTTTTTATGGATTTGAAAATGCCAGACGTGGATGGATATGAAACAACCCGACAAATTAAAGCCATAAATTCCGAATTGCCGGTAATAGCCGTTACTGCCTACACATTTCTAGGCGATCATAAACTAGCCATGGAAGCCGGATGCAAAGGCTATGTAACCAAGCCATATTCTATTTCACAAATAGTCAGCATTTTAAAACAATTGGAAATACCAATGAAAAATTAACTCCCTCAACTACTCATGAGTCAGGCTTCGTCAACCGAAAAAAACATACTCATTGTAGAAGACAATGCCCCAAGCATGCTACTCACCTGTGCCTTGATTAAAAGAATTCTACCCACCGCCGCCATTTCAAAAGCTACCGATGGAGAAACCGCACTGGCTCTACTAAATTCCCAAACATTCGATTTGATAGTTCTCGATCTTGTATTGCCGGACATAAATGGAATTATAATTGCCGAAAAAGTCCGAACAACCCCCAACCATCCTAATTTTAAAACCCCTATAATTGCCCTTACTGCCAATGTATTCCCAATAGTTCAAGAACAGTGCATGAAAGCGGGAATTAACAATTTTATTCCCAAACCCACCAGTGAGGCAACATTGCGGGAAACTATCGAAAAATATCTTGAAATAGCAAGGCTGTAACTAAAAACAAAAAAACCGCCACTCTTCCCTACCCTCTGTTTCACACTGAGAAACTGTGGCATTAAAACAATAAATATCCGGCGTAAACCATTGGTTAGCGCTGGTTACAACCGGCAGGCACTTCGCTAAATGCTCCACCTCAATTGCACTTATTGGCAAGAAGGTGCTTAAGTTAGGAGTTTATGAGCAGAAACTCTAAAAAAATTAGTACCATTTCTGTGTTTTATATATTATTTGTTAATTTGGCAAATTACGAATCTATGTTTACCTAGTTTCATGAATTCAGTAACCACACGCCTAGCAACAATCAATAATAAGAATTAGTTATTATCCATTCTGCTAACGATCCTGTGCTCCAAAATCTTATAAAAACAAAACTGAAAGCTCACTGGATCGCTACACAAAAATGCTGATATAATCCACAAAAAGAGTTTAATCTGAACCAAGTGTTTCAAACATTTCGAAACATAGCGTGGGTTGATATTATAGAATTAAAATCATTTACGAATAGGCAGAACATTAACTCAGAAAAACCAATAAACACCGATATTAATCGAGGAATCGAAACATTTATAAAGTGGCTAAAATTTAAACGACACACCCCCAAACCATTAAAACCTACAGCGAGGCTCTATTTGTATTTCTGAATTTCTTTAAAGAAAAAAATATTTCAAGCACAAATAATGACGATGTTGTACTTTTTGTAAACAAACACATACTCTAAAATAAGGGCTCAGTTTTTCGTATCAAAACCAAATAATTAATGCCATTAAATTATACTTCAGAGAAATACGCAAAAGCAAAATAGAAGTAGAAAGTTTGCAGCGTCCACGGCGCCAGCACAAGCTGCCCAACGTGCTGAGCAAGCCAGCGGTTAAGGCTATTCTTAAGGAACATGCAAACATAAAACATCATGCAATGTTAAGCTTGATATATGCCTGTGGACTACGCCGTAGCGAGTTGTTAAACCTTAAAATAACCGATGTGGACTCCAAGCGACACATGCTCATCATTCACAATTCTAAAGGCTACAAGGACCGGCAAGTCCCCATATCGGACAAAACCATTGAGATGTTACGAGAATATTACAAAGCGTATAAACCCAAGATATGGTTATTTGAGGGACAAAACGAAGGTAATAAATATTCTGAAAGAAGTTTAGAACAGGTATTAAAATTGGCATTTAAAAAATGCAAATATTCATAAACCCGTTACTTTGCACTGGCTCAGGCATTCATATGCCACACATTTACTTGAAGCCGGTACGGATTTGCTATATATTCACGAATTGCTTGGACACAAGAGCAGCAAAACCACAGAGATTTATACTCATGTTTCAATAAATAGTTTACAAAAAATTAAATCGCCTTTTTATGATTTGTAAAATTTGTTTTAAATTTGTTATGGTAAAATAAGACGAAAAAACAGACCTTTCTTCCATTTTTGGGAATATTAGGATGATTTTATGAGATATATAAGTAAGTTAGGTGCTATTTTAGGACGACACCGAAAACAACAACAACAATAACAAGACAAAAATGAAAAAGACAATCTTAACAACAGCATTACTTTTGACAATAGGTCAGATTGGGTTTTCTCAAACAAACTTTGACAAAGCAAAG
>CALJOM010000014.1 GCA_937981765.1 uncultured Bacteroidales bacterium
ACAAATGGAGAATTTCCTTTCAGCAATCGGTTAATGCTCACGGTAGTTGTGTCGGTTATTGGAACAAGGTAGGTTAGCGCAACTAGGAGCAAGGGGGTAAATCCGGGATGCTCAAAGTTGGAACTCGGAATGTTCCACACAAATAAAATGCCTAAAATTGCCAGCAGTGCTCCCAAAAACATAGACCCATTGTCGCCCATGTACATTTTCGATGGGTTCCAGTTGAATATTAAGAAACTACCGGTGGCACTAATTGCTGAAAGGATAATAATTATAAAAAACCACTTGTCGATATTAAAGTCGAAGCAAGCTACAATACATAAAATAAAGGAAAAAATCACAAGGCTTATGCTGCTTGTAATTGCGTCCATATTGTCGAGCATGTTGATGCTGTTCATCATTCCAACAACCCATAGGCCGGTTAATATGTAGTTTAGTGTGGGGGTGTCAAATATTTTGATGTAGATGCCAAAGTTTATAAGAATTAGCACACAGGCAATTTGTCCACCAAATTTTACGGCTGGACTAGTATTGAGCAAATCGTCGGTTAGTCCGATCAAAAAGGCGATTGTAACCACCAGGATTATTCCTACGCTGGTTCCACTGGTTAAAAAATCACCGCGGTACAGTATGGCATAGTTGATTATTCCAAAAATAAACAGACTGTAAAAGGTTAATCCACCCAGAATAGGTTTTGACTGTGAATTCCAGCGTATGCCGGTGATGTTGGCTTTTCGTATAGTGTATTCTTCGTTGCTGCTGATTAAATGTCTGTGAAGTAAAAAGCCGAAAATAAAGGCATACAAACTATAAAGAATGGCAATAATAGTAGCTTCCATAGTCAAAGGGGTTACCAAAATTTAATCGATTTTACTTTGCGAATCCATTTGGGTGGCAAGAAATCTTCTTCGTCGGAATAGTATCCGTAGCCGTATCCATAACCATATCCGTAACCGTATCCATACCCGTATCCATAGGCAGTTCTTCGGCTTCGGCGCAGATCTACACCATTAAAAACTACTGAAATATTGCTGAGTTTTTTCTCAGTAAGTAGCGAATTAATGTTTTGCAGGAAGTTCCGTTTAGAAATGCCGGCTTTTAATACGTAAATAGGATAGTTTGCCCGTTGAAGATTTATAAGGGCATCGGTTACAATGCCTATTGGTGGCGTATCAATAATTATGGTATCGTAAACTTCTTCCATTTCGTCGAGCAATGTTTCCATGTGCGACGAATAGGCTAGCTCTGCAGGATTTGGCGGAACCGGCCCGGCTGTTATAAAATCCAACCCTTCAAGTTCTGATGTTCTAACGCATTCCTTCCAGGTGTGCTGATGGCTTAAAATGGTACTCATTCCTTTATCGTTTTCCACGCCAAAGCCTATGTGGAGTCGTGGTTTGCGCATATCCATGTCGAGAATGATTACTTTTTTGCCGCTTATGGCCTGTATCCCTGCCAGATTTATGGCAATAAATGTTTTCCCTTCTCCTGAAACAGTAGAAGATATTGTAATTATTTTGGCTCTTCCCGATTGGGATAAAAACTGCAGATTGGTTCGGATATTTCTAAAGGCTTCCGTAAACATTGAGTTAAGACGTTTATCTACCAGCAACTGCGATACTGGTATCTTTTTTCGGTAATTTGGGACTACGCCTATTATCGGCACATCGGTATATTGTTTTATAATTTCCGGAGATATAATGTCATCAAAAAGCAGGTATTTAACGGTAATGTATAAGAAAATCAAAAGTAGAGATAGAATGATGCTAAATGTTATTATTTTGGTTTTGTTCGGGGCGACAGGGCTTCCAGGAGTGGTTGCCTTTTCAAGAATAATGCTGTTGGGAACAAAACTGGCTTGGCTTATCATGTATTCGGCTTTTTTTTGCACCAGTTGATTGTAAAATTCCTGATTTATGGAGTAGAGACGTTGAAGTTTTGCGTATTCAATTTCGTTGTAGGAGCTTTGGGCAAAGAGTTTCTTTTCAAGATCATCAAGATTTTTCTCGTAGTTTTCTTTTTGTTGTTTTGTTCTTTGAATCATGGTTTGCAGCAACGATTTTAATTGCTTTTTATAGTTATCGATTTGAGCATCAAGGCGCTGTATTCTTTGATTATTGGCAGTTACGTCAAACAGCAATCCGTTTTTTTCTTGTTGTAATTTATCGAGCTTGCTCAACATAGAACTCACTACCGACTCATTTCTGGTATCGCTCACCATGGCAATTAATTCCAGAATATTTGGATTTTCCTTTGTTTCTATTTGTGTGGCTATTTGTTGCAACGATTTAAGCTCAAAGTCGAGTTGAAGGATGGTGGTCTCCAGTTCGTTCTTGCGATTCATGAATATGGGGTAGGGTGACTCGACTTTGGTGTTGTCTTTTATGTTGTGTTTTTTTCTGAAATCGTGGATTTCCGATTCTGTTATGTCGAGATTCCTGTAAACAAGATTTAGTTGATTATCAATAAATTTGAGTATGTTTTGAACACTTTCGCTCTTTTTTTCAACTTCGTAAATTCTGAATTCTTCTGCCAGTAGATTTACAATTTCGGCAGCCTGAGCGGCATTGTTCGATAAATAGGCTATTTCTATGGTTTTGTCTTGAGGATTTAGAATTCGAATGGTGAGGTTGTTTAAAAGTTCTCCAATCAGAGAGTTTTCATCAGGAATAACAAAGAAATATTTGTTTAGTGGATCCGACTCCATTTTATTGAGGATAGCCTCGTAGTTTTGAATGGATATTTTCAGCAAATTTCCGTTTACTGATACCCATTCTCTTAAAGGAATTTGCTTTTTCCAAACTCTTTGGTCAAGAGTGAGTGATATTTGACATGTGTCGAACGACAAAAAATCAACAAAAATAGGAATATTCAATAACTCAGGTGTTTTTAGGTCGTTTTCTACGGTGTAGGGGGTGCTTCGATATAATTCTGTTTTGAGAAATGTTCCCTTGATATAGTAGCGCACATAAAGTGGAAGTTTTTTCAGGCAACGCTTTAAAAACTCCTTTGAGTTCATGAGGGTGATGTATTTGCCAATGTTTTTGCTGTTATCAACATCGGCTAAAGGGAGAATCTTTGTTGGGTTTTCTTCTTCCGAGATTTGGATTATGGTTTGAGCTGTATAAACTGGCGGAGTATATCGAAGGTACAAAAATGCACCCAAAATAGCCAGAAAAACTATTGCTACCGCCGGTAAAATAGCACGCTTAAGTATTATAAGAAATACAACCGGGTCGAACTGTTCGTTGAATGTAGGTATTTTTTTATTTACCATTGGTTGCTATATTTATTACAAGTAAAATAGTTGAGAGTAGAGCCAGATATGGGGTGAGTTCGTTCATCACACGGCGTATGTATCTGGGACGACTATCGATAAAAATTATGTCGTTGGGTTCCAACTGAAGGTTAGTCCCTTTCAAATCGGTTATGCGACGGATATTGTACAAAAATACTTGCGCATTTTCACTTGGATTTCCACGTATAACTTTTATCTGATAGGCTTTGTCGGAATCGGTGAGGCCACCAGCCATGGCCAAAGCCTCGAGCAGGGTGAGGTTGTCTTCAGGGATGTTGATAACAGTTCCGACTTCACCACCGCCTTTAAACAAATAGATACGCTGATTTACAACCCTTAGCAAAACAAACGGATTTTGATAATGATTGGCATATAGGGTTTCCAGTGTTTTTTCCGCTTCGCGGATTGTCATTCCGGCTAGGTGTACTCGTCCTATGGTGGGGAGTTTTACCTGCCCATCAAATTCTACTAGGAATTCTATTTCGCCCTTGGGGTTTTGGTTTCGATTGGTTTCGGTTATGGATATCATCTGATAGCCATCGTTGGTTGAAATACTGATGCTTAGTTTATCGTAGGGCTTTATTCTGTACTCTATTTCAGATTTTTTAAATGGTTCGTATTGAAAATCGCTGGGTGTTTCCAGCATGCGGTTTGGATGTATCACTTTGCAACCGGCAACAGCGATTATTATCAGGAATATTGTTAACCATTTTATGCTCTGTTTCATTTGGCGTAGTATAAGAAACCTTTTCTTAAAATAAGTGGTTATTTTTGTCTCAATAAGTTTTTCTATTGAATGGGTGAATAGCGGGTTTGAATCAAAAATCCATTCTTTCAAAGTTATAACATTTTCAACGTGTTTGCGAATTTTTTACCGAAGTCTCCAACAGATTCGTGTAAAGATTTATTACATCGGTCACAAGGCGCCGAAAATCAAAGCGGGTTTCAACACTTTTGCGCCCTGCTTGTCCCATTGCTCTTCTTTTTTCCGGCGATTGAATTAACTCTATTAGTTTATCAGCAAACTCTCTGTCGTTGTCAACTTCCGTTAAAAAACCTTCGTGCCCGTTGGTTATTATATCTGAAATTCCTCCAACGTTGGTGGTAACCACCGGAACTCCCGATGCCAGCGATTCGATGATGCTTACCGGTGTGCCCTCGTTGAAGGAGGTTAGTACTGAAATGTCGGCCCCGGCATATACGTTTTCTACCTCTCTAATCCAGGAGGTAAAAATAACATCGGCTCTACGGTTGGGATTTTCCGGGGTAGATACCAACAAATTCAATTTGGCAGTCTTGGAGAGGCATTCCTTTCTAGTTTCACCGTCTCCAACAATCATAAATCGGCATATGGAACTGTGTAATTCCTCTTTTACCAGCTTGGCTACTCGCAAAAACATGTTGTGGTTTTTAACCGGGGCTAATCTTCCTACTATGACTATCAAAACTTCGTTTTCTGCAATATGATAATGACTGCGAAATGTTTTCCGTTGTTCTTCCGAAATGTGGTAGAACCTCGAAAGGTCAAATCCCAAGGGAATAACGTGCGCTTTGTGTTCCGGAACTATTTTATGAATTTCGCACAGTTCCTTTTTTTGCCCATGGCTAATTACAATAATGGCATGGCTGCGACGGGCTAAAAATTGTTCAATCTGCTTAAAAATGTTGGTTTTTAGCGACGAAAAATAGCTGTGAAATACATGTCCATGGAATGTGTGAACAATAACCGGAACTCCACACAGCCATGCCGCTAGACGGCCCAAGGTTCCGGCTTTGGAAGCATGTGTATGGACTATTTGAGGTTTGTAGTTTCGAATTATACGGATTATTTCCAGCAGTGTCAGAAAATCGTTCAACGGGTTAATGGAGCGGCGCATTCGGGGTAAAATTTCACCCTCAACTCCGAGCGAATCGAGAATGAAAAGGCTGTCGGCTTCGCTCTCTTCGTTGGGGCCGCCAATGAGTTTGGTTTCGAATTCCGGAGACAGGTATTTGGTTAGGTAACCTGCATTATAGGTGGGGCCTCCAAGATTAAACCGATTTATGATACGTAAAACACGGGGCATAGCTATAGGTGAGGATTGTATTTTTTATACCAGTGCTGAAATACTATCAAAGCCCATAATTTGGCCGGTGTGTCGCCCAACTGAGAGCTTTGTAATTGTTTTTTCAGGCTGTCGATTGCTGAGTATGAGAATAGTTCCTGAGATTCAATAAAATCTTTTGAGAAATTTTCTCCATTAATCAGATGGTTTAAATCGTGTTTTAGCCAATAGGCCAGAGGGACTTCAAATCCTTTTTTGGGGCGCGTGAAAACCTCAGAGGGCAAGAATTTGCCGAAAGCTTGTTGTAGAATCCATTTACGTTGATTGCGGTTTATTTTTAAATAGTCGGGGAGTTTCATCGAGAATTCCACCACCCGATAGTCAAGAAATGGCAGACGCACTTCCAACGATCGCGACATCGACATTCTATCGACTTTGGGGAGCATATCGCCCGGTAAAACTAAGATAAGGTCGGCTGCGTTAATGTTGCCAATGGTCTCGTGTTTAGTTAGCGGCAGGGTAAGCTCATTGATAAATTTCAGATAGCTTTGGCTGTTTATTGGCGGCAATAGGAGTTTGCTTACCTCTTCGGGAGAACTTATCGATGCCCAACGTTGGTATCTTTTATCCGCTGAAAGAGATAAACCGGTGATGAATTTCTCAAGTTGCCGAACTTTGTCGCTAAAAAACGAGTTGCGCGATTTGGGGAAAAGTTTCAGAAACGGTGTTAATAGGGCTAAAGCGTTTCGGTAGGGTTGAAATCGGATCGCTCTGGCATGGGCCAGGTGTTTTCTGTAGCCTCCGAAAAGCTCATCGGCTCCGTCGCCGGAGAGTGCTACGGTTACCAATTTCCGTGTTTCTCGCGATAGAATATTTACGGGAATGGCACTGCTATCGGCGAACGGCTCATCAATATATTCCAGAACATCGTAAACCGTTTCCAGCAGTGCATGGTTACCAATCCCAAATGTGGTGTGTTGAGTGCCGATGTGTTTAGAGACCTCTTGAGCAAACCTGCTTTCGTCGAAGTAAGGTTGATCGGGAAACCCGATGTTGAAGGTCATTAAATTGGATTTGTGTTGCTTAGCAAGGTAGGCTATGATAGAAGAATCTACTCCACCGCTAAGGAAGCAGCCTAATCGTACATCGGATTCTAAACGCAGCTTAACCGCATCGTCCAGTAAGGAGTACAATTGCTGTGAGGCTTCCTGTGGAGATGTTTTTTCAGCTAACCAACCGGGGATTTCGTACCAATTTTCAATGGTTATTCCTTGGGGGCTAGCTTTAATTTTACCTCCGGGTGGCAATTTTTTAACGTTTTCTATGATAGAGTCATTGCCAGGAACGTAGTTGTGGACAAAATAGCCAAACAAACTGCTGCGGTCTATCTGGCGGGGAATTGGGTAGGAGAGCAGGGATTTGAGTTCCGAAGCAAAGTAGAGCTCACCGTTGCTTTGATAGAAATAAAGTGGTTTTTCGCCATATCGGTCTCGTGCAACGAGAAGTGTTTGATGCAGCGAATCGTAAATGGCTACGGCAAAAAAGCCATTAATCATTGACAAACATTTTTCGCCATAGGTAATGTAGAGAGCCAGAAAAACTTCGGTGTCGGAATTTGTTAAAAACCGATATCCTTTTTCTAGAAGTCTTATACGGTGTTCTTTATAGTTGAAAAACTCCCCGTTAAAGGCGATGGTGTATCTTTCAGAAGCGTCGGTAAGTGGTTGACTGGCATTTGTCGAAAGGTCGATAATGGAAAGTCGTGCGTGTCCCAGTATACATTTTCCAAGATGTTTTACCTGTTGACAATCAGGACCTCGGCGATAAAGAGCCATTACAGCCCGATTAACATCCTTTACGGGGTCTTGTCCAAGGTTGGATGTTGAATATATTCCGGTGATTCCGCACATGGATTATTTTCTGGCCAAGGGTGAAAAAAACGATGTGAAAGTTGCATGCTGTTCAGAAACGCATATTCTGGCATAATTTTCAAATCCTGAAGCCAGCGTAAAAAATGATAGTGGAACTCCAAAAATTCGGTGTTTTTCCAGAATGTCGCACGAAACATTTACAGCAGCATATATTCCAGTCGGGGTGGTATTTTTGTATAGTTGGTTGGCTAAAAATCCGTTTTCTTGCAGCCACTGAATATTTTTGCAGATATGCTCTACAGTTTCTTGCTGATAGTTGCGGGCGCTTTGCTTTCCTTCTTCGCTGCTAAGCAGTAGATGAATTATTTCTTGTCCTACAACGTTTACCCCATTGCTGCAGTAAAGTAAATTTTTCCCAAATTCACGATTAAAGAGTGGATTTACGGAGTGTACAAATCCGGTTCGATAACCGCTCAACCCAAGCGATTTGCTGAAACTTTCCACCACAATAACGTTTTCAAACGAGAGTATTCGTTGATAAAACGGGTCTGTTTCGCCGGTAAAAAGTTTTCGGTATGGTACGTCAAGAATTATCGGGTGTCCCAGTGTGTCGAGTTTATTGATGATTTCAAGAAGTTCTGAGTCAGGATTCTTTTCCCCGAGTGGATTTCCCGGGTCGTTAATGATGAAGGCTGCATGGTCGGTTTCAACGGCAAGTCGGGCAAGATGGTTAAAATCATTGTAGGTAGAGTGTTGCAGTCGGTTTATCTGGCTTAGCATACGATACGTCCCCCAATAGAAGGCCGGGGTATATACTGTGCTTATGTTTAATGTTTTTAGGGTTAAATAAAGCCCGTTCATTCCTCCGGAGGTAATGTGTATCAGATTATCGGAGGTCTTATTTCCGAAATAATATTGATTTATTGAATTTTTGAGTTTTACCAGTCCGCTAGCTCCGGGGTAATTTTGCATCGTTGGCTGGTTGAAATCGAGTTTTTGCACTAATGAATTCAAGTCGAGCTGCGTTACGTTGTTAATCCCAACATGAATTAATAAAGCCTTTTCGCCTGTTTCCTGAATATATTTTCGGGCTCTGTTTCCTATTTCAATTATATCTGAAATTTTAACACCGGTTGGTCGTATCTCCATACAAAGAATTTTTTAGCAGGCAAATATACAAAGAAATCGGGGTTTTCGTTGCCTTTTACAAAAGATTGATTTTGCCAATCATAAGGGGCGAGGTAAGAACTTTATCTAAACACTAATTACCAAAATCAAATTGCCAGAAAATCTACTTGCATGAAATTATAAATATCAATAAAACAATTAATTAAAAATAAAATTATTTTAGGTGAAAACAGGTAAAAATACCCATATAAAACCTGAAATTTTAAGCGAAATTTGAATAAAACTAAAACCGCTATGACAGTCCTGGAGTTTAATTATCAGATAACGACGTTGCGCGATAGTTTGTGGCGTTTCGCTTTTAGTCTTACCCTTAATAAGGCCGATGCTGATGATCTTTTGCAGGAAACTTTGTTGCGAGCCATGCGCTATCGGGAGTTGTTTATTGAAAACACTAACCTTCAGTCTTGGGCATTTACTATTCTCCGAAATACGTTTATTAACGAATATCGCCGTCGGGCAAGGTTAGATGCTAAAGTCGACAACAAAAAAGACATAATGAACCTAAAAATCGCCGTAGAAAATGGTTATTTCAGCCCTGAATCGTATATCAGTGAAAAAGAGATTCGCAAAGCTATCGAATCGCTGCCCGACGAATATCGAATTCCGTTTGTAATGCATACTGAGGGATTCCGCTACAAAGAAATTTCCGAACATCTTAATTTACCCCTGGGGTCAGTAAAAAGTCGTATTTTTATTGCTCGTCGGAAACTTATGGAAATGGTAAAAGATTATCGCAGAAGGTGATTTGTTGTCGTTACGGGTAGTAACGTTGTTAACAAAATTCGAGAATCTATTTCTATTAAGAACCGCATAAATAAAAAAGGGCGAAAAGCGCCCTTTTTTGATTGAGTTGCTTTTTACATGTGAATTACTTCGCCGTGGGCAGCAGCTGCAGCTTCCATAATTGCTTCCGACATGGTGGGGTGCGGGTGTATAGATTTGATTAACTCTATCCCGGTGGTTTCCAGTTTTTTGGCTACAACCAGTTCAGCAATCATTTCGGTAACGTTCAATCCGATTAAATGGGCACCCAAAAGTTCTCCATATTTGGCGTCGAAGATTAGTTTCACAAACCCATCTTTATTGCCGGCGGCAGAGGCTTTGCCGGAGGCTGTGAAAGGGAATTTCCCTACTTTTATCTCATATCCCGCTTCAATGGCTGCTTTTTCGGTAAGTCCAACCGATGCAATTTCGGGAACCGTGTAGGTGCAAGCCGGAATGTTTCGATAGTCTATCGGTTGGGGATGGTGTCCTGCAATTTTTTCCACACAGCAGATTCCTTCTGCCGATGCAACGTGAGCCAGTGCCGGGCCGTGTACAATATCTCCAATGGCATAGATTCCGGATACGTTGGTTGAATAATATTCATCAACTTTGATTTTTCCGTTTTCAATAACAATCCCCATTTCTTCTAGGCCAATGCCTTCGATATTGGGAGTAATGCCTACGGCTGAAAGTACTATTTCCGATTCAACGGTTACTTCTCCCTTAGGAGTTTTTATATATACTTTACATTTTTCGCCTGTGGTATCAACTCGTTCTACCGAGGAGGAGGTCATTACCTCAATGCCGATTTTCTTAAACGAACGCGCCAGTTGTTTGGAAACCTCTTCATCTTCGTTGGGAACTATATTGGGTAGAAATTCTACTAAGGTAACCTTAGTGCCTAAGGTTGCATAAAAATAGGCAAATTCACTACCAATAGCACCAGAACCTACCACAACCATACTTTCGGGAAGTTTTTCGAGAGTTAGGGCTTTACGGTAGCCAATAATTTTTTCACCATCCTGGGGTAGGTTGGGGAGTTGTTTGGAACGGGCTCCGGTTGCAATGATTATGTGGTCGGCTTCGTAAATGGTTTTTGTGTTATCGTTGGTTGTTACCTCTACTTTCCCCTTTCCGGCAAGTTTCCCAAAACCTTGAATAACGTCGATGTTGTTTTTCTTAAAAAGAAATTGAATCCCTTTGCTCATTCCTGCGGCTACTTCACGGCTGCGGGCTACCATTTTGGTAAAATCGGGTTTAATTTCGCCGGAAATGGTTACTCCATACTCTACTGCGTGTTTGGTATAATCGAACACTTGTGCGCTTTTTAATAGTGCTTTCGTTGGAATACATCCCCAGTTAAGACATATGCCACCGAGTTCTGCTTTTTCCACCACAGCAGTTTTCATTCCTAATTGTGATGCTCGTATGGCGGCTACGTATCCTCCAGGACCGGAACCGATTACAATTGTCTGATATTTCATAACTCTTCTTGGTTTAATTGTTTTTGGATTAGGCTTTTATGATTTACGGAATTTATTTCTGAAAGCTATTGTTGTCTTGGTTAATACAAAGATGGCAAAGAGTACTAAAATAATCGTTGCCCCCGATGGGATATTCAAATGCCATGATAGTGCTAATCCGGCTATTGATCCTAGAATGGCAAAGATAACCGATAATATCAAAATTCGGACATAATTTGATGTTAAGGTCGCAGCAATGGTCTGAGGTATGGTTAACAACGACATAATCAGTATTATTCCGGCAACTTTTATGGAAAATACTATGGTTAGTGAAACCAGAATTAGCAAAGTGCTACGAAATATAGCTACGTTGATCCGATGGGTTTTGATATATTCTTTGTCGAAGGAAATGAACTGAATTGGACGTAGAAAAAGTGTGAAGAAAAGAATGGTAACAACCGATAGGCCTGCTAGAAGTTTCAGGTCGATAATTTCAACCGACAGTATTGACCCAAAAAGGTAGCTCATTAGATTTGGGGTGTAGCCCGGCGTTAAATAAATAAAAAGAATTCCAACAGCCATGCCTACAGTCCAGAGCATGCCAATTACAGAATCGATTCGGAGTTTTGTCTTTTCAGTCAGAAATTCAATTCCTAAGGCTGAGAAAATACTGAAAACAGCAGCACCCCAAATCGGGTTGATGCCCCAGAACCATGCTGCTCCAAGTCCTCCAAAGGAGGCATGGGTAATTCCTCCACTAAGGAAAACTATCCGGTTGGTTACCACATAGGTGCCGATTAAGCCGCATACAATCCCCGAAAGAATTGCAGCAATCAGTGCTTGTTGTAAAAATTTATAGGTAAGCAGTGCTTCTAACATTAGTTAATGCTTTGGTAAAACAGTGTGGGGAACATTCCCGTGAGTAATAAGTTGGATAGGGCAATTGTAGGCCTCTAACTGTTCGTTGGTTATAATGTTAGATTTATGGTGATGGAGGTTGCGATTTACACAGGCAATGCTTTTAACGTAGCTCGATATGGTGCCAATATCGTGAGAAACCATAATTATGGCGATTGTTTCGTTGAGTTTTCGTAGCATTTGATATAAATCGTTTTCAAAATTGTTATCCACAAACGTGTTTGGTTCGTCTAACAATAAAAGTTCAGGATTGTTAACCAATGCCCGGCATAGAAGTACTCTTTGACGTTGCCCGCCGGATAGAGACCCAAAACTTTTATCTCTCAAGTGGCCTATGCGAGCAAATTCAAGCCATTGCACAGCCTCCTGGCGGTCTTTACCGGTGAAACGGCCAAAAAAGCCTTTTTTTGCCATTAGGCCACTAAGTACTACCTCCAACACTGAAATCGGAAAGGTTGTATCCATATTGGTTATTTGCGGTAGGTATCCTGGTGGCTTGGTTCCTTCAAAAATAATTCTCCCCTCCCGAGGTGGTAGCAAACCAACAATGGTACGCAGTAGTGTTGTTTTTCCTCCTCCGTTGGGGCCAATTACTCCAACAAAATCGGTTGATTGAACTGAAAAATGAATGTTTTTCAGAATGGGCTCCTGCCCATATCCAACAGTAACATTTTCAAGCCGCAGTATTATTTTATCATTCTCCATTTTCCCGGTTTTTCTTGGCTAGCTTTATGTGGTTGGTAACCTCTATCAAGGTTGATTTCCAATCATAATTCATAGGGTTGATTTGTACAACAACTATCCCGGTTGCTTCAGCTAATGCATGTATTCGCTCAAACGGAAATTCGTTTTGAATGAAAATACAGTCAATATTTTCGGTTTTTATTTGGTCTATAATCTCTTTAAGTTTTGCCGGACTTGGCTCTTTGCCGTCGGTTTCAATTACAATCTGTTCTATATTGTAGCGATAAGCATACCAGGTTAAGGCTGGGTGAAAAATGAGAATTTTGCGATTTTCTAGAGATTGTAACGATTGCTGAATGTAGCTGTCGATAGAATCAATTTCATTCATGAAGCGTTGTTTACGAGACATTATGGTGTTTTTTTGTTCCGGCAGAATGGTTACAAGTTCCTGGGCAATTGTGGAAACAAAACTTTTAACCATGCTGGGCTCCAACCATAGATGCGGATCAATATGGCGATGGTGGTGTGTGTGGTCAGAGTCATCATGGTGGCTGCAAGGAACACTTTCAATATGAGGTAGTTCAATGGTTTCCGACAGGTTGATAATTTTCATTTTCGGATTGCTCGATTTCATTCTGGGCAGCCAGGCTTTTTCAAAACCAAGCAACCCGATGCTAAAATAGTGGCTCGAGAGGGCTATTTTTCGCATTTGTTCGGGGGTGGGTTCGTACGTCTCGTGGTTATCGCCGTTTTGAAGCATTACGTTGGTTTCTATATATTCTCCGGCAAGCTGGTCTATCCAATATTTCTGTGGTAATAAAGTTACCGAAATTATTGGTTTTTCATCTATTCCCCTATTACAACCCGTTGTTATAAATAGCAGTATACCGCTTGTTATGGTTAAAAACAATGGTTTCATATACTGTTGAATGTTAATTTTTACAAATGAATCTTGTTTGTAGTAACTTGCGAAATTACAATTTTCTGACGGATTTATCCAATTTCGCCAAATAAACAAAAAAGTTTTTCAATTGTTTGCCAAATTGTTTAATTTCGCTAACGGAACATGACTAATTTTTGGAAGATTTAAAGTTATTCTCATGGAAAATTCAAAACCACTCAACACCACAAGAAAGAAGGAGCGCTATAATCGATTAAAGATTCAATTGCGGGAGTTACTGTCGAAATGTGAGAATATTGAAGCTCGGATGGCGACGGTAATAGCTGTTTTGCATCATAAAATGGAATATTTTTTCTGGACGGGTTTTTATTTTCTTCAAAACGATCGCCTGATTGTTAAAATGTACCAAGGGCCGGTTGCTTGTATGGAGTTGCAGAAAGATACCGGTGTTTGTTGGGCAGGAATTAACCAGAGAAAAATTATTGTAGTTCGTGATGTGCATCAGTTTCCCGGCCACATAGCTTGCGATAGCCGTTCTAAAAGCGAGATTGTGGTCCCATTTTTTAACCCTCAGGGAACCCTTATCGGAGTGCTCGATGTGGATAGCGATAAAATCGATGCTTTCGATTGGGTGGATGGGGAAAATCTGAAAGAAATTCTTGAGTTAATTTTCAGTGTGCCTTTTAAAAAACCTGAAAAGCTCGATTAAGCTACAGTAAGCCCAAAATAACAGCTGCATAAAGATAGAAACGAGCTATTCGAGCTAACCCAAAAACGATTACTCCTCGGAGCGGGTATCCAACCATGCCGGCAATTAGTGTTGCCACAGAAAAAGGAAGCGGGAAGAGGGCTGCCATTAAAATGAAAAATCCCCCCCATCGTCGGAGAAAAATGGTGAGTTTTTGATGTTTGTTTTCAAAATAATTTTTCACCGCCTTGTTTTTCGATAAAAAATATCCGATACCGTAGGCCATAATTCCTCCCGCATAACTTATTAAGGCTAAAAATGTGGTAGTTAGCCAGGGGTGTTGTGTCTGATGACCCCAGGCAATAAACAAATCGGGAGGTATTAGTCCCAGAAAGGTTTCCGATATGATAAAGGTTGTCCATACTATCGCCGGATGCAGTTTTTCCGTTAACAAAAAGAAATATTCTTTTATGTTAATGTGCACAAAATTTTGAACTAATTGGTAAATAGCAACAATACCAGCAACAATAGCTAATAGCTTCAGAATAATTTTTCCCAGAAAGAAATAGAAGCCACTGCTCTTAAAGTACCGATGATACACCATTAAGCGTAGAGAGGTTTGGTTCTTACTTTTGCTGCGTTGTTTGCTCATACGAGGTGTCAAATTGCAATGGGGGCATTCAGGGATTTGAGGAAACAGGTGCTGGAAGGCAATGTTTTAAATACAATTTCTTAACCTCAGGATTTTCAAAAACACGATACGAAAAGTGTTTTCCGTCGAAAAGCTTACAGGTTTGTTCGGGGTTTTTACGATAAACAGTTTCTATAACTCGGGCAAATTTTCGTGTTAATTGTTTTTCGGGGACATAACTGCATAATGACAACCACGTAAACAGTAGATTTTCATTCACATCGGGTGCATCTATGAAATTTTCTAAAACATCTAATGCTATAGTGTATTCTTCAGCATTCAGAAACAGATTGGCTAGTTTAATCGCATTTTCGGGAGTTTCGTAACGAACATCAATAATTTCCTTTATTCGGTCAATAGTTTCTCTTTTTAAACGTTCGGAGTTGGGCATGGAATCGGCTGCCGCAAGCAGTTTGAACTGGTACTGCATATTTAACGCATCTACCGTTTCTTTGGTAAAGGTTTTATAATACAAACCCTGTATTTGGTTCTGAATGGTTGAAATATCCTTGGGCAGCGGTTTATAAAGAACCTGGCAGAGCAGGTAGTTGTATTGAATGTATTCGTTGGAGGGGTTAAGTCTGTAAAGGTCTTCTATTACCGGCATATATTTTTCTACATTCATTCCGTCGGCTAATATAACCATGTAGAGATTGTTCATCAATAAGCCGGCGAAAAGTCTATCCATTGGGATTTTTTGATCCATAATCATTCGCATAGGGTATTTCCCGGACATGACCGATTTCATAATGTATTTTTGAATAGCCAATGCCAGTGGTAGTTTCTTTTCGGCTATAGCTTTATGAAATTGGCGCAATACAAAATCCTGCTCTTTTGGACCTGAAATGTCGTAAGTTACGCGTATATCAATCTGTGCATAGCGATGATTTTTTAATATTGGCTCCAGTTCTTTGGAAAGATTATAACGCCGGATGTACTCCTGTGCCTCGCTTAAAGTCATGGATGCAAGAATGTTATTTTTGGTACTCATTACATCTCGCTTAAAATCTTCCCAACAAGGTTCGGTTATAATTTTGCTTATAATTTCATCTTTTTGTCTTGCTTTTAGCGCATCAACTATCGATTCAGCTCTTTTTCTTTGAAGCATCATGTTTTCTTCGTCTGAGCCTTCAATGGATGTGAATGCGCTAATTTCTATTTCGTAAATTACAAAATCGGGTTCGTTTAAGAGGCGCAGGAATGGTTCTATATCTTCTGCCTTGTAAGTGTATTTACGCTTTTCGAACGGAATTCTGAAACTTAACAGAATCGAGTCGGGTTTTGGTTTGTATTCAAAAGTATTGGCGATTGATACTGTGTCGGCTAAAAGTCGTAACTCTTTGTGATAATTTCCCAGAAAACTCATGCTAAATCCTGGAGCCACCGAGGCGCATACATGTCCATCCTCAAGAAGTAAGAGGTTGTACTCATATTTTTTACCCGGTAGCGTTGGTAGAGTTCCTATGGTTGCTTTGAACTGTGTGGTTTTCTCTTTTCGGAATTGATTCCGTTTAAGTAACGTTTTCCCGCTGATAGGTTTAGTTGTTATTCCACGATTGGGCAGGGAATAGTCAATAAGAATATTTTCGGAACTTAAATATTGTTCTGGGAAAATAAAATCTAGGGCTAAACCGCTGGTTTTACTTCTGAAAAAGGATTGAACTTGTCGTGTGTTGGGATTGTTAAAAACCAAATGTCCGTCATCTATGGTAATCCCGGAATATAGTTTTGGCCACTCTTTTCGT
The DNA here is from genome assembly GCA_937981765.1 of uncultured Bacteroidales bacterium. GTDB lineage: Bacteria > Bacteroidota > Bacteroidia > Bacteroidales > Salinivirgaceae > JAAYQU01. Next base: position 16,258 of record CALJOM010000014.1, read on the forward strand.
TTTCTCTCAACGCTTCGGCAGACTTTCGTGTCGTGGGGTTTTAGTTTGGAGTTTTTCGATTGATATTGAATTTGGCTTTGCCTGGCAAGTTCTCCACCTTGGTTTTCACTCAGATAGTTTCCAAGTACCAGATAAACTTGAAGCTGCCGTTTTGAAGGATTTACTGAGCTTTTGATTCCGTAAAGAACATTTGTTGGTTCGTATAGAATTTGTTCGTTGGTGGGGCGTATTAGCCAGTTTAGAACTATATCTTTAGCTAGGTCTTTATATGTTAGTTCGGAAACATTTCGCAAACTTCGCTTTGCATCAATCACAGCCCCTTGTCCGGAACCACCTTTATTAAGTAAAATTTCACCAATTTTTTCCGAAGCCTTGGTTGGTGTTTTCTTTCTTTTCTTAGCAGTGGCTGAGTAGTTATCTTCTGCTATCATAAATTCAGCCAACTCTTTGGCTACAGCCGACAGAAAGGGCGATAGTTCTATCGTATCAAGCCGATTTTTTATCCTATATTGATTTATTTCTGCAATAATTAGACTATCCAACAGTTGTGTGCTCAAATTGTCGGGTTTAATGGTGTTGGTTGGTGCTATGGTAGAAGCTTTTGATGTGGCTACAGCAAAAAATAGTGTCAACACACCGACCATCAGTTTTGTTCTATTATTTAGAACTTTTGTCTTTCCCACCGACATACCCTTAGTTAGCAAATCTAGTGCAAATTTAACTTTCTAATGTAAATTTAAGGTAAATTGTTATGATCAAAATAGTATCTTTGCCACTATATTACGTGATATTAGGTTAAAAAGTATTTGGCTTTCGAAAAATATGGCTGAAGGAGTCAGAATCGATAAATGGCTTTGGGCTGTTAGAATCTATAAAACCCGAACGTTGGCTTCCGAAGAAATTCGAAAACATCGGGTTTTGATTAACGGATTGCCGGTTAAACCTTCCCGATTGGTTCAGGTGGGTGAGGAAATTGATGTTCGTAAGCCTCCCATTGTTCGTACCTATAGAGTTTTGGGATTGATCGAAAATCGTGTTTCAGCTAAGGTTGCTGCGGAATATGTTGCCGATATTACTCCTCCTGAAGAACTGGAAAAGTTACAAATGCGACGATTCAATATTTCTGGCATACGGCCTCGCGGAACTGGAAGGCCTACAAAGAAGGAAAGGAGAGACTTAGAACAGTTTCTGGATTTTGATGAATAGATGGTGTTTATTCAATAGTGTCGTCTTCTACAAGGTGTAAAGGCACTTCGAGTCGCGAAAGATATATTTCTCCGGCCTCTTCCATATCTTCATCGTCGGGGCGGTAGTGCCAATAAATGTTTACCTTGTTGCCCATTTGATAAATCTCTTCGAAACGTAACATTACATCCAGTATCATTTTAGAGCTGGCTGTATTAAAGTAAGTTAGTTTGAAAACAACATCAGTTTGTGGATTAGGCTCCAGGGCATATTGCTTAATCCAATCAAAAACAGGCTTATAAAAGGAAAAGGCATCTTCACACATGGATACACCGATAAAGAAAAACTCTCCTCGGGTTTTATCAAGAATTATTTTGGGTTTATCGTTAGTGCCTTCGAAAACAAATGGATACATAACTTTTGATTAATAGGATGATAAAGGTTTGGCGTACATGGCTACATCTTTGGCCGTTATTTTTTTGTCGGAAAGAATTATTAAGCGTTCTATTACATTTCTGAATTCTCTGATGTTTCCTGTCCAAGGTAATTTTTGTAGTTCTTCAATGGCATCCTGTGTAATGCTAACGGGAGGGTGTTTATATTCGCCGCAGATGGTTTCAATAAAATGTTGGGCCAACAGAGGGATGTCTTCTAATCGTTCCCGCAGTGGCGGAACGTGTATAATTATAACACTAAGACGGTGGTAGAGGTCTTCCCGGAATCGGGTTTCGGCAATTTCTTTCTGCATGTCTTTGTTGGTAGCGGCTATAATTCTAACGTCAACACTAATGTCTTTATCCGAGCCTACCCGTGTAATTTTGTTCTCTTGTAAGGCTCGGAGAACTTTGCTCTGGGCGCTTAGGCTCATATCTCCGATTTCATCAAGGAAGAGTGTACCACCGTGAGCTTGTTCGAACTTGCCTTTTCGTTGTTTAATAGCCGAGGTAAATGCTCCTTTTTCGTGTCCGAACAGTTCGCTTTCGATAAGTTCGGATGGTATTGCAGCGCAGTTTACTTCAACAAACGGGCCTTGCGATCGCTGACTGCCAAAGTGCAGATGTCGTGCTACCAGCTCCTTCCCTGTTCCATTTTCGCCCGTTATTAAAACTCGTGCTTCCGTGGGGGCAACGCGGTTAATTAATTCTTTCACCCGGGTAATTGCAGGGCTGTTTCCAACAATTTCCCAGTTGTGATTAATTTTCTTTTTCAGTTGTCGGGTTTCTTGGATTAGTTCCGATTTGTCCAATGCATTCCGTATTGTAACCAATAATCGGTTTAAATCTAGGGGTTTGCCTATGTAATCGTATGCTCCTTTTTTTATAGCTTCCACTGCGGTTTCGATATTGCCATGACCGCTTATCATAATTACCGGTGTGTCGGGTTTTTGGTTGAGAATGTTTTCAAGTAACTCAATTCCGTCCATGCCGGGCATTTTAATGTCGCATAAAATTACATCGTAATTGTTGTTGCTAATCAATTCCAAGGCTTCGTTACCGTCGGCGGCTAAACTGACACTGAAGTTTTCGTATTCAAGTATCTCCTTTAACGTGTTTCGAATGCTTTGTTCGTCGTCAACTACCAGAATTTTTGTCATCGTAGCCCAAAAATTTTTTCTTCACAAAGTTATGAAAAACTATTAAAAAACACATTTACTTTCAATATCCCTTTTTGGTGTTTCGACTTATTGATTGATTTTGCGAAAAAACTCTTTTGTCAATGCTTTTACTTCTTGATTAAACTTTTCATTGAGTTCTTCGTAGGCTTCGATTAGTCGGAGACCGTCCTCGGTCAGAAGTGTTTGCCCGCCACATTCGCCGCCCCGACTTTTAATAATAAGTGAAAATCCTAATTTTGATTCAAGTGTTTTTAATTTGCCCCACGCTTTCCGATAGCTTATGGAAAGATTTTGGGATGCTTTTTTAATTGATTTTTCTTTTCTGAGATGAATGAGAAGTTTAAAGTTTTCATCGTCTAAAACAATATCACCGTCAGCATTAATCATACTAACGGTGTATTGCAGAAATTTGTCGTAATATTTCGACCCCGGAGAACCGGCCATAAGGAAAAGTTATTCGTAGATGCAAAGATAGGATGTTTCCACTTCAACTTTTACCTTAAACGATGAATTGGGGCCCACATAGAATTTTTCTCCAGCCTTGTATGTAACAAAGTTGGGTTCTCCGTTAATCTTTACGTGCATCTCTCCCATAACTACGCTCATCTGTTCCGCGGAGCTAGTTTTAAACTCATATTCGCCTGGAGCCATCACACCTACGGTGGCTTTTCCGTGGCCACTGCGGAAAGCAATTGATTTTACGTGGCCATTGTAGTACTCATTTGTGTTGAACATAATTGCGCGTTTTGTGTTTCTTACCACAAAGATAACATTTTTTCTAAAGTTTAAGTTTTTTTAACCTGAAATTTATAAACAATTAACACCATAGCATTATGCCAAAACTATTTAGTAATGTACCCAAAGCTTATAATGAGCCCACTAAAGATTATGCTCCGGGATCAACGGACAGGCTACTTCTAAAAAAGGCCCTGTCTGAATTAAAATCAACCATGGTTGAGATTCCCATGTACATTAACGGGAACCCGGTTTATTCTGGCAATAAGGTGCGAATTTTTCCACCGCATGAAATTCAACATACGTTGGGATATTATCACAAGGGCGGTGAATCTCACGTGAAAATGGCTATCGATGCTGCTCTAAATGCAAAAGAGGCTTGGGAATCTATGGATTGGCGCGATAGAGCCGCCATTTTTTTAAAAGCCGCCTCGTTAATTAGTGGGAAATATCGCTACAAAATTGTGGCTGCTACCATGTTAGGGCAATCGAAAAGTGCTCATCAGGCCGAAATCGATGCGGGGAACGAATTGCCCGATTTTCTTCGTTATAATGTAGAATATCTTACGGATATTTATGAGTATCAACCCAAAAGTACAAACCATGAATGGAACCGTATCCAACAGAGGGCTCTAGAGGGATTTGTATTTGCTCTTTCACCATTTAATTTTACGGCTATTGGTGGAAATCTTCCCACAGCTCCGGCCATGGCGGGGAATACGGTTGTTTGGAAGGCTGCTGAAAAGCAAATTTATTCAGCGGCTATCATCATGGAAATTCTCATGGAAGCTGGTTTGCCTCCCGGTGTTATTAACCTTGTACACGTCTCTGGCCAAGATGCGGGAAGAATAATTTTCAACCACTCGGAGTTTGCTGGAATCCATTATACTGGTTCTACCGAAGTGTTTCAAACTATTTGGAAACAAATTGTTGGTAATATTGAACGTTTTAAGAGTTATCCAAGAATTGTAGGAGAAACGGGAGGGAAAAATTTTGTTCTGGCTCACGAATCTGCAGGTGTGGCTGAGGTGGTAACGGCAATCGTGCGGGGCGGATTTGAGTATCAGGGACAGAAATGCTCTGCAGCCAGCAGGATTTATTTGCCAACAACGCTTTGGCCTGAGATTCAGTCGCTTTTGCTTGATCAGCTTTCACGAATCAAAATTGGTACGGTAGAAAATTTTAGCAATTTTATGAATGCCGTTATCGATGAAAAGGCCTTTGAAAAAATTGTTGGTTACATAGAAAAAGCTCGTAAGGCCGAAAGTTGCAAAATTATCTATGGTGGTGGATACAATAAGGAAACAGGTTATTTTATTGAACCTACGGTAATTCTTACAACCGATCCATACTACGAAACTATGCGTGAGGAAATTTTTGGCCCTGTGGTAACCATCTATCTCTACGACCCCAATAAATATAATGAAGTTCTTGATTTGATTGACCGTACGGCGGTATATGGACTAACCGGTTCGCTCTTTGCCCGAGACCGCCACGTGATAGTTTCCACAACCCACCGTCTTCGACATGCTGCCGGTAACTACTATATCAACGATAAACCTACCGGTGCGGTTGTGGGTAGACAACCGTTTGGTGGAGCCCGAGGTTCCGGAACAAACGACAAAGCAGGTGGTGCCATTAATCTTTATCGTTGGTTATCGCCGCGTACCATAAAAGAAAACTTTTTGCCTCCAACCGATTTTCAATATCCTTTTATGCAGGAAGAATAACGGTGGTTCTAAGCCATAACCGGGATGCAGAACCACCACTTCCTGTTTTTTTAACTATAAAATTTGAAAGTTATGATCTTTATAAAACTCGTTCTGGTAGTTCTTGTACTTGTGGCAGTGGCTGTGATGGGACTGGCAATAAAACTCTTTCTGAAAAAGAATTCGCGTAGCATTTCCTGCGGATGTTGCCGAGGTTTCAACGGCTGCGGTTGTAAACAATAGGTGCTTGTTTTTTCATGCTTTAAAGGCTGCTCCTTTTTAAGGGCAGCCTTTTTATTTGCAAAGGATTATTAGCTGTGAAAGAAACTAAAATTGCATTTCAAAACGTTCTATTAACTTTGCAAACTAATTAACTAAAATTCACTATGATTCGGTCCGCAATTTTAAATTCAGTACTCGCGTTTTTCATTGTATCAACTTCACTGGGGCAGCCCAAAGAGGTGATTAACAAATGGGATAACGGTAATATTGCTTCACGTGGTTTTACTATCGATGGCTTTGAGGTTGGGAAATGGCAATATTTTGATCGTACCGGGATTTTGCTGCAAGAAATAGAATTCGATAAAGGAGTTGCCAATGGTAAAATAATCTATTACTATCCAAACGGTCAGAAACAAAGCGAGGGAAACTTTGTGCTTGGCGTTCGGCAAGGAGAATTTCGGGAATGGTACGAAAACGGAATCCTTAAATATGAAGGACAATATGAATTAAATCGGGAAACAGGGGTGTGGAATTATTACTATCCTGACGGGAAAATATGGCGCCAGGAAGAATTTATACAAGGGAAATCTTTGCTACTAGCCTCCTTGTCACCCAAGGGAGACACCTTGGTATTCAATGGAAATGGGTATTACAAAGAATATTATCCAAACGGCAATATTAAAGAGGAAGGTGGTATTTTTGAGGGGCTTCCGTCAGGCGAATGGAAATATTATCATCGCTCTGGACAAATCCGCGAAAAAGGCATTTTCACACAAGGCCAGCGTACTGGGATGTGGGAAAGCTGGTATCCATCGGGCAGGAAGCGAGCTGTTTTTAATTACGAGAACGGATTTAACGAAGAATGGTTTGAAAGCGGCCAAAAAGCTTTTGAGGGGTATATTTTCAACGGAAAAAAAAATGGAGAGTGGAAATATTGGAGTGAGCAAGGAACCCTTCTACGGATAGAGCAGTATAAAGATGATAAATATCATGGCGACCTAATCATATACTTCCCCAATGGCAACGAAAAAAGCCATGTTTCTTTTGTAGAGGGTAAAATGCATGGGAAAGCAGTTTGGTACTTAGAGAATGGCCAAAAAGATATTGAGGGCGAATTTCGCGACAGCCTTCAGGATGGACACTGGATTTATTATCATCCTTCTGGCAATATAGGAAACCAGGGGAGTTATAACCAAGGCCGAATGAATGGACAATGGACCTGGTATTACGAAAACGGACAAATTTGGAAATCCGGCTACTACGATAACGACACGCCCGTTGGACACTGGATTTATTATTATGAAGATGGCAAGAAATTTAAGGAAGGTTTTTTCAATTATGGCAAAGAACACGGTTTTTGGCAAACCTGGTACGAAAATGGTCAACTCGACGTAAGCGGCTATTTTAATAACGGCCTAATGGATAGTTTGTGGATAGGTTTTTATGAAAATGGTACAAAACGCTACGAGGTTAATTACAAACATAACGAACGACATGGCAAGGCCAACTATTGGTATCCAAACGGAAATCTAATGTCGGACGAAAATTATAAGATGGGGACACTCCATGGAGAGTTCAAGGCATTTTTACCAAATGGGAATATTCGCCTATGGGGATTTTATAACGAAGGGAAGCGCAACGGAAAATTTGTTTATTACGACGAGAAAAATCACAAAATAGCTATTCGTGAAGAATTCTGGAAGAACGATATTCCCGAGGGACAATGGATATCAAGGTATCCTCATGGTTCAATCGAAAGCATACGAAACTATAAAAACGGCAAACTTAATGGCAAAGGGCTGAATCTCGATCCAAACGGAACCGTTATTTTTGAAGCACAGTTTAAAAACGATAAAATAACGAAACTTGTAGTGGATAACAAAAACCCACAAAAGTCATTGAAGAAACCTTATCCATACTACAAAAAATAATTAAGGCCGGACTTTTCCGGCCTTTTTAACACAGTAATTTACTCAACCGAGAACATATCGGCTATATCTTTCATTCGTTGGCTAGTGTTGGCAAAATCGTCAGCTTTAGACGAAAGTTGTTCTGATTGTCTGCTATTAACATTTGCCACCTCTTTCAACGCTACTATTGCCTGGCGAATCTGCTCCGAATTCTTAAGTTGGAGTTGTGTTGAGTCGGCTATCTGCTTAACCAGTTCGCCGGTTTTAATTATTTCTGGCAAGAGTATTTGCAGCTTTTCTTGATTTTTGTTCGACGCATCAACACCTCCTTTCACAATTTCTACAATTTGAGCCGCAGCCTCGGCGCTTTTAACGGCTAATTTACGAACCTCGGCCGCTACTACTGAGAATCCTTTGCCATGTTCTCCTGCACGGGCGGCCTCTATGGCAGCGTTAAGGGCTAACAGATTAGTTTGTGATGCTAACTCAGTAATTATTGCCACTTTTTCATTAATAAGTTGAACTTTATCGGCTGTTTCTTTTGCTAATGAAGTGCCTTCTTCTATACCTGTCACCGCATTAAAAGCAATCTTTTGTGTAGATTCGGCATTGCGGTGGGTTTGATGTAGGTTTATAACAATCTCGTCAACCGAGCTACTTACTTTCTCCATAATGCTATTCATTTGTTGAACCACACGGCTTAAATCCCTTGATGATGCCAGTAATTCCTCATTAAAGGCGGAAATTGATAAGCTTTCGTCTTTCAGATTAATTACCGTTTTTTTCAGATAATCAGCCATTTGTAGAAGGTTTTCTGCCAGAGTCTGGATTTCGTCGTTTGTTCTAATGTCTATCTCTCCCCTTAGGTCGCCTCGACTAATCCGATTGGAGAAGTGTAAAAGGTTTGAAATTCCACCATAAATGCTTCTTAAGATAAACCACACAACCACAGTTAAAAAAATCAGAGATATCATACCAACAATCACCGTTGTGTGTATCATACTTTTCGATTTGGCCATAACCGTTTCTAGGGGAACTAACACACCTATTGCCCAAGGGGTGATGGTTTTGCCAATTTTAATTGGAGTAAATACTACAAATAGCTCTTCTCCTGTGTACGTATGGTATGCCGAGAAAGAAAATTCCTCTCCTCGTTCAATTCTTTTATCCAGTTGAAATTCTTTCGTTTCATCGGGATTTACGTCCTGAAATCGTTTCCCTATGATAGAATCCTCCGGGTGTGAAACGTATATACCTGTATTACTAACCAGAAACGCATAACCTTTTCCGAATGGTTTAAAGGTAGATATCAGATTATGAATGTCCTTAAGCGCAATATCAATAGCAGCAATACCCATAAAGTTCCCGTCTTTTAGAATCGGACACCCAAACGAAGTTTCCAGAATACTATCTTTGCCTTGGTATGCCGCCCAGTATGGCTCAAAAATGGCTTCTTGCCGTGAATCCATTATATGATGATAATTAGTACGCTTCCGAATGCCGGTTGTGTCTCTAAAAATTTTGTAATGTTCAATTGTTCCTCTGGCTCTGTGATACGTATAAGTAACACGTCCCGGACGTTTCCCCCACCAGTTGGTGTAATGCTCCAATTGCCACGACATCCAAACTGCCATGTAATTAGGATTTTCAATCAATGTGTTTTCAAGAATGGAAGTAAACAAGGTTTCCCTTGTGGATTCATCCAGCAAATAGAATTTCTTAAAAGCATCAGCTAGCCCACGGGTTCTACCTAAATCTTCATTAAAAATAGCTTCAACCTTTTGAGCGTAAAGGCGATTTTGTTCGATTACTATGTTTTTTGCATCCTCGTGACTTTGTGCAATTATTTCAGTCAATAAGTACCCAAATGTAATACCGAATGCCGCAATCGAAATTAAGACTACTGTACCTATAAGTTTTACACGAATGGAATTAATTTTCATACCTGCGATATATCTGGTTAGTTGTTAAATTCAAATTCAAACTTAAAAAAATATTTCCAACGAACAAAGAATCATTAGGCATGAAAATAATATAAAGGTGATAAATTAATCGAAATAAGCCGGTAAATAAAAACATTTTCGTAGTTTTGTTCCGGGTTTAAAATTTACGTCAATGAATCCAATGGTAGAAATTTATACTCCACACGGGGTAATGATAGCCGAACTGTTTATGGACGATGCTCCGGGAACAGTCCAAAATTTTTTGAAATTAGTTCGTGAAAAGTTTTACGATGGATTGCGATTTCATCGTGTAATTCCTGAGTTTGTGGTTCAGGGCGGATGTCCGTTCAGTAAAAACCCATCCGATCCTCGCATCGGAACCGGAGGCCCTGGATATTCGATTCTTTGCGAAACAGCAGGTACTAAGCAGTTTCACGACAGAGGCGTGTTAAGCATGGCTAATGCAGGTAGAAATACTGGTGGTTCACAGTTTTTCATCTGCCATAACCGTAAAAACACTGCCCATCTCGACGGAGTTCATACCGTTTTTGGGAAGATTGTTCAGGGAATTGATATCGTGGATAAAATTCGAAAGAACGACCTCATAGAGAAAATTGTAATTGTTCAAAATACAGAGAAATAAGTCACAAAGAAACCGAAGTTTAAACCGTAAAAACTAGAGAAATGAAAAAAAATCTCATTCTTTTAACCAGCATTGTAGTTGCATACGCTTGCCAAAAAAGCGGACACGAAGTTCAAAAAGTTGCCTTAAACAATAAAGCCGATAGCGTTAGTTACGCAATCGGGATGCAACAGGGACAACAACTATTGCAAGGCATCAAGCAACTTGAATTACAGAACGAAATTAATAACCAAATTGTAATTCAAGGATTTATTAATGCCCTGAAAGAAGGCGAACCTCAAATTGAAGAGATGAAAGGCCGGCAGATGGTTCAACAATACGTGCAAAACAAAATGATGGAAAACCGAGCTCGTGAAGAAGCCCGCACTCAGGAAGAGTTTGCCGATGTAAAAGCCAAAGGTGAAAATTTCTTGGCGGAGAATGCCAAACGTAGCGGAGTAACCACAACCCCTTCCGGGTTACAATACGAAGTTATTAAGCAAGGTAAAGGCCCAAAACCCCAATTAACCGACAAAGTAAAAGTTCACTACCATGGGACTCTAATCGATGGGACAGTATTCGACAGCTCTGTACAACGAGGAGAACCTGCCGTTTTTGGTGTTTCCCAGGTAATTCAAGGTTGGGTTGAAGCTTTGCAGATGATGCCGGTTGGCTCAAAGTGGAAAATTTACATTCCGCAAAACCTGGCTTATGGCCCTCGCGATATGGGAACTATCAAGCCTTATTCAACATTGATTTTTGAAGTTGAACTGCTTGAGATTGTGAAATAAACAAAAAAAATAATGTGTTGATAAAAAGAGCGGTAACGCTCTTTTTTTTTTTTACTTGTCGTTAACACATTTTGGCTTTTTTATCCTGTAAATTTGGTGTGAAATCAAAATCAAAAGATTATGAAAAACGCTATTTTCTTAAAAACATGGGTAATTGCCCTGTCAATTGCCTTCTTCGGAATTACCTCATGCACAGAGGAGGCAAAGTTCGACCTCAATGGTAAAGTTATTAATTCCACACAAAACGGTGTTAAAAATGCTACTGTTGAGTTGTTGTCTGGAACACAAGTAGTTGAGACAGCTACCACTGACGTAAACGGAAATTATATCCTGAAGGCAAAAGAGGGCTCTTATCAATTAAGGGTTACTGCTACGGGTTATAACGCTACGGTTGAATCTATTGATTTGACAGGTAATCAGGAGAAAAATGTAACCTTATTAGGTTCTGCAACTGTAATGGGCAGAGTTTTGGATAGTCAATCCGGACAGGGGATTGGGAATGCTGCCGTGAAATTGAACCGAAGCGTTGGTGATAAAACCTCCGATGCAGGCTATGAAATTATTGTTTACACTAATCTACTCGGGTATTATACAATCAACTATTGCCCTGTAGGAACATTAGTAGGGATTATTGAAATTGAAAATTTTCTTCCGCGTGAGGTTCTTTTTAATGTAACTGAAGGAAGCAATAATATAGGAGATCAAACAGTGGTATCTCCTCCCCAAGAAGGTCAATTGCGTATTGTTCTAACCTGGGGAGCAACTCCATCAGACCTTGATAGCCATTTAACAGGCCCGAATAGCCTTGGCGGAAGATTCCATGTGTACTATTCAAATAAAGTGGATGGTGGCGCTGAGTTGGATGTTGACGACGTATCGAGCTATGGCCCCGAAACCATAACCATTAAGCAACTGAGAGATGGAATGTACCGTTATTCTGTGCATAACTTTTCGAATCAATACTCTAATGGTGGACAGGGAATTTACGATTCCCCGGCAAAAGTCGAAGTTTATAACAGTACAGGCTTGATTTATTCATATTTGGCTCCGGTGTTTCCCGCTAACGGTGGAAATACCTAGAGGGTTTTTGAGTTTAATGTTTCCAATGGGGTTATTGCTCAATTCACGCCGGTAAATAGTTATGTGTATGCGTCCGGAAGTAGTGATGTAAGTGTATTTAAATCTGGAGAAAACAATAAACCCTCAATTTCGGGAAAAGATTTTTAAACCACAAAACAAAAGCCTGCTTGAGAGCAGGCTTTTTTATAATCCCATTTCGCTTAACCATCGTTCAGCATCAATTGCCGCGCGACATCCGGTTCCTGCGGCTGTTATAGCCTGTCGATAGGTTTTATCCATAACATCGCCGCATGCAAAAACCCCAGGAACATTGGTGTGGGTTGTGTTTCCTTTGGTAATGATATATCCGGTTTCGTCGGTTTCAACGTAGGGTTTGAAAATATCTGAGTTTGGAGTGTGACCAATGGCTAGGAAAAAACCGTCAATTTTAAGGTCAACTTCCGTTTCGTCAGGCTGTCCTTGGTGTTTAATCAGCCTTACACCTTGTACTACGCCATCTCCGTATATTTCTTTGGTAACATGTTCAAAAAGCACCTCTATTTTGGGATTGGAAAATACTCTTTGTTGCATAATTTTGGATGCCCTCAGGAATGGTTTCCTGACAATAAGATAAACCTTATTGCAGAGGCCTGCCAGATAAAGAGCTTCTTCAGCCGCCGAATCGCCACCGCCTACAACTGCTACGTCTTTTCCTTTGTAGAAAAATCCATCACAGGTTGCACATGCCGAGACTCCGCTTCCTTTGTATTTTTCTTCGCTTTCAAGACCTAAATATTTGGCGGTTGCTCCTGTGGCAATAATCACCGCATCGGCTGTAATCAAGGTTTTGTCGTCGATCCAGACTTTGTAGGGGTGACTACTGAAATTTACTTTAGTAGCCATTCCCCACCGAACATCGGTTCCAAAACGCTCGGCTTGTTTTTTGAGGTCTTCCATTAATTCTGTCCCGGTAATTCCTTCTGGATAGCCCGGAAAATTTTCAACTTCAGTGGTTGTTGTCAGTTGCCCGCCAGGCTGTAGCCCTTGATAAATTACCGGTTTTAAGTTTGCTCGTGCTGCATAAATGGCTGCAGTATAACCTGCAGGGCCACTACCTAAAATTAAACATCGAATGTGCTCTGTAGGGGATGAGCTCCCTTCGTTTCTTTCTTCGGATTTTGGTATTTCCATCTTTTTAAAAAAAGACATATATTTCAATATTTAAAGATTTTGATTTGTGTTGCGCAAACAATATGCCACGTAAAGGTATTTAAATTTTTCCAATGAAATTTACTAAAGATAGGAATTTTTGTCATGCCAACATGATCGTAAACGTCAACAATTCCTAATTTCAGTTAGTTAATGTTATAAACACTATTTCTGGTTTGTTTCCTATTCGAACTCGTGGTCCCCAGGTTCCATAGCCGGTTGAAACGTAAAAATGAGTTTCCGCAATTTTTTTGTATCCTCGGCTAACTTCGAAAATAGCATTGGTTATTGCATTTAATGGCCAGAGTTGTCCATGGTGTGTATGTCCAGAAAGTTGTAGGTCGATACGGGCATCTGCAGACTCCTTAAGGTTATATGGCTGATGATCGAGCAAAATGGTAAACTTGTTTAAGTCAATTTCTTTCAATAATTCCGGAAGAGATTTTCTTGCTTGTCCACTCATCAACACAGACTGCCTGTCAATTCTTCCTATGATATTCAAGTTCGGTAAATTGATGCTGGTATCCAGCAAAACGGTTATACCGTGATTTCGCAAAAACTCTATTTTTGGGTTAGCCCCGCGTATGAATTCGTGATTTCCGGTGATTGCATAAATCGGAAATTTTTGACTGAGGGAATGAAATACTTCTCCTACGTTGCCATTGATTACCGGTGCAATATCTTCATCAAAAATATCGCCTACCAGCAAAACTAAATCGGGTTCGTGTTGTTGAATGGTTTTTGCCATTCGTTGCAGTGTTTCTCTACCGATAATAGTGCCAAGATGAATATCAGAAACTGCCACTATCTTAAGAGTATCTTTCACCAAATTTTTGTGGGTTTTTATTGTTAGGTACGTGTTTATGGGGTAACGGGCGTTCAAATATCCACAGAATACTATAAGGCTGGTTATGAGATAAGTGCCAACTATTATATAAATTCGTATAGGAAAGGTTTTTAAGTTTATTTGCCAAATGTATTCAACAATGGGAGATGCTATCAGAAAGAGCAAAAATAGTAGTGTCAGATAAAGCATAAAAGCCAGCCACACTGACCCAATTTTCACTGTCCATTCGGGAATTGCTCCTCCAAATAAGAACTCTGCAAATCGACCAGCAGGATAGGCCAACACTAGAATCCAGAAGGTGAGTTTTAGGTAGGCACCGTAAGTTGATAATTGAAAAATAGGGCGGGTTTGATAGTATAGAAAAGAGTGGGTTAGGGTGTAAATTCCCAGTATTGTGATTAAGAAAATCAAAAATGGCAGCATTTTCATGACATAAAGGTAAATCAGTTCTATAAATTTTTCCCTTGCTATTAACAAAAAAATGTTGACTCTGTTCAGAAAAATAGATTTTGGGGTTCAGTCTTTTAAGTTTTGAAAAAATAAACAAACTATTGTTTGCGATTTAAAAAAAATATCTACCTTTGCAGTCTCAAAAGAAAGAAAATCAATCTCTGGCGAGAACGTAGGAGTCCGCTACATTGAACCGCAAACAAGAAAAAAGTACTACAATGGATTTGATGGATGTTGTAAAAGAGCACTTTAGTCTAAAAAGAGAGTTTCCCGCTTTTCGTGCTGGTGATACCATTACGGTTCACTACAAAATTAAGGAAGGGAATAAGGAACGTATTCAGCAGTATCGTGGCGTAGTTATTCAACGTCGTGGTAGTGGCTTAAACGAAATGATTACCGTACGAAAAATGAGCGGTAACGTTGGTGTTGAGAGAATTTTCCCATTGAATTCTCCTTTTATTGAGAATGTTGAAGTAGTTAAGTCGGGGAAAGTTCGTCGTGCACGTATTTTCTATCTTAGAAAGCTTACTGGTAAGAGCGCACGTATTAAAGAGCGTCGTTTGAATCTTGAATAATCATCAAAAATTTAAGCCCGCAATTGCGGGCCTTTTTTTATCCAAACTGACTAATTTTTTCAAGAAGGGGGCGGCAGGTTAGTGTTATTTTTCGAAGATTTAAGTTGATAATTTTATCATGGTGCATTTCCCTGAGTATTCGAATTGCACTTTCAGTGCTAAGGGCGGTGAAGGCTCCTAGTTCTCTCCGAACCAGGGGTAAGGTGAAGGTGTTGCTTTGAAATATTTCGTCGGCTAAATATAGCAGAGCATCAGCAACACGGCCATGAGCTCTTTTTTGGGTTAGGCTGAATATACGATTGTAGAAGTTTGTTTTTAGTTTTTCTTGGACTTCCAGGATTCTGGTTGTTAGTAAATTGTCGTTTTGTAGCATTTTGTAGAACGCTGAACTTGGAATAGTTATAACTTCGCAGTTTTCGACGGCGGTAATGGTAAATGGAGCTATATTTTTATTTGTTAATAATGGAAATATTAAAATATCGTCGGCTTTGAGCAATTGAATAATAATGGTTTTGCTGCGGTGTTCCTTCGAAAGTTTCGCTAACCCTTTATTTAGCATATAAAAGTTGCTGAAGGCATTGTTTTGTTTGCAAATGACTTCGCCTTTTGAAAAGCTGGCTATGCTTGTTTCCAAGCCTGTATTTGATAAATATTCAGCTATTGTGGTCATATAGAACTTCTTTATTCAGTAACAATTTTGGGAGTAAAAAGTTGAAAATATTTATGCTTTTAAGATTTTTTTAACATTTAAAAAACGTTCGTGTTGGTGATTTTTCCTTTAGGTGTTTTGCACGAAAAAAGCCGGCAAAATCTTGCCGGCCTTCCGAGTGTAGGTTTTGTGCATGTGTGGTTAGTTTTGATTGGCAAAGTTAAATCCTGCTTTTAAGGCTGCAAGATTTACTTCAACTACATCATTGCCTTTTCGACCAAAGATTTCCCGAATGCCATCTTCAAACGCATTGTAAGGTATGCCAAGAAATGGAGCAGCTGCCCCAAGCATTACTATGTTGGAGGAGCGTTTGGCATTTAATTCTTCGGCGATTTTGTCGGCATCGATAATAATAGTGTTTTCCCATTTTCTGAGTTCGGCAAAAATTGTTTCTTCGGAAGGATAGTTTGGTATGTTTTTGAAGGGAACGGAATTGGTTACAATTTGTCCGTTAGGCGATAAGTAGGGGAGATATCGGAGTGCTTCCAGTGGTTCAACCGATAAAATAAGATCCGCTCCACCGAAGGGAATTAAGTCGGAATAAATTGGTTTGGAACTGATTCTGAGGTGTGATACCACATCTCCTCCCCGCTGACTCATTCCGTGGGTTTCAGCTTGCTTTAGGTACAGATTATTTTTGATTGCGGCAGCTCCTATAGCGGCGGCAATGGATAAGATTCCCTGGCCTCCAACACCGCAAAGTATGATGTCTTTTTTCATGGTTATGCTATTTAGATTACTGGTCTAATTGGCTATTCAGCTGAGTTTTGTTTGGCTTCAGCTTTTTTTCTGCGTACAGCTTTTTGAATACATTCTCTGCGTGGAATAATGACTGAAACGCCGTTGTAGGCTAGTTCTTTGCTTATGATTTCAACCATTTGTTCGTGGTTTTTCTTCATTGGTAGCAGCACATGGATGTGGTTGGGCTCTACCCCCACTGCTTTACAAATGTCTTCCAGTATGCCAATCGCTGAGGAATCTTGGCCGCCGGTCATTGAGGTTGATTCGTTATCGGAGATAATTACTGTGATGGGCGATTTTTCAATCACCGCGTCAATAAGGCCTGTAATGCCTGAGTGGGTAAAAGTTGAGTCGCCAATTACAGCTACTGCCGGAACAAGTCCAGCATCGGCAGCACCTTTTGCCATGGTAATAGATGCTCCCATATCTACACAGGTGTTAATTGCATTGAATGGAGGTAGTGCGCCCAGAGTGTAACACCCTATGTCGGAGAATACTCTTCCGTCGCCATATTTTTTCAGAGCTTCGTTTAGAGCGTTGTACACGTCTATGTGCGAGCATCCTGTACACATTGCCGGTGGTCTGGGAACCATAATGGATGGTACTTCCAACCGGGTAGTTTCTGCTTTGCCGAAGGCTCTGGCAACAATGTTTGGGTTTAGTTCTCCGTCGCGTGGAAGTGTACCATCGAGGCGGCCATGGATGGGCTCTTTTTCAAGATATCCTTTTAAAAGTTCTTCTACTAAGGGATAACCTTCTTCCAGAACAATTACTTTTTTAACCTCGGAAACCAGACGGTTAACTAGTTTGCGTGGGAGGGGATACTGAGAAATTTTTAAAACCGGGTAAGGGCAATTTTCTTCAGGGAAATTTTCTCTAAAGTAGTTGTATGCGATACCGCAGGCTATTACTCCTATGGATTTATCATTTCCTTCAAAATATTGATTCCATCCCGACTCTTCACTGGCTTTTTCCAGCTGAGGCTGCAAACTTAGAAGATGTTTGTAATTCTTGCGTGCAATTGCCGGTAGCAGAACAAACTGGCGTTTATCTTCCGGCAACGATAGGTTATTTTGTGGTTTTAAACTTCGGGTAACAACCCCGGCTCGGGAGTGGGCTAAGCGCGTGGTAATGCGGATTAACACCGGCAGTTTTACTTTTTCGCTTAATTCAAAGCCTTCGTATGCCATGTCGTAACACTCCTGTTGGTTCGATGGTTCCAGGATAGGCACCATAGCGAATTTACCGTAAAAGCGACTGTCTTGTTCGTTTTGCGAGGAGTGCATGCTTGGATCGTCGGCGGCTACTACCAGCATACCACCGTTTACTCCAGTTATTGAGGTGTTCATAAAACAGTCGGCGGCAACGTTCATACCCACGTGTTTCATGCACGACATGGCTCGTTTCCCTGCGTACGACATACCCAGGGCTGCCTCCATAGCTGTTTTTTCATTAGTAGACCACATACTGTGGATTTTTCGCTCCTGGGCAATTTTGTTTACCTGAATGTATTCTGTGATTTCTGTGGATGGTGTACCCGGATAGGCGTACACTCCCGATAAACCGCCATCGATAGCTCCCTGAGCAATGGCTTCATCGCCTAACAATAGCTTTCGCATCGTTGATCTTTTTAAAGGTTTTATCGTTGTTTTTGTTTCTTCAATTTAATGCCTCAAACCTACATGTTTTTTTAGATTCCTGCAAATTTTTGTGTTGAAATTGGGATGCGTTTTTCAAACTTGCTTATATTTGAATAATTAAATTGTCGACCCTGGAATCCGAACTTTTTATTAAAGCACTGCTCCCTCTTGTTGTTGGGGCTCCTATCGGGTAAATTGTTGCCCGTTTGTTTTTTAAAGGATCCTTCACCTATTTGATTGCTCTTCTATGGATATATCTATTCTATTCCCCGTGACGTTAACCAATTTAAAATTTACATTCCCACATATTTTTAAGGTTTATGTAACACTTCCTCTGGGAATTGCTTTTGCGTTTGTTTGCTTATGTTATGTAAGGAATAAAATTCGTCGGGAAATGGAGGATTTGTTGCAGGCAATTAAAAATTTAGCTGATGGAGATTTAGATGTAAGGGTGAACCCCCAAATCGAAAAACGTGACGATGAATTAGGACGGCTAGCTATTTATATTAAATCGTTAGCCGGGAAACTAAGGGATATAACCGGGAATATGGCTCAAATTGTAGATACATTAGTTTCTTCAAGTTCGTTGCTGGAAGGAAATTCAACTAAACTTGCCAAGTCGGGCGACACTTTAGCGGCCACCGCTCAGGAAGTTTCGAGTTCGGTAGAAGAGATGACGGCAAATCTTAAACAAACTTCAGAGAATGCACAGAATACCAGAAAAATTTCAGAAAGCACGTTTACCCAACTACAGGTAATTTCAAGCAGTTCTAAAGATGCTATGGAATCTGTGCAAAAAATTGTGAATAAAATTAATATTATTAATGAAATAGCTCGTCAAACCAATATTCTGGCACTTAACGCGGCGATTGAGGCAGCTAGAGCCGGCGAATCGGGCGAGGGATTTGCCGTAGTAGCAGCCGAAGTGCGTAAACTTGCTGAACCTAGTCAGAAAGCTGCTGTTGAGATTGATGAACTTTCTAAAATGACACTTGAAACCACACAAAATTTCGTTGGGAAAATTCAGTCCATTATTCCCGATATTCAAGCCACAACTACACTAATTAATGAAATATCTGTCGTTACTAGAGAACTTGAGTCCGGAGCTATGCAAGTTACCAATGCTGCAATGCAATTGTACAACCTATCGCAGGAAAATGCCAATTCGGGACAAGAATTAAATAAAATTGCTTCCACTCTTTATAATAATTCAATGGAATTAGAAAAGTCGGTTGGATATTTTAAACAAGCTGTTAAAAGCATACCGAAATCATCTTCGTTTTTGGGTAAAACCCCCTCGGGTGAGATGTCAAAACGAAGTGGTCTGCCCATAAATTCAAAATCCCAGTTAGGAACAAAGGGACCAATCCCAGAATCCACTACTTCAAAATCGGGAGGAATTGATTTAGACCTTTGGTTAACTACGGATGAAGATTTTGTTAAATTTTAGCCGAAAGGAGAATCGTATTAAAAATATGCGTAATATTGCTGCTGAAAACAAACAGAGATTTTATGAGTCACAATTTTAACACAATTTTGCCTGGTAAAGGCTTAGGGATTCTCAAATTTGGCATGACCCGTAATGAAGTAAAAAAAATGCTTGGAGAACCCGACGAAATTGAACAAATTCCATTTTCCGACAGTGAGAACGATATTATGGAAACATGGCATTATGATAGTTATGAATTTTCGTTATCGTTCGAAAAAGAAATGGAAAACCGTTTGACAACCATCGCTGTAAGTTCGCCCGATGTAACACTAAATGGAGAAGAGCTTATCGAAAAACCAATGGATTATGTTATGGGTAAATTAGCCACAATGAAACTTGGTAGTATGGAAGAGGATGTTATTGAGGAAGACGATGATTCCAAAATTACCATGGTTTCTTGTTATGAAAGTGGATTAATTTTCTGGTTCGAAAACGAATATCTGACAGAAATCCAATTAGGAATTCTTGATGAAGTTGAAGAATAATAAAAGTTACAAACTTTTATAACCCAGAATATAACGTCAACTTAGCTATACATTCTGTCAAAAAATGGAATTTTATTGGTTATGATAATCAGTAGAATTTCATTTTTTTTGTAATTTCACACCGCAAACCAAACATTGAATAATCTTATAAATATGGAAATACCAAAACTGTATAAGCTATTTGAGAAACATCCCCACGTGAGTATTGACAGCCGCAAAGATGGTAAAGGTGGTATCTTTTTCGCTCTAAAGGGAGCAAACTTCGATGGAAATAAATTTGCAGCCGACGCCTTGAAAACCAATGCCTATGCCGTTGTTGACGATCCATCGGTAGCGGTTAACGATCGTTATATTGTGACAAAAAACGTTCTCAATACTTTACAGGATTTAGCCCAGTACCATCGAAGCCACCTTGATATCCCGCTTATTGCTATTACTGGCTCCAACGGAAAAACAACAACTAAAGAACTTGTTGCTGCGGTTCTTTCTAAAAAATATAAGGTTTACTACACCAAAGGAAATTACAACAATAACATAGGAGTTCCGTACTCCATTCTTGAAATACCAACTGACACTGAAATAGCCGTTATTGAAATGGGCGCAAGCCGAATTGGAGATATTTCGCTATTATGTTCTATTGCTAAACCAAATTTTGGAATTATCACCAATGTTGGCAAAGCGCATCTTGAAACGTTTGGTTCTTTTGAGAACGTGCAGAGAGCCAAGGGGGAACTGTATCAGTATCTTTACAGCCGCGATGGTGTTGCATTTGTCAACTCCGACAATGAAATTTTGGAAGATATGACCCCCCCCAAAAAGGCGGTTTACTATGGAAAATCCAAGTTTAACCACTGTCAGGGGTTTCTTTTGGGGGACCCGTGTTTTCTAAAATTTGCCTGGGTATCGGTAAACGATATGGAATCGAATTCCAACGGATTTTATTTAGATAATCCAACCCGAATAATTCAAACCAAGCTTTTTGGAAATTATAATTTTGAAAATGCCTTGGCCGCAGTATGTGTTGGCGATTATTTTGAGGTAGATGAAACCGATATTAAAGAAGCCATTGAAAATTATGTTCCGGAAAACAATCGTTCGCAATTTGTTGATACCGGGAAAAATCGATTAATTGTTGATTGTTACAATGCAAATCCTTCTTCGATGCAAATGACAATTAACCATTTTCATCAATGCCAGGCGGAAAATAAAACACTGATATTGGGAGAAATGTTAGAATTAGGATCAGTCTCTCAACGTGAGCACGACGTTCTGGTTCAACTCATTGATGAACTTGGGTTTAAGGAAATTTATCTGGTAGGTGAAGGCTTCCAGCGAGCCAATCTACCACAGGCAAAACACTTCCCCAATGTTGATAGTTTAATTGAGCATTTCCGTCGAAACCCACTTACAGATCGGACAATCTTACTGAAGGGCTCCAACGGTGTTAAACTGAACAAATTGCTCCCGATTTTATAATTAATTTCCGGCTAAATTGACTTTGAAGTTTGGTAGTTTTTATGGCATGGTAAATTACCGTGCAAAAGTCGTATTTTTGCAAAAAAAACAGAACGATGAAATCTGGATATTTTCGAATAGCAATCAATATTTTAAGTGTACTAGTTTTTGTAGGATGCTCTAATCAGCCACAATGGCAGCACGATAAGGGGCGGACACATGGCACGTTTTACAGCATAATTTACCATTCGCCAATTAATCTCAGAAACGAGATTGAAGCTGTGATGCATTCGGTTGATAATTCACTGTCAACCTTTAAACAGGAATCCATAATTTCCCGACTTAACAGAGGCGAAACAGATGTGGAATTAGATTCCCTGTTTATTAACGTTTTCGATAAAGCAAAAGAAGTTTGGAGAAACACCGAAGGCGCATTCGATATGACTGTGGCACCATTGGTTAATGCTTGGGGATTTGGATATGCTCCAGAATCTAATGTTTCTGCAGGGGAAATAGACTCGTTGTTAACTACAGTGGGATTTGAAAAAGTAGAAAGAACAGGAAACAGGCTGGTGGTAAAAAAAGCTGGTATAAAATTCGATGCAAGTGCCATAGCCAAAGGATATTCCGTAGATCTGGTAGCGGAGTTTCTGGAGTCGAAGGGAATAGAAAATTACATGGTTGAAATAGGTGGTGAAGTGCGTCTAAAAGGGAAAAATCCCAAAAATAAACCGTGGCGAATCGGAATCGAGAGCCCTATAGAATCTGCTGCACTATCCAAAGAGCGCGATCTACAGATGATACTTTCGATGGAGAATGGAGCAATAGCTACCAGCGGAAATTATCGACAATTTTATTATAAAGACGGGAAAAAATACGCCCATACTATAGATCCAAGAACAGGCTATCCGGTACAGCATAATTTATTGAGTGTATCGGTTTATGCCCCCGATTGTATGACCGCCGATGCCTACGCAACCGCCTTTATGGTATTAGGTTTAGCGAAGTCTTTGTCGATTGTCAACACCATCGACTCATTAGAAGCTTGTTTTATCTATAGCCTTAACGACAGTCTTTATCACGTGGAACTGACCAACGGGTTTAAACACTTGGTGGCCAACAACTAGTTTTACTCTGAACAATAATTGAAACTCCTTC
This sequence comes from uncultured Bacteroidales bacterium, assembly GCA_937981765.1. Classification (GTDB taxonomy): domain Bacteria; phylum Bacteroidota; class Bacteroidia; order Bacteroidales; family Salinivirgaceae; genus JAAYQU01. The sequence continues at coordinate 38,807 of CALJOM010000014.1, forward strand.
ATGGCTTCTATCCGATTTTTAAATTACCGGCTGTTTATCTGGATTTTACTGGTTTTTGCCGTGGTAATGGGTGGAATATCTCTACTTATAGCCTATAGTTACGATATTCAGACACAGTCTAACGAATATATCGATCGGGCGCGGAAAAGTGCCGAAGAAACCATGAAAATGAAAACAGAACTGGCTGCAATACGCGGAATAACTTACACCTACATATTCAACAAATCGAATCGTTGGATTGATTCGCTGGGCGAACATCGGAAAAACTTAATCATAATACTTGACCGTGCACGTTTGGCCACCGTCCGTGAAGATGAAAAGCTGTTGATACAGCGCATGTCGGCTCTATTTCTAAACTTTGAGCAAAATTTAGCTTCAGCATTGGAATTTCAGAAAAAGGGAGATGTTGCTACGGCTAATAAATTATTACAATATACTGCACAAGAACTTCTGGAGACCATTGAACAAAAGGCCGACCTCTTTATTGAACAAAACAAGCAGGTTGAAAAAGCCTACCTTGAAAAGGTTGAAAGAAATAATGCGTTAATGCTCAATATTTTGACTTTCCTGGGAGTGGGGGGAATTATTTTTGGTGTACTTTTGGGATGGCTAATTAATCGTTTATTGATATCGCCAATCAATCAATTGATACTTACCGTAAGAAGTGCATCCGGACAGACCGTACTCGATTCTGTTAAAATTCATTCAAAAAACGATCTTGAAGAACTGGAAGATAGAATACGTGAGTTAATTGAGCGGATGAACCTTGCACAAAAAGATATCGACCGTAAAAACCAGCTATTGCAGCACTCCAATAAATTTGCGGCTATAGGGAAGATTGCCCCCACCATAGCTCACGAAATCCGGAATCCATTAGCAGCCATAAAAATGTTAACCTATTCTATTAAAGAATCTCCGAATATTTCAGCCGACATAGCGCAGGATTTAGAGATTATTTTAGGCGAAATTCAACGGCTCGAGTCATTTACAAAAAACTTTCTAAAGTTTGCTAAGCCCTCACCGCCAGTATATGAGCAGAATAACCCTTTAACTGCCTTGGAAGAAGTTATTCGTTTGCTAACTCCACGTTTCAAAGAAAATGGCATTCAACTTCATCAAATAAACACCACCGTTGATTGTAAAGTGATGTCCGACCTAGGACAATTGAAACAAATTTATTTGAATATCCTACTGAATGCCATTGATGTTATGCCAAATGGCGGCACAATTGAATTAGAAGCACGGGTTGAAACAGTAGAAAATCCACAAACCAAAATTACCGGGCAATATCTGGTGATTGAAATTCGAGACTCAGGTCCTGGGATTCCTCCTGCAATAATGCCCTATATTTTCGAACCCTACTTTAAAAAGTCAGACCAAGGTGTAGGTTTGGGGCTATCCATATCACAAAGCATTGCTAATAACCACGGAGGATGGATATCCGCAGCCAACAAACAGATAGGCAGCGGTGCTGTTTTTTGCATTTACTTTCCCTTGTTAATCGTAACTTGAAATTAATTTAATTAAGCTGCCATGAAAAAAATTTTGATAATAGATGATGAACAAAGCGTTCGTTACTCGTTAAAAAAAATTCTTTCTTCAATTGGATACGAAGTTATTGAAGCCGACAGTGCTGAACAAGGAATAGAGTCGTTTACAAAAAATAAGCCCGATTTAGTGATTCTTGACATTGAGATGCCTGGCAAAGACGGTTTAGAAGCCTTGCAGGAAATTAAAAAAAACTCGCCCGATGCAAGAGTCCTTATTATAACTGCTTATGGGACGGGCGATCGGGTAATTAAAGCCATGAAATTTGGTGCGTTCGAATATATCGAAAAACCGTTCGATATACCTCATTTCAGAAAAATTGTGGATGAAGCACTTCAGTTGTCTGCAAATTCAGAACCTCCCCAAAAGGTTTCAGGTAAGACACCAGAAAACGATTTTACTTTGGTGGGAGAAAGTCCTGCAATTAAGGAAGTATTTAAACTAATTGGAAGAGTAGCTGCCAGCGATGCCAGTATTCTTATTGTTGGAGAAAGCGGTACGGGAAAAGAAATGGTGGCCCGGGCCATTCATAGATATAGCGATAGAGCATCAAAACCCTTTATTGCCGTAAATTGCGCTGCAATTCCCGACACACTATTGGAAAGTGAACTTTTTGGCTACGAAAAAGGAGCTTTCACCGGTGCCGACAAATCTAAGCCCGGAAAATTTGAAGCTGCATCCGATGGAACCTTATTCCTCGACGAAATTGGTGATATGAGCCTTTCACTACAGGCAAAATTATTACGTGTTTTACAGGAAGGCACTATAGAAAGGCTTGGCAGTTCCTATTCAATAAAAGTTAATGTTCGAATTGTTGCTGCAACCAACCGAAATCTTGAAAGCGATATTATTGCTAAAAGGTTCAGAGAAGACCTGTATTATCGCCTAAAAGTTATCACCATATCCTTACCGCCATTAAGAGTCAGAATGGATGATTTACCATTATTGGTAAACCACTTCCTTCAAAAACATTCAAAACTTAACAAAAACAGAGTTACTGCAATTTCCAGTAAAGCATTGGAAAAATTACTCAACTATCCATGGCCGGGAAATATCAGGGAACTTGAAAATGTAATCAAACGGGCAATTATTCTGGCCAAAACCAACACCATTAACGAGAATGATATTCTCGATGAGCCCGAACCACAGAAACCAGAAAATATATCTACGAATAACCGTTTATTTGCTTATCTCAACTCTGGTATATTGCAGCACCAGGGAGAAATATTTAATTTGGCCGTTGCTGAATTCGAAAAAGATTTGATAAAGTGGGCCATGGAAAAATGTAAGGGCAATCAGGTAAAAGCTTCTAAGATGCTTGGGATCTCAAGAGCAATGTTGCGTGAGAGGGTTGAAAGATATGATTTAAGAACCTTTGATGAGTAATTTTTGTACATAGATGTATAAAAATTAGACAGGATTTCGCCATGAATAAGGATAATTTACGATTGCTAAATATTTTGATGTTGTTGTAAGTGGTTGATAAACAGATAGATATTCGTTTTGGCACATTCTTTGGGTATCAAAAGGCAACTAATAACCCTTAAAACTATAAAACGATGACAACATTAGTAAAAATTGCAGCCCTTTCAGTAGCTGTTTTAGTTGTTAGCAGCTGTGCTAAAGTTCCTGAAGTGGAATTAGAAAACGCAAAAAAAGCAGTTGAAGAATTAAAAGCTGTAGAAGCAAACCGCTACATGGCAGCTGAATTTAATGCTATTCAAGATTCACTCAATGCAGCTAACGTTGCTATTGAAACTGAAAAATCAAGATTCTTCCTCGTTCGTAACTACGATGCCCCCAAATCAAAACTTGTAAATGTAGTTACTATTGCTGAAGAATTAAAAGCTAAAAACGAAGAGAAAAAAGCTCAAGTTCGTGAAGAAGCCCAGCAAAACATCGAAGCAGTTAATCAGCTAATCGCTGAAAACAAAGACCTTCTGAAAAAAGCACCAAGAGGAAAAGAAGGTAAAGCTGCTCTCGAAGCTATCCAAAGCGACATTGCTACCATCGAAGCTTCTGTAAACGAAGTTAACACCCTTATCAGCAATGGTGATTATCTTACCGCTAAAGATAAATCAGCTGCTTTGAAAGCAAAAGCTGAAAGCATTAAAGAAGAATTGAACCAAGCAATTGCGAAAACAAAGAAAAGAAAATAGTTTGCAATCATCCATGAGATTTCAAACTATCATATCCTTAAAGAAAGCCCTAACCTCGGTTGGGGCTTTCTTTAGATTTACTAAAGATAAGCCAAAGCCCAGGAAAATTGCCCTGCTGTTTACCTTGGTATCGTTAGTTTTAATATTATCGCCCATTTGGGTGTTTTCCTTTTTCAGTGAAAAATCGCCGCAGGAAAAAATTGAATCGGCCAGAAAACTTATTGCTAAGGCCGGCGAGTTAGAAGCTCAGGTATATGCTCCCAAAGAATACGAGCAAGCCAAATCTTTTTGGAACAAAGCCATGAAAGAGTGGAAAACCGGCAATGAAAATTCCGTATTGTATAAAAATTTTGGTTCAGCGTCGGTTTTCGCCGATAATGCTATTAGCAAGGCTGAACAAGCCATACAAAAAGCAAAAACAGAGAAAAAGAAATGTGTGGATGAATATACATCCAAGATAACTGAATTAAAAAAGAATGCAAAATTTTTGGAAAGGGCTTTCTCGGAATTTCCTTTGCCTACCGATCAACGAAAACAATTCACTAAATATGTTTTAAAAATACAAGAGGCTGAGGCTGCCTATCAAAGAAATGACATACTATCGGCTCTTAAAATTCTTAATTCGGTGGAAAATTCTTTAAAATTAGTGAAATTATCCATAAGCAAGACTTTGGATGAATATTTTTATGATTATGAAAAATGGATTAGTTTTGATGCTGAAATGAAGCGATTATCTGCTCAGGAAAATCAGATTTGTTTGGTTGTAGATAAATACGACAAAATTTGCCGAGTATATAAAAACGGTTCTGTTTATAAAGAATTTCCAGTAGAATTAGGCCCTAATTGGATGGGAGTTAAGAAACGAAGAGGGGATAAGGCTACTCCTGAAGGTAAATATTTTGTAACCATGAAAAAAAGCGGCAAAAGCACCATATATTACAAATCCTTAGTAATAAACTATCCAAATCAGGAAGATGTTCAACGTTTTGAACGGGCAAAACGAAACGGAGAAATTCCTGCCAACGCTACTATAGGAAATCTCATAGCAATACATGGCGAGGGAGGTAAAGGTATTAACTGGACTGAAGGATGTGTTGCCCTCGAAAACAAGCATATGGATATTTTATTTCAATTATGTCCTATAGGCACTCCGGTAGCTATCGTAGGCTCTTTAAAGCCTTTAAAGCAAATACTAGTGGAAGAATAGTTAAAAAAAAATGGCTGGTATTTTGACATATTTAATCGGAAACCTTTAAACTCATTGTTCAATGGCAGAGTTTAGTAACGACAATGGCAACCAAAGTTCTTCCCTTAAGTTGTGGCTCTTTGTGGTCAATTTAATTCTTGCCGGGATGATTATGGGCTTTGGAGTTTTGTCGATCGGTAAAATTAAAGATTTTTCCTTTACTTTTATTTCCTATCCCGATCCGGCTCAAAAATTCTGCGAGCAGGATAGCATTAAAATGAAAAAAAGGATTAAGGAAATCCAAGCCAAAATTGCCAATCTTGAAAAGAAAATGTCCGCATTAGAACCAAACGATCCTTACTTGATAATAAATACAACAGCTAATACTTTTGTACTCCGCACTAAGCATAAAATAATCAGAGAAGGATTGTGTTCTACCGGAAGTTACACACTGCTTGAGGCCGATGATGGATCCCGTTGGATTTTCAAAACACCCAAAGGTTTGTTCCGCATTCAAGGAAAAGTTGCGGATCCTGTGTGGATAAAACCCGATTGGGCTTTTATTGAAGAAGGGTTGCCTGTTCCCCCAAAAAATCATCCCGACAGATATGAATATGGTACTTTAGGCGATTATGCCCTAAGTTTAGGGAAAGGCTATTTTATTCACGGAACCTTATATCAACGATATTTGGGACTTCCTGTCACGCATGGATGTGTGCGAATGGGTGACGAAGATTTAAAGGTTGTATATCAAACCCTCTCGGTTGGGTCAAGGGTTTTTATCTATTAGTTGAGGGGACTGCAAAAAAAATATTAAAAATTACTCACATGTTCCAGAACATTCAGTCTAAAATTAAATCATGGGTTGAGAAAGTAAAGAAAATTCCGCCTAAATTTTACCTCATTACCTTTTGTATACAATTTTTCATTGCGATACTTATTCTGCTTGTTTTTGGAATTGTCCCCGTTTTAAGAGAAGTTGAACGGTTTAAAGAAAACCAAAATCATGAGCGTTGTTCTTCTGACTATCAATCGAGCTCGTTAATTCACAATTATCTTCAATTGCGCCATTATGAGGCTGTTCTTAGTAATAAACTCAAAATGGCAAAAGATGATTCTATTGCCTTGATCATAGATTTACAAGATAGTTTAGTAAAGCTCACATTTAAAGGGATTGATCTATTTACCTCAAAAATAACCGGAATTAAAAAAAACGCAGGTCTCAGAAAACTTCCTTTTTATTTGCTCGATAGTCTTTTCTCCGGGCCTTTTTTGATTGAATATGAATATTCGTCTATTGAGAAGTTTCCCATTGTTGTGAAAAAAGCGCCCAAAGACACTATCGAAGCTGAACAAACCTCCAGAGCTCCTCAACTTCCGAAACAATCCGATGTTTTTTACTCCTTTGTGGTTAATGAGCGATGTTTAATTGAAATAGTTCAAAGTGAGGAAGATTTAATAGGGGTTCGGTCGGATGCGAAAAAATATCGAAAACAAAAAGAACGGTTTCTAAAAACAAAGAACCTAAAGTCGGTATACACTAGTAATAGTAGCCCCTACATCTATCAATTAACCGTTAAGATACCTCGTGAGGATGCCCGCTCCATTTATCGAGCACTTCCTGTAAAACCTGCGGTATTAATTCGGTACTAACTTTTTATCAGAGACGTTAAAGCCATTTCCAGCATGCTTGTTTGCGAACAAGCTTTTTCACGAGCCTCCTTCCTTTATTTAGGTATCAGGGTTACCGAGCTCTCCAATATGTTTAACTGCTGGGATCTACACCTTTAAAAAATTAATTTGCCAACCCTGGTAGAGCCTTTGTCAAATATTTTAGTTTAAAAAAGGCTTATTTCGGGTTTATTTCATTAAAAAGCGCTTATTTTTGTGAATTAAATGGTGAATTATAGAATTTTTCCATGTAGCATAATTTTTGAAAAGGATAGAAATCACCGGAATGAATAAAAAAATATTGCTCTATATTCTGGTACTTTTTTTAGCTTCAGGCTGTCTGCAGCACAAAGATCTTTTGATCTTGAACGTAGATTCATTTTCTGTTCAAAGTCCGGTGTATAATGAGTATAAACTCCGCCCACAAGATCTATTATACATTCGGGTTATGTCGAGTGATAAAACGATTCAATCCATTTTTGAACCAATTTCTGAAGATCGCGTTTACACAATGAACGATAAAAATTTATATTTAACCGGTTATACGATAAACAACGACAGTACTATTGTGGTGCCACTTCTTGGGAAGTTCAAGGCGGCGGGATTGACCCTAAATCAACTACAGTCAGTCATTCAGAAAAAGATAGACGAAATGGTTATCGATACTTATGCTACTGTTAAGTTAGCTAATTACAAAGTTACAGTTTTGGGAGAAGTAGATCGGCCGGGGGTTATTTTTATGTCTCAAACTAACCCAACTATTTTTGACGCCCTTGCCATGGTCGGCGATATTTCCAAAACCGGAAACCGAAAAAAAATAACTGTGTTACGGGAAGTTAATAATAGCCTGGAGAAATATCAAGTTGACCTTTCCGATATCAGTGTATTGAACTCTCAAGCTTATTTTGTCTACCCTAACGACGTTATTTATGTCAAACCATTACGCACCCGAATTGTATTTGATAATATTCCGATATATTCCATATTTCTGTCAACAATCACCACATTCTTGCTAATTTACAATGTAGTGCTAAGGTGAAATTTTGAAGATCAGAATGAACGCAAATTTTTTAGACGTAAATCCTACGGATGACAGCAACATCGATATAAAAAAGTTGCTCTTTTTGATGCTTTTCAATTGGTATTGGATAGTTTTGGGGGCCTTATCGGGGTTTACTGTTGCGTACCTGTATAACCGCTATACTAATGCAGTTTATGGAGTGTCTACTACGCTGATTATTAATATAGACGACAAAAGGGCATTTTTTGATAAAAATCTGATTGAAGGGTTAGATTTATTGCAACGCTCAAAGAACCTTGAAAATGAAATAGCAATATTGCGTTCTTTCGATTTAAATAAGCAAACGATAAACTCACTAAATTTTGGAGTAACGTATATTGGCATTGGCCGAATAAAAGATAACGAAATTTATCCGCCTGAAGAGTTTGTGGTAGAACCCGATTCGAGTTATAATCAGGCAAAAGGAGTTCCCTTTTATTTGACATTTCTCCCAAACGATAAAATTTTGCTTGAACTTAACGATGAGCGTAAGTTTACCCTAGGTTACAACGAATGGTTTGAAAATGAATATTTTAGATTCCGAATAGTTCCCATCGAAAATAAAAAAGGTCGTAAAGGGAATGGAGCGCTGAAATACATGGTTTATTTCAATTCAGTTGATCGTTTAGCCAAAATATATCGCAACAAGTTGAATATCGAACTTTTATCTGAACAAGGTACGGTGTTGGTCCTTTCCTCAGCTGGTCAAGTTCCTGAAAAAGAGATAGATTATCTTAATAAACTTACTGAAACCTATATTCACCGGGATCTGGAAGAGAAACGCAAAATTGTTACAAGCACCATAGAATTTATTGATAATCAGTTGGTAGCCATAACAGATTCTTTATACAAAACCGAAATACTGCTGCAAAATTTCAGACTGGATAATGAAATCATATCGATAGATCGTGAAGGGCAAACATTGTTGGTTAAGTATGAGCAGCTTCAAACAGACCTAGCTCAGGAGAAAATAAAGCAACAATATCTGGAATATTTAGAAAAGCATATTCGGTCGCGCCAGGAAGGAATTTCGTTTGTTGCTCCTGGAGTTGCCGGGATTAACGATCCATTATTATCGGGATTGATTAATCAGCTTAATAACACAAAACTCGAAAAACAATCGCTCGATTTTACTACAAAGCAAGAATTAGCAAGAAGTCAAATATTGGAACAAAAGATTCGGGGGCTTGAAGAGGCTATTTTGCAAAATGTTGGAACCCTGAAGGATCAGAACAAAATGGTGATTAAAGATTTGGAGCGTAGAATTGAGGAATACTTTAATGAGATCAAAAAATTACCGGTTAATGAAAGACTACTGTTAGGAATTAAAAGGAAATTTGCCCTTAACGAAAATATCTACACCTTTTTGCTTGAAAAACGTGCCGAGGCAGGTATAAAAAAATCCAGCATTATGTCGGATGCAAAAGTTCTCGACCCCGCTGGATTCAACACAGTTTATTATATAGGCCCAAAAACCGGACAGAATTTAACGCTAGGCATAGTTATCGGATCTTTGATTCCTGTGTTTTTATTGCTTATATTTAATTATCTTGATGTTAAAGTTTCTGATGGTAAGGAGATTTCACGACATACTCAAGTGACTATTGTTGGAAGTGTAAGCCACAATACCACAAAAACTGAAATGGTTGTTTTTGAAAAACCCCGATCGTTAATAACTGAGTCGTTCAGAAGTATAAAAACAAATATACAATTTGTTACTGGACAAGATGGATGTAAGGTAATAATGTTTACGTCTGCCATAAGCGGTGAAGGCAAGACTTTTTGTTCAATAAACCTTGCCTCAGCCTATGCAACAACCGATAGAAAAACAGTTTTGGTGGGTCTTGATTTACGAAAACCAAAACTTCACAAAGAGTTTAATTTGGAAGATAACATTGGAGTTACCAACTATTTGTATGGGAAGGTTTCTTTCAACGATATAATCTTCTCAACCCCAATTCCCAACCTTGATCTTATACCCTCAGGAACTCCACCTACAAATCCTAATCAATTGCTGGAGTCGAAAGAGTTTAGTCAGTTTTTGGCTAAACTTAAAACTCTTTATGATATAATTATTATTGATTCACCACCAGTGGCTCTGGTAAGCGATGCCGTTTTTCTCTCAACTTTTTGCGATGCCACCATATTTGTAATCCGTTTAAAATTCTCCAACAAAAGTGTTTACAACATAATTAACGATCTTTACCATAATCGTGGAATTAAGTCGTTGATGATTGCACTAAACGATGTTAAATCTGGTACCTATTATGGCTATAATTACGGTTATGGCTATGGCTATGGTTATGGCTACGGCTACGGTTATGGTTACGGTTACGGAACCGATTCAGAAGAAATTTATGGTGGGTACTTCGATGAAGGGGGGCGTGAAAAACTCACGCTGAAGAGCTTTATAAAGAAGATCTTGTTTTTTGACAAATCCTAGCTACAGGGGAAATCCTATCATAAAAAGCTGAACAAAAGTTGTATCTTTGCAACTTTGATAGTTTCGTAACATAAAACAGATTTATATGTCGGTATTAGATTTAAGCGAACAGGAAATTTTCCGTCGTCAATCGTTGGAGGACTTAAGAAAATTGGGGATAGAGCCTTATCCTCAGGAAGGATTTGAGATTAATACCACCACCGAAGAAATCCTTGCGAACTTCGATCCGGAGAAAAAAAATTATCAAAACGTTAGCATTGCCGGCCGGATAATGGCTCGTCGCATCATGGGAAAGGCCTCATTTTGCGAGTTGATGGATGAGAAAGGCCGTATTCAACTTTATTTCAACCGTGATGAAATATGCCCGGGCGATGATAAAACCCTTTACAACGAAGTTTTTAAGAAGCATTTGGATATTGGAGATATTATCGGAGTGAAAGGATACGCCTTTATTACACAGGTTGGCGAGAAAAGTATCTTCGTTAAAGAGTTCAAAATCTTGTCGAAATCGTTGCGAGTTCTTCCGATTGTGAAGGAAAAAGACGGGGTTGTGTACGATGCATTTTCCGACCCCGAGCAGCGTTATCGACAACGCTACGTAGACCTTATAGTTAACCCTCATATCAAGGATGTTTTTATTAAACGGGCTAAGATTATCGAAACCATGCGGCAGATGTTTAATGAGCATGGCTATTTGGAAGTAGAAACCCCGATTTTACAACCTATTCCCGGAGGAGCAGCGGCACGGCCTTTCATCACACATCACAATGCCCTGAATATTCCGCTTTATCTGCGTATAGCCAACGAACTTTATTTAAAGCGGTTAATTGTAGGCGGGTTTAATGGGGTTTATGAATTTGCCAAAGACTTCCGAAACGAGGGGATGGATCGAACACATAACCCTGAGTTTACGGTAATGGAAATTTATGTTGCCTACAAAGATTATTTCTGGATGATGGAGTTCACCGAGAAAATGCTCCAAAAGGTTGCTCTGGCCATTCATGGAACAACCGAGGTGCCTGTTGGTGACAAAATCATCAATTTTAAGCCACCGTTCCGACGGCTAACAATGATCGATGCCATTAAAGAATATGCAGGTGTTGATATCACTGGCATGAACGAACAACAGTTACGTGAGGTGTGCAAGAAACTTGATATAGAGGTGGATGAAACTTTCGGGAAAGGAAAGCTGATAGATGAAATCTTCGGAGAAACCTGTGAAGAACATCTCATTCAACCAACGTTTATAATCGATTATCCCATAGAGATGTCGCCGTTGTGCAAGCGTCACCGAAAAAACCCTGAATTAACCGAACGTTTTGAACTTTTAGTTAACGGCAAAGAGCTTTGCAATGCCTACACTGAGTTGAACGATCCTATTGATCAGCTTGAACGATTCAAAGAGCAACTACGTTTGAGCGAAAAAGGAGATGAAGAGGCAATGTTTATCGATTACGATTTTGTTCGTGCCCTTGAATATGGCATGCCACCTTGTGCCGGTATGGGGATAGGTATTGACCGATTAACTATGATTATGACTAATCAGCCCTCGATTCAGGATGTGCTGTTTTTCCCGCAAATGCGCCCCGAAAAGAAAATTGAGCGTGACGAACCCGCTAAATTTATCGAAACGGGTGTTCCCCAAGAATGGGTTGAGATTCTCATAAATAATGGCTTTACTACCGTTTCTGCTTTGAAAAATGCAAATCCAAACAAAGTTCATCAAGTGATTTGTGGAGCCAACAAAAAGTTAAAGCTTGGATTAAAAAATCCAACTCCCGAAGAAGTTCGTCAGTGGATAGAATCGTAACAACGTTAGGCTGCCCTTAAGGTAGCCTAATGTTCATTGTAAATAGGTGAAATTTATCTTGTTTGTAGTAAACAAAACCGAATTATGAATTCAAAACTCAATGTTGCAATTATGGCTGGAGGAAACTCCTCCGAAGCGGGTATTTCGCTTCGTGGTGCTGCTCAAATTGCCAGCTGGCTCGACCCAGAGCGGTTTAATGTTTTCACCATATTGGTTAAAGGATGCGAATGGGTGTTGAAATTGCCGGATAATTCTGAAATCAGTGTTGATAAGAATGATTTTAGCGTAATGAACCACGGGGAAAAAATAAAGTTTGATTTTGCTTTGATTGCAATTCACGGCACCCCCGGTGAAAATGGTTTGTTGCAGGGGTACTTCGAAATGATGAACATTCCATACAATACAGGTGGAGTAATGAATGCTGCTCTTACGTTTAACAAATATTATTGTAAGCAACTTGTCAAGGAGACAGGAGTTTGTCTGGCTAATGATTTTTTATTGCATCGCAATCAGACTGTAGACATATCTGCAATAGTTAAAAAGTTGAGATTACCGATTTTTGTGAAACCCAACGAAAGCGGGAGTAGCTACGGAGTGAGTAAAGTTATGGAAGAAAAAGAGCTTCAGGTCGCTATAGATAAGGCGTTTAGTGAGGATGATTCAATAATTTTGGAAGAGTTTATTTCCGGACGGGAGATGACCTGTGGAGTCTTAAAAACTAGCCAGCAAAAAATAATTCTTCCCGTTACTGAAATTATCTCGGAGACGGAATTTTTCGACTATGAGGCAAAATACCTCAGCAAATCGAAAGAAATTACCCCGGCTCACATCACAGAACAACTTAAAGATCGGATTCAAGCTCTTTCTTCGGCCATTTACGACCGTCTTCAATGCCATGGGGTTGTGCGAATCGACTATATCGTAAATCACGACAAGGTATATTTTCTCGAGATTAATACCGTTCCTGGCATGAGCGAAGCAAGCATTATTCCCCAACAGGTTAGGGCGGCAGGAAGTAATATGAGAGATTTTTTATCTATGATTATCGACGAGGCCCTCAATCGCCATGCAACCAGGCGATAATCTAATTTCAACGTTGGTTTGGGTGTTGAATTTATGCCTTTAGCAGTAACAGTAACCAATTTTGGTGTAAAACCAAAAAATGTTTAGGTTTGTTAAAAAATAATTCGGCTAAAACTAGCCATAAAATAGTTTGAATAAATGAAACGAGCATTAGTTACAGGAGGAGCTGGATTCATTGGATCACATTTGTGCGAACGGCTTCTTGCCCAAAATTACGAAGTAATAGCCCTCGATAACTTTTTTACAGGGGATAAACGAAATGTTTTGCATTTGCTGAAAAATCCGATGTTCGAATTGGTGCGTCACGATATTACGCATCCCTATTTTGCGGAGGTTGATGAGATTTATAATTTGGCATGCCCGGCATCTCCGGTGCATTATCAGTATAATCCGATTAAAACTATTAAAACCAGTGTTCTGGGAGCAATCAACATGCTCGGGTTGGCCAAGCGAATCAAGGCTAAAGTTTTACAAGCATCCACTTCGGAGGTTTATGGCGACCCGGAAGTTCATCCACAAGTAGAAAGCTACTGGGGAAATGTTAATCCAATAGGTATTCGTTCCTGCTACGATGAAGGCAAACGATGCGCCGAAACTCTTTTTATGGATTATCATCGGCAAAATAAAGTAAAAATAAAAATCATCAGAATTTTTAACACCTACGGACCAAGAATGCACCCCAACGATGGGAGGGTGGTAAGCAATTTCATTATACAGGCTTTGCAGAACAAAGATATCACAATTTATGGCACGGGGGAGCAGACCCGCAGTTTTCAATATATCGACGATTTGATAGAAGGGACAATTCGAATGATGGGGACGGATGATTCAGTAATTGGGCCTGTTAATCTTGGAAATCCTGAAGAATTTACCATCAATGAACTGGCGAAGATTGTAATCGATATGATCGGAAGCCGCTCAAAAATAGTGCATCTTCCACCAGTATCAGACGATCCCACACAACGTCGCCCCGATATCACCCTTGCTAAGGAATTACTCCAGAATTGGGAACCAACGATAAAACTCTCCGAAGGTCTCAAAAAAACAATTGAATATTTCGATCAGTTACTTAAAACCTCCTCTATCGAAGATTGGAAGTACCGAAATACAATATAACCCATAATCCTCAACAAATAGCCATGAAAGGAATAATTTTAGCCGGAGGGGCAGGAACACGCCTTTATCCCATAACCAAATCGATATCAAAACAGCTTATCCCCATTTACGATAAGCCCATGATTTATTATCCCCTGTCGGTGTTAATGTTGGCGGGAATACGCGAGATTCTTATAATCAGTACGCCAAAAGATATTCACCTGTACAGCGATTTATTTTGCGATGGAACTCATTTGGGCCTATCTATTCAATATGAGATACAACCTTCTCCCGATGGGCTTGCCCAGGCATTTATCATTGGGGAAAAATTTATTGGCAACGATACCGCGTGTCTGGTTTTGGGCGATAATATTTTTTACGGACATGCCTTTTCCAAACAACTCAAAGCTGCAGCTTCGATAACGGAAGGAGCTGTTGTGTTTGGATATTGGGTAAAAGACCCCCAGCGATACGGTGTAGTTGAATACGACTCAAACGGAAATGTAATCAGCATCGAAGAAAAACCCGAAAAACCTAAAAGCAATTTTGCCGTAACCGGTTTATACTTTTACGATAATAGCGTAATCGAAAAAGCAAAAACCTTAAAGCCAAGCAAACGAGGAGAGCTAGAAATTACAGACCTTAATTGCTTGTACTTAAACGAAAACCGTTTGAGGGTTGAGCTCCTTGGGCGTGGTTTTGCATGGCTCGACACCGGTACCCATGAAAGTTTGCTTGATGCTTCCAATTTTGTGGCAACCATCGAAAAACGCCAGGGTTTAAAAATTGCCTGCGTTGAGGAGATTGCCTATAAAAACGGATTCATCAACAAAACACAACTTATCAGCCTTGCTAATCAGTATCGAAACAATGAGTATGGCCAGTACTTGTTAAAATTAGCAGAACTTTGATTAATCAAGCGATTGTTGTTATGGATAAACTAAAAGCCCACAAAACCGATTTCCCAGGCCTTGTAATTCTCGAACCCGCGGTATTTAAAGACAACAGAGGCTATTTTTTCGAGGCATACAACTACGAACACTATGCTAACCTGGGCATCACTACCCGATTTGTACAGGATAATCAGGCAAAATCGACCTACGGGGTTGTGCGGGGACTCCATTTTCAACAACCTCCTCATAGTCAGGCAAAACTGGTAAGGGTTACTGAAGGGGTGATATTAGACGCAGTGGTAGATTTGCGAAAAGGATCACCAACATATGGGCGATATTTCAGCATAGAACTCTCGGCCGATAATTTCCTGGCGTTATACATACCCAAAGGATTTGCCCATGGGTATTCGGTTTTAAGTCAAACCGCCATTGTAACCTACAAATCCGATGATTTTTACACACCACCCGCCGAAGCCGGCATTAATCTGTTAGACCCACATCTGAATATCGACTGGAAAATATCGCCGGAGAAAATGATAATTTCGCAACGCGATAAAATCTGGCCAATGTTAAACCAGGCGATACACAATTTTACACTCAATCCGGAAAATCCTTATTAACCCCAAAAATACCATGAGCCCAAAGCTATTAATAACCGGCGCCAATGGACAACTGGGCAGAGAAATCATTAAGATCGCCTCACAACAAAATATCAGCTACGTTGCTACCGATGTAAGTCAATTAGACATTACCCAAATAGAAGAGGTATTGCCCCTAGTTAGGCAATTAAAGCCACAGGCTATCATTAACTGCGCAGCTTACACCGCGGTAGATAAAGCCGAAATTGAGCCGGAACAAGCTCACAAGATAAATGTTGATGGCACTAAAAATGTTGCCTCAGCTGCTAGGGAATCGGGAGCCTATTTTGTGCATATTTCCACCGATTTTGTTTTCGACGGCAGCCAGTCGGCTCCCTACACAGAAAACAACCCAACCAATCCTTGCAACCTTTATGGGCGTACTAAAGCCGAGGGGGAAGCGGCCGTTCAGGCAACCGGAGGTAAGTGGGCAATTGTGCGGACATCCTGGTTATATTCAGCCGGAGATAACAATTTTGTTAACACAATGATTAAACTCGGACGCGAACGAACCTCACTCAATGTGGTTTTTGATCAGGTGGGCACACCAACTTCAGCCGTTGATTTAGCAGAAGCAATTATTCTGATGGTTGAACGTAGTCTTGAACAAAACAATCCCGTTTTAGGAATTTATCACTACTCCAACGAAGGCGTCTGCTCGTGGTTCGATTTTGCAGTTAAGATTATGAAACTGGCAAATATCGATTGTAAGGTTATGCCAATTCGAAGCGCAGAATATCCAACCCTTGCCCGCAGACCTTCCTTCAGTGTTTTGGATAAATCAAAAATAAAAACTACCTTAGGGATTGAAATACCACATTGGGAAGAAAGCCTTCGCAAGGTGATTTTCGAAAAAATCGAAACTCAAAAAATATAACCCCATGGAAACCAATCTTTTAGCACAAGTTACGGCCAAGGCCCAGCAGTGGCTTGCTATGAAAAACGTTGAGGAGGAAACAAAGAAGAAAATCAGGGAACTGATTCAGGCTCAAAATGACGAACTCATCGACTCCTTTTACCGCGATCTTGAGTTTGGAACGGGAGGACTACGCGGAATTATGGGGGTTGGATCGAACCGCATGAATATTTATACAGTAGCTATGGCTACTCAGGGTTTAGCCAACTACTTGAAGAAAAACTTTGCCGACCGTAAAACAATATCTGTTGTTATTGCCCACGACAACCGACATAACGGGAAACTCTTCAGTCAAACCGCGGCTAATGTTTTTTCAGCCAACGGAATAAAGGTTTATTTATTCGATTCGCTACGCCCAACGCCACAACTTTCGTTTGCCATTCGATATTTACAATGTCAGAGTGGGGTGGTTATCACAGCATCGCACAATCCAAAAGAATACAATGGTTACAAAGCCTACTGGGAAGATGGTGCACAGGTAATTGAACCACACGATAAAAACATTATAGCCGAGGTTCAGAAAATTCAGTCGGTCGATGAAATAAACCTTCAAGGCAATCCGGAACTCATCACTATTCTGGATTCTAAGGTTGACGAAGCCTATATTCAGGCACTAAAAAGTCTTTCGTTACGCCCCGATGTTGTGCAACGTCATAAAACCATGAAAATTGTTTTTACCCCAATTCATGGTTCGAGCGTTTTTTTAGGGCCAAAAGTATTGAAGGCCTTTGGTTTTGAAAATGTTATAGAAGTGACAGAACAAACAGTGGTCGATGGGGATTTTCCAACCGTAAAATCACCCAATCCCGAAGAAGCCTCTGCCCTGGAATTGGCTCTGAAAAAGGGGAGAGAAGTTGATGCCGATTTAATTTTGGCAACTGACCCCGATGCCGACCGCGTTGGAATTGCCGTAAAAAATAACCGTGGAGAATTTGTGCTTTTCAATGGAAATCAAACAGCAGCCTTTTTGTTCTACTACATGCTTTTAAGCTGGAAACAAAGCGGCAAGCTAAACGGGAAGCAATATATTGTTAAAACCATTGTTACCACGGAAATTCTGGCAAAAATGGCAAAAGATTTCGGTGTAGAAATCTACGATGTACTTACCGGTTTTAAATACATTGCCGATATTATAGCCAAGAATGAAGGTAAAAAAGAGTTTATTGTAGGAGGAGAGGAGAGCTACGGTTATTTGGCAGGAGAATTCATTCGCGATAAAGATGCCATTATGGCTTGTGCACTAATTGCCGAAGCAGCTGCATGGGCAAAGGATCATGGAAAATCTGTTTATCAAATGTTGTTGGAAATTTACCAACGATACGGCCTTTATTACGAAAAACTTGTAAATATTACCAAAAAAGGAAAAGCCGGAGCCGATGAAATAGAGCAAATGATGGCAGAATACAGAAATAATCCTCCTAAAAAATTGAACAACTGGTCGGTAGTTTGCATTAAGGATTATCAGCGTAAGATAGCCACCTACTATCCCACCGGAAAAACCGAGCCGATTGACCTGCCAAAATCGAATGTGCTGCAATTTATTCTGGAAGATGAGACGATTGTTTCAGTGCGCCCATCAGGTACCGAACCAAAAATTAAATTCTATTTTGGTGTACGGTCATCCCTTGCATCTGCCGATGCCTATGAAAGTACCCTCGAGCTGTTGGAACAAAAAATTGCCAATATACGAAAAGACTTAGGCATTTAAATTTATTCGCGGGGGGCTAAATGCTCCCCGAAGTTTTTTTGTAGATTTTTAAATGGGATTAAAAAATTGCGAGTTAAAGTTCACAAAATATAGTTCTTCCTGCGCACGAGTTACCGCCGTATAAAGCCATCGCAGATAATCCATATCCAACATATCTTCGGAAAAATGCCCCTGGTCGATAAACACTGCTTTCCACTGACCGCCCTGAGCTTTGTGACAAGTTAGGGCATAGGCATATTTTATTTGCAAGGCATTAAAAAAAGCGTCTTTTCGAAGCGATTCCATTCGCTTGCGTTTGTTACCCACAGAATCATATTCTGAAATGATCGACTGGTATAAATCTCTGCCCTGATCGTTAGATAAGGCCGGAGCGTTAGAGTAGAGAGTGTCGAGAAGCAAAAGCACATCGAGCTCAAGGTTATCCATATCCGGCAAAACTATGGTAGCTTCAGCGAAACGAAATCCATGCTTTTCAATCTGTTTTCGAACCTTTTTTAGTAAAACAATATCTCCGTTGGCAATAAAATCTCGTTCGTTGTCAATCCAAAAATAGTTGTTTTTTACTACCATTAAACGTTCGCCCGCTGTGAGCTCCTCCTCAAACCATAAAATAGATTGCCGTATGCCGCGGTTGTAAATATTGGCCATTTGATTCGAGCGGGTTATTACAGCCACATTTTCTAATCCAAAACGCTGAATGCAGTTTTCAAAGATTTCAGGAAATTCTTGCCCGCTAATTAGCGAAACATCCTTGAATGTTGCAGTGCGGAAAAAGGGCAATGAAAAATTTCGCTCCATCATCCGATTCCGTAATACGGTAGCGTTAGATAAAATTCCACTTTCCAAAGATTGGCGCACCACTTGACGAAGAGTCGTCGCTATCACTTTTTTACCGTAAAACTCGAGCTCCTGTTCACGTAATGCAGGACTAAGACGTATCCCCACCGGAGGCAATTGGGCTACGTCGCCGGAGAAAATCAGCTTGCAATTCTTTCCACTATCAACATAATCAAGCAAGTCTAACAACAGATTTCCCGAACCAAAAAGATTTTTATCGTCCGAAGAGTCCCCAATCATAGAAGATTCGTCGACGATAAAAAGCGTATTGCGATGAAGATTTCTATCGAGAAGAAACTTGCTATCAATTTCAACCGAACTTTGACGTCGGTAAATCTTTTTGTGTATAGTACTGGCACTCATCCCCGCATAGGAAGATAGAACTTTGGCTGCTCGACCGGTAGGTGCCAGGAGTACTACTTTTTGCTTTAGACTCTGCCATGTTTTCACCAAAGTTGCTACTAGCGTAGTTTTTCCTGTTCCGGCATAACCCCGCAGAATAAACACGGTGTTGTCATTATCATTAACCAAGAATTTCCCTAGAAGTGAAATCGCCTCGCACTGGTCTTCAGTAGGATTGTGGCCTAAGTTTTTAATCAATAAATCAGCCAAATGATTGTGCAGCATCCCGATATTTCTACAAACACTGCAAAAGTAACAAAATTATGGGAGAATGGTGAATGGATAATTGTTAATGGTAAATAGGGGGCAATGGGGATAGTGAAGGGGTTAATTTTTGAGGCAGAATTTCACAAACTAACTTGATTTTTCATTCTCTGAGGTGGCAAGGTCAAAATACTTTCAACACGAGCGAAAATATTTCGCTCGATTTTTGATTAAAACACATAAAAATATTTTTAATTTTGCACTGTAAACTGAAAGTACGAACTCATAATAAAAACACTAACAATGAAGCAAGCAGTTTCTGTAGTTCTTACCCTTGTTATAATTGGATTAGGGTATATTCTGTACCAGAGTATTATGGAGCCTATCCGGTTCGAAAAAGAGAAAAACCGCCGATACGCCGTAACTATTAATCGTTTAAAAGATATTCGCAGTAGCCAGGTGTTTTTCAAAACCACCTATGGAAGATACACTGCAAGTTTCGATACGCTTACCGATTTTGTGAAGAACGGAAATATTCCTGTAGTTCGCGCTATTGGTACCATTCCGGAAGAATTTATTGATTCTCTCAAAAGTTTGGAAAAAGCAGAAAAGTTAGCCCTAAAAATGGGAATTATTCAGCGCGATACAATTCGTATTCCCATTCGCGACACACTCTTTAGAAATCGTTATGCCGATATTGATAGCATGCGCTATATTCCATTCTCAGGTGGAAAGGAGTTCTCATTGGGTACAGCTAAGGTTAATGTATCGGGTTTAATCGTTGATGTTTTTGAAGCCTCAGCTTTGAATTTTGATATCTTACGAGGAATCGACAAGCAGTTGATTGTAAACTTTAACGACGGAAAAGCATTCCCCGGACTAAAGGTCGGGTCGCTTACCGAGTCTAATAACAATGCCGGTAACTGGGAATAGTATGTAATGTACAGTATTGTAACAATTTTTGAATATTCCGATCCGCGGTTTGATATAGGATCGGCCGCAATAAATGAATTATCCATCCACGCCTCGTTGGATGGATTTTCATTTTGTGTAATCTCTCCCAATCATTTTCAGGTACTCTATTTAAAACAATACGTTTTTGCTGAAAATCTTCCCATTGCCGACGTAGCGCACCTTTATTCTGAAATATGCTATTGGGACGAAATTTTGAGAGTACCGTATCAGAAGGTCAGAATTATGGTTGATAGTAACCGCGAAACCTTAATCCACGATCAACTATATCGGTCCGACGAATCGAAGGAACTGCTCAATACACTTTTCTGTCCAAATGATATACCGCAACATTTGGTCGAAAACTATATTCGCTCGTCCGACCTGTGGGTTGTAGTCCAATTCCCTGCTTTATTGCATGAAAAACTGTTGACACATCAACCACAGGCAACAATGTTTTCATCATCCACCCCAATCTGCGAACGACTACTTACAGAGCGTTATAATACCGCTCAGGGACAAATACTTATTAATCGACGCAGGCATTCGTTTCAGCTTTTTATTACCGAAAATGGAAAACTCACTTTCCACAACACCTTTTCTATACCGCATCCCAACGATCTGGTTTACTTTACTGCTTATGTTGTTGATCAGCTCAACTTAGATGCAGACAAAATTCTCATTCGGCTCATCGGAGAAATTGATATTTTCTCACCGGAAATCTCCATGCTGAAAAATTATTTTAAAAATGTGTCGCTGGAGAAAAATCCATTCGTTTTTCATGGACGAATTTTAGAGCAGATTAACATCCATCGCTATATTAATCTGTTTAATTTATCGTTATGCGAATAACTGGCGGAGCATTGGGTGGAAGAAAAATAGAAGTGCCTTCGAATTTTACTTCCCGACCTACAACCGATATTTCCCGTGAGGCCTTATTTAATATTTTAAGTAACAGAGTAGATTTTGAAGAATTACGAGTTCTTGATCTTTTCAGCGGGACAGGAAGCATTATTTATGAATTTTACAGCAGAGGAACTCGTCAAATCGAAGGTGTAGAAATAAACAGAAAACATGTGGCGTATATTTGGAAAAACTTTGAAAATTTAAAGATTCACGATGTGAAAGTTTTTTGTGCCGATGCCATAAAATATTTGAATAGATGTTCACCTCGAACTTACGACATAGTGTTTGCCGATCCTCCTTTTGATTTTTCCCGTCGATTTGAAATTCCTGAATATGTTTTTCAACGTGAAATCCTTAAATCGGATGGAATTTTAATTTTGGAACACGAACCTTTAGACAATTATACCCAGCATCCCCGTTGGAAAGAGACTCGGCACTATGGAAAAGTTAATTTCTCATTTTTCCAATAAATTCAGGCAAAGCGTGTTATTAAAGGAGAGGAATATTTTTCGAAAAAAAAAGAAAAAAAATGGGTCGAAATGTTTGTCGTTAAAAAGAAAACGCCTATATTTGCAACGCAAAATTCAACGGTTCGGTAGTTCAGTTGGTTAGA
>CALJOM010000015.1 GCA_937981765.1 uncultured Bacteroidales bacterium
ACCACCCATCACATATCCTATTTAGGTCTTGGCGATCGTTGGGTAGCCATAGTATTAATATCCATCAACACCATTTCTGCCATAATAGCCGGATACCTGATATTCAATGATAAAATTTTAACAGCCAACATCCTTTTCAAAGCAGCCCTTTGGCCGATTATAGTTTTCCTATCACTGTACTCAATCACGCGTTTTGTTAAACCCAAAAACAAGTCGAATGCGCAAAGCTAAAATTTTCGTTTTATCTCTGGTTTTATTTCTGACATCTATTGTTTTTCTAAAATATTTATCAACACCCACAGACCCACTCCAAGAATCGATAACCTATTCCGAGGAAGTCCAAAAACTGAATCATTTTGTTGCGGCAGCACCATTACCCGCAAAAATAGATTTTGCAGGAGAACCTGTACCACTCGAACACTTCGATGTTAGAGAACGGCTAGAACGAGAATTATTGGTAAACGTTTACTGGCACTCCTCAACATTGTTGGCTATAAAACGCGCCAACCGATTTCTGCCCAGAATCAGCGAAATATTAGCTAACCACGGAATCCCAGACGATTTTAAATACATTCCGGTAATTGAAAGCAACCTCACCAATGCCGTTTCACCTGCCAAAGCCGTTGGATTTTGGCAACTGCTGGAGGGAACTGCCAAAGAATTTGGGTTGGAGGTTAACAAAGAGATCGACGAGCGATACCACTGGGAAAAGTCCACGGAAGCAGCCTGCCGCTATCTGAAATGGCTTCACCAACGCTTGGGTAATTGGACATTAGTCGCCGCAGCATACAATGGCGGTACCACATCTATTAACCGCTTTATTAGCATACAAAAAAACAACGATTTTTACAACCTTCTGCTGGCCGAAGAAACCGAACGGTATATATTTCGAATTCTGGCAATGAAACTTATTCTCTCCAATCCCGAAATGTATGGGTTCTCAGTGAGCTACTCCGACCTCTATCCACCCATCTCCACCGAAAAGATTGTAATTTCTCACAGCATTAGCGATTTGGCATCGTGGAGCCTGGAGCGCGGCTTTTCATATCGCGAACTCAAATATTTTAACCCCTGGCTTCGTAACAATCAACTGAATTTAAAGGCCAACCAAACCTATATCATCGAGTTGCCCAAACAAAACTACCGAAAAATCTATCGCCACCTGATACCTTAACAACTTTTTATCTCATTCAGTGATGAAAGAGAGCCCTTCATTTCCGTTGAATCAGATTTCTGTTTACGGGGCACGAGTCCACAACCTAAAGAACATTGATGTAACCATCCCCAGAAACAAACTGGTGGTTATAACCGGATTGAGTGGAAGTGGAAAATCGTCGCTCGCGTTCGATACCATATATGCAGAAGGTCAGCGGCGATACATTGAAACCTTTCCAAACTACGCCCGGCAATATCTCGGCATTCTCGAACGCCCCGATGTAGACCGTATTGATGGGCTAAGCCCGGTTATAAGCATTGAGCAAAAATCGGTAAATAAAAACCCACGCTCTACGGTTGGAACCATAACCGAGATCTATGACTTTCTACGATTGCTTTTTGCCAAAATTGGTGAAGCCTATAGCCCGGCCACCGGTAAAAAAATGGTAAAATATTCCGAAGAAAAAATCATACAACTAATTGTCGAGCGGTACAACAACAAACCAATCTACATTTTAAGCCCTGTAGTTAAAGGGCGCAAAGGGCATTACCGCGAACTATTTGAACAACTTCGGTTAAAAGGATTTTTACATGCTCGTATTGACGGGACTATCCGAGAAATTAGCCCAGGGTTGAAACTCGACCGATATACTACTCACAACATTGAAGTACTAGTGGATAAACTACTTGTGAACGACGATTTAAAAAGGCTGAAGCGGTCGGTTCAAACAGCACTACAGCAAGGAAAAGGAATAATGATGCTGGCATTTCCCGGAACCGACACCGTAGAATACCTTTCAAAGCATTTGATGTGCCCCGATACAGGGATTTCGTTCGACGAACCCCAACCCAATACCTTTTCGTTCAACTTACCAGCAGGCTACTGTCCGCGGTGTAAAGGACTGGGAGAAATCAACGAATTCGACAAAAATAAAATCTTCCCCGATCCAAACCTAAGCATAACCCAAGGCGGAATATCCCCACTGGGAAAACACAAAAGCACCCTCATTTTCTGGCAAATAGAAGCCCTATGCCACAAGCACCAATGCTCTTTAAACACACCTATAAAAGATTTACCCGACGAATTAATTAATGAAATTCTCTATGGAGTAGAACATCCCATAAAACTTCTGCATACCCCCTTGGGATCATTATCCGAATATGCTATTAGCTACCCCGGAATTTTTGAAATCCTTTCTCAACAAATAGAAAACGAAGAAAAAGTAAACCGGCTCTATTTTAAATCTGTAGTTTGTCCGGATTGTCAAGGAACAAGGCTCAAACCCGAATCGTTGCAGTTTAAAGTAGCTGAGATGAATATTGCGCAACTTAGCTCCATGGATATAGCAGAACTTACCCACTGGTTTTCTACGCTTCCACAAAAATTAACCGACACTCAAAACAAAATAGCATCGGAAATTCTTAAAGAGATAAACGCTCGGTTGGGATTTCTTGTAAATGTTGGATTATCGTACCTATCTTTAAATAGAAGTGCCAAATCACTTTCTGGTGGCGAAAGCCAACGTATACGATTGGCAACTCAGATTGGGTCGCAACTGGTTAATGTTCTTTACATTCTCGACGAACCAAGTATCGGCCTCCATCAAAGCGATAACGTAAAATTGATTAACTCTCTGAAAGCTCTTCGCGACGCTCAAAACAGCGTTATAGTTGTTGAGCACGACCGGGAAATGATCGAGTCGGCCGACTACATTGTTGATATGGGACCCGGAGCCGGACGTAAAGGCGGGAACATTTGCTGCCACGGTACACTGGATGAAATAAAAAAATCGAATACTCTTACCGCCAAATACCTTACCGGAGAAAAAAACATTGAAATTCCAACTACACGACGTGAAGGAAACGGGAAATATATCAAACTTCTGGGTTGCACAGGGCACAATCTGAAAAATGTCGACATAGAAATTCCCTTAGGTAAATGGGTATGTATAACGGGAGTTAGTGGAAGCGGAAAATCGAGCTTGATAAACGAAACGTTGCATCCCATTTTAAACGCTCACTTTTTTAATGCGTTAGCAACACCTCTCCCCTACAAAAGCATAGAGGGCCTGGAATATATCGACAAGGTTATTGAAATCGATCAAACTCCATTGGGACGAACACCACGAAGCAATCCGGCCACCTATACCGACCTTTTCAGCCATATTCGCACACTCTTTGCCCAATTGCCCGAATCTCAAATACGTGGCTATCGGCCGGGACGCTTTTCTTTCAACATAAAAGGTGGCCGATGCGAAACTTGTAAAGGTGCCGGAGTGGAAACTATACAAATGAATTTTCTTCCCGATGTGATTGTTCAGTGCAAAACCTGCCGAGGCCAGCGCTACAACCGGGAAACCCTGGAGGTAAAATATAAAGGGAAAAGCATTAACGATGTGTTAGAGATGACTATAAATCAAGCCGCAGAGTTTTTCGACAGTCATCCCAAGATTAAAGCCATTCTGCAAACCCTTCAAAAGGTAGGTCTGGGATACCTTAACCTCGGACAACCCTCCACCACACTGAGCGGAGGAGAATCGCAACGGGTTAAGCTGGCGGCAGAATTAGCGCGCCCCTCAACTGGGAAAACGCTCTATATTTTGGACGAACCAACCACCGGACTACATTTTGAAGATATCCGTCTTTTGCTGAATGTGTTAAACGAAATAGTTGAGAAAGGCAATACGGTAATAGTTATTGAGCACAATCTCGATGTTATTAAAGTAGCCGATCACATTATAGATTTGGGTCCTGGTGGCGGTAGATATGGAGGAAACATTGTGGCTACCGGAACTCCGGAACAAATTGCATCAAATCCGAATAGCCTTACCGGAAAATTTTTGAAAAAGGAACTTGATTCTCTGGTAAAGAGAAGTTTGTTAAATAACTTTTAGTTTAACTAAAAAACGGCTGCCGTTATTGGCAACCGTTTTTACTTTATAGCTTTATGATTTTTTGAATCTCGGCATTTCGTTTTTCAGTAAGCCGTATAAAATACACTCCACGATCTAACATCGAAAGGTTAACATGGGTGTAATTGTCTTTAATTGTTTCCGAATAAACCTTCCGCCCATTGAGCTCAAAAACTTCGAGCGTAAAATACTTAAATCCTTCTACAACAAGCAAATCGGTAGTTGGATTTGGGTAGAGCTTACGGTTAAGCTTGGCTATTCCCAAATCCTCTACCGCTACATTCGGGTCTTTTCTTAGTAAAATCTGATATTGAAGCGTTTGCGGGATTTGTACGGTTCCGGATTTATTGTAGTACCCATTACGGGTAGCCGTAAATCCTCGGGTTCCGGCAGCCAGGGGCACAGTTGCCTCTCCGCTTGAATTGGTGATTACCACACCGCCTCCGGCTATTCCAATCTTGACATTGGCCAAAGGTTGCATGGTAGCGCTGTCGTTCACCGAAAGAACCACATCGTAGTAAGGCCGGGCTAATCGTTTGTTGGTAAACACCTTGTAACTTCCGGGATCAAAATAGATCGAATGCCCGGTAGGATCGGTTACATTGAGCGAATCGCCGGTAAAGTAATCGTACCACCAGCCAGTATGTTGGAATCCCGGACTCATGGAGAATCCGTCAACTCCCATATTAGCCGCCACCACAACATTCATCGACGAATGCGAAATCCACATCCGTTTGCCAAGCCCTGATAAATCGTGTGAGAAAGATCCAAATCGGATTGCGTCACTTTTTTTAAGGTTAATCATTGCGGCAATTGTTGCAAAAAGTTTCTTGCGCTTGGGATCCATACTATAATCCCAACGAATAGGTTTGGGAGCCATTCGGCTTCCGCCATAATTGATGGAGTAGTCGTAGCCCAATTCGCCAAATTGCCAAATCATTTTTGGGCCGGGAATTGTGAATAACAGGACGTGCGCCATTTCCATTCTTCGGAGCGCAGTTAGTGTATCTCTTACGTTGTAATTTCCTGAACTATTTCCGTAAGTAACAGCCTCGTGCATTTGCCGTTCTTCGTCGTGGCTCTCCATGTAAGCAAGCAGATTAGGATATGTCCAACCTCTGGTGACGTGATAAGCCCAACTGAAATTAGAGTTTTCTTGATATCCTAAAATCACCTGCTTAAATTGACTATCCATATTTCCCCAAAGTAACATACCAGTATTCGCCAAAACAGTTTCTTCGTCGTTGTTGGCAAAATGTTCGAGGATAACATAGGCATTGGGTTTAACCGATTTTATGTGATTATAATAATCGGTCAGGATATTAATTCGGCTTTGGTCGTAACTGCTCCATTGTCCAATATTTTCTCCGCTATAGGTTTGAGTAAGACCTTTGGATAGGTCGATACGAAAACCGTCGACATTGTATTCCTGAAGCCAATATTCGAAAACGCGTTTAAAAAACTGGCGGGTGTGTGGACTTTCGTGGTTAAAATCGTATCCAACGCTGTATGGATGAGGTGCCGTTGGGTTAAACCATGGATTTTGTGGGAGGGGTTGCCCATGCTGCCCGGCATTACGATTGAAATACATTAATACCAATGGATTGTGGCCGAAGGCGTGATTGGGCACAATGTCGAGAATAACGGCAATATTGCGCTGGTGGCAAGCATCAATGAAGGCTTTATAGTCGTTTTTCGTGCCGTAATATTTGTCGGGAGCAAAAAAGAAGTTAGGCGCATAGCCCCAACTTTCGTTCCCATCAAACTCAATAACAGGCATAAGCTGAATGGCATTTATACCCAGTCGTACAAAGTAGTCGAGGGAATCTTTAACATCTTTTATGCGTTTTGATTCAACAAAATCGCGAATCAGCAATTCATAAACCACCAAATCCGGTTGTGTCTGGTTCACAGCAGGAGGAGTAAAAGATGGTATCTGCCAATTATAGGGTTGTTGATTGGTTTGAAAAACACTTACTATACCAGTGGTTTTATCGTATGGATAGCGTTTTAGATTGGGATAATTCACAGCAGGAATCCAGGGATCGTTCCACGGATCGAGGATTTTATCGCAATATGGATCGGCTATTTTAAGTGTGGCATCGATAAAATACTGGTAAGCATATTCCCTACCCGACACCAAATTGTTGAGTGTAACCCAGAAGTATTTTCCATCGGGGGTTCGTTTCATGTAGGTTTCGTCGGTTGGTTTCCAGTCAAAAAAATCGCCAATTACAAAAGCAAACTGTTTTTGTGCAATGGGATCGTGTAGAACAAGGGTTACAGAGGTTGGACTATTAAAGTTGATTCCCGGTTTTACTCCACTGGGAAGAGGTTCAACAACCACCGGACCTCGCATATAGACTGAAACAGAATCGTAAACCGCATTGCCCTGAGAGCCGGTAGCTTTTGCTTTTATCCAATGAGTTCCTGGAGAAAGCTGGTTGGGCATCAAGGCATAGGTTACAGAAGAGGCGTTTGCGGAGTAAATTTCAACATTGTCGAGATACAACGCAATAGATGCATTCTCCATGGCTTCAACACACACGGCCGTAGCTTGTGTAGTCGGCAGCAGAGTGTTTTTGCGATCTGGACTTAGAATCTTAACCTGAAGCGATGGTGAATAAACATCAACAAAAATGTCGCTTCCGTCGGCGTTTTTCCCTTCACGATAAGTTTGTCCTGATATGGGAACACCACTCCGAAACACCATGGCTAGTTTAAGAATTTGTTCGCCGGATGGAACTCCGTAATAAGTGCGTATGTTGGGTATTTCGAGTTTGTATAAATTGCTATCCACTCTTGCCATTTTTGTCTCAGGAGTATTTTGCCCCCATTGAGTTTTCACATATCGCCAATCGGTGCCCGAGGTGCTTAGGTTAGTTATAACCCCTGTGTGAATGTAAACATCGCCGGAATAATTTATTAGTCCCCCATTTCCTAACTCAGCATTAAAAAATAATGTCACAGGTCCATTCGCCAGAGGAAATGCGGGTGTAGACGTTACAACTCCTACTGCAGCACCGCAGGTAACTTCGTACCCAACCGTGTAACGATAGTTTTGATTACCGTTGTTATTTATCTTTAGCGTTAGAAAATCAACGTCCTCTGTCGATGGATTTTGAACCATAGAAGTAAAAACATAGTACTCCACCTCCGTATTGTTTGGAAAACCCGGAATTTGAGCTGTATAAACATTGCTGTTTTGTAGAACTAACGAAACCATAGCAGAAGCTTGCCATTGATTGGTGGAGTATCGAAGATATCCATATTCATTGCTATTGAGCGGTGTTGAGGTAGAAACAGTAATAGTTACCGACTGATTTGCTGTAACAACATAGGTTTCGGGAGTCACGGATACAATATCGGCGGGGTTGAACGATGTTTCAAGGATTGAAAAATCGTTATTCGCCGTAGCATTTTTCCCTATTACAAATGTGTAATATTTCCCTGTTGTAACCGGTACCTCCAAATCGCGATCCCAGCCCCCGCCAGTGTAAATAAAGGCCGCATTAGCTCCTGTCAGTCTGGAATTTACGGTGCGCGAATAATTGGTTGTGCTACCAACCCATTTAGGATTCCAGACATTAGGCGCGGTATTAAATAAAAATTTGGCATTTGCCTTGGTTACCGTTGCCTGAATTGGCGTGGTGGCATACACAACTCCCCTATCGGTCATCGATACATTAGCAAAAGAGGTGTTGGTTGGGGTTGTTAGGTCTCCAAACCAGTTAGTTGGCTGAGAGTATATGGTTTGAGATAATGATACAATACCCCAAAGAAGAGATATTTTCAGAGTTTTCATGCACGATTCGGCTAAAAGAGTTTTATTAAATTCATCAAGTAGAATATTCAAAACTGGCCGATGATTCCTTATTTTTTGATAATCATCACTTTATGTCTAAAAAAATCACACTCTACCCTTAGTTCAACCCAATAGACTCCTGTTGATAGGTTCTGAAGATCTATTCGGGCTGAATTTCTAACTGAACGAACTTCCTGTCCCAGACTGTTGTAAACTGTAACATTGTAGTTTTTAACCTGCTCCGGAATGTTTATTATAAGAAAATCGGTTGCCGGATTCGGATAAAGCACCAAGCTGTAATTGTGTAGGTAATCTGAAATATTGTTGGTTACTTCAACACTAAAGGAGGCTTTATAATTTGCTGCGTTATTATTATCGGTTAGTGTCTGTATATTGGTAGAAGCTCCGATTTTATAACTTATGGTAAAATATACCTCCAGCCAATAATTCCCGGCCGATAACCCGGAAGAAACCGGAATGTCTAAGGTAATATTTTCCCAAACTTGTTGTCCAACTTCAGGTAAATTCTCTCTCCAGGGAAGATCACTTTCTGTAAAATTACCCGGACTTTCGGATGTCTTGTAATATCGATAATAGATTTTAGCTCCGGTAACGTCGTAATCTCCCGATTTTAACGATTTTACACCTCCACCGTTAAGCGATAAAGAAGCATTTGATGTGAAAGTTCCAAGATTTGAACTATGAAAATCGGTTCCTGCAACCGTGGTAGCATTCTGTCCGGCAGTATATTTAATCCAACGGTCGAGAATCGCAACCTCGCCTGTGGTTCCGGATTCCGGAATTGTATAGCTGGTTTGTCCTTGAATATTTCCTGTAGCATCCACACTAAAACTCAGATTTTGTGACGGTGGTAACAACCATTCATCGTTCTGGTCGGTGATTCCCCATTCGTAGGAACCGGGTTGTATCTGGAAAGTCTTTTCCCATACGTTGCCCGAGACATTGTCCATCAGTACCAAAGTCCATGAGTTAAAACTTCCTTTGATTTTTACTGCTGTAACAGTACTATTGTTATTGTTTACGGTAAACGTTACCGGATAGGTAGTAACTGTTCCGCTTATGGTTAATACTCCGCTGATGTTGGTAGTACCGTCCCAATATCCACCTCCAGTGCTGCTGAACCCTCCGTAAACATACTCTCCGCTGCCTAAATTAAACCTGCTGGCGTAATAATAAGTGCCCTCAGCCAATCCGGTAGTGTTGATGGTGTATTTATACTCCGGACGGCCGGTAAAACTGCTTACGCCGTTGTAACCTGCTAAATACCAATTTGTCCAATCGTTAGGATTGGTATTAGTGGTACTAACACCGACCCATACCTGCAAACCGTCATAACCGGTGCTAGTCAACGTTCCATTCTCTATTGTTACCTGAGAATAAATATCTACGTTTGTTCCGGCTGTTACCGTAGCACTTCCAGGCCATTGCAAATTGGCAAAGGTAATTTGAGGAGTTGCTGAACCAAATTGATTGTAAACATTATTTATAATATTTTCACCGGCAACTACGGTATAATTGCGATTATCTCCGTTTGGAAACTCGGCTGTAGACCACGAACCATTAATTCTGTATTTGTATGAAATCTGCTGTCCGGCAGTAAATATTGCCGCTGTTTGGTGCGAATACAAATTGCCCGAAAGATGACTCATAGGACCACTTCCATTCCAATTATTGAACGTTCCAGCCACGTCGACAAAATCGGTATTGGGATTAAATTGTCCGGCGGTAATGGCAGGAGTCATGTCTACAATAAAAGTTACGCTATATTTTGGAGGGGCCACCGATACAGTAACCGTCCAGGTTTTGGTGGTTACACCATCCTGTGCTGTCACAACATATTGCCGCGGAGATGAAAAATCCTGTGCAACCCCGCTAGCCGGAGATATTTGTGCTCCAGGAGAAACAACTATGGTTGGAGTCAATGAGGTTAAGTTTGTTCCATAAACTACAGCAATATTAACGCTTGCATTGGTAGAATTAATCTCTGCCGGTCCATCCTGTTCTGCTAGAACAAACGAAAGAATTTCGGCAGCATTGCTTACCACAGGTATGGTAAAAGTGGCCGTAAAAGGCCCGTTTTCCGTTATTCCAGGCGTTCCGGTACCGGTTATGGAAAAAAGAATCATAACATTATAGTTTCCCCCTTCTAATCCTTGCGCTATCTCAATGGGGCTACCGAAGTTTGCCCAGGTTTGTATCATGGTGCTACCTTCCCAGTATTCAGATGTCCAATTTACGTGCCTTACAGTATAATTAGCTGGTTCAGATTCTCCTTGTTTCCATACTTTGTATTTAAATTGGGCACCGGTAACATCCCCTCCGGCAGTTTTCCATACCTGAATAGAAGCACCTTTAAAAATAAAACTGGTTATTGTTCCAAAGTTTTTATTGTTAAACTGAGCTCCTTTTTCTGTTATATCGGCACTTTGGTCTGTGTACCAATAGGTTACTGTGGGAAGATTCACTCCACCATCGTCACGCATCCCATAGTTAGGTTGTGCTTTTATGGTGTTTATGGATAGCAACACTGCTAACGTAAAAAAACAAAGGGTTGTGTGGCTTGTTTTCTGATACCAGGAGAAAAGTAAATGTTTCATGATGCCTTATTTATTTTTGTAAAACAATTTTATGGGTTGATGTAAGCGTCTCCCTTTGCAGCTGAAGAATAAATATACTACTCTCCATCGCTGATATGTTAATTGTTATAGTCGGTGTTTTCAATAGGCTTATCTTATCTTGCCGTCTTGTAATTCCTGACAAATCTACAATTCTGTAGGTTAACTCTCCGCTGTACGGTTGTTTGAAATCAATATAAAGCTCCCCTTGTAAACAATAGACTGATACATCGTTGTAAATAGTTACATTAGTAATTTCAGTTTTTATCATATTTCCATCAAAATCAATACATTGCAATTTGTAATAATTAATACCGGGTAATGGATTAGAATCGTAAACCTGATAACGATTGAACAGATTGCTATTTCCTGCCGCCATGATCTTGGCAGTTTCATAAAAATATACCATATCGGATGAACGAAGTAGATTAAAATGACTGAAATTTTTCTCTGAAAAGGTTTCCCATTGTATAAGAACTCCATGCTCACATGCTCTGGCTGTAAAGGTAAGAAGTTGCATAGGTAACGGATTTTCTGAAAAAAGGCCCCCCATGGCAATAATTCCAAATTGTCCTGATATATTGTTGCGACTAACAGTTAATGGATTATAACTACCGCCTCCGTGATCCCCAAGAAATTTCCATGGAGAGTTGAAATTGTCGCGAAACATAACTCGCAGCCCATTGGCATTGGTGTAGTATTCCGGTGGCATAATATTAAAATCTTGCCCACTAATGGTTATATTGTATGTGTAATCGGCTAAATTATTGGGTGTTAAAACCCAATATCCTTTCTCCGAAGCATTGTTCACCTCTTGCATCCCGTCGTAAATGGGCAATGAAACAAAATAATTTGGATCAAGTGTTGAAATAAAAGAAGCCGATAAAGTTCCTGAAGTTAATGGTAGCATAACAAACTCAACAATTACCGGATTGTAAGAATTTGGTGCCCCCAACGGAAACAGATACGAAGTGCTCTTTCCCTCGGTAGTTTGGGCAATAGAACGAATTAAATTGCCGATAAAATAGCTGGCATTACTCCCTCCCTCAATAGCGGTTGGATTGCTGTTTAACAGAGTGATCGTATAAATCCCTCCAATAATTTTACCCTGGCTAAGTTTTAACGTATTTTGAATTTGAAGGTTTTTATTTAAAGTAACATTTCCGCCGGATTTTGTAATGTGTAGGTTTTCTACCAGTGTGGGGAACGGGTCATCAATAGTTTGATTGGCATTCCCGTAAAGAATATAAGTAGCTTGAGAAGATAACGTTTTGTTTGTTGTTCGAATATTCCCCGATAGAGTACCACTTTGAACACCCTGTCCAAGCCGAATAGCAGCACCGCTTTGTAATACAAAATTTCCGGTCCCACTCACGTAACTTGATGAGGTTGTGCCAATTTGAAAACATGCTGGTTCATTTATCGTTAAAGTTCCATTTATAGCAAAGTTACTCCCCCCCAAAATAGCTACATTTCCCGAAGTTAAATTGGCTGCCGCCGCATTTATTTCAACATTATAATAGGTTACACCACTACGGATGGTTTGTGTTTGTGTTGCGGAAGTTCCATAAAACTCAATGGTTCCGCCAGTAAGATTATAGGTTCCGGTCATTTCCGGAAGCGTACCAGTAACTTTGCTAATCCGTAATTTTCCACCTGTCATAGTTAGATTTGTTCCTGTTCCACCAAATGTACTGGAACCAACGTCTACAACTTTTGAGTTTGCAATGATTACCGAACCAATAGAAGATGTTGTCCCAACAAAAGCAGTATCGGTGCCAGAAAACTCCAACATGTAGTAATTTTTACCGGCTCTAAGTTTCTGCCCACCATTAGCCGCCAAAACAATTTTTCCCCCAGTTAAGTTATAGTCTCCCGTTAACCGTGGCACATCGATGGTTTTTGCTACACGAAGAAGGCGATATTCTCCTCCTGTCATGGTTAAATTGCCTGCACCTTCTACATGCCGACCATCGGTAGGCGATGCCGCCTCAATCAAAATTCCTCTTCGGATTTCAAGATTTCCGGAAGCACTAATCGATACTGCGCTAGGAGTATTAAATACAAAGGTATTATCAGGGTAACTTAGTTCAATAATTATTGTTTTTGCACCGGGACTTGTGGGCAAACCCGTTCCGGATACTTGATTACCGTTACCAACATAGTGATAGGTTGCCTCGTTGTTATAATTTCGACTACCTTTAACACGAATATTTCCTGTGTTCACTGAACTATTAATGCCGTTTAAATCGCCAATAACTAACGTGGCACCGTTTGAAACCGTAAAAACACCGTCACCGTCTACAATCTGTGTCCCCAGATTCAAAGTTCCATTCACCTCAAACGCTGAATTAACCGAAATTCCATCGTTTAATGCCAAGGTTGATGATGTATTTACGGTTATAAAATCAAACGTTGTGTGGCCAGTAAAAGTTTGCGGAGATACGCCGTTAAAAAGCACTAACCGACCATTGGGATTAAATGTTCCGGTACGATTCCAGTTCCCTTTAACATATAAATCTCCTCCGGCAGAAGAGGATAAACTTAATGTCCCATTTAGAAATAAATCTCCTTCCACAATCAACTTCCGAGTTGTTGCCCCCATAGTTGCCGAGGAGCCTCCTTCAATGGTAAAATTTCCCCGAATGGTCAAATCGTTACCAAAGGCATCGATATTCAAATCCAATTGTGTATTGTTCGCTACTACCACATGCCAAGGATTGTTCCATTCGGTTACGCGAACGTAATTGTCTCCTTGAGAATATTTCAAGGTTGAACCATTGCGTAATTCGGGAGCGTTTAGGACACTTCCTGTTGTTATATTGAGAATCCCATTAATTCTCGATTTAATATAGGTAAAACTCACATTAACTCCCGCAACCGTTACATTGTTAAACTCCGATATGGAGGATCCACCGGTGGAAACATTACTTTTAAGAACTACAGTCCCTTCTCCGCCAGTAAAATCTCCGTTATTAGTCCAGGTTCCATTTCCCTCGATAGTTAGTACCTGATTCCCCAGAAAGATAAGATGCCCCGATGAACCAATAGTTATCGACGAAGCAATATAATTCTGGTCTAAGGTAAGCTGATGGTTAATACTCAGAGCACTCCCAGAAGGGGGAACATTTCCGCCAACCCAAGTGGACGATGATGAAAAATTGCCATTTTGAGCTGTGGTATACGTTGTAGGAGTGATAACCGTATAAGAATAGTTACTACCCGAATTATTGATAACCCGAATGGATACCATGTCGTGGTTGTTTCCAATTGAGTCAGCATCGAGAGTTGTAGAATAAGCATAAAACCAAACCGTTGTTCCGGCACTGTACGCAGGTATTTCCGCAGTACCAGTGGTGCCGGAAAAACTGAATAGTACAAGAGTTGAACTGCTCCAATTATCGGTAGTGTAGCGCAAAAATATCCTTTCCTCTGGACATGGCGGGTTATTGGTTGTAAGAGTTACTGTTACCGTTTCCCATGGGTTAATATAAGAATTCGGAGAAAAGGATAGGCTGGATAATTCTACCGGTGGGGCTGTTGTTTCCATAAAAATACCCTGGGTAGATTGATAACCAACATCCTTCCAATTAATGGTGTACCATCGGCCATTAGTCACCGTCACGCTATTATCTGACCCGGAATTATAGCTGTAGGTTTGTAACGTATTCAGGGTAACATTTACCCCTGCCCATTTATTATTCCAAGGATTTCCCACCGGGCCTGAGGTGAACAACCAGGCATACGTTCCTCCTACTACATCTCCACCACTAGCTGCCACACTAATTATCGTTTGCCATCGTGTAGTGCCGGTAATGATTTTAATAACACGACCATTGGTTACTTGGGTAGAGCTTGCCAAAGCCAGATTATTAGTTGGAGGGTTGGTCCAGCTATTCCAGGCTCCGGGAATGTTTAGGCCTTCTGGTTCATAAATCTGTCCCCACCCTCCAATAGCTAAAAGAGTGCTAATGCTACACAAGGAAAGCCGTTTAATAATCCCTCTCTCCATTTTTTGCCGTTTATTTTTTATACGTACCCCCCAAACAAAAAGTTTGATTAATAGATTAAAATTTTTTGGGTATAACTTCTTCTTTCATAAAGATTTCTAACCTGAAGCAAATAAACACCGCTTGAAAAATTATTTCGGTACAACACAAAGGTATCGTTTGCCAGAAACTGCCCGGTCAAAATCCTTTTTCCGTAAAGATCGGTCAATGTAACTTCATATTTTTCGAAGTCACCGCCACGAATTCTTATAAAAGCTCTCTCTGTTATTGGATTGGGATAAATTTCAACCGGCGAACCACTCTGAAGCTCATTAATGGAAACTACATTGGTAACAGTTATATGCCAATCGGCTCCTCCATTGTTATTCCAACTATTTCCTCCATAGTAAAGAACAAAATCGAGCGCTGTTACTGTCTGATTTCCATTGAATGGATTAAGATTTATATACCAATAATCGCCACCATTAATAAACGGAGACTGAACAGCAGGCCCTGTCCCATTATGAAGCACACTGTTGGCCGGCCAGTAAACCGTTATAGGTTGCTGCCAGTTGTTTACACCCCAATGCAGTCGCAATTGGGCAGTTATAGAAGCATCTCCTTTCACAAAAATCGTAATCATATCGTGTTGGGTTGGGTTTTGGGGAATCCAACTCACACCATTGGGAATTTGAGAAACAACGTTGATTGTCATGGTAAAAGGATACTGGCTAACCCTCCCCTCCTGATCGCGTACCTTAAAAGTGAATTGAGTGTAAGGAGTTCCACTCTCTCCGCTTACTGGAGTGTAGGTTAGTAAACTCACCGACGAACATACTATTCCCACTGAGGTTGAAGTTCCGTTATAATTCAACGTCCCTTTCGATGGCAGGCTTTCCAGTATTATACCACCAAAAGATGCTCCAACAGGACTGCTAAACGGGAAATTAGAGTTAGCAAATGTATAGGGTTGCCCCACAATAATATTAACCGAAGCATTTCCACCAACTGGGCTTGGATTTACCACATTGATAGTCATGGTATAAGTTGCATCGGAGTATCGTCCTTGACTATCTTTCACTTTAAAGGTAAATGAAGTATATGGAGACCCATAGGCTCCAACAGCTGGTCGGAATAGTAAGAACGAAACATTTGGATAATCAACATTTGGCACTACAGAAATTCCGTTATACTCTAAAAGTCCAGCATTCACGGAACTACTGATTTTAATACCTGCAAACGTAGCCCCATCCATTCCAACAAAATAAAAATCTCCGGGTGAAAACGTATACGACTGATTCATTTGGGTAGTAACCGTTCCGTTGGCTCCAACAGGATTATCGCTTGGATTGTTATTTATAAGTATGTGATAATCCTGCCCGTTGTTGTTATCCCATGTATTGTCGTTAATTTTTATCACAAAATTCACCTTTTCAACTACCTGTTGTGGATTGTTAAAAGGTCCTATTTGCACTCGATATTCACCATTAACCATCTGAAATGGGGTTTGAACTGCATTGGCATTAAAACTTACTGTCCCTTGTGGCCAATATAACTGAATAGGAGCTATCCACTGGGTTCCATTCACCGTAACACCCCAGTGAAGTTTCGAACCTAGGGTTGCATTACTAGCCGTAATGGTTATAATATCATTCAACGTTGGATTCTGAGGTTCCCAACTCACATTGGTTACGCCTCCTGAACCACTGCCATTTCCAACCCAAACATGAAAAATTTCGGATTTAGCTACATTTCCATAAACATCTACAGCCTCTACATAATAATTCACCAATGTATTTTGCAAACCTTCTACCAAAGCTGAAAACTCTTGTGCTTTAAAAAGTGGCTGTGGATTGGTTATCGAAGGAACTGAAATCCCTGTCATTGGGATTGATTGCCATGCCCCAACTCCGTTTCCACCGGCATATGTTCTAGTAATAGTAGACGTAGCTGTATGAACTCCCTGTTCCACAGTCCGATATTTTAATGTTACCGATTGTAATCCACTGTAGTCGTACACATAAGTCCAGACTTTAAAATCTCGTGGTTTCACCGCAACACCATCCCACTCAAGCTCTCCGGGATTGTAGGGTATTCGTTGAGGAACATACATTGACGGAGGAGTTTGATCGGTAAACCCGCTTCCTAAAACCGTTAACGCCTGATTCACCGCCAAATTGCATGCCCTTGCTGGATGCGAATCCCACATTTCGGTACCGTCCCAATACCAGTAACAACTAGTTAAAGCATTCATGTAGTACTTCCATGCATTAGCCGTGGCCGATGAACTTGGGGCAACCTGTTGAGCCATAGCCACAATATTTTTAGCCGCCGTTACAATTCCCCAGCTATTTTGGTCGGGTGAGTAATTTGCTGTGCCTTGGTAGTTTATAGGATCACCGTTCCATTTTTTAAATTCAGGGTCACCAGCATCAGCGCCAACCCAACTACCATCCTGAACATGAATCACGTCGTTTACGTTTGGAGGAAACCTATCGAGATAATCCTTAATGGTGGTACACTCAAAACGCCCCGGATTAGCCAAGAGCCAATTCACAAAACTCTGAAAATTGGGACCATAATACCCTTCCGAACCTCCACCATAATTATCCCCATCATGGTGTAACACTATGAGTATTGGATGGTTTGGGTCGGTATTATAACTTTCAAGCTGACTCATTACATATTCGTAGTTTAACGCGCCAAAGCCGCCTCTTCCATCCTCATTACCCATGTAACGGGAAGCAGGTACGGCAATTATCCGTGAAACAGCACCTGTATTTGGATCTACATACTGAACATAATGAGGCTGATGTGCCCAGCGGGCTGACACCGGTGCCGGACACCACAATCCATTCAAACTCACCCAATCATTTGGGTTTGGATTAAGAACATCGGCTTTATTAGGCCGCAAAACACTTGTGCCATTGTTAAACGGACATCCTATAGATGCTCGTTCGAAATGAAAATTATCAACCAAAACCCATTGAAAACCTTCTGCCACAAGGGCAGGAATCATCCTTACCGAAAAGGCATTCTCCGGCGGAAAAATTCCTTTTGAATAGGTATAATTAGGGAAATTGGCCTGAAAAATTTGTTTATGTTCCTGTATGGATCTCCTGATATCTTCTAGGCTTATTAGCCCCATCAAAGGGTGATGGTATCCAAACCCCACCAAATCAATTCGGGGATTGTTCAAGGTTGTTTTTTGCGCAATAATGGTTTGCCAGTGAGATTTCCAGTTCGAAAACCCAACTCCAGCCTCCTCTAAATTATTCAAATTTTCAATCAATGAGCCCGACAAACTAACCTGTGCACCAAAATGTCCCATATTGGCTGAAATACCTTTCTGAACAGCATTCTTCGGCCAATTGGTATACGGTCCTGTTCGTGATAGGAATACATCATAAAGAGAAAAGCTATAAACATTGCTCTGTTGGGTTTGAACAATGTTCTGATAAGGCATATATATTGGTTGATGCATATGCCATAGAAACGCAATGTATATCTTAGGATTTTTCTCCTGGGTCTTC
The DNA here is from genome assembly GCA_937981765.1 of uncultured Bacteroidales bacterium. GTDB lineage: Bacteria > Bacteroidota > Bacteroidia > Bacteroidales > Salinivirgaceae > JAAYQU01. Next base: position 18,031 of record CALJOM010000015.1, read on the forward strand.
GGGTAACTGTTTTGCAACCCACACACAATAAACAGGAGCAAAAGAACTTGTTTCATAAAGGGAAGATTATTGAGGGTTCTTAATTTCGCTCAACCTATACAGATCAAATGGTATCTACCTATCATTCCGTTCTTTTTTTTACATAATCAACAAAACAGTAACCCGAAAATTTTACTAATATACAATGAGAGTAAACAGATTCCTACAACCAAAACCACGTAATCGTTACCGCAAACGATTGCTCATATCGATCATTTAACCATTTCTTAATTTAAATTGCGTTTAGAGGGTTTCTCCTGAAAGTGAGTATCGGATGTTCAAGTATTCAATACATTAAAACTCTATGCTGTAAATAAAAAAGGCTACCCTGAGGGCAGCCTTTGTCAGATATTTTTTCCCCTACCAACTAGTAGTAACTCTGTGCTGATATAGTTTATAGGTTTGTTCTTTGCCTTGAACATTGTAGAAAATAAATCCATCAACAACTGGGGCTCTTTTGCTCGAATAGGTCTCCTTATTTAACTCACGTGGTAATTCAAAAATGGCAGTATGGTCGCCTTTCCCTATAAATCGACGCTGCACATTCTCGAGTATAATCGGATCACCTTTAGAATAGTTCAAAACAATTCTGTCAACCATAAAACTACCTCCAAATTTATTCGAAAACGTAAACGAAATTGTTCCTTTTTTAACGGTGGTTTCGTCCATTTCTGTGGCGGTAATAATAATAGGAGCATGCATAAAAACCTCTACCTTACCTTCATTAATGTCAAAATAAAAGTCGTGGGTTGCTTTACCATAACGAAACTGATGTGTTACACGAATTAAATTCTTAGGATCTTCGTAACAATATTGTGCATCAAAACTAATGCTCCACCCGGTTTGAATCGGCTCAATACCGGTAATAGTTGCACATTTAGTGGGATTTTGAACCGAAGGTTTTTTATTGGTAGTAACAGTTTGTTGTCCAATTCTAAGTTCGTATTCAATGTTTCCTAATGTTCTTGAGATTGGGACTATATTTATTGATTTAATTCTACCCTTTAATTGATCTATACCAACCTCGGCCTTGGTTTTGCGATGGTCGATAAAACGTTGCGCCAGCCGCTCGAGGGTCTGAATATCCGACTCCATATCTTCCACAACCGTGGAGGTTTCAATTCTGGCTAATATTTCATTCATCTGGTCGGTTAATTCGCGGTCGGCTTTTTCAAAAGCCATAACCAATTTTTTTAATTCCGTCTCGCTGAAAGGATATAATAAGTGGTAGTAAAACGTGATACTATTACCTGATTGAATTTTTTCCCACCAAAAATCCTCTGCTTTATTGATAGAAATGCCTTTTATAAAATCCATCTCGGCGGTTTTGGTTTGTGTTGTTTGCTCATAGCTTTGGAAAAAATTACTCACATTGGTTCCTAGCTGTTCTTTAGTAGTCATTTCGGTACTTACAGAAACATTTTCTGCTACCGATCTAACAATATTTTCTTTTACCTTCAGGAGGGCATTTTCCTGCGATGCTTCTATGGTTGGTCCCGAACCGGTTACTATAATATAGCCTTTCTGGACAGAGTTTATCCACGCTGGTTTTTTCTTGTTGGCAGTTTCGAGTGTTTTGGTTTTTTGCGAGAACAAAGGTGTTGGTAAAGCTATTCCCAGAATTACCAAAATTGAAACCAGGGTTGCTTTAAAATTTTTCATAGTGTTAAGGATTAGGTGGATAAGTTTATGTAGATTGAATAGGATTTGCTAAACATAAAAAGATTTTTTTTGCCAGAGCGGCTTAAGTTTTGGTTAGCTGGTTAAGTTTTTGGTTTTTGTATCGTGAGTGCTAAACTTTGATAATAACTATATATAGGTGTCTTAATTTGAAAAAAAAAGTCGATACCCAATTGGTAGGTACCGACTTTAATGATTTTACTAACGACCTTGACGCTCGAGTTTTTCCATTTCTTCGTCAAACTTCTCTTTGAATTTCATTTGGTCGTATTTCAACTGCAGTTTTTGGTCTTTGCTTATACCTTTGTTTACTCCGTTGTAAATAGCATCTTTTGATACTTCAATAGCTAAATAAGTCTCAAATTCACCTTTAGCATTTTTGCCGGTTTTTTCACAAATGATTGCAACTTCTACTAACGTCCGTTTAGTTACATCCCGAACCATTTGTTCGAAGCTTTGTTCAAACTCTTTTTTATCACCTACGTCGATTTCGTTAGTGTATTGCTCCGTTACGGCTTTAATGGTCGACTCAATCAACCCTGCCAAACGGGTTTTAGCATTCAAAAGAGCCTTGTCTTTCGAAGTTGCCATGTTCAAACTACTTCCCATTGCGGCAGCACGGAAGGTCATTGCATCGGAATAACCTTTGTCCTGGCAAGGAACTTTAATTTCCTTAAAGTCTCCACCGTCGGCGGTAGTTACTTTAGGCTTACAGCTAACCATCCCCATTACTGAGGCGGCCAGTAGAACTGCAAATAATCCGTTAAACTTCATTTTCATAACTAATTAATTTAAGGTTTCACAAAAGCAAATTTCAGTATAAAAAATATCGCTTGCAACTATTTTCATGTTAACGATTTACTAATTTTTAAGCCATATGCTATTCTTTATGAAGCATTCTTAACGCTAAATATACATTATCAATCACTTAGGGACGATAATAATTTTGCAAACTTTTTTGAAAAACCTGCTGGTTTATTTCATTTATGTTATAAATAACCGCCAATATTTTCTCTCTGCGTAAGCTCGCTTCTGACTCATCGATTGTATCGTAATCCTGGAAAACTATTTTCTCTACACGGTAGCCCGATTCATCAAGGCTCATTGCTACTGCAGCATTAAAATCCTCAAAGATGATAACTGTGGGCAATTGATTAACCGAATATCGGGTTATCGCAGCCATGACACTATTGCTTATATACTTTATCTGAACTTCTCCCAAATAGTTTGAGGCAATCAATAATCGGATAAGGTCTATTTTGGCTTTCTCCTTCAACAACTTTTTTTCCACCAATTGTTGATACTTTTTATCGTTGGTTTGAAGAAAAAACTCAATAAAATCTTGTGGTATTCCTTGCAAATCGCGTAATTCGCCATTTTTAAGCTTTATTTTGTATTCCTTGATTGCCTCTTTCTGAGTAATTGGTGCGTAATGTGTCCATTTTCGTGTACGTTTGTACGATTCGGTCATAGGCTTTGGCTTCCATTTAGTTTCCGGTCTTTTCATAAGGGGAGAATCAAGCCTCAAAGAGCCGGTTTCCAACGCATACAATAAACAATTAACAAAATGAACATAACCGCCACCAACCTGATAATGAATTGCCGACCAAAGTGTAGTATGTTTTGGTTTTTGTGACTGGCTGAGTGCGGTATCGCGGAGTTCACGCTCTTTGAGTTGTTGGATAAACGTCTGGCCAAGTCCTACCGGAAAATAAACCACCTGTTTGTCGGAAGTAGGTGCTTTCGACTTCGCGCGAAAAAGTTCGTTAACGTTAAAAACATAATTCGAATCGTTAGAAAGCTTTAACCGCACACCAAAACCTTTCTCCCAGATCATATCAGTTATTTCCGGAGAAATAGTTCTTTGGCTGAAAGCATTAATGGATATTGTTATTAAAATTATTGTAGGAAAAAACAATCTCATGGATACCATGCCCTAACTTCTTTTAGCTCTCCAAATATAGTTTTTTTTTCATAGCCGCAGCTTAATTTATGGTTAAAATTTATTTTGGTAGTTTTTGAACCTACTTAGACATGTCTATTCCCTGATTTTTAAATACATAGTACTTGTCCTTTTACAAGAATGTTTGAATAAGATTGTTACTATTAGCAAATTTTGTAACTTTTACATTATCAAATTCGTTTTACTTGTAGCAACCTTAATTTTTCTGCCGCTATGAAAACAACATCATACCAAAAAAAACTTCAGGTTACTCTGTTCCTGCTTGCTTTTGGGATAATTTCCTTTGGGCAATCCGCCGACCTGATAACATTAAATGGGAAAATCATTGATGCCAAAACAAAGGCATTAATCTACTATGCAACCATTTCGGTGCCTGGCACCAACATCGCTACCGTTTCTAACAGCGAAGGTGAGTTTACCATAAAGTTCCCTAAATCGCTAAATTTAGATGAAATTGAAATTTCTCACATTAGCTATGGTGTTCGTAAAATACCTGTAAGCATGTTTAACGGGGCAACCACAGTAGTAGCCCTTGAACCAACTTCCATTACCCTGAAAGAAGTAACCGTAAGTGGGTTGTCGGCCAAAGACATTGTAAAAGAGGCAATAGCAAGAATCCCTCAGAACTATCCTTCACAACCGATAATGATGACTGGTTTTTACCGAGAATCGATAAAACAGCGCTGGAACTACATTTCGATTTCTGAAGCGGTGTTAGATATTTACAAAACTCAATACCGCCAAACTGGAGAAAGCGACAGAATTAAACTGATAAAAGCCCGACAGGGAATTAATGTTAAGAAAGCAGACACCTTAGGGGTAAAATTTCAAGGTGGTCCAAACATCTCTTTGATGCTCGACGTAGCGAAATATCCGCACTATCTTTTTTACGACCTGCAGTTGAACTATTACGATTTTTTCATCCTAGATGTAATATCTATCGATAACCAAACCCAATACGTTATTGCATTTAAGCAACTTTCCGACATTATCGACCCACTCTATCAGGGGAAACTTTATATCGATGCCGAAAATTTTGCAATTACCCATGCTCAGTTTTCACTTAACTTGGAAAATCCCTTAAGAGCTGAAGCATTGTTTGTACGCAAAAAACCGCTGGGAGTTAGGGTTATACCAATTTCCACCCTGTATGTGGTTAACTATACGCGGCAAGAAGGTAAATACTATTTTAGCTACGCCCGCAACGAGTTGGTTTTCAAAACTATATGGAATCGAAGATTGTTTAACTCAAAATATCATATTGTAGCTGAGTTGGCTATTACCGACCGTGACGAAAAAAACATAGTCAAATTTCAGAAATCGGAAACGTTTCGTTCCACCGATATACTTGCAGATGCTGCTAATGCATTTTCCGATAACAACTTTTGGGGAGAAGAGAATATAATTAAACCCGAAGAGGACATAGAAAAAGCTATACAACATTACGGACGTAAACTAAAACGGAATAGCAAGGAATAAAAAATCCCCTCCTGGATGGAGGGGATTTTTATTTCTAAAACCTAAATTTAAGACCTCCGTAGACTTTAATTAATGATTGTGGCGCTCTAGGTTGGATCCAGATGGATTCCCCATACGGTGCAGCTCCATAGTGTTTAGTATTCAGCATATTGTCAATAGCCAATGTTGCTGCTAGATTGGAGGTAAGGTTATATCCTGCATTCAAGTACAGAATTGTTGCCCCGGGGATTGTTTGGCCTCCTCCATAAAGAGAATTCGTTGGTGCTGTCCAGATATCTCCATAATAACGGACGGTTAGCGAGGCAAAGAACTTTTTATACTGGTAGGTTAAATTTGTATTTAATTTGTGTTGAGACACCTTAGGAAGTTTAGAATCGTATTCTTCTTTGTCTAAACCATCTGTAAAACTATAACCAACAGAAAATAACAAACCTCGCAATTGGCAAGTAAGATCTAATTCAAAACCTTGGGAATAAATGGCTCCTAAATTTCCATTAATCTCAACAAAACCGGTATTAGGTAATTCACCAATAAGAAGACGTAAGGGGTTATAATAAGGATAGTTGTTTGGCTGATCCCCGGCAGGAATGGGTCGTATAATATCGGTCATGTCGTTTCGAAAGATACTTGCACGTAGCGATAACGATTTTGTTGGGAAATAGATACCGCTCACTTCGTAAGATCGTAGTTTCTCTGGTTTAATATTTAAATTAGGAATGTGCATTGCATAGGGATTAGCCCAATTTTCCCAACGGTAGTAATTTGAAGGGGCAATAAATGCAGTACCAACCAACGCTTTGAATGTTAATTTTTCTGTGGTCTTAAAAATAACTCCCACACGAGGATTAAATGTTTCCTTGTAGATGCTGTTGTAATCAAAACGACCACCTAACGTAATCGATAACTTTTCAAACGGAGAATATTGTGCCTGGACATAAGCCCCAAAATTCTTATAATTTCGCTTACCAAATACTGAATCGGTAAGCCCTATCATTCCAAAGGTATATCCGTTTGTATCTACGAACTGACTAAGATCATCCTCTAGTAAACCATCCAAGGCAAAAGGATGTTGAAGATTCTTTGTTTTAGGGAAAGAAATCACATTATCGGCTGTTAACCCTGCAATAAAATTCAATTTTTCGTTCACCATCCAATCCGATTTGATTCCCAATTGGAGATATCCTGAATATCCATATTTGTATCCTGGGGCAGCAGAATCCAGTAGGTTATCATTGTTTGTATCGATGGGAATAAAAAAGTTCGAGGCGGGATTAATCTCGTAATCTCCTAATGTTACCAACGTTTCAAGATTGAAATTTTCATTTTTTATCAGGTCGTAAATGCCATAAATATGACGTATATCCTGACCCCAAACATTATTTCTAACATAGGCGTAATTGCTGGGTATGGCTGATGGGGCATTGGATTCAAGTTGATGCTGCCAATCGAATCCCAATAAAAATTTTTTGTATCGTATCTTACCCAACAAATTCCAGTTTTTAATTGGGTAAACTTTATCCAACTGCCCAAGTCGCCCGGTATAAGTGTTTACAGTACCATAATCTAACGAATCAGTATAGTACTTATGGTAGGGGAAATCGTACCCGTTATAAATTCTTCCAAATAACAAAATATCGGTTGTTTCGTCAATCTTTTTCCCAAAACTTAAATGTCCATCAATAGCTTGGGTAGAAATATAACCAATACTTCCCGAGTAGCCATCAATGTCGCTACCATCTTTGGTAATCAGATTTATCACTCCAGCATAGGCATCTGCACCGTATAAAGCAGAAGCAGGACCATAGACTATCTCAATTCGTTTGTATATTGATAAAGGAATGTTATGCCCAAAAATAAAACGTTCGCCCGTAATTGGATTTTGGCGCTGGCCGTCTTGCAAAACCAGAATTTTCTGATTCCCCTCAACACCACGCATTGTTACCAAAGTTTTTACCTCCCCTTGTACGTCATAAGATACATCCACTCCGGTTAAAGCCCTAAACATATCTTTTAGGTCTCTCCAACCAAACTGTTCTATCTGGGCAGCGGAAAAGCTTATAACCGTAGCAGGTGCGTCGGAAATTTTTTGCGCCCGTTTCGATGCAGTTGTAATTTCAACATTCATCAATTCTTCCAGCGACATTGAAAAAATGTCTTTCTCTTCGATAGGTTGCCCATATGTCTCATAGACAAGGACTAAAGAAACCACCATTAATAATTTGCTGATTTTCATAGGTTTCGTGTTTTGGTCATTCAAATTTATTTCAAATTTTAACAATTTCGACAAAAATCACTAAAATTTTATCGCATAGCAAGAAACTCACATGTTAACTTGGTAATTTATGCGTGCCCGACTTATTGGAAGAATAATGCTATCTTTGTCAGAAAATTTAAACTAAATTATGTTCATTATGCTGAACCGCAACGACCTTATCTTTATAGCAGGCTGCATTGCCTTTTTTTCTCCCTTTTTCTTTTCGGAAACAATATACCATTGGTATCTCGATATCAACGATCAGCATGGGATGATTATGTCGTTCATAAAATTTGCCGTTTTGGCAACCCTAGGCGAAGTAATAGGTCTTCGAATACGCACGGGCAACTATAATCAACCCGGATTTGGAATTCTACCCCGAGCTCTGGTTTGGGGAATTTTGGGCTTGACCATTAAGATGGCCTTTGTAATTTTCGGGAAAGGGACTCCTTTATTTCTTGAATATATGGGGGTTGAAGGCGCAACCAAAATTTTATCGCAAGAATTTTCTATGGCAAAAATAGGAGTGGCCTTTGCAATTTCAGTTGCCATGAATCTCATTTATGCCCCCGTTATGATGACCCTACACAAAATCACCGATACACATATCGTACAAAACGGCGGCACACTCGAAGGCCTTTTCAAACCCATTCAGTTCAAAAAAATTTTTGTTGAACTAAACTGGGAGGTACAATGGACTTTTGTTTTCAAAAAAACAATTCCATTTTTTTGGATTCCGGCCCACACTATAACATTTTTACTGCCTGAAGGATTTCAGGTGCTATTTGCCGCACTGCTCGGAATAGCCTTAGGCGTAATTCTGGCTATTGCGGCACAAATGAGTAAGGGTAAATAAACATTCCACCAAAAAATGATTTCTATAAATCAACTCACCGTCTGCTTCGGGGAAAACGTACTATTTGAAAACCTTTCGTTTCTGATTAATCCCCGGGACCGAATAGGGCTTATTGGGCGAAACGGCATTGGAAAATCAACGTTGATGAAAATCCTTTGCCGCCAAATGACTCAATACGAAGGAACCGTTTCTTTCCCCAACGATTGCACTGTAGGGTATTTACCTCAATATCTAACCTTTTCCGACACTACCTCCCTTTTTGAAGAAACCGCCAAAGCATTTAGCGAAATCAACCAATTGGAGAAACTTATTGCCACTCTTAACCAACAAATTGAACAAGCTACCGACTATAATTCACCCTCATATTTATCCGCTATCGAAAAATTATCGGAGGCAACCGAACGATACCATCTCCTTGAAGGCAATAAACGACAGGCGCTAATTGAACAAACACTAAAAGGGCTTGGGTTCGAGCCCGAAGATTTTACTAAACCCACCTCCGCCTTTTCGGGTGGTTGGAGAATGAGAATTGAACTTGCCAAACTTATTCTTCAGAAACCTTCGTTACTCATGCTCGACGAACCTACCAATCACCTGGATATTGAGGCAATTGAATGGTTGGAGAACTTTTTAAAAGACTATCCGGGTGCAGTTATGTTAATATCACACGACCGCCGTTTCCTCGATACTACAACCAACCGCACGATTGAAATTGCCAACAAACGCATTTACGACTACCCCGTTCCCTACTCAAAATACATCGAATTGATGGAGGAACGACTCGAGAGCCAACGTGCCGCGTACGAAAATCAACAAAAGAAAATCAAAGATACTGAAACCTTCATCGAACGATTCCGTTACAAGGCAACCAAAGCCATTCAGGTACAAAGCCGAATTAAGGCTCTCGAAAAAATGGAAAGAATCGAGGTTGACACCTTCAACAACCAAGTAATGAACCTACGATTCCCCCCTGCCACACGAGCAGGCGATATTGTGGTTGAATGCGAAGAGATTTCGGTATCCTATGGAGCTAAAGAGGTATTAAACTCGGTAAACCTACTCATAGAGCGCGGAGAAAAAGTTTCGTTTGTCGGACGTAATGGTGAAGGAAAAACCACCATGGTTCGTGTTATTTTGGGAGAGGTTCAATCTACAGGCAAAATTAAACTTGGACACAACACACAAATTGGCTATTACGCACAAAATCAGATTGAGAGACTAAACCCTAAAAAAACAGTTTTTCAAACCATCGACGATATTGCCGTAGGTGAAATGCGGACTAAAATTCGCGACATTTTAGGCGCCTTTCTATTTTCGGGAGAAGATATCGATAAACCCGTTTCGGTATTGAGCGGTGGAGAAAAAGCCAGACTCGCATTAGCATGCATGCTATTGAAACCAATAAATCTGTTGATTCTCGACGAACCAACTCACCATCTCGACATGCTTTCTAAGGACATTTTAAAAACCGCCCTGCTCAATTACGATGGCTCGCTTATCCTTGTTTCACACGATCGCGATTTCCTCGACGGCCTAACCGATAAAGTGTTTGAATTTCGTAACCACAAAATCCGTGAACACCGGGGCGGTATCGACTCTTTTCTACAAAAACGACGGCTGGAACGCCTGCAGGATCTCAACTCAACTGTACGAGCGCAACAAACCGAAACTACAAAAAACACATCCGACAATAAAAAAGCCTTTCAAAAGCGGAAAGAAGCCGAAAAAGAAATCCGTAAATTACAAAACAGGCTTCGAAGCCTTGAAACTGAAATAGCGCAACGAGAAGAATCCCTAAAGCAGATTAGTGAAACTCTTGCAACTGCAACCGCAACTTCCGATCCGGAAATTTTTTACCGCTACGACAAAATTAAACAAGAAATCAACCAGTTATCGGAAGAATGGCTTAAACTTTCGGAGGAAATAGAAAACACAACTTCGAGAGAGTAGCTGCTATTAATAGCAACTAAGTTTTGAGCTAATCTCCCCGGATTCAGATCGTTCACATTGTCTTTTATTTCAGAAACTTACCCAAAGAACAATAAAAAAGCCAGAACTTTTGCTCTGGCTTGTGATTCAGCTGGGATTCGAACCCAGGACCCCATCCTTAAAAGGGATGTGCTCTACCGGCTGAGCTACTGAATCGATCAAAATCTTCCGTTGTTTGATTGCGGATGCAAAGGTACGTCTTTTTTTTATTCTGCCAAATTTTTTTTCAAAAAATACCAAAAATTTCGACTCACCTCCTTTAATTTCGGACAACTATTTCGTACTCAAGACACTTAATCAATACAATTAGACACTAAAATGGCATTCTGGGCAACGGAGGTAAACTATGATCAGAAAATTCTCCTCGTAAATATTTAAAATAGCCTGAGATTGCTATCATAGCGGCATTATCTGTAGTTAGTGATTTTTCAGGTAAAAAAAACTCAACGCTCAATTCCTTTCCAAGTTCTGCAACAGCTACGCGTAAAGCACTATTGGCTGCTACTCCCCCGGCAATAGCAATATGGTTTACGTTGGTTTGAAGTATTGCTTTCCGAAAATTTTCAATCAAGATTTCAATAATCGTTCTTTGCAAAGAAGCACATAAATCGTTCTTATTCTTTTCAATAAAATTTTGATCCTGCCTCACAGCATCCTGAAGAAAATAAAGAAAGGATGTTTTAAGGCCGCTAAAGCTGTAATTAAATCCATCAACTCTGGGTTTAGAAAAGTAAAACGCCTGGGGATTACCATTTTTGCTAAGAGCATCAATAACCGGACCACCGGGATACCCTAACCCCATAACTTTGGCACACTTGTCGAAAGCCTCTCCGGCAGCATCGTCAATAGTTTGCCCCAAAACTTCCATAGAAAGATAATCTCTTACCAAAACAATTTGGGTATGCCCGCCAGAAACCAGCAAACATAAAAGCGGGAATTCGGGTATTTTCGTTGATTTGTCGGGATACTGAATAAAGTGAACTAAAATATGTGCCTGCAAATGATTAACATCTATAATAGGGACATTTAGGGCAATTGACAATCCTTTGGCAAAAGAGGTACCCACCAACAAAGCTCCCAGCAATCCGGGGCCACGTGTAAAAGCAATTGCCGAAATATCACTCATAGAAATACCCGCATCCTTTAAAGCGATGTCCACCAGCGGGACAATATTTTCCTGATGGGCTCTCGACGCAAGTTCGGGAACCACTCCTCCATAACGCTGATGAATGGATTGCCCTGCTACATGATTCGACAATAAATATCCATCTTTTATTACAGCTACTGAAGTATCGTCGCACGACGATTCTATTCCTAAAATACACACTGACATTGCACGCAATTAATTAGTTTACAAAAATATTTCAGCATAAACCTAGCATAACCTAACAACTAATAAAACATTAAACACCCGAAAACGTTATTGCTCAGCACAACCAACTGTTAATTAGACCGCAAAATTACGCCGAAAATCTCTACTTTTGCATAAATATTGTAAATTAACTGCGAAACCGAAATACATTATGAAAAAACTCGTGTTCTCATTTCTGCTGTTAACCAGTATTCTAACCATAGAATTGATGGCGCAAAATGTTGGTCAAATAGGAGATACATTACGAAACTACACCGACATTAACGGAATGAAGCAAGGCTATTGGAGAGTAGATTACCCCAACGGAAACCCGAAGTATATCGGATTTTTTAAAAACGACAAACCCGTTGGTAAGTTTACACGCTTCTATCCCGACGGGAAAATTCAATCGGAAGCATATTTTTACAACAACAGCCAATATAGTAGCGTAAAATTTTATAATCAGGCTCAGCGAATTATTGCAACAGGAAGATATTTTGAAAAACTTAAAGACAGTATATGGAACTATTACAGCAATGAGGGCAAACTTATAAAAACCGAAACCTACAGGAATGGCAAACTTGATGGTGAAAGCAAGCTCTATTTCCTACATTCGAACGATATTTTCGAAATATGCAACTATAAAGAAGGAATTAAACATGGGGAATATCGGCAATATTACACAGAAGGAGTATTAAAGATCAAAGCACAATATTGTAACGGAGAGCGATGCGACACCACTTTTATATTTTACGAAACCGGAAAACCGGAATACATTATTCCCTACAAAAATGATGTTCGTCACGGCGTTGAAAAACATTTTGATGAAAAAGGAAATCTGGTTGCATCCATTCCCTACGAAAACGGACGTTGTACAGACCCTAACGTTGATCTCAAAAAATCGAAAGAACTCGAACAAATTATGAAACAAAAAGGAAAATATCCCGACATCAATCAATTCGACGATCCTCTCGATTTTATAAGAAAACCTCTTCCAGTAAACCGTTAGCCCACTTGGCCCGATGAATAAAAAAATATTACTGGCTATGAGCGGGGGTATCGATAGCTCTGTGTGTGCTATCCTACTTAAAGACGCCGGCCATGAAATAGTTGGAGTAACTTACCGAACATTTGATTCCATTTCAGAAAGCTGTATTTCCAAAGAAAAAGGCTGCTGTTCAATAGAATCAATCATGGAAGCCAAAAAATTTGCCGAAAAACTAGGCATTATCCATCACATAATTGATTTGAGAGCAAAATTTCAGCAAGATATTATTCAAAAATTTATTGACGAATATTTGGCAGGTCGAACCCCTAATCCTTGTGTCGATTGCAACTCAAGCGTAAAATGGGGCGATCTTATTGAAATAGCCAATCAATTAAACTGTACACATATTGCAACCGGACATTACGCGCGGATAAAGTTTGAAAACAACCGATATTTTCTTGCCAAGGGACTTGATGAAACTAAAGACCAATCGTATTTCCTCTGGAAATTGAACCAGGATAATCTAGCCCGAACCATTTTCCCACTAGGAAACTACACCAAGCAGGAAATCCGTGAACTGGCACTACAAAAAGGTTTTGAAAAGTTAAGTAAAAAAAGAGAGAGTCAGGAAATCTGTTTCATTCCCGATAACGATTACCGGACTTTCTTAACAGAAAATGCTAAAGAAAAAATCAATGCCATCGGTCCCGGGAAATTTGTTCTAACTAACGGCAAGGAAGTTGGAACTCATAAAGGATATCCGTTTTTCACCATCGGACAACGGAAAGGCTTAAATGTTGCTCTGGGGGAACCATATTACGTAACCCATATCAATCCGGCAACCAATACCATAACCTTGGGAAAGCAACAAGATTTATATTCGAATCAAATTATTCTGACGGAAATAAATCTAATGAAATACCCTAATCTACCACCACAAGGACTTCCCGTAGATGTAAAAATACGATATAGGAGCACCCCTATCCCTGCAATTGCTAAACTCGAGGAAAATTCGATTGTGGTGGACTTTAAAACACCAGTATCTGCAGCTACTCCTGGACAATCAGCAGTTTTGTACGAAGGCGAGGATGTTGTAGGAGGAGGCGTAATAATGGAAGCTGTTAAGTAATTCGCAACATATAAATTTTCTTAAATAGGGCAAAAACAATAACTTAGTGGCTATAAAAACTCATTAGAATGAATTTCATTTCCCCCGTATCAACCTTTGTAGCATTACTAATTCTTCTCTCACAATGTGCTGATAAAACTCAAACCCAGCCCATTCCCGACCACACAGACTATTTTGCCATAAAAGCGAATCAAACTCAAATATTCCGCTTTAAACAATTAACCATCGACGCCCCTCTAAATATTTACGACACCATAGAGTTTTATTTCACCTTAACCACCGATACAGTTACAACGGCTGAAAAAATATCAGGTTTCTATTTCATTACCTACAACACTCCAAATCGGCCTATTGAGACAATGATTCGCGAAATTGATAAAGCCACGGGATTTTATACCGAAACCCATAATAATTGTCGAAAGTTGAAAGCACTACTTCCCATATCAAAAACCAGGCAATGGAATCCCAATTTATTTTGCTTCTGGCTAGAAAGTCAACAAAAATCGAAAGTAGAAAAAGCCCATACCCCTTGGATTTTTAATGGCACGGCAGTCGATTCAACCGTTCACATTTTACATCAATACGATAGTTCATTGATCCACCTGAAATTGTACCGAGAAATTTACGGAACAGGGTATGGTCTGTTATTTTCGGAAGAGATCAATATACTATCCAACGATCCGAACCTTGATTTTTCAATACCAATTCGACAAAGAATCACAAGCGGAACCATCAAAATTGTTGAGCAAATTATTTCAAAATGAGTCTAAAGTCAAAAATAAGTATTGCAACATTTTTAATCGCTTTTTTGCCGTTTTGGGGACATACCTCAAACAAGGAGAAGAATATCTATGCGATTGTATATTTTCGTACCAAAAATTCAAGCCAATATTCGTTAGAGCGCCCAGATGAGTTTTTAACATCACGAGCCATTGAACGCAGAATACGACTAAGTATCCCATTGGACAGCCTTGATCTACCTGTTAATCAAACCTATGTAGATAGTTTAATTTTACTAGGCATTGCTGAAAAAATCCTTTATACTTCGAAATGGTTAAATTGCGCTGTAATAAGACCTACACCAAACTATTTTCACCAATTATCGAAACCCTGGATATCCAAGGTAGAAATCTTAACCATTCCCGAACCGATTAAACTCTATTTTGAATCTAAGAGGATAAAAAATAAATCGACCAATATCACTTTGGATTATTTAATTGAAACCGGAATATGGAATTTGCATAATAAAGGCCTTAAAGGCAATGATGTTTATATTGCTGTTTTCGATGCAGGCTTTAAGGCGGTTAATCGCCTCAAAATGTTCGAACATCTGTTTACCAACAATAAAATTGTAGACACTCTGGATCTTGTAGAATTTAACTCCAATGTATTTCGTGCCGACACCCATGGAACTGAAGTATTGGCACTGTTGGCAGGAAATCTACCCGACATATATGTAGGTACTGCACCTGAAGCCTCATATATACTCATTCGCACAGAAGATGCCACCAGAGAAAGTAGATTAGAAGAATTCAACTGGTTGAGAGCCGCCGAATTTGCTGACAGTCTTGGTGCTGACATAATCAATTCATCGCTGGGATATTCAGAATTCGATAATCCGGCAGAGAACTACACGGCAACTCAATTAACCGGAGATATTGCCATTTGCTCAAGAGCCGCAGGCATTGCGTCGGCAAAAGGGATAGTGGTTGTTTCAAGTGCCGGAAACGATGGCCTAAGCCCATGGAAATATATTAATTTCCCCGCCGATAATCCTAACGTATTTGCTATTGGAGGAATTACATCGAATAGAACACGATGGCCAGGCAGTTCAATTGGCACTTCCTTCCATAAATACAAACCCGATTTTGTAACTCGAGCTGAAGCAGTCTGGGTTCCGTCAATCTATGAAGACAAATACTTTAAAGCCGATGGAACATCATTCTCTGCTCCATTATTTACAGGAGGGTACGCCTGCTTACTGGAATATTTCAAAACATTACCCCAGGATTCCGTTCGAAAAGTATTGCAAACCTATGCTAGTAATTCACAATCACCCAATAACTTTATCGGATATGGGGTTCCCGATTTCTATAAAACGTTTAAGGCTCTTACGAAAATTACTAATTCAAACAACTGTGATTTCTCTTTAACAATTAATAACACCTCCACTAACCTTTCATTAAACGCTACAGTATTCTTTAAGGGAGAAAAAGCCCATATCCTACTTACAGATTCATTGGGAAAGCAATTATTTTCCACCACAATCTACCAAACTGATTCAACGCCCAAAATAATTGAAATTCCCTTAAGTAACGTTACTATCCCATCAATTCTCATAGTTTCATTATTCACACATAGCTGTTCTCCCGTTTCGCAAAAAATATTATTGTATAACTCTTATTGAGGAAGAAAAAAGTACTCTATTCTCCCATTCTGCCTTTTACGTTCCGAGATTGGCTCGAACAAAGCAGAATTGGCACTCTCAAGAGCAGCACGTCGATAACAATCGGTCAATAAAGTAGATTTAGCTTCATCAATGACAGCACTAACAACCGCCCCTTCAGGAGAAACAACAATATTTACAACCACCTTTGATGCTCCTTCGCAACGATATGCCGGTACGTTTATATAAAAAGCTTTTCTACCATCGAGATAATAAACAACCGTGGAAAGACCTTTAGATTCAACCATCTTTGGCTGCGATTCTTCAACTTTCGGTTTCGACAATTTTGACTCGGCCACGGGCTCATCCCCAGGCATTTTGGGCTGATTTTCTATATAACGTTGAAATTCTTCTGGGCTAAGAGAATTACGAATAACTTCACGCTCGTATTCCTCTTGAGTCATCTCAGGTTTAATTTGAGTAGGTTTGTAAATGTCATCTTTTTGTTCACGAACGACATTTTGAATTGGTTGTTTTTCAATTCGTTCCATTAATTTCTCTAATTCCTTGGAAATTTTATCGATCTCCTTCTTCATCTTTTCTTCCGGAACTTCATCCAAGGTCTCAGGATCAACCAATACCTGAAAAACAGTAGGTTCATTCTGTCTTACTTCAGCAATTATAGCAATAGTAAGAAGAATGCAGTGGAACAGAAGAGTTCCAATGATTCCATTCTTATGTTTAATGGATAACTTCAATTTTTTTGACGCAAATTTAAAGAAAATATGCTACACAATAAACAAAAAAGGGTAGCTCGCTGAGCTACCCTTTGAAAAATCGGCGGCGACCTACTCTCCCGCTGTGTCGCAGTACCATCGGCGCTGTAGGGCTTAACTTCTCTGTTCGGAATGGGAAGAGGTGGAACCCCTACGCTTT
>CALJOM010000016.1 GCA_937981765.1 uncultured Bacteroidales bacterium
TTCAAAATCGCAACCGTTGGGGATATACTCTCTTATAAGCCCGTTTGTATTCTCGTTTGCTCCCCGTTCCCAAGAATGGTAAGGACGAGCGAAATAAAACTCAATGCCTAATGCTTCTGAAATTGCATTATGTTTGGCAAATTCTTTACCGTTATCGGACGTGATGGTCTCAACCAAACTTTTTAACGGTAAGATTGCTTCTATTGTTTTGGCTGCCAGTTCATCTGCATCTTTACCGGAGAGTTTGCGTATCCACACCATACCTGTCATCCTATCGTTTATAGTAAGAATGGCGCCTTTATGGTTCTTACCTATTATCGTATCAATTTCAAGGTCGCCGAAACGTTTCTTTACATTCACAATATCAGGTCGCAAGCTAATATCAACCCTGTTTTTTATTATCCCCCTGCTGTCTTTTGATGAACCCCGCTTGCGATATTTCCGCCCCTTGCGCCTAAGATGCGTGTGCATATTGCCACCCTTATGCTTATCAGCCCAAACATATTGGTAGATACATTCGTGGCTGACACAGGAAAAACCATCAAGTTTTGCTCGTCCTACGATTTGTTCGGGACTGTAATCCTGTGCTAATCGGTCTTCTACAAATCGTTTGATTTCATCGGTAAACCGTATATTATGCGGTTTGGACTTTTTTCTTTTGTCCGCCTTGCGTTGAGCAAGCCCTGCTTCATATTTACCACTACGTCCATCACAGTTCCTTTTCAACTCCCTGCTTACCACAGACTTATCCTTTCCGATAGCTTCAGCTATCTTTTTTTGTGTGTACCCCTGTGCTTTCATCACAGAAATTGTGTACCTTTGTTCATTGGTTATGTGTCCCATTTTGCAACTTTTTTTTTGGCGAGAACGGCGGTAAATATACACTATTCCATCAGGGCAAAGAGGGAAAGAATTTTTTCTTTCTCTTTTGTCTTGAAAAATATTGTTATTGATTCGTTCTCAAAAGTTGCATTTACTACTTGAATTTAGCAAAGGTAAAACATATCAATTAGAATTTAGGTTCAAAAACGCCTATGGTGAAACATTGTGGATAAAATGCACTGTCTATTCTTTGGCGTGTGATATCCAGATATTGAAAAAGCGACTAATCTTCAAGGTTTCTGTCCTGGTAGAGTATAATTCGGTTGTCAGAATGTTTTTCTAGAGTATTTATTAATCCTTCTCTTCCCCAAACACGAATAAGGATGTTTTTTTTAGGTAAAAAATCAAAATTTACGGGTTTTTGAAAATATCGGAATTGTAGTAATACATAAAACCTAAATCGGCCCAATTGGGGTAAATAATAATAATAAAGCTGTTGCCATTTTTAAAGCTTTTAACCTTATTTACAGCGTTTTGACCCTTTCGGTAATAAAAATCTTTGGAATTTATTCGGAGTTGTGTGAGCATAAAAGCTAAAAGTTGAGCTCTAATTAAGTAGATATAAGTTTGATTAAAAAGAAGATTTATTGCTGCTGCAATGAAAATGTAAAACCCGATAGTGTTGAATAATATGTATCTGTTTAGAAACTTCGGATATTAAAAACATAAGGATATAGGGTACAAATCGCCATAAAAGTAGTAGAATTATTTCATGAACTGACTTTTTCGAACGATAATAAGCCATCCAAACTAATGGATGTAGACAAACTTATAATTCGATAATTTTAAAGCAATAAGCGTTTTTTTATTTTCATTATCTCAGACTATGGATAAAAAAAGAATGAAGATGCTGCTTTGCCTAGTGATAGTAGCGAGTATGCTCGAGCTTCAAGTGCAAAATAGAAGTGGTATGTTGATAGAATGAAAAGTTCTTAAGCAAAAATTCCAGTACCAATACCGAATAAAAATGAAGGAGTAGCATAAACAGTGGGGGATTGGATTCATTCTTCGTTGGAAGAGTTAAAATGTCTCACATATCAGATTGTGCATGAAATATTGTTAATGGCTCATCAATACCAATATCTCTATCGGCAATAAAAAATAATTTAGAGAAAAAGGCGATGAAAAACAGCAGAATGGGTAAATGGATATTGAAAAATGTTTTTTTGTTGAGTTTCATCTCGATATTTTGATGTAAACATAAATATTATAATGTGATGTCCGGGTTGGGTTGAACTCAAAAATTAATAATCATTTTTAAAATGTGATTGAAATTGGCAAATATTGGGTGTCCACTATGTTTACAGTTGATCAAATGTTATATTATGTTTATAGTCAATTCAATATCTTCGGTTTACTTGTTCTAAAGTAGGAGATTTCTGACTTTGTCGTAATAATCGAAAAATTAGTTTATACATACGTTTGGTTTAGTTTTCCTTACAATAATACTGAGTGTAAATAGCTAGAAATAAGAGCAACCCCACGATCATCTTTGGGGACTTATGATATGTGTGTGGGCAAGGTAAAGTGGTTAACGCTTTTATTATTAATTATTAATCAGTGACTAGGGAATATGTGCCTTTTACCAAAATTGTTTCATTTGATAGATCGTCGTGAATTTCGGTATAGTTTTTAAATGTTCTGCCAACGCTTACAGCACGTTTTTTAAAAGAATAGGCTCTGTTGTTTTTTTCGTGTAAAGTTAAAATATAAAATTGATTATTTGTTTTAATAACCGCGTCGTTGGGCACAACCCAAGCAGTGTCAACGTTTGTTATAATTTCACTTACGACAAAGGTGTTAGCCAAAAGTTTAGTTGTTTTGATGTCTGAAATATTTGCGTAACATAAGATGGTTTTTGTTTCCTCCTCAACATTAACCCCAATGGAGATTAAGCTGCCAAGATTGATGGTTTGATGGGTTGGTAATCGGAAGCGAACAATTTGTCCGACATTCATTTTGGAAATATCATCGGGGAAAACATTCAATTTTAGTTGAAGCATTTCGGGGTTTATTATTTGTGCAAGTTCGTTATTTGTTTCGATGTACATTCCAATAGATACGTTTATACTTGAAACATATCCTTTAATCGGTGATGTTATTGAGTAGGATGATTGAAAGGTGCCATCTTCGACTTGCACAGGGTTAATTCCAATGGTTTCAAGCTTAAGATTAAGTCCTGTATATTTTGCCCTAAAGGCTTTGTATTCCGCTTCTGCTAAAAAAAAATCTTTTTCGGAAATAGCCTTTTCGATATACAAAGCTCTAATTCTTTCAAATTCTTGTTTTAATCTTTTGAAATTTGCCGCAGTTTCGGCAAATTCTTTTTGAAGATCAATAATTTCATTTCCTGAGACTTCAAACAATATTTGATTTTTATCTACTTTTTCTCCAGGATGGCAATGGATATTTTTTATTATTCCGTTTAGAGGGGCGCTAAGTTTTGCCACTCCATTGGGCTTTGGCACAATTAATCCGTTACAGTGTGTAATGTTTTCAAAGGTTCTGATTTCAATTTTGCCTAACTGCATAGAGTCTGTAGCGAATTGCTGTTCTGTAACTTCAATCAGCTCAGACTTTGGTTCGGTAGCTTCTTGTTGGGCATTATTACAAGAAAAGGTAATGAACATAACGGTGAGTAGATAGGGAAGCCGGCTTAATGTTTTCATAGGAGTTTATTTTGTTATGTAGTTATACTCTAGAGTTACATCGGTGTAATCAAGAAGAGTGGTTAAGTGGTCTAGTTTTATTTGAAGAGCTGTTTCAAGGCTCGATGCAAAGGTAACAAAGTCTATTTGCCCATTCTCAAAACTAAGCCTTGCTGTTCTGGTAATTTCATTAAATAACTCGTTTCCCAGAGCGTTGTAAGTGTTTAGTTGCTCTTTTAACTTAAGATGTGTATTCAGTAATTCTTTGTGTTTTAGCCTGAGGAGTTCTAGTTCATACTCATTAAACATTCTGGTTGATTCCAAAGCAAGTTTAGAGGCATTTATTTTGGATTTTTGGGGTCCGTAAAAAAGTGGTATGGAAACTCCGATTTCAAATCCATGATAGATTTTGGAGTTTTCAAAAGGGTTGGTACCAACAAAATAGTTGAACGACAAATCTGGCATAAGGTTGTTTTTTTCAATACTGATGTTAGCTAGGGCGAGCGACTCCTGAATTTTTAACCAAATATAAGAAGGTGAAGTCTGAAGGTCTTTAGCAGATAACGGTATGGTTATTACTCCAGAGGATACAATGAATGTACTGTCGAAACCAATTAGGGTTTTGAGTCTTAAATATGAGTTTTCAATCTTACTTTTTAGTTCGGCTATTTTAGTTTTTATCTGTTGTTGTTTTGCCTTAATAGTTAATAAGTCAAGATTGGTGATATCTCCTTTGTTAAAACGTAGAATAGCTGTTTTAAGAATAGTGGAATATAGACTGTCGAGGTTTTCGTAAATTTTTAGTTTTTCGCTTAAAATTTGAGTTTCTACATAAGTAATGGATATTTGTTTAGCAACATGTTCGCTCTTGATTCTGAGTTCCGTTTCTGCAATGTCATATTCGGCTCTTTTTGCCCTGAGTTGAGCGTTGTATAATGTTGGGAAACTAACATTTTGTGAAACTCCCCAAACTCTCAAAGGAAACCCATTTTCAGCAATGTTGTTTTGGTCGAGGTTGTAGGTAATGGTTGTTTTGTCGAGTGTTAAAGCCGAAAATATGAGGTTTTTTTGTTCCTCTGCTCGCAACATTTGAGCTTTGAGCTCTTTATTGTTTTGTAAGCCAATTTTGATGGCTTCGTCTATCGTTAACTCTTTGGTAGTTTGACAAATAGCGGTAAACGACGATAGAGTGATTAAAAGTGTTATTATACAACTTTTTGTTCGTATAAATCTTAATGGGAAAAGTTTAATTCCAACAACATTGTAGAAAATTTCATACAACAAGGGGAGTACAATCATGGTAAGCATGGTTGACGTAAAAAGTCCTCCAATAACTACGGTTGCGAGTGGGCGTTGAACTTCTGCGCCGGCTCCGGTGGAAATTGCCATAGGTAAAAATCCCATAGCAGCCGCTCCTGCGGTTATCATTACCGGACGCAGTCTATCTCTGGTTCCTTGAAGTATTAAATCTCGTACACAGGTTATTCCTCTGTGCTGTAATTCTTTAAAATGCTCAATCAGAATTATTCCGTTTAGTACAGCTATGCCAAACAAGGCGATAAATCCTATTCCCGCCGAAACACTAAATGGCATTCCCCTGGTCCACAGAAGTAAGACTCCTCCAATGGTAGCTAATGGGATGGCTATAAAAATCATCAACGCATCTTTGAACGATCTAAAAGCGAAATGTAAGAAGATAAATATTAACAAGAGTGCTATCGGCACTGCTATCAGTAATCGTTTGGTGGCATTTTGCAGATTATCGAATTGTCCGCCGTAAGCTATATAATTTCCTGGTTCAAGGATAACGTTTTTATTAATGGTGGATTGGATGTCCTTGATTACCGATTGTAAGTCGCGGTTGCGGACATTGACACTAATAATTACCCTGCGATGAGTGTTTTCTCTTGATATTTTTGCAGGTCCATCTGCATATTTAATGCTTGCAAGTTCTGAGAGTGGAATTTGATTGCCGTTTGGGATAGGAACCCGGAGATTTTTTATATCGTCGATGTCGGTTCTGTTTTGTTTATCGAATCGGATTACCAAATCGAAGCGTTTTTCTCCCTCAAAAACAACACCGGCAGTTTTCCCGCCAAAAGCTGCTGCCAAATATGTGTTAAGTGTTTTTATGTCTACCCCGTAGTAGGCAGTTTTTGAGCGATTGTAATCAATCTTTATTTGTGGCAGTCCGACAGTTTTTTCTAGTATTACATCGCTTGCCCCTGGAATGCCTTCAATTAGTTTTTTTATTTCAATAGCTTTTTGGTTTATATAATCCAGGTCTTCTCCAAAGATTTTTATGGCTATATCTGAGCGAACCCCAGTGATAAGTTCGTTAAATCGCATTTCAATGGGTTGGGTAAACTCATATTCGATCCCGGGAATTATTGAGAGGGCTGCTTTAAATTTATCGGCAAGTTCCTCTTTTGTTTTTGCACTGACCCAAGTGTGTCGTGGTTTTAATTTAATAATCATGTCTATCTCTTCCATCGACATTGGATCGGTGGGAACTTCGGCTGCTCCGATACGACTAACGATTTTATCGATCTCCGGAAAGTTATTCAATAGAATTTGTTCCATTTTAGTTGTTGTCTCAATGGTTTTAGAGAGCGATGTGCCAGATTTCAGGACTGGTTGAATAACAAAATCGCCCTCGTCTAAGGTTGGGATAAACTCACCTCCAATTCGGGTAAAAAGGTATGCGGTAAAGAGTAACGAAATTATGGCTGCTCCGAGTACTATTTTTTTATGGGTGCAGGACCAATGGATTACGGGGCTGTAGGAATCGTAGGCTAATTTCATTATCCAGTTGGATATGTTTTTCTTCTCCGATTTTGATGGTTTTAAGAATAGTGATGATGCCACAGGAAGCCAGGTTAATCCCATGATCATTGCTCCTATTATTGCAAAGCAAAAGGCAAGCGCCATGGGTTTGAACATTTTTCCCTCAACCCCTGAAAGTGATAGAATTGGTATGAAGATAATCAAGATAATAATTTGCCCGAATATGGCCGATTTCATCATACTTGATGCTCCTTCAAAGGAGATGGTATCCATTATCCTTAAGCGTTCCTCTCCTTTTTTTACTTCAATCTCTGATTTTCGTTGTGATATTTTTAGGGCTATATATTCAACAATTATTACGGCACCGTCGATTATAATTCCAAAATCCAGAGCTCCAAGACTCATAAGGTTGGCATCGATTCCAAAAATATACATCATTGAAATGGTAAAAAGTAGTGCCAAGGGAATAATTGAGGCAATTACTAACGCGGAACGTAAATTGCCTAGAATTAAAATTACGGTAATCATTACAATGATTGCTCCCAGCAATAAGTTTTCAACCACGGTGAAGGTAGTTTTTGCTACCAGTTCACTTCGATCCACAATGGGCACGATTTCAATTCCTTCGGGCAAGTTTTTCTGAATTTCTGATATACGGGCTTTAACTTCGTTGATTACTTTTTTGGAGTTGGCATCTTTGAGCATCATTACCTGACCAAGAATTGTTTCCCCTTTTCCGTTGGTTGTGATGGCTCCGTAACGGTTTGCGTGTCCGAACTTTACCGTCGCAATGTGTTTTACAAGAATTGGAGTTCCATTGACATTTTTAACTACAATGTTATCAATATCTTCAACCGATTTTACTTGCCCATCTCCTCGAATAAAGTAACTTTGATTTGTTTTTTCAATATAAGAGCCTCCTGAAGTGTTATTGTTGGCCTCCAAAGCATTGAATACCTCCATTAGAGTTATGTTCATAGCGGCCAGCCGAGATGGATTTATCGCCACTTCGTATTGTTTTAAATAGCCGCCCCAGCTGTTAATTTCAACCACACCATTGATTCCTGATAAACGTCTTTTAATGACCCAGTCTTGAATAGTTCTCAGGTCGGTGAGTGAGTATTTATTTTGGTATCCTTCTTTAGTTTCTAAGGTGTATTGATAAATTTCTCCCAGGCCAGTGGAAATGGGCCCCATTTCGGGCTCTCCAAGTCCTTCAGGTATTTTGGAGGTAGCGCTTTTAATTTTTTCCGCAATTAATTGTCGTGGCAAGTATGTTCCGAGGTTATCATCAAAGACAATGGTTACCAACGAAATCCCAAATTTTGATATTGATCGGATCTCTTTAACTCCGGGTAAATTTGCCATCTCCATTTCAACCGGTGCTGTAATAAATTGTTCAATCTCTTGTGTTGATAAATTACCCGAGGTGGTTATAACCTGCACCTGATTGTTGGTAATATCCGGGACTGCGCCTACCGATATATGGAAAACGGCAAACAGCCCAAATCCAGCAATGGTGAGCGTAAAAAGAATTACAATTAGTTTATTCTTAAGACTGAAATCAATTATTTTCTCGAGCATAGATATGTTGAATTAGGTACATCCAGAATTGTGTTTCAAAGAAGGATATGGGCTTGAAGATTTGTTCGTATTTTCTTCCCGTATGAATTATTTTTGCAATTTTATCATAAATTGACTTTTAACTATAGCTTGAAAATGATCCTCTGCCAACAAAAACATTTTTTAAAAATAGATGTCAGACTATTATTGTGTTATTTTTTTGAAAGAATTTGTTTATCAAATTTACCTTTTTTTTGATTGAGTTTTATTAAATAAGTGGGTCAATTTTTTGCCAATGCCTTCTAAAAAGCCCGAACCTACTGCGTAAGTTCGGGCTTTCGTTTTGGTGGAGCCGGCGGGAGTCGAACCCGCGTCCGGTCATGCGGCCAGTATGCTTTCTACATGCTTAGTCGTTCGTTGATTTTCGTGTAACCCCCGGAGAACGACACCCAAAGATTACCTTAGCCTTTTAATTTCGCTGGGCAGCCAAGGCTTCTGCCCAACTATCTCATACTTGCTGCACCCCAAACTCGGACGGCTATGAGCAAACCTCCGCGGGATGTCTCGTCGCAGCTCCTTGAGCCAGCGATTAAGCCTTAAGACCTTGTCTTATTAGGCAGCGAGAGCGTAGTTAGATTCGCCAATTATTGTTTTGGCCCTTTTGTAAAGGAGTAGCCAATCCCTGCATGCTTACATACCCACTCATCATGCCGTCAATACCAAAGTCGGCCCCTAACTACTCTATTTCGTAAATGCAAAAATAACACCTTTTTTTCCTTTCAACATTTCTTTTGAAGAAATTGTTTATCTTAGCGAGCACCTAATAGTTGTTGGTTAGTGGGAAGTTAAAAAATATTAGCCATGACAAAATATCTGTGTATTCTAATTTTTGCTGTAATTTTCTCATTGTGGGTTAATGAGGCAACCTCCCAGGAGTATTCATCAGATAGCTATATTCTGAATTTTACACAATCGGTCAATGAAGATAGTCTTGCACGCTCAATACTTGACCTGGAAGGCTTTGTTAGCCGGTTTTCCATCAATTCTAACCGGGGCGATATTGCTCGTTATTTGAAGAGCAGATTGGAGGCCTATGGGGCGGAAGTGAGTTTAGATACCTTTGTAATGATCTCTCCGTATAATGGAGAGTCGTTGTTGCAATATAATGTAATTGGTAAAATAAGTGGAACCAGCAATGCAGGGCCGGTTTTAATCGGTGCGCATTACGACTCCTGTTGCCGGCCCGATTCTTCTCCCGGTGCTGATGATAATGCATCGGGGGTTGCTGCAGTTTTGGAAGCAGCTCGGTTGTATTATCAACATAGTATCCGGCCTCGACGAACGGTTTATTTCTGTGCCTGGGCAGCCGAGGAACAAGGATTATTGGGGAGTAAAGATTACGCTACAAAACTAATGTACTCCAATCAAAAGTTAGCCTTGGCTATTAACCTCGATATGGTGGCCAATAGTCCTGATACAGCTATGAAGGTTAATTTTGAGGCATCGGCAACAGTTCGCGATAAGGCAAAGTATTTTTCCTCAATAGATGGTACGCTTTCTTTGATAGAAGGCCCATCAACGGGCAATTCAGATCATGCTTCGTTTCGTGCCGTTGGATATCCGATAGTTTACTATCATGAATATAGTTTTAGTCCGAACTACCATACGGCAAAAGATTTGTTTATTTATTTAAACATGGCTTACTGCAAACGAATTACACAGGCAGCGATAGCAACTTTGATTGGTTTTTCAAACTTACCACCCGCCCCCGAATTTATTTATGCCGGCAACAGTGGCACAGGGGCTGGTATAAGTTTGGCTTGGAGACCAGTGGAATGTGCTGAGGCCTATCGTGTGGTTGTTAGCAACGATTCCCAAATCCTGCTCGATACGCTTCTTGCGAGTGTCTACTCGCTTAATTATGAGGGAATTAATGCCTCGTATGTAGTTGTAAAGCTATATTCTGTCGATAGCCTTGGAGTGGAAAGTTTACCCAATTCTAAACAATTCGCCATAACCTCAACGCCTTTAGCTATCGAAAAGCTTACTGCAATTGGCTTCCCAGACCATATATCTTTGACATGGACCCCACCTGCCGAACGTGACCTAAAAGAGATTATACTTCTTCAACGACCTTACTTTTCCAATGTTGCCTATGATACTGTGGCAACCATCCCTCCCCATCAGACCTATTGGGATGTTTATCCCGATAACTCAATCCCATTATCATTCAAAGTTTTTGCCGTAGATTCGAGCGGGTTGAAAGGTTTTGATTCCAACGAGGCAACAACAGCCCTTGCGCGGTTCGATAAGGGGCTTTTGGTAATTAGCGATGCAACTTCCAATCCGTTTGGAATGACGGCCGACTCTATTCGTCGTTTTTTTCAGGCGCTTGATTCTGTAGTTCCTACTACGGTTATGAGTGCACCCAATGTTTTCCCCGACATCTTCCAGGCCTATAAAATGGTTCTATGGCATAGCACTTCCGGAGGTTTATCGCAAAAAATGAAATCAGCAATCAGGCCTTTGGAAAATTATTTACAAAATGGGGGTTCTCTTGTTGTGAGTACCGATTACCCACAACGTTTATTAAATCCTGCCAATACTGCCAATCAGTCTTATTACACGATAGATCCTGTAAATTCGTTCCTTCACATTCAGCAGTCGATATTGTTAAACGGAAGTTTAATGGAGGAGGCGATTGGAGTATCTCACTTCCCAACGTTAAGGGTTGATAAACGTAGGGTAACTACCAATCAGGGAAATTTGAACCATTTTTCTTCACTTGTTCCACGTGCACCGTTAGTTCCTATTTATACCGCTAATACATCTACATCGCAAAACGCAATGAATGGTTCGACTGTGGGGATTATGTCGGTTTCGGAACCTTCTATGGCAGTGTTGGCTTTTCCCCTTGCATTTATGGAATATCATGATGTGGCGGCATTTATACGTCACATCTACTATAATGTGTATCAATCAACAGAGGAAATACCAAAGCCGGAATTTAGCTCCGTGAAAATTTTCCCCAATCCTGTTAATAATGCATTAACCGTATCATTTTCTACCGATGAGGCCAGTACGCTGATTACGGTTTATAACATGTATGGAAAGGTTATGCATAGTGCATGGCATCAAACGGTTTCGCCTTTCGAAAATTACAGATTCGAACTTTTGGTGGCAGATTATCCTCCCGGAATTTATGTTATCCGTGTTGGAAAAGAGGTGAAACGCTTTATTAAAAAATAACGGATATTTGGTATGTAAGGATGCTTCAATGTAAGTTCTTTCTCCACCAGTATTCGGCTTTGCGGAGGCGGTCCATAATTGCTATCCCTACCCCTGTTTCGGGCACCGCCTCAATGGCGATGGATTCCACATCCGGATCGTTCTCCATAGCGTGCATGGTTTCAAACATTTTAGAGGCAAACTCTTTCAGGTCAGAATTTTGAGTGAGCCGAACTACTTTTTTAAAGTAGGAGTCCATAGCTCCACTAAAGGATATTAATCCGGAACGGGGTGGATTTATGTATTCAAAATTATCGGGGGTTACTATGAGTGTTTGCTTTACGGGGCTGTAGTGCGACTTCATCATTCCCGGTGCGGCAACAATTTGTTTTACCGGAGTATTGTCGAAAGGGATAAGTGTTTCGATTTCTTCGCGGGTGATGACACCATTGCGAAGAATCTGAAATCCCTTTGGGGTTAGCTGAATAATGGTTGATTCAATTCCAACCGTGGTTTTTCCGCCATCGAGAATCATTTCAACATTGGGCAGTTGTTTTCTAACGTGTTGGGCGGTGGTGGGGCTGATTCTTCCAAATTTGTTGGCGCTGGGAGCGGCTATAGGAACTCCGGCAAGGCGAATCAGTTCACGAGCAACCGGCACAGCCGGCAATCGAATTCCTACTGTCGGTAGACCGGAAGTTACAATATCGGGAATTATCTCTTTTTTAGGGAGCACCAAGGTTAGAGGACCAGGCCAAAATTTGCGGATTAAAAGTTCCACCCTTTGATCTTCAGAGCATGCGTATTTGTGCAGCTCGGATGAATCGGCGATGTGTACGATCAATGGGTCGAACGAGGGGCGCTCTTTAGCCTCAAAAATTCGGGCTACGGCTATAGGGTCCAGGGCGTTGGCTCCCAATCCGTAAACAGTTTCGGTTGGGAAGGCAACCAGTTTCCCTTCGCGGATTAAACGTGCGGCCTCTTGAATTTGTTCGTTGCTTGTCATTCGGGAAAGGGAGTGAATTCGTTTGCTTTAATTCCCCGAATTTCGGAGTTCTTCCGATTTTTTCATTACACTGGCTTTCATTTGCTCCTTAAATTCCAAAATCCGTTGTCGGATATTTTGGTCTTTTATCGAAACAATTTGTGCAGCAAGAATTCCGGCGTTTTTGGCACCGTTGAGTGCAACCGTAGCAACGGGAACTCCTGCAGGCATTTGAAGTATGGAAAGAACCGAATCCCAACCGTCGATGGAGTTGCTCGATTTTATCGGAACACCAATAACCGGAAGTGGCGTAATGGAGGCAATCATTCCTGGAAGATGGGCAGCCCCTCCGGCACCTGCAATAATAACTTCTATGCCACGCTGGTGTGCTGTGGATGCAAAGTGAAACATTTTATCGGGGGTTCGGTGAGCTGAAACAATGTCTATTTCGTATGCAATTCCAAAATTTTCTAGAATTTCTGCTGCTTGTTTCATGGTGGGAAGGTCGGAATCTGATCCCATAACTATGCTAACACGGCGAGTTTTTTCCATGGTGTAGGTTATTAGAGGGATTTAACTTTTAATGTTGTTTTTACCTTTTCGGCTTTTTCCATGGCCTCTTCAAGTGTGTTCCCAAGAATGGTTACGTGTCCCATTTTCCGAAATGGTTTTGTAATTTTTTTGCCGTAAAGATGAACCTTAACCCCATCGATGGCTAGAACATCTTCAAGTCCTTCGTATTTAACAGGGCCTTCGTACCCAATCGCTCCCAAAACATTTATCATTACAGCCGGTTTTTTCATTTCCGTGCTACCCAATGGAAGGTTTAATATGGCGCGGATATGTTGTTCAAACTGGGAGGTTATCATGCTCTCTATGGTGTGATGGCCGCTATTGTGTGTTCGGGGAGCCATTTCGTTAACAAAAATCTCGCCTTTCTTACTGATAAAAAACTCTATGGCCAGTATTCCTTCGTACTGAAGTTGTTGAACTATGGTTGTTGCAATTTTAAACAGATGATTTTCAGTCTCTTTTCCAACCGAGGCTGGGCTAAAGAGTTTGTCAACCAGATTAGCCCTAGGATCGAATACCATTTCTACCACCGGAAAACATTTTATTTCTCCTGTAAAGTTGCGCGCTACCAGTACTGCCACCTCCTTATCAATGTCAATTCTGGTTTCTGTTATTGAGGGTCCTTCCATCAGGTTGAATAAATCTTCATGTTTTGATACCGGAAATACGCCACGTCCGTCGTATCCCCCCCTGCGTAGTTTTTGAACAAATGGAAGGGATAGCCGGTCATGGTTTATAGCTTCGCGGATTGCTTCAGCGTTTTCAAATAACTGAAAAGGGGCAGTGGGGATATTATGTTTTTGGTAAAAAAGTTTTTGTTCTCCTTTGTCTTGAATCATGGCCAGAATTTCAGGGTCGGGCTTTACAGAAATTCCTTCAGCTTTTAGTTGGCGAACTGCTTCTATGTTAATGTTCTCCAATTCGTAGGTGAGGATATCTACTTGCCGTCCAAGAGAAAGAACTGCATGGTAGTCGAGGTGATGCCCTTGAACATAACGGCTTGCTAACATGGCTGCCGGACAGCTTGGATCGTTGTCCAGAATATAGGTTTCTATACCCCATTTACTGGCTTCCTGAATAAGCATTTTACCCAATTGACCACCGGCCACTATACCTAATCGTAAATTTGAAGTGGATATTTTATTCATTCTTACTTCAGTAGTCTGAAAATCTTTTGACAAAAGTACGAATTTAAAACGGTATTTCCAATTGGGCGTTGCAAACCGATGTGTGTTTTCCGTAAGTAGCACACGAAAAAGCCCCTATCCAAATTTGGGCCATGTTGTTGGGAGGGGCTTAATGTTGGTTTTGATTATTTTCCAAATATAGTGCAATGGGGTGAAAAATTGTAAATCGTATTGGGATTTTAACAAATTAATAACACAGTTGGCCAGTTATTTTAGTGGTTTGCATTAACGGTTATCGGCCATTCCAATGCAAGCAATCGAGCAGGTAATGTTTTCTAATTCATTGAGGGTTGTAATCAGCGATTCTATAGTAGCTCCGGTTGTAATTATATCGTCGATAATTAATAGATGTTTTCCGGAAAGAAGTTGTGGCTGGGTTACTTCAAAAATGTTTTCCACATTTAGCCAGCGATCAAAACGGTTTTTTCTGGTTTGTGTCTGGGTGGCTACCACTCGCCGAACCGAAGTTGTATCTACGGGTTTATTAAGAAAAGCGGCAATGCCGTTGGCTATGATTTCTGCCTGATTGTAGCCTCGTTTTTTTAGTCGCTTAGGATGGAGGGGGATGGGAAGCAATAGATCGATAGTTTCGAATTCGGTTCCTAATAGTTCAGCTCCTAATTCTTTTCCTAATGCATATCCTATTTCTTTCTCGCCGTGATATTTAAGTTTCATAATTATCTTTTGTAAGGTGCTTTCTTTGTGATAAAAACAGAGAGCAGTTGCGTATTTAACATTTACTCGTCCCCAAAAGATTTGTTCAAGGGGGTTATTGCGGTTGTTGTGAAAATGGGTTCGGTGCAAATTATAGAGGCATGACAAACAAAGGGTTTCTTCTCCAGTTCCCAGGGGGGTGCTGCATCCAGCGCAAATTCTAGGATAGAAAAGTTCTACGATATCGGAGAGTAGAGAAATGTTGTTAAATGTTACCATGTCGGGATGATTGCATTTTCGATATGCTCAATTTGTGTTTTCCGGTTTGCAATGAATACCTTTATTACATCAATACGGGCTTCTTGTTGCCATCCGTTTTGTGTAATATAGTGGTGTGCTCCTTCAATCAGTTGTTTTTGTTTGCTGCGGGTTAAACTGTCTTCAGGCGAAAAATCCGGATTTGGTGTGCGAGTTTTAACTTCAATGAAAACCAATTGGTTATTTTGGATAGCAATGATGTCGATTTCGTATTTACGATATCGCCAGTTACGGTGTTGAATTTGGTATCCGTTTTTTATCAGATAGTTGACGGCGGTTTCTTCACCAAATTTTCCTAACTGATTATGGGTTGCCATGATACAGAAGGGTTGTGCGTTTAGTACCTATGTTTAACGTTGCATTTGCTCCGATAAGTAGGGGTAAATTATAATCGGTGTGTCCAAATGGGGCGTTGTGGGTAACTGGAATTGCTGGTGGAGATTGGAAGTAGTGCGTTATTATTTCGTTGACATTTTTTCCAAAGGGCACGGAATTATCGTGCATATTAGTAAAGCTTCCGACTATAAGTGCTTTGGGCTTGCATTTATTTCCGAGTCGAAGATTATTGCATATGCGGTCGATATGGTAAAGATACTCGTCGATATCTTCAATCATAAGCAATGTGTTTTCAATGGGAATGTCGAAAGGTGTGCCCCTAAGTGAGTAGATAACAGAGAGGTTCCCTCCAACTACTTTTCCGGAGGTTGTTCCCGGGACGTCAAAGGGTGTTGCTTCCCATTCAATCGGGACTCTTTTGCCCGTTATAAACGATAGCATTAGACCAAATGAGATAGCCGTTTCGTGGTTGTTTTTAAACGAAAAAGCCAATGGGGCATGCAGGCTAACTACGTTGTGTTTAAAAATAGCCATATGGATAGCTGTAATATCGGAGAATCCAATTATCCATTTGGGATTATTTCGTAAAGGGGTGAAATCAATTTTATCGATAATTCTGGCGGCGCCGTACCCCCCTCGTGCGCACCAGATGGCACGAACGCCTTCGTCGTTTAGTGCTTTTTGAAAATCTTCTGTGCGTTCGTCATCACTGCCGGCAAATTGACCTTCGGTTTTCCCAATAGTTTCTCCGTATTCAATCCGAAATCCGTGTTGACGTATCCATTCGGCTGCGGGGAGTATTTCTTCCAAAGTAACAAAGCGCGATGGACAAACTATTTTTATTCTATCGCCCGGTTTTAAATCGGGAGGATAAATTGTGAGCTGATGTTCCATGCATCCACATTTTTAGCTTATAGGCACAAAGTTAGCAATTGTTGTTGGTTTATAGGTTAGTTTCTTAAGCATCCTCTAAAATCGAGGTAATAACTGTGGAAGTTATTTCTTTTCGCTGACTTGTGGTTTGTGCAAGAATTTCTTCTATCTTGTGTCGATTCATCAGATGTGGTGGTTTGGGAAATGTGATTTTGAAGGTTAGGGCTTCTATCCATTCCCTCCATTTTTTATCTTTCACCAAATTGTAATTCGGAAAAGAGTTGAGTTGTTGGTGCATTAAAAGTACAGGGTTTGGGTTTTCAAACGGAACTTTATTAGTCAGCAGGTGAAATGCCATTAAAGCCCACATATAGTAGTCGCTGCTTGTATTACACAGATCGAAGCGGTTTAATATCATCTCGGGTGGTGCGTATAAAAACGTAAAAGGTATTTTGTAATTTTTAGGTTGTTGAAATTTAATGGGAATTGATGCTCCAAAATCAATTAACATAACTTGTTTTCCGGGAGTTACTAAAAAATTGGAGGGTTTAACGTCGATGCAGAGGTAATTGAATGTGTGGAGTTTATGAATTTCTTTGAACGCGTAAAGAAGAATGGGTTCGATGTTCATTTTCTTGGGAAGTTTCTTTAAATCGCTTCCTTCGATAAAATTGCGAATAAACAAAACGCTGTTGTCTGAAAATTCTATTTTCGACGGATATTGTGGGTACATCTTATCCCAAATATCTCTCTGTCGGATAAACCGCTCCCTTTCAAATGGATGAAGATCGGGATTGGCTATTTTGCAGACTATATGCACGTTGTTGTTTCTGTTTTTGAGAATATATATTTTACTGAATTTGCCGGAGCAGAAGGGGCTAAGTTTAGTGTCGAATTCAAAATCGGTGTTTGAGAAAGTTATTCTTAAAGGCATTTGAAAGTTCTCTTTGGGGAGAAGATTCGTGACAAAAATTTTCTCTTAGTGTAACTACCTGTTTTTATCGATTGCAATTTTAACTAACACCGACGATAATTTATCAAAGTCAATTGGTTTTACAATTACATCGGTAAACCCCAATTGCTTAAATTCTTGTATTTCTTTGGGCATGGCGTAGGCGGTTAAGGCAATGATGGGGAGGGTTGGATGTGTTTTTCGTATTTGAGTAAGTGCTTCAATGCCTGAAATTTTTGGCATTTTAATATCCATAAACACTATATCAATCGGATATCCGTTTTGTAGAAACTCAATAGCTTCTTTGCCGTTATTTGCAAGGTAAACTGTTGCACCGTAGCTATTCAAAATGTGTTCTATTAAGAGCATGTTAACGGCCTCGTCTTCGGCAACAAGAATTTTTTTATTGGTAAGATCGGGTTTAGAAATAGTTCTTTCTTGTTTTGGGATCTGAGAGCAATACTCTTGAGTTTCTTTTAAAGGTAGTATTACAATAAAGGTAGTTCCCTGTCCCAAAAGCGATTCAACCATAATTTTACCGTTCATCAATTCAACCAGAGATTTACAAATTGCTAATCCAAGGCCTGTTCCTCCGGAGGTTTTACCTAATTTGTTTTCAATTTGCCGAAATCGCTCAAAAATTTTAGGGATGTCTGTCTCCACAATTCCTATGCCTGTATCGGATACTTTAATGACTACCTGTTCGTTTTCTTGATAGTACTCTAATTCTACTCCTCCTTTTTCGGTAAATTTTATGGCATTGGATAGTAGATTCGATATAATTTGTCTAACCTTAGTTTCATCTCCTTCTACCCCTATTTTTTGCGAGTTAGAGGCTTTGGCAATTAAATAGAGATCTTTTTTTGTTGCTGTTGGAGTGTATAGTTTGATAACTTCGTGAATTACATCGTCGAGACAGAATGGGTTGCATCGTAATTCCATCTGGTTTGCTTCAATTTTTGATAGATCTATAATATCGTTAATGAGGTTCAATAAGTGTTGTCCTGAATTTTCAATAACTTCAAGGTAGGATACTATTTGAGACGGTTCCAAATTTCCTTGCTTTAAAATTTCGGTAAATCCAAGAATCCCATTTAATGGGGTTCTTATCTCGTGCGACATGTTGGCCAAAAATGCGCTTTTCAGTTTATCGCTTTCTTTGGCTTTTGCAATTGATTCTCTTAATTGGCGATTAATTCGTTTGAGTTCTTCGTTTTGTTGTTGCAATTTCTTTTCCGATTCGGCAATTTTTTCACGATTACGAAGAACTTCGGTTAAGTCGTTAATGATTGCCTGTATATAGGTTTTTTCACGAATAGTTATGGGGTTAAGTTTTACTTCACAGGTAATAGGTTGGTTATTAGCCGTTTGATGTTCCCATTCAAAACGTAACGGTTCAATATAGGCACGTTGTATATATTCTTTGGCTAAGGTGTCGGAAAATAGTCTGTTTTTCTGATGAACTGGACTAATTTGTGCTATTGAACAGCCAATTAACTCTTCTTTTAAAAAACCGAATAATTCTAAAGCCTTTAGGTTGGCATCAATAATCATATCGTGATCGAGTAATAGAATAGCATCGTTGGCTGTTTCAAAAAGAGTTCGGTAGCGTGCTTCACTTTCACGTAACTTTTCTTCAAAAAGTTTTCTTTCGCTAATATCACGAATTATTGTGTTGTAAATTCCTTGTGGCATGCGTTTGGTATTCATTTCAATGGGTACTATGGCACCATCTTTTTTTCGAAGGTTTCTGAAATTAAGAACCACTTCTCCTTGGTTTAACAGGTCATATCGCCATGGGGAACGTTCAATTTCTTCTTTGCTGAACAAAATATCGATTCTTTGGCCTACAAGCTCGGATTGTGAGTAGCCTGTTAGACTTTCGGCTTTTTTATTGGCTTTAATTATTTGTCCTACCGGATTGCCTATTAGAATGGCATCGGCAGCCATTTCAAAAATTGCATTGAATTGCGATTCTGAGGTGTCGAGTTTTTCCTGTACTTTTCGAATCTCAGTAATGTTGGCCCCAATTACAAAAATTTCAATCTGGTTGTTGTTATTTTTTATGGCCTGAAAGTTCCACATAATATGTAACGTCTCTCCATTTTCGTCAATATAAATGTCGTCGAGTTTGGCTAAATAATTTCCTTTTTTGAGGGTGTTTTGTAAAATATGCTCAACGAACACAACAGAGCTTTTGCGAAATAATATATCTTGAATTTTTTGTCCAGTAGCTAATCCTGGAACTAAATTATGTAATCGCTTAAATACATTGTTTTGATAGATAATTTCACCTTTTATGTTGGTTACAGCTATAAAATGAATGCTGTTATCAATAAGGTTTTTTAAGCGGTTAAGCTCTGAAATAAATCTTGCTTTGTTTACTCTCTCCTCCTGAAGGTATCTTATGGAGCGCCAAACAATAACTGTAGCAGGAGCAAAAGCAAAAAGTATGGTATGGTATACGTAGTTGTCAATATAAATATTTCTCAGTGTGGCTTTTAGGTAGAGTAAGGTGGCTATTATCCCATGCAATATAAGGCTAACAGCCACAACTGTCCATATAAATTTATTGGAGCTGGTTTGTTTGGTTAACCATTTTGTAATTACACCGGCTAAAAGCGATAGCGCAATAATTACTATTCCCAATAGGGCTGTTTCTCCGCTCATTTGCCATCTGGCAATAGCCGTTATTGGAAAAACAATTAATGAGGTGTATATTCCCCCAAAATATCCGGCGCTGAATAGCACGATACTACGTCCGTCGAAAATAATTCGGTCCTGCAAAATGGGATTTAGCATTCCTAAAATAACAATCACACTGTAGATTAGTCCCGATAGGGCTACCCAATAGTGTCGTCTGTTTTTACGTATCCGATCCTCAACGAAAGCATGTAGTAGTACTAGTACTACTATAAACGAGAGGTTGTTTACTATGTTAACCCACCAATGCATAATCCCGTTTAAACTCAAATATAACTCTACCTATTCAAAAATCTATAACCAGGTTCAATTTATTATTTTTTATTAAATTTCTACGGAGTTGAAATTATTCAATGATTATTTTTTTTTGATTTACACTGATTCCCAGCTCTAAATATAATTCTTCTTATAAAAAAGAGGGTGCCGACGCACCCTCTTTTTTTTATGAAATGTTTATTTCACCATTATGTAGTACTTATCAATAGTGTCGCCGACAACCAAACGTACAAGGTAAACTCCAGGAGTTAAACCCTCAGTGGTAATTGTTGTGAGATGTTGTCCGGCTCCCATAGGTTGGTTTAAAACAGATTTCACTACTCGTCCTTTAAGGTCAACAATATCCATAACAATTCTGCCTTCTTTTTTCAGATTAAAAGAAACATAAGCGTTGTTTTGGACAGGGTTGGGATATACCATTAACGAAGATTGGTTATGTGATAGGGGGGTTGGGTTAAGGTTGTGAACCGTTATGTTAATTAATTGAGTTGCAGCCCAAAAACCGTCGGTTACCTGAATTACTGCTTGTTCGTTTTCGGCGGCTGTTTCTGGGGTGGGGGTTCCTAAAAGCATGGCGGTTCCGTTGTTGAAATCCAAGAGGGTCAACCATTGTGGAAGATAAATGGCTGAAAATGTCAAAGGATCGTTATCTGGATCGGTAGCGAAGATGTCGATGGCAAATTCTATGTGCGCAAATGCTTCTCCAAAGGTGTCCGATGAGATTGTCGGAGCCTGATTGTTAATCAGCGCTGCTCCGGGGAAAATTATCATATCAACCCAGGCGGCATCGGCCCCAGTAGATATAGATCCGTCTTTGGAATATTCCCAAGTAAAGGTTCGATTGCCGGCGGTTACTGGGAAACTAAATTGTTGCCAATTTTGATTGCCCGACCATCCAGAACCATTGACGGTAGTTCCATCAATTTTAAAGAATAGTTTGTCGTAGTTGGGTTCGCTGTCAACTTTTCGGAAAAATGAAATATTGCCATCGCTGGGAACATTCATGGTTACGCTCATACTGCTTTTTTGATTGTGGCTAATGGTTCCTGATTTCGCCGCATAACTGCCTTCATACACCGGATCCTGAACTATTATCCAATTGGCATTTCCTTCAAATGTCCAGGGATAGGAACTGAACGAACCAGTTTCAAAATCTTCGGTTATTAATCCTATACTGTAGGTTATAGGACTGCTGAAAGACCAGATATCTGAGTATACATTGAAGGTTAGGGTTAATGGGGTTCCGGTAGGAATATTGCTATCGGTAAAAATGTCGAATACAAATAAGGTTTGTTCATTGGCTTCGAGGGCATTGCTTGTTGTTGATATATTGGTAACAGTAACGGCTAAGAGATTTGACCATAAGCTGGTTGTAATAGGATAGCCGGTTGAATTGCCTATGTTTTTTACCGGAATGGTAATTCGTATTTGCTCATTAGGGTCAATGCGTCCGTTGTTGTTCCCTGATATTTCTTCAATTTGAGGATTCAATTGGGTTAAAACGGGGGCATTGG
The DNA here is from genome assembly GCA_937981765.1 of uncultured Bacteroidales bacterium. Lineage (GTDB taxonomy): Bacteria > Bacteroidota > Bacteroidia > Bacteroidales > Salinivirgaceae > JAAYQU01. Next base: position 21,480 of record CALJOM010000016.1, read on the forward strand.
CGGTTAGTTTAAAGGTAGTTATCCAGGGGTCATTAGATCCATCGGAGGCGGTAAGTGTAAAATCTATTTTGGTTTGGTTGGGGATGTTTTTCATGGTTTTAATCCGGAATGCATTGGGAAGTGTTACTTCCGATTCGGCATTTATATTTCCAACAACATATTCATGGATTAAAATTTCAACGTATTGATTGGTTGTGGAAAGCGTGGCTATAACATTGTTCGCCATTTGTGTGCCTACGTTTTTCAAAGTAACAGTGATATCAACTTCCTCATCGTAATCTATCTGCCCGTTATTATTTCCTTGAGCATCAGAGATTTGCGATCCGAAGTAGACAACAAACGGTGCGTTCGAAGGAATAATATCTACGGTTCCAATGAAGGGATTGTAGAATGGAGCGGTAATAACTAGGTCAGCGGTGGTTGGGATTGTAAATGAGTCGAAGTTGAGGGTAATTTCGCCTTGATTAGAGGCAAAGCCGGTGGCTTTTATGACGCCGTTGTCGGTTAGGGCAACATAGGCTTTGGATGGAAGATTAGTAATGGTTAGGGAGTTAAGGCCTAATGGAATAGTAGCTAAGTAGTTTGGCTCCATAGTAGGCATGGGCCCAATGTATGGGGTAAGGGTTGGATCTCCCATAAGATGGTAAATTTCCCAGTAATAAAGTTTTCGGGTTGAGTTGCTCTCCTCTACAGCAAGGCATCCTGCAATATTTATTTGGCTTTGGGTAGTAGAATAGACGTTATCGTTTGGGAGTAGTTCGTGGAATAGGGCGTCGTAGGCTCCAGGGCCGAAATTGGCCGGATTTGGGTTTTGCACCACGGTTCCGAATCCGGTAGCCCACCAGTAGTCTTCGCTCCAATAAGTGCTGTTAGTTCCTCCGATATATCCTATTGCACCTTTGTTGGCGGCTCGGGTTATGGCTTCGGCAAAACATACGTCGACGTTAAATTTGCTGGATAAGCAACAATTACCAATGAATAGTCCATATTTCTGGTTTTCGGTAAGGGAGGAGATGGCACTTATTTGAAAGCTAGGTTCGGCCCAGCCAGATTCGCTGCAGTGAGCAGTGTAGTTTCCCCATGCTATACCCTGATTTACCAATTGTATAATTTGAGTGGGAACATTAGAGCCACCAGAGGCAGGGTAAAAAATGTTGGTTGAATTAATTCCGTGAGCGGCATTAAAGTAGGCGTTGATAATATAGTTTAGTGCCCCGTTTCCATAAAGGGTGGCATACGATGCATCTACCCCTGCAATAAGCAACGCATTGCTTAAATAGGATGCATCAGGCAGTTGCATTTGTTCGTATTGTAGGGTTTTGTTGATAAGGGTTTGGAGATGCCCTACATTTTTGGCCGACATACGGCCAATGTTTACATCGGGGATTCTATCGGAAGGTCCGTCGTAGGTAACAAAATAGAGGTCAGAAACATGTGAACCTGAGCTGCCACTAAAGGCGGGAATTTGTTCATGGTCTCCAACCAGCATTACAAAGGATGGTGCCGGGTCTTGGGATGTTCCGGCTTGGTAGAGGCTTTGTAAAAAGTTTTTGATGGAAGTATTAGTATTTCCAACCTGTGGGTTGTTGGTGAAATATACCAAGGTGTTAAATCCTTGTTTCTTTTTCCATTGGATAAATGGTTCAAGGGTTGCTTCAAACATTGGATCGGAAATAATGACAAATTTTAGAGGAGTACCGTGAATGTTGAGATCTTTTGCGGGAGATTCATAATTGAGCAATCCTGCAAACAAACCGGTGAAAGCGGGGGAGTAGTATTTGGCTTTTTGCTCTAGGGTTTTGGTATGGTTGGCGTTGGAGAAAGTAACCACGATCTTCATGTTGTTGAAGATTCGGATTTGCCCTGTTACGGGGTTATAGGCTAGTGGATTAATCTCCAGTCTGCCAATTCTAACACCGCGCATGACACCCACTTCGTGATATTTAACCATGGGGTTGGCAAACCATGCGTTGGTGGCGTAGAGTTCATCGTTTTTCACATACTTCACCTTGTTTGGGTCGTCGCTTTTGGAGATTGATTCCTGAGCAGGAGCAATGGGAAGGTTGATGTCGTAGTCGCTCAGGTTAAGAGTAACTTCCTTGTACTCAGCCACGGAGATTTCGACGGTAGCATCCTTGGGCACTTCGATAAGACGATTAAGAGCAGGCAGATCAGGGTTTCCGATGTTGTAGGAAGGCCCATAGCCAATTATAACCAATTCGACATGTTGGCCTTGAGTGCGCTTTTCGAGTTGTACATCGATAGTTGCTACACGATTTTCAACGATTAAGCCATTTTTGGTAGATGAAATTAGCTTAATTTGATTTTCGCCGGGCTGAACTGAAATTCTGGTTTGAGCGTTGATTGCAGCCAGGGAAATAACAATAAAGCTGCTCAGTAGTAAATGTTTTTTCATGGTGATTAAAGTTTTGAAATACCTGCCCCAAATTTGAAAAAAAATTTTTTATGTTGATCTTTTTTTTAATTTAATTTATTTTTTTTTAACATGCCGTTAGAAATTTTTTGGTATTTTAGTAGACTTCAATCTCGTCAACAAAGATAAATGCTTGTCCACCTGCTCCGGGATGCCACTCGGGAATGGTTCCAAAATTTGAGGCTATGATTTTTATATATCGGGTGGTTGTGTTAACCCGAGCTTTGAAGTCGTGTATTACCACTTCATAATTGTCGGCGGGAATGTTATTCTTAATGGAGGCTATTTTGGTAAACATTTTTCCATCGGCTGAACTGTAGAAGGATACGTTTTGGGGCATCCATATCCACGAACGAATATCCTGAATAAATCCTGCACTTAGTTTGGTTAATCTACGAATTGAACCAAGGTCGATAATTGCTTGGAAATCGGTTCCCTGGTATCCTTGCCACCTTCCAAGCCTCCAGTTTTCAGTTCCCCGTATCCCATCGATGAGTACTTCTGCTCCTCCGGCGTGGTAACTGGGATGATATTGTGAAATGAGCTGGATTTTTTTTGTGAGATCAATTTTAACAAAGTTGGCCTCTGTGATATGACTGTATCCATGGGATTCGGCATAAGCAACGGCATTAACTTTTGTTGTTTTAGTTAATACAATAGGCGCCCTGTATTTTGCCGATTCTTTTGTGGGTGTACTGCCATCGAGTGTGTAAAATATCTGGCATTCGGGGATAATTGTGCTGATTGAGATTTTAAGCGAGTCCTTGAATTTATTGTCTGCAGCAGTAATAACTGGTACGGGTAAAATGAGTTGATCTTCGATTTTAGTTGTTGGAATATCTATTAGGCTGCTTCCCCACGTGAAATTTGGTTTGTCCGACATTCGAAATTCAAGATGCCCTCCATGAATTATGTCCGAATGCATAAGGTACGATTTAGTGTAATTGGTTCCGTTGAGTTTAGCCGATTGAATAAATCTGTTTTTTACGGAGACATTTTTTGCGGTTATTCGGAATGTTTTACCATTTTCAAGCCGAATTTCCATTTCCGGAAACCAAGGGCTTCCTAAAATATACTCTGCTTTTCCGGGAGTGACGGGATAAAATCCCATTGCACTGAATATCAACCAGGCCGACATTTGCCCGCAATCTTCGTTGCCGATACATCCCGTTGGAATTGGAGGATAGAATTCATCCATGATTTTGCGCACCAGGTTTTGAGTTTTCCATGGTTGGCCAGCAAAATTGTAGAGATATGCCAAGTGTTGACTCGGCTCATTTCCGTGGGCATATTGTCCTATGAGACCGGTAATGTCTTTCATGTCGCGGCCGCTGACTTTTGAATCGGCGGTAAACAGAGCATCCAGTTGGTTTATAAATCGCTCTTTGCCTCCCATTAAGGCAATTAAACCGTCAATATCTTGAGGGACATAAAAACTGTATTGCCACGAATTGGCTTCGGTAAAGTTCCAATCAACACGGCTTGGATCAAAAGGAGTAAGCCATCCTCCATTGATTTTCGGACGCATAAAGCCTGTTTCAGGGTCGAAAATGTTTTTGTAGAACTGTGCGCGCTTTATGTATTGGTTGTATATTTCGTCTTTCTCCATTGCTTTTGCCATTTGGGCAATACACCAGTCGTTATAGGCATATTCCAATGTTTTGGATATGGATTCATGTTCTTTGTTGGCTGGAATGTATCCGTATTCTCTGTAAACTTTCAATCCAAAGTGATCTTGGGTTGCGCTGTGAATCATGGCCTGCAGTGCTTTTTCGGTATCGAAATTTTGAATACCTTTCATGTAGGCATCGGCAATCACAGAGATGGCATGGTTTCCAATCATACACCAGGTTTCATTGGCTGCCAGTTCCCAAATGGGTAGCAATCCTCCTTTTTCGTAAATATCGAGCATCGTTTTTATAAAATCTACGGTTTGGGTTGGTTCGAGTATAGTCATAAGTGGATGCCAGGCTCGGTAGGTGTCCCAAAGGGAAAAAACAGTATGGTGCGTGTGGTTGGTTACGTTGTGAATTTTTTTGTCTATTCCTCGATATCGACCATCTACATCCTGAAAAATGTTGGGTTGTAAATAGGCTCGGTACATGGCCGAATAAAAAGCTGTTTTTTGTTCGTTGCTGCCACCTTTCACTAAAATCTTGCTGAGCTTTTGGTTCCATTCATTGAAAGCGTTGCTACACACTTGTTCAAAATTCCAGTGTGGAATTTCGGCTGCTAAATTTTGTCGTGCTCCTTCAACATCAACAGCCGATAAGCCTACTTTTATCTCTATGCGTTTCTTTTCAGTATTGTTGAATTTCAAAAACGCTTTAACGTTGGTGCCTCTCAGTTTATTGGTGTTTGCCACCGGCTGGTTTTCCAATGCAAGCAAATATTCTTGAAAAGGATCGGAGAATTCCATATGAAAATACCACACCAAATCTTTAGCCCAGTTTGTGGAACGTCGCATGCCACGGATTTCTCGGTTATTAACAATTTCAATCCACGATTCCAATACCTGATCGCGGTGTTGCAAATCAATAATCAACCCGGGGGCATCACTTTCGGTAAACGTATATCGATGATATCCCACTCGAGGGGAGGCTGTTAATTCTGCTAGCACGCCAGGTTTTTTTAGGAAAACTCGGTAGTATCCGGCTTGTGCCGATTCTTCAGTCTTGGAGAAAGATGAGCAGTACTCATCGTTTGTAAAAATCGGGTTTCCGCTAACCGGCATTAACAGAATATCACCGTAGTCGCTTACCCCGGTTCCGTTAAGGGCTGTATGGGCAAAACCGTAAATGGTGGTGTCGCTAAAATGATAACCGGAGCAGCCATCCCAGCCTGTAAGTCGAGTTTGTGGGGATAGTTGCACCATCCCAAACGGAACGCTTGCGCCGGGAAAGGTATGCCCGTGAGCATCGGTGCCGATAAACGGGTTAACGTAGGTAGCTGGCTCCGGAGTAGGCTTTTCCCGGTTGCATGATAATAATAGTGTGATGGCTGAAATAAAAATCACAACCAGGGGAATGTGGATTAGTCTAGTCATAGTTTAAGGGAGTTGATTGATTTATAACTTATTACATTTTGGGGTTGGGATTAAATTCATAGTGGGTTTGCTTAAGGGTTGATTTCAATATTTTTCAACCGTAAAAGAATTATTCATTGCTAATTTCACTGCCGGTTTTTGCTCTGGAAGTTTCACGAATCGTGTTTATAGATGTCCAGATTGTTGTAATTTTTCAATTGCAAAAGCGTATGCTCCAAGCCAAACGGCTTTAGAGGTTCCAAGCTTTGATGTGCCCATGCAAATTTTTTTCTCAATGTTGTACCCTGCGGTTTTATTGCTGAAAGGCACTTTTACAATTGTTGTTGTATTGGTGGCAAATTTTACCAGCGATTGGTGTTCTTCAATGTTATAAACGTCAATTACCAGCCGTTTACGTGGTGTGTTGGTGAATGAGAAACAAGAACCATGTAGTTGCTGCATCATAGTGGTGGCAAATAAATCGTAAGCGTTCGACAGTCCTCCACCAATCACAACAGGAGCATCCACTATGCTTATTATCTGTGATAAAACATCGCCTAATGCTGTGCCAAATGTTTGAAATGCTTTTAGTGCTGCTTCTTGGTCGCCTGGTTTTAGTCCTTTGGCAATTTGATAAATATCAAAAGGAGTTTGTTTTTCATAGCTATTTTTAGAATTTGCCATGTATTCCCTAACAATTGCTCTGGCGCTCAAACTTTCTTCTGCATAACTATTCCCCCTGAAAGGATTGTTTAGAAGCCAGATTTCTGTTGCGGCACCGTTATCACCGGTGTATAATTTTCCATTATGAACTAATCCGCCTCCTAATCCTGTTCCTAGAGTCACCCCGAAAAGATTGCTAAATTTTAACGAAGAGCTGTTCTTTTGCAGCTCCGAATTTATGAAAGGTAAAAAACCATAGATAGCTTCTCCAAGGGTAAACAGGTCGCCGTCGTTGTTTATGTAAACCGGGATTTGGAATTGTTCTTCCAGCATTGGCCCCAAAGCCACTCCTCCACGAAACCCTGGTAAATTGCCTAAATCCCCGATAATGCCGTTTCGGTAATCAGCCGGACCGGGAAATGCGAAACTGATAGCCACCGGTTTTTCTTCTAACTGATCAATGACTCGCCGAAATCCATCAATTATGTTTCTGAGACAAAGTTCCAAATCATGCCCTTGAGAGGGTTGTATCACCGGAGTTGCAACTTCTTTAGAGCCCTGAATGGCGGAGAAAACGGAATTGGTTCCACCAGCATCCAGGGTGATAACTATAGGAAATCCCTTTGCCATAGTCTAAAAAAAATCAATAAGGGTAGATTATTTTACTGCGTTGGTTTTAAAAATGCTATGTATCCTAGAAAGACAAGGCCTATCAGAGGCAAGATAAACCCTGTGGTAACAGAAAATTTATCGGCTACAAGTCCCATTAATGGAGGAATAAAAGCTCCTCCCGAAATGGCGGTAACCATAAGGCCTGAAATTTCGTTCGACCGTTCGGGATAAGAATCAATGGTAATTGAAAAAATGAGTGGGAAAATATTGGCAAATCCAAGTCCGGCCAGTAAAATTCCTACAAGCGTCACCCACTGAAAAGTGGTAAAAATTAGCCCAACACCTATCAATGAAACTATAACTGTGGCTTTAAAGAAGGAAGTTGGCTTCATCCAATTCAATATTATCGAACCTAAAAACCTTCCGGTTAAAATAGAGATGAAAAAAAACGCATTACCCAATAATCCCCAGGTTTTTAACTCAATTCCGTAGTTGGAATGGAGTAGGATGGGGACACCGCTGCTTAAGCATATTTCAACTCCTACATAGACAAAAATTCCGGCAACCATGGTCAGAATAAACCTGTTGTTGAGCAACGAAAAGCATTTTTGAAATGTTGCCGGCTCGCGTGTGGCATTATCCTCGGTAATTTTTGTGAGTCCCACTAACACAAGAGTAAGTATAATTGTGGCTACGTAAATTGGGAACAGAATTTTCCATTCGGCTCCAAACCACCGGGCGGCAGCAAAAGGGATCAGCGACCCGGAGAGCGAACCTATGGCTTTAACAAACTGTGCGAAACTTAGGTTTCTTGCGTATCTCCCCGCGGCTGAAACGTCTCTCATAATTGGATTCCCTGCAATTTGCAGAATTGCAGCTCCGGCTCCAAGCATCAGTATGGTTAATAAAAAAAGAAAGTAGCTACTTAACCCAAACAATGGAAGCGTAAGCCCAAACAAGGCAATAATTAATCCAAGCATTAGTACGCGCTTTTTCCCAATTCGGTCTTGATAAACACCTATCGGAACTGATAAAATTCCAAACATGATGAACCCCATGAGGGCTATTAATTGTGCCTCAAAATTGGTTAGGCTAAACTGAGTTTTGGCAAGCCCTACGAATGGTCCAACTGCATCTCCGAAACCCATTACAAGAAAGGATAAAAGTATGGGAAAGGTTTTTTTATTCATAATGATTGAGGTTATTGGGTTTTTGGGTAGAAAGCTACATTAACACCCTTTGGAGGTTGATTCCCGAATTTTTAATTTAACGGGGAGAATTTCTGCCTGGTAGATTCCCTTCGTTTTGTTGTTGATTTGTTTCATTAAAATATCGAAGGCATGATGGCTGATCTGTTCAATCGGTTGTTCTATTGCTGTAATTGTTGGGCTTGAGAAGTTAAAAGATTGGTCGTCGTCAAAACTTATCAGCGCCATATCGCGCGGAATTCGAATACCTAGGTTTTTAAGTGAAAGAAGAGTGGCTGAGGCCAGGTTGTTATTCATGGCAATGATTGCCTCCGGAAGGTTTTTGTTCGACTTTAGTAAGCTTAAATGTTGGGGTATGTCTTGTTCAACCTGGTTAAAAGGGATTTCTATGCACCAATCATCAACTATCGGTAAGGATAGCTTTTGCATTGAATTGTAAAACCCGATTTTTCGGTTTTTAATGGTTGATATATAGCCTGGACTTATGGAAAACATGCCAATTTTTCTATAACCTTGCTGATATAAATGCTCTATTGCCATTTCAACACCCTGTTCGTTATTGATGGAAACCGAAGAAAATTTCATGTTCCCGAAATTGCGGTCTATTAGTACAAACGGATACTCCATTGCGACTAAGTCTTCAAATATTTTGGTTGATGTTTGAGATGAAGAAACAATTATGCCCTCCACTTTTCGTTCGAGCAGTATACCCATTTGGCGTAGCTCTTTATCGACAGATTCGTCGGTAGAACAGATAATAACAGTGTATCCATTTTGCCAGGCCAGGTCTTCGATGTGTCGGGCAATTTTTGCATAAAAGCGGTTCGAAATGTCGGAAACAATTAAACCTATGGCGCTTGTTTTCCCAGTTCGGAATCCTTTAGCTAACAGATTTGGTTTATAGTTTAATTCATGGATTTTATCCCATACTTTTTGTTGCGTTTCAGGGCTAATTCCATACTTGTTTCCTTTATTGTTAACAACCATAGAAACCAGAGTAATAGATACCCCTAGGCTCTGAGCAACATCCGACAGTGTGGTTTTTTTATTCATAACGGGCTAATTTTATTTCAAAATTACAATTAAATCGTTTTAGACCAAATTTTGGAGCTACTTTTTTATTAGATTATTGTTAAAAAACCTCAGGGAAATAACTGTTACAAGTTTCTCGTAGGATTTAAGCTGAGAGGGTAGATTTGTAAATAAAAAAGGCTGCAAATTTTTGCAGCCTTTTTTATTTAGAGTAGCGATGATTATTTCAATCCTCGTTGAACCAATAAGGCATCAATCGATGGGGCTTTGCCACGGAATTTGATATATTGTTCCATTCCTTCGCCCAGAGCATTTTGCGCAAGAATGTGTTTCCGGAATTTGGCGGCCAGTTCTTGGTTGAAAATGTTTCCCGATTCTTTAAAGGCGGCAAAGGCATCGGCATCCAAAACGCCTGCCCATAGATAAACATAATATCCCGATGCGTAACCGCTGCTGAAGATGTGAGAAAAGTTTGTTGTGCGGTAGCGTGGAACGATTTCTTCAATTAGCCCGATTTCTTTCATTACCGAGTTTTCAAATTCACGGACATTGGTTTCGGGAGTTACTGAAGTATTGGTGTGCCATTTGATATCGAGAATAGCTGCCGCAACATATTCTGTTGTTTGAAATCCCTGATTGAAATGACCGCTATTGTTGAGTTTGGTAATCAGTTCATCGGGCATAGGTTCACCTGTTTGGTAATGTTTTGCATAAACTTTCAATACCTCTGGTTCGGCTGCCCAATGTTCTAAGACTTGCGACGGAAGTTCAACAAAGTCGCGGGGTACGTTGCGTGCAGTTTTGTAATAGCGACCTTCAGCAAAAAAATTATGCAGGGCGTGTCCAAATTCGTGGAAATAGGTTTCTGTTTCATCCCAGCTTAGTAAAGCTGGTTTGTCTTCGGTTGGGCGTGTAAAGTTCATAACTATGTACACAAGAGGTATAATTCGCTCCTCACCTTTGTAAGATCCTGATCGGAATGAACCACACCATGCACCGCCTTTTTTAGCGCCTGCTCTTGGATGTGGGTCTATGTAAAGAATGGCTAGCGGAGTGCCATTAGCTTCCTGAACTTCATAAACGTCTACTTCGGGATGGTATACTGGTATATCCGAACGCTTCTGGTATTTTAATCCGTAAAGTTGTTCGGTAACATAGAATATTCCTTGTTTTACATTTTCTAAGGAGAGGTAGGGGCGGAGACTTTCTTCATCGAGGTCGTATTTGTTTTTACGAACTTTTTCTGCATAATACCACCAATCCCAAGATTGAAGGTTAAATTTTCCTCCTTCTTGGTTGATGATAGCCTGCATATCATCTCGTTCTTGCTTTGCACGTTTTAATGCGGGGGTCCATACCTGGGTAAGGAAATTCATTACATTTTCTGGAGTTTTAGCCATTTGCTCGTCGGTGAAATAGTGGGCGTAGCTTGAATATCCTAGAAGTTGTGCTGCCTTTTGACGTAGTGAGATTAGCTCGGCAAACAATTTTTTATTATCGAATTGGTTATCGTTATCTCCACGCATAAAGTAAGCTCGATATAGTTTTTCGCGTAATTCACGACGCTCGGAATATTGAAGGAATGGTATCCAACTGGGTTTTGATAAATCAAAAACCCATTTGCCTTCATGTCCGTTTTGTTTAGCTAATGTGGCTGCTGCTGAGATTATATCAGGGGTTAAACCGGCAAGGTCTTCTTCCTTGTCGATTATAAGCAGAAAGTTCTTATTTTCTTTGAGCAGATTTTGATTAAGTTGCAGCGATATCATAGCCATTTTTTCATTGAGAGACTTTAACTCTTCACGTTTTTCCTCTGGAAGTGTGGCTCCGCTGCGCTCAAAATCGCGGTAGGTTTTTTCCACTAACCGCATATCTTCTTCATTTAGGTTAAGCTCATTTCGCTTTTCATAAACAGCTTTTATACGACCGAAGAGTCGCTGATCCATATTTATTTGATTGTAATGGGCTGTGGTCATGGGAGTAATTGTTTTGCTAATTTCATCCATTTCTTCGTTGGTGTTAGCGGCATTGAGCCCATAAAATACTCCGCTTACTTTCCGTAAAAGCGCTCCTGATTGGTCGTAGGCTAAAATGGTGTTGGCAAAGGTTGGATCTTCAGGATTGGTCGCTATTTGTTCAATTTCTTTTTTATGCTCTTCCAAAGCTTTTTCGAAGGCTGGAAGGTAATGTTCGTTTTTAATTTTGTCAAAGGGTGGTACGCCATAGGGGGTATCCCATTCTACAAAAAACGGATTTTGCTCAGTAGTTTTTGAACATCCGGCCACCAATAAGGAGGTTGGGATAATGAGCCACAAAAGGTTTTTCATATTCTTTAGTTTTTAAGGTTGATAAATTGCTGATTTTATTGTGACCTCAAACATACAATTTTTTTTTCATTTGGGAGGTGTTTTCGAAGTATTGATTGATATCTGTGGTGTTACAATGTATTGAAAATGTCGTTTTTTTTGCATTATT
>CALJOM010000017.1 GCA_937981765.1 uncultured Bacteroidales bacterium
ACTAAAAAACAAACTGTTATGTCAAAAGTAAAAAGAGTTTACACCTTTGGAAACAAAACAGCCGAAGGTAAAGCAGATATGAGAAATCTGCTTGGCGGAAAGGGTGCAAACCTAGCTGAAATGTGCCTTTTAGGCCTACCAGTACCCGCAGGTTTTACCATCACCACTTATACCTGCAACGAGTATTATAAAAACAACAACGAACTTCCCGCCGATTTACTTCCTGAAATCTGGGAAGCCATGGCAAAAGTGGAGCAAATAATGGGGATGAAATACGGAGATCCAGAGAATCCACTCCTAGTAAGTTGCCGATCCGGTGCACGTAAATCAATGCCCGGTATGATGGACACTGTACTAAATATTGGACTTTGCTCTTCAACCATTCCAGGACTGATCAAGAAAACCAACAATCCACGTTTTGTTTGGGATTCATACCGCAGGCTAATTATGATGTATGCTGACGTAGTAATGGAAAAAGCCGAAGGAATTGAACCATTAGATGGAAAAGGAATCCGCAAACAGTTAGATGAAATTCTAGACGAATACAAACATAGCAAAGGATATAAAAGCGATACTGACCTAACTGCCGATGACCTAAAATACCTTGCTGAAGAGTTCAAAAAACAAGTAAAGAAGATTCTTGGCAAAGACTTTCCAGAGGATCCGAAAGAACAACTTTTAGGAGGTATAAAAGCTGTTTTCAAGAGCTGGAATGGTAAAAAAGCTGTTTCGTATCGTCGTATTGAGGGAATCCCTGATGACTGGGGAACGGCAGTTAATGTACAGGCCATGGTATTTGGTAACATGGGAGATACCTCAGCAACCGGCGTTGCCTTTACACGTAACCCGGCTACCGGAGAAAACGTATTTTATGGCGAATGGCTTATCAATGCACAGGGAGAAGATGTTGTTGCTGGGATTCGTACACCCAACCCACTAAACAACGAAACCAAAAACGAGCAAAACAAGCACCTTCCGAGCATGGAAGAATTGATGCCAAAAACCTACAGTGAATTGGTTGAGATTCGCAACACCCTTGAAAAGGCATTTAAGGATATGCAAGATATCGAATTTACCATTCAGGAAGGAACTCTTTATATGCTTCAATGCCGCGCCGGAAAACGTACAGGAACAGCAGCGCTGAATATGGCCATGGACATGCTTCATGAAAGGTTGATAGACGAAAAAACAGCTGTTCTTAGAGTTGATCCTTTACAGCTCGACGAATTGCTTCACCCAATTTGTGATCCAAAGGAAGAAGCGAAAGTGAATCCCATTGCAAAAGGACTTCCAGCAGGCCCAGGAGCAGCTGTAGGAAAAGTAGTTTTTACAGCCGAAGATGCAGTAGCATGGGCACGTAAGGGCGAAAAAGTAATCCTGCTCCGCGAAGAAACCAATCCTGAAGATGTGGAAGGAATGCGTGCTGCTATGGGAATCCTAACAGCACGAGGAGGAATGACTTCTCACGCCGCCCTGGTTGCCCGTGGATGGGGAAAATGTTGCATTGTAGGAGCCGGAGCTTTAAAAATTAATACCGAAACTAAAGTAGCTAAAATTGAAGGGTCCAATATAACCATCAAGGAAGGAGATATACTAACCCTTAACGGAACCAAAGGATATGTCTACAACACAGAACTTAAACTAATGGATGCTAGTGAAAATCCACGCTTCCAGGAGTTTATGAAACTGGTTGACAATTATCGCACCATGGGTGTGCGAACTAATGCCGATACACCAGAAGATGCAAAAATTGCACGCGAATTTGGTGCTGAAGGTATTGGATTGTTCCGAACAGAGCACATGTTTTACGGAAAAGGTTCAGAAGAACCCTTGTTCTTACTTCGGAAAATGATTCTAAGTACTACTGAAGAAGAACGCCGTAAGGCCTTGGATGAACTCTTTGTGTTTGTAAAACGAGATGTGAAGAGCACCATGCTTGCCATGGATACCCTTCCGGTAACCTTCCGCTTGCTCGACCCACCATTACACGAATTTGTTCCTCAAAGTGCAGATAAACAGGCAGAACTTGCCAAAGCACTCGGTATATCTGTAGAATCGGTAGTAAAACGAGGTGAAGCATTGCATGAAGTTAACCCGATGATGGGACACCGTGGTGTTCGCTTGGGTGTTACCTATCCCGAAATTTCGGAAATGCAAATCAGAGCAATCTTTGAGGCAACCGCTGAACTCACAAAGGAAGGGAAAACGCCCAAACCAGAAATCATGGTTCCGGTAACCTGCGATGTTTCTGAACTTGATTTCACCAAGAAAATTGTTGATCGCGTATATGCTGAAGTTTGCCAAAAATTTGGTATAAATGCCATTGAGTACAAGTATGGGACAATGATAGAAATACCTAGAGCCTGCTTATTGGCAGACCAAATGGCAAAATCGGCCGAATTCTTCTCGTTTGGAACCAACGACCTAACGCAAATGACCTTCGGGTTCAGCCGCGACGATATCGGCGGATTTTTACACGATTACCTTGATAAAAAAATGCTCAAGGCCGACCCGTTCCAAACTATTGATCAAACGGGAGTTGGACAACTTATTGAAATGGCAGTTACCAAAGGTCGCAGCACTCGTCCCGATCTAAAAATTGGAATCTGCGGCGAACAAGGTGGAGACCCGGCCTCAGTTGAATTCTGTTTCAAGAATGGATTAACCTATGTTAGCTGTTCTCCCTTCCGTGTTCCAATTGCCCGTCTAGCTGCTGCACAAGCTGCAATCAAAGCAAGCATGTAATTAGGAGCAAAATAATCTACCATTAAAACTTCCCGGGAATTCCGGGAAGTTTTTTATTTTGCCTCCGCAGCAACTCTGAACAAAAGATTATTTTTCAACAAAAAGCGCTCTTCGTTTTGTTCAGTTATTCTGAAAACATCTACCCCAGTTGGACGTATCAAAAGTTCATCAACGGCAAACCATGGCAAAAATTTATTTTGACCTAAACTCACGATGTTGATAGTGTTATCCGGAGAATATACCCTAAAATTTTTCTTATAGAAATACCACCAGCCATCTATCGTTTGGCATCCATCCTCAAAAAGATTTAGCCATTGAACTGTTTCTCCCGAAGGATTAGTTTCTGAGAGGAAAATTGTGTTAAAAGTCTGGTCCCATTGATGGTTATAATACCAGAAACTGATCTCAAATTCATCTGCAGAACTTAATTCTGCAACCGGAATCCGAATCAAGGTATTCCAAATATTTTTTGTTCCGAAAAACGCCCCCCTTCCCCTGTATGACACAGGAGAATTCATGTTATTCCACGATTCCCAAATTACTTTATTTCCCTGCGGAATGGTATACAAAGTGTCTGAAATGTTATCGATCCAAAGGGTGTCTAACCTATTAGACAACAGAGAATCTTTTGGCAATCGATAGATACAAAATCGTGAGTTCTGAGCTACTGGGAAGGATTGGGCAAGCAGTTTTCTCTCGTTGATATCAAACCAAACGGTATCGCCCATGTGAAAGAGCAAAGCAAAGTCGCGGGCATCGTTTGCCATTTTCTCCAGAGGAATCCGATAGGGAGGTGTCTGTAGGGCGCGATAAATGTCGAGACTTTCCGTAACCGACGGCCGCGATAAAAATGTGCTCATAATCGGAACTCCTGAATGCACTGCCGCAATGATTGATGCAAAAATCACCGAATCGGTTCCGGGTTTGTCGATAGGGATAGCATACTTGAAATATGTCGGTAGCGGTATGATGGTTTGATATTCCTTTGGATTAATCTGCTGAAAAATAAAATATTCTGAGTTCGTCATCTGCGATAAAAAAGGATTGGGATAACGCAACCCTTGCGCAGAAACTTTCTGATGTATGGGTACAGCTTCCACAAGAAAAAACAATCCGGCGACAAGAACCGTTTTTGATGCAAATTTCTCTTTCACGAACTGATGAACCCAGACCAGAGCAAAAATTACCGTCGCGAAATAGAAAGCCCATGCAAATCGACCAAAAGATGAAAACTGTTTTAGGTACGGAATCTGGGTGAGCCACTCTTCGGGTAAAAAGCGGAATGGAAATGCCATGGAATACATCAACACAAGCCACGCAGAAATCCACAATGCCGACAACTCAAAATGGTGTTGTTTGGAAAAATAACGCCATATATCTCGTTGACCAAGAGCTGTTGTAATAAGCATTAGCACGAGTACCAAAAGCGTGACAATTCCAAGATAAGAGCCTATACGCTGCCAACGGAATGCAGGGTCGGGCTGAAATTCGGTAATGGATATAATCCAGTTACGCAAAGGCGATTCAGCCGGCAGTAAAAGCGAAGATAATGTTGTTCGATGGTCTTCGATAAACGGAAAATCGATTCGATTCGGATGTGTGTCGAATAGTTTCAGAAACAAAAAGAAGGTAAACAGTGGAACGCCTATCTGCAGCAAAATTTGAATGAAAGCACGTTTCCACCCACTATAAAAATTCGGTTTCAACACGAGATAAATCAAATGAGTCCCCAACCCAAGAAACAAAAGTATTAGTCCCAAATATACGTGGATAAAACTCCAGAAAATGGTGTTGAGAACAATGGCCACCGACCATTTTGCAGCCCCTCCCGATGTGAAAAAACGAATTAAAAAATAGATGCCCATTGGTAAAAAAGCCGGTTGCGCCAAACCTAGATGACCATATGGCCACAGAAGCAAATGCACAGACGACAACATTACTACCCCATTACTAAGAACACCGCATGCTATCCCGGAAATACCATACCTATTAAAAATTAGAACCAAAAACAACGTTGCGGCCAATAGAGAAACAAAATAAAAAAGGTTAATTATCCCAACGGTATAATTGCTAACTGCCGGGAAAATGCGCGATAATTTTTGCAGCGCGATATTTAGCCAAGGCATTGAATCCTCCAAAAATACCGACTCGCCGTAAGGGTAACTCATTCCCTGAAGACTTGTAGATTCTGAAGCATGCTTAGCCTGGTAGGTAATGTTGAAATAGGATTTTAACCCATCGCCGTCGATGGTGAATACATATTGATTTAAGCGAAACAACCGCTCTCCATAAAACACTCCTGCCCAAACTACTTGCACAACAATTCCAGATATTAGCGCAGTTGTGAGTGTTTTGTCTTTCACAAACTTACCTAGGGTTGAACTTGCTATCGTCAGGATATACGAAATCATAGAAGCTAGCATTCAAAGGGTAAAACTAAAACAAATGTACACTTTTTCCATCAGGTCAGTACGCGCAAAGAGTTAAAAACACATAAAATTTGGCGTGTCCATATCGGCCCCATGAATTTTTTCGTTAGCTTTGGTGAAATGAATAAGAACGTTAAAACTTTCACCATGAGAACGGTTGTCGGGTTAGCAGTAATGTTAGCTTCAGTAGCAGGAACATTCGGACAAAAAGAAATAAGTTTGAGAATATCTGAACTTGAAAAAGAAAATCGGATTCGTGAAATTCTGGTTTTAGCCGATTCGCTGATGAAATATTCAGTAGAAGAGAACAACGAACTCAACTATTTCTATGCTGCCAATCTGAAATTACGTTACCAGCCCCAGATTTTCGAAGTTACTCCCAGCAATCTTTACGATTCGTTAAAGCTGTTTACGCAAAAAGTGCCACAACAAGGCCGGGCTCTAATGCAATTACTGCAAGCAGAGTTTCTCTCGAATCAATATCGGGCAAATCAATGGCAATACGACCAAAAAGAAGACGATGGTTTAGAAAACGGACATCTTGAAGAATTTAGCCGACACGATTTCATTCGACTAATTCAAAAAAATCTGCAAACAGCTATTGAAAGCTCAACATCGATAAAGCGAAACATTGCCGATTATGAACAATTTTTGTCGATAAACAAGCCATTTCTCCGTTTTTTCCCAACCGTCACCGATGCTTTTTATTATAGAGCTATACAACAGATGCAATCGTTTGAGCAGGAGAATGTGGAGATATCGGAAAAGGTATTTAGTGAGGCTGAACAAACCAATCTCCCCAACAATCTGCAAAGGGTTATTTTGGAATGGTACCGGCAGTGGTGGAATTATGCCTATAATAATCAAGATGTTAAGGCATTTATTGAACTTCAACGAACCGATTTTCTTCACTCATTGAACAACTCCGTTAACAAAATGGAGATATACGAAAATCAGCTTCAGTCATTGATTCAGAAATACGAAAAAACCGAAGCCGGTGGGTTTATCCTGCTGGACTTGGCTCAACATTACTACAGTCTTTCACAACGTTACTCTCCTTTTGACACATTAACCTATGTTTATTATCCAGCGATGCAGAAAGCACATACAACGGCAAAAAAAATCGTGGAAAAGTATCCTGCCACAAGCTTACCACACGAACATGCCGAAACATTGCTCAAAAACATTGAGGCACCATATCTTTCCTTATCAGTAGAACAGTACCAACTAGCCGGGCAAAATATCCCTATGGCATTTACATACGCCAACCTTTCGGAAATTACGGTTGTTTTACGTCGAATACCGGCTCATGTTGTGTTGCAACAATCGGATTTACAACGATATGGAACTTTCCGGGAAGTTTTCCGAACCACGGTAAAATTGCCCCAATCGACCGATTTTTATCAGCACACCACGCACTGGGTTCTACGCTACCAAGAGCCCGGAAGTTATCTAATAGAGGTTATTCCTGTCAACGGAAATGAATCATTAGCCATTTACTCTGCCATTACGATATCCGGGCTTCTATTTTTTACCGAGCAGAGCGAAGGAAGCCTCACCCGAATGTATATTACCGAGGGGTTTAAAGGAAGTCCTATTTCGAACGGAACCTGCGAACTGATTACCATGCAATACGACAGAAAAGGAAACGAAAGAAAATTCGAAGTTCTGGAACGATATCCGATACGTAATGGAGAAGTTTCGATTTCCGTGAAAAAATTTAACGAAGTTCGCTCCATTCGTATAATTTCCGGCGCTGATACTCTATGGCAAAATTTCTATCTGCCATATTCGGGTAACATCCCTATTCAACAAACTATTCAGCGGGTGGAAATATTTACCGACAGGGCTATATATCGGCCAGGACAGTCGATTCAGCTGAAGGGAATCTGGTATCGTGGCAATGGTGAAGAATGGAAAGTTGTTACCTCCGGAAAGCTTACGGTTTCTGTTCGAGACGACAATTACCAGGAAATAGCACAATACTTCGTTTCACCCAATAATTTCGGTTCGTTTGAATTGTCGGTACCCATTCCGGCCAACATCAAACCGGGAACCATTTCCCTGAACACACCCTACGGAGGACAGGCCGTTCGGGTTGAATATTACCGCCGCTATACGTTCGATGGGAAATTTACCAATCCCGATAAACCAGCATTCCCCGGTGATACAGTTCAAATTATTTTTGAAGCATCAACCTACAGCGGGGTTACTTTACAGAATCTGAAAATTCGGGGAGAAGCAAAGTTTTCAACCCAAAGAGTCTGGTGGCTTTCCTCCACGGGAAAAACCATAGCCGCCTGGGATACGGTTACTGACGGCAATGGGCAGTTTATAGTACGTTTTGTGAGCGAAAAGAATATTGACTATCAAAACTATACAATTACCATAACAGCCACTACAATGTCGGGTGAAAGCCGCGATTTTACTCACAGCTATTATGTTTCTGCTACACCCTTTACCCTAACTCCCAATAAAACCCAATGGCTTGTTAATGAATCACTACCTACGTTAACCCTTAAATCGATAAATCAAGAAACCATTACCGGTAAAGTTCGACTAAGTCTCGACCTTCTCAAACCAACGAAAAATACTGTTGTGGAAAATACACTTCCTAAGGCCGATAAACCTTTGCTGTCCAGAGAAGAGTGGTTTAAGTTGATTCCGTTTATGGACTACAACAACGAAAGCCTTTGGAACAATTTCCCAAGTGAAAAAAACATTTGGAGTGCTGAATTAAAAACAAGTGAACTAAAACTTCCCGAAGAGCTTCAAACGAAACTTTCCGAAGGCATATATCGGCTAAACATGGAGGTGATGGGGCAAAAACTTACCACACATTTTCGTGTGGTGAATCCGAGAAGCCAAAAGCTGGCATTTCCGGAAGTTTTTGACGTTCTGTTGTCCGCCCAAAAGCTAAAGCCGGGCGAAACACTTTCTGTTACTTTTATTTCCTCGGTTGAACATTTACCCGTATGGTACGGAATCACGGCCGGAAATAAAACCATAGAACAAAAAAGAGTAATAGTTAAAAACGGCAAACTACCGCTGACAATTCCCATTTCCGAAGCGCATGAAGGATCGCTTTACATTAATGCTGTTGCAGTTCAATTTGGACAAGCAATTCGGAAAAATTATGTAATTCCTGTTGAGCGCATAAGCAAAAAAATAAACCTTGAGGTGGTCTCGATACGTCAACACCTTGAGCCGGGAACTCAACAGCAGTGGCATTTTAAATTAAGCAACAAGGATAAACCTCTCAGCAAAGCTGAAGTATTGGCCACAATGTACGACCAAAGTTTGGATGCCTTTGTTAGAAAATCGCCACCTACATTAAACCTTTTCTATCCCGACCAAAACACTACTGTCTACGGATTGCCTTACAGACAACGGTTAACCAACCAAACCGACCGTATGTTTTACCACCTTGGTAGATACGAACCCATGGTTTGGACATTTCCTGCACTCCAGTTTAATTTTGTTAATGTATTCGGAATGGGTGAAAAATCGCGAAACATTGCCTTCTCCAAATTAGCACCCGAACCAACTGAAGGCATGGTACTACAAAATGAGAGTGCGTTTGCCACACAGGCAACTAGAAGTTCAGGACAGGTTGAAGCTGATAAGGGGCTACTCACCCGTCAACAAAACCAGCCCCATACTCCCCGTAGGCTACGTTCCATTTTTAACGAAACAGCCTTTTTTTATCCACAGTTGCAGCCCGACGAAAACGGCAAAGTATATGTTAAATTCACAACCCCGGAGGCAATAACCGGTTGGAACGTTGAACTGTTAGCTCATGATACCGAAATGCGCTACGGCAGTTTTACAACAACCGTAACGACCAATTTACCACTGTCGGTAATGCCACTCTTCCCTCGTTTTATCTACACCGGCGATAGTGTGGTAATATCCGCCATGATTTTTAATCAAACCGACTCAACACTAACCGCTATTCCGAGAGCAGAACTTGTTTACAACATGCAGGAGAAACTCAACGTAAGCGTATATCCTCCACAAGTTACCCTCCTACCAGGCGAACAAAAATCGTTCACCGTTCGGTTACAATGTCCCAACCAACCGGGAATAGTCAATGCCAAAATCTTTGCCACTGCCGGCCAATACACCGACGGAGAAGAAAAACCTTTACCATTATATCCCAACAAGCAACTGATTACCAATACCATAGGCCTATGGGGAAAACCCGAAAGCATCACGGAATTTTCGCTTGCCGATTTTCTGCCTCAACAACCCTCAAAACCGGTTACCGTAACCCTGGAATTATCCACAAACCCCACATGGTACGCAATTCAGTCGCTACCGTTTTTCGACAACCCCAATCCCCGTTCAGCATTTTCATTGATTGAAACCTTGTTTGCCGTACAAACCGGTAAAACGTTAACCGAGAAATACCCAGTCATCAAATCAACCCTCTCCGTTTGGGCAACGCTGGAGCCCGACGCCTTACTTTCAAAACTACAACAAAATCCAGAACTTAAACTTGCTGAAATTGAAAAAACACCGTGGTTTAATCAAGCTATTTCCGAAACCGAACAAATGAGAAAACTGTCGCAATTTCTGGATAAAAACCGAACCGACTACCTAACCCAATATACCATAGAACAGCTAAGTAAACTTCAAACTTCCGGCGGCGGCTTTAGTTGGTTTCCCGATTGGATACCCAGTCAATATGTAACACTCTACGTAACGGAATATCTTGGCAGGCTCAATCAGGTTAACCCCGTCATTTTTATCACCATCCCCCAGCTTCGCATTATGGCTGAAAAGGCCTTGGAATATCTCTCAAACGAAACCACAGAAGAATACAACCGGCTGTTGAGTAGTAAAGTAGATACGTCTAAAACTATGACTCCTTACCACATAGTTCGCTTTCTATATGTCAAAAGCATGATTCAGAAAAACTATGCCCCCAAAACAACGGCAGAAATGTTCTACTATCGTCATGCCCGGCAACACGCACAACGTTACAATCTTTACGGAAGAGCTACCCTAGGACTGCTTGCACGAAATATTGGCGACATTCGGTTAGCAACCTCGCTCTTTAAAGGCGTGGAAAGCAGCGCAGTAGTTGATCCGAAAAAGGGACTCTTCTTCCGCGAAAATATTCGTGGATGGGAATGGTACCAGGCTCCAATCCCGACCCATGTACGAATCATGGAGTTTTACAACCAAATGAAAGCCTCAACCAATAAAATCGATGCCATGAAAATATGGCTTCTTCATCACAAACAAACCCACATGTGGAACGATGGAATATCGACTGCCGAAGCCGTATTTGCTATCGTAACCAGTGGAAGCAACTGGCTTGGAAACAACCACCCCATAACCATCACCTTAGGCAACCTCTTAATCAACAGCAACGACATTCAGAAACAAACCGGCACAGGATACTTCAAAACACGGATTGACCCCACCTCTATGTCGAGAACCACACTCAAAGGTACCATTAACAACCCAAATTCCAACCCGGTTTATGGTGGGCTTTACGCTCAATTTTTCGAAAACTTTGAAAACATTAAACCATGGCAAAACGACCTGAAACTCGACGTTGCCCTTTTCAGAACAACCATCTCGGAAAACCAAACAATCCTGTCGCCGATAGACAAAACCAGTATCAAAACCGGCGACAAAATACGTGTCAGAATTACCATAGAATCGACACGGGAGTTAGAATTTGTGGTTCTGCGCCTTCCCTTACCAGCCTGTTTTGAACCATCCGAACAACTCAGCGGCTTTGGTCAAAAGGGAGGTGCGTGGTATTACGTGGAAAACTATGACGAACGCAGCGATTTTTATTTCTACCGACTA
This sequence comes from uncultured Bacteroidales bacterium, assembly GCA_937981765.1. Lineage (GTDB taxonomy): Bacteria > Bacteroidota > Bacteroidia > Bacteroidales > Salinivirgaceae > JAAYQU01. Next base: position 11,004 of record CALJOM010000017.1, read on the forward strand.
AAACAAGGTGTTACAATCCTCGAATACGATTGGTTTGCCATACGGCCCGGGAAATACAGCGCAGCGCCGGCAGCAATTCAATCGTTATACGCTCCCGAATTTTCGGCCCGTGCCAAAGGTTTGCGATTTGAATGTAAGGATTAGGTCAAATACTACTTCCCAGCATTTTTCGATAAAGATCTCCATTTTCAGGATTGAAAGCAGAGGGCTTTAATCTTCATTTCCGGTGAGAATTTTGTTTAAAGCCTCAAAATTTAACACTTTAATCCACCTGGGAGAGTACTCAATAATTCCTTCATTGCTCAATTCCCCAAAAGTTCGGGCTAACGACGGACGCGCCACACCAAACATTTCGGCCATCATGGTTTGGTTTATCCCTGGATCGAAAGCAACCGCATTTTTCATCTGAGTGTTTTCCAGAAGATAGCGCGCAATTTTTTGGCGAATAGTATACAGCGAGTGAAATTTTACCTTTTCGGCCAGAAAGAAGCTTCTATTGCTCATTAAATTAAGATAGCTAATAAGAATACGCGAATCTTTCTGAAGCAGCGAAATAAAACTGTCGCGCGGAATGTAGAGGATTGCGGTTTCCGTGAGGGTAGTAACATTAACCGGGAAACGGTTGTTTTTTCCAAAAAGGAACGCGGGTGCTATGGCACGTGGAGCCTCAATCTCCTCGACGGTTACCATTTTACCCCCAGGCTCAATCATGTCGCCCCGTACTCGTCCCGACAAAATAATCATGAGATTCTGACATAAATCGCCAGCAACAGCAATTAACTCACTGGGACGATGTTTCCGCACCCCGTAATGAACACACAAAAAGGTTTGATGCAACTCTTCGGCCGTTAACATCCGAAAAATTTCGTTTTGTGTAAGCAACTGGTAAATAGATGTGTTCATAAAATTTTCAATAATTTTATATCGAAAGTTAAGCAAAAATAACGATTTGTTACAAATGTTACAGACTTCTTCGTCCGAATATCCGATTTTTGTAGCGTACAATGATGGAAAATAACCACAAAAATATTCACCATGAAACGAACAGTAGTAAAAATCGATGAAGAACGCTGCAACGGATGCGGAGCCTGCGTTCCTGGATGTCACGAAGGAGCTCTACAGGTTATTGACGGAAAAGCTCGACTGATAAGCGACCTAATGTGCGATGGACTTGGGGCCTGCATAGGTCAATGCCCAATGAATGCCATTACGCTGGAGGAACGCGAGGCTGAGCCATACGACGAAGTTAAAGTAATGTCGGAAATGATTTTTAAAGGATACAACACTATTTATGCTCACCTAAAACACCTAAAAGATCACGGCATGAAACATTACATGCAGCAAGGAATTGATTTTTTGCGCGCTAACCGCTCAAGAATTGATTTCGACCCTGAAGAACTTTTACATCGGCTGCACAACGGAACCGATTCACCAAAAGTAAATGTGACTCCAATAGTCAAAACCCACCAACACCACGGAAACGGTTGTCCTGGGTCGCGTGCCGTGAGTTTCAGCCCAACTAAAGAAACTAACTACACCTCCGTAGAGGATACACCCAGCCAACTACGCCAATGGCCTGTGCAACTCCATCTTCTCAATCCGGCCGCAGGTTATCTTGCAAACGCCGACCTGCTTATGGCAGCCGATTGTACAGCCTATGCCGTAGGGAACTTTCACAACCGTTTTTTAGCCGGGAAAATTCTCGCCATTGCCTGCCCGAAACTCGACAATGGAACCGACATTTATGTTGAAAAAATCCGCCGTATGATTGATGAATCGCGGATTAACACCATAACGGTAATTATTATGGAAGTGCCATGTTGCCGAGGCCTTTTACAGATGGTACAAAAAGCCGTAACAGAAGCATCACGCAAAGTCCCCGTAAAAGCCATTATAGTGAGCATTCAGGGGGAAATACTTAGCGAACAATGGATTTAAACTTAAAAACAATCTAATACCCCTAAAACTTATATCATTATGGAAAATATGTTTTGCTTTCAATGTCAGGAAGCAGCCAAAGGAACCGGCTGCACCATCAAAGGCGTATGTGGAAAAACTCCCGATGTCGCGGCCAGTATGGACTTACTTCTTCACGTAATTAAAGGAGTATGTGTGTATAGTTCAGCCCTGAGAGAACAAAAAGGATACGAAAATCCAAAAGTAAACCACTTTGTAATCGACGGACTTTTCGCAACCATTACCAACGCCAATTTCGACCGTTCCGCAATTGAACAAAGAATTAGCCTTGGATTGGAGTATCGCGAAATGCTTAAAGATGAAGCTCATAGACAGAAAATATCTGTCGACGATTCTTTCGATGGTTGCCATTGGACAGGAACACCTTCTCAATACGCCCTAAAAGCACTAACGGTAGGAATTCTTAACGAAAAGAATGAAGACAAACGCTCACTCAAGGAACTGATTATCTATGGTATTAAAGGAATGGCAGCCTACGCTGAACATGCTGAAAATCTTGGACAAACGGACCCACAAGTAATTGCCTTTATGCAAAAAGCGTTAGCAGAAACGACGCAGGACAAAACTATTGATGAATTAATAGCATTAACGCTTGAAACAGGGAAATACGGTGTTGCGGTTATGGCGCTGCTCGATAAAGCCAACACTTCTGCCTATGGAAACCCGGAAATTACAAAAGTTAACCTTGGAGTGCGCAATAATCCCGGAATCCTTATCAGCGGACACGATCTCAAAGATATGGAAGAACTTCTGGCACAAACCGAAGGAACCGGTGTTGATGTTTATACCCACAGTGAAATGCTACCGGCAAACTATTATCCAGCCTTTAAAAAATACAAACATTTTGTTGGCAATTATGGTAGCAGTTGGTGGCATCAAAAAGAAGATTTTGAATCATTTAACGGGCCGATACTCTTTACCACAAATTGCATAGTTCCACCATCGGAAAACGCCAGCTACAAAGATCGTATCTACACTACCGGGTCTTCTGGACTTCCGGGAGCCATTCACATTGCTCCTCGTCAAAACGGGAAACCTAAAGACTTCAGCCAGATCATCGAACACGCTAAACGTTGCAAACCTCCGGTTGAGATCGAACGGGGCGAAATCATCGGCGGATTTGCCCATGCCCAGGTATTTGCTCTAGCCGATAAAGTAGTAGATGCCATAAAATCGGGCGCTATTCGGAAATTTATTGTTATGGCCGGTTGCGATGGTCGAATGAAAGACCGCAATTATTACACAGAATTTGCCCAAAAACTACCCAAAGATACTGTTATACTAACTGCCGGTTGCGCCAAATACAGGTATAACAAACTCCCGCTGGGCGATATCGGCGGAATTCCTCGTGTTCTCGATGCTGGGCAATGCAACGACTCTTACTCATTAGCTGTGATTGCGCTCAAGCTGAAAGAAGTTTTTCAACTTAACGATATCAACCAGTTACCCATTGCATACAATATTGCATGGTACGAACAAAAAGCCGTGATTGTTTTGCTAGCTCTTCTATATTTAGGGGTGAAAAATATTCACCTTGGACCTACCTTGCCCGCATTTCTTTCACCAAACGTGGCAAAAGTTCTGGTAGAAAATTTTGGAATTGCCGGAATAACTACAGTAGATGAAGATATCAAACTACTTGTAGGTTAATCCGTAAAACCTTCGGTGGGCTGAATAGGCTCACCAAAGGTTTTTTCTGCATTTTTTCTTACTTTCATCTACTACACACATATGATAATAATTACTCATCTTGAATCAGCGCCTAGAGTACCATTCAATCTCGACGGACGAATAATGTATACTGCCGCTAAAATAGAATTGGTACATGTAACACTTAACCCTGGAGAAAAAATTTCCCTCCACACAAATCCGTTTGAAGTAATTTTTTATCCGCTGGAAGGAGAACTATGCTTGTTGGTCGAAAATCAAAGTATCGATATAAAACCATTCTCCTGTATATCTATTCCTGCCGGAATACATCGAGGCCTAGAAAATAAACATTCATCCAAAGCTCAGGTGCTGGCTATAAAAATATTTTCGGGGGCTTAATGTGGGTATAGGGTTACTATATTCTCATGAAAACAACAAAAATATAAAACCAGGTTCCATAACAAATAAGCCGCATTATAGCGGCTTTTAATTGTTCTAAAAATAGCATCGCTGAATGGTGCCCGAAGCAGGACTCGAACCTGTACATCCTTACGGATACTAGTCCCTGAAACTAGCGCGTCTACCAATTCCGCCATTCGGGCAGGGATTGCAAAAATAAGATTTTTTTCTGAAAAATTTCTTTAACAGAAACTTTTATGGTTGCTATTTTTTTTCAATATAAACGATAATCCGGTAAATATCCCTAAGGCCCCTTATTTTTACACTGATTATCAGTGCTAAAGCGTTGCTGAATGAAAATTCAAGCCAACAACCACCGAGGGTTTTGTTTTTACTCTCCTATGAAGAAACTTTCCCTTCTACGCCGACGTACGCTTGACTTTAAAAATGCACCCAATATCGCAAACTGCCTATTTTGATAATTTTTATCCGGATACCAAATTCTCCACAGAGGAAGAATACCTCAGCTTGCTCAGCAAATTTATTTACGAAAAATATTTAAACCGCGACACTTATAATGCCATTTTCACCCACAACGACAACGCTCTTGAGATTGCCGGGCAATTGGTTTCAGAACATAATCTTACTGTCCCCGTTATTTTTGCAGGAATTAACAACCCAACACTTCCTCAAAAAGTTAGGCTAAAAAATCTCGGGAGTGTACGACTATATCAATCTTAACGGCTCGTTAGTTCTAATGAGCGCCTTTGTTAGAAACCTTGCTACAATTTATGTTATTACCGACGAAACAGCGACAGCTAAAGACGATCTGGAATGATTTTGTAATACAAGTCAATTATTTCCGGATATAGGTTATAAAATTATTTCGTTTCAAGAATTCGAATTTAGAAACTTTTATCAACACATTTCTACCATAAACGATAAGCAAGGAGCTTATTTATTGCTGGCAGCCTATCGCGATAAAAACAAACAACACCAGCCCTTTTATGAAACACTTCAAAAAGTCGTACAAATTACTCAATTACCAATTTTTCATCCTTACAAACATGGAATGGAGAATGTATTGTTGGCGGAAATGTTGTAAACCATTATAATCATGCCCAACGTGCTTTCGACCTATTAAATACCGTTGTTAATTCCAATGTCGAAACTATTCCCGAGCCAATTCGAATGTTCCAACCGAAATAATGAATGATAGACAAAGTACAACTGCAAAAATTCAACTTGATCAGCGATAATATCCCACACAACGCAACAATTCTTGACAGCAGAATCAGTCTAACAAATATCAACAAAGCAACGCTGCGCAACTTAATATTTGGGATAGTCGTTGCAGGATTGGTTATACTAATTACGCTAATTATTATAAAATCACTTGTCAAAAGAAACCGCCTTCTCAAAGCCGAACGAGAAATATATTAGAAACTTGTTATGGAAAACCCCAACCCTATGTTTTTGATTAACCCCATCCCCTTTAAAATAGAAGATACCAATCTGGTGTCAGAACAACTCTACGGCTACACAATTGAGGAGCTAAGAAACATGACCATTCAAGAAATTAATAAACTATCCGAGAAAAAATCAACCCTATTGCAAAGAATATTGCTACCTCAAAATAACGCGGTTTTCCCAGAAACACCACACAAAAACAGGGGAGTTGCTACACGTGGACGTCCATACAACCTCAATTAATCTCAGGGGCAAACAAAAAATTGTTTCGGTAATTATCAATCAAAACCAACACCGTAAAATGGAAAACGAACTCAGGCAAGCTCTGGCTAAATCAAAAGAGGTTGAGATTCTAATTACTTCGTTTCTACGCGCCATGAACCACGAAGTACGAACCCCTTTAAACGGCATATTGGGAACTCTACGCTACAAAAATTTTATACACAAATGTAGCAACCGTCAGGTAGAAATTATCGACGATATCCTGGATTTATTCCTCATTGAAAGCGGCCATATTAAAATTAACCAAACCACTTTTAACTTGCTCGAAGTGGTGGAGAAATTAATCGAAAAATTTAAGCCCAACATTGAAGAAAAATCTCTCGTAATACATACACTCAAATTCCCCAAAATAATTTGCAAATTTTAATGTATAGCGATCGCAGAAAGGTATACAAAATCATAAACCATCTGCTAAGCAACGCCGTAAAGTTTACTCATGAGGGGATGATTGAAATGCGGATAGCTCTTGAAAACTAAACTGTAGTTATAACAGTAACCGATACTGCTATTGGAATTGCCCCTTCACTTCACACATCCATTCTGGAAAGCTGCCGCCAGGCAGATATGAGAACCGAACGGAGATACGAAGGGCTTGGCATAGGACTTAGTATTGTAAAGGCATTTACAGAAAAACCTCACGGAACATTCCGTTTTCAATCCTCACCCAACCCAGGCTCATCCTTTACGATAACCCTTTTCTTTCTATTTTGCGAGTCACAACCCGAAATAACAGTTGAACGGTCCATTTGGGCTCAAGAATCAAACTAACCCCCTTAATAAATTCCCGTCCAAACACTTGATTGGTAAAATATTGTTTTGTAAATTTGCTTTTTATCAAACCAAAATCAAGAAAGGGGAGAGAACGCATTATGGGAACTCTATTGGCAATAGCGCTATCAACCATTATAACGGTTCAACTTTATAGTCAAAAGGTAGAAGTATTAGGCTTGTTTCCACAGAAAATGCTGTCCGGAAGTGAGATGATTGTTAACTTCAGCATAAAAAAAGGCTCTCTCAACGACTTTGCACGGTTTCAACTAGAGGTCCCGGACGGCATAACCCCATCGCCACGAATTCTACAAAATGGGGATTTCTCGTTTGAAAACAACCTCATAAAAATTGTCTGGATGAAAATTCCACCCGACGATGTTGTGGAAATTTCCTTAAATTTCAGAATCCCTGCCGAAATGGAAGGATTTAAAGTTTTCAAAGGAGAATTTGCCTACTCGGATCAAACCGGAAAACGGAACATTATTGAAATGAAACCCCAGGTAGTTGAAGTTCAGAAAGACGAATTCAGAGCAAATCTTTCCCAGGAAATAGAATTCACCTACAAATATTTCTCCCAGAAAGGGGTAACAGCTGTTCGTCAAAAACCCTATTTAGATGATAGTGGACATGTTGTTGTAAACATCTTAGTAACCAAAGGGGATTTGAATGAATTTGGGAGAATTGAGGAAACCGTTCCCATTGGCTTCAAGGCCGTTTATCAGAAAAGTGCAGGAGCTATCTTTGCCTATAACCCAACCAGAAGAAAAGTTAAATTCGTATGGATGAACATGCCCAATACCAAACAGTTCATGGTGTCCTACAAATTAATACCGGAAAATCCCATTGATAAAATCCCCTTTATTTTAAACGGAACATTCACTTACGCCGATAACCGAGTAAGCCAAACCGTTCCCATTACGGAGTTATCGTTAGATGTTGAGAAAAAACTCAAGTCCCCCTGAAATGCTAAACCTTCATAGCATCAGACCAAAGAAGGAAAACAATACGTAGGCCCCGATATTCATGGTGGCTACAAAACCGTGAAACATCTCGTCGTAAACATCGTAATCCCCACTAAAGCCAATACTTTATTCTTTTTAGGCGATTACATCGACGCGGCCCCTCGAGTTTTAAAGTAATTGAATACATCCAACACCTGATAGAATCCGGATTTAAAGTCTATCCCCTCCGGGGAAACCATGAAAAAAAACTGCTGCAACTTATCTACCAATATAAGATACCGAAACAATTAACCACGTTGTAAAAAAAATCAATAAAACCCCCGACTTACTCAACGCTTCAGGACAAATTCAAGAACAGGTTATCAATTTCATCGTAACCTTACCTTACCACATAGAATTGCCAAATTGGTGACTAGTGCATGCAGGGTTCGATTACCGAAATCCAAACCCATTCACCGAATTTTCTTCCAAGATTAACTTTTATGTCGATTGTAAACCCAACGATGTATCTATACTGCGTGGTAAGCGCTAAATTTACGGACATAAAGTTACGGAACTGGAAGAGATAATAGCCACGGTTAAAACTAACTCTCCTATAGTTTCGCTCGCCAACCGTTGTGTATATACAAAGCCTCACAAAACCTAGAACATCTCAAAATTAGGCCATTTATGTTGCCTGAAACTTACACAAAATCAACTCTTCTATACCCGCAACATCGACATTGTTTAATACGCCCAATCATCTTTTTCCACATTTTAGCAGTTATCGAAAAACTTTGGCTAACTATTTGTAAATTTGCAAGCTAAAATTAATCGAATGGAAAAGCACAAATCGGGATTTATAAACATCATAGGGAACCCCAATGTAGGCAAATCAACGCTTATGAATAACCTTATTGGTGAAAAGCTATCTATAGTTAGCCCTAAAGCACAGACCACCCGACACAGAATTTTCGGAATCATCAACGGAGAAAATTATCAGATGGTGATTTCCGACACCCCTGGAATCATTAATCCATACTACTCCCTCCACAAATACATGATGAAATTTGTGGAAACAGCCCTTCAAGATGCCGACATAATAATCTACATGACCGACACCGAAGCTTCATTAGAAAAAGACCCCTTTTATTTAGAAAAAATAACCCAAACAAAGTTGCCGCTCTTGTTGCTTATTAATAAAATAGACCTCTCCAATCAAGCAAAAATAGATCAACTGGTAGAACATTGGCATTCCAAACTACCCAATGCGTCTATATTACCCATATCAGCCAAATACAACGTAAACATAGATTTAATAATGAAATTCCTTCTTCACCATTTACCCGAAGGAGAGCCCTATTTCCCAAAAGATCAACTTTCCGACAAAACCATGCGTTTTTTTGTTTCGGAAATTATTCGGGAAAAAATATTTCTTTTATATCGCAAAGAAATACCCTACTGCACAGAAGTTGTTATTGACAGCTACAAAGAACTCGACGACAGGACAGAAATTGATGCTACCATATATTGTGAGCGTGAAAGTCAGAAACGCATACTCATCGGACACAAAGGCGAAGCATTAAAACAGGTTGGAATAGAAGCACGTAAAGATATTGAAGCCTTTATTGATCAACACGTTTACCTAAAACTCCATGTTAAGGTAGACCCCGACTGGAGAAACAACGAAAATCGTCTCCGGCGATACGGATACGTACAATAAAAAACAGAACACATGGCAGGAATTGTAGCAATAGTTGGGCGACCCAACGTAGGAAAATCAACCCTTTTCAATCGCTTAATCGGGCATCGTGATGCCATTGTAGACGAGCTAGCAGGCGTAACCCGTGACCGTCACTACGGCAAGAGCGAATGGAACGGAGTGGAATTTACCGTAGTTGATACTGGAGGATACATCGAAGGTAGCGACGATGTTTTTGAACGAGAAATATGTAAACAGGTATTAATAGCCCTTGAAGAGGCCGACGTTGTTCTATTCCTTATCGATGGACAAACAGGAGTAACCGACCTCGACCTGGCAGTGAACGATGTTTTCCGTAAATATCCTGAGAAAAAAATAATGCTGGTAGTAAACAAGGTTGATAATAGTGAAATCTATCTATCGTCGTTCGAAGCCTACGAGCTTGGTTACGAAAAAATCTACCCCATTTCGGCCATTAGCAGTTCAGGTACAGGCGATCTGCTCGATGACCTTATTTCGCTTCTGCCCAAAAAAAAACAGCCTGCCCCCGAAGATAATCTGCCACATATTGCCATAGTTGGCCGACCAAACGTAGGAAAATCCTCTCTAGTAAACCTTCTTTTGGACGACGAACGCTCCATTGTAACCCCCATAGCAGGAACCACCCGCGATGCAGTTCATTCCAGGTTTAACAAATTCGGACACGACTTTATTCTAATCGACACCGCCGGACTACGGAAAAAAGCAAAAATTCACGAAGATATTGAGTTTTATTCCGTGATGCGCACAATTCGAGCCATTGAAGACAGCGATGTTTGTGTTTTAATGCTCGATGCAACCATGGGAATCGAGTCCCAGGACATCAATATCATACATCTGATTCAAAAAAACAGAAAAGGGCTGGTAGTTTTGGTAAACAAATGGGATCTTATTGAAAAAGAAAAAAACATAACCGTAGAATACGAAAAAACTTTGCGGGATCGAACCGCACCTTTTGTGGATTATCCAATACATTTTGTATCGGTATTAAACAAGCAGCGGGTCTTAAAAGCGTTAGACTCAATTGTTGCTGTGTATAAAAATCGATCCCAAAAAATTCCCACATCAAAATTAAACGAGCTGCTGCTGCCAGAAATAGAAAATTATCCACCACCAGCTTATAAGGGAAAATATGTGAGAATTAAATACGTTGTCCAGTTGCCCACCACAACGCCGCAGTTCGCATTTTTCTGCAATCTGCCTCAATATGTGAAAGACCCTTACAAACGATTTCTCGAAAATAAAATCCGCCAACATTTTAATTTTTCAGGTGTTCCACTAGAGATCTTCCTACGTAAAAAATAACCTATGGAAATAGTAATCGAAATAATACGATGGACTCTGCCGGCACTTATGGTATTTCTAGCCGTGTGGATCGTGCTAAATAAGCTGCAAGTCATAGATAAACAACGACTTTTGCATCAACAGCAACAAAAAGATTCTCAGATATTATTACCCAGCCGCCTACGAGCTCACGAGCGGATGGTACTTTTCCTGGAACGAATTTCACCTGAGGCTCTGGTAATGCGCCTTCAAAGACCAAACCTCACAGTTCAGGAGTTGCATTCACAAATGTTACGCGAGATACGTCAGGAATGGAATCACAACATAACACAGCAGTTGTATATTTCCGACACATCGTGGCAATTGATTAATAATGCCAGAGAAAACATTATTCGAATTATAAACACCGAGGCAGGAAAACATCGCCCAGGCGACCCCGCATTAAAACTAAGTCAGACATTACTCGAAGAATACACCCGAAAGAATTCGCCAACCAAAGAGGCAATCGATGCGTTGAAAAACGATATCAGGCTACTCTTTTAAACTTCAACAGCATGAAAATCAACGGATTCATTGTCGACAACATTTTAAACATTATTCCAAAGGAGGCCTATCGTTTGTGTATTGAAGAAGGCGCTGTGATTATCGATGTCAGAGAACCCGAACTCCGAGAACACAAACAATTCGACGTGCCACAAGTAGTTTATATGCGGCTTAAGGAAATAATTTATCAGCAAGTAACCTTTCCAGACGCACCGTTGCTTATTTTTGCCGATGCAACCGGACTACGTTCCAAACAAGCAGCTTTTTATGCAATCAAAGTAGGACTCAACAATGTGGCAAACCTAGCCGGAGGAATTATTGAATGGGACCGGGATGGTCTGCCCCTGATGGTCGATAACAACAAACGCATGTCGGATAAAAGACTTCACGAAATTAAACAACAAATACGCAAAAAATACTCAACCGACGACGAATGACACTCAACTCCCGCATTTTATCTCTGTTGAATATAGAAATTCCCATTATTGTTGCCCCGATGTATATGGTCTCAAACGAGGCTATGATTGTGGAAGCCTGCCTCTCAGGTGCTACCGGTGCCATTCCGGCCATGAACTGGCCTACACCCGAACTTATGAGAAAAGGCATACAAAACATAAAAAAGCAAACCGATAGCCCCTTTGGAATTAACATTATTTCGCATGCATCCAATCCGAAACTGAAAGAGCAGCTTGATGTTTGTATTGAGGAAAAAGTTGCTTTTATTATTACATCGCTGGGAAATCCTGAAATGGTAATAAACCACTGCAAACCTCATGGAATAAAAGTTTTCTGCGACGTGGTTGACACACGCTTTGCCCAACGGCTGGAAAAGGCTGGTGCCGATGCAATTATTGCAGTTTCGAAATTTGCCGGCGGTCATGCAGGAAATCTTACCCATGAAGAGTTGATTCCTGCTCTGAAAAAACTTGTTACCATTCCCATAATAGCAGCAGGCAACATAACCAACCCACAGGCTATTGAAAAACTCTTTGCCCTAGGAGCTGAGGGAGCCAGTGTGGGAACCATTTTTATTGCAACTAATGAAAGTCCTGTTTCAGAACAATACAAACAGGCTTTAGTTGATTATACTTCATCCGATATTGTAATGACCGATAAACTATCGGGCACTCCTTGCGCAGTGATAAACACTCCCTACGTGCAAAAAATCGGAACCCAGCAAAATTGGCTTGAACGTTGGCTTAATAAACACAAGCCGCTGAAAAGAATGTTAAAACAATATGCATACAAACGAGGAATGAGATTACTCAAGCGAGCTGCATTTTCTGCCACGTATGAAACAGTTTGGTGTGCCGGTCATTCCATCGATGCCATTCATGAAATAATACCAGTAAAACAACGAATAACAATGCTTGTGGGTGAACTCAAATTTAACAGGTTATAACGCTATTTTTCGAATAAAAAGGGGAACATACGCTCCCCCTAAGATTATCTCCACATTACCTTACTTCTCATCGTCATCGTCGAAGTAATCCCAGATACTTTCGGAAGAGTCGTCGTTGTATGGAGAATTTGCATCAAAATCATCCTCCTCATCCTCAAAATTATCGTAGATGGAAAGATGTTTCTTCTGCTTTGGGGCACTAGCAAACTTACGCCCCTTAGAGGAACGTTCAACTTCTTCAAAACGGGAACGATCCCTCAAAAATTCATTTTTTGCCTTTTTCATTGGTAAAAAACTTGTTTCTGTCTTCGTTTAGTGTTTTGTGTTTTGTGTTCTCCTATAGCGAAAATACAATTTTTAACAAAAATATCAAACATGGGCAAAAAAATTACACCTATACTAGTAACTCAAAAAATACTTTTGCCGGAAAGAGTTGTAAAATGCTCCAGAAATAAAGACCCCGCCAAAGAATTACCCGATTTATCAAGGTCCTTTGACCACACAGCAAGAGTCATTTCATTGGGAATTACTGCTATTATGCCACTACCTACACCTCTTTTGGCCGAAATCCCAACTTTATAGGCAAAATTTCCTACAGCATCGTGGTTTCTACAAGTTAACAACAAAGCATTTACTTTTTTATTCTGACGAAACGATAACGCCTCCCGGAGCTATGTACACCATTGCGGCTCAAGAAATCAAAAATTCTCACCAGATTGAAGCACGACATTTCTAGCGAACAGTGGGTGAAATAGCCATCGAGAACTCTATTACAATCGTTAACAATGGTGCCATAGCTTTTCATAAAATTATCCAGTGCAACATTTCGGAAACCGGTTGCCTTTTCCAATTCTAACCTCATAATTATAGTCTAATGTAGAATTTCCTGAAAGTTGACGAGCTAAATTCAAAATCTCAAATTCAGGGTTAGCGTAATTAGAAATCAAGGAGTAGGTAATTACCAGAGCTCCAGCATTGATAAATGGATTTCGCGGAATGCCATTTTCATACTCCAATTGTATCAAAGAGTTGAACCCATTACCCGAAGGTGCGATACCAACACGACTATTTAATAATATGGAATCGTCCTTATCTAGGCAAAGAACCAGAGTCAAAAGTTTCGAGATACTTTGAATGGTAAACCATTTTTCAGCATCGCCAAGGGTAAACTGGGAGCCATCGTTGGTTCGCATGGCAAAGCCATATGTGTTTATATCTGCCGAAGCCAAAGCCGGAATATAGTCAGTTAGCTTTCCAAGTCCAACACTCGATTGGATCTTGTGAAATGCTTGTATAGCAATACTACGGTAATCCACTGTTTAACTAAAAACGATAGGTAGCCCCAAGTTTTAGCCCCCCAAGGGTGGTAGCAAACTCTAACTCTCCGTTAATTGCCCAACGATTAGAGAAATAGTAGCGGCTTCCGAGATGAATTCCGAGATAAATTCCGCTATCACGTTTCCCTGTGTAGGTTATAGCGTTGTTACTGGTGGTGGTAGATACATGAATATATCCTAAAGAGGCTCCGGCATATAGATCCCAGAAGGCCGGTAATTCAATTAATTTATCGAAATAGTAATTGCCAACAACTCCCAGGGCAATCATTTTGTGAGAATATTCTACGTTGTTATATTTTTCGTTATTGATTCGGAAATTACCTTCCCCACCCAAAGATAGTTCGCTATAAAGCATTTTTTCGTATTGAAAATAGAGAGGTAATCCCCAACCCGAGGTACCAACTCCAAAATTTAAATGCTGATCTCCTTGTTTATTGTCGGCGCTTCCATGGGGAATCTGTGCCTGAAGGGGAAATGTAGCAATTAAAAATAATGCCGTGATAATACCTTGCTTCATCATTTTCGAACGTTTGGAATGTTATTCACCAAATTTCAGGGTGCAAATATGCAAATTTGTGATGAAATTTAAAAGCGATTTCACTTCTGTTTCATAATTTTGCAAAAAACAACCCATATGGAATGCAAAGTTAGGGAAAACAAGAGTAAATGCAACTGTACTTATCCATGTCCGCGTCATGGTTTATGTTGCGAATGTATTGCCTACCATCGGAGTAAGGGACAATTGCCGGCTTGCTACTTCTCTACAGAAGACGAACGAACCTACAATCGTTCCATTGAGTTTTATCTTTCGCGCAAGCGGTAATTTACACAAACATACAGGCACCAACCGTATTGTTTGTTCCTTCTTCAATAATTATAGCACTGCCTGTAATGCGATTGTGTGAATAACTGTCCCGAATTAATGGCTCAGTGGTTTTAAGCTGTACCTCAGCAATATCATTGAGTCCGATTTGTTTTTTCTCGTAATTTTTCTCCAAAGTGTTGATATCTAACATATAATTTATGTTTGTAACGATACAACGAACGTCGTGTGTGGTGTGTTTGAGGAAATAACGTTGTCCTAAAACCAATGGACGGGTACTGAGCCAACAGATTTTTGCCGTAAGGTCCTGTTCAACAACAGGCATGGTGTCTTTTACAATCATATTTCCCCGGCTAATATCAATATCGTCCTCCAATTGCATGGAAACCGACATGGGCGGAAATGCCTCATCGAGTTGCTTACTGCCAAGTTCAATAGATTTAATACGAGTTTGTAAGCCTGCTGGATAAATTGTAACCGTGTCGCCCGGCCGAAAAACTCCCCCAGCTATTCTTCCTGCATATCCTCTGTAATCATGAAATTTATCTGAGATAGGACGAATAACATATTGAACCGGAAAACGTCCTTCGGAAAGATTTCTGTCGCCCGTAATCTCAATGGTTTCTAACAACTGAAGCAATGATGGCCCGGAGTACCAGGGCATATTCTGGCTTTTTTCAACCACATTGTCGCCGAGTTTGGCACTGATGGGGATGAAGCGAATGTCAGAATTATCGATTTTAGGAGCTACATTTTGCAAATAGTCGGATTTAATTTGTTCAAAGATTTTCTGGTCGTAGTCAACTAAATCCATTTTGTTGACACATATTACAATGTGCCGTATTTGCAGCAAACTGGCAATAAAGCTGTGTCGTCGGGTTTGTTCCAACACTCCATTACGGGCATCTATCAATATTAAGGCAAGATTGGCGGTTGATGCTCCGGTAACCATATTTCGGGTGTATTGAATATGCCCCGGGGTATCGGCAATAATAAATTTTCGTTTTGGAGTGGCAAAATAGCGATAGGCTACATCGATGGTAATACCTTGTTCGCGCTCGGCACGCAAACCATCGGTCAGCAACGCAAGATTAACCTCCTCGCTCCCAAGTCGCGCTGATGCACGTTCGATACTCTCCAGTTGATCTTCAAATATGGCTTTTGAGTCGTAAAGCAAACGACCAATGAGAGTACTCTTTCCATCATCGACACTACCAGCGGTTGTAAAACGCAACAGTTCCATATCCAAATATCCGCCAGTTAGCGATTCTGTTGTATTTGGTTGTTCCATAGCCTTGTTTTTCATTTTTTACATTAAAAATATCCTTCCCGCTTTCTATCTTCCATGGCCGATTCGCTTCTTCGGTCGTCGGCTCTGCTACCACGCTCTGTTACACGTGTGGCAGCTATTTCCTGAACTATTTCTTCCAGGGTAGTTGCTTTACTGAGAGTAAGTCCCGTGCAGGTGATGTCGCCGATGGTACGGCAACGCACATCCAGCTCTTCAATTTTTTCATTCTCTTTTAACTGCATAAAGGGAGCCCAGGCAAGATATTGGCCATTGCGTTTAAACACCTTCCGACGATGAGTAAAATAGAGCGAAGGCATCTCTATCTGTTCAAGAAGAATATATTGCCAAACATCCATCTCTGTCCAATTACTGAGCGGAAATACTCGAAAATGTTCCCCTAGGTTTTTCCGTCCGTTAAATATATTCCACAATTCCGGTCGTTGATTTTTGGGATCCCATTGCCCAAAAACATCCCGGTGAGAGAAAAACCGTTCCTTGGCTCGGGCCTTTTCCTCGTCACGCCGACCCCCTCCAAGAGCACAATCAAATTTATGTTCGGCGATAGTATCTAAAAGGGTTACCGTTTGCAACATGTTTCGACTTGCCTCCGGACCGGTTTCTTCAACAACTCTTCCTTTTTCAATAGATTCTTGAACAGACCCTACAATAAGTTTAACTCCGGTTTCTGCCACAAGTCGATCGCGATATTCAATAGTCTCTTCAAAATTATGCCCGGTATCTATGTGTACTAACGGAAATGGCACCTTAGCCGGATAAAAGGCCTTGCGAGCTAAATAAAACATAACTATTGAATCTTTTCCCCCGCTAAAAAGTAGCGAAGGCCGCTCGAATTGCGCTGCAACTTCCCTGATAACATAAATAGCTTCGGCTTCAAGTTCCTGAAGATGCTTTATGGTATATTGGTTCATGGGTTAAAAACGGTTTTTGCTGATACAATCTTTGAATAATGTATTACTAAATTGTCTTTAGGGCTGAATTTAAAGTCTGCAAAATTAACTTTTTCCGCTGTTTTTTCCTAATTTTGTCGATATTTTGAAAACTTTTAAGCAAATGGCTCGTCAACTCATGGTATCGGAACTTATTGAAAAACTCAACCCACTCCCCCTGGAAGAAAGAATTAAAACCATTTACTCTACTTTTGGAAATGAACTTGTTTTTGCATCGAGCATGGGAGCTGAGGATCAGGTGATTACAGATGTTATTGTAAAGCACTGCCCCGAAATTCGAATTATTACCCTAGATACCGGCAGATTATTCCCTGAAACGTATAAACTTATAGATACTACCCGTCAACGCTATGGTAAAGAAATAGAAGTGTTTTTCCCAGATTACAAAGAAGTTGAATCCATGGTTCGCCAACATGGTATTAATCTTTTTTATCACTCCATTGAAAACAGAAAACTATGTTGCAGAATACGGAAAATAGAACCTCTGAAACGGGCTTTGGAAGGAGCCGCCGCCTGGATTACTGGGTTGCGTAGAGAGCAATCTGTTACCCGAATTGAAAATCATTTGGCCGAATGGGATGGATCGTTTGGGTTAATCAAAATTAACCCTCTGATAGATTGGACCGAAAAACAGGTTTGGGATTATATTGTAGCAAACAATGTCCCTTACAACAGTTTGCACGATAAACATTTCCCAAGTATAGGGTGCCAGCCATGTACCCGAGCAGTGCTGCCTGGTGAAGATATCCGCGCCGGACGTTGGTGGTGGGAAAATCCGGAACAAAAAGAGTGCGGCCTCCATTGGAAAAACCATTAAACAGCAATCCTGTGCCGGTGGGGAATAATTTATTAACATTTCATTAACTTAGAAATTACTCCAATCTGCTCAAAAATATCATACATTGCGAAAAATTACCAAAACCCTTCTTTTGGGGCGCAACCGAAAAGCCATTAGAGTAGGAAAAAACTTATTAAAACTATCGTACATGAAAAAAACAATGTTAGTGGCTACCATCCTAATAGCCACTTATGCTATTTCGACGGCTTCTGTCATCAGTCAACAAGAAACTATCGAACCTGTCCAACAGAACGACCAAACCCACCCAAAAAAAGAAAAAAGCATCGACTGGTTTCAGCTTATTTTATCGATCGGATATTTGGGAGGTGTTTTTGTAGCTTTTCCATTGGTTCTATACACCAACATAAAAGAGAAAATTCAACAACCCGACTCATTATCCCCGGTTACTCAACAACTCTCAGAAGAGTTGAGAAATCAAAAAACGGCTGAAATTCTGGCTGCTATCGATGAAAAACTAACCATTATTACCAACGATGACGGACAAGAGTGGATTACCATAACTAATGGACGTCAAGCAAAGTTTGTAAAATTCGGGCTTGATTATATAAACAAGCACCTCCAGCCAACCGACGAGACACTGGTTAATAGAGTAAAAGAGTTTGAAGAAGTTTATAACGAGAGAACTAAACGCATTTTTACCGGGTCTAAATGGGTTTTAGGTTGTGCCATAGGACTTGGAGTGTTATTTTTCTTTTTAGGCGGCATATCCGCATTCTTTTTTATACACCTGTTGGGAATCATTTTTTATTTCCTTGCCAGCCGAACTCCTATTTACGTAATTGAAAAGCGGATGAAATATTTTGGGACAACCCCAGGGCTTATTAATACCATTATTACAACCTTGCTAGTAGCAGAAGGAACCAAATACTATGTAAAACACGGGAGCGGTCCTTGGCAAAGAGACTATGAAACTGAGCTGAGCAATTCAATGGCAACCTTACTCATTCTCTTCGTGGTAGCAATGCTTATTGGCTTTTGCATTGCATTGCTCGGCCTGCTGAATGCCATTGCCAACTATTTCTCCTCCTATATTTTACCAACTGAAAATGAAGAAAAATGGTATTTCAAAAATTTTAACCCGGCTTTAGCATAAACTATAACCAACTCTAAAAATTAATTCCCGAGGGTTAATACATTTTAAACGTGAATTTGTTCCTGGGGGCATTTCAGTAAATACCCGAACTCCCCTGCCCCCCCTTTTAAATCAATTCCATCCACGAAAGAGCCATTTTCCATGGATCAGTATCTCTGCATCCGTTGCGGAATTTGTATTGAAATTTTTCTAACCAATGTATTTGAACAGAGCGATTCAGGACAAACACAATTTAATACACAAAATATCCCCATCTGTTTAGGGTGTGGGCAATGTATAACCGTTGGCAAACCCAAAGCTATCACAACTAATAGGCTTTCGTACAAAAACGATTTTGAAAATTTTTCCAAAAACAACGATATTATTTCCTTATTTAAAACACATCAATTTGTACGTGGATTTTGCCAAAACCTGTAGAAAAAGATTGTTTAAATCGGATATTGCATGCCATCAGCACCCGCCGCATGGAAACTCGCACCAGCACGTTGAAATAACAGTAGTAAACAATAGAGACCTTATAATGAAGGCTTTTCCGCACATGGTGCAGTTTTATCAAAACTTAAAATCCTGGCTAAAAAATCCGATTATACGCAGAGGAATTCGATCCAAAGAAGGAAAAGACACTCTGAAAACGTTAGATACCCATATATTACCATGAATTCAGCGAGGCGTGTATAACACCTTCTCTTACAACTACGATGGAATAACCCGCGGGGCACATACCCATACCATAGTACTGTTTCACGCTGAAAAAGATTCGGAAGAACATATTCAGGACTCGCTTATATTTGTAACCTATGCCACATTGGCTGCACACAACCTTGGATCAGGGGTTACCATAAACGGACTTATTCCTCCGACTTTTAATAAACAAAAAGAACTAAACAACTGTTTAATATCCCCGACCAAAATAAAATAGTAACCTCCTTGATTGTTAGAAACCCTAAATATAAATATCACCGCAAAATAAAGCGGCAGTTGAAATCAATAACCTAACTCGAATAAACGACAACCAATGAAAAACACCCTGCCCCTAAAAACCCTTGATGGCAACAATTTTGATCCATTATTTGAGTACAAAGGAAATCCTTTGTGCGTAGTCTTTTATCACACCTCATGCCTTGGGGGCACCGGACGAGCCCTGCCTTTAGCCTATAACCTTAGCCGGGAATTTCCAGGGATTCGGTTTGTAGTGGTGCATGTAAATTCCCCTTCCATGCTGCTATCTCATCAGGAAATTCTTTCTGTTTTCGTGAACTCCACTCCCCCGTCTCCTATATATTTAGACCCCGAAGCCACGAACTTTAAAAAATACCATGCCGAAGGGACTCCCTATTGGCTCATTTTCGACAACCATGGCAATATTGTTAACTCAATTTTTGGGTCGCAGGAGAACGCTCAAAACAGGTTATACTACATCCTTGAAGAGCTAAGTAACAAAGCAACTTGAACAAGAACCGTGATAAATGATAGGCAGGTTTATAACTACATCTCGCCGGTGGCTCTTTCCCAGGTTTGAGTGGAATAAAACCAACCAATGTAACCTCTAACTTTTAATTTATCGCCCTCCAGCCATATTTTGGCATCGTAAAACGATTTACGGTCGGGGGCAAACAAAAGTTGGTCACCTACCCACTCATTTCCTTTTTTGGTTAAACCATTGATAATTTGCATCCCTATAACTTTCTTATTGGTATAGGGCTGTGGACAGTTTTCGCAAATGCGCTCTTCTGGCTTTTCGTAACCATAGAGCTTGATAATTTTCCCGTACAACTTGCCATCGGTACCTATGTAAATTTTCACCAACGATTTAGCTTTGCCAGTTTCATGATCAATGGTTCGCCATACACCTTCAACACTGTTTTGAGCAGCTAAACCCAACATCCAGAAAAAAAACAACAACCTTAGCGTAGTCCTCATATCGCACAAATTTTTAGTTAAACATAGATGTCATTCTGGAAAATCCATTCAAAATTTAAATATACGAATTTTTACATTCAATCATCGTTGCCGATTTTTTTTTTTTGATATTTCAGAAGCCCACAGTTTTCATAAAATTTTGTGCTTAATTTTAAACTTTTTCAAAAGAGAATTGTTCTTAAATTGTAATAATTTCAAGATACGAATGACTGCAAATTACGGCGAAATACTTAAACAATCTGGTTTAAAAGTTACTCCCCAGCGAATTGCCGTGATGGATGCCCTTGAGCATATTCCGGGCCATCCCACCGCTGAGGAGATTAGACAATATGTTAACCAAATCCACCCATCGATTTCGTTAACGACCATTTATAATACGCTGGAAACTTTTGTAGAGCACGGACTGGTAAAAAAAATGAAAACCGAACAGGACTTTGTTCGCTACGATAAAATTGTAGCACCACACCACCATCTGTACTGCAAAACATGCGACTACATGCAAGATTATTTCGATTCGAATCTCGACCAATTGTTGCTCAACTATTTCAAAGAAAATCCAATCGAGGGTTGGAATATAGAGGAGATAACCGTTCAGATATCTGTAAAACACAAGGATAACCTAGACTATTAACTTAAAAATCGTAAAATTATGGGAAAAGAAGCAAAAAACATTTCAGCCATCGACGTTGAAAAACTATTGGAGATGCTAAATGCAGCGTTAGCCGAGGAATGGCTTGCCTTTTACCAATATTGGGTTGGAGCAAAGGTGATGGAAGGGCCCATGCGAAGTGAGGTAGAACCAGAACTCGAACTGCATGCTACTCAGGAACTAAACCATGCCGTAATGGTAGCAAACCGTATAATTCAGTTAGGAGGAACCCCGATTCTTCATCCGCAAGACTGGTTTAAACATGCCGGTTGCAGCTACGATGCCCCAACCGATCCCTACATTGAAAAAATCTTAAAACAGAACCTCAATGGTGAACGTTGTGCCATTAAACGCTATAATGAAATTGCCTCGTTTACCGCTGGGAAAGATCACGCAACCCACCAAATGGCAACACAAATTCTTCAGGAAGAACTTGAACATGAGCAAGATATAGAAGATTGGATTACCGATATTGAGCGCATGAAAGAGGATTTGAAAAAACTACGCCTGTAATAAAAACGATTCTCGTAAGAATAGGAAAGCAGGAGTACATCCACCTCCTGCTTTTTTATTTAGGTAAGATGACAAGCAAAACCATGTAAAAATTATATTTTTGCAGTCCAATATAACAAAACTATGTTTTCGCCTCTTTTTAATACACTTTTAATCCCCTTCCTGGTGGCCATGTTTCTGGCGCTAACCATGGGAGGAAGCGGAATAGGCCCATCGTTTTCTGCGGCCTACGGGGCAAACATGATTCGACGCACCGCTATTCCAGGAATTTTTGGACTAATGGTTTTTGCCGGAGCAATCATAGCAGGTAAAAACACTAGCTACACCCTTGGTAAAGGTATTTTAGACCCTACCTATCTCGATTTTGTTACCGTAACTATTATCCTTTTTTCGATATCCATAGCACTATTAATCAGCAATATAGCAGGCATTCCCCAAAGTACGAGTCAAGCTACTGTATTGGCCGTTGTAGCTGCCTCTATATATTTTCATCAACCCAGCACGAGATTTTTACTTACCAAAGCCATTCCAACTTGGTTCATTCTACCAATTATAGCCTTTGTATTAAGCTATTTGAGTGCAAAATTTTTATACAGGCCTTTGCGTCGGAGGGCTTATTTTCTGAATCTTAGCCCCCCGACAGAAAAAGTTCTTCGTCTGGCCGTAATTTTTTCATCCATGTATGTTGCTTTCAGTATTGGTTCAAACAACGTTGCCAATGCTGCCGGGCCAATTGCCAGCATGGTGATTAACGAATTGAAATTAGCTCCTACCGGACAAAACTTTTTGCTTATTATGATTATTGCCACCCTTATGACAGCGCCTGTGTTTGGGATTGGCGCCTCGTTGCTAGGAAATAAAGTTATTGAAAACACCGGTAAAGAAATTGTTCTTTTTGGACAGATTGAGGCGATAATAATTGCTTTCATCACAGCCTCGTTGCTTCTGTTTGCTTCGGTTGTGAAAGGATTACCCACTAGTTTGGTACAACTCAATGTAGCAGCGATACTTGGGGTTGGAGTGGCCAAACTTGGACCTAAAAATATTTTTAGGAGAACACAAGTCAACCGATTTTTCTACATGTGGATTATTGCTCCAGCAATTTCCTTTGGATTAACTCTACTCCTATTGTGGTTTGCTGATATAGCTCATCTATTGCAATTTTAGTATCTCCCAATATTTGCGCTATTCCTGCTAGCTTCGAAAGCCTAAAATACTTTTCCAACAGAAATTTTATTTGTAGATTCGCTACATAATTGTTGCATAAGAATTTTGATATTACCATAAACAGCTTCAATTATGAAAACAATAGTTTTGCTACTTTCCGGACTATTGGGCTCTCTGAGCCTGCTTGCCCAATATACCACACCAGGTAATGGAAACAGTTATACACTGAACGGTTTAGTAACCCTTGCTCCACAAACTATTACCCAAAGCGACGGGAAGTTTTATCTACTAAATAATCTTACCATCTCTGCTAACGACACCTTGAAAATTGTTGATAATGATACAATTCTGGTTTCGCCCAATGTATTGATAACCGTACAAGGGGTTATGTTATGTACACCGCCAATCGGTGCATGTTTCCGGGCTGCCAACACCTCTCTGTATTTTACAGGATTTCGATTCGAAAACTCCAATGGAAGTAAAATCAATAGGCTATCAATTGAACATGCCGGCGGGAACAAGGTTATAAGCTCCGATATAGAATTCAGGCAATGTACGTTTTATAAAAACAGTTTTACCCAGGCCTCGGGAGCACTCGACATTTTTGGGTGTAATCCTCTGATTTATGAGTGCACTTTTATCGAAAACCAACGTTCTGCTATTCTTACGGCAGTTAATGCCAATGCATCGCCAAGAATACTCAATTCCACCTTTATACGAAACAGTACGTTAAACACAAACCGTCCACAAATTAACCTCGGAGCCGGCGACCCGAATATGCCGCTTATTGTCCGAGGCAACCATATCGAAGGTGGCTTTTCTGCCGTCGGAGGAATTTCAGTGTTTATGCTTGCCGGAACTATGAGTGTTTTAATTGATTCCAACACTGTGATTAACAATCGTTACGGAATCAACATTCAGGGAAATGGAATAACCTACGCCATCACCAACAATCAGATTTTGAACAACAATCTGGAAGTAAATCCCATGAACGGAGGAAGTGGAATTAGCCTCAACGGGCTGAATTTGGGATTTATCACCAACAACGTTATAACCGGGAATTTATGGGGAGTTACCATTCTTAACGGGGCCTCACCAAATCTCGGAAAGATAGAACCCTCTGTGCAAAACCCGGGACTAAACCGCATTTTTAACAACGGGAATAATAATCTCACCTACAACCTTTACAACAATACTGCCAACGAAATTTTTGCCCAAAACAACTACTGGGGCACTAACGACCCAGATTCTGTTGAATTAGGCATTTGGCACAACCCCGATAATTCCAGTCTGGGAATAGTTCACTATCTTCCTATCTATCAGATTAGCAGTCATAAAGAAATTCTTTCTTACGCTTTAACCAACGGAAATGAACAATTTGAAGGCATTATAGAAGGATATCGAATCGACGTAACAGTTCCGGAAGGAACCGATGTTTCCAACCTGCGAGCATTGTTTACACTTTCCTCACGGGCGCTGGCTTACGTCAATGGGGTTTTGCAGATACCCGGAATAACGGAAAACAATTTTACTGAACCGGTGGTTTACACTGTGGTTGCTGAAGACGGGAGCAGTGCCGATTACACTGTATATGTGTCGTTTGCTACTCAGGTTAATACTCACTCTCCATCGACCCTAATTTATCCTAACCCCATCAGAAACACTCTAGCCATAATAAGTTCCGAAAACATCGAAGAGATACTGATACATACCATTAACGGAATTACTGTTGAACAAAAAAGCTGCGCCAGCAATTGTATCTTGTTCGACACAAGCCACCTTACACCGGGGATTTACATTCTTGAGTTACGAAACATGAATAGCATTGAACGTAAAGTTGTGATAAAAAATTAGCTACATGCATACCCCATCACAAAGCAATATTCATGCGGTAGCCCTACGGTCAATTCTGATGGTCGTGGGAATATTTTTCTCTATTTCGGTTTTTGGCCAGTTTGAGGAGATTGATAAGGAAGCACGCGAAATCCCAATTCGTGGATTGACCGTTGATAACCTGGCAAGAACCATCGAAAGCAAGGCTAAAACCGATCTGGAAAAGGCACGCATGCTTTTCACATTTATTGCCCACAACATTGAATACGACCTCTCGGCTTTTAAAAAAGGCAATTATTCCTACACCGATCCAAACGATGTGTTAAAATACCGTAAGGCTGTATGTCAGGGATATAGCAATCTGTTTCAGGAAGTTTGCCGGCAGTTAAACATCCGTTCCGAAGTCATAGAGGGCTTATCCAAAGGATACGGATTTACAGGCAAACTACAATCAAGAGCCGATCACACATGGAATACAGCCTTCATTGGCGGGGAATGGATTCTTTTCGACCCAACCTGGGGGGCGGGATACATTCGAAACGAAAAATTTGTAAAGTGGTTTGAGCCAAAATATTTCCGAACACCACCTCACGAATTCGTAACCAACCATCTCCCATCCGACCCGGCATTTCAACTGCTGCCGTGTCCAATCAAACCCATTGATTTTTTAAAAGACAGTATATCAATACGTTCAATAGCCTTAACCTGCCCAACACCTAATTACGCATTCCATGACACCTTAACCACCGATTACGAAGTTTCGGATTCGCTGAGAATTTTGAGAAAAGCTCGTAGAAAGGCTCAATACGCAGAATTTGGCCTGCCAAACGCTGCAGTCGAAATCAATACCCTGGCATCGAGCCTAATGTCGAAATTCAATACCCCCGCACCTCCCTCCCAAGAGCGACTCGATGAAGCACGAAATATTCTCTACCTGCTTAACGAAGCGCAACGTTACGCCAAAAGGTCGAAAAGTCCAGATGCACAAAACATAAATCAGGTTATTGAGTTCAACATAAAAAACCTCAAGGAATTTATAGAAGCAACCCAGAAAATGCTTAAAGCCCCCCCTCGATGAAAGCGACAATAACAATACTTTTTATTTTTATATTCACGTTGTTAAATGTAAAACTACGCCTAAACAGTGAAGGACTGGCCTGTTTAAACACATGGAACAAACGATTTGTGATTTTCGACAACGGGAAAGTCATCCAACAAGATTATAATCCTGCACAACAATACTGGGTAGGACACAATTACCTTGCCTTTATCGATTATATGCGTTCGTTGAGAGTGTGGTCCAACGGCCATGCCCGCGAAGTTTGGAGAGGAGCGTGCGATGTTGTTTCAGACGACTCTATGCTCGTGTGGCACATTGCAGGAGCACTTCGATGCTGGAAAAACGATTTAATCTATAAAGTTGCCGACAATGCTACCTTTTACCGTATCAACGAAGGAACTATCGTTTATTTCGATCAAACCCTGAGGCAACTCATGTTGTGGTACAACGGACAAACCACACTTTTAGACCAAAACCCTGTTGAAATGCCCTTTATTTCACTAAGCCTTAGCCACAACACCGTAGCATGGCTAACCCCGCAATATCAGCTTAACCTATACCTTAACGGCCAGTTTCAATCATTCTCATTTTTCGACCCCAATCTTCAATTTCAAACAGCCTCAGGAATGTGCCTGATCAACAATCCCAATTCTAATACCCTAGAGCTTATCACGACTGAAAATATTGCTACACTCGATCCGCAACCCGCAAAATGGTGGAAAACTTCATACCAACAAATAGTGTATCTTAACCACCAGAACGACCTAATTTCCTTTGATGTAGGCAATAACACCTTGCTTCGCGTTGGAACCCAACAACCCCAGATTCTTCGATTTGGAAATATCGGCTTTTTCTTCGAAAAAAATCAACAAATATTTTACTTCAGTGGTCAAAACGAATCCCTGGTTATCGATTACATTCCAACAGCCTTTTATCACTTCAACAACACCTTTATTTATAGAAACAATGCAAACCAGTTGGAAGTGTGGCAAAACTACCAAAACTACAAAACCAACATACACCCCTCAGCTAAGGTCGACTTTCAAACCAATGTAATTATTGTTACAGAAGGAAACCACCATAATTTCTGGTACAAAAACATTAGTTACGAAATAGAATAAATCGTCGCTATGCTCTACTTGTCAATTAGCTACTTACCAAATATTCAATACTTTACAAAAACCATAGCCGCCGGCGAAATTGTCTTAGAAGCCCAGGAAAATTACCAACGCCAAAGTTACAGAAACCGTTGCCATATTTACGGAGCCAACGGAATACAGGTACTAACCATACCGGTTGAAAAAATGCTAGAAAACAAACTCATACGTGATATTACCATCGCCTATCATACTCCGTGGCAGGCTAACCACTGGAAGAGCATTGTGTCGGCATACAAAAACTCACCCTACTTTGAACATTACGAAAGCGAACTTATTTCATTCTACCAACGTCGAGAAAAGTTTTTGTGGGACTTTAACCTGAAACTTTTTATGCGGCTTCTGGAACTGCTCAATATTAAACTAACCATTAATAAAACAACCAGTTACACACCAATAGTATCAAACGACTGGAGAAATGCCATTCATCCCAAGGCCAAATATTCCCGTGCAGATCACGATTTTAATCCAACTCCTTACTACCAGGTTTTTGCAGAAAAACACGGTTTTATCCCCAATTTATCCATTATCGACCTCCTTTTTAACGAAGGCCCTGGAGCCATTCAGGTGCTAAAAAAATCGACCAATCAATGGCTAAAATAAAACAATTTTGTATCTTA
The DNA here is from genome assembly GCA_937981765.1 of uncultured Bacteroidales bacterium. Classification (GTDB taxonomy): domain Bacteria; phylum Bacteroidota; class Bacteroidia; order Bacteroidales; family Salinivirgaceae; genus JAAYQU01. Next base: position 38,754 of record CALJOM010000017.1, read on the forward strand.
CACCCTCAAAAACGAAACCTTAATGAAGCCCCGTTTATTTCTAAGCGTCGTTTTTTATCTAATCTTTAGTTTTGCAGCAGGTGGGAAATACGATCAGCTGCAATTCCGGCGCTACACCATTGAAAATGGGCTGCCGGTTGGAACAGTTTGGACTGTATATCAAGACTCCTGCGGATTTATATGGTTTGGCACAGATAATGGGCTCTCCCGATTCGATGGATTTCAATTTATTACCATAACCACCCACGGCGAAGAAGGAAAAAAAATTGTCAGCGATAAGGTTTACGATATTATTCAGGGACACAATCACAAAATTTATTTTGCTACCGCCGAAGGAATATCATTATACAACAAAGTTTCAGGGAGATATAGCGAACTGCAAATCAATGACAGTTTGCTCAGAAAACAACCCGTAAGGTCGATACACATAGAAAGCGACACAACTATACTCATAGCAACTCAAAGTGCCGGGTTGCAAAGAATTTACCTAGGCTCAAGGAAAGCAGAAGCAATAATCCCACAGAACTTTTTTGCCCGAAATGTTTTTGCCGATAACAAAAAAAATCTTTGGATAGCAACCTACGGTAAAGGAATTTACCTCAAAACATCCGATGGGAAACTGAATCATTTTTTGATATCCAACGACAAAACCGATCCTAACGATTTCGAGGCCAAAAACCGTGTGAACCAAATTTTTGAATACGATAAAAATACCCTATGGATTTTAACTGAACGAGGAATCTACCAGCTGGATATAGCCTCCAAAAACATACAACCGGTGCCCATTGCAAGATATTTTGGGAACCCACAAACCCCTACACGATTTAGAAAAATAATTCGCGACCGCAACCAGAACCTCTGGATTTGCAGCTATAACGGACTTCTACTCTTAGAAAAGGGAGACCCAAACGCAGGATACCTTTTCACCTCCGACGAAAACAACCCATTCAGCCTCAGCAGTAATCGACTTTTAAGCGTAATGGAAGATCAATCGGGATCTATCTGGATCAGCAACTACGATGCTGGAGTAAATGTACTACATAGCCTGGAGGTAAAATTTCTCTATTTTCAAAAAACACAAAACCCCAATAGCTTACCCGCAAACATTGTAACAGCCTTCGAAAAACACAACGAAAATATTTTGATAGGAACCATTGGCGGAGGACTTACTGAATTCAATCCCCAAAACCAGACTTTTCGCCGCTTTACCAATCCAGACCTAAACGACAGAATTATTTCTATCTACAAGGAAAACAATCGTTCCATCTGGCTCGGGACCTGGGGCACAGGACTTCAAAACTTCGATCCTGTTAGAAACAAAGTTGTAACCTATCAACGTGACAATAATCTTACCAACTCGCTTAGCAACAACACGGTGATTTGTTTTCTACCCGATACCGATAACACCTGGCTTTGGATAGGGACATTCAGCGGACTGAACCGAATTAATCTAAAAACCAAAGTTGTTGAACGGTTTGAACACGATCCCATTCTTGGTAAAACAATTATCTACTCTCTTCGCTTCCACAAAAACAAAATTTTTATCGGCACGGGCGGACAAGGGCTTATTATCCTAAATCCGGAAACCCTGGAAATAGAAAATATTTTTAAAGAGAGTCCCGAGGGAACCAAATTAGCCAGCAACACAATTCACTACATTGCCAAGGACGCTATCGATGAAATATTTTACCTAGGAACCGATAAAGGCATCTCTATTTTCGATTACAAAAAGGAACAGTTTTTCAATATCGACGAAACAGGAGGACTCAGTAACAATAAAGTCTGGAGCGTAATTCAAGACCGAAATCACGATCTGTGGTTAAGTACCAACCGAGGAATAACCCGAATAAAACCATCCTTAGGATTTTCCAACCCGGAAGCCTTTAAAATCTATGGGCAAAAAGACGGCTTGAGAACCTTAGAATTCAGCCAGGGAAGTTGCCTTTACGATACCGTTAACAATCAAATATTTTACGGCGGAACCCAAGGTTTTTATTACTTCAATCCTGATAACATTAAACCGCGATTGTTTAACCCACAGATACACATAACATCGATTAAGGTAATGGACAATGAATTAGTGTCCGACACCTCAGTGGCCTATCTGCAACACTTAATTTTGCCCTACAACAAAAATTTCCTGTCGTTTGAATTTGTAAGCCTCGATTATTTTGATCCAAGCAACAACCTCTACCAGTTTAAAGTTGTTGGACAAAGTAACATATGGACAACCCCCAGCTTCCGGAATTATGTTTCCTTCCCCGACCTAAAAGAGGGTAAATACAAACTCATTATTCGCGGGACCAACAGTGAAGGTTACTGGAGCGAATACGAACGGGAAATTTTTATCACCATAAATCCCCCTTGGTATCGTACAAATATAGCCTACGCTTCATACATCCTGGCTATAATATTGGGAATCATAGGCTTTGTACAATGGAGAACCTATAAACTAGAGCACGAAAAACGAATACTGGAAGCCATAGTTCAAGAACGGACCAAAGAGTTGCGACAAAAAAACGCCGATATAACGGCCAGTATCCAATACGCCCAGCGCATACAGCAAGCTATTATTAATCCCAAGATTACCGAATTTTTGAAGCATTTTCCCGATGCTTTTGTATTTTTCCGCCCCAAGGATATTGTTAGCGGAGACTTTTTCTGGTTTGGGAAAAAAGGTAACCGTCGATTTTTTGCTGCGGCTGACTGCACGGGGCATGGAGTCCCAGGGGCCTTTATGAGTATAATCGGTACAAATCTATTGGAAAAAGCAATTATCGAGCACAACATAACCGAACCTCATGAAATCCTAGCCCAAATAGATGCCGATATAAAAATCAGTTTAAATCAATTCGGCCGAAAAAACGATACGTTCGACGGAATGGATATTGCCCTCTGTGCTTATGATATGGGAATGAATAAACTTTTATATGCCGGAGCCTACCGCCCTTTGATCCAAATTCGCAACCAAGAGGTGATTCAACACAAGGCAACTCGCGCATCCATTGGCGGAAGCCAAATTCAGAAAGAAAAAAAGTTTGAAACCCACTGCATAGAGGTTCTTCCAACCGACGTTTTCTATATATATTCCGATGGAATGACCGACCAATTTGGCGGCGAACATGGTAGAAAATTAAGTAGCGGAACCCTGCAAAATATTTTTTTGGAGGTTCATAATAAACATATGATGGAACAAGAACTCTTTTTTGAAAATTTTATGAAACAATGGCTTGATGGTTATTCCCAAATTGATGACATAATTCTTGTGGGAGTTCGGTTAGGGACAGCTACCAGCCAATCTTCCGATTCAATGTAAACTTTTGAATATGCTTGAGAAAGTTTTTTCAAAAATCTTGTAATTTTGTCAAAAAAATAACAACCAAATTTTCACTGCGTTATGAATTTGCTAAATCTATTCATCGTAAATCCACTAAAACATCTCGATTGCAGCAAAGGAAAGTTTTTCCGCCATACTATCTTTTATGTTTTAAAAGGAGCCTCCATTATTGTGGCAATCACAGGAATATACCTTATCATCTCAGGATTCTTTGGTCGTACCGGATATTTTGCCACCCTTAAAGGCTCTTTTACCGAATTTGAAATGGCCAGATCCATAGTTTGTTTTGTAATAACTTTAGCAATCAACATCCTTTTGTTTTTCAGCCTTACAGGAATTCTCTGGAAACGCGCCGACGATTTTAGAGATAATAGTTTCGCTAATGTTCTCTTTATTTTGCCCAAATTAATTAAAATAGCCGGTGAGGTTCTATGTTTAATTCCTCTGTTTATATCGTTAATTTCTTTTTTCGCGATTATTCTTGCCGGAATTCCGTATGCTCCCATCGAAGGACTAATGCAATTAAGCAGTGGCATAGGCTCTTCCTTGATTAACGATGTTGTGGGAAATACCTTTAGCGCTATCTTTATTCAGAACTTTTCAGATTATCTGAATCTGGTCTTTAGTGGCGGATTCTTAGGCCTATTCAAAGGTTTTTCCATATCGTTTTTAATTCTTTTGGGAGCCTACCTCCTTGCGGAATTTATCGAAACCCTACTCTATTTCCTGATGAAGCAGTCAAAACCGCTTAATGACAATCGGGGATAACCTGGAACCTTAATCTACTACGTAAGAAATCTTAATCAACGGTTATGGAACAATCCATGGTACAAAAATCTATCGGTAGATGGACTATAGTTTTTGCCATGCTGCTAATAGTGGTAAGCGGTTGCAGTAAAAATAAATCATCTTCCATAACTTCCCCCGATGATTGTGTAGCTGCCTGCAAAACAAACTTTTGGGAATTAGCAAAAAAAAGTTCGCTTTTTGAGCAGTCGCTTAACACTGAAAACGTCAAAATACTGCAAAAACTAAAGGAAAGAATTTTTTCAAGCACCGACTTTAAAAGTGCCACCCTATTAACCTCAGGCATTAATTTTTTCGAACCAACCTATTTTTACCTTGTTAAAAATAACGATAGCTCCACTTGGTTTTTAATGGGCTTTTTGGCATCGGATAAACATTTTGAAAACTTCCTGACATCAACTTTTTCTAAAAAAAACATTCAGACTGATAATAGCCTACGAAAACAGTATCAGTTCGTCACATTGCAAAACATAACAATAGCGTGGAATAAGAGCAGATACGTAATTGCTGAGCAAATTACCGACAGCATTAAATCCCTAGCCATAGTTGAACAACTTTTGGGATTATCGGACTCAAAATCAAACACCCCCGGAATCGAATTCCTGTTTCTCGACAAAAGCGATGTTTCCATTTGGATTAACCCACATGAGATGCCCATTAGTATTATTGATGGTTACTTCATTGGAAAATTCCTTCCGCTTCTGCCGAAAAATCACAGCGTAAACATATCGATTGATTTTGTAAACGGTGGCTATACCGTAACCATTCATGGCAAAACCCCGGGAATGAACGAAAATTTCCTGAAATTCCTCACCAAGCAAGCCGAAACAAATTCCGAAATCTTTTAATCGTTTAATTTTTTTATCTTTTCGCCCCTTTTCCGGAACCCAACTTTACTGAAAAAAATTGGTCATCTAGTGGAAATTTCCTTTAAATTTGAGGGAGAAAAATTGGTTGTTGGATTACGTTTCGAAACAACCGGGGATTAAAATAAAATAGGGCTATCACATGTCGACGAAATAAAAAAGGGCTGTCATAAGACAGCCCTT
>CALJOM010000018.1 GCA_937981765.1 uncultured Bacteroidales bacterium
TACAGTTTTGTATTTTTGATAGGTTCTTTTCAGCGTATCAATAACACAAAATGGCAAAGATATTGTTGTAAAATGGTTACAGTTTTGTATTTTTGATAGGTTCTTTTCAGCAATTCTTTCGCACACCATTCCTTATTTACTGTTGTAAAATGGTTACAGTTTTGTATTTTTGATAGGTTCTTTTCAGCACAACACACCAAACCGCTTGCCCATGGCTGAAAAGAGAGAGTTAACAAGAAAAAAAAAGTGGCTGGAGAGAACAAAAAATCCCGCAAACGCGGGATTTTTTTATTTCTACTTGTTATTACTAAAAAAGAGTAAGCTGCCGCGGGGCAGGAGGGGGATCGAGGTGTATTTTTCCGATATAGATTTCAATTTTTTCGAATTGTTTGTCGGTTATTTCGAGCACTCCAATGGCTCCCTCTTCGGGTACCATGTTTTTGAGCATGCGTTTATACACTTGGGCGGTTTCGCGGCTTGGGCAGTGCCGGATGTAGATTGAGAACTGAAACATTTTAAACCCGTTGCTAAGCAGTTGTTTGCGGAACTGGGCATAGATTTTCCGTTGCTTAGGGGTTTCGGTAGGGAGGTCGAACATTACCATTAGCCACATAATTCGGTAGGCGCTTAGTCGAGTGTAACTCATAGGTTAAGAGGGTTTGAACCGTGGCAGATTCAGTTTGCGTATTTCTCCGGCAAAGCATTGCTGGAGCGATCGGGCTGTGAGTAGCGTAGCAATTTGGAGCGGGCTGGTTTGGTTGTTAATGGGGCAGTCGAGGTATGGAACCGAGAGAAGATCGAACTTAATGGGTTTGGTGAGTGTTTCAATGTTTTTGTGTTTTTTCACTACGGAAAAGACTAAATTATCGACAAACGGGCGGAAGGGTTCCATAAGGTCGTCGGCCAGGCAGTAGGCGTTGTAGCGGTTGTGGTGGTGAATTCCGAGGGTGGGTAGTAGTCCGGCTTCTACAATACTACGAGCCATGCAGGAGCGCAGAATTGCATATGCGAAGTTGAGCAGGTTGTTTGGCGGAATGCCATCGCGGTGGCGTGTAAATCGGGGGATGAAGGAGAATAGGTTGCTCCAGTAGTAGGCGGCAGCGGCGGCCTCGCGGTTGGTGGTGTCGCCGCTTTTTACCTGTTGCATAAATTTCAGTAATGGGCTGTTGCTAATGGTGGGTTGGTTATGAGCCAGAACCATGGCCTGGTTTTCAATTTTTTGTTCCACAAGCTGAGCCCAGAGTTGTTTTCTAAGGGGTAGCGAAGCGTTAATCTGGTCGCGGTAGCGTTCGTTTTGCAGGGTGTTGGAATGTAGTGCCAGCAGTAGGCCGCTGGGGAGATGGGATTCGTTGCACGACACCAAAGTTACGTTGTTGGCTACCAGGGCGGCAATCAGGGCGTGGGTGAGGGTTATTTGTGGGTGGTCGAGCACCACCATCCCCAGGTCGGGGATGTGGTGGGTAATCTCGTCTTTCCCTTGGAGGTGGGCTTTGAGCTCCGGGTGTTTCTCAATCTCGGGGAAGCGCAGCAACAGTTGGTTTAGCCTAAGACTGGCAATGGCAGGGTGACTAATGTATAGAGTTTGCTTTATCATAGTGGTTTTGAATTAAGGTTAGTTGTCCTAACATATCCACGCAAACTTTAATTGGATTATGTTTCAACAATACCCCTATACTTGAGATTCTAACAACTTTTTGGGTTATTTTAGCTTCGTTAAAATTTTTGTCAATTTTAGAGTTATCGGAGTGAAGCCGGAAGAAATATTCGCCGCTAGTTAGTTTTTGTACTTTATACAGGTGTTGGCTTAGTTTCGCATAATTTCGTTCGTTAATGTAGTTTGAAGCTTCTTCGGTGGTTAAGCCAAAGAGGAAGGTTTCGTTTTGCTGCATGCTGAGCAGGAGATTAAGGTTATCGGGCGGAAGGTTGCACAGAAAATCTTGTGGATAGGTGTTGGGGTTGTTAAGTATTGTGTTCCAAACTGTATGGGTGTCGTTAATAATGATTGGAATACCATATTTTTTGCGTTTCACGGCGTGCCAAAAGGTACAGATGTGTTCAATTTTGTTTCCTTCGGGGTCAGCATATATGGCCAGGTGGTGGTTGTTGCCGGGTTTAACAAAGCCTGTAGCTTGCCCGTCGGCATTTTTTCGTAAAGGTGCCACGGCTGAGAGTCCTGTAAAGCATCGAATGGTTTTAATAGGAATGGTTTTTTCCGGATCGAGGTAAAGAGGTTCTTTAAAGGCTTTTTTGGGGTCGTTACCGTATTGGGCAAACCGTTCGACAATTAGTTTTCGAACTTTGGTGTCGATAATGTCGTTAATGTTTTTTTCTTTAATCTCTTCTAATTTGTATTTAATTACGTATTCTTCCTTAAAGCAGTGGGCTGTTTGTAATGGTATTTTGTGGTTTGAGTCGATATAAATTGGCGATTTTTTAAGCGATTGGAGGGCTTGTTTTTGGTTGTTTTGATATTGCTGCAGGCGCTCTTCTACCTTTTGCCGAATGGTAGAATCAATAATCAAATGGGGATTTTGAAAGAGGTATTTAAGGTTTTTATCTTTTTCTATAATTTTTATCTTTCCGTAAATTTTTTCCTCGTGTAGGGCGGCACGGGGGGTAAGGATTTTGGTTTGTACCACTATTTTTTTTCCATTTCGTTTTATTTTTCGGGTGCTGTAGGTGGCAACCTTTTTGCCGGCCTTAAACGATACCAGAATGTTGGCCACATGTTGCTGCACCAGGTGGGGTTCGAATGGTTTTTGGGAGATTAGGTATTTATCGAGGAGCGTAAGTTTTTCTTTAAATTGTAAATCCTTAACTTCATTGAAGAGTTGGTCGCGGGTGTTTTCTGAACTTATGGTATTTATTCGTTGAATAAAACCTTGCTTAGTGCAAGCCACAATAAGGGCGTCGAGGGCGTGGTTTCGGTGGTCGTTGCGTTTTGTCCAATCGGGTATGATTTCTTTGGAATGGATTTGGCCGTCGATCTCCTCGTTTATGGTTTTGGTAAGGTTGTGTTCGCGGTAAATAGGGAGGTGAAGGTTCACTAAAATATCGTCGTATCCCCAAATTCGCCGGAGGTATTCGGTAACAGAACCTGTGGTGGTGTTTACGGTGTAGCAAATTTTCTGTAGTATCTGACGAGCCTTGCGCGAGATATACTGGCTTTCGCGGAGTTGTCGATTAATAAAATCTTGCGGTATTTTGTCGCGGCTCATTAGTAGGTAGTCTCTTTTGAGAGGAGAAATGATTTTATTATTAAACAAGTAATTAACCCTATTTACATAATGCTTAAGTTTTTCGTCACCTTGCATTTTCATGAAGTCGTAGGCGGTGTTGTTTCCTTTGGTGGCGTTGCAGGCTCGGTGTGCAAGGGTTTTATTGGCTAGCGAGTCGTCAAAATACAGTGATTTAGGGATTATATGTTCCACATCTATGTTGTTACCGGTGATAGCGTCGGCCATTCCGAAAAGGTTGCCGCAGTAAATGCACATTGCATTGATTTTGTCGTCTTTATCAGGACTTAATTCTTCGAATAACTTCACTTTGATTATATTATTTCTCGATAATTTTAAGCCTAATTCTTCTATCCTTTTTTTTGCGTTGTTATTGACACGTTCGTTATTTTTAATTTTATTAGTTAGATCTTTTCGTTCTTCTTTACTAAGTTTTAACTCTCGTGCGAGTTCCACGCGAATTTCAAAGCGGTTGCCATGGCGCTCTTCCGGGGTGACCCATCCACGCTGTGGGTCGATAATTTCGTTTACCAGGCGTATGGTTTGGTTCAGAATTTTTTCGACCACCGGCTGGCGCAAGCTGTTTTTGGGGAGAAGTTCGAGTTTGTCGAGCAGTTGTTGTTGGAGGGTTTCGTCTTTGGTAAGCGATTTGGAGTGGTTATAGCCGGCTAGCTCGCAGGCCTGGCTATACATGTAGCCTTCCATTAGGTAGGGTAGAATGTTTCGGATTGCTTTGCTCGATTTTTTGCCGAATCCTGGAGTTTTAAAATCGATCTCGGCTAAAACTTGAGCTGCCTCGTAAGGTATTCCAAATTGTTTCTGAAGGGTTTGGGCGCATTCGTTTTTATCGCCAATGGAATAGATTACGTGCCAGAGGCGGTAGAGCGGTTCTTTTTCGAAATCAGGACTAATTATTTTTTTGTTTGTTGTGGATAGAATTTCTCCGGTTTGCTTATTCACTTGTTGAGTGGGAGTGGGTTTTTCTATAATTTGCAGATTGAATTCCAAAAGGCTTTTATCGAGCTTAAATTTTTCAAAAACTTCAAGAAGTTTGGTTCTGGTTGTATTTCCCTTTATTCCGTTTTTTAAAGCCTGGTTTACGTGTTTAAAGGAATCTGTGTTTAGCTCAGGTATATTATTAAACAACTCTTTTACGGTTAATTTAGGCTTCTCATTGAGGGAATCGAATATTTTGCGTTTTTGTTCTAAGGATATTTCCAATGGTTGGTTGAATTTGTCTTTTATGGTAATGTTGTTTATGGTTTCCCAGAGTGTGCAAACTTGAAACAAAGGAGAAGTTCGGGGTGCAACTTTTGGCCCGGTAAAAATTTCTTTGCCGTTTTTATCTTTAACGTAGAAGCCTGCTAACTCACAAACGCTTACCAGCCCTTTTTGCGATTTTAACGGGCGTTGGTAGTAAATAATTTGGTCGCGAATTTTTTGGATAAGCTCATTGGTGAGAATTTCCGGATAATATTGTTGCTGGCAGGCCATTATTTGGTTGTATTCTTCAATGTAGGCTTCCCGTGGAAAAACCTGCTCTTTTAGTCGATAGTGGTGGTTTTGTGCCAACTGGTTGTAAAATTTTTGGCCAATGGTGAGCCCGGCAGCTTTGATTTCCTGATGGCGATTTCGCACTTGCGTAAGGTGTTCGGATTTTTCAGTGTCGGTAAGTTCGGTTTTGGTAACGTTTCGGTAGCCTCGTTTTTGATTCATATGGTACAAAATTCTTCCCAATTCTTCGAGGCTCACTTTTTCGGTTACGGCCCGGGCTCTCATGCCCCAAAGTTGGGTAGCGGTTAAACTCATCAATTCCGGATTAAACATACCGTGTTCTTCTAAAACCTTTACTAATGCCTGACGGCGAAGTTGGTAGCGGTCGTACATTCTACGCATGGTTCTTTTGTTGGCACGTTCGCGGTTTTTCGAAATACTTTTTCCCGTTGAAAACTCATTCTCTTCATCGGACCCCAGTGGAACAAGGCGAGTTCCCATAGCAATAATGTTGCGCTGATTGTTTTCTTCTTTTTCTTCAATAAGCGCCCAACCAATGGAGGCAACTCCTAAATCGAGGCCTAAAATTTTTTTTGTCATAGATATTGTTTTTTATAATGAAACGTTATATATTTGCAATTACAAACTGTAATCATTTCACAATAAGGATTTATTCCGTTGTGAAAACATCTAAGGCGGGGAAACTCGCCTTTTTTTTTGCAATTTAATAAAAAATATTTTCGTTGTTTTAATAAATAACGGTTATTTTTTAATTGGTTGCTTAAATTTTGAGAAAAAAATAATTAATAATTTAAGGGTTATTGGGGCTTAATATTGGGTTGTTTTGAACTTACTTCACCCTACCCGATGTAGATTTCAAATTGCCCGAATAGTTTTATCTTTGCTAAAATTTTTAATGTTTCAGGTCGGTGAAAAAAGTTTTTTTTTCGGTGGTGGTTTTGTTTTTTTTTCTTGTAGCCGGGATGGGGGTGGTTTATTATTTAGGATTTGTAAAGAAAATAGTTCCCGAAAAATCGCTACACTTTTATATTTATCCCGAAACCGGCTATTATGAGATTGATAGCCTGATAAAACAGCATATTTCGAAAGGCGATTACTTTATTTTTACCTGTTTAGCTCGCTACAAAAATTTTCCGGAAAGAATAAAACCGGGATACTATCGTTGGGAAAATCCTTCAACCATTAATCATTTGATAAATGGGTTTATTTCGGGCGCCCAAACTCCGATTAAAGTAGTGTTTAATAGCGTAACTACTCTGAATCAGCTTGCTGGAATAGTTGGCCAGCAACTTATGATTGATAGTGTTCAGCTTATAAGTCTTTTTTCTTCCGGCGAGATTATAGCACAATATCAATTTACGCAAGAAACATTTCCGGCGATGTTTATCCCAAATACTTACGAATTTTGGTGGAATACCGCTCCTGAATCGTTTATTGAACGTATGCATCGAGAGTATCTTTTGTTTTGGAACGAAACCCGGCTAGAAAAGGCCAAACAACTTAAAATGACTCCGGTGGAGGTTTCTACGTTAGCCTCAATTGTTGAGAAAGAGACAGCGATAATGTTGGAAATGCCCGTTGTTGCCGGGGTTTACCTCAACCGGCTCAAGCTTCGTATGCCTTTGCAAGCCGATCCTACGGTGATTTTTGCCCACGGGAATCCCGACGTAAAACGGGTTACACTCAAGATGCTGGAAATTAATTCGCCCTACAACACTTACAAAAATGCGGGTTTGCCTCCAGGCCCAATTTGTTTGCCCTCGATTCAGGCTATTGATGCTGTATTGAACGCTCAGAAACACGACTACCTTTACTTTTGCGCATCGCCTGAATTGGACGGAACTCATCGGTTTGCCAAAACCCTTCAACAACATAACCGCAATGCCGATGAGTATCAGAGAAAACTAAGTCAAATGCGTATTTACCGTTAATTATGCAATTTCAACGAGTTTTTTCAGAGTTTAAAACATTGCCATTCGCAATGGGGGTAATGCTGGGTTTTTATTGGTTTTTTTTCGATGTTTCGCCGGACTCTCTAACCAACAGCGAATTCTTGCATCTATGCATCGATGGTGTTATCTTTTTCGGTGTTGAGCGGCTCCTTTATTATGGATTAGGTATCGGCTACGAGAAACAGGTTCACTGGTGTATTACTTTTTTGCTGGCATTTCCGCCTACTTTGGGGGTGATTTTTCTTTATCGTTGGGCCAGAATTTTTGCGACATTTCTTCTTTAAATTTAAAATAAAAAATCCCGCACAAGGGCGGGATTAAACAAGTGTATGGTAGAAATCAGATTATTCGTACGTTAACTGCGTTTAAACCTTTTTTGCCCTGTTCCAGGTTAAACGACACTCTATCGTCTTGCGAAATTTCGTCAATTAGTCCCGAAATGTGGACAAAATACTCTTCACTTGTTTGATCGTCTTTAATAAAACCATAACCTTTGGTTTCGTTAAAGAATTTTACTGTTCCTTTGTTCATTGTAATGCGTTTAATTAATTCGACTGCAAGGTCGGGATAATTTTTGGATATACAATTTTTTGGGTAACATTTTTTGGCTTTTTGCCAATATATTTTTTATTTAATTTGCTATATGGTTTATAATAAGTATCATATGCATTTTTTATAGTTAGCCCTTGTAAGATTATTTTTGGAGGCCAATATTTTATGTTATATGATTTATTTATAGGTATGAACCAGGTTGTGCCTTTTAATGAAATTGAACTATTTATAATTGCCTAAAAAATTTTTTGTTTAGGCTTCTGTTTAAAAAAACGCTCGTTTATTAACAATGAGCATATTTATAGTTATACCTTTTGTTAACCAAATAACACAGGTTTTATATTGTTCTTAAATCGAATAATTTCTATTTTTGAAAAGAACTATACAAAAGAGGAGGATGTATGTTGCCCGACAAAAAAAGACCCGAATGGAAAGAGTTGGTTACGGGGCAGAAAACGGTAACCCTTAAAAATTTTGTTTTGCAGATGAAAGTAACCCAGGCCATAAAGGATATAAAGGCCGGAAAAACAACGCCCGAAAAGGCTGTGGATGAAATTTACGAGCTATGCAGCAAATACGAAAAAGCCGTTATGCCCGATATGGATGCGATTTTTAACTAACCTAAACAATCAGATTACTATGAACCATAAACTTTATACTCTTGCCGAGGTAAGCCAAATGATCCAAAACAACAAGGTTCTTGTGTTGGCCGGCGATGAGGAGCTACTAAAAAAACTTCCGAAAGGCAACTGGATGGGAGGAACGATACCTTATTTTATGAGTCCCGATGGCGGGAAGCTTACGCGCGATCTTATCCACGTTGCCGATTTTACAAGTTTAGCCCAAGAATTTAAAATCGTAACCTACGATGAAAAATCTATATCGCAGATCGTATCTCATGAGTACGAAAATGGATTTACATTTTTGATTCTTCCTCCTCTACAACCGGTATGGCATGAGTTTGGAATCAACGCCCCGGAATATCCAAATATCTATATGAATCCGCTTGTTGGATGGGTTAGTGGTGTGGAATTTAGCGAATTTGGTAAGGTTATTCCCAAAACATTCGCTAATGGCAATTCTTTTGTCGATAAAGGAGTGGCCATGCATGTGAAATTACCTGATAATTTGCTTGCTCGTATAGAAATCCTTAATTTGTATAAACCAGGGAAAAGTATTCCTATACGTTTCCCCAAAAAGGGATTCGACACGAGTGTTTGTCTGGTGAATGGGAAAACCATGAGTTTATTCGATTATTTTGAGTCGGTGAATGCCGATGAGCGTTTTCCGATTGTTGCCAATTATTCCGGGGCCCATATTAACGTTGGGGCTATTTGGGACAGAAAGTCACGAGTTGCTAATATTTTTGCTCCCGTGTTTCCGGATACCGATTATTTTTTGGCCGAAACTAAAGAAATTGATTATGCTCGAGAGTTTGAAGCCCACTTAGGTAAAACCGACACTGAAAAAATTCATTTTGCTTGCAATTGCTTGATGAATTATTTTACGTTTGGTCTGGAAGGTAAAACATTGAAAAATTTGGCCGGCCCGATAACGTTTGGAGAAATTGCCTACCATTTATTGAATCAAACGTTTGTTTACTTGATGATAGAGCCTCGATAATAAATTTTGAAATACCTAAATGTAGCCCACAGAATCAGGGTTAAAAATCTCGAAGAGTTCGTCGGAAGACGGGCTCTTTTCTTTTTGTAAAAAAGAAGAATAAATTGCAGGAATGATTTAAGGCATGGTAGAGTTTTTATGCTGTCGGGTAATTCGGGATGAAATCCTCAAAGCAGTTTTGCCACAAAAGTTTTGGTGAGATTTTGGCTAGGTGAAATTTGAAGGAAATTTTGTCCTTTGATACAAAAGGGTGTAGATACAGGGCTGTTTTTTTTTGCAGAAAATTACCATATTAATTGGCCGGCCCCTTCGCGGACAATAACAGGCTCGTCGCCGGTGCAATCTACAACAGTGGATGGTGTTATGCCTCCGATTCCGGAATCAATAACCATATCGACAGTTCCGCGAAGGTTTTCCCAAATTAATTCGGGATTGGTGAGGTATTCTGTAATATCGTCTACCGGGTCTTTCACAGAGGTAATTACCAGAGGTTCTTGAAGAAGCCGGATAATTTCAATCGGGACATTGTGCGCTGAGATTCTGACTCCAACATTTTTACGGCTGAATCGGAGAACTTTGGTGAGTTGGTTGTTGGCTTCCAAAATAAAAGTAAACGGTCCCGGAAGATTTCGTTTGAGAAGTTTGAAGGTTTCTGTGGACAAGGGTTTGGTGTATTGACTAATTTGGCGAATATCGGAACAGAGCAGGGAGAAATTGGCCTCTTTTACTTTTTTGTTGCGTATTTCTGCCATTGATTCAATAGCCCTGGCATGGCGTAAACTGCAAGCAATTCCGTATACGGTATCGGTTGGGACAACCACCAGGCCGCCGTTGGCCAGGCATTCCATGGCTTGCCTGACCAAACGGGGATTGGGGGTTTCGGGATGTATCGATAGTAGCATTTACCCGTTAAGTTTTTTATAATCGTTTAAAAATTGCTGCAATCCAATATCGGTAAGTGGGTGTTTAAATAAACCCATAATTGCGCTGAGCGGACAGGTTACAACATCGGCCCCAACTTCCATACACTTGATAATGTGCATAGAGTGACGAATGGATGCTGCCAGAACCTGTGTCGGGAACTCGTAATAGTTGTAAGTGTCAACAATCTGACGTATTAATTCAACACCGTCGGTGCTATGGTCATCGAGGCGACCAATGAATGGGGAAACGTAGGTTGCACCCGCTTTAGCAGCCAGAAGAGCTTGTCCGGGAGAAAACACCAGGGTGCAGTTGGTGCGTATTCCTTTGTTGGAAAAATATTTGATGGCTTTAATCCCGTCTTTGATCATGGGAACCTTCACCACAATGTTTTTGTGCAGCGATGCCAGTTTTTCGCCTTCCCGAATTATTCCCTCATAATCGGTGCTTATAACCTCGGCACTTACGTCACCATCAACAATGTTACAGATTTTTACATAATGATCCAGAATGTTCTGCTCTCCGGCAATACCTTCTTTTGCCATTAACGAAGGGTTGGTGGTAACGCCGTCGAGTACACCAAGATCCTGCGCTTCACGGATTTGATCCAGATTGGCGGTGTCGATAAAAAATTTCATATCGCTTAAGGTTTAAAGTGGATTGATTTTAAAGTTTTAAAGTTCGATTCCTATCAAAATTTGTGCAAAGATACTTTTTCCTTTAGTAGTGTAGGGCAATTTTTATTTTTTGTTTTGTGGGTGAAGGACATAAGGGACTAGAGGGTTTGTTTTCTGCACAAAAATTGCTAAATTTTGCTTCGAATTTTCAAAAAGCAAATTATGAAAACGATCGGTGTGACTTTTGTTTACTTTCTCGGAGTTTTAAGCGCGCTTGCCTTAAATACTCTAACCCCAAGTTCTCCATCCAATGGTGCAACCCATCAAAATACTAATATTACTTTATATATTAACACGGTAATGAGTGCCACTCAATACGATTATATGCTCGACACCATTCCAATTTTTGATTCGCCGGCTTTACGGTAACCTACTCACACCAACAGTTTTTCGAGTTGGACCCCCAACGATTTATATTACGGAAAAAACCATTATTGGAAAGTTTGAGCACGCAACTCAACCGAAACTTCCAACTGGTCGGAAACCTGGAGTTTTGCAACTCGATTGTTAGGTGCGGTTCAATCTTCGCCAACAAATGGTTCTGTAGATAGAGGAGTTTCACTCACGCTGTCCATAACAACGTATGGTTCAAGATATTACGATTATCAAATAGATACATACTGTAATTACGTTCAATTCTTCGGCTTTACAGCAATATACTCATGACCATTCCTAAGTGGGCAAATAATCAACAATTTGCGTTACGGGCAGAAATACTATTGGAGGGGGCGTGGTAGAAACAATAATAGCACACGCCTTGGTCGTCAGCATGGGAGTTTACCACCAGTGCCTATGGAGCTACACAGTCGAGTCTGGCTAATGGAGCGGTAAATCGACCGGTCAACAACTTAAGCCTCTCGGTAAGCAAAATAGCTGGTAACAGTTTTATAGATTATCAGATAGATACGTATTTGTCGTTTAATTCACCACTGTTGCTGCAACCCACTCATACCGATTCCTACTCGATCCAAACAATATCGGTTTTGCGATACGGTCGGCTTTACTATTGGCGTGTTAGAGGGCGTCATAGTTTGGATACTTTGTTGTGGAGCAGCGTCTTTACTTTTGTTACGGAATATCATCTAACAACTCCACCGGTTTTGGTTTCGCCAGCCAACAACGGTATAGGGATTTCGTACCAAAAGGTATTACTATCGTGGAATACTATTGCTAACGCAACCAGTTATGAATTTAAGGTGTCTCTCGACAATGGTTTTATTCAGGTTGTGCAAAGTGGAAAAACCAATTTATCGTTTACCAACGTTTCTAACCTTAACCCATATACTAGTTATTACTGGAGGGTTAGAGGGGAAAATGCCAGTGGATATTGGCCATGGTCTCAGGTGTGGAAATTTACGACCCAAGACGTAGTTTTAGTTCCCCAGTTTTGATTTCACCTGCCAACGGAGCTACTAATCACCCTACAACAATCACTTACCAGTGGGGCTCGGTGTTCGTAGCAAATCAATATATTTTAAATAATGTTGAGGCAAACTCTGGGTTTACCACAGCGGTAAGCACGTTCACCACGTCGGGGCTAAGTCCCCAATTAACAGGATTTCCTGAGAATTTTACTTTGTATGGCGAGCTAATGCTGCGGATGGAATCACGGAGAGCGTGTGGTTGGAGGTGTGGTCTTTTACCACAGGGTTGAGTCCGTTGGCTGCGCCGGTGTTGATAAGTCCGGCCAACAATTCGGGAAATATGCCTTTGTCGTTAACGCTGGTTTGGAATTCGGTGGCTAACGCTAGTGGATATGAATATGTTTTCGGAATTGATTCTCAGTTTAGCAGCTATATTGGCAGTGGAACAGTAACGTGTATCAGCATGCGGATAGAGCTTCCGGCCTACACTATCCAATATTTCTGGCGGGTTCGTGTGAGAAATTCAAACCAAACTTCGTCTTGGCCGGAGGTGTTGAATTTCCGTACTGAAACGTTGGTTTCTGTCGTTGAGTCTAACGCTATTTTACAAGTAACACCAAATCCGTTAGTTGATATCGTGCGTTTTTCCACTTATCGTTAACTATAAAGCCTACTACGCTGGAAATCGTTGATATTTACTGCAGAGTGGTGTTTACTGAAAATCTTCAAGTAGCGAATTTCGGTAATTGATTTATCGAAACAACCTTTGGGATTTTAATTTGTGCGTCTGTTGGCTGGAGAGCCATGGGTGGTGTAGAAAATTGTAAAACTCTAACATTCACTTAATCAGTTTTATAGATAATTTGCGCGGTGATTTTTATCAAAAAATATGCGAAAATTTTGGTGGTGATAAATAGTTATTTTAATTTTGACCGACTGGACAATCAAAATAAAATATGCCACGCACACGTCAACAGTATGAGGAGCTACGAAGAGAAAAAATGCAACACATAATGGATGCTGCTCTTGAAATTTTTTCCACTAAGGGATTTCATGCCTCAACAATTGCCGATATTGCCCAAAAAGCCGGGGTGGCTAAGGGGTTAATATACAATTATTTTAAATCCAAAGAAGATTTGTTGTACCAGATAATATCGCGTTTTTTTGAGGCCATTGTTGAGAAATTCGATGAAAACAACAACGGGGTGCTTACATCTGAAGAGATGCGGCTTTACATTAACGATATATTTGGAAAGGTTGTTAAAAATCGCTCCTCATGGAAACTCTATTTTTCGGTAATGTTGCAACCCAATGTGTTTAGCCGGGAAATTATCGAAAAGCTCGAACACAAATACATGCCAATGGTAACCATGATGATAGAATATTTCAGGCGAGCGGGATATCCGAATCCCGAAATGGAATATCAGATTTTGCATACCATTTCGGATGGGATAGTTATCAATTATTTGGTTAACGAAAATTTCCCGTTGGAGGAGATAAAAAACGAATTGTTACGACGATATTTTGATCAATAACTTCATACCATGAAACAAAAAATTTTGTTTACCATTTTGTGGTTCATTGTATCACGCGTTGTTAGTGCACAAGATGCAACCGAGATTGTTCGGCGGGCCGATGAGAAAATGCGCGGCGAAAAATCGAGCTATAGTGAGATGACTATGCGAATTGTGCGTCCCACCTGGGAACGTTCGATATCGTTTAAAAGCTGGAGCAAGGGGCGAGAACTTTCCCTTTTGTACATTACGGCTCCGGCGCGCGAGAAGGGACAGGCTTTTCTTAAAATTAACCATGACATGTGGAGTTGGAATCCCACCATTAACCGTACGGTAAAACTTCCTCCTTCCATGCTCTCTCAAGGCTGGATGGGATCCGATTTTACCAACGACGATATGCTTAACCAACGCTCCATTGTTGTGGATTATTCTCATAGCATTAGCAGCGAGGAGGTTATTGACGGATTCGACAGCTGGCTTATTGTTTTAAATCCAAAGCCTAATGCGCCGGTAGTGTGGGGAAAGGTTGAGCTATGGATTTCCAAGAAACACTTTCTGATTCTAAAATCGGCATACTACGATGAAGAATTTTCCTTGGTTAAAACCGAGCGGGCATCGCGGGTAAAAGAAATGGACGGAAGGTTAATTCCCACGGTTTATGAAATTATTCCGGCCGATGAGCCTAATAAGAAAACCATGGTGGAACTTAACAGCATTAAATTCAACATAGATATTAACGATAATTTTTTCTCGCTGCGTAATTTAACTCAGGTTAAGTAGCGGATACCAAAACGTAACGATTATGAGTTATTTAAAAATGGCACAACGCAATCTGTGGAGAAACAAGCGTCGTACGGTCATAACCGTTTCAAGCATATTTTTCGCAACCTTGTTTGCAGTGGTTATGCGTTCGTTTCAGCTTGGCTCCTATTCATTGATGATTCGCAATTCTATTGAACAATACTATGGATTTATTCGGATTCAACACTCGGGTTATACTCAGGATCCTGTATTGGAAAACACGTTTGAATCCAACAGAGAGCTTTTGGACAAAATTCAGAACATCTCTAATGTGAAAGCAGTTACACCTCGCCTTGAAACATTTTCGTTGGCATCGTCTGGGAATATTTCCAAAGGAGTGCTCGTTCTTGGAATTGACCCGGAGACCGAAACACGTTTTTCCAATCCCGAAAATTTTCTAATTCGATTTAAATTAACGCCAAAAGTGATAGAATCTCTTTCGAGAGACTCCTTTCTGTACCCTCTTTTGGAAGTGATTTCGAAACATAGAGATGCTGTATTTGCCGATAAATTTGAACTCAGGGAAATTTTTGCCGATGATCCGATCAGCCATTCGAAATTACGCAAAATATTGGAGTTGTCTGAGGTAGAGGGTCGTTTTCTATCCAGCAACGATCGCGGAGTTGTACTATCATCCCGTTTGGCCCGGTTTTTAAAACTGGAGGTTGGTGATTCGGTAATTTTGATGGGGCAAGGCTATCAAGGGGCTTCTGCAGTAGGAGTTTATCCAATTGTTGGGATAGTGAAAATTCCAAATCCAGAGCTCGATAATCGAGTGGTTTACATGCCGCTGAATTTGGCTCAGGAGTTTACTAACGTTTTGAACCGCATTTCGTACTTTGCCATAAATTTGAACAATACGTCGGATAATCAACTGAGAATCACTGCCGACAGCATAAAAGCTATTGTGACCGAAAGCTATCTTGACGTAAAAACGTGGCAGGAACTTAATCGTGTGTTGGTTCAGCAAATTGAAAGCGACAATCAAAGTGGCAATGCCTTTTTGTTTTTGCTCTATTTGGTGGTCTTTTTCGGGATATTGGGAACTGTTATTATGATGGTTCACGAACGAATTCATGAGTTTGGGGTATTGATTTCTCTCGGCATGCAGAAACACAAATTGATTTTCAGTCTGTTTCTCGAATTGGTGTTGATGGCGCTTATGGGAATTGGTTTCGGATTTCTCGTTGGAATTCCGATAATACAGTACTACAGTTTTTATCCCATACGGCTTTCGGGTGATTTGGCAAATATGATGACAGAAATGGGGTTTGAACCTTTGCTGCCTATGGCACCGGTGAGCGGTTTTGTCTGGGGGCAGGGTATTGTTACCTTAATTATGGTCATGATAGCCAGTTTGTATCCTATTCGGAAGATTATTAAATTACAGGTTGTCAGTGCATTGAAAAGATAAAATGTGAATTACATCAAAAACGAAAAAACAATGATTCTATCATTAAGTTGGCGAAACATTTGGCGAAATAAAACCAGAAGCCTGGTTGTTTTAAGCGCCATTGCACTTGGATTATGGGGCGGAGTAACCAGTATGGCACTCATCAATGGTTGGATTAAACAACGAACAAACGATATTTTCCGGAATGAATTATCGCACATACAGATTCATTCTCCCGAATTTCTGTTAAACGAAGAGGTTGATAAACTTTTTGCTTTCGATTCGGTTCAGAATGTTCTTAAAGCTATCCCCGATATTGTAGGGTATAGTGGCCGGTTAAAGCTTTTTGCCATGGCACAGAGCGATCGAGCAAATTCTGGAATGTATTTGTTGGGAGTAAATCCGGAAGATGAAAAAAACATTAGCGGAATTCCGGAAAGCATTATGTTGGGTTCGTTTCTGGAGGGAAGCCATCGGATACCGTCGTTAGTTCTTGGGAAGGAGGCCGCGGAAGAATTAAAGCTGGTTAACTATGAAATTACTGATAAAGTCATTGAATGCTTTGCGGAGCGTGATACCACATTAACAAAGTATCTTTCATCTCTTAGTGGGAAACAATTCCGGAGTCGGTCGGCATTGGTGAACGAACTGAAGCACTCCTTGAGTAATGAAAAACACAATCGGTGGATTGATGCTATTGTAGATTCCTCGGCAAGATATCGGCTCAACAGTGCTGTGTTTTTTACCTTTCAAACTCCGCAGGGAGAGATGCAAAACGCAATGTTCAGAGTTCGGGGAGTTTATCGCACATCCAATTCATCTTTCGATTCCCGTATGGCGTTTGTGAATATTAACGATTTAGCTTCGATAGCCAACATTGAATCGAATCATGTACATGAAGTAGCTGTTTTGTGTAGTAATTACGAAAATGCAAATCAGATAGCTAAAAGCATAGCGGAAAAAATTGGCCATCTTGAGGTCAGAAGCTGGGGACAAATTTCACCGGAAATAAAGTTCTATACAGCTTTTGGCGATTTTATGGGATTGATTTACGTGATGATAATTCTTTTTGCTCTTGCTTTTGGAATTGTTAATACCACGATGATGAGTGTTTTAGAACGCTACCGCGAATTTGGAATGTTGATGGCAATTGGCATGAACCGCTTTAGAGTTTTTAGTATGATTATGCTGGAATCGGTGCTTTTAACCTTTACTGGAGGGATATTGGGACTCTTGTTTAGTGCTGTTTTTATAAAAATATTTGAAATATCGGGAATCGATTTCAGTGTCTGGGCAGAAGGGTTTGAAGCTATTGGGTACTCTCCGGTGGTTTATCCTCACATAACGGTTTCCAATTACGTTGTCATTGTATTGTTGGTTATCCTGACAGGAATCCTGGCATCGCTGTGGCCGGCAAGAAAAGCACTCAGGCTAAACCCCATGCAGGCACTTAGAATAGAATAACAATAGAAAAACTTTTAAACTGTACTCTTATGGCAATTATTGAAGTTGTCTCTTTGGACAAAATATACAACGATTCGGCCGTGGAAGTAACGGCACTCAAAAATATCAATCTCTCTATCTCGAGTGGTGAATTTACTGCTATTGTTGGCCCCTCGGGGTCGGGGAAAACCACCCTGTTAAACCTGATAGGAGGCTTGGATTATCCAACCTCGGGGAAAATAAGGGTTGGGGATGTATGGTTGAATGAACTAAAAGGCTTCAGGCTTATCGATTTCAGACTCCATAATATTGGCTTTGTTTTCCAGTCGTACAATCTGATCCCAGTGTTAACGGCTCTCGAGAACGTTGAGTTGATAATGCAACTACAAGGAGTTTCGGCAAAAGAACGCAGGAAAAGAGCCACGGAGCTGCTGCATAGAGTAGGATTGGGCGATAGGTGCGATAGTCGTCCGTCGAAATTATCCGGAGGGCAACAACAGCGGGTTGCAGTGGCTCGGGCCTTAGCATCCAAACCCAAATACATTCTGGCCGATGAACCTACCGCCAACCTCGATGGAAAATCGACCGAAACTTTGCTGAACGTTATGGAGGAACTTAATCGCGACGAGGGTGTAACGTTCATTTTTTCAACCCACGATCAGCGGGTTATTAATCGCGCTCGAAGGGTAGTGCTGCTAGAGGATGGATATATAAACTCCGATACTTTCAACTAAACTCTTATGATCAAGAGAATAGGTATTTTTTTAGTGCTTTTTGTGGTGGCTTCCATCGGGGCAGGGCAGGATTTTAAGGGGCATGTTAAACACCTCAATACACTTTTTGTACCAAATCCCGATACCTCAATCTGGTTTTTGGATCAAACACTGGAGAATCGTTTGGAGTTTCGATGGCAGAAGTATTTATGGATGCAATTCGAGGCTCACGCACGGACCCGGTTTATTTACGGCGATTTTGTTGAAAATATCCCAAACTATAGCCGTATGCTCGATAGAGATCAAGGTTTTTTCGACTTATCCATGCTTTGGGCAGATAGACATTCGTTTGTTGGTTGCACGGAGTTCGACCGGCTTTGGATTCAATTCAGGCTCAAACATGGAGACATAACCATGGGGCGCCAGCGTATAAATTGGGGTATGGATTTAACGTGGAACCCTAACGATATTTTCAATACCTTTTCCTACCTTAATATGGAATATCCGGCTCGACCCGGAACCGATGCGGTTAATCTGAAAATTTATACCGGTTCGCTATCGTTTATTGAAGCAGTTTTTCAGCCCAAACGCGATATGGATAGCAGTACCTATGGAGTCCGATGGAAAGCAGCCTTGGGCTCAACCGAGTATCAGTGGATTGTGGCCAATATGCCAACCCATTACATTGTTGGCGGAGGTTTCTCCGGTGAAATTTGGCAATTTGCCGTGCGAAGCGAGTTTTCCTATTTTCATTCCCACTCTTCCGGTAATAAAAACGGACTAGTGACAACACTCTCATTCGATAGAAGTTTTGCCTCCACTGGATTTGTTCAATTTGGGATGCTCTATAACTCCCTTGGCAGCAATAAAGTCGAACAATCGTTTAGTTTTATCGAACCGCAGGTTTTGAGTCCTACTAGATTAAGCAAGGGTAAATTTAATCTAATGGCCGGTGTTAACGGAACTATTCGTACGCTCTACACACCGTCGTTCGTGGTTTTGGCAAACCCTATTGATGGTTCGGCGGTTTTAATTCCTGCACTGAGCTTTGCTGCTTCCGACAATCTTGCTTTGGCCATTACATCCATGCTGCTTATCGGGAAACGACAGACCGAATACCCGAATATCGGCCAATTGATTTACGGGAAGATTCAATGGGATTTTTAGATCAAACTCTGCTTTTTAAAGCAATTTCTACCAGAAAAAAAATCACACAACTAAAAGGTAATTTAAGTCAGGCCGGTTATTTAGTGGATAATCAGCAATTTATTTTCTTGCACATTTCAAAAAATTTTAGCTGAATGATTTCGGTTTGTCCGAAGGATGTTTTACCTTTGTTTATATCGCAGAATAGTTCGAACCGAAACACTAAAACATATCACTATGAAAAAACTCATCTTTGGAATTCTTGGGCTATTGCAGGGGTTTGTTTTAATGGCGCAAACAGAGCCTCTGCCCATAGTTAACCGATTCAATAATTATCGGGGATTCAACATTTGGGAAGACTATCCGGGTTGGACAGAAGGAAACGGAGAGGGATCGCCAACGTTAGGCGAATCCTCATGGTTTAATTCTACAAAACTTTTCAACAAGGCTGCGTGTGTACAGATTGCGGAAACCGATAAACGTTCCTGGCTTATAACTCCTTACTTTAATGCTACAACCCAAAGCCAACTAAGTTTTAATTCGGCTATGACTCTTTTTAACGACGAGCCCGAGCCTGCTATTATGGGGCCCAACGATTTTTTCAAGGTAATGGTTCAGGTTGGAAATTCAAATTTTACCGAGCTCATGGTATTCGATAAAGACAACATGTTGCCTATTCAGATGAAGTCGTTCACCATTTCTTTATCGCAATTTGCAGGAAGTGAAATACGAATTGGATTTCTCGCTGTGGATGGACAACAAGTTGGAACCTATGCTTGCTGGCATATCGACGATATTTTTATTACCAACGCAACTGCACCCGATGTTGCAGCCGAACATATTCTTTTGCCTCAATGGCAACAATGTTTCACCGAATCAACACCAATAGTTGTTCGCGTCAAAAACAACGATTTGGTGTCTGTTTCCAATGTGCCGGTGCGTGTTCGCATACGAGGTGCAATTAACCAAAATCTTTTCAACGTAGTTCAGGGAGAGTTAGCCCCTGCCCAAACCGGTGAACTTGTGGTTGGCAATGCCGATCTTTCGGTCGAAGGCGAATATCAAATTGTTGCTTACACCGAATTACCTAACGATCAGTTACCCGATAACAACAGTTCAAACCCATTGGTAGTAAAAAATTATGGTGTTCGAGACTTGCCTCTGCCTTTGATGACCTTTACCGGATTATATGACGATAATTTCAGCACCTTATATCCCGATTGGTTTGAAGCAAGAGGACGCTCTTATCCGAAAGTGATTATGAATACCGATTGGCAAGGCGATGACCATCCACAAAGCCGTACGGCCTCGGTATTTTTTTCTGGTCTGGGTACGAACGACTGGCTGGTTGGTCCCATAATAATCCCGACTCAACACACCATGATTTCTTTCAAAGCTGCCTACGAATGGTGGATGGGCCCAACCCAAATGGGAAGTGATGACCGACTCGCCGTTATGGTATCTCTCGACTGTGGTTTAAATTGGACAGAAATAGGTGCTATAACCCAAGGTAACAATCTAAGCACAAACTTAACCCCCTTCTTTTTTAGCCTTTCGGATTATGCTGGTCAGCCGATAAGAATAGCTATTTATGCAACTTCCGGAACCATTAGCGATTCGGAGAGTTACATACTTCACATCGACGATTTGGAGGTTCGATCTATTTATCCTAAAGATTTGGCTATTGGACAACTAATTTCACCCTCAGCCTCGTGTTCATTTACTAATGCCGAAATTATCACTATTGAGGTAAAAAACATGGGGCAAATAGCAATAGTTAATCCGCCAATTGCTTATTCCATTAATGGTGAAGCCATGGTTCAGGAGACCATAAATTCTATCATTCCCCCGGGAAGCACGATGGAATATAGTTTTATTACCACAGCCAATTTATCCGGGCAACCCAGCAATCAAATTACCATATCTATCCTATATTTGGATGATTTTATGAACAACAATACAGCTACCTTCACCCTTAAGCCCTCGAGCTTTGACCTTAACACCATGGGCGATTTCTTCACAAGTTTTGAATCGGGGGAAGATCTTAGCAATTGGACCGTTGTCAACGCCAACAACGATAACCATTTTTGGCAAATAGTCGACAATCAAACCCATGCCTACAGTGGAAGCCGGTCGTTTTATTACGAATCCAACCAATCAACCCAAACCAGCAACGATTGGCTCTTTTCGCCATGTTTTACGCTGGAAGCTGGAAATACTTACTACGTACAGTTTTTCTATAAAAACCGTGCAACATCCTTCCCCGAAAAATTACGCTTCAATCTAGCATCCTCTCCTAATCCCCAGTCGGTTGTAAATGTGATCAACGATTTTGGCGAAATTACCAATTCCAACTATTTGCCCTACACAACCACGTTCTCGCCACCGACAACGGGTTCCTACTATTTTGCCTGGGAAGCCTATGGGCCTGCCGATAGATTTGGAGTACATATAGACCATGTAACCATTCGCAGAGTGTTCCCTACCGATTTAACCATAACCAAAGCCACCGTTATTCGTAAAAAAGACCAATCATCTTGCCTACTGCTAACGGCTGATTCGATTAAAGTCCAAATAGCCAATATAGGCATCAATCCTATCCAGGCATTTACCATCAATTTAACCATAAGCAACCATCAAACCTCCTACCTGACTTCTCAGGATTTTACAAACACCATTCCTGCAGGTGGATCGGTAGAGGTGATTTTTAACCAAAACGTTGTTATAAGCCCCGACATAATCTATGATTTAAGCCTTGAAGTGGTTGCTGCTAACGATGTAAATTCGGTTAACAATACCTATCAAATCTCGGATTACGACTTGAACACCTACTACACCAGTTTTGAAGACGATGCCGAAAATTCAGAATGGACTATAATTGATCTTTTGGGCAGTAATTCTTGGCACGTTTATACCGGAGCCGATTTGGCGCGCACTGGCCTTAAGTCGTTCAGAATAAGAACCGACCAGCAACCCACCAACGATTGGCTTATCAGCGGCTGCCATTATTTGAAAGCCGGGGTTTGCTACACTCTTACTTTTTACTATCGTTCGCGTTTCAGTTACGAAACACTAGATGTTACTTTGGGACCCAGTCCTACACCGGAGGCAATGAATACCATTTTAACCATTCCCAACTTTTACACCAATGTTTATCTTCCGGAACAGGTTCAGATTTCAGTGCCAGTCGACGGAACCTACTATATCGGATTTCACACCCAACAGCCTACCACTCAGAAGTACTATATCCACATAGATGATGTAACACTAAAGGTTAGTGAGGAATCTATGTCCATTAATCCCACGTTTGAAATTATGGATACCGAAGTGCTTTTCTATAGCAATGGAAAGTTTGTAACCGACTATTTATGGCAATTTGGTGATGGAACCACATCGAGCGAAGCCAACCCATCGCACGTTTATCCAGGTCCTGGAACTTACACCGTAACCCTTCAGGCTACCGGTTCATGTGGGGTACAAACCAAATCCCTAGATGTAACTATTGAAAGCTCTTTGGATGCCGATTTTATTTATACCGTCGATGCAGCTTTGGTTACTTTTGAAGCCTTGACCAACGCCCGCTCTGCAGCGTGGAATTTTGGCGACGGCAATTTTGGCTATGGCTTTAATGTGGCAAATGAGTATCAGTTTGCCGGAACTTATCCCGTGACTCTAACCGTTTACGACGGTATTACCTCCGCATCGGTTACCAAAAACGTAACAACTACGGTTAATCAAGTTTTCGATGGCTCTGTTTCGAAATTGCAAATCTATCCCAATCCGGCACGGGATTATTTTGTGGTAGCCGGAGATAACGAAGGCTCATTGCTAACGATAAGCGATGTTCTGGGGCGCGTAATTCAGAAAGTTGCAGTTAATTCAACGCATCAAACGATTGATATTTCAGCATTCACTCCGGGGGTTTATTTGATACACAATACCAAAAACAACACTTCGGTAAAGTTGATTAAAAAGTAGGGAGGTATTGTATTTTTGAGGTGTCTGAAATGCTAGTTCAAAGGTTTTTCAGACACCTTTTTTCATAAACCCAAAAAGTTTTTTTTTGAACGGAATTTGTAAACGCGATTAATGTTAAAGGTGCTTGATAACGCTGAGCTCTGATAGGTCGAAATTATACCCTAGCACCAAACTTGTGATACCATAGCCAAATGAAACGGAATATTCTGATTTTCCCAAAATAGTGTTAGTCCCATGGATTGCCCACAATCCTGCATAAAAAGCATTTTTACGGTAAATGGCAGAAAATCTCGAACGTAGCGTAGCAGTTGCTCCCGCATCAAAGGGAAGCTTGTTTTGATTGGTGTCGCGAGCTTCGAGTGCAGATAATCCAATACCGGGAAGAAGCGAAAGACTTACATAAAACTTGTTTCGAATTACAAAATTGTATCCATAGCCGACAGAAACCCCAACCAGTAACGACGATACCGATGTTAATGCCGCTAAATCCGGAAACAAATTGTGGGCTGCATCGGGCAAAAGGGTGGAATCGCCGGCTGCGCTGTTCACGAATAGATATATTCCCGGAATCAACGAGCCACTACTTTTTTTCTGAATTTCACTGAATGTAAAAGCCGATCGGTAAGAAAAACGGGTGTAATTCACAATATAATTGGCTGCAAGCCCAATGTTGCCTACGTTCATGGTTACTTTTGGGTAGGGACAGTTAGGGAGGTAGGTCGAATAAAAATCGCTTATATTGTCTACATAAAATCCGTTGTAAAACTGAAAATATCCGTCGATAATCCAACGGCGTAGGGTGGCGTTTATTTGAAAATCAATACTTTGGGTTCGGCCGTACTGCTCCAACGATTTTTCGTCCAAAGGCAATTTGTGGGAGAAGCCAATCCCAAGCCACTTGTACGAAAGCGAAAGCCCGAAGGCTGACTGTCCGTTGGGAAGATAATCTAGTTGATGACTGTTAGATGCGTTGAAAAGGCTGAAACGCACGTGTTTTTGCAGAAGCAGTAGGTTGGTTATCAAACGGTCGCTTTGATATTCGATATAGGAGGTGTCGATGGGGTCGGCGCGAAAATGTTCCGGAAATTTTTGACCGTAAATAATTTGGGTATGGACGAGAAATCCTACTAAAAGGATGGCTTTGCTAAAAAGTCTCATTTAACTTACAAATAACGGTTCGGTCAATTTACGATTGTCTTCCTTGGCTGCAATTTCTAAAATCTGGCGGATAGCCTTTTCGGCACAGGGAGCTATCCAAGTGCTTAATTTATTCACAAACAGTTCGATATGTTGTTTAATTATTTCTTCAGAAAGTTCCTGAGCATATTGCCTCACAAAATACATTGGTATCTCTGGGTTGTTCATTCCGTAGAGCACACTCTGAGAAACAATGGACTGAATGTTTTTTTTATCGCTGGTTGCCAGATTTCTTCGAATAGCTATTCCACCAAGCGGTAAGGGTAGTTTGGTTTTCTTTTCCCAGGTTTGTCCGAGGTCGTCGACCAAAAACAAACCTCTTGATTCGTAAGTAAAACGCGTTTCGTGAATTAACACCCCGGCATCAACCTCGTTGTTCAACACTGCGTTTTCAATCTCAGAAAAAAGATAAACGGTTTTCTTCTTAACCCGTGGATATAAATAGCTTAGCAACAGATTGGCTGTGGTTTTTTCACCGGGTATGGCAACGATGCAGGAGGGGAGTTCTTCGGGATATAGTCGCTTATTGCTCACAATCAGAGGCCCGTTTTTAAATCCTATGGCACTTCCTGAGCGAAGCAGCTGATAGGTATCTGTGATGGTTGCAAATGCATTAAAACTTATTTTGGTAATATCCAACAGCCCCTCTACTGCCCATTGGTTTAGGGTTTCAATGTCGGCGGTTATGAGTTCAAATTCATAGCCCATGGTATCAATTCGCCCATGAAGTAAGGCTTCGAACATAAAGGTGTCGTTAGGGCAGGTTGATATTCCGAGGCGAAGTTTCATAACCATTCATCGATTAGCAAAGGTAATCCAAAACAGTTTAACTATAAAATTTCAGGAACAAAACAAAGAGCATGACAAGAAATATCAGCCAACGATCTCTTCAATTACTTTATGTATGTTTTCCAGCGCTCGTGGAATCTGCCATTGGCTTTTATCTCGAATTCCTACCGGGTTAGAAATTGCACGTAGTTGACAATAGGGCACACTAAGTTTATGACAAACGTAAGCAACGGCAGCACCCTCCATACTCTCCAGATCGGGATTACAGTTCGATACTATTTTTTCAATAGAGTCGGGGTTGGCATGAACGGTGTCGGAAGTAATGGCCCGAGCCTTGGGTAGGGTTGAAAACCTAGGGTGGTTGAGCCATGTTGGGGAAAAAACTTGGGTAGTGGAGAGTTTTGCGTCTATCCAACTCATAGCCCCGTTACCCATTTCAACTCTCTGATCCCAGAAACGGTCTTCCACCACATTGGCCACGGTTCCCGGAGGGAAACTATGTTTATAGCTGCCGCAAATTCCTACATTCATAACTACATTGAACGAATGGCTTGTTAATACCTTGGTGAGATTAAAAATGGTGTTGGCGATTCCGATTCCCGAGATCATGACCATGCAATTTTTATAAGTTGATGGCAAAACGATTCCCTCAACAGCAGTTGGTTCATTAAGTAGAGGAGCAACCTCCATGGCAGTAGCAGCCACAACCAGGAATCGAATCTCAGAGTTCATACTTGCTAAACGTTTAAAATAGATTTGAAATTGTTAAACAAATGAGTTCGGGGGTTGTTATCTTTGCAAAACACAAATATAATCAAATGGTTTACATAACCCGACGCGAACGGTTTAGTGCCGCACACCGACTCTTTCGCCCCGATTGGGATAACGCAAAAAATTTGGCTATCTTTGGAGCTTGTTCACACCCCAATTGGCACGGGCATAATTACGTATTGTACGTAACGGTGAAAGGGAACATCAACCCGGAAACCGGTTTTGTAGTTAACCTTAAAGATTTAAGCCGATTAATTAACGAATACATTATTCAAAAGGTAGATCACAAAAACTTGAATTTGGATGTTGATTTTTTAAAAGATAAGATCATCAGCACCGAAACCTTAGCTGTAGAGTTTTGGAAAGTGCTGGAAGAGCCAATAAAGCGATTGGGAGCTGAACTGCATAAAATACGGATTGAGGAAACAGAAAATAACTTTGTGGAATATTTTGGAGAATAAATTTTGCACTATGGATTTACGTCACGATAAGGTAAAACTTCCCGACAATGGCTATCTGCGAGTAGATCATTATAACAGCAATGCCACCGTCGAAATCAGCAAGTATTACAAGAAAATTTTATCCCTTTTGGGAGAAGATCCCGAACGCGAGGGCTTGCTAAAAACACCCGAGCGGGTAGCAAAGTCGCTCCAGTTTTTAACTCAGGGCTATTCGATGGATCCTGATGATATTCTACGTTCGGCACTTTTTGAGGAAGAATATCGCCAGATTATTCTGGTTAAGGATATCGATTTTTACAGCCTTTGTGAACACCACATGCTTCCTTTTTTTGGGAAAGCCCATGTGGCGTATATCCCCAATGGTTACATTACCGGGTTGAGTAAAGTAGCCCGTGTTGTGGAAGCCTTTTCCCGGCGTTTGCAGGTACAGGAGCGCCTTACGGTTCAAATCCGCGATTGCATACAGAATGCCCTCCACCCACTTGGTGTGGCTGTTGTAATTGAAGCCCAACACATGTGTATGCAAATGCGAGGAATTCAGAAACAAAATTCCGCTACCACAACTTCGGCATTTACAGGAGCCTTTTTGAATTCGGCTGCCACACGCGAAGAGTTCTTTCACCTCATAGGAAGAGATTTGCGTTAGAAAAATCTTGCGCCAAAGTATTAATCCCATAAATTTCGACTCAGAGCAGAGAGCCCGCTTTTTCCTCTGTGATATCGGGTTGTAACCATAAAAAGTGTATTTTTGTCATTGACAAAAAAATCTTTCAGTAAAACCTAATCTTCAGAAATTATGAAAGCATACGGATTTCCCGGACAGGGAGCACAATTTGTGGGCATGGGAAAAGATCTCTACGAGAAATACCCCGAAGCAAAAGCAATGTTTGAAGAGGCAAATAAAATCTTAGGATTTGCCATAACCGATCTAATGTTTGCCGGTACAGAAGAAGATTTAAAACAAACCAAAGTTACACAGCCAGCCATATTTCTTCATTCAGTGATTTTGGCCAAAGTTTTGGGCAGTAATTTCAAACCCGATATGGTAGCCGGACACTCACTCGGCGAATTTTCTGCTTTAACCGCTGCAGGGGCGTTATCGTTTGAAGATGGTTTGAGACTTGTTTATGCTCGGGCTATGGCAATGCAAAAAGCCTGCGAATTGAATCCCTCTACCATGGCTGCTATTCTTGGACTTGACGACGATGTAGTAGAAAAAATATGCGCTGAAATCGACGAAGTTGTAGTTCCGGCAAATTACAATTGTCCAGGTCAATTAGTGATTTCTGGCACTTTGAAAGGAGTTGATATAGCCTGCGAAAAACTCAAAGCGGCAGGAGCCAAAAGAGCCTTACCGCTCAAAGTTGGCGGAGCATTTCACAGTCCGCTAATGGAGCCAGCCAGAGTAGAATTAGCTGCTGCAATCGATGCCACACCTTTTAATAAACCGATAGCCCCGGTTTATCAAAACGTGGATGCTAAACCCTACACCGATCCCGTTAAGATCAAACAAAATCTGATTTTACAACTTACCTCCCCTGTGCGTTGGACACAAATATCGTTTAACATGCTTAACGATGGTATGACCGAATTTATTGAAGTTGGTCCCGGAACGGTATTACAAGGTTTAGTGAAAAAGGTAGGCTCCAATGTGGAGGTAAAAAGCGCTCAAGCCTAGCAAACAAAACACATATTTTCAGTTTCTTAAAGCAGGGATGCCAAACAAGCATTACTGCTTTTTTATTTTGCATACCGGCCAATTTTTATAAAATATTAACACAAAGGTGCGGAGGCTAAAACTTTATTGTTTTTAAAATGTTAATATTAAGAAAGGCGAAAACGTTTGCGAAAACGTTTTCTGTCTTTGGGCTTTCTAATACGTTAATTTTATGTTAATTTTTGCTCTAAATTGCGGTCAGAAAATAACAAAACGTTAAACCTTTTAAATAAGATGCGATGAAACAACTGTTACGACATCTGAAAAAATCTATGGCGCCGCTTATTCTTATAAGCCTTGGGATTAACGGGTTTTCGCAACCTGTATTAATCACCGGAAAGGTTATCGACGCCATTGATAAGACACCGCTTCCCTCGGTTGCGATTGTGATTAAAGGAACCACAACTGGAACACAAACCGATCTGGATGGAAATTATTCAATTAACACCTCGGTGGGAGCAACCCTACAATTTTCCCTAATGGGCTACACCCGTGAAGAGCGAGTTGTTGGGGCAGAAAAAGTTATCAATGTATCACTGGTTCCCGATGTAGAACTTCTGAGCGAGGTTGTAGTAATCGGGTACGGAACTCAGAAAAAATCCGATAGAACCGGTTCTGTAGCTCAGGTATCCGCCAATGAATTAAACCGTGGAAGCCTTACCGATCCAATTCAATCGATGGTAGGGAAAGTTGCCGGAGTGAGTGTAACCAAAAAAGGAGGCGACCCCAACGCGGGATTTTCTGTTAAAATTCGTGGTTCGTCCGGACTTTATTCCAATACGGAACCTTTATACGTTATTGATGGTGTTCCCGGAGCCGATCCCACAACCGTAGCACCTGAAGAAATTGAGTCGTTCAACATATTAAAAGATGCTTCGTCCACAGCTATATATGGAGCACGTGGAGCCAACGGAGTTATCATTATAACCACCAGAAAAGGAAGTGAAGTAAAAAAAGAGGGCGGTTTTGCTGCAACCAATGTAACGTATGATTCCTACGTATCGTGGGATGTTGTAGCAAAAAGACTCGATTTAATGAGTGCTTCTCAATACCGCGATTTGTTGAGCCGATATCCCGATCGCTACAGCGACGTTATCGATAACGGAGCAAATACTGACTGGCAGGACGAAATTTTCCGCACTGGATTCAGCCAAAGCCATAACTTTGCCGGAACCGGCGCTTTTGATAAAGGAAATTACCGCCTATCCGTAAACCACACCGATTGGGATGGTGTGATACTAGGTTCTTCTAAACAACGAACCATTGCTAAAATTAATGTTTTGCACAAAGCCATTAAAGATAGGCTTACCATTGATGCCTCGCTCACTACAACCTTCGAAACCAACAATTATATCTCTTATGGCGGAAATGGGCCAAACGATGTGCTTTATCAAGCTTTCCAACGAAATCCGACCGATCCGGTATACGATGCAAATAACAATTTTTATGAAATCAACCGCGATTTCAACTACTATAACCCCGTAGCCTTAATTAAGCAGATTCAAAATCAACGGCAGGCAAAAAGATACCTCGGTTCAGCACGTACCGAATTGGTCATTGCAGAAGGTTTGAAAGGAGTGGTTAATCTAGGTTACACTAGAAACGACGCCGAATATTTCTATTTTGAACCAAAAACGATTCGAGGAGGGACCACTCTTGGTTATGGAAGAAGATCCTATGAAAACTATGAATCCCGTGTTATGGAAACAACCCTTAATTACGAAGGAAAATTTGCTGAAAGTCATAATGTTACTGGACTTTTGGGCTACTCCTTCCAAGAAGACTTTGCCAATGGATTCTTTGCACAAGGTAGAAATCCTTTATCCGATTACGTTCAATCGCATAACCTTGGAGTATTAAGTCAGGTTAATCCACGCGATATTGGTTCTTACAAAAGTAGCAACCGGCTTATATCGTTCTTCGCACGCGGAACCTACAATTTTAACTCAAAATATTACGCCACGGCTACCATACGTCGCGATGGTTCTACCAAATTCGGTAAAAACAATGAATGGGGTTGGTTCCCATCAGCTTCTGTAGCATGGAATTTAAAAGAAGAGAATTTCCTTGTCGACAATTCTACCATAAGCCAGATGAAGTTGCGATTAGGGTATGGTATTGTAGGTAATCAAGAAATTGATAACTACCTCGACATTATGACCGCTACGGCCGTAGGAACAACCATCAACCCCGAAACCGGTGAACAAACCATAGAATTCCAACTTTCCCACAATGCAAACCCCGATCTCAAGTGGGAAGAAAACCGTGAAATTAACGTAGGGTTGGATTTTGGATTTCTGAACAACAGAATTTCCGGCTCCTTAGACTTTTACGATAAAATGACCTACGACCTATTGGCCCCCTACAACGTACCGGTGCCACCAAACGCTCTTCGTACCACATGGGCTAACGTTGGTTCGATTCGTAACCGAGGAGTAGAATTACATCTTCAAGCTTTTGTTATCGATCAGAGAGAATTTAAATGGAAAACCATGTACACCTTCTCTCACAACCGTCAAAAAATCGAAGAACTATCCAACGAACTATTCTCATGGACAGAACGCAAAGAAGGATGGCTTTCAGGACGTGGTTTGGTTGGAGATCAGAACTGGACACAATTAATTCGTCCGGGATGGGCCTTAGGCACATTTTACATGCCTCAATACGCAGGTATTTCTGCCGATGGAAAATTTTTATTCTACACCGCTGCCGGAGGAGTTACTCGCGATGTGTCTAAAGCCGAACGAAGAGTCGTGGGCGTTGCACAACCCGACTTTGAAATGGGATGGTCGAACTTTTTTACCATCTACAAGAATTTCGACGTCAGCATTGCGTTGCGTTGGGTTCAAGGATTCGAAATTCTTAACGTAACACGTATGGTATTTGAAAATCCAAACGTAGTGGGAACTCTTAATGGTTTAACATCTGTTATAGATCTAATCGAACGTGGGCTCGATGATGCCCCCAAAGTTAACAGTTATTATATCGAAAACGGATCATTTCTACGTGTAGATAACCTCACCATTGGTTACAACTTTGAAACAATAGCAATTAACTGGTTAAATCGCGCTAGAGTCTTCTTCTCCGCCAATAACCTCTTAACCATAACCGGGTACTCCGGAATCGATCCCGAAATATCCTACAACGGATTATCGTTCGGATTAGATCAGTACAACGTTTACCCCAAAACCCGGAACTTCACCATTGGCCTGAATATTACATTCTAACAAAAACAACATCCCTATGAAAAAAATAATATCCATCTTAAGCCTTGGGGTCGTCCTTTTAACATCCTGTACAAATCTAGACGACCGACTTTACGATAGAATTCCCGCCAACCAATTTCCGGAAAATCCGGAACAATTGGCGGTTATGACAGTTCCTGTCTATTCACCACTAAGAGAACTACTCGATTGGGGAGGTTGGTGGTTCTGTCAGGAATTAACTACCGACGAAGTTGTAATCCCCATTCGCGATACCGATTGGGACGATGGTGGGAAATGGGTAGCCCTTTATACTCACAATTGGACCAATACCACTGAAGCTGTTGCCGGCATGTGGGATCGATTTTATCGAGGGATTTTCGAAGCAAACAAACTCATTGAATTGTGGTCGCCCGGTGCCGGAACTCCTAGCATTGACCTGGCTTTGGCCAAGTTAAAAGTTATGCGTGCCTTCTATTATTATCTTTTGATAGATAACTACGGAGATGTTCCCTATGTAACATCGTTTTCCCAAGCTCCACAATTGCCCTACAAAAACCGCCGCGACAGCATTTGGCATTGGATGGTAAGAGATATCACCCCGGTGGTTCACCATTTGGAAGTAGGTGGTTCGAAGTATAGCGTAAACAAAGGTATGGCCTATATGCTTTTGGCTAAACTGCACTTGAATGCTCAGGAATATATCGGACAACCAAAATGGGATCTTGCTGAAAAATACTGCGATAGTGTTATTGCTCTTGGAGTTTACACTCTGGAATCCAACCCGCTAGGACCATTCGTAACCAACAATCAGAATAGTCCCGAAATAATTTTTTCAATTCCATTTGACGAAGATGCCTATACCGGATTTAACCTCCACATGCGAACCCTGCATTATAACAGCAACCTAACCTTTAACATGCCTGTTGGTCCATGGAATGGGATGGCTGTAGTAGAAGCACATTACGATAGTTATGCCAATAACGACAAACGCAAACAGGGATTCCTGATTGGTCAGCAATACAGCTATGATGGACAACCCATTACGGACCCAGGAGCTGGTGGTGCTCCATTGGTTTTCACAAAAAATATTCCGGCACTTCGCATGGACCAATCCTTTACTAAAATTCAAATTCGTATGTCGGGTGCAAGAATCGTAAAATTTGAGATTAAACTTGGGGCCAAAGACAACCTAAGTAACGATTTTCCCATTTTCCGCTACGCCGATGTATTGCTCATGAAAGCCGAAACACTCCTACGCCAGGGTAAATCCGGAGATGCCGTTGCTTATGTAAATCAGGTTCGTCAGAGAGCTTTCGACAACTATCAGCCACTTACTTCAATAACTCTCGATGAATTATTGGCCGAACGCGGACGCGAAATGTTCTTCGAAGCTCATCGCCGTCAGGATTTAATCCGTTTCGGTAAATTCAACAATGCTTGGTGGGAAAAACCGGCCTCAACTCCCGATCGCAAAATATTCCCAATTCCGCAATGGGCTATCGATGCCAATCCAAACTTGGCTTTAGATCCGCACTAATTTTTAACATGTAAACCCAATTTTTTTTCAAACAATAACCCTAATTTTAAAACAAAATCGTATGAAAAGAACAGAATGGACAAAATGGATGAGGCTTGCCGCTGTGTTTGTTATGGCTGCAATGCTAGCTGTCGCTTGTAAAGACAAGGACAACGACGACAACACTACTCCTCCTGCCGAAGATGGCGTTTATTTAACAGGTAGCGCTACCGGCTTGCAGGGGCTGAGTTTGTATGCAATGATGCAAGACGGACGTGTTGAGGGAACAGGATTCTCTTCCAATCCTCGCAGTGACATGTTCGAGAAAATGATGTATCTTACCACCGGCGACCTGAAAATTACCCAAAAAGCTGGTGCGCAGGAAACGGTTTATGGTGCTGAGGGCACTCCAACCATTCTTGATCACCAAGGCGGTGATGAGGTACAAGGGGATGTTTATGTTGTTACTACTGTACAAAACGGTAACGCGATTAGCATCACGAGTGCAGGTTTTTATCATGTAATTTTCGACAAAACCACCAACAAGATTTTCTATGTTAAAATCACAAAATGGGGGGTTATAGGCGATGCTACCGAACTAGGCTGGTCCGGCCAGTACGATATGGAACCCAAAACAGCAACCGCAACCGAATGCACCTGGGAAGCCGACACGGTTATCATTCGTGAGCGTGGTGGGGTAAAATTCCGCTACAACAACGGGTGGAAAATTACTACTCAAGATTTTATAATCTTTGGGAACATCGGTAAAGGTAACACCGATAATGACTTTTTGATGGGCGGCGGAACCTGGGCTCACAACTACTTTGCTCCCGGTGGTGAAGGAAAATACAAGTTTAATTTGAAGTGGCGTCAAGCTCATGGTTGGTCGTTTACAGCTCAAAAAGTTGGAACGGTTGATCCTCTACCCGAATACCCCGATTCAGTATTCATGATCGGTGAGGCGGTTGGAGGTTGGGAATGGTCAACCATAAATCTTCCAATGATACCTGTTCATAGCAAGCCTCATTTATTCTGGCGCATTCAATGGCTCGAAGGTGGTAAAGATTTCAAATTCTCACCGGTTCGTGCTTGGAATGGTGACTTTTACGGAGTTGCTACCTCTGATCCGGGGGTATATACAATCCAAACCGGGGGAGGGAACATTACAGCTCCAGCCCAAAGTGGTTACTATATGGTTGTTGTTAACTTCCAGGCAGAGAAAATTGCTATAGCCGATCCAAAAGTTTACTTGATTGGTAATACTATTGGTAGCTGGGATACTGCTAACCCCAATGGCCTATTCACAGTTGACGATCCAAATATTTTTATTACTAAGGACCTCAGTGATGGCGAATTGCGTATGTATGCATGGTTCACGCATGTTAATGGGTGGTTTACCGATTGGTGGCAATCTGAATTCATCGTACTTAACAATACGATAGTTTTCCGTGGCAATGGGCCGGATCAAGAGCGAGTTCCTGTTACCGCCGGCAACTACACCATCAACCTGAACTTCAAAACAGGTGCCGGTAATATAGTAACAAACAAATAAATTT